>NZ_JBVXUT010000002.1:0-641951 GCF_055901755.1 Pelorhabdus sp. sgz311001
GTAAAGGAAATAACCGTATTGACGTTAATGCCCATAAGCATAGCCGCGTCATTATCAAAGGAAACGGCGCGCATAGCTTTGCCGAGCTTCGTATATTGCACGACGTAGGTCAGGATCACCATGAGAACGACAGAAACAACAAGGATTAAGAGCTGCTGGCTGTTAATCACGAGAGGTCCTATGTTATATACATCGGCTGTAAAAATGGCCGGGAATGTTCGAGGCTGAGGCGTTACAAGCAATACACCGCCATATTCTAACAAGAGCGATACGCCAATGGCGGTAATTAAAACGGCAATTTTCGGCGCATGGCGCAGCGGGCGATAAGCCAGCCGCTCAATGACCATACCGGCGATTCCAGTTAAAACCATCGATGCTAGAAGTGCAGGAAAAAAAGACATGTGTAAAAGTGTCGTTGAGAAAAATCCTACATAAGCCCCCACCATGTAAATATCGCCATGAGCAAAGTTAATCAGACGAATGATACCATAAACCATGGTGTACCCCAGGGCGATCAGCGCATAAATGCTGCCGAGAGAAATGCCGTTGATTAACTGTTGTAATAGTTGTTGCACGAAAGAATCCATTCGGGCTTCCCCTCCTAATAAACATAATAGACAAGCTACTAAACATTAGAAATGCTTTTTAAGCAAGCAGGGCAAATGCCGTCTAAAAAGCGATCGGCATTTGCCGTAACTTACAATAGAGACAAAAGAAAGTTACTTTACACTTTTAGGGTTTTACAGTTTCTTTATAAACCTGTTTGCCGCCTTTCATCTCGATGATGACAGCGCTCTTGACAGCATCATGCTTGTCATTCAGCGTCAAGGAACCAGTAACAGCAGGGAAGTCTTTCGTATTTGCTAAAGCTTCCCGGATTTTTTCCGGTTCAGCGCTGTTGGCCCGTTTAATGGCGTCAACGAGAGCGTAAGCAGCATCATAACCAAGAACGGCCATAGCGTCAGGTACTTGACCATATTCTTTTTTATAAGCTTCTACAAAAGCCTGTGATTTAGGACTCTTATCTTCTACAGAATAATGATTTGTGAAGAAGGTATTATTCAAAGCATCAGCTCCGCCAATTTCAGCAAGCTTCGGCGAATCCCAGCCGTCGCCGCCAACAAAAGGAACAGTAATTCCCAATTCGCGTGCTTGTTTAACAATCTTACCAACTTCTTCATAATAGCCAGGGAGATAAATCACATCAGGATTTGCTGCTTTAATCTTCGTTAAAGTCGCTTTGAAGTCCTGATCTTTTTGCAGATAGGCTTCTTCAATGGCAATTTTACCGCCGCCTTTTGTAAAGGCTTCTTTAAAGAACTGCGATAATCCCTTACTGTAATCACTGGAATTATCAATCAGTACAGCTGCATTCTTCAGTTTTAATGAGTTCAACACGAAATTCGCACCAACAGTGCCTTGGAAGGGATCAATGAAACATACGCGGAAGGTATAATTTTTCACCTTGCCAGAGTTTTCATCAAGAGTTACTTTAGGATTTGTCGTAGCAGCAGCAACAAAAGGAATTTTGTTGGCTTCCGCTACCGTCGAAGCGGCAATCCCATTTGAGCTTGTAGTAAAGCCCGTAACAGCTACCACTTTGTCCTGCGAAATAACTTTTGTCATGGCATTGGACGATTCCGAAGGCTCGCCTTTGTTATCAGCTACAACCGTTTGAATCTGCTTGCCTAAAACCCCGCCGTTGGCGTTGATTTCTTTAAAAGCAAGCTTTGCGCCATTGGCTGCTGCCGTTCCAAACGAAGCTGTATTGCCTGTCAACTCGTAGACAACACCAATTTTAATATCTTTGCTGGCGCTATCGCCGCAACCCGCCAAAAGACCTGCCGAAAGTGTTACGGCAATCAAGGCGCTAACCCATTTTTTACTGATTTTCTTGAACACAGCCAAACCCCCTCATTTAATTGTACTGTGGACACCAACCATCGCTTCTTTTGCCCCATCACCTCCAAGTAAAATAAAAAGGCGCTTCAAATAAGGCTTTGTGCCTTATTCGAAGCGCCTTCGCTTCCAACTCATTTAATTGATATACTTATATTACATTGTATTTATCAAATTGACAATCTTTTTTTTAAATATACTTGTATTCAATCGAACTTTTCGCAAATTGATTCTTCACTACAAGACTACCAGGGATATATAGCACTATAAGTTCACTACTAAACGACAAAGTTCCTTTTACACTGTTGATCTGTCAGGAATCGGACACTTGAAATATATTCTGCTGTAAAGACTTAGACAACAGACGGCTCCACAAATAACTCACCTTTGGCAAAGCGATCTGCGCCAAACATTTGGATCGGAAAAGTCGTTGGCAAACCTAAAATCATTTCAGCCATTAATTTTCCCGTAATGGGCGAAATCATAAAGCCATGACCACTAAACCCCGCTGCCGTAAAAAACCGCCCCAGTGACGGAGTGCTGCCAAGAATCGGCGTCCGGTCAGGACACATATCATACAAACCAGCCCACTGACGAATCACATTCAGTCCAGCAAGGGGCGGTAAAATCTCTACAACCCGCTCAGCCATGTCAACCATGAACTCCCAGCTTGATTTAATATTGTGAGTTTCCGGCTCATTAGGATGGCCAATTCCCATAATAAAGCTGCCATGAGGACTCTGTTGACAATAGAGATTATGGTGAAAACTCATTACCATAGGCCCCATAAGCGGTTCCACTGGTTCTGTAACAAGAATTTCATGACGTTCTGGGAAAATGGGCAGTTCAACGCCAACCATCCGCCCCACTTGTTTGGCATAACCGCCAGCAGCATTGACAATTGTATCTGTCAAAATATTGCCTTTCGTCGTGCAAACAGCTTCCAGCTTATCCCCTTTGTAAATAATATCAGTCACTTCCGTATCGGTATAGATTTCAACCCCAAGATTTCTGGCAGCTGTCGCATAAGCTTCTGTAACCTTAAAGGGGTTGCAGTGACCGTCTTCACCGCAATAAGTTGCGCCTAGCACGCCATCCAAACTTAAAAACGGAACAATATCCAGACAATCTTCCGGTGCAACCCAGCGAGCAGGAATTCCCAAAGAATGCTGTAATTCAAGATTCTTCTGAAACTGTTCCACCATCTTTTCCGTATAGGCGGGCATTAAATAGCCGCTTTGATGAAATTCAATATCAATATCCACATCAAGCAGTTGTGGCAGTTGAGATAGCATTTTCACACTTTCTCGCGACAATAGACAATTTGTTTCCGTCCCCCACTGCATGCGCATACCGGCGCCGCAGCGGCCGGTAGCGCCGCTAGCTAAATATTTTTTTTCTAATAGAACAACTTTACCAGCGCCTAGCTTAGCTAAATTATACGCGGTAGAGCAGCCGATTACACCGCCGCCAATTACTACAATATCCGCCTTATTTATCATGAGAGTTTCCTCCGATCAATGCTCCGAGCTTGATCGCCGCCGTCGGTTGCCGAAAGGTAGGCAGAGCAATTTCGCCAACACTTTTCCCGGTAGCTTGAGCAATCTCTTTTGCAATCAGCGGCATACAGTTACGGCCCTGACAGGGCCCCATACCACAACGGCAAGACCGTTTAATTTCTTCTAGCGTATGTTCCCCTTTTTGAATTCGATCTCTCACGTCTTTTAGGGTAAGGTCTTCACAACGACAGATAATGGTATTTTCCTCAGCTGTTTGGCTCATTATGCTTCCTCCTTCGGTACGCGAATCGCTCTGACTTCGCCAGCAAGTTCTTTCGGCATCGCCAGCCAGAGAACGGTTGTTTTGTTGGGCGAATTTTGCACGCGAACAACGTCAACAACCCCCACTGTTTCACCGCTGCGATTTAACCCTTCAACTTGACTATCCGCCTTAGGCACAGGATAAAATTCGTAAGGGATTTTTACTAAGGCTTTATCAGAGCGATAAGCAGAATCAATAACAAAAATTGAAAGGCCCGGGCAATGGGTCATACAGATGCCACAACCATTGCATTTTTCAGCATCGACAGTCGGACAATCGTTAATTTCTTTCACCGTAATTGCACCGCGCGGACAAGCGTCAGCGCAGGGGTTGCAAGGAATCTGCTGTAAACATTCAAATACAGCGACAGGCCCTTGTTTCAAAGCTGCAACTGCCATTTAAATAACCTCCTTTAGCGCTACCTGTTCCAAGCCAGCACAGACTTTAGCGCTGGCCGGACCACTGCGCAAAGCTTGTAGCTGCGCCTTCGCCGCCGCCAGCTCTTTTGTGAATGAAGCTTGCTTCAAACCGAGTGATGCCGCGGCGGCAAGCCCGGCTACTTTACCTTCTACCATAGCGGCAGACGCTTCTTCTACGCCAGATACATCACCAGCAACATACAATAATTCCTGGGTAGTCGCCATAGATTCGTCTCTAAGCGGCACATAGCCGCCCAATTCCGGTACAAACTTCATTTTGCAGCCTGCCTGCCATAGCAGTTCCGCCAGAGGCGTCAAGCCTACAGCCAGACAAAGACCATCTACCGCAATATACTGTTCACTGCCAGCAATCATTTCCCACTTTTCATTAAGGCGGCAAATTGTGACGCCTTCTAGACAATCCTTACCATGGGCTTCTTTCACAGTATGGGATGTATAAATTGGTACGCCATAGCGCTGTAATTTCGCCGCATGAACATGATAGCCGCCAATTTTCGGCGCCGCCTCGACAATTCCGGCTACTTCTACGCCAGCCTGCATCAGCTGATAGCCTACAATAACACCAATATTCCCCGCACCAACCATTAAAATCCGTTTGGCTGGCACAACACCATGGACATTCATTAAAGTCTGCACAGCGCCAGCGCCATAAATCCCCGGCAAATCATTATTGGGAAAAGCCATCGTCTTTTCTGATGCGCCTGTAGCTACGATAACTTTCCGCGGTTTTGCTGTCAAAAAACGGCCAGCCGCTGATAATGTAACAACGCCGTCAGGATAAATGCCTAAAACTGTTGTCTGTTTTAACAGTTCAATCCCCGCTGTTGCCTCACATTCAGCAATCAGCTTGTTAGCAATATCAATCCCGCGTTCCCCAGCAAATTCTGCTTTCGAACCAAAAAATTTATGAGTTTGTTTAATCAGTTGACCGCCAAGACGATCAGACCGTTCGGCAAGCAACACTTTAGCGCCTGCTTTTGCCGCATAAATTGCCGCCATAAGACCGGCCGGACCTGCGCCAATGATAAGAATATCTGGTGTCATCATAATATTTTCCCCTTCCCATTCTGTGTTTCTACAGCCATGCCTTCTTTTAGGGGCTCAACACAGACTCGTACATTGGGAACGCCGTTTACAGTCATCAAGCAGGAAGAACAGTTGCCAATCGCACAAAACAGACCGCGGGGACGATGATTATTGTGACTGTGACTTAAAACCTTAACCCCGGCGGCGTGAAGCGCCGCAGCAATCGGTTCGCCAGCCACTCCCGTCAAAGGCTGCCCATTGAGTGTAAAAGAAACAAAAGTTTGCTTGGCAAAATCTAAAATAGGATGATTTGCAATTCTCAAAGAAAATACACCTCCTGATCCATGCAGCACGTTGAATAAATAAAACCAACTGCATTTTCTTTATTAATAAGCAAGAAGCGTGCCATAAAAAAAGCAGGCAATCGCCATAAGTAGCGATTCCTGCTGTAAATAGCGCCAGCGCTTAAGTCAGCTATATTTTAATATAGTGGAGCTCCTTACTTTTAAGCCCCCTTTTTTCTGCCAAACTACGAGAAAACGTCAGTTTTCTGACGAAAGTGTCAATTTACTGACACTCGATATGAAGTTTGCGCAACTTGTAATATAAAGTACTGCGAGGAATCCCCAGGCGTTTCGCCGTATTGGCCTTGTTATAGCTCTCTGCCTGAAGAGCCCGATCAATGGCATCTCGTTCTAACGCTTCTGTCGCTGTTGTAAGATTTTTCTCGCAAGCTGCCGCTAATAGAACCGCTGGACTCTGATTGGCTTCGGTACAAACAGAAAAAATGCTCTCAGGCAGATTCGTTTCGTCAAGAATGACCTGATCCGCTAAAATAACTAAACGTTCCAACACATTAAACAACTCACGAATATTACCAGGCCAGGAATATTCCAATAATACGGCCAATAAAGACGGCGCCAGCCGTTCTATCTTTTTATGATGGAGCGAACGAAAATACGCCAACCCTCGCTGTACCAACTCGGGAATATCTTCCTTGCGATCACGTAGTGGCGGTAAATGAACAGAAACTACATTTAAGCGATAATACAAATCCTGTCTAAATTGGCCTGTTTGAATCATTTCCTCCAAATTGCGATTTGTTGCTGCAATAAGTCGTACATTCACTTCAATCGGCTTTTGTCCGCCAACACGATAGAAAGTTTTATCTTGCAGTGCTCGCAACAGCTTGACCTGCATTTCTTTCGGCATATCGCCTAATTCATCTAGCAGCAGCGTGCCGCCATCTGACTGTTCCAAAAAACCAGCCTTCCCCTTGCGATCCGCTCCAGTGAAAGCGCCAGACTCATAGCCAAAAAGTTCACTTTCAAATAAATTAGCCGGTATGGCGCCGCAGTTAATCGCTACAAATTGGCCTTGACGTCCACTGGCTTCATGAATCGCTTTCGCAAAGAGTTCTTTTCCTGTACCACTTTCACCGCGCAGCATTACCGGAACGCTAGCGGCGGCGACGCGTTTCGCAATGGCAATGGCTTCTTTAATGGGTTCACTATGACCGTAGACTGTAGCAAAAGCGTCGCTTTTTTGATGAATCTTATGAATCTCCTGCTTTAAAGACCGCACTTCTTCATGGGACTGCGACAACTTCTGGTTTAACTGCACAAGCTCTGTAATATCCCGTTCACAACCAACACCACCGATAATACGATCATCTAACTGTATCGCTCTCGCATTAATCAAGACATGCTTATCAGAGCGCGGTCGGTGGTAGGCATCCTTTACTTGTTCTCCCTCCTGCACGACTTTACTGACAATGAGGTTTGAAAAAAACTGTGTTACGGCTTTACCAACAATATCGGCCTGATCAATCCCGTAAAGCAATACAGCCTGCTCATTCCAGGCAACAACCTGGTCGTTCTCGTCAACCATGCATACAGCCTCATTCATTGTATCAAGCAGTGCCTGAAGGCGAGCTTCTTGCAAATTTCGTTCCTGCTGCAACGCTTCAAATAAAGCGATAATCCGTTCATGATCGCCAACTTGTAAAAGATTCTGTAAGGTTGACTGCGCTATCGATTTTTTTTCTTTCATTGCGCTCCCCCCATAAAATATAAAACTTGCTGACTTAAGCTTTCAAGCGAAAGTGTCCAACTACTTCGTGCAATTCCTGAGCCATTCCCGCAAGAATTTGACTTGATGAGGCAATTTCTTCGACAACAGCAGATTGTTCCTGTGTAGCCGCCGAGACTGTCTGCGCCTTTTCCACGGCGTCATGGCTAAGTGTATCCAGGCGGCTCATGGCGCGAACAATTTGTTTTGTCCCACTAGCTATCTGTTCAACTGCTGCTGATACTTCCGTCACCTGACCGGAAACATCCTGTACTAGTTCTTCAATAATCTTAAAAGTCTGGCCAGAAAGATTAACAGCTTCGGTTCCCAACTTCACTTCTTCTGTGCCACTATCCATTGCTTTCACGGCCTGTGCCGTTTCTGTTTGAATTTCACCGATTAAGGCGGCAATTTGTTTGGCGGCGCCTTGTGATTGTTCCGCTAGTTTTCTGACCTCTTCCGCAACTACGGCAAATCCCCTGCCTTGATCACCAGCACGAGCTGCTTCAATCGCCGCATTGAGCGCCAATAAATTCGTCTGACTAGCAATGCCAGAAATCGTTTGAACGATTTCACCAATCTCCTGTGACCGTGTCCCCAGCTTCGCAACAACAACGGCTGACCCGGTTACAGCGGCCTCAATACGCTCCATTTGGTCAATGGCCTGGCCAACAGCCTTACCGCCATCAGTAGCCTGTTTCGCCGCCTCGCTGGTTTTTTCTGCGACACGATTTACATTATTTACAACAAGCTGCACCCCAGCAGCCATCTGCTGTACAGCAGCAGCTGTTTCATTGACCGTAAGTTGCTGCTGCTCTGCGCCTTGAGCTACACTCATGCTAGCGCCAGCTACTTGCCCTGACGATTTTGCTGACTGTTCGGCATTGCCAGTAAGCTGCTCCGACAGAGAGGCTACCTTGGCAGCGGCCTGATTGACTTTAGAAAGTAACGATTGCAAATTTCCTTTCATTTGATTAAAGGATTGACCTAAATGACCAATCTCATCAGAAGAGTCCATAGTAAAATCATCACCGGTCAAGTTGCCTTCAGCAATTTCAGCCGCAGCAGCGGCAATACGATTGGTTGGGCGAGCAATCCCATTACTAATATAAATGCTTATCACGACTGCCAAAGCTGCCACTAATAGACTAATTAGCACAAGTAAAAGCTGCACTTCCTTGGCTGTTTCCATACTTTTTTCTTCTTCCGTGCGAATATAGGCTTTCACAGCGCTTACCAGTTGCTTAGTCATGGCAATGGCTTTTTCCGAAGGATCACCGGCTTGTTGCATAAGTAATGCCACTTCAGCCGTATTATTATTCCGTTTTGCCGCAATAGATTTCGCCGCAATAGTATCAAACTCGGTTTTTGCTTTCTTTAAATCCGCCAGAATCGCTTTCGATTGTTCTGAGCTAAGTAGGCTTTCCAACTTAACGATTTTATCATCGCCATACTTACGATGATCTTCAAAAGCTGCTACATCTGCTAGTACGCCAGTAAAATTAAACCGCCGCATCGCGACAGCCTGATTGGCAACATCCACTGCCAATTCTTCCGCCAGCTCTACCTTATAAAGATTCTGCTGCATTCTTTCCTGAGACTCTCGCGTCACAGCGCCAAGCTCATAATAAGTAATACTGCTCATAAGAACAACTAAGAAAATGACAAGGGCAAAACCGCTTAAGATTTTCTTTTTCACAGTCATAGTGCGAAACATACGAAAATCTTTCGGCCAAATTTCTCGGCGCGAAGGGGATTTCTGAGGCAGGGAACGTTTCTGAAGCCGCCATTTGTCAAAGATTTTTTTTCCAATTGCCATCATTTCCACCACCACTTTCTGCAAATCGATTTCAAATTCCAAGCCTAAAAATCCCTATATATATAAAAAAAGCCGGCCTATGGCCAGCTTTTTAAGCATGCCGATAAAGAAGATCGGCAGCATTGCCTTATCATGAAATTAACATTCGCAATTTATTGTTCTTAATTATAATATAAATTGTAAAAAAGTCAACGTATTATTTTTGCAAAGGTTTTTTCTCCAGAGACATTTTTCGACTATTTTTTGCTACACGGCGGTAAAATACTGTCAAGAGCCTGTGCTAAAAAAACTTCAATCGGCTGCAAATTACCATTGACCTGCATACGAATTAAAACGCCTTCCCACGCCGTATAAAGAAATTCTGCTAAACTCTCAGCAGACGCTTCATCGGAAATCTCTTGCTGCTGTTGCCCTTCGGCAATACATTTAGCAAATAAAGCAGTCCATTTATCAAACTGCGCCTTTAAAGCAAGCCGCATCGGTTCACTTGGATCAGCCACTTCCGTCGCTAATTTGGCGACAAGACAGCCGCGCCCAAACCCTCTACTTTCATAATAATCGCGAACCGCTTGAAAATAACGTACAATCCGCTCTCGCGGACTATATGCTGTATCCTGTAAAAATTCGTCGATATTTTTCGCAAGTCTATCGCCATAATATTCAATAATGGCCACACCAAAGGCTTCTTTCGAAGCAAAGTAATGATAAAAAGAGCCTTTCGGCACTTGCGCTTCGGCTAATACTTCCTGTAGCCCTACGCCATGATAACTTTTGGCTAGCATAGCTTTTGCACCAATTGTAATAAGCTTTTGTTTCGTCGTAGTATTCATAATTATTATATTATGACAGGCCTTTTGAACTGTCAAGATTTTCTGAATAAACTTTCTGTTCTACACAGCAAGCCACACATTCTTCGATCTTCTGGGTCAATTCTTCTAAGGTAAAGGGTTTGATTAAATAGTTAATCGCCCCAGCCTGGACCGCCTGAATCATATTTTCCCGCTCACTTTCTGTCGTCACCATCATCACCGGAATATGGCGAAAGGAAGGACAGCTTTTAATTGCATGTAAAAACTCCAATCCATCCATCTCCGGCATATTCCAATCAAGCAAAATCAAATCAATCGCAGCACCTTGTTCTGCGAGGAGATGTAAAGCTGCTTTACCGTCGCAAGCTTCCACCATTTCAAATTGCATGGCTTCCACACCACTGCGAATAAATTTTCGAATCACTGCCGAGTCGTCAACCGATAAAATCCTCACAGGCCTCACCTCAATGATTTAAAATACAGGGATAATTGCCATCATTAGACTCGACATTGCTGCAGTCCTTACAACAGTCTATAGAATTCACACCTTAAATCGCCGCGCTAGATCCGTCAATTCGCCTGAAATATGTACTAGATCATCCGCAGCCTGACGCGTTTCTTCCCCTTTAGTCGCTGTATCGCCGGAAGCTTTACTAATTTCCCCCATACTATGAGAAATTTCCTCAATATTGGCGGCAATCAGTTGCGATGATTTTACTACTTCTTCCATACGAGACGAAACCTTTTCCGTACTTTGCGCTAACTGGCTAGCAGCAGACGAAAGTTCGCCCACAGACAAAGCAATATCTTCCACACCTACACTACTTTCCGCCGCATTATGAGCCACAATGGCCGACTTATCGGCAATCTTACTAATTTCGTCGGAGATTAAATTCACCTTATCAGCTGCCTGCACAATGGCGTCAGAGATATTACCAACAACAGCCGATTGTTCCGTAACTGCTGCGGCGATATTATGACTATTGCCACTCATGCTGCTAATTACCGTGGTAATCCCGCCGACAGCAACCACAGCATCATTAATTTCGCTTTGCATGCGTTCAATCTGTTCGGCAATATCATCTGTGGCATGAGAAGTCTGTTTCGCTAGCTCTTTGACCTCATTAGCTACGACAGCAAAGCCGCGGCCTGCCTCACCAGCGCCAGCCGCTTCAATAGCTGCATTTAATGCAAGCATATTGGTCTGGTCGGCAATATCATCAATCAAGTTAACGACCTTGCCGATTTGCCGCGACAAATCGCTAAGCCGATTCATAATCGCCGTCGTCTTCATCGCCTGAGTTTCGGCGTCCTTTGATACAACAATAGACTCCTCGCAATTTTGACTGACTTCACTTAACGAACTATTAATTTCTTGAGCCGCTGCCGCAATCTGCGTGACTGATCCGGAAATTTCCTTTGATGAACCAGCTACAACGGTAACCCCTTCAGACACTTCTTCAATTAAATGGCTCACCTGCAATAAATTTGCCGATGTCTGGGCCGATGTCGTTGCTAAACTCTGTATTGTTGCGGAAATTTCTTCCGTAGCAGCTGAGATAGAATGAAGCTGATCGCCCGCTTCTTGTATAGACACCGTCATAGACTGCGTACCTTGACTAATTGTCTCAGCCGCCTGACTGGCGCCGCTAGTGACAGCACTCATTTCTTCACTATTGGCTGCTACACTTTCGGAAACCGAAAGCATTCGTTCTGACGCTTGATTTAATACCCCGGTAGAATTAGAAATATCTTGCGTCATATTATGCATAACGCGAATCAAATGATTAAAAGAAACTGTAAGCTGGCCTAATTCATCTTTGCCATAATCGCTTTCCTGTACAGTTAGGTCGCCTTTTTCGACGAGCGTCATCAGATCTTGCAGACGACGAATGGGCTTTGTAATCTGCAGAGTAATAAAAATAGTCATCAAGATCGCGGCAATAAGGCTCACTATCAGCAAGACGCTCATTTCCTGCGTCGCAGTTTTGGCTAGTAATTCATTGCTTTTTTCTTTATACCCCGCCTGAGCCACTTGCAGTTCAATTAAATTATCAATAACATAACTAAGTTCATTGGCCACCTGATTGATTTTTCCAGTATGAATGGCCTGCGCTTCCTGCATATTTCCCGCCAAAGCGGCACGAACGACTTCGTCTTGTGCATCCATGGCGTTTTTCTGCAATACTTTTATCCGTTCAAAAGCCTGCATGGTTTCAGTCGACTGGGGATTTTTCGTAAAGTTCGAAAACTCATCATTCATTCGCTTTCTCTGATCTAAAGCCATTTGGATGTATTGCTGCCGCTTCATGGGGTCCTGCTCTAATATAGCTTGTCCTAATGTTACACGACTCTGTTGATAGGCAATAGCAGCTTGCGCCAAATCAGCTAAGGGCACTGTATTTTCCTGATAAAGTTCTTTATCAACGGCTGCCATATTGTAGATATGCCTTACACCAACCAAGCCAAGCAAAGCCGAAAGTAAAACAAGAATAAAGAAACTAAAAAACAACTTTTTCCCAATGGAAAAATCACTAAATCCCTTCATACAAAACGCTCCTCTCCATATATGGCTGGGGTACTTTCCGCTAACAGCTGCTGAATGTCAAGCACTAAAATAATCGTAGCGCCAGTTTGTACAACTTGGCTTACAGCCGTTTCTTTCTTATTGCCGAACTGCGGCGGCAAAGATTCGCGGCAAGCATCATCAATCGTAATCACATCGCCTAACCGATCAATGAAAAAACCCGTATTTTCTAAAATATCGCCTTTCAAAATGATGCAATGACGCTCCTTCACCGTTGCATCAGTCTGTTCATGGAGCAACCGTGACACATCAAATAAAGTAATTACTTGTCCGCGTAAATTTAGTAATCCGGCAATAGATTCTATTTCCCCGGAAATTTTTGTATATTCACTGATGCGATTAATTTCGCGTGCATAAATTAACTCAATTCCATAAAGCTTCGAACCTAAATAAAAAGTTAAAATCCGCTTTGTTCCTGATTGCTCACCGAATGTCACTGGATGATTCTCCCCTTGCACTACTGAGTGTTCTGCTAAGGGAGCTTTTAACTGCGCATCTCTAAAAATAGCTTTTAAAGAAAGTAAAAATACTAACTTACCGCCGACAACCAGCGAAGAAAACAGATCCTCGACAGACTGCAGCCGCTCTTCGAGCATAACAGCCACAGTATCTTCAATTTTATCAGCTACAATAGCAGCAGGAAAAGGCCCATTTTTTAAAATAAGGGCATACCTTCGCTTGGGAATCTCCGGTTCGCTTGTTGACGGTAAAAACTCACTAGGGTACAGTAATCGCCAAATATGTCCATGGGCATGATAAAAATCTTGACCGCCCACCTGAGCCATGTTTTGTGGCAAAATTTCTTCAATACGAAGAATAGCCGCAAGCGGTACCGCCAAAAAGCCTGTTGGTCCCGAACGAAAGAGCAGAATTTCCTGCTGAGAAGCCTGACGTAACTCTGTCTGGATTTTCTTGACTGATCGAGGAAACTGCTCAGCCGATCTTGCTAAACGATACACTTCGGCAACGCCTTCTACATCTAGCACCATAGCAATCTTGCCATCACCTAAAATCGTCACACCAGAATAGATTCTTTTACGCTGCAAATAATGCGGCAATGGCTTAATTAAGACTTCCTCACGATCCTGCATTTCATCGACCTGAAGTCCAAAGACAGTGACGGCGCTTTTTAAAATGAGAATTTTAGTGATAGGCCGTATCAGCGCTTCGGAAGAATGGCTACCAATCACGGTTGTAAGATCAATAACAGGTACAAGCGCGCCGCGCAATTGATATAAGCGGCAATTTCCTACTTGTTCCAACCCTTCCCACTTTTCGCGACTTATGCGAACCACTTCCTGTAAATTGACTTGCGGTAAAGCAAATAAAAAATCACCTGCGCCTAAAATTAACGAAGGAATAATGGCTAACGTAAAGGGAAGAATCAAACGAAAAACTGTTTCTTTATCTTCCTGGGAATGCACTTCGACAATGCCCCCAAGTTTTTCAATATTAGAGCGAACCACATCAAGACCTACGCCACGACCGGAAATATTGCTTACTGTGTTTACTGTGGAAAAGCCCGGCAAAAAAATTAATTTTAAGATCTCTGCCTGCGATAGCTGCTCAGCCTGCTCTACTGTAATAAGGCCCTGCTGCAACGCCCGTTTGCAGACCTTCTCACAAGAAATACCAGCGCCGTCATCTTTCATATCAATAAAAACGCGGCCGCCTTCATGATAGGCCGCAATTTGCAACGTTCCCTGCGGAGCCTTGCCCTTTTGAGCACGTATTTCAGGCGTCTCTATTCCATGATCTAAGGCATTTCTCACTAAATGCGTAAACGGATCCACTAAGCCTTCAATAATGGACTTATCCAGTTCTACCTGTTCTCCTTGTACGCTTAGTTGAACCTGTTTGCCTAGCTTACGGGAAAGTTCCCGCACTAGGCGGGGCATCGAATGAAGCAACATGGCAATTGGCTGCATCCGTGTGCGCATGATCCGTTCCTGCATTTCGCTAATCGTAAAATCGAGCTTTTGCAACACAGGTTGTAAAAACGCGAATTCATCATTTAACGGACCGATCGCGCGCAGTAGTTGATTTCTGGCTAAAACCATTTCGCTTGATAAATTGACAAGTTGATTTAATAACGTCACATCTACCTTAATCCGGTCCTCAGCAAAGATTCGTGTCGAATCACTCGTTTCAAATTCACTACTGGCTTCCCCAACTAACTGACGAACTGGCGGCGACTCTGTGAAAACGCGTTCTTTCTTAGCGGTCTGATTTAAACAAAATAGCAAATCGTCTTGTTCCTCAGGCAAATGAAACTGATGCAATTCTTCGGCACTGATTCCTAACGCCATAATAACAAGATCTTTTTCTAAAACAGAACTAAAAACAAAACAAGCCTCTCCGGAGGCCCCCGCTTCAGTCACTGGCTCAGTTTCTGCTAAGAGCGAACCGATTGACTGAATATTTTTCCCTAAGGTTGCACAAAAGTTAACAGCATTGCGTTTTCGATCGGAAGCTTGCCACAAAAGGCGATAAAATTTACGGCCTTGTTTCGTCATGACTGCAATCATATCTCGATACTTGTCCAGCGCCGCGTCTGATTGAATCACTTTAGGTTCATCAGCGCTTAAAGCAGATAGTTCTCGATCAATCGCAGCATCTTTTCCTGTCAATACTCCCGCAAGCAAATATTTCAACCGGTCATTCGCCCCCAAAAGGGCGTCAATCTCTTGCGGACTGGGAAACTTTTTTTCTTTGCGCATTTTTCCCAGCAAATTTTCCATAGCATGAGATAATTCTACGATTTTCTCCAGACCAAAAAAGCTAGCCGTTCCTTTAATACTGTGAGCGGCACGGAAAATTTCATGGAGCAAATCGGCTTCACCATTTCCCTGCTCTACTTGCAACAAACCTCTTTCAATTGTTTCGGTATGGGCCTTCGCATCAGCTATGAATTCTTCCAGCAGCTCTTTGTCTTCAATCATCGCTTGCACCTCATTTTACTTAAAAGGCAATCCACTGATGCCGACCTTCTTCTTTGGCTCGATACAAAGCATGGTCAGCCTGTTGAATCAAATCCTCGTAGGAACTGTTTGTAGCAGGAATCGCTGTAGCCACACCTAAGCTAATCGTTAACTGTGAGCTGACTGGCGAACCTTCATGAGGAATTGCGAGAGCTTTCAGCTTATCTTGAATTTGTTTCGCCAGCTCAGCCGCCCCTACTTTACTCGTATTTTGCAAAATAATACCGAATTCCTCACCGCCATAACGAGCTAGCAGATCGCAAGGTCTTGTAACACACTCTGCTAACGCCCTCGCTACCTGCTTTAGACATTCATCGCCAGCCTGATGCCCATAGGTATCATTGTAAAGCTTAAAAAAATCAATATCGGCCATCATAAAAGTAACTTCTTCCTGTTTATTCAAAGCATGCAGCCAGGTTTTCTCAAAAAAAGTTTCCAAATGTCGCCTGTTGGCGATCCCAGTTAATTCATCAAGCAAAGATAGTTCTTTTAACTGACTGTTCGCGGAATTGAGCGCCTTCATGACTCGCTCCATAATCTGCGTTGTCTCTTCTAAGGCATGATTGCGCTGTTCTAATTCATATTGATAAGTTAAAATCCGTTTACCAACGGAAAGCCGACAGTTTAACTCTCGTGGTTCAATAGGCTTAAACAAAAAATCGTCAGCCCCGGCTTCAAATCCCATAACGACATCGTCAACACTATTTTTTTGTCCTGTCAACATGATGACATGGACGTGTCCTGATTTTACATTCTGCTTAATTTTACGACAAAGTTCAATGCCGTCCATGCCGGGAATAATCCAGTCAAGCAGCACAATAAGCGGTTCTTGAATGAGCTGAACAATTTGCCAGGCGCTAATACCATCAGCGGCAAAGAGGACCTCATAGCCCCATTCTCCCACCATATTAGCCAAAATTTTTCGTACACTTTTTTCATCATCAATAATTAATAATTTCATCATTTTGCACCTTCACCGCACAAATTCAACGTATCCTTTCTCATTGTACAACAGGTTAGAATTTTTTGCTAACCATTACGTAAAAAGAAAGCACCCTGCGTGATTTGCCGCAAGGCGCCTTTCCCATGACACTATATTTCACCACAACAAATTTTTATTCTTGACAGGCTTTTCGCTTTATTTTCACTAGATACTGCTGATCAGGTAATTTTTCTACTTTTCCAGCAAAAACATCGCCAATCAACTCCAGTTCCAACCACGGCGGCACATGACGGCAAGTTACAGCAAGTTCATAAAAAGGAGTCTTCTGTAAAAAAGGCAGTAACACTTGTTTAGAGGTAATCGTACTATCGCTGCGCTGAATCTCCGTAAGCGAAATAGCAAAACATCCGTCGCCTAGCGCCACAGGTTCCGGCGGTACTAGTGGCGCTTTTTGTGTAACTTGCGCCACTGCTACCAGTTCCTGCTCCCATACATAATCAAGAAAATCTAGCGGACTACCCGTAAATTCCCACACATGAATATCGCCTTTTTCCAATTCAAAAAAAGGAAGACCTGTCACTGTCTGACCGACAAAAATCTTGCAGTCTCCTAAAAAAGCTAAAAGCTCCTGCATTTTTCGCCGCAAAGCAGGCATAGATGCACTATGGGCTAAAGTAAATTCCAGCTTGCGTGACGGCTGCCAGACTTTCATCCGCCGCTCAAAAACAATGATTTTGCCCACTTCATACAAGCTGGCCGCAAAGCCTGTCTCCCCGACAAATACAGCAATATCTTCCGCCATGGTTTTTCCCCTTTCTATAAGGTAAGACGCGCCACAGGCGTACCGCCTTCAATATGCTGATCCATAATTTCTTCTACATCATCAGGTGTTACCGCGCCATACCACACATTATCAGGATAAACTACCACGATCGGACCTTGGCTGCAAATACCAAAACAGCCTGTATTGGATACAAAAACCTCACCGCCTAAATCGCGCTGTTCAATTTCCTCCAGAAAGTTAGCCACAATTTGAACGCCATATTTCGAATGGCAATAGCCTTTCTGCTGACCATTGACCCGGGAACTCGTACAGACAAAAATGTGCTGTTTCGGCTTATTCATCTTGAAATCTCCCCTTTCAAACTGCTTGTGGCAGACGAAGCTGTTCTAGCGCATAACGAAGCCCCTCTTCCAAAGTATAACAATACTCGATAGCCGTCACACCTCGTTCGGCCAGCCGCTTTTGCGCCTGATAACCGATCCGCATGGTAAGAACTGCATCGCAGTCGCTTAACTGCTCCATAATCGCGTCACGCTTCGTTTCAGCGTCATCACATTCCGTAACGCCTAGACAGTACTTCGGCAAAGCCCGTCTTTCCACCAACTTTGCTGCTCTTCCATCTATTTCATAAATCAAAAATTCCGTAGCATGACCAAAATGCAAATCAATGAGCTTACCGTATTTTGAAGTAACAGCAATTTTAAAGCTTCGATCAGTCTGATTCGCCGCCTCTGCCGCAACTGCTGTCGCCTCAGATTCTGTAAATAGCTCTCGAAACTCTGCCGATCGATCTTCCCCCAAGAGGCCGATCGCGTCGGCACGGCATTGCTTACAGTGGCGCATCTGCTGCACATCGAGTTCACAACGATCCCGCATGGCCTGCACGTCTTTCATACTCGTTTGAGGAAAATCCTGAAAGGCACTGCCAGGCGCCGGAATCAGCGGCATAATATTCGTAATAAATACGCCAAGTTCTTTCATTTGTTTGACTACATCAGGAATATGATGATCGTTGATTCCCATCAGCATTACAATATTAATTTTAACGACAAGACCAAGTCGAATCGCCTGTTCAATGCCAGCAAGCTGATTTTTCAGTAAAATAGCAGCGCCTGCTTCTCCTTCATATTTTACGCCCTCATAAAATACATGCTTATAAATCTTAGCGCCAATCTTACTGTCAAGACAGTTTACAGTCACTGTGAGATGAGTTACGCCAAGCGCCGCAATTTCTGCTGCATACTGAGGCAGCATGAGTCCATTTGTGGACATACAGAACACCATATCGGGATTTTCGGCGCGAATTAACGCAATCGAAGCCTTTGTTTTGTCCCAATTCGCCAAAGCATCGCCAGGTCCAGCTATACCGACAACAGAAAGCTGACCAATTTTTTCTTTTACATAATCAAATTTCAGTTTGGCCTGCTTAGGTGCCAAAACCTCACTAGTAACTCCCGGCCTGCTTTCATTAACGCAATCAAACTTACGATTACAATAATTGCAGCTAATATTGCACTGCGGCGCTACCGGCAGATGCATTCTGGCAAAAGATTGATGCGCTTCAAAAGAATAACAGGGATGTTTTTTCGTTTTTGCTTCAAGTGCTGCCAAGTCCATGAAATCACCTCCGCGAATCTTCTTCTAGGCCTTGTTGGCTCTGGTGTCGTAATATTGTTCATACATCCTACTCCGATAGGAATGGTATTTATGTTCTAACAGCATATTGGTTAAACGATCTAATAAAAGCATCGTTCCGGCATAACCCACTGATAAAATCCGTTGGCCGCCTATGCGATCATGAATGGGAAAGCCAATCCTGACTAGTGGAATCCCGTCCTTTTCTGTAAGATAATGACCATCAGAGTGACCAATAGCAATATTGGCTTTCTGTTCGCGGCTTTTGGCCCGAATGGCCACAAAATCACTTTCATGCATAACATTTATTTTCTTACCAAGCAATTTTGTTAAGAGTCCTGGCTTACTGCCTGTAGCCACAACCACAGGCTCAATCCCATTTTCCAGGCAAACCTTAGTTACGCCATAGACAAGCTCTGGCTCGCCATAGACCACGCTGCGTCCCTGCATATTATATTTATGGGAGTCAATCATCGCGTCAATGAGCCGTCCCCGTTCTTTTTCCAGAAGGACTGGGATAGTTTTTCCTGTAATTTCGCTTAAGCGATGAATAAATTGATCTGTATTTTCGATGCCCATCGGAATTGGTAATGTATAGAGCGGCACGCCAAAGGTCTCTTCCAAGTACTTACCTGGCGACAATTTTTCATCAACGGTCACGCCAAGCTGTATGGTAGCTATAGCTCCACCCATCGCTTTTATATCCGCTAATTTCGTACCTCCCTGGGGCATCTTGGAAAAGGAACTGACATAAGGCGCGTCAAGCGTTTCGGAATAGTCAGGGCACATAATATAGTCAATATCCATAAGCGCCAAAATGCGCTTTAACTCGCGAAGATCAGCCGGGCTCATATGGGCGGTAATAATATTAACCCGATTATGCTTTTTAGTCGCTTCCGCTAGACCCATAATCGTCCGCTTCACTGTAAAGTAATAGCCTTCTGCTTGACTTGAACCATAGCCAGGCGTCGGCGCCGTAATAATCGGAAAAGTTTCTTGGTTCTTTTCCCGCAAATATTCGGTCACAATCCGATCAATATCTTCACCGATCGTCTCAGCCAGACAGGTAGTCAAGACACCAATTAAATCGGGTTGGTATACCTTAAGAATATTATCAATCGCTTTAACTAGGTTCTTTTCACCGCCGTAAATCGTTCCTTTTTCATTGAGCGAAGAAGAACCGACATCGACAGGTTCATTAAAATGTGCCGCAATATGGCGCCGCATATAAGTGCTGCAGCCTTGCGAGCCGTGAAGAATCACCATGGACCGCTCAATCCCTTTGAGAGCTAAAATGCCGCCCATGGGCATACACATGTGACAAGGATTTTCATTCACATTTTTGCAAGACTCCATAGCTTGGTCGCTCATAATCGGCCCCTCCCCGCGGTATATATTTCCAAACAGGTGAACAAACCGTCGTATAGACTTCCTCGGCGAAATTGACGGCTCCGCAAAAACCGCTTAACGGATGTTTGCGTTCGTGATTATGATCAATAAAGGAAATCCCCAGTTTATAAGCGAGGGGCCGTTCCTTTACGCCGCCGACTAAGAGATTTGCGCCTTGCTCCACCATGAATTTTTCCAGCTCAGAGGGATTGGCGTCATCTAAAATGATTGTACCGTCATAAACGAGATTGTTAATTGTTTCGTACTCTTCTTTCCGTCCCGTCTGGGTGCCAATCATGACAACTTCAATACCAATTTCCCGAAATTGTTTAATAAGTGAAATGGCTTTGAAACCGCCGCCCACATAGACAGCTGCTTTTTTTCCTTGTAGTTTCTCATAATAGCCTTGAATCACCGGTTGCACTTTGGCTGTTTCCCGCGCAATCAATGCTTCAGCTTTGGCCAGCATAACCGGATCATCAAAAGCTTCGGCAATCCGCCGCAGCGAATTGGCTGTATCGGCTAAGCCTAAAAAAGAAATTTGAATATAGGGAATTTCATAAAGCTCTTCCATTTTAGCTGCTAAATACTGCATCGATCCGGCACACTGAATCATATTCAAACTGGCTTCCGGCGCCTTTTTGAGTAGTTCATACTGCGAATCGCCCGTAAAGACCACATTGACAGTAACGCCGATTTCTTCCAGATAATTGCGAATGATCCAGGCTTCGCCAGCTAAATTAAAATCACCTAAATAGTTCAACGTTTTGTTTCGTTTTACATAGGGCTCTTGCGGTTCAATGAGGCGCAGCAGCGCATCACAGGCAGCTCGATACCCTGCCGACTTATTGCCAATAAACCCACTGGACTGCACAGGAATGACCTCAATCCCATACCTCTGGCTTGCCTGACGGCAGACCGCTTCCAAGTCATCGCCAATCACGCCTACAATGCAAGTCGAATACACAAATACCAGTTTCGCCCGATATTTGGCCACTAACTCATCAATCGCCGCTGCTAACTTCTTTTCTCCGCCAAAAATCACGTCTTTTTCCTGCAAATCCGTGGAAAATCCCTGGCGAAATAGTTCCGAACCGCTAGTCAAGCTACCCCGGAGATCCCAGGTATAGCTTGAACAGCCAATCGGTCCGTGAACAAGATGAATTGCATCGGTGATCGGATTGAGCACGACCCTTGCGCCGCAATAAACGCAGGCACGCTGACTGACGCAGCCAGCAATGCTGTCAGCATCGCATTTGGGCTGTGACTTTTGCTTTCCTTTCGTGACAATAAAATCTTGTCGTTCATTGATGGCCGGTCCGCTCAATCTCCTCACATCCTTTTCATTTCTTACTAAGCTAACAATTACAAAGTTCTGCTAAAACTAGCGAATCTTGCTACAGTTACATAACAAGTTCAAAGTCCTCGTCGGCGGCATCACGATCAGCGCGATCCAAGAGAGCGCCGTCGATCATTTCGATTAAGCGCATCGCACCGTGATAGCCCACAATCGGCAAATACGAATGAACCGTACGATCCAGTACCGGGAAACCGCAGCGAACAAAAGGAATATCCTCGGCTCTGGCGATATATTTCCCATAGGTATTGCCAATCAAGAGATCTACTGGCTCATTTTTAATCCATTGATGCAGCATAAAGAGATCGCCTGCCGCTTTCACATTGCCTTTTAAACCAGAAGCAAGCAGCATTTCCTTCACTTCTTCTTCAAAACTGCCAAGCCCTGACCCAAGAGCGCCGCCTGGCGTACCTGTCAGTACATGAACCGGGATCATACCGAGACTTAAAACAAATTCCGTCATAGCAATGACAATATCAGGATCACCGAAAATCGCTACTTTCTTGCCATGGAAATGGAAATGAGCGTCAGTCATAATGTCAACAAGCTGTCCCCGCTCTTCTTCTAGCGCATAAGGTACTTCTGCCGCAAAAGTTGAGCGAAGCGCCATAACGAATTCGTCGGTCGCTTTAATCCCAATTGGTGTTTTCAGCGAGAGGAAGGGAACACCGCATTTTTTCTTCAATTCTTCGGCGGCGCCATAGGAAGCAAACCGCCCTAATGACAGGGTTTGTTTCGAGTTGCCTGTATCATATAACTCAGCAAGCGTCGTACCGCCTTTAGGATACATGGTAAATTCGCCAGTCATGGGTGAATCGACTACACCTGACGTATCAGGAAACATAATAAATTTAGCGCCCATCAAACCAGTAATCCGTTTGATTTCCCGCATGTCGCCAGGATTGACAAAACCGGGAATCAAATTAACCTGTTCTTTCGGCTCCGGCTGGATTTTCTGCGAAAAATAGGTCACCATCGCCTTGGTCATATTGGAAAAACCGGTAATATGCGAACCTTGGTAACTTGGCGTGTTAGCGTGGAATACAACCTTACCTTCCGGTACGTCTTTTTCGGCAGCCTGCTTAATGAGTGTCGGTATATCATCACCGATGGTCTCAGACAGACAGGTTGTATGAATAGCAATGATATCAGGATCATACAAAGAAAAAACATTTTTAATGGCGGTCTTCAAATTCGCACCGCCGCCAAATACGGAGGCCCCTTCGGTAAAGCTACTTGTCGACGCCATAATGGGATCACGGAAATGCCGTGTTAAATGCATACGATGGAAAGAACAGCAGCCTTGAGAACCATGGCTATGAGGCAAACATTTATGAATGCCGAGAGCCGCATACATGGCGCCAATAGGCTGACAAGTTTTGGCGGGATTGATCATACCGCCGCTAGTACGTTCTTTGATTTCTTTCGGTGTATAATCAAGCATCTTACGCTTTCCCCCCTTCATTGATTTGTCCGTCTAAAAGCGGCTGGCCCTGCCACGGCGGCGTAATAAAATTCCAGGTAGGCGAAGCAAACGCCATGCTCACATCGCGGGCAAAATTTACAGCACCGCGAAAACCAGCATAGGGACCGCTGTAATCATAGGAATGGAGCTGTTTAGCCGGAATTCCCATTTTCTGCACCACATATTTATCTTTGATGCCAGAAGCGAAAATATCTGGCTTAAATAGTTTAATGAACTCTTCGGTTTCAAAGTGGTTCATATCATCCACCATAATTGTGCCGTCTTTCATATCAAAATGCATGCCATGGTAAGTGCTTAACGGAATTTCGGCCTGCAATTTTTCCAGACGTTCCGGTGAAACCTTCAGCCTAAAACGGCCTTCATCAGCCGTTACATGCAGTTCAGGAATATTCTTACTGTCTGCGTCAGGCTTGATTGTCGGAATGACCTGGCGACCTTCATAGTCGTCGCGATGAGCAAACTCATAGCCTGCCAACACTGTTTCAATTCCTAGTTCGGCAAAAAGTCCCTGATAATGATGGCCACGGGAGCCGCCGACAAAACAGAACGCCGTTTTTCCTTCACAGATCTTACGATATTGATTGAGCGGCCCTTCAATCTGACTTAATTCTTTGGCAATGACTTCTTCAGTTTTGCGGCTTAATTCTTCGTCTTCAAAGTACAAGGCCATATTCCGCAAAGTCTCAATGGTCGATTGAACACCGATAAAGTTTACTTTTAACCAAGGCGTACCGTATTTTGTCTCTAGCATCTCAGCAATGTAGTTAATGGAACGATGGCATTGCACAAGATTCAGTTCGGCCGTATGAGCATCGCGCAGCTTCTCCCAAGCGCCGTCGCCAGTCATAACCGAAACGACTTCATAGCCGATCTCTTCTAGCACTCGCTCAATCTCCCAGCTATCGCCGCCAATATTATACTCGCCTAAAATATTAATGGGATACTTGCCAGCAGCTTTTTCCTTATCACTATTGCCAATGACCCGTTCCATCAGGTTATTGTTTGCTATATGATGACCTGCCGACTGGCTGACGCCTTTATAACCTTCACAACTAAAGGCAATGACCTGAATTCCATGGCGTTTTTCCGCCGCTTTTGCTACGGCGTTAATGTCATCGCCAATCAGACCAACAGGACAAGTAGCGGAAATCGTAACCGCTTTGGGATGAAAAATATCAACAACTTCATCAATCACGGCAGCCAATTTTTTATCACCGCCAAAAACAATATCCTTTTCCTGCATATCCGTCGAAAAGCAATAGTTAATGTAATTATCTAAGTCCTTTTCGTCACGAGCCTTATTGCGGCGAGTGCCCCAGGTATAATAGCTGCAGCCGATCGGACCGTGAACAATATGGATCATATCTTTTAAGGGGCCGAGAACAACGCCTTTACAGCCGGCATAGGCACAGCCGCGGTTCGTAATGATGCCGGGAATCGTGCGCGTATTCGCTTCAATCTGCTGTTCAAGCTCGCCATTTTTGATGATAATATGCTTCTTACGATTTTTCTGCACTTTACTGGGATATTGATCAAGTATCTTCTCTAACTGTCTTTCCGTTATAGCCACGGCGAAGTTCCCTCCTTTGTGATCAAACCATTAATTACAGTGCCGCTTCGCCCGTTTCGCCGGTACGAATTCGAATACTGTCGCCAAGAGGCATTACAAAAATCTTGCCGTCGCCCACATTATTGTCAGTCTTATTGACGTCAATAATGGCTTGCACGATTTTCGGCACATCTTCGTCCTGGGCTACAATATTAAATAATCGTCTCGGAAAGAGACTCGTTCCGTTTAAAAAATTGTCAATCAGAGCAATCGATTCCTTATTATCTTCATCGCTAACCATAGAAATTAAATCAGCTCTTCTCGCTGCAATCATCGTCGGGTCTGTGACCAGATTGCCACGGCCCAGCACCTTCACAGCTGTAAAGCCAGCAGCGCCGCTTTCAATGAGAGCCTGTTTCGTAGCACTTGTCTTGTTCATCCGTACAATCGCCACAATTTCCTTCATGCTGCCCCTCCTTACAAGCCAGTGTCAGAACTGGATATAGTGTAAGCCTCTTCCACAGGAGTAATAAAAATTTTACCATCGCCAAAAGCGCCTTTTTCGCCAGTTTTCGCTGTCCGCAAAATAACACTTACCATATCTGCCTTATCTTCATCGCGGATCGCCATCATAATCATAACCTTAGGAATCTCATCATAGACAATACTGCCGATTTTAATGCCTTTTTGCTTACCTCGGCCTACTACATCAATCACTGTAGCGGCATGAAATCCGGCTGTGGACAATTCATAGAGTACTTCATCTCGTTTTTCGGGACGTACAATGGCTCTAACTAATAACACGCTACCACTCCTTCATTGCTCATGATTTTTGAAGCTAGATGCATTTAGCCAAGAATGCCGTAAGACATCATTAATTCTTCAAGACGATCCTGCGTCATCGGTTTGGGAATAACAAACATATCATTATTGTCGATGGCATTGGCCAATTTTCTATATTCATAGGCCTGACCTTCTTCAGGATCATAGTCAATGACTGTTTTCTTATTAATTTCAGCTCGCTGTACAACATTGTCGCGCGGCACAAAATGAATGAGTTGTGATCCCAGCTCTGAGGCGAAGGCCTGCAAAAGATCAAGTTCCCGATCGACTTTACGGCTGTTACAGATAATGCCGCCTAACCGTACCTTGCCATTTACAGCATACTTTTGAATGCCTTTGGAAATATTGTTCGCTGCATAAAGAGCCATTAGCTCGCCGGAAGCAACAATATAAATTTCTTCGGCTTTGCCTTCTCGAATCGGCATGGCGAAACCGCCGCAAACAACGTCGCCGAGAACATCATAGAAAACGTAGTCAAGTTCGTCCGTATAAGCGCCCAGAGATTCGAGCAGATTGATGGAAGTGATAATCCCGCGTCCGGCACAGCCAACACCTGGTTCCGGCCCGCCTGATTCCACACACATGGTACCTTTGAAACCTGGTTTCAAAATGTCTTCTAAATCAATGTCGTCCCCTTCATCGCGCAGTGTATCAAGTACGGTTTTTTGGGCCAAACCGTTTAAAAGTAATCGAGTTGAGTCAGCCTTCGGATCACAGCCAACTACCATAATGTTCTTTCCGGCCTCAGCAAGAGCCGCCACCGTATTTTGTGTTGTCGTCGATTTGCCAATACCGCCCTTACCATAAATTGCTACTTGTCTCATGATCGAATGCCTCCTTATATTTCACCTTATATTTCACCTTGAAATGAATCTTCGTAACCGTTATAATGAAAAATGGGTAAATCAAATAAACCTAGTGCTTCTGGGATTTAGGAGATTTTCCTTGGCTTCATGAGTACTGCGAATACTCGTGAAGCCTTCTTATTTCTCACCGATACAATCACCTCCTTTAGATAGAAAACCCTTGTACCTGAATCATAAAGGCGCCTACGAACTTTTGGTTCGTAAGCGCCTTTGCTTAGTCAGCAAGAGAATAAATTCTCTCTTAACAGGAAGAGGCTTATAAACGAAATTCGTTTATAAGCCTCTTTGCTTATGCTGATATATTCTATTGCGTTGATAATACCATATGTTTTTTCGAAGATCAATAGGAAAATCAAATTTCGCAATAATCAATCTTTACAAACAAATAAACAAACAAGCTAAAAACAGTGAAAAGACCACACCATGTCCCTTTGGAATGAGCAAGAATATCATATTAAAGGAACAGTATTATCTTTTTAAACGTTTTTGCTATTCAACAGTATTTTTTCAGAATAAACATTTATTTCTTTTCTTCCGGCACAGCCCACACGAGACGCACGCTGCTTTTCTCTAGCTCCTCTTGTTTCAAGCGCACATTGAAATTATAAGCTTTGCCCATTTCATTCAAGAGGGAGCAACCAATCTTCAGCAAATTCTGCTCTGGCGACGCCAGTAGCTTCGGCCCGGTAATATCAAAAATAAGAATCGGAACTTCCACATTCTTGCGATCTGCCGCTACGGAAACCATGGCAAGCTGCGTATCCAAAACGCCTAGTAAAGTTAGAATAGAAGCAAGGAAAAATCGCAGCAATTCGTGATAACCAACCACCTTTTCTGGCAACTCTGGCATATCGCCAGCTAAAAAAACTTCCTCGCCTTGTTTTAACAGCTCTGACCAAAAAAGGTCCTTAGGTTTCGCTTCACTACCGAGCGGCAACAAATCAATATAAGTCCCCAACAGTTTCTCCAGTAAATCACTATATTCAGCAAATAGCGCTCTCCCTTCGGGACCAGTTTCCTTGCCGCTACTAAATTTCTTCAAAAAAGAAAAAATCCAAGTATTAATCTGTTTCAGTTGGTTTAGATCACGGCGTTCTTTCGCAAGAGTCTGTTCCATTGTCCGGAACATATTCTGATAGGCCGTATTCTTCTGCACCAGACCCTCTTTGAGCCGTTCGCGTTCTGCTTCAAGGTTATAATGTTCAATGGCCTGACGGACGGTGACGAGCAGTTCGTCCTCCATACTCCAGGGCTTGGGAATGAATTGAAAAATATCGCCGTGATTCACTGTAGCAAGAACCTGTGACAGCTGTGTATAGCCAGAGAGAACAATGCGAACTGTTTTCGGATATTTTTCCCGGACTGTTTTCAATAAAGAAAGACCATCCATTTCTGGCATGCGCATATCTGTTACAATAACACTAACGGCCTGTTCTTCCATCAAATGCAAGGCCTCTTTCCCACTATTGGCAAAGAGACTTTTAAAAGGCTCATCTTCTGTCGCTCGGCGAATGGAATTTAAAATTTGCTGCTCATCATCCACAAATAGAACACTATTTCTCGTCTTTACTTCACTCATTCTATCACCAGCTCTCGCGAATTTATCAATCACCAAGACATCATTGTCAAAATTCGCTATTTTTTTCGTTATTTCCTTTCTGATAAGAAAAAAAACATAAAAATCGCTCAGCACTTTATCAGATTATTTGTTAATTTCAAAATTCCATTGACAATCGCAAATAATCAGCTAAAATATAGTTTATGTACACATATTTTGTAGACAAAAAAATAATGAAATGACTGTGGAGGTGAAGAATAGCATGGTTGATATTTTTGATAGTCTCTGCGTCTTATTGGCCAAAGCAGAACAAAAGCACTTTGCCTACACAAAAAAAGCTTTGGAAACAGAGAATCTAGAAATCTCCCCCGGCCAGCTTGTCGTCTTATATGTATTGTATAAGAAAGATAATATTTCCATATCAGAACTTAGCAAAAATGTCTTGTTAGATAATTCGACTTTGACAGGTCTTATCGACCGCTTAGAACGCCTCGGCCTTGTCATGCGGATGGCAACTCCTAATGACCGCCGTTCCTTTCAAATCATCCTAACAGAAAAAGCCCTTGAACGCAAAGCCGATCTGACAGCACTCATGAAGCGAGTCGAAAAGCAAATGCTTACAGGTGTCAGCACTGAAGAAATTGCCACATTTCGCAAAACATTGCACGCCATTTTTACAAATTTATCCTTATAATCTTTCGCGTGCTAAAAAAACTGCCTTACAGCAAAAGGACCTTTCCCCTTTGCCGCAAGGCAGTTTTTTTATACATTTTATCGTTTTGTTGTGGGGAACTGCAGCTTGCGCCACAAAGTACTTTTGCCAATCGCTAAAATTTCAGCAACTTTTTCCTGATTCTCGTCGTGTTGCTGCAACAAATACTCAATAATTTCTTTTTCCACCGCAGCTACGGTCTGTTTCAACGGCGCCTGCGCCTTCACTTGCACAGTAAGCCGGGTTTCAGTTGCCGCCTTAGGCATAGGCCCCATGACCGTATGGAAAAACCGTTCGCGTTTTTTTTCTGACAGCACAGGCTCTTGCAGCAACAAGGCTAATCGTTCCGCCACGTTGCGCAGTTCCCGTATATTTCCGGGCCAATCATAGGCTAAAAGTAGCTCCATTACTGAAGCGGGCAACGTCGCTGCCAGCTCTTTGCCGACAAATTCTTGTAGAAAAAACTTTGTCATCAACATAATATCGCCTTTACGCTGCCGAAGTGGTGGCAGTGTTACGTTAAATACACTAAGCCGATAATAAAGATCTTCGCGAAACTCGCCTTGTTTTACTTTGCTTGTTAAATTTCGATTTGTCGCACTAAGTATTCGAATGTCTACAGGAAGAATCTTATCCCCGCCAACGCGCATAATCTCTTTTTCCTGCAGTACTCTAAGCAACCGCGCTTGCAGTGATGGCGGAATCTCGCCAATTTCATCAAGAAAAATCGTACCATGGTGAGCTAATTCAAAGAGTCCTTGTTTACCTTCTTTTTTCGCACCAGAAAAAGCGCCGCCTTCATACCCAAAGAGCTCGCTTTCTAAGAGCGGTTCAGGAATCGCCGCACAATTGACAGCCACAAAGGGGCCTTGCTGGCGCTTGCTGGCATTATGGATACTCTGGGCAAATAATTCCTTGCCTGTACCGGACTCCCCTTCTAGGAGAATTGCCGACTCAGTCGCAGCAAATAAAGCAGCTAATTCTTTTAACTCCGTCATCGCCATATCTTCTGTTAAGATATCGTCAAAGTGATATTTAGCAATAAAACCTTTGTCATAGATCTGCTTGCGAATTTGTCGCTCCAACTGCTGTATTTTCGTGACATCTTCAAAGGTGCTCACTACGCCAATGGGCTTTTCATCTAAGAATAGAGGAATGCGGCTTGTTGTAATAATTCCACCGTGAATTTCTTGAAAGGAACCGATTTCAGCTTGGCCTGTGGCAAAAACCTTATGCATCCGCGTATTGGGAATCGTTGGTTCTACAGCCTGTCCCAACACGTCCTTCTCTGGTAAACGAAAAATCCGTTCCGCCGCCGAATTATAAACAATCACTTTATTTTGTTCATCTGTTACAATAATTCCCTCGTTAATAGAATCCAAAATAGCTTCAAACCGAGTGGAACGCCGCCGTTCATTGCGACGCACCGTAACAACATGAATCGCTTCCAACATAGAGCGATATACGGCATCTTCACCACATTCAATCAATCGACCAGCTAGACCATATTTTTTGGCCAGCGCTACAGCCACAACGCCGCCAATCACCACTTCTACCCCGCGCGCTGCCGCCTCTTGCAAACCAATTTCAATTTCCCCCTCTGATTCAAAGGTATATTCGTGCAAGGTAAGGTCAAACATTTTCTCAATCGCACTGATGTCAAACAGAGGCTGCTTAAAATTAAAAAAAGCCATAGGACGGCGCCGATTCTCCACTTGATGAATCGATTTAATCAGATCAAATGGGGTGATGGGTATGGATATCACCGGAATATCAACAACTTGACGAATATATTCAGCCGTACCGCCCCGACTGAGAATCGCGTCAACTTCGCCTTGTAAGCCCGCTGCCAAACGCGCCGCTTCATCAAGAGCGGCAAAAGCCACATGGTAGTCAATTTCCTCCTGTTTCGCTAGTGTGGTAAATACCTTCGCCATTTCCGGATAAGTGGAAATAAGCGCCAGTTTGACTGCTTCTTTGGCCTGTTCTTTCATACTTGACCAGCCTCTTTCTTAGACAAGGCACTGTAGAAATAGTAAATACAGCCTAATAAAACGAGTGACGCTGCCAAAAATAACGCTACATAACCAAAATGTTCCGCCACGCCGCCTAAAACAGCGGTTGAGAGTGCATTGGCAATATCACCGGCGGCTGTCATAATTCCCAAAGCAGTACCGCGATTGGCTCCGTCAGTGCCTTTCACTAGAATCAAAACTAGCGTAGGAAAAACAATGCCGAAACCGAGACCAAATAAGACGCCTGCGGCTAACAGCGTTAAGGGGGAAAGCTTGATCACAAGCAGCACTAAACCAAGTAACATGAGTAACGCCGAATATTCAGCCGCTTTCTTCACACCGAAAAGTTCATCGACCTTCTGCACAAATAGACGGGATAAGATGACAAATACCGCAAAGGCAATATAAAAGAGCGAGTAAAAAGAGATTCCCTCGGCCAGCGAAGCCAAAGGAATAAAAGTAAATAAAGCCCCAAAGGAGAAACTCGCGCCAAACTGTCCGGCCGTAACCGCTAGAACTACTTTATCCTTCAGCACTGTCGTAAAGGAGCTGCGTTTGCTGCCGCCGCCTCTAACAAGCGCTGGCGCCTGACGAAATTTCATAACCGCAAAAGCACCCGCAACAAGTATGGCGCTAAGAACAATAAGCAGTGTAAAACCAAAACGCTCAAAGGCAATTTGAGCAAAACTCATACTAATGCCAAGACCGACCATCGTCGTAAGAGTATACATGGCAATTGCACTGGCATTCAAATCGCCCGTCCCAATACTGCTGGCAAAGGTGACAGCTCCCGTATTATAAAAAGCCAAAGCTAAGCCAAAAAGCGATCTAAGCGCTACAAAAGTCCAAAAACCAGCTGCTCCTAAATAGCCCACAACCGATAGAAACAGCAGAATTTGACCAAATAGAATGATGGGACGGCTACCGCGTGTATCCACCTGAATACCGACCCAGGGGCGAACTAACAAAGAACTCGCTGCCGTCGCCCCCATGATTAAACCAATCTGAGTCTCGCTAAAGCCTTGGTTATGCAAAAAAACCGGCAGAACAGGAATAAGTAAATTCATGCCAAGAGTCGTATTCAAGTGACACAGTGCAATATTTTGAAACTGTCTTAGTTTAAATAAAGCAGAAAAATTTGCCATAAAAGCCTCTTTTCTCAGGTCTTATTGCCCCGAAATTCCTTGCTCTGCTGTTGGCAGTTTCATTGTGTTGCCATGCTTAATTCGCCACCAGGCCACAGATCGAAGCCGCTCAAAAGCTGCTTCAATTTGCTCCTGATCCAAATCACCGGCAGGATCGGCCCCAAAAACGGCTTCTTGCTCTTTTGACGCCTCTTTCCCAATGGCTTTACTCGTAATCCAAAAACCATAATTAATTCCCAGACGACTGCCCCGTGTTAAGCTATCACCTAACGAGTAGTAAGTGAACCCCTGCGGCGCAATCAATTCAAGTAACGTGGGCGTTACATTAATATGACTTCCCGCCGCATCAACTGGCAGGCTTTGCTTCGTAATTCCCTTGCCATAAACAATCAGCGGAATCCCATAGCGTTTATATAGACCGGGATTGGCCTCAATATTAAGACGGTCGGCGTGATCGCCCACTATCATAAATACGCTGTCAGGATACTGTTCTTCCGTACGTTTAATAAAAGCCGCCAATTCCTTATCGGCGTACCAGAAATGACCTAACTGCTTAATCAGATTTACATCATTTTTCTTATCGTCTGGTAAAGCGGCCCTCACCGTTTCACTGTCAAAACCAGCTGCTGGTAAATCCACTGTAAAGGGGGCATGATTCGATACCGTCAAAATCACATCAAAAGTAGGTTGTTCCGCCGTAAGACTTGCTGACACGCCTTGAAAGAGATAGGCATCATCAGAGCCCCATACATTTCCTGAAGCGCTGGGATAATCGCCGGAGCCGTAAAAACGATCAAAGCCCTGGGCCAACGTAAAATCTTTAATTTTTTCCCAAGAACTCGGACCAGCATACCAAAACTCCGCCTTGTAGCCAAGACGCTTCATTTGCGGTGCAATCGCTGTGGAAAAAGGTCCCCCATAAGCTTCTGGCAAACAATTCAAATAGAGATTCACGTCAGGAAAACCTGTCAATACACCCATGACACCGGAAATCGTGCTCATACCATTGGGCAGAAAGGTTGGCACATAAGCAGAATTCTGTTTTTGAATCAAATTTTTCACGCCATCAGCAATATGCAAATCTTTATATTCCGGCAACAGCGGCCAATTGGCATAACTTTCGCCGATAATTAAAAAAACATGCTTAGGCTTGGGATGAGCTGCACCCTGGGCCGTTTTCTGCAAATAGTCATCCAGTTTGTCTGATTGAAGCGACCGACCAGCTAGGGCTTGACTATAAAGTTGCAGCTTCGTAGAATCAATGGCTAGTCCTGTAGAGCTATTAACGCGCTCATTTAATTCATAGGCGCGATAAAGCGCTTGCACATCATCTAAGATTGCTTCATTCAGCAGTTGGTCTTTCGTCACACCAGAGTTTTCCCAATCAATATTTTGGGCGTAGGTTAGCGTTCCGCCAAACCGCATAAAGAGACAGAAAAAGTAAAAGGCAACTAAAAATCCGGCCCGTAGTAATGCCGTATAATACCACCGCGAAAAGCTCGGCAAAAATACGATTCTTACTGATAGCCAACGAACGAGCAGTCTCTGAAGCAGAAAAGCAGTCACTGCCACCAACGAAAGACGCAGTGGCAGATTATATTGTTCTAATAAGGTGTGCCCCAAGGCCGAAACATCATCTTGAAAAGTATTAAACAAAAGTTGGTTAAAACTCATATGAAACTGTTCATAATAGGGAATTCGCGCATAAAAAAGCAAAGTCAGCAAAAACAAATAACCTCCGCCAACGATCAAGCGAAGTTTGTCAACCCAGTGCGGCTTAAGGCCACGGCAAATCAGACAGAAACTAAAACAAAAAAGCCCCATGAGTCCGGCGCTTTTTAAGCTAATACGCAAGCCATAGTAAAGAGCGGCAAATACATCAGATAAAGTTGTCATATCAGCCAAATAATGATGCATATAGACAATAAAAGCAATGCGAAAACATGAAATGACCGCGATCAGAAAGAAGACTAGCTTCAAATCCTGCTGCAGCTCCCGATAAATTTTTTCCCAAATCATCACGTAATTAAAAGCCTTCTTCCTCTAAATAGTTCTCGCATGCAAAAAATGCGATCAGTCAAAAAACCTAAAGTTTTGCTGCCTAAGCCAAACTTTAGGTTTTTTCTCCTTAATCATAGCAAATTCCTTGTCCTTAGAGCAAGAAGGCAAAGAAAATATTTTATACTGTAATCATTGATTTATACCTGGAATTTTTCTGTAATGTTTCGTAAATCCACGGCAAGCTGAGCCAAAGACTGACTAGCCCCAGAAATTTCGCTTATTGACGCGGCTTGTTCTTCCGTAGCAGCTGATACAGTTTCCGTTTCTGACGCCGCTTTCTTGCTAAGATTATCAATCTCCTTAACAGAACCAACAATTTGGTTGCTATTTTGCGCCAATTGATCAATCACACGGGAAATTCCCGCTACCTGTTCAGATACTGCTGTGACACTAGCCACAATCTCAGTAAAGGCGCCCCCAGCCTTTTGAACGACCGCTGCCCCATGCTTAACCTCTTTCGTACCTTGATCCATCGATAAAACCGCTTTTTCCGTATCGCCCTGAATTTCTTGGATTAAGGCTGAAATTTGCTTGGCTGCTTCTTCCGATTGTTCTGCTAGCTTGCGCACTTCATCAGCGACAACGGCAAAGCCCCGCCCCTGTTCACCGGCGCGAGCCGCTTCAATGGCGGCATTTAAAGCCAACAGATTGGTTTGTCCGGCAATATTAGCAATGACTTCAACAATTTGCCCAATCTCTTTCGAGCGTTCGCCTAATTGAGCTACTACAAGAGCCGAGCCATTGACAGAGCTCTCTACATGGGACATTTGCGCTACCGCTTCCTCGATCGTTCCTGCCCCGCCTTGAGCAGTATCAGCCGCTTGCAATGACTGCTGGGCAACTCGATTCGTATTGCCAGAAGCTTCCTTAATGCGATCAGACATGGACTCAATAATGTCTGTTGCCGCTCCGGCCGCTGAAAGCTGTTGGGCCATCCCTTGGGCGACATCGGTAATGGAGTTAGCCACGACCTGCGAGGCCTGCGACGACTGATCGGCACTAGCAGTCAATTCTTCTGCTGACGCCGCCAGATGTTCCGCCGAAGAACCCACTTGGCGCATCAATCGATTTAAACTAGAGCGCATCAAGACAAGCGCATCTGCTAGCTTACCAACCTCATCAGAACGCAGTACCCGACGAGGTTTTTCTCTAAAATCGCCGTTGGCAAGGTCTTGACAAGCTCTTACCATCAAAGATAAAGGAACGGTAATATTGCGAGTAATATAAAACCCACTACCTAACAGCAATAATCCGGCTACAACCATAACGCCTACAGCAACTAGAACCGAGTGGGTTAAAGCCGCTTTATTATCTTCATCCATCTTATTAGATAAAGTGGAATAATACGCTGACAATTGATTTAAGTTAGAAAAATACTCTTGAGCCTGAGGATATACTTCTTGGACATACACAGCGTAGGCTTCCGTATTTTTATTGGCCCTAGCCAAAACAAGCGCTTTTTCACGTATATCACGGTACTTTTGCCGTGAGGTCTGCACCTTCGCCATTAAGGCTTTTCCTTCTGGCTCAACTAAGGACTTTTCAACAATCTCTAGATTCTTGCCAATCTGAGCCGATCTTTCAGTCATGTCTTTTTTGATCTCTTGATTGCGTTTCTCGTCAGTCGTCACCATAAGCTCTAGCGTTGATGCATTAGACAGCGCCACCATCGAAAAAGTCTGATTCACCAACTCAACTGGCTTTAATCGATCGCGATACATAATTCCTACATCCGAACTAGATCGTTGTAAAAAATAATAGCCTGTATAAGTCACTACAAAGAGTGAAATAAGACCAATACAAATAAGAATACTTAACTTCAAGCTCACTGGCAGGTTATTCACAAATTTCATCGCAGATCCTCCTTATTCGTAAAGCGCCTTTTCCTGTAAAAGTTCTGCATTTTCAAAAATATCCCTGCCATAATAATTCTTTGTTCGTCATTTTTTTCTTACACTTGCCCTGATTTCTTGCTGCAATAAAGCAATAACATTCTGCCAATTGCCCGATTGCTGCTGCCGAAATAGCTTCATTGAGGGGTACCACGGACTATCGGTGCGCTGATACTGCCAGCGCCAATCAGGATCATAAGGGATACATACCCACGTCTTTTTTCCTAAGGCTCCGGCTAAATGGGCTACTGCCGAATCAACCGTCACAACGAGATCTAATTGGCTAATTAACGCTGCAGTTTGCGAAAAATCCGTTAGTTCTTCGGTAAAGTCAAGAAAAGCAGGTAAAGCGGCGCCTTCGCTACTGCGCGAACCAACTTGGAGACTAATCCATTCTGTATTTTTCATGAGCAACAACGGTCGAAATAGTTCGGCCGCAATAGACCGATTGCGATCATTATGATGCTGGGGATTCCCCGCCCAAACAAAACCAATGCGCATTTGTTCAGGCCGCCCTTCGGCGGCAAGGCGCAAGCGCCACTTTTCTTGCAGATCCGTAGAAACGGCAAGATACGGAACAGCTCGGGGAATTGTCGCTTCATCTATTTTCAACACAGCTGGCAAGCTAGGCAAGGGACAGCAAAAATCAAAACGCTGTTGCGTTACGGAGCTACTATAGTAAAGCGGGATTGATTCATCTAGAAGTTGAATACCTCGCATAGCTTCTGGCAGCCACAGCGAAATTTCAGCAGCTTGAGCAGCAAGGAGCGGCGCAAATCGCAAAAATTGAAAAGTGTCGCCAAAGCCTTGCTCATAGAAGAGCAGCACTCGCTTGCCGCGAAGCGCCTCACCTTGCCACAAGGGCAGAGGCGGTCTGCGGCCTGAATGCTGCATACGAAAAGACTCATACAAAGGCCACGCCACTTGAAATCGCCCCTGCAATAAATAAATAAGCGACAAAGCAAACTGAGCTTCCTTATAAGCAGGAGCAATGGTTACAGCCTTGATAAGATATTGTTCTGCTTCAGCGACTCGTTGCTGCTCTCGTAGTAAGTTAGCCAAATTATAATAAGCCTCAACATATGTTTCATCAAGCGAAATGGCTTGGCAAAAAGCCGCTTCTGCCGCATTGCTACAGCCGATTTCCCAATAATAGAGACCCCAGTTATTATAAAAAGTAGAACTTTCTTCACCGCACTGCAAAGCTCGTATAAAGCAGTCGCGGGCAGCCGTCAAATCGCCTTTTTCCATAAAAACTAATGCCAAATTATGATGAGCTTTGCCATCCGCTCCATTGAGCTCAATGGCCTGACGCAACATGACTTCAGCTTCCCATATCTTTCCTTGCTGCAACAAAAGAAGCGCCATATTATTATAGGCTTGACCATATGATCGATCTAACGAAACAGCTTGGCAATAATTATAGATCGCCCCTTCGATATCGCCCTGCTTCGTTAAAGCTAGGGCCCGTAAAAAATAAGATTGCGGCAAATAAAACTCATCCTTTCCCCATTACAATGTCAAACTTCATGGACTTCCGCCAACTTCGCCTTCGCTTTTGGCCATAAGAATCCACTCAATAAAATCAGAGCGCTTACCAACAGGCCAACGAATAGCGGCGGGAAAGGCAGACTTAAATAAACTTCGCTATAGACAGCAACTGCCGTACTAAAGAGAATCGAACCTTGAACCCAGCCCGACATCATAGGGCGCTGATAAAACACCGCCAATGTCAAGGGAATAAATACGCCGCCGCCGCGCAGTGCCATAGACATAAAGTTCCAGTCAAGTACAAGCGAATCTAAATTCGTCAACGCAATGGCCATAGACAGCCCAGTCACCACCACAACGGTACAACGATTGAGCCATAAGAGTCGAGAGCTGTTAGTGATCTGAAATAGGTCTGCAGCAATGTCGCGAGCAATCATTGTGCCGATTCCCAGAACAAGACCAGCAATCGACCCCACTACTGATAACAGCAGTCCAGCCAAACCAATACCACCAATCCAACTAGGCAGATAGGTCGTTAAATACATGGGCAGAGCTAGGATTGGTAAAATATCGGGATGATAGACATGCATAAACATGCCAACGGCAACAGAAGGAAGCCCCACTGGAATAATAATCGCTGCAGCCGTACAGGTGCCGATGAGAGCAGTCTTGACATTGGTAGCGGCATATACAGCCTGAATATAGGTCTGCGTGCAGACAATGCCGACAATCAAAGAAAACAAATTTTCCAACCCATGGCTAAGACCTTCACCAAATAAATTAAACCAAGGATCAGCAGGAAAAAGAACGGCACAGTCTGGCCGTTGTGAAAGAATATAAACAGCCGCCCCACCGGCGGCAAAAAGACTGAGCCAAATAATAAGCAGCTTTAACAGACCAGCTACCCCAGCCCCTTTTAATCCGCCAAAAAATACATAGGCTACAACAAGTATAACAATGAGACCTGCTGCCTGCCAGGGGGGGATAGAGAGCAAGCCCGCAAGAAGTGAAATTCCCGAAAGACTGCTGGCAACTACGCTTAGTAGAATTCCCAAAGAAGAAATTAAACTGGTAATCGGTCCAGCCGTTCGGCCATAGTGAACCACAAGATATTGAGAAATTGTTTCTAAACCGCTTTGGCGCAACGCTCGCGCGTAAAAAAGTCCTAGTAAAAGCAAGCCGATTCCTGAGCCTAACGTAAACCACCAAGCTGATAAACCATGTAAAAAAGCCAGTTGCGCTGTTCCAATGGTCGACGCACCGCCAACAGCCGTTCCAGCAATCGTTCCGGCAATCATAGCGCTCCCAGCGGAACGACCGCCTAAACTAAAGCCTTCAGCTGAGCGAACTTGCCTGGCACTATAAATTCCCCAGCCAATCACTGCTGCCACGGTTCCTACCAGAATGATTCCCTGACTAAAACTAAGTTCCATCAGTCTCCACCTCTCCTAGTAAAAATCCTGCTACGATTCAGCCAAAGCCTTTGACAGGATTTCACAGATTCGATATGATTATAGCAAAAAGTTTACTATATGAATAATATTCATTTCGTCTGTCTTCTATTCGAAAATCGACTACAAAGGAGTTTTTCTATGGAACTGCGTCAATTGAAATATTTCCTAGCAGTCGCCGAAGAGGGGCAAATCACCAAAGCGGCCAAGCGGCTTCATGTAACTCAGCCGCCCTTAAGCCAGCAGCTTATCGCTCTGGAAAAGGAGCTAGGTATAGCGCTTTTAGAACGAGGCAGCCGCCAAGTTCATTTAACCGAGGCTGGACAAATCCTAAAAAAGCGAGCGGGCCAAATGTTAGAACTCCTGGCAGCAACGCGCCGAGAAATTTCCGAAACAGCCAAAGGAATCAGTGGCAATCTCGCCATTGGCGCCATATCTTCTATCGGCAATTCCCTGCTGCCCCGCTATCTAGAAACGTTTCATCAATCGTACCCGAATATCTCGTTTCATCTTTGCCAAGGAGAAACGAGCAAACTGCTTGAGTTATTAGAAAACAACCTCATTGAAATCGGGATCGTCCGGTTTCCCGTAGACCCAAATCGTTACCATGCTCTCCCGCTGCCAACGGAGCCCATGTGTCTCGCCTGTAAAAAAAGCGAAACGCCGCAAAATGAAACAGATTTGCTTACTTTATGGCAAGGTCCCCTGCTGCTCCACCAACGCCATCGGGAAATCATCGTCGAATACTGCCGCCATCTTGGCTTCGAACCGCATCTGCTCTGTACTAGCGACGACATTACACCGCTGCTGCTGCTAGCGGCCCAAGGCATCGGCTCTGCAATCGTCCCGCTTGCCGCCAAAGATTTATTTGACAACCTAGCTTTATCCTTTTATGCTCTCCATGAAAAAAGTTTAGCTACAACCAGCGCCGTTATTTGGAAAAAAGGTCATCCCTTATCCCAGGCGGCCGATCATTTTATCGCCTTGTTTCAACAGGATTTAAGGAAAAACAGCGAAATAGACCTCTCAGAAGACCCCTAAAGGAAGGTATTACTATGAAAAAAACATTGTTACTTTTTTTAATTGGTTCACTCGGCGGCATTCTTTTTTATTCGCTGCATCTGCCGCTTCCCTGGACGCTCGGTCCGCTTCTTACGGTTTTGTTTTGGAAACTTTGGCGCAAAGAGAAACTACTCTGGCCAAAAAAACTGCGCGATGGCGGTATGATCATCTTAGGCTATGCGCTCGGCAGTCCCTTTACCATCGAAGTGGGCCATAAAATTTTAGGACAACTTCCCGGCATGGTTGGCGCAACCTTTGTAACCTTGGCAGTCAGCCTGCTGTTCGGCTGGCTTACCTGCCATAAAACCGGTGTAGGCCTTATAAACGGTCTGTTGGGCAGCGTACCTGGCGGCTTAGCCCAAATGGTTGCAATTTGCGAAGAAGTGGAAGGCGCCGATGTGGCTGTCGTAACCTTGATGCAAACCCTCCGTCTGCTAACAAGCGTATTTACGGTCCCCTTTATCGCCATTTACGGTCTCGCCGATCAAGCCCATCAAGCCTCTCTAGCCCTTCCTGATTTTGTTCACTATCAGCCTGACAGCGTGTTGCTCTTTGCTAGTGCAATTCTTGCGTCTATCTATATCGCCAGCAAACTTCATATGCCAACGCCGTATCTCTTAGGCCCGATGCTCACGACCATTGCCCTTATATTAGGCGGTTTTGAAGCGCCCTATCTGCCACGCCCTTTACTAGCGCTTGCCCAAATTACCATAGGAATCCGGATCGGCGCTGATGTCGAACTGGCAGGCCTAGCAAACTGGCGAAAAATTTCATTCTTTACTTTTCTGAGCGTTCTTGCCGTAATTACAACATCAGCCTTTGTTGATTATGGGATATCTCAAATATATCTAGTTCCTTTTTTAACAGCCTTTATTGGGACAGCACCAGGCGGCATGGCTGAAATGGGTATTACGGCCTTATCGGTCGATGCTGATATTTCAATCGTTATTGCTTATCAATTATTTCGTCTATTATCGATTTTATTGTTACTCATTCCCGGACTTAAATGGTGGCTGTCGCGTCAGGGCAACCGCCAAACTCAAACGGAATTCACCTGACTTTCATGTACTACCACGGTTTTACTAACCCAACTACGGCTGCGATGCCAAACCCCAAGAGCAAAATACCAGCAAAGCGATTTACCCAGACAAGACGGGACGGAGAAATCTTTTCTTTTAGATAAGCTACGGAACAACTCAGACAAAGCCACCATAAAATGGATCCTGATACCACGCCTCCTACCAACAAAACCGCCGAATCTCCGCCCCTATTGACAAGGCCTAAGCCTAAGCCAGAAAAAACAGCGCCGAAAGAAAGAATTGTCATAGGATTCGTAATGGTCAAGAAAAAAGTCGATAAATAATTGCGACCCAAACTAAACACTTCGCCTTGAGCAGCCTGATCTCCCGGCCTTGACGCCAAAGTAGTCCAGCCAAGGTACACTAAAAAGAAACTGCCAAACCACTGCAAAATAATAGCTTGATCCAGAAAAAACTGCGAAATAACAGTAAGACCAAAAGCCGCTGCGGCGCCATAAAAACCATCTGCTGTAGCCGCTCCCAAACCGGATATAAAGCCTCCGGCCATTCCCTGTGTTAAAGTTCGTCGAATGCACAGTAACCCAATTGGCCCCACTGGCGCTGCAATAGAAAATCCTAAGATAAGTCCTTTCAGAAAAAAGCTCTCATCCATGCCCTTCCATCTCCTTAATCGGTAGTTGCAGCGACTCCTTGACTGTTGATAGAACAATGGTCGTGCGTGTTTTTATCACGCCAGGCACGGCTTTCAAATCTTCGCTGATCAGCCTTTCTAAATCACGCGTACCACTGCAGCGCACTTTCAAAAGATAATCCTCGGCCCCAGCCATATGATGACATTCCTGAATCGCCGGAGTCTCCGTCACAAAATTCAAGAAACCGGCTCGATTCTCTGGACGCTCTAAACATACGGCGATAAAGGCGGCTAACCCCAAGTCTAGTGCTTCCGGATCAATAACAGCGTTATAACCACGAATTACATTTTTTTCTTCCAGTCGCCTGACTCGATCTGCCGCCGCCGGCGCCGATACCCCTAAAAGTTGACCAAGCTCAGCCCAGGTGCTGCGTCCTTCAGTCATAAGTCGCCGGATAACTTTCAAATCTAATGAATTAATCATAAAAACATCTCTTTTCATTTATTTTAATATTATATTACTTAATAAACAAAACATTAACAAGTTTTTTCGCAAAATAAGAAAATCCTGGCCGTCATAATTCGGCCAGGATTTTTGTTGTATTTGCCCATAGGGATTGACAATGACCTTATGCGGTTGTATCTGAATGAAGTTTCATTTACATCATTTCTGAAAAACAGAAGCTACCTGTAGCAATAGCGTGGACCGGCCCAGTAATAACAATATGCCCGTCTTGCTGCACGGTAACCGCAAGAGTACCGCCAGGCATATGAACCGTAAGATTTCGTTCAACCATACCTAAAGCAAAAGCAGCTTTCGCCACAGCAGCGCTACTACTGCCTGAAGCGAGCGTATAGCCAGCGCCGCGTTCCCAAATCTCAATTTCTAGATTATGACGATCTAAAACACGTACAAATTGTACATTCGTCCGTTCTAAAAAATCATCATGCTGTTCTAGCAAGGGCCCCCAGGTCTTTACGGTTTCCGTCGTAAAAGCTGGATCAAAGATCACACAATGGGGATTACCAATCGATAGACACGTCACTTGAAAACGTTTGCCATGAACGCAGATCGACTGTTCCAACATTTCTCGACGCGCTCCCGCTGCCGGAATGGCAGCGCTATCAAAAGTAGCTGTTCCCATATCCACGCAGATATTTTCGCCCAATTCATCAAGAATGGTGACTGCCACATCGCCGCCAAGTGTAGTCAGGGAAAAATGTTTTTCTTGTACATAACCTTGCTCCCAAAGAAACCGTGAAAAAATGCGAATCCCATTACCGCTTTTTTCCGCCTCGCTGCCGTCGGGATTAAAAATTCTGACCTGAATTTTTTCATCTTGAAAGAGCGGACCATATAAAATCCCATCAGATCCGACGCCAAAATGACGATCGCAGATTTTTGGGATACGCTGTGGTGTTAGTTCTAAAGAAATTTGCTGCGGATCTATCACAATATAATCATTCCCTAAGGCTTCATATTTATAAAAATCATGTTTCATCACTACTTCTCCTCCCAGAACTCCTCTGTTGATTTCGCTTTGCTCACTTATGAAACTATCTTTAGTATAATAAGCATTTTTTAAAACTTCTTGGCAATTATTGCGAAAATCATTGCAAAAAATGCTATAAAGACTACAATAGCAAGTAAGATGCAAACACCGTAATCACAAGAAGATTACGAATGAGCAAATCCTATAAATAGCCAATCATATCGATAGGAGGGCTTACAAAATTGATGATTGATGCACCACAGCAAGAAATCGCCAACGAACGAGGTTATTTAAATAAAGACTTCCAGTTCTTTCACCTCAAAGACTGTCGCGAAAACAAAATTGAATCTCACTTTCACGACTTTTATAAGGTGCTTTTTTTCCTAAGCGGCTCGGTCACCTATTTAATCGAGGGAATGAATTATCGCCTCCAGCCAGGCGATATTCTGCTGCTTCACCGCGGCACAATTCATAAGCCCTTAATCAGCGCCGATAATACCTATGAACGCCAAATTGCCTGGTTCAGCCCTGCTTTTCTGAATCGCAATAGTGAACAAGACTGCGACCTACAAACTTGCTTTCAGCAAGCTCACCAAAACCGTTCTTTTCTGCTCCTCCCGTCAACAGCAATAAGACAGAAACTCAGTATATTACTTACCGAATGGGAAACAGCTTTGACAGAAACAGGCTTTGGGCACAAACTGCGGCAACGGCTTTTAGCTTTAGAACTCCTTATCGTCTTAAATCAAGCGTATCAACATCCCGCCAGCGTTTCCCGTCAAGCAAGCTACTATGACAAAGCCATTGTGAACGCCTTAGTTTATATTGACAACCATCTTACCGCCCCACTAACAGTCGATCATTTGGCAGCCAGAGTCTGTTTAAGCAAATACCACTTTATGCGCAAATTCAAAGAACAAACTGGCTATAGCCCCCATCATTATATTACGCAAAAGCGGCTCATCTGCGCCAATCAATGGATTGACGCAGGCGAGCCGCTCTTAAGCGCCGCTTTAAACAGCGGTTTTAGCGATTATTCTACTTTTATCCGTTCTTTTAAAAAAGCCTATGGTCTAGCGCCAAAAAAATACTATAATCGCCTTATTCCGTCGAACCGCGAAAAATAATGCGATTCGGCAATTCCATAATCTTCGGCGGCGCTTTACGGTCATTTTGTAAACGAAACATCATTCGTTTGACACAGGCAGCCCCCACATCATAGGACGGCTGATCAATCGCCGTAATTCCCGGACCAACAAGCTCCGCCCAATCCCAGTTATCAAAGCCGCAAACGCCTGCAGCAGCGGGGACTGACAAATCAAGACGCTTCATGGCTTTTAACACCTGGAGCAACGCTACGCCGTTCGGCGTAAAAATCGCTTTCTTTCCCTCTGCTCCCGCTAAAAAAGCCAAAATTTCCTGTTCGATCAGAGCTTCATCTTCCATAGCCACAATAGCTTTCCAAGGTTCTTGGTGCAAAATCTCGCGACAAGCTTGTTCATAAGCCTGCAGTCGTAAAATTCTCGTTCCTACTTCATTTAAAGGCTCACTAAAAAAGGCAACTTTTTCGTACTGACGCGCCTTTAATCCGGCCATCAGTTCCAGCGTAGAAGTATAGTCTGTCGTACGAACCGTATCAAAGAGTGTAGGAAAAGTTGGCCTATCCGCTAGAATAATCGGCACATACTGCTTGGCGACTTCTAGTAAGAAAGCATTATTTTTACAAGTTGTATTGACAATAAGACCTTCGACGCGCTGATCAAGCATTGATAAAATATATTCTTGTTCCTTCTCAGGATTATTATCTGTTGTAGCAATCATCACATGATACCCGTAATCTTTGCTGCAGTCAGTAATCCCTTTGACCAAAATGGCTGAAAAAGGACTCGTAATATCCGCGATGATCACACCAAGTAAGCGACTCTTACAGGATTTTAAACTGCGCGCTAAATTATTGGGCCGATAGTCTAACTCTTCAATCACGGCGGCAATCCGCTGCCGTGACTCTTCCGACATAAACCCAAACTTACCATTTAAATAGCGGGAAATCGTTGTCTTAGAAACACCAGCCTGTTTGGCCACTTCGGAAATCGTTACACGCTGTCGCCGTTCCATTAGTTTTGCCGCTGCCGCGGCGAAGCCATACAAGCCAGCGCTAACGAATAGAGCTTGCCTTCGGCATTATCAGATCGAGAAGTCATCACAACAGGATGGGTTGTCCCTAAAATTACACCAGCCATTTTCGCCCCGCTATAATAAATAAGACCTTTCGTCAGCAAATTTCCTGATTCAATATTCGGCATAAGAAACAAGTCAACCTGCCCCGCTATCTGACTATCAATTCCTTTATGATGCGCCGCTTCCGGACTTACTGCCACATCTAAAGCAATCGGACCTTCGATTTGACCAAAGCGACAGAGTCCTGTTTTGACCGCAAGCTCCGCTAGGTTTTTCGCATCAACAGTTGCCGGCATTTTGGCGCTGACAGCTTCATTGGCTGTCAAAATAGCCACTTTCGGCTCGGCAATTCCGAGGTTCTGCAAGACTTGCAGGGCATTCATCAAAATGTCTTTCTTTTCTGCAAGTCCTGGCGCCACATTCATACCGCCATCGCTAAACGAAAGCAAGCGATCCTGCCCTGGTACTTCCAGAACCGCTAAATGCGACAATAGACGCCCCGTACGCAATCCCACAGCCTCGTTAAGTACGGCTTTCAAAAAAGTAGCACTGTTCACAAGTCCCTTCATTAACACCTGAGCCCGCCCACTACGTACTAGCGAAACAGCTTCCAGAGCAGCAGCCTGCTCGTCAGGCGCATCAATGATTAAAATATCGTCAGGCAAACCTACCTGTTGCACCAGCGGTACAATTTTTGTTTTATCACCAACAAGAATCGCCTTCGCCAGTTTTGCATCAGCTGCCGCCTTGACCGCTTCCAAAACCTCTAAATCCTGAGCTACTGCTACGCTAATCGTAACAGGCCCTTTTTCTCTTGCTTGCTCTAGCAAATCCTTAAAATTTCGAATCATCTTTTCCACCCTTCCTGTACCACTCTCAAGAAAATTCAGCTCTATTTGGTGGTGTCATTTTTTTCGCAGGTTTTACAGTAGCCGTAAATTTCCAAAGAATGACTCACCATGCGAAACTGGTCAGCCGTCATCGATTTCAGTTCATCAAAATGAACCGGACAATAATCAAGACACTCAATCTTACCGCACAACAGACAGACAGAGTGATGATGGTGATGCTTATTCTTATTCAGTTCGTAAACAGTTCCTTCGCGCCCCGGATAATTAATGGGGCTGACAAAACCGAGCATAATAAATAATTTCAAATTGCGATAAATGGTATCAAGACCTACATCAGGGTGGGTTTCTCTGACCTTCTCTAAAATCGTATGGGCATTCATAAATTCTTTTGACTCAGCCAAAGCCCGAAGAACCGCCCGTCGCTGCGGTGTCATTTTATAACCTTGTTCTTTTAGGGCTTGAAAAACCTCTTCCACTTCTAACACCTTCCAGCTTCTGTTACGTCTTTCTCTCATTATAACGAATTCAACCAAGCCTAACAATCCCTTTCTGACTGAAGCGTCCAAGCGTAAAAACAGGAATCCGCCGGGTCATACCGAATATTTTTAAAAACGGAGGCGATGGCATGATGAGTAAACGAACAACCACCCCGCCAAAACTTGAAACTCTGTCATTACAGGCCTTTCCTGCCTTAAAAATTGGTCATGAACAAGATGAAACAGCCAAAACAGGCTGCACTGTCATCTTATGCACCAACCAGGCAGGCGCCACAGGCGGAGTTGACGTGCGCGGCGGCGCTCCTGGCACAAGAGAAAGCGACTTGCTCCGTCCAGAAAATACAATCGAGAAGATTCACGGCATTATTCTATCTGGCGGTAGCGCTTTTGGCCTAGATGCGGCCGGCGGCGTCATGCAGTTTTTGGAGGAACAAGGAATTGGCTTTGATGTGGGCGTTACGAAAGTTCCCATCGTTCCGCAAGCTGTATTATTTGATCTCACTTATGGCGACTGGCGCATAAGACCGAATCAAGCAATGGCCTATAGGGCTTGTGTCAAAGCCTTTAAGGCTGTCCCCTGGGAAGACGGCAGCATTGGCGCCGGTACCGGGGCGACAGTGGGAAAAATTCGTGGCATGGAATATGCTATGAAAGGCGGCCTGGGATCCGCCTGCTTTAAAATTGGTTCACTTTACGTAGGAGCTCTTGTTGCTGTAAATGCCGTAGGCGATATCGTTCAACCTAGTACAGGCAAGATTCTGGCAGGCGCTCTAGCTGATGATCATCAAACCTTCTTAAACACGGAGGAATATATTTTAAAAACAAATTATCAGAAACCGGTGACGTTCTCACGAGAAAATACAACCATTGGTCTAATCATGACCAATGGACGACTCACCAAGGCGGAAGCAAACAAACTGGCCACTATGACCCATGATGCTTATGCTCGAACCATTCGCCCAGTTCATACGCTTCATGACGGTGATACGATCTTTACCATGGCTACCAATGAAGTCGATACAAATCTAGACTTTCTAGGCGTCCTTGCGGTAAGAGCAATGGAACAAGCTATTTTAAACAGTGTAAATGCTATTACAAAATAACAAAGAGAGTCTTATTTGCTATTTCTTGCAAATAGGACTCTCTTTGTTTTCTTGTGCATCATTAAAATGGGATTTCATCCTTTTTAGTTTCAACGTACCAGAAGATTCGTTGCTTAATTGCGCCACGAATGTCTACCTTCATAAAAATCCTGCGAAAACGAATTTTTATGCATGACAAGGTATAAAAAAAGCAACCCATCTAACTGGATATAACTATCCAATTAGGTGCGACGCCATTGTCGCAATACGAATAGAACTTCTTGCTCCGCTGCCTTTCGTATTTTTTACTTTTTACTGACATTCTAACGCAATCAATGTTCGGCAAATAATCCAAGTTCAAAATCAAGCCATTTTTGTTCTTCCAGTAATTCTTCCTGATCTTTGTCCAAAATCTCTTTCGCTACTTCTTGCGCCATAATTTCTTCTTGTGCATAGGCTTCCATTACGAACATATCATCACGCCTCCCTTATGTTTTAATTGATGTATTTTTGAATTAACGTATACATCAATTATGTAATACATTATAACAGTCTTTGTTTCATTTGGCTATACCCCAAGAAAAAGTTTTTATTTTTGGACTATTTTGCCAATATCATGTTATACTATCAATAGGTATTTTACAAGGTTCTATCGGTTTTCAAATAAATTAACTAAAAATTTATAATTATCTTATTAGTAGCTATTAGAGTATTTCGTAAGTTATAATAAAATATTAGAGAGTGAAATTTTTTTTAATGGAGGCCCGCTATGCCCAAAGATTTAGAATTCCTTTCTACTAATGATACCTCGCTACGCAATAAGGTATTCCAACATATCAAAGCGCAAATCATCGAAGGAGCCTATTCCCCCGGCGATATTCTGCTAGAAACAAAATTAGCCGATGAGTTAGGCGTAAGCCGCACCCCCATTCGCGAAGCAATTTGGCTGCTGGAAGTAGAAGGTTTAGTAGAAACGACCGCAAAAAAAGGCGCTATTGTCCTGGGAATCTCGGCGAAAGATGTCGCTGATATTTGCGCTATGCGCCAATTGCTAGAAGGCTTGGCTGCCCGTTGGGCTACTAGTCGTTTAACCGAAAATGAACTGAAAGAACTACAAAAAATTGTTGATCTTACGGAGTTTTATGCTCAAAAACAAAATATGGAGGAAATTGCTGAGTTAGATAATAAGTTTCATCAGCTCATTTATGAGGCTTCTGGCAGCAAAATGCTTAATTTGACGTTAAGCAATTTGCATAAATATATTAAGCCAGCTCGCTTAAACTCCATTGCTGTAGAAAATCGTTTATCCCAAACGATTACGGAACATATTACGCTCATGGATGCCTTTTATAAACGTGATCCTGATGCTGCCGAAAAAGCCATGACCTATCATGTAAGTATGGCGCACCGTAACATTACCAGCCTCCATCACTAAAGGCCCGCAAAACTAAAAAAACACTTGGTTTCTAATCGAAACCAAGTGTTTTTTTATTACAACATGCCCAAGAAAGAAAAATCTAACTTTACGCCGCACATATCAGGTAATCTTTTTATCGTTTTGGGATAAACAAGGTTCTGATAGCATCTTCGCTAACAATATTTCCGTTCCTTGCCTGTTGTAAAAAACACAATCCGCCGCCGCTTGCATAATCAGCAGGCCACGACCGCCTTCACGCCAGAGCTCTTCTTCGAGGCACTTATGACTATCTTGTGCTCGTTTTGACGCTGTAACCAAACCTAGTCCTTGATGCTTCAAGCGAATCACGAGTACGCTGCCTCGCAAAATATCCATCGTGAGCTGACAAGGCTTGCCTTCACTAAAACGCAAGGCATTATTGACTGCTTCATTCACAGCAACTTCCATCATATGATATTGTCCTAGTAGCACTTTTTGCAAAAAACATTTTACAAGCGGTCTCACCAGTTTAAATTCAGCATAATCGCAAAAAGAAAAGACAATTAAACGCGGTCTCATTCTTCTTCCTCCCTCATTTTTACAGCTCTGGAGGAATACCAAAAAGCAGGGAACCGCCCCCTGACCTCAGAGCATGCTTAAAGATCCAGCATGGCAGCCTGGCAATCCTAGGTAAAAACCCTTAGATCCAAGGCTTTGCGTCCTTGCCTTTCGGCAAGTTTGCCTAATATTTCACTAAGTAACTAATTTAATTTTACTGTAAAAATTCATAAAAAGTCAAGGAAATAACTGCCGTTTTTTTTACTAAAACACCATAAAATTACAAAATTCCAACTACGTTGTTTTTAAAAAACCTCTCAGAAACATCGCCGCTAAGCGCTGTACTGAGAGGTCTCTAGCATTGTTTAAGCTACAGCTAACAAATCAAGTTACAGCTTTAAAACTGCCGTGCTAACAATATGGCGCTTCATGCCCAATTCATCCTGCGACAGCCCTAAAGCTAGACCGATGAGCTGCGACATATGAAGAATGGGGATTTCCTTGGCCGCACCAACTGCAGCCTGTCCTTCTGGGTGGAACATATCAAGCTGCATCTGACACAGCGGGCAAGGCGTAACGAGACAGTCTGCCCCTGCTTTAATCGCGCTGAGGTTCGTTTCTCCCGTCATCTTAAGCACACTGTCACGCGCTGGATATACAGCATGGAAGCCACAACATTTCAGTTTGGCATCAAACTCGACCGGTTCAGCTCCCAATGCGCGAATCAGATCTTCTAAAGAATGAGGCACTGCATGATCTTCAAAATTCATAATTTCAGGCGGTCTTAGCAGATGGCAGCCATAATAACCAGCCACTTTCATACCTTGCAAAGGGCGCACTACTTTTCCCTTTAATTTATCAAGACCATAGTCGCGAACAAGCGCCCACAGTAAATGAGTGATTTCGCTTGTTCCTTCATACTTCATCCCCGCCTTAGCTAGAATCGGGTTTACCTTTTCTTTCATGCCATGATCTAATTCATGTTTTGCTTTGCGCAGCATGAGCGTACAAGTATTACAGACCGTCATAATATCAAGCTTCAGGCCTTCGGCCAAAGCAATATTACGGGCATTCACGGACAGAGCTGTTAACTCATCAATATCTTGTACATGAGAGGCGCCGCAGCAAGTCCAGCCGGGAAGCTCAACGAGTTCAATTCCTAGTTTTTTCGCAACGGCAAGTGTTGCCATCATATCTTCTTTGGCCGCCGCTTCGAGGACACAGCCAGGAAAAAATCCATATTTCATTCTTTCTCCGCCTCCTTGACTGCTTTCATAATGGCTCTCACTTTGTCAATTCCCTGCACTGGCGTAGCCGAGTGAATCAGATGAAGCGGATTTAATTTGCCGCGAACAAAAAGACGCATAGCAAAAGCAGCGCGAGTCGACGACTTTAACAAGCCTTCGGTTTTCACCGACATGGTCGCTTCGTTTAAGCGGCCTGTTTTGGCAATATCATCTCGGAAGGCCATACCATGACGAGCGCCCATATTATCAGTCATACCAGCTTGCACCGATTTTTGCCGTAATTTTGATATATCTTCCGCTGGCTCTAAATGTTTCGGACACTTGGTCACACATTCCTGACAGTGAACGCATTTCCACAGGCCTTTGGCCATAGCTGGCGTCAAATGAGCCATAAAATCTTTATCACGCGAGTCAGCTACAAATTTCTGAGCTTTACTAAAAATAAAGGGCTCTAAAAAGTCTCTTTCATCGGCGCTGAGCTTATTACATTCAGACGCACAAGAACCACAGAGAATACAGTCAGCTTGCTGACGTATCTTTTTAAAATCTTCCGGCGACTGACGACAGCCGCTTTTCGCCGTAAACTGTTCGTCAGGAATCAGCCACGGTTTGACTTCTTTTAAGCGCTGCGCCTTGGGCTCCCAGTCCACAACAAGATCGCGAATAACTTTGAAGTTTTGAATTGGGCTAATTTCGAGCGTATCGCCAAAACGCGCTGTCACATCATCAAGACCAACTTCACAAGCTAGCATAGCCTGGCCATTGACGCGAACGGCACAAGCGCCGCAGACAGCAGACCGACAGGCAGCTACGAAAGTCAGTGTCGGATCCATCGTATCTTTAATTTTTATTAAACCCCATAAAATCGTTTTGCCAGGCTCATGAGGAAAACTGTATTCCTGTACAAAGGACTTATTATCTTGAAAACGGTGTATTTTATAGGTAATCTGTCGCATTAGTATTTCCTTTCTGCCGGTTGATGCTTCGTAATGACGACCGGCCGGTAGGATAATTTATAATCAGAACCATCTTTGGTGATCAGCGTATGTTTTAAGAAATTTTCATCATCGCGCTTTGCATAATCATCACGCAGGTGGCAGCCCCGGCTTTCTTTGCGGGCTAAAGCGCCTGTTACAACAGCCTTGGCAATTGTCAACAGATTCCCCATTTCCACATAGTTTACGAAGGCGCTGTTAAATACACGGCTGCTATCGCCGACTACGCAAGTTTGGTATTCAGCAAGCAAACCATCAACGACTTGTGCTGCTTTTACCATATCGGCTTCATTGCGGAATACGCCCACATTGTACCACATGATTTCGGCCAAGCGATCACGAATCGACGCAACGGTAGCGCCTTTCGTACGGGAAACAACTTCTTCAAAACGTTTTTCCCAGCCTGTTGCGGCTTCACTTAGCAAATTTTCACCGGTAATCGTTCGTTTTCTGGCACAATCGCTAGCGCCCATGCCTGCTACTTTACCAAAAACCATTACATCAGCAAGCGAGTTGCCGCCCAAACGATTCGCACCGTGAATAGATACGCAAGCTGCTTCCCCGGCGGCAAAGAGACCGCTGACCGCTGTAGCGCAGGTTTTATAATCGACTACGTCTATGCCGCCCATCGAATAATGGCAGGTTGGACGAATCGGAATCGGTTCTTTCACAGGATCAACATGTTCAAAAGAAATGGCCAGATCACGAATACCATGAAGTTTCTCGATAATCGCCTCTTCTGGTAAATGACGTACATCGACCTGAACATAGGCAGTAATGCCTTCGCCAAAACCACGGCCTTCCTTAATTTCCGTTTCAATGCCTTTGGCAACAACGTCACGCGTAGCAAGTTCCATTTTTTCCGGGGCGTAACGCTTCATAAAACGTTCGCCAAGACGGTTGATAAGATAGCCGCCTTCACCGCGCACTGCTTCTGACATCAAAATACCGGTGCTAGCAAGGCCTGTCGGGTGGAACTGCACCATTTCCGGATCTTTTAGGGCAACGCCTGCTCTAAAGCAAGCTGCCATACCATCGCCAGTAGAAGTGAAGGGATTAGTTGTACGCATCCAATACATCCGACCAGCGCCGCCTGTAGCGATGACTACGCTTTTTGCGGCAATCGGCACAATTTCACCTGTTTTTATTTGTAGCGCCACTACGCCGCGCAGTTCGCCGTCTTCTACAACAACATCTAAGAGCTGCCACTCTTGCAGCACTTTTACATCATGCTTCAAACACTGCTCGTACATGGTATGCAGTATGACATGGCCGGTTTTATCAGCGGAATAACAGGTACGCGGTGAAGATTGACCGCCGAAGTTACGCTGAGAAATACGACCTTCTTTGTCACGAGAAAAGGGAACGCCAAAATAGTCAATCTCGTTAATACAGTCAGGACTCATATTACAGAAAAATTCAATGGCATCTTGGTCGCCCAAATAGTCACTGCCTTTAGCAGTATCGAAAATATGTTTTTCTAAAGTATCGGTCGCATCGGCATTTTTCAGAACGCCGTTAATGCCGCCCTGAGCCATCGCGGTAGCCGAGCGGGTCGGAAATACCTTCGTCATCAAAGCTACATTTAAATCGCCCTGCCTTGCCGCTTCCAGCGCGGCGCGCATACCGGAGCCGCCGCTGCCGATTACTAATACGTCAAAAGTAAGCATATGTCACCTCAATCCAAAATTTTACGCCTATCTTTAGATTTGCGCATAAGGCTTTTGGCCTTGTTCATAAAAATTATTGCCTTCACAGTCAATGACAACAATCGCGGGGAAATCTTCTACCGTAAGTGCCGCTAAGGCTTCTGGACCTAAATCACCGTAAGCCAGCACTTCATATTTTTTTACGGAACGAGCAATTAAAGCGGCGGCGCCGCCAATCGCAGCGAAATAAGTTACGCCGTGCTTTTTCATAGCGTCTACGACTTCTTTCGAACGATAGCCTTTGCCAATCATGCCGCGCAGTCCCTGTTCAATCAAGGCTGGCGTATAGGCATCCATACGACCGCTCGTAGTCGGACCGGCGGAACCGATAGGTTGACCTGGTTTCGCTGGCGAAGGTCCTACATAATATACAACCTGATCGGTCAGATCAACAGGCAGTTTTTCACCGCGAGCGAGCGCCTCGGTCATTTCTTTATGAGCTGCATCGCGAGCTGCATAAATCACGCCGCTAATTAAAACACTGTCACCCGCTTTTAAGGATTGTACCTTTTCTTTTGTTAAAGGGGTAGTAATGCGAATTGCTTCAGCCATTTTCGTAACCTCCTCTTAAAGTTCCACTTCCGCATGGCGGGTGGCATGACAGTTAATATTGACTGCAACAGGCATCCCGGCAATATGCGTCGGATACCATTCGATATTGACGCCAAGCGCCGTCACATCACCGCCGAGTCCTTGCGGTCCAAGACCAGTTTTACGAATTAACTCCATCAGTTCTTCCTCTAATTTGGCATAGCGAGGATCTTCGTTTTTCGATGTAATCGGACGAGTCAAAGCTTTCTTCGCAAGGTATGCGCATTTTTCAAAGGTTCCGCCGATTCCTACGCCAACAACCATGGGCGGACAAGGGTTTGATCCCGCTTTTTTTACTGTGTCAACAACGAAATCCTTAATTCCTTGAATTCCATCAGCTGGTACAAGCATTTTAATCGCGCTCTTATTTTCGCTGCCAAAACCTTTCGGCGCTAGCAGCAGCTTTAACTTATCGCCAGGGACAAGTTCCACATGAATAATCGCTGGCGTATTGTCCTTCGTATTTTTCCGTTCAAATACAGGCTCAGCCACAACGGACTTTCTTAAATAGCCTTCCGTATAACCTTTCGCTACACCTGCATTAATAGCATTAGCCAGACTGTCACCGACAATTTGTACATCCTGCCCTAATTCCACAAACAAGACAGCCATCCCCGTATCCTGGCAGATCGGCATATCTTCGGCGCGAGCAATATCGGCATTTTCTACAAGTTTGCCGAGAATTTCTTTGCCAAGAGGAGAGCGTTCGACTTTCTGATTTTCTACTAAGGCGTCGTAAATATCGTGAGACAAGTAGTAGTTGGCATCAGTAGCCAATTTAGCAACGGCTTTTGTGATTTGCGAGGCTTCAATTTTACGCATGAAACTTCCTCCCTTAATTAACCTTTAAGTATTGTAGGCAAAATCAGCTTAGGCAAATACCTATAAACCCAAACTACGCCGCCTATCCCGACTAGTGTATCCTGAAAAATCAGCCTAATCAAAACAGCCAGCGTAAAGCAAAAAGATTTATTATCTAACAGTATATCCTATTTCTCGTCTACTGTCATCGCCAGCCCTATTTACTTTGTGATTTTTTTCTCTTTTAATAGACTAGCAGATTCTGGCGAAAATATAAAATAGTTATTCGTCATGTTATCATAGACATAGGCTATATTTCATAATTTTCTTGCATAGCAAATAAAAAAACTCGTCTCGTAACTAAACAGACAAGTTTTTCTAGCAGGTTTCATTTCGTAACCGTTTTATATATACTGTTGCATAAAATCCATAAAGGCCCGCGATGCTCGGCTCAAATAGCCCTCCTTTTTCCAAACAAGACCTACTTGAACTTGCAGCGGCTCGGAAAAAGGCCGCGTAACAAGCAGTGGCTCCTTTTGCGCAATTACATCTAACAAAAAAGAAATGCCTGTTCCACTTACGACTAATCCCTTAATTGTTTCTACCTGACTTGATGATAAGACGATTTGCGGTAAAATGGAGGCTTTAGAAAACTTCTCAGCAATCACCCGGCGATGATAAGAATCTTCTTTAAGCATAATTAAGGGCTCCTGGTCGAGATCGTAGACCGACAAACTTTCTTTTTGGCTTAAGGGATGATTGGGCGGCATACAAACAAGAATTTGATGCACTGCCAAAGGAATTGTCTGCAGATTAGAGGGTGTTTCATTAATAATGGCAATCCCTAAATCCAATTCGCCCTTTTCTAATTTATCACGAATCATCAAAGAGCCTTCCTCGGAAATAAACGTTTCTAATTTAGGATATTGCTTACGGAAATGATAAAAAATCTTTGGGAACAAGTAAGAGCCTACCATAGGGGGAATGCCTATTTTAATCGCGCCTTTTTGGAGCTGCTGATAATCCTTCAGCTCAAATAAGGCGTCATCAATCATATGCAAAGCTTTTTCTATCCGCTCTAAAAAAACAGCTCCTTCTGGTGTTAAGGCTAGATGTTTCTGACTGCGATCAAAAAGCTGTACGTTTAACTCGCCTTCCAGTTTCTGAATCGCTTTCGTAATACTCGGCTGCGAAACATGAAGTCGCTCGGCAGCCCTAGTAATACTGCCAAGCCTGCTTGCCATTTGAAAATACTCCAGCTGCCGTAATTCCATACACTGCCCCCTCAATCGCTCCCCTAAGACAATTGGCTCTTTTCTTTAGTATAGCATACTTCGAACAGAGAAAAGCTGCTCCTTGTACAAGCTTTTCCGAAGAAAAGCGCATTGACAAGAAGCAGCTTTTATTATTTTTTCATAGCAATACATTACTTTACATAATTTACAAGAGTACCAATTCCCGCAACAGTAACTGTCACTTCATCACCGCTTTGCATCGGGCAAGTCCCTGAAGGCGACCCAAGCGCCAAAACATCACCTGGCTCTAGCGTCATTACCTGCGAAATCCAACTAATCAAGAAAGGAATCGATAGAGACATTTGCGCTGTACTGCCTTGTTGCACGATTGTGCCATTTAAAGTTGTTGTAATTTTAAGATCCGACGGATCGAGATCTGTAACGATCCACGGTCCAATGGGACCAAAAGTATCAAACCCTTTACCTCGGGTAAACTGGGGATCGCTTTTCGTAAGATCTCTTGCTGTTACATCATTAAAAACAGTATAGCCAAATACATAGTTAAGCGCCTCAGCCTCAGTCACATTTTTGCCGCGTTTGCCAATAATCAAAGCAACTTCGCCTTCTAGTTCCACCTTATTCGTTAAGGTAGTCGGCGGCAAAGAAATTGTTTCACCGGTAGCAATGAGCGACGATAAGGGCTTAAGAAAGAGAAAGGGCTCACTCAAATTGGCTTGTCCGCCAGTTTCCTGGGCATGACCAGCATAGGTCCAACCAAAATTAACGACTTTCGTCGGTTCTACAGGAACAAGGAGCTTCACTGCGTCTAACAAAATTTTCTCGCCAGTCAAACTAAAGTCGCCTGCTGCCATAGCCGCAAAGTCGCCTGCTAAACGGAAGACTTCTTCTCCCTGGATTAAACCATAACGAATCTGGTCGTCTTGTGTCTGATAACGGACGATTTTTTTACATACTTCCTTCATATTTCTCACCAATCTGCTTTCTAACTAATTTGTAAAGAATCAAATAAATTTGGTGAGCTCATTATACGCCGTTGTCAAAAAAAATTGAAATACCAAAAAATCATGATATGATAACTATAGTTCATAATAAGGCAAGGTGAATCACCATGGAGCTTCGAGAGCTGACGTATTTTGTGACAGTATGTACCTTACATAATTTTACGGCCGCCGCCGAGGCGCTCCACGTCTCGCAACCTGCCGTATCAAAGGCAGTGACTAGACTAGAAGCAGAGCTAGGACTCTCGCTCTTAGACCGCAGCCAAAAACGCGTTCAGCTCACAGCCGAGGGGAAAATCTTCCTAGAACTGGCTAAAGGATTTCTCGATCATTTTCAATCATTACAAAATACTATGGCTGAATATAAAAAACTGTCTCACGATACTTTTCGTCTAGCCGTGCCGCCACTGTTAGGCGCTTATGTCTTTCCCGCCTTGTTTGCCGCTTTCAAAAAAAGTTATCCAGCCTTAGATATGCTCGTAGTAGATGACGGATCAGCAGCAGCAGTCAATCTTGTTCTGGAAAAAAATGTTCATGCCGCTCTGGTCATGTTTCCTGATAATTTAGCGGCTTTACCACTGTGCTCTCACCAGATTACCACTCAGGAAATAACAGTTTGCCTACCACCGCACCACCGCCTTGCTGCAAAACCAACCTTGTCTTTTCCCGACATAAATAAAGAACCCCTCATTCTCTACAATGAGGGATATCTCCTGCGAAAAATTATTTTAGACAATTATGCCCAAGCAGGTCTTGCACCAAACATTACCATATCGACAAATCAGTTCCAAACGATTAAAGCGCTCGTAGCTCAGGATGTAGGAATTTCTTTTCTGCCAGTCGATTGCATCAGCCAAGAGGATTCGTTGATTTCCCGTTCACTCGTTCCAGCGCTATATCTCACCATGGGACTGATTTGGCTTCCCGACACATCGCTGCCGCTAGCTGGCAAAACCTTTATCGATTTTACGCGCCGCTATACTCATGCTAGCGATAAAAAGAATGCCCTATGATATAGCAGCGCTTGACTGCTCGCCTTCTTGCTCAAGGACTTCACAAAAAGTCTTGACAATGTTCGGTGAAAATTGAATGCCCGCCTTAGACCGCAGTTCTGCACAAGCCTGTTCCCTTGATAAAGACTTACGATAAACCCTCAGACTGGTCATGGCATCGTAGGCATCAGCTACCGCTAAAATTTGCGCCATCGGGTGAATATCTCTGTCGCTAAGGCCTGACGGATACCCTTGACCATTAAACCATTCGTGATGCTGTACAACCGCTTCTCCTACCTCCCTTAGGTAGGAGATATTTTTTATAATTTTATAGCCAATCTGAGGATGCTGTTGAATGACACTATATTCATCAGCACTCAGCTTCCCTGGCTTGTTTAGTATTTTAAAGGGAATTCCAATTTTGCCGATGTCATGCAAAATAGCCGCGTAGCTCAAAAACTCCATTTGAGCTTCGCTTAGTTTCATTTTTTTGCCGATCATTAAAGAATACTCTAAAACACGCTCACTATGGCCGCGCGTATAAGAATCTTTGGCCTCTACGGCATCGGCTAACGCTTTAATCGTCGCAAGATTTGCCGCATCTTTCTCCTGAAAGGCTTTATTCAGTTCCGCATTCAAAGCAATCATCTGTTGATAAAGCGACTGGATTTCCTGTCTGTTGGCATTGGCCTCTTTTACCATTTCATCTTTTCCGTCAAGAAGAGATAAGATCTGATTTCGCATACTTTCCAGGCAAAGCGCCAAATTCTTTAATTCTGGTGTTTTCTGCGGCGAAAAAGCCACGTTCAGATTCCCGCCGCCCATGGTATGAGCGACTTGAGCCATTTCCTCTAAAGGTAAAACGATGCGCCGTACAAAAATAGAGGAAAAAATAAGCGCAAGTAAAATCGCCAAAACGGAAGCGCCAATCGCATACTGTTGCAACTGTCGACTTGCTTCATAAAAGACAGCTGAGGGAATCCTGGTCATAATGACCCAACCAGTTGAAGGAACATAAGTATGAAACACTTGATACCCCTGTCCTCCCGAATCATAAAGAAAGCCACTTTCCTGAGCAAACATAGTTTGCAGCGTCTTATAGCGAGTATCACGATCCGCCGCAATTAAAATAGATTCGTCCGGTGTCGCGGCAAAAATACCATCAGGGTCATAAATAACCTTGCCTTCTCGGCTAAAAAAAGCAATTTGCGCCAAAGGATGAAAGCGAATTTTATCCGCAATGGGCTTCAGTTCTTCGAGAAAAATATCAGTACTTAAAACAGCTGGTTCACTGAGTTCTTTTACTGGGACAGCCAAAGTAACAACTTGTCTACCAGAAAAAAAATCGTTGTAAGGTTCTGTGATGATGGTCCGCCGCTGTTCTAAAGCTTGCTGATACCACGGTCGAACCGTCGGATCAAACGCGGCTAGTTGTTGCTGCGAACGATTCACGATTGACACAAGCTGATGATTCGCAAAACCGATAAACAGACTATTAGCAAAACGATCCGAAAAACGCCGGGAAAAAGAGAGCATATTTTCTCTCAACTCAGGTGATTTTTGATCTAATTTATGACGTTCCAATTCGCTAGCGAAAGCTTCTAAGGATAGCGACCTTTCCCGAAACCAAAAGTCAATCGTCATCGCTGCCTGTCTTGTCTTACTATCCATAGTCTGCGTTACATCTTCCAGAACTCTTTTTTCGACTTGATGCGTAATAGCCAAAGAAAAAAGCCAGATAAAAAGAACCAACGTGACTGCCGTTGTCAAAAACAGTTTTATTCGAAGACTCATTATGAACTCCCTCTTTCATCGCAAGGATCATTCATTTGCTGCACAGCTCGGCAATCATAAAATTCACATTTTTCCTATTTTTACAATTATTTTCGCTTTTGACAAAAATTCTCCTTCTAAAAAATCTCCCACTAAAGTCCTAAATCGCAGATAAAACTACAAAATAGAACTCTAGACGTTTTTACCGACCAGAATCCTATTCATAGAGTTACTCTGCTGTTTTTTCCTGATCCTTAATAATCATAGTTGGACAAGGGGCATGCTGTACTACATGATTGCTGACACTGCCTAAGAAAAAAGCCGTCACATTGCTCAGCCCTCGCCGCCCCATAATAATCAGGGAAAAGTGGTGGTCTAAAGCAATTTCAGTAATCACTCTTCCTGGCGGTCCATACTCCAGACGCTGATAGACTCGACCATCATAGTCGGCAAAGTAAGCTGCAGCCTGTGCCAAAACCGTATTTCCAGTTTCATCAAGCTTCGCTAAAACTGTATCAGGCATCGGTACCGCTCCAGGAACAACTGCCACATTCGGAATCACATGAAGCAAAGTAACAGCACTGCTAAATTTCCCCGCCAGCTTCCGAGCATATTTTACCGCAAGTAATGCGGTATCTGACCCGTCAACTGGGACTAAGATTTTATGAAACATACCCCTCTCTCCTTTGCGCCATCGCCCAAACTGCTGCACTATTTACTTGGCATGCTTTGCCATCGTCTGCAATAAGCGTCGCATCAAAGTCAACTGTTCTGCCGAAATATCCTGCAAAAACTGCCGTCGATGCTCACCGACAATCTGTTGCCACATTTCGTAAGATTCCTGCGCTTTTGCCGTTAATGAAATAATCTTTTCCCGCTTATCCTGGCCAACCTGCCTTACGACAAGTTCTTTTTTTTCTAACTTGACAAGCGTCTTAGAGATAGCCGCTGGTTCCACATTCAAATAATTGGCCAAAGCAATCTGCGTCAAGGCTTCCTGTTCTTTGAGAATCTTTAAAATAGTCCACTCCGAAGTATAAATTCCTGCCGGCTCTAAGCGCTGATTCAATCCTTTGGATATAGCGCGAGTCGTTTGATATAGCTGGTGAATCATCTGATCTTGTTCATCCATATTTCTAACCCCTACTCAATCAAAATAAGCAATTCTTCTAATTGCTCAATCACACCAAAAGATGCATTCTAAAATTTATTGATAGTGGATTATTTCTACAAAGAAAAGGCCTCTCCCTGCCGCAAAAAAAAGAAAGCGCCGCTCTTCAGCGGCGCTTAAAAATTAAACAAGACCGAGCCAATGCCAATAGGTGAAGATAAAGAGGGCCAAGACCCCCATAGAAATAATTGTCAGAGGTATACCGATCTTAGCCATATCTTTTACTTCAAAGGTATTAGTAGCGTAAGGAATCATGGATTGCGGCGAATTTACCGGAAGAATAAAGGCAAAATAAACGGTAAATGTCGCAATGAGCGTCATGCCCCACATCGGCAGCTCTGGATTATTCAGGCTTACAAGAAAACCAAGTACTGTCGGTACAAGCGCGGCTGTCGCCGAAGTGATACTAGCAAAGGCGAAGCGGATGATGAGCAGCGCTACGGCGATAATCACCATCATAACACCTGGCGATAAGGCGCCAAGACCCAGACCGCCCAGACACGTTTTGGCCATCCAAATAGCCGAACCCGATTTGAGCATCGATTCACCGAGAGAAATCCCAGCGCCAAACAGTAGAATTGTGCCCCAGTCAATTTTGCCAGCCACATCTTTCCAAGCGGCAACGCCGATACTCGGAAAGAGCATGAGGAAAACAGCTAAAACGGAAACTGTATTGGCATCAATTTTGTGAAAAGATTCTGTTGACCAAAGTAAAATGGTAATAAAGAAAATCACCGATATTTTCTTTTCGTTTTGACTCATGGGACCTAAGTCAGCAATCGCCTTGTTAATTGCTTCTTTGCCGCCAGGAATCTCAGAAAATTCAAAGGTGTTAAGCCGCGTAATTAACAAGTAGAGAACAACCATAAGCACAAGGCAGAAGGGCATGCCATAGAGCAGCCACTCGCCCCAGGAAATTGGATGTTTCAGCACACCGGAAATAAACGATAATGCCACAGGATTCGGCGCACCAGCTGTCAGTACGCCAATCCCAGAAATAGAGGCGGAAGCAGCGATGCAGACAAGCAAATTACGAGCAAATACACTTTTCGGATCCACTTGGAACGCCGCAATGAGTCCCATAGCAATAGGAGTCATTGTCGCAGCTCTTGCGGTAATCGAGGGAATAAGAAAATCGAGAACAAGCATTACAATCATCATGCCAGCAAAAACACGGTTTGTTTTTGTTCCGACAACCCGCAAAATATTTAAGGCAATCCGTTTTTCTAAGCCTGTCGATAAAATAGCTCCGGCTATAAATAAACCAGCAGCAACCAAAACCCAGCCCGAATTCACGAAACCGCTTAAGGCAATGGGAATTGCTTTTGCTGTGCCAAGAACAGGACCAGTTACACCTTGTACTGGTGAGAATCCAAGAAACAACAGCAAAAATAAAATAATGCCAATTGCACTGACCGGATAGGAAACAGCTTGCGTAACCCACATAATAACAGCGAAGGCTAAAACGCCGAGAACCCTTTGACCTGCCGTAGATAATCCCGCCGCCACTGGGGCGAAGGCAATTCCTAGCATTACAGCAAAGCCAAGAACAAGCCATAAAATTTGTTTACCAGTAATTTGACCGTTTTGCGCCATTACCAATCCCTCTTTTCTTCGTCTTTTTTACCATCTGGCCAAACCTTCTTTTCACCTCCTTCGCAAAATAACGGATTGGCAAAACATGTGATGTTTAGCCGTTAATACCACTGTTTCAATCTTCAAAATTTTCAATATAATTTTATGATAGCACTTCCTGATTATTTATTCTGCTTAAAATAGATAAATCCTTTAAAAAAATTCAGAAAAATTTATTTTTTTCGCTTTCTTTTCTGATATTTTCTTTTGTATACTAATAAGGTAATAACTTATCAGAAAGCAGGTGGCTTTATGTACTTTTTGACGTACCGTTACGGCGATGTAGAAACAATCGGGTTACTTTCTCAAGACGGTAAAAAAATTATTCCCCTATTAGCAGCAGAAGAGCGCTACTGTAAAACAGCAACACTGCCGCATACCCTCCTGGGCCTGATCGACCAAGGAGAACAAGCCTTAAGTACAGTAAAAAAGATTGCCACTGCTGCCGAAGCTGACCTAGAAGCATCTTGTTTACTCCCCTTGGCGGCAGTGAAAATCTTAGCACCGATTCCTCGCCCAAGAAAAAACATCTTTTGTATCGGTAAAAATTACGCAGCTCATGCCAAAGAATTTGATCCTGGCGCTGATGTTCCCCTCTATCCTGTCGTGTTTACCAAAGCGCCCACAACCGTCATCGGCCCTGATGAACCAATTCAAAGCCATAAGGAAATGACCCAGTCCTTGGATTATGAAGTAGAGCTTGCTGTCGTAATTGGCAAAACAGGTAAAAACATCACGAAAGAAACTGCTTGGGACTATGTTTTCGGCTATACAATTTTTAATGACGTAACAGCAAGAGATCTGCAAAAGCGGCATAATCAATGGTTCTTAGGAAAAAACCTTGATACTTCCGGCCCTATGGGACCTTACCTTGTTCACCAAAGCGCCATTGCCGACTTTAAATCCTTAACGATTCAATCGAAAGTAAATGGCGAAGTGCGTCAAGAAGCATCGCTCAGTGACCTTTTGTTTGATATCCCGACCCTCTTGGCAACCATTTCCGCTACAATGACACTGGAAGCAGGTGATATAATCGCTACAGGAACGCCTGCTGGCGTCGGAGCTGGATTTACACCGCCGAAGTTCTTGCAAAGCGGTGATACCCTGGAACTTTCGATTACTCATTTGGGAGTTTTAAAAAATACTATAGCCTAAGAATTCGCAGTTCATTGCAAAGAACAAACCTGCAGAAATGTATCGGCTTCCACCGCATAGCATTTCCTGGCAGGTTTGTTTTTTGTTTACCACAAAAAGACTTTTGTATTACTTTCCGTCTTATAAAAACTTTTCCTTGGTATCACCGCTGTACATGTGTTATATTATTACACATGTACACAGAAGGTTTACTGTTGAGAGTCATTACAGTAGCTTTGTGTAATTTTTTTTGAAAGAAGTGAACTGCTATGAATTTGTTTCGCACTAAAACCCTTTCTTCTCTGCAAGAGGCAAAAACTCACAACAAACTTGCCAAAAACATGACTGCTCTTGACATGGTCCTACTTGGCGTAGGCTGTATTATGGGTACAGGCATTTTTGTATTTACTGGTGTAGTTGCCGCAACCTATGCCGGACCTGGTATTATTATTTCACTCGTACTTTCGGCAATCGCCTGTGTCTTTTGCGCTCTCTGCTACTCAGAACTTGCTTCAACCGTTCCCGTGGCTGGCAGTGCCTATACGTATTCTTACACAGCCTTAGGCGAACTTTTCGCTTGGATTGTCGGCTGGAGCCTAATTTTAGAATATTCGCTAGCGGCCAGTCTGGTGGCTGCTGGTTGGTCCGCCTACGTAACTGGCCTATTTAAATCAGCTGGTGTCCTGCTACCAAAGACCTTCACAGCCGTAGCAGCTGATGGCGGCATTATCAATCTCCCAGCTGTCTTGATTCTGCTATTCTTAAGCCTCTTGCTGCTACGCGGCACGAAGGAAAGCGCTAAACTGAATAAAATTCTCGTTGCCGTAAAGTTAGGCGCCGTTTTTCTCTTTCTTCTTCTCGCTGGTCCCCAAGTCAATCCAGCAAACTGGTCTCCCTTTCTGCCTTTCGGCATGTCCGGTGTTGTCACTGGCGCTGCCGCCATGTTTTTGGCCTATATTGGCTTTGATTGCGTCGCTACAGCGGCGGAAGAATGTAAAAACCCGAATCGCGACTTACCCATTGGCATCATTGGTTCTTTGATTATCTGCGCTATTTTGTATATTGCCGTATCAGCTGTACTGACAGGCGTCGTCCCTTATGATCAGTTAAATAACGCTGAACCTGTCGCCTTCGCCCTGCGCGAAATCGGCTATAATATTGGTTCCGCTCTTGTCGGCACAGGTGCCATTGCCGGTCTTACGACAGTTCTGCTTGCCGTAATGTATGGACAGACTCGTATTTTCTTTGCCATGTCGCGCGATGGACTCATCCCTGCTGCCATCTGCAAAGTACATCCTAAATATGGCACGCCTCACATTATTACTACCTTGTCGGGAATTATTGTAGCAGTGATTGCTGGTTTTACTCCAGTAAATATTATGGCTGAATTGGTAAACATCGGCACACTTTTCGCCTTTTTGGCTACAGCTGTGGGCGTACTCGTCCTGCGCCGCACCGATCCCAAAGCCCATCGTCCTTTTCGCTGTCCCTATGCTCATGTGGTAGCCCCTTTAGCCATTATCTCTTGCCTGTATCTTATTTACAGCCTTCCCACAGAGACCTGGGTTCGCTATAGTATTTGGTTGGCTATTGGCTTATCCTTTTACGGACTCTATGGCTATCGTCATAGTATACTAGCTAAAAAGAAAGCGCCGCTAGCCTTAAAAGAAGTAGGTTAACGCGCGCCTTATAACACAATCATTTTCAACTAAAAAAGCAGTTCTTCGTCATTATGTCGTGACAAAGAACTGCTTTTTATGATTTTACTTCGCAGGTGAAGGTTTTATACCCGCAGGAATTGGGCATTTATAGTCTTCGCCGTCACGTTTTTCAATAAGTTCTTGCTTTGCTGTTGCTAGCAAATCCGTCGCTAAAAAGAGATCAACAGCCGTTTTTGCTAATACCTTAGCCGCTGTGAGCATGCCTTTATGGGCAATACTCGTCACTCCCTGCGACACAGTCTGCCAAGAATGACCTGGCGTACCAAAAGCTTGACAAGCGGTGCTAATCTGCGCTGTTGGCGTAATCCAGCTCACATCGCCCACATCGGTTGATCCGGTAAGCAGCATCGAATCATGCTGATAGGGCAAGATCTTATGGGCTAACGGCACTTGCTTCAACTCCGCTAGCAGCGCTTTATCCTGATTGCCCATAAGCGCCTTGGCTACATTCCAGTCGTTCTCTTTATCAGAATCAGCTAAAGTCGCCTGAATCTTTCGGGCCAAAGTCAGTTCCGCTTCTGACCACTGCGGCGCACCAACTGTAAGATAATTCTCATACAAAAGTTTTTCTAGCGTATCATTAGGCAGACAATCAGAACAGCCTTTATTAAAAACAATCTCACAATCGGTCCCAGTCATAAGCGCCGCGCCTTTGGCAACATTACAAACGCGATCATAGATTTCTTGAACCTGTTTTAACTTCGGCGCCCGTATTAAATAAAGAACCTCCGCTTCAGCCTGTACCACATTCGGCGCACTACCGCCCGTATTCGTTACGGCATAATGAAGTCTTGCTTCGGAAATAACATGTTCTCGAAGATAATTCACGCCTACATTCATCAATTCTACCGCATCCAAAGCACTGCGTCCCAGATGCGGCGCCGCGCCAGCATGGGCGCTTTTACCATGAAAGCGAAAATAAACCTGATAATTGGCCAAAGTGCGTACCGAATACACCGCATTATGACCATGAGGATGCCAAGTCAAAGCAGCATCCACATCGTCAAATACGCCTTCTCGCGCCATAAAGGCCTTGCCTGAGCCGCCTTCTTCACCGGGACAACCATAAAATCGAACCGTGCCAGAAACATGGTTCGCAGCAAGATATTCTTTTACGGCCATGGCGGCTGCTAAAGCGCCGACACCAAGCAAGTTATGACCGCAACCGTGGCCGCTATCGCCTGGCGTAATTGGCTTTTTTTCAGCGACATCGCCTTGCTGACTAAGACCCGAGAGAGCATCATATTCTCCCAAGAGTGCAATAACTGGCTTGCCTTGGCCAAACGACGCCTGAAAAGCCGTAGCTAGACCAGCGGTTCCTCGCTCAACAGTAAAACCCGCCTGCTCTAAACAATCAGCTAACAGCTTAGCTGATTGCACTTCTTCAAAGCGCGTTTCAGCATAGCCCCATACGAGATCACTGACTGCTGTAAATTCTTTCGTTTTACGGTCAAGCCATTCTTCCAAGCCTTGTTTATCCATAGGAAAACATCCTTTCTTTTACCACAAACGCTGCGGAATTCCCGGTCCGACCGGTAGCCCCATGAGATACCAGAAGATAAAGAGAGCATACCACATGACAAAGAAAGACAGGGCATAAGGCAGCATCAACGATAAATAGGTGCCAATCCCGCTTTCTTCTTTATATTTTTTCAGTGTTTCTAAAAATAGCGGCAAAAAGGGATTGACGACCTGAATCGTATTAAAAGCGCCATCACCGGCCCGGAAGGCCACTTGGATAAAGGCCGGATGGTAGCCAAGCAGCATAAACATCGGTATAAAGACAGGCGATAAGAGCGCCCAAATAGCCGAGCCGCTGGCAATAAACAGTCCCATAAACTGACCAAAAAGCATAAAACATAAAAGAGCTGGCAGTCCGGTCATACCAATATCTTTCAAGAACTCAGCGCCTGATGTAGCAATGAGGGTCGCAATATTTGTCCAGGTAAAGGCGGCAATAAACTGAGCAATCGCAAAAACCATGACAAGAAAGCCTGCAAGACCTTTCATACATTCGGTCATCATATGAACTACATCATCGCCTGTTTGAATCGTTCTGACTTTAATCCCGTAAGTAAGACCAACGGTTAAGAAAAACAGAAACAGCAGTGGTACAATCCCTTTGATAAAGGGTGATCCTGGAATCCCGCCTGTTTCGGGGTTCCGCAATAAAGCCCCTTCTGGTACAACAAGTAGCAGCAGAACAGCTACGAACAACACTGTCGCCAAACCAGTCAGGCGCAGCGCTTTACTTTGCGCAACCGTTGGCTTTTCTAAATTGACTGTCTGCTGACCATGGTAGACCCCCATACGCGGTTCCACAAATTTCTCGGTAACGATTGTCGTCAATATGGATAAGTAAAATACAGCAAAACACATAAAATACCAGTTATCAATTGGCGTTACTACCATGCTGGGATCAACAATTTTAGCGGCCTGCGTACTGATGCCTGATAACAGCACATCGGTGGTCACAATTAAAATATTCGCCGTAAAACCGGAGTAAATCGCGGCAAGCGAAGCAGCAAAGCCAACAAACGGGTGTCTCCCCATTGAATAGAAAACCATAGCAGCAATGGGCGGTACAACGACAATCGCCGCATCGGACGCCAAATGACTCATAAAACTCATAATAACAATCGTAAAAGTAATATAACGTTTCGGAATCGCATGAATAGCTGTCTTTAAAATGGTTTCCATAAGACCTGTTTTTTCTACAAGACCAATTCCTAAGGTTAAAACCATAATCATGCCAAGCGGCGGGAAATTAATATAGTTTTTAATCATATCTGTCATGATCCATTGCAAGCCCTCTTGACTGATCAGACTCTTTACAGCGATCGTCTTATGGGTCATAGGATGCAGCGCAGTTACATGATAGGCTGATAAAACAGCTGAAATAATTGCCAGGACAGCAATTAAAAGCAGAAAAAGAATTGCCGGATTCGGCAGTTTGTTACCAATGATCTCTAGCTTCCCTAAGAAACCTTTTGGTGTTTCCATCGTTTGCTGATTTGTTGACAAAGAACCCATATAGTCACTCTCCTCCAATATCTTTTTCTACTAGCTCCGCTTGCCTGCTAAACGAGAGTTGCTTAATGCCGCTTCACCTCCCGACGTTCTCCCATTAAACACGGATCATAAGACTTAGCCACTATTTATGATAAAAAGCCAAAGCTCGTAAGCCTGTTTCATATAAAATTTCTGCACCGATTGCCAAAGCCGCCTCATCCATATCAAAACGAGGACTATGGAGGCTATAGTTTTTTTCACCGCTTTTACCACATCCTAGCCAAAAAAAGGCGCCGGGATATTTCGTCAAATAGCGGCCAAAATCCTCTGCTGCCAAAACAGGCTTCACATTGGATTGCACATTTTGCTGACCGATTATGGTCTCAGCCGCTTCAGTAGCCAATCGAGTCGGCTCCGGCCAATTCATTAAAATCGGATAGCCTCGTTGATAATCCAAATGGTAAGACGCTCCCTGAGCTGCCGTGAATCCCGCTAGCAGTCGTTCTAACCGTTCGGGAATCTCCAAACGAACCGATTCGTCAAGTGTACGGACCGTTCCTTCTAAGGTTACCTTGCGGGCAATTACGTTATAACGCTCCCCACCTGATATTTTGCCAATAGAAATCGTAGCTGTTTCTAAAGGATTGAGCTGTCGACTCACGATTTGACTGATTCCCTGCATCACATCAGCAGCTACCATAATGGCATCAACACCATGATGCGGTTGTCCGGCATGAGCTCCCTGACCTTCAAGTTCAATGGTCAGCCTATCGGATGCAGCCATCAGCGCCCCCGGGCGCAAACCAATCTGTCCGCAGGGGAGATCGGGCCACATATGCAGTCCAAAAATAGCTGACACATCATCAAGAATACCGCTGGCCATAAAGAGCTCCGCTCCCCCCACCGGGGAGGCCTCCTCTGCCGGTTGAAATATAAATTTGACTGTTCCTGCCAAAGTATCTTTCGCTGCCGCAAACAGCTTCACAAGCCCCAACAAAATCGCCATATGACCATCATGGCCGCACGCATGCATGACTTGTGGCCGTAACGACCGATACTCTACTTCATTTTCTTCTTGAATTGGCAAGGCGTCCATGTCAGCCCGAAAAGCAATAACTGGGCCAGGAAGCGCTCCTATTATGGTGGCGCATAGACCAAAATGCTCTTGATAGGTTTGATAGGTAACCCCCATCTTGGTAAGCTCAGCTGCAATAAAATCAGCTGTCTGTTCTTCATGATTACTTATTTCCGGACTGCGGTGAAAACGCCGCCGCCAATCAATCAAATCTTTTGTTAACGCCTGCATCATTTGTGTCCTATCCATTGTATCACTCGCTCCTTTGCCCTTAAAGGGCGTTTACCCCTTTTTCCTTTCTTTTATCATAGCATATGTTTTGGGACATTTAAAAGACATTTCCGTAAATAAAAAAACAAAAAACTCCCGCTGTTAGCGAGAGCTTCGTTGCTCAAAAGATAATTCTATTTGTAGTTTAAAAAAAATTTGCCAATTTGTCAAGAGACAGTCATCACAGATTGCAGTAATTGACTGACTCTTACTTTATAAAGTTTACGTGGGCGCCCCTTTGCTAACAGCTCTTCACCAACCGTTTCGGCTAAACCGTGTTCCAACAACATAGCTAGCAACCGTCTGGCGCTTCTTGGCGTAATTGCCAAATAGACTGCCAAATCATCCGCCATAATCCTGTCACGATCTAGTTTATCCAGAGCCGCCAACAATTTGTTAACTGTAGTAACACTAATTTTCAAAGTATCAGCAAGCTTGCGGTAAGCAGCCTCATCGGCCCTGACCGAATATTTTAAATGAATGGCAGAACTTAACGGGCCAATTGCTTCGCCTTCATCCGTCACAGCCATCCACAACCCCTTGCCGCGCTGTTTCGCCGCACCGAGAGCACGAAAAGCATTCTCCTCGGCTGCATAAGCCGTATCGCCAAAACCAATTCCCCCGCTCACTTTCGCCCCGACGCTCCGGGTAATCGCTTCCAAAATAGGAATAATGGTAAAGCCTTCTGTCATTTCTTCCATAATGCCTCGTGTTGAGTATAATGTATACTGACCAGCGCCGCGAGTCACAATCGATCCTTGCAAGGCTTGCGCATAGCTTACCAAAATTTCATAGAGGCTGAGTTCAATTTTTTTCGCCGCATAACTGGAGCTAGCCCGCACAATATCATCATAATCGTCAAGGGAAATATGTTGAATCGCTACTTGCGCTCCCTTAAAGCGTTCAGCTTCAAAAGAATGGATCGCCACATCAAGCGTTGTCCGGATATTGCTTCGCGTTGGCCAAATTCGAAACGCGGGAACACCAAGTTTTCTTAGCTTTTTGTAAGTTGCCAGCATACAGGTCACGGCTATTTTCGTCTTGTGTTGCCGCCATAATTCATAATGATATTCCGTAAGCTCACTAGCTAGTACAATCCCCTGGTATTTATGAATATACATATTCGGCAAAGGAAAATCAATATCGCGAAAGGTTTCCGTGACTTCCTGCTCGCTAAAAGTATCAAAGCTGATACTATCAATAGCCAGTTTCTCCATATACGTAATCTGCAATAAGGCTCGATATAAGCTAGAACCATTATGGGGAACGTAAAACATCGGCTTAGTTAGCTTTAAAGCTAAAGCCCGCTCATAAGGCACAATGCCGGAAAACAGACATACATCAAAATCATCAGCATGGTCTTTTAAAATTTGTTCCACTTCTATGGCATCCTCATAAACAAAGGACAGCGGAATCAAGCAGTCAGTCCGCTCTAAAGCGACCTCATAGGCCATGGCGGCCGAATCAGATGGTCCAATAATAGCCATACGTATTTTATTCATCATGACCTCGCTTTCCGGCATAAACAGGATCTTTTTTTGATCATATTATACATATTATACATTGTTACATCATAAAATCCTACATTTTATCGTTTATGACTCACTAACCAGCAAAAAGTAGCATAATCAGTTATCAGCCCCGAAAGCATTCAAAATATTCTCACAAAAACATTTGACTTCCTTTCTTTCTTCTGTTATTATTCTATTGCAATATTTTTCTTTATTCAGCATTTTTCGACTTCAATGCATTTTTTTACCAGTTGTATATGAGACTCATCTGTCTTATATTAGTTTTGCCTTAAAAAATATATTATGAAGGTTGGAGGAAACATATGAAAACTACAATTGAAAACAATAATCTTTCCATCGATATCGCATCAATAAAGTTGACTGATGTAATCGACATTGATTTTCTGCAGAAATTCCAAGACGATTTTGCCACCGGAGTCGGATTGGCAAGTGTTACAGTTGATCCTGATGGCAATCCCGTTACAAGACCAAGTCGGTATATTAAACGCTGTGACATGACCCACTCTTCAGAAAGCGGCGACCAACGCTGTGCGATTTCGCATCGTAAAGGCGGCGAAGAGGCCGTGCGACTTGGTAAACCCTATGTGTTTGAATGTCATTCTGGGATGATTGATTTTGCCGCCCCGATCCTGTTAGAAGGTAGATTGATTGGCACAATTCTTGGCGGACAAGTACTGTTCTCTCCCATAGAAGAAGAAAAAAACCGAAAAGTAGCCCGCGAAATCGGTGTTGATGAAGATGAATACGTCAAAGTAACACAAGAAGCCAAGATTCTTACAAAAGAAGCGGTAGAAGCTGCGGCCAATGTTCTTTTTATTGTAGCAAATAGTATGTCTCAAGCAGCTTATCAACAGCTTCAATTAAAAGTTGCCGTCGACACCCTTTCTGACCAAGCTCACCAAATTTCGGCAACTATGGAAGAACTAGCCGCTTCGGCAACTTCCGTTAGCGAAAATCAATCTGATCTAAATAAGGAAATCAAAAATGTCAATACGGTCACTGGTAAAATTGATGAAGTTATGGAGTTTATTAAAGATATTGCTGATGAAACCCGTTTACTCGGTTTAAATGCAGCCATCGAAGCGGCCAGAGCCGGAGAAGCAGGCCTAGGTTTTAGTGTTGTGGCGCAAGAAATTCGAAATCTATCTGGCGACTCAAAACAAACAGTGGGAAAAATTAAAGAATTGACTGGAATTATTAAAGAATCTGTTGATAAGACAGTAAGTATGAGTAGTGAAACTACATCAACAATTGAACAACAAGCTGCTGCCATCGAACAAGTGACTGCAAGTGTTCAAGACATCACACTATTAATAGAAAAATTAACTGACCTTGCGCGTCATCGTTAACAATTAGTTTCGCCGATATGAAAGGGGGCAAAAAAGTGAGCGCTCAATTAGTTGTCTTTACTTTAGACGAGCACGAATACGGTCTTGATATTTCTGATGTGAACGGTATACTTCGATCCAAAAAATTTTCGATTCAAAAATTACCGGGAACCGACTCCGTACTAGAAGGAATGATAAATTTACGCGGTAATATCAGCTACATCTTTAATTTGCGAGCAAAATTCGGCTTAAATCACCGAGAACTTTCTGAAGATAGTAAATTTATTATGTTAAGTGCAAATCAAATAACAACGGGATTTGTCGTAGATGAAGTCACTGATATTGTTAAACTGGAAAATGATGATATTCAGCCACCACCAGGCTTTGTTACTGGCGTACATTCTAATTACATACGAGGAATTGGCAAAGTAAATGAACGACTCATTATCATACTAGATTCTTCTCTAATTCTATCGACTAATGATCATGATTTGCTAGAAAACATCGAGAAAAAATCTAGCGCTGTAAACTGAACTTAATTCCCTTAACGTAGGCCTTATGTAAAGTCAAGAATCGAATCTTTGCCAAAATAGAGTTGCTAAGTTATATATTTCTCTTGACAAACACCTTCTATTCGTGCAACAATAAGTTACACTATTACAGCATCGCTTGCAAGCCTGTATGGTTCTTTCCATTACGAATAGAATTTTGCTAAAAATAATGACTGGGAAAAAGTCAAAAGATCTTTGGTCACAGAGAACCGATGGTTGGTGTAAATCGGTACAAAGCTTCTTGGCAATTCTCCCCCAGGAATTCAACTGCTGAACTTTAGTAGGCGGTTGCGCTCTCTCGCGTTATAGGACTTGAGCCCAAGGTAGGGTGGTACCGCGAAATATTCGCCCCTATTGGCAAGTTAACGACTTGTCAATAGGGGCTTTTTGTATTTCTTAACAAAAAAAGGATGGTGTAATTATGAGAACTTCCCGTTTCCGCTGGATTCTGGCACTCATTATGTTTATCATTAGCTTCACTGCCTATATTGATCGTGTAATTTTATCAGCAGCAACCCCATCGCTTATGCAGGAATTCGGTTTCACGAAGGTAGATGTGGGACTGCTTCAAACTCTCTTCTTTGCAGGCTACGCCTTAATGCAAATTCCTGGCGGCATGCTGGCTGAATTTTTCCGTCATCGTCGGATTGTAGCGATAGCTACGCTGTGCATGTCCGTGTTCACAGTCTTTACCGGTTTGTGTCAAAACTTTTTTGCCTTTGCCTTAGTCCGCACCTTAGTTGGCATTGGCGAAGGTCCCTTATTCCCGGCTTTAAGTGTTTTTATTTCTCGCTGGTTTCACGACAGTGAAAAAGCTAAGGCTTCTGCTTTCATGAGCGGCGGCGCTTTCGTCGGGCCAATGCTTGGTTCAGCTTTTACGGTACTGCTCATCATGACGCTTGGCTGGCGCTCTGTTTTCTATATTTTAGGCGTTTTAGGCGTCGCCCTTTCTGTTCTCTGGTATCTGACAGCTTACAATCATCCAGCAGAAAGCCATTTTGCGAATGAAGCAGAAAAGAACTATATTATCGGCGGTAATCGCTCTTTAGGAAATAGTAACCGCGTCGCTCCCTGGAAGCATTTTTTAAAATCCCGCCAGTTTTGGGCGATTGGTATTCAATACTTTATTACAGCCTATATTATGTATGTCTACCTATCTTGGCTGCCTCTCTATCTAATGGAAGCACAACATTTCTCCCTGGCTCAAATGGGCATCGGCGCTTCCCTGCCTTGGGTTGCTCTATTCCTTGTTAATATGGGCTCAGCCTTCTGCAGTGATCATCTTGTCGCCAAAGGCATAGCCAAAAACAAATGTCGTTCTTGGTTTGCGATGACTGGCTTAGGCGGCTGTGCCATTTTTATGTATTTCGCTTCTCAAGCGGCAACGCCCTGGATCAACGTCTTATATCTCAGCTTATCTCTCGGTTCTTTAGGACTCACATTCTCCACTTCCTGGCCTGCTTGCATGGATTTAGGCGGCGTATATTCCGGCTCTGTGGCTGGCTGGATGAATTTTTGCGGCAATGTAGGCGGCGTCGTGGCGCCGATTGCTACAGCCTGGATTGCTACAAACTATGGTTGGCAATTTACCTTACTCGCCACAGCGGGATCAGCTGTAATCGGTATTTTGGCCTGGTTGGCTGTGGAACCTGATTTAGCGATTACCCCAGCGACTGACAAAAAAACCTATCAAGAGATTTTATCATAAAAATAGCGCCTTGTATTATACAAGGCGACTATTTTTTTCGGTAGAACGATCGGGTTCCTCAATAAACACAGTCAAAACAAAAGCAATGAGCGGCAACAGGGACAAAATCGTAAAAATGAGCGGCATGCCCCACGTATCAGCGACGCGTCCTAAAAAAAGAACGCCAAGCGTACCAAGTCCTACACTAAAACCAAGATTCAAGCCTGACGCCAAAGCAACATTGCCTGGCATCATTTTCTGAATAAGCACTAAACTGCTAGTGAAGGTAGCCGTCAATAAAATACTGACTAACCCTAGAATCACAAAAGGCCACCAATCACTCGAATAGGAAAAAAGATACATAAGCGGCGCGACTGGTAAAATGGAACAAAGCATTACCCGCTTACTACCATAACGATCACTCATAAATCCGCCAAAAACTGTTCCGAGCGCGCCAAAAATCATATAGACTGTCAACAGCGAGCTGGCATAAAAAGTGCTTCCTTGTAAATAAGAAACATAATACAAGGGAACAAAGGCGCTAATCCCCGAAGACACCGTCGCCCTAGCGGCAACCATCCCCAATAAAGCAAAAACCGGCCACTGAATCGCCGTTTTTACAGTAAGGGCCGCCCGTTTCTTCGTCGTAGCAAGCGGTGGCAAGGTTCGCGTTACCTGCATTAATAGTGCGCCACACAGCAAGACAGGAATTGCATAAATATAGAAGTAAGCCCTGTTTTGTTGTCCTAATAAAAAAGCCATTAAGAGCGTTCCAAGGGCGACACCGAAATTCCCCCAAACACTAAATAAGCTCGCCCCTTTGCCTAAAGAACGACCACTTAAGCGATTCACGATTTTCGCCGCTTCCGGGTGAAACGCCGCATTTCCTAAACCGCTTACAGCGGTACACACAAGCACAGCAAAATAATTCTCTACCAGCAAAGAAGCTAACAGTGCCAGTCCAGAAAGAATACAGCCTATCGGCATAATCCACGGACGGGATGTACGGTCCGAAAAATAGCCAAAAATAGGCTGTGATAAAGAAGCGGTTATATTTTGAATCAGCACAATCATGCTTGTTTCAGCATAAGTCAGCCCAAGCTGCGCTTTAAAAAACGGCAACGCTACATAAAGCGCCCCTGGTGATAAATCAGTAACGCCGTGGCCTAGAGCAATTGCCCAAATTTGCCGTGGCATACTGGAAAGCATTGCAAACATAAATTCTCCCCCATTTCCTGGTTATTATGCCATAAGGGAAGAAAAATAGCAATGAGATCCCGCTGCTTTTACTGTTTCTCTGATTGTAGTAATTGACAAACGGTCGTGCTCAAAAAAGCGGCAGCTCGCCATAAAGCCGCTTCGTTAAAATCAAATCTCCCATTATGATGCGGCGCCGCCAATTCGGTTCCGACCATAGTATAAACTGCTTGACCGCCGTGAGCCTGTACACCTTCCATGAAATAGGTAAAATCTTCACTGCCGCCGCCAGCATTCGCTGCGGTCACTTCGTCAAATAGACCAGTTGCTACAGCCGCTGTTTCCACCTGTTTCGCCAAGGCTTCATCATTACGGCAGCCAGCGGCACTGCCCATTTCTTTGTGCTCAACCGTAACACCTTGCATCATGGCCGCCCCTTCGAGTATATGCAAGACACGCTCCTTCATAAATTGATTGACTTCACTCGTCTCGCCACGTACTTCTAAGGCCAAAAAAGCCTGATCCGGAATTACATTGCGCCCACTGCCGCCGCTAAGCACCCCCACATTTACGCGGGAATCACCCTGACTATGCCGTGATAGCGCCTGAAGATTCAATAACGCTGTCGCTGCCGCTACAAGCGCATTAGCACCCTGTTCCGGCGCCCCGCCGGCATGAGCCGCTTTGCCTTGAAACAAAGCATCTATTTTCGTTGTAGCAAAAAAACCGTCCGTCTTATAACTGAGTTGTCCTAACTTTGTTAAAGAAACACCTAAATGCATCCCTAAAATAGAATCGACAGAATCAACAACGCCTGCTGCCACCATTGACTTAGCGCCTCTAACGCCCTCTTCACCTGGCTGGAAAATAAGCTTAACCTGTCCAGCGAGCTGACTGGCAAGCGATTTTAAAATTTCCGCTACAGCAAGACCGATAGCGCTATGTCCATCATGACCGCAACCATGCATAGCTCCCTGATGGATTGAAGCGAACCCTTCGGCATAGGGCCTATGGTCTAGCTCTGCTACTTCCGATAAATCATTGGCATCCATATCAAAACGCAGCGCCACCGTCGGACCAGGCTTTGCAAAAGACAAAGTGCCGACAACGCCTGTTTTACCGCCAGTCATTTTGGCAACCCATTGTTCTTTAGCGCCTTCCGCCAAAGCGCGCTGGCGGCAGCGCTCCAATTCTTCGGAAGATGGAACTCCCATCATCGCTGCTTCGTTCACCACTTCGGCGCCAACTTGTACTTCATAACCTAAATCCGTCAAAACATCAGCAATCAAAGCCGCTGTACGAAACTCCGTCCAAGCGGTTTCGGGGTATTTATGAAAATCACGCCGCCGCGCAATTGTTTTTTCCGATAAAGCTTTCGCTAATTCTACACAGGCCTGTCCCATAACAAAAATCCCTCTCCTTCAAGCGAATATATTCTCTTACAATGTACTCTCTTACTTCGTCAGGATCAAAAAATCTCCTGTTCCCTCGTTTTACTAGTTGCACAGTATCGCTATAAAGCAAAAACGCCGCACTAAGCTACTTAGTACGACGTTTTTTTGCTGTTATAAATACGCTTTATTTCAGATGATCAAATTCTACCCGCTTCATATCACCGACAATGAACAAATAAGAAAGAGCGCCTGCCGTATTCATGCAAAACGTCCTTTCATTCTCTTGTTTTAGAAAAAATCAGGTCACAGGAGCTGGATTAAACAAGCAGAGATCATTATAAAGCTCCCACTTTTGCGCCCAAGTTTGTTTTTCACCGCTGGCTACAGCTAAAATCAAACGGAAAATCTCCCAGCCCACTTCTTCAATTGTGGCCTCACAAGTAGCAATTCTGCCGGCATTCACATCAATCAAGTCAGGCCACTGCTCAGCTAAAAAGTTGCGTGTTCCCACTTTGGCAACAGGTACAAGCTGTAAGCCATATGGCGTTCCCCGTCCTGTCGTAAAAATTTGCATATGAATCCCTGAAGCCAGTTGCAGCGTACCGCACACAAAATCACTAGCAGGAGTCGCCGCATAAATTAAGCCTTTTTCTGTTACTTTTTCACCAGGCTTTAGAACACCGCAAATCGCACTACTACCTGATTTAGCAATAGAGCCTAAAGATTTTTCCACTACATTAGCTAAGCCGCCTTTTTTATTACCAGGCGCCGGATTTGCGCTGCGGTCGGCTTCGCCTAGCGCTAAATAATAATCATACCACTCCATCTCCGCCAAAAGAGCTCGTCCGACTTCTTCATTGACTGCTCTTGGCGTTAATAGGTGAATCGCGTCACGTACTTCCGTCACTTCCGAGAAAAGCACCGTAGCGCCAGCGCGCACTAAGAGATCAGAAGCATAGCCTACCGCCGGATTCGCTGTGACACCAGAAAAAGCGTCACTGCCGCCGCACTGCATACCAATAACCAAATCCGCCGCCGGGCAAGTCGTCCGCCGCCGTTCGTTGAGGATTGCTAATTTGGTTTCAGCCAAACGGACAATTTCCGCTACCATGGCGGCAAAGCCCTTCTGCTCCTGAAGAATAATCGTATCTGCCTCAGCGTCAGGCAGAACCCGCTCTGGCTGCAATTTTTCACAGCCGAGGCCGACTACAATCATTTGGCCGCCAAAATTAGGATGAGCGGCTAAATTTTGCAGTGTACGGATTGGCACAACAGCTTCAGGGGCATTAATCGCTACGCCGCAGCCGTAATTATGATTGATTACCATGACATCATCGACGTGAGGATACTTGGGCAACAGTTGGGCTTTAATCTGCTTTACAGCCTGGTTTACCACGCCAACAACACACTGAACGCTTGTAGCGATTCCTAAAATGTTTCTAGTACCAACCGATCCGTCAACATTCCGATAGCCTGCAAAAGTATAGCCTGTTAAAGCTGGCAAATCTTTCGGTACTTTATTAGCCAGAGGCAATTCACTGAGCAGAGGCGCTGTCGGCAGCTCTACTAGCGACTCTTCAATCCAGCTTCCTTGGACAATACTTTGCAGGGCATAGCCGATTACTTCGCCGTAGCGGATGATTTCATCGCCTTTGGCCAAATCCTTCAAAGCCACTTTGTGCCCTTGGGGAATTGCTTCTGTAAGTACAATGCCGCCAGGTAATTTTGTACCAGCTGGCAAGCCGCCGGAATTTACAATAATTGCAACATTATCATCATCATGAATCTTGATATACAAGGGTTTTTCTGTTGAACATACAAGTTCGGACATCTCTGTTCCTCTCCTTACTGGCAAGTATTCCATCGATTTTTCGCTGCACCCAACAAATAAATCGTCAGCACTTATTATTGCAAATCGCATGCCAATTTTAAAAATAGCGGAATGCAAGGCAATTTTACGAATTATCTTAAAAAGTTCTAAAATGTCCACAACAATCGCAGCAAACTATTGCTACAACTGTTGCACTCTATGCTATCTCGTTATACAATGAAGAAAAATCATAAGGGAGCCTCTTTCGATGTCTAAAATCGCTTTTATCGCCCCTGATAAACAGTTATTTCTCCAAGGGAAAAAAATCATCCGCGAACTCGCTTTAGAACAGGATGTCGATGTATATCTGGCTCGTTTGCGCCGCGGCATACGGCTAGCTAAGAAACTAGAAACAAGCGATGTTGATGTTATTGTCTGCCGCGGCGGTACTGCCAAAGTCATCATTGATTCGCACATCAACATTCCCGTTGCTGAAATCCCCATTACTGGCCAAGACTTAGCACAAGTTCTCTATGAGGCCAAAAAAATCACTGGCCTGACTCAGCCGAAAGTTGCTTTAGTCGCCTTTAGCAATATGTCCCATGATTTAGCAGGTCTGTCGCGTATTATTGGTATTAACCTGATCATTTACCCCTTAAGCGAAACAGACGATATCTCGGAAAAAATCGAAGCAGCCGCTAAGGATCAAGCTGATATTGTCGTTGGCGGCATTAAAACCGTACTATTAGCAAAAAAACAGGGACTCCCCTCCCTATTAGTTCGTTCTGGCAATTTTGCCTTAAAATCCGCCTTTATGGAAGCGCAAAAAATTCGCCAAGGCCGCAAAATTGAAAAAGAACGCGCTCAAGGCTTAAAAGTTTTAATTGACTATTCCGCTGAGGGCATTATTGGTATGAACAGTCACAATGAAATTACCGTATTTAATCCTACAGCCGAACGTCTGCTAAATATATCTGCCACCGAGGTTTTGGGACAAGACCTTAACAAGGTTGCTCAACTAGAACCTTTTCAGACGGCAGTCGCTGAAAATCAGGAACTAATCGGTCAGATTATCAAAATCGGGCCCGCCTGGATCAGCTTAAATGCAGCCCCTATTATTGTAGATCGTCAACTCACGGGGACAATCCTAACTTTTCAAGATATTACGCGAATCCAAGAGATGGAAGCTAAAATCCGCAATGAAGTTCTAGCCAAGCGACTGACTGCTAAGTACCACTTTGCCGCTATTTTAGGTAATTCCTCGGCCCTGTCAGAAATAAAGCGAATTGCCCAGGAAATGGCGCCAACCAGCGCCAGCGTACTCATCTCCGGTGAATCCGGAACAGGCAAAGAATTATTTGCACAAAGCATCCACAATCAAAGCCAAAGAAAAAACGGCCCCTTTGTGGCCGTAAATTGTGCCGGTCTGCCGCCAAATCTTTTAGAAAGCGAGCTTTTCGGCTATGTAGAAGGAGCCTTTACCGGCGCTACCAAGAAGGGCAAGCAAGGCCTCTTTGAAATGGCCCATAAAGGCACCATCTTCCTTGATGAAATATCCGAAATGGATCGTTATGGTCAAAGCCGGTTGCTGCGCGTCCTGCAGGAAAAACAAGTTATGCGTCTCGGCGATGATAAATACATCCCTGTAGATGTACGAATTATTGCGGCGACGAATAAAGATTTGCTCGCACTAGTACAGAAAGGCGAGTTTCGCCAAGACATTTATTATCGCCTGAAAGTCCTCACCCTAAAACTGCCGCCACTGCGTCGCCGTACGGGCGATATTAAAATCCTCGCGAAATATTTCCTAAACCGCTACAATCTCACTCATGGCAAACAGCTTATTATGACAACAGATGCCTATGAAACCTTAGAAAATTACACTTGGCCAGGCAATGTGCGCGAACTTATGCATTTCATTGAACGTCTTGTTATCATTTGCAATGAAGTAAATATATCAGGAAAAACCATTCAAAAATACTGGGAAGGACCAGAAGACATTCTTGTGCCAATCGCGCCGACAATCGCTCAAGCTCCCCTCAGTGAAAAAGAAAAAATCGAAGCGGCTCTACTGCAATGTCATTCCAACATCACGCAGGCCGCCGCCCTCTTACAAATAGACCGTAGTACCTTGTATCGTAAATTAAAAAACTATCGCATTGAAGTGATAAAAAACTACTAAGCAACGCCTAGTGTTCTAGCACTATGTTCACCTTTTCTTCTCGCTTTATTTTGCGGCTGCCTAGTATCTGCAATACCAAAAGCAGCACCGACGCCGTCACTAATCCGCCAGTCATAAACAAAAAGCCCCCCAAAAACGATCCTGTGGTCGACACAATAGCGCCGACAATAATTGGCGCTAAAAAGCCGCCGATCTGACCGCCAAAATTCACGAAACCGCTTAAAGTTGCCCGAAATTGTTCAGGGATATGATCAAGTACGACAGCCCAGAACGGACCAAAACCACCATAAAGAAAAAAACCGGCACAAGACAGAGCCATCAGACAATCCATGGCAGTTTCCTGAATAAAGGCTACATAAAGCGCAATTCCGGCAATCAAGTAGCTCACAGAAATCAAAGCAGCCCGATAGCGATAAAGCGGCTTACTGCCAAGCCAACCGAGAAAAAGCAAACCAAAGAAGCCAGCCATATACGGAAGCGATGCATAAATCCCCATAGATTTAAGAGCAATTTGACGACTCATACTCAAATAACTTGGCAGCCACAACATAAAGCCCCAAAAAGCAATATTGAAGGACATATAAGTAAAAAATATCAACCAGGTAGTAGGAAAAGCCAGTACGTCTTTCCAGGAAGCGCTGTTTTCTTTACTAGGCTCTGACGCCATATTTTCCGACATCTCCGCTGCCGGTACTGCTTCAGCCGGATTTTTCGGTGTAAAACGGTGAAATAAGTAGGCCATAAGGAGTCCGGGTATGGTAAAACAGAGAAAAAGTTCCCGCCAACCGAGAATCCCAATCAGATAGCTGGCCAAAGGTGCTACGAAAGCAGGGCCCATCGCCAAAGCCGTCAAAAACAAAGCATTGGCTGAAGATCGCTCCTTAGAAGAAAAAAAATCGCCTACTAACTTAAACTGAGCGCCAATGCCTAAGCCTTCACCAATACCAAAGAGCACCCGAACAGCAATTAAGGAAGTCACCGAAGAAACAAGTCCCGTAACGCCTGTAAAAATTGACCACCAGACAAGTGCAATCACAAGCATACGTTTAGCGCCAAATTTATCAGCTAAAAAACCACCGGGAATCTGTGTAAGAGCATAGCCAAAAGTAAAAGCCGATAAGACACTGCCAAAAACCAGCGGACTCATTCCTAGTTCTTTCATCATAGTCGGCCCGGCTACGGCAATATTGACACGATCTAAATAAGCCACAAAAAACATAAGCCACAATAAAAACAACATAATCCATTTTTGATTTTTGTCTGCTTTTCCACTCATTTCCTGCATAATTACATCCCTCTTTTCCTTGTTGTTAAGCACACTCTTTTCTAAAACTCCGTAAAGACGTCAAAAAGCCTCCGTCTCATTCTAGAGACGGAGGCTACTCGTGGTACCACTCTAATTGGCTCAAACAAACTGAACCCGCTTCTTCAACGGCTAACACCGTCTATCCCTATAACGGGGGAACCCCGGCTAACCCTACTAATTCGGGCAGCAGCTCACGGACGAGTTCAAGACAAGTAAGTTACCAGGTTTCACCACCCCCTGGCTCTCTGCAAACTCTTCTTCCCTTTACTATTTCCGTTCATTGCCTATTACAATATTACACACATTACAAGTGTTAATGATATTCTAGCTTTTCAAAGCAAAATTGTCAACACTAATTTATTGATCTATTTTACCACAAGCACAGGTATTGGCGAATAGGTAACTAAGCGATGCGCTACACTTCCTAGTAGCAGTTGGGCAAAACCGCCAAGACCTCGCGTACCTGTAATGATCAAATCGGCCTTTTGTCGACGAGCATATTTAATAATTTCATCAGCGGGATCGCCTTGCAAGACTTCTGTTGTTACAACAATTCCTTGTTCTTCACAAAACTTTTTACCTAAAGTCATTTTCTCTTCAAAAGCCTGTTCGCTTTCTTTAGCAAATTCGCTGTAGTAAGCGCCGTCAGCCAAGGCATAATGCACATCGTAGACCGACAAAATGTAAATTTCACTTGTTATTTCCTTGGCATAATCAACAGCCATTGTTAAGGCCTTCTTACTGTCAGTTGATCCATCATAAGCGACAATTAGTTTTTTTCCTGCCATCGCAGAACCCTCCCTTTTGCCTTTATGGGGATTGAAACAGTTTCTTCCCTCATTCTTATTATACAGCGAATTATTCTATTCGACAATTTTTTCCGTTTACAAATTCATAATAATTACAACAATTGAGGCAGGCAGTTTTCTTTAGGATTTCGCGTCAAACCCCTTCGAAGGATCAAAGTAATAACTATTTTGCAAGTAAGAATCAGAAATTTGGCTGCGCCAAGCCGCAAGCGTCGCCGAAGTAGCGTTAGTGGAAGAACTCAGAGTTGAGTCATCAGAAGAACTTGTACTCGAATCAGTAGCAGCTACTCCAGTAACGGCAGACTCTTGATCTTCTGGCGGCGGGGGCGGGGGAACCATATTCTGACCCGTTACATTCATTATAGTAGCAAGTTCACTTTGCATAGTACTAAGATCCGAATCTGTCACGGTTCCACTTTTTACTTTATCAAGAAAATCTTTTAAGGATAACGTAGTCGTGCTGGTACTACTTGAAGAATTGCTAGTCGTCGTTTGCAAAGTCGATTCACGATTAGAAGCTGGTGGCTCCGGCGGCATTGGCGGCATCAGACCATTGCCAGACTCTCCTTCAATAGCCGCAAGTTCACTTTGCATGGTACTAAGGTCCGAGTCTGTCACGGTTCCATTTTTCACTTTATCAAGAAAATCTTTTAAGGATAACGTAGTCGTGCTAGTACTACTTGAAGAAGTAGCGGCGACTACCGTAAGGGAATTGCTGTCAGTCGTTTCCGAGCTAGACGAATCACTCGCATTGATTGGCAAAATACTTTGACTCATCAGACTGGAAAAAAAAGCCTGCGCAGCTGTACTATCCTGGCTTGCAGTATTTGCGACACTTGTCGTACTACTCGTTGTATTGCTTGCCGCACTATCACTAGAATTCGCTGTTGTTTTGTGATGACGGCGATAATACAGACTCGCTGTATCGTTGACAGAAGAAATATTCATCAAAAAACCTCCTTATGTTGTAAAACAACCTGCCTCACCTATCTTTATCGAAACAGATTCTTAAAATCAAATTAAGAAGGAAGTTCGATGATAAATAAAGTTCCCTGCCCTAATTCACTATCAACCCAAATCTTACCGCCATGACTTGTCACAATCATTTTCGCAATAGCCAGACCTAATCCGGCGCCGCCAGCATTACGTGATGGATCGGCCTGATAAAAACGATCAAAAATTTTAGTAAGATGTTCCTCACCGATGCCCGTCCCAGTATCTTTGACTGTCAACCTCAATTGGTCCGCCTGTTTCTGCAAGGCAACTTGAATCGTTCCACCCGGCGGCGTATGGCGCAACGCATTATCAAGTAAAATGGTAATAACCTGTCGCAATCGCCCAGCGTCGCCATAGAAAGAAACTGCTTCCTCTGCCTGCAGCGAAAAAACAATTTCTTTTTCCGCTGCAAGCGTCTCAAAGGGCAGCACAGCACGCCGTACTGTCGCTTGTAAATCAAAGGAACGACAGTCTAGTATATTCTGATTAGCATCTGCTCTGGCTAAAAAAAGCAAGCCGTTCACAAGCTCCGCCATTGCGTCACACTCTGTTCGAATATGGCCAAACCATTTACTTTGGCTAGCAATCGTACAATCCTGATTTCTCGCCAAAATAGCTAAATTCGTTTGTATCACCGTCAAAGGTGTCCGGAGTTCATGAGATGCATCTGATAAAAAATCCCGCTGTTGCTGCCAAGCTTTCACAATAGGCACCATGGCCCGATTCGCCAAAAAAAAACTAGCCCCAAACGACAAGAGTGTACAAATCGCTCCCACAGACAAAAAAGTAATTAATATCATCTGCAACACATGTCGATCATGCGATAAATCATAAAATAAAAAAAGCTTTGCCTCTGGCGAAGCGCCATAAAGTGGAATGGACGCCTGCCAATAGGAATACATGGTCTGATCCAAAGAACACTGCCCAGTTACGAAAGCTTCCTGCTTTATTTTCCCAATTAATAGCAGCATCTTATCTTGCTCTAAGGCGCCAGAAGATTGAAATAAGAGCTCCCCTCCAGCCGCTTCTACGGCGAAGAAAAAATTTTTTCCTTGAGGCGGTCCCGGCGGCGGCGGACCTAATGGCGCTAACGGCGGCGGGGCACCTTCAAAATGTTCGGGCGGTCGTCGCTGGGAAAAATCATCCATCAAAACACCCGATTGAATATCATGGATCATATGACTGGCAACTTCATTGGTTCGTCGTTCCATATCCCATTGAACAAACAAATAGGCGCCAGCCATAAGTAGTAAAAACAAACTAAAAATAATAAAAGCATTAATGCAGGTCAACTTAAGACGAAGTCTATGAAACATCCCCCGCCTCCTGCAGACAATAGCCGACGCCGCGTATTGTCTTAATATTTTTCAAATGGAGTTTTTTGCGCAAAAAGTGAATATATACATCAATACTAGCTACATCAATTTCCGAATTATAGCCCCAAATTTTATCAATAATACATTCGCGGGTTACAACTTTCTTGTAGTTAACCATCAAAAGTTCTAGTAACGCTACTTCCTTGACCGTTAGTTGAAAAAATTGATCGCCTTTTCTCACTTCATTGCGCAAAGGATCTAGAATCAACCCCGCCACTTCAATCACTTCGCCAACAGCGCCCTTTCCTTTCCGCCTAGTTAACACGCGAAGTCTTGCGAGCAGCTCTTCCGTAAAAAAGGGCTTCACTAAATAATCATCAGCGCCAGCGTCAAGACCTTCTACCCGATCTTGCGGCGAATCCTTCGCTGTTAGAAATAAGACAGGCATATCTTTACCCCATTGCCGAATTTCCTTTAATAAAGCCAAGCCATCCATTTCAGGCAGCATACGATCAAGAACCATTACATCATAATCGCCAATTAAAGCCATTTCCGCTCCGATCTTCCCATTGCGAGCCAAATCAACAGAATAGCCTACTTCCCGCAAAAGATGTGCCAAAGCTTCTAACAAATTCTCATCATCTTCAACTAATAACAAATTCAATCGGGATACCTTCTTTTGTCCGCTACGTCCATGTAAAAATTTATCGTCCTGTTCTGTCTTCTTATAATTCTACTATTTTCATCTTTTTCCTGTCGCTGTAAATTATCAAAGCATAATAGACTACTGTCTAGGGGTAAATCATTCTGTAAAAAAACGCAAAAAAAGCGCTTAGTTTTTCTCACTAAGCGCTTTTATCTCATTGTAATCACACTATATTATTTTTCTAAACCTAAATGCATATTAATTTTAATCTCATCATCCACAACAAAATCAATTACAATGACTTTTGGTACCGATAAGGTAACCTGACCACTTTGACCGATCATCATCGTCGGGGGAGAAATATCCAAGCCTTCAATGCCAATCTTGGTATATTGCGTACAAGCATTGGCACAAACCATATTACCCATTTCCGATACAGCACTTTGCGCTAGTTTATCGAATTCAGGAACCGGCATTCCCATCATCATTTTCGAAGCAAACTTTTTAGCAGATTCAAGATCCATCCCGATCAAAATCACGCCTTTAATCGAACCAATAACGGCAATATTCAAAAGAACGCCTTCATAAGTAAAAGTGGAACCGACTAAAGAGATCCCTTTCTTCTCGACTTTTTGTAGGCCGATTTGCGGTAAAATCTCAGCAAATGCTGCTAAAATTGGATTGATTAAATTTACATCCATAATACCGACCCTTTCTTAAAGCCAATACCGAGAATCACTTTGCCATAATCGGTTTCGGCAATTACGATTTCCATATCTACGGTAGGACTGATAATCTCCGTATTATTGCCGTGGAACATACTAGGCGGCGAAACGCGAAGACCAAGGGCTTTTTCTTTCTTATTCAGCATGGAGCAACCGATACCCGCAATAATATTAGCAAGCTCGGCAACCATAGCCAATACTTCCTCTTTTCCCTTTGGTGGCCGTTTAAGAATTTTTTCAGCAATGGCCCCTGCCGTTGCCTCTGATATATCCATAATCATCGAACCAGAATATTGTCCGATAATCCCAATGACTGTTGTAATTCCCTGGGAAGAATATTGATTTTCTTTTCCTTCCTCTTTGGCAAACTGAACTGGACTTTTTGTCATGCGCGTAATATTTTGCGCCAAAGCCTCCTGGAAGGTTTCTAAAGCGCGTTCCTTTAATTGCAGAAAGAGTGAATCAGGCGATAAAATATTCGTTATTACTTTGGTTATTGCTTCTGCCTCAATTGGCTTTTGTACATAACCGGAAACACCAATTCGTTTCGCTTCGGTTTCCGTTTCTTCATCTTTCATTGAACTCAGTAAAACAATTTTCGCTTTCGGATCTTCGCGAAGCAGCGCCCGACTGCAATCAAAACCGTCATGTTCCGGCATGGCAATGTCCATTGTTACGATATCGGGTTTCTCTTCTGAATAAATTTTTAACAGTTCATCCAATGAATCTGCTTCGCCAACGACTTCATAGCCAGCATCTGTTAAAGTATCAGCAATAATCGTTCGTGAAAAAGGTGAATCATCTACAATTAATACTCTTACGGACATGACATCACTCCTCTAAAACTAATATAACAGTCCTTAATTGGAGTATACCGCGCTTAGGAAAAAGTGGCAATAGTTAACTATTAAAATTCGACAAAAAAGCACCAAATTAGAAATTATCAAAATCAAAAAACTTCCCTTTCGGCAATTTTTTGATCATCGGTACAAATAATCTCCCACTTTTTACCTGATAAAACAGTATGCAATGCAACCGAATTGCCCCAAAGTTCCACAATATGTTTTAAAGTTTGCCGCGCATAAGCTAGCTCAAGCTCACGACCATCAAAATCATGTTCTAAAATCAAAGTGCCTTTTTCGATATCGATAGGATAAATAAAGGGAATTCCGCTCATTCCCACTGAATGAACCAGCTGATCTCTCACGTTGCGCCAGCCTAGTTCATCAGCGACCTCACTTACGACAAAATTTTCACCTTTTGCCTCATAAGTAAAGAGGTGGAGATCACGGCATAATTCTTCATTTAAATAGCGCCGTAGAAAAGACTGATCACGCTCGTCCTGGCGAATCGCCATAAGTGACTCGCGTCCGTCCCGCTTATCAAGATATTCAAAGATCTTAAACCCCACAAAATAGGGGTTAATGCGCCCCTGATGGGGCCGAATCACTAAATTGTGGCGCTGTAAAAATTCCAGGTGGAGACTTTGCGGCAAATCCATTTCTTGCAAAATCTGATAATGCCAATAGCTGGCCCACCCTTCATTCATAATTTTTGTTTCAATCTGCGGCACAAAATACAACGCCTCTTCCCTTACAATGTGAACCAAATCTTTTTCCCATTCACTCAGTTTGCCTTTTTCGCCTAAAAAGCCCAGCAAATCATGGTGAAACGAATCTAAACCCGCTTTTTCCGCCGTTTCATCTTGTTGCTCTGGGGGGCGTTTGGGCAAAATAGTACGGGGAATTTGAAATTTCAGTGCATGAGCCGCATCTAAAATTCGCTCCACTTTTTGTGGGCCAATCGTGGGATCTTGAATATAGCTACGAATCCGATCCGCATGGGCCTTAAACATTTCAATCGTATATTCCGCCCTGGTATTTTGTCTAAATAGGCGATTATTTTTAAAAAAATCATTATGGCCATAAACATGCGCCATTGTAAGAATTTGCAAGAGCAGCGTATTATCACGCATGAGGTAGGCAATGCAGGGATCGGAATTAATAACCATCTCATAAGGTAGGCCCGTCAAATTATACTGATAAAACGTTCTTTGCCGTTCATAAGCTTTGCCAAAGCTCCAGTGGGGGTAGTGAGATGGCATCCCCACATAGGCTTCATAACAAAGCATATCCTCATAGCTACACAGTTCAAAGTGCTGCTCATAGGTATTCAGGCCGATTTTTCCAACAAGCTGCTCAATCCTCTCATTCCAGGTGGCAAGATCTGCTAAGGTATAATCATTCATAATCCTCCCCTCCTGCCTGTTCTTTTTCTAAAATTTTCTTAAAGGACGGCCAAATATCATCTTTAGTCAGCATAGATGTCATTACAAAATTCGGCGCTTTTACTTTCTTGGCAAAGTCGTCTTGAATCGTACTGCCCCACTGTGGCGCGCCCACATTGCCATACCCAAAGAGGTTGCAAATTTCACAAAGCTTGCTGGCCAAAGTAATCGCTTTTTCATTGTCTTCCGACCAATTGTCGCCATCGGAACAATGAAAGGCATAAATATTCCAGATCGATGGATTATAGCGTTGCTCAATAATCTCCAGAGCCTTGCTATAGCCACTGCTAATAAAAGTACCGCCTGACTCACCCTTGTGAAAGAATTCTGCTTCTGTGACTTCCTTAGCTTCGGTGGAATGAGAAATAAAAACAACTTCGACCTGTTCATATTTGTAGCGGACGAATTGATATAAGAGAAAATAAAAGCTTCTAGCAAGATATTTACGTGTCTGATCCATCGAGCCGGAAGTATCCATAATGCACAATACGACTGCATTAGAGTGATAATCAACATCCTCTTTAATACGGTAATATTTAAGATCTTCTTCCCGAAAGGGAATTCGCGGCCGTTCTTCTTCTCCTGCTGCAACGTCAGCTTCCCGTAAGCTTGTCTGCTGGCGCTTAATTTTTTCAATAAGCGTTCTTTTTTTAGCCAACCGCGGCGGAATTCCTTTTTTCTGAAAACCGGAACGTTTATGCTTATGGCGCGTTTCCAGTTGCGAAAACTTTTTCCGTTCTAAATCAGGCAACTGCAAATCTTCAAAAAGATAATTTGCTAACTCATCAAGAGTAATTTCTGTTTCAAAAATATCTTCCCCTGCATCGCTGCCGGCTGGGCCAGGGATCTTTTCTCCCTGACCCTCTTTTGTCTTACCAATCGACTGACCTCTCGCCTCACCGCCTGTGCCTGAACCAGTTCCTGGCGTATTTTTCCCGTAAATAAATTGATATTCTTTAATTCCCTTAATGGGAATTTTTATCTTTTTATTGCCGCTTTGACCAATAATACTCTCTTCGGCCACAATGCCGCCAAGATCTTTTTTGATCGCTTCTTCGACTAGTTCGCGATGTCGCTTGCGATCCCATTGGGAACGATCGGAACTAGCCTTGCTACCATCCTTAAAGACAGCCATGGCGCCCTTCCCCTCCCCTGTCATACAAATTCAAAAAATCAATCTTTCCAGAGATTATTTGCGGCATATTTTAAAATCACATTGCAACAATGATCGCAATAACCGCTTCGCTTCATTTCTTCGACCATCGCATCATACTTACCGTCTTGTTCTTTATCACGCACTTTGGCTTTGGTAATAACCCGCGATAACTCTTTTACCGAAGCCGTCAATTTCTTTTCAATCGCTTCTTTTAAAGGCTCATAACTTTTATATTCAATCTTGCCGCCATTTCGCAGCAGCGAAAACATATACGATGTTACGTCTTGGCGAAAACCGGCGGCAGCAGAACCGCTAATGCCGATCTGTTCTTCAATCGACTGCAGAAATTTCAAGTCAGGTTCTAGCTCTTCGCCAGTGTGAGGATCTTTGATCTTTGATGAATTAGCGAACGCCTCGGCATGATCGAGGTAATTATTGAAGAGGCTCTCAGCCTGTTCTTTATAGCCATGAATGAACGCCCGCGTCACTTCTTTTTCTAAGAGCTTATTGTATTCTTTTTTAATTGTGTCTTGGATGAAACCAAGATAGCGTTTTCGTTCTTCATCGCCAATAGCCATTTCTTTAACTGCTTTAATCAAAGTATCAATAATCGCAATCGGATTGATACAATTCGATTCAGATTCCGATAAAGTCGTATCAATCGCTTTCATGATAAAGCGAGTAGAAATGCCAGTCATGCCTTCCCGTTGCGCCTCATCTTTGAGTTCAAAAATATCGACCTTTTTGGTAGAGCCCTTCTCTACAATTTCTTCGCCATTATAAATCTTAAGCTTATTTAAGGGATCAATCTTGGCTGAAGGAGAGAGTCGGCTCAAAATGGCAAACATCGAAGCCATCTCAATGGTATGTGGCGCAATATGAGCAGAAAAAGCACTATTATTCAGCATTTTTCGGTAAATTTTCACTTCTTCGTCTAGTTCGAGGCAATAGGGCACTTCCACTTTGACAATCCGGTCCAAAATCGCTTCATTCGTATGATCTGACTTAAATTTATTCCATTCCGCTTCATTGGAGTGAGCTAAAATAATTCCGTCAAAATAAATCATCGAGCCTTTGCCTGGCGATGGAATTGATTTTTCCTGTGTCGCCGTAATCATCGTATGCAAATACTCTACATCATTTTTAAACACTTCAATAAACTCCACAATCCCGCGATTGCCCACATTAAAAGCACCATTTAAAGCCAGAACTCTCGGGTCGTCTTCCGAATATAAATCCATTTTTGATATATCGACAGAGCCAGATAACACCGACGTATCCTGATTGTTAGGATCAACCGGCGGTACAACACCAACGCCCTTGCGGGAACGGATGGAAAACTCAGCCACAGTTACAGGAAATCGTTCATATTCACCATGAAAATCATTTTTCAAACGATAACGGCATACTGGGCACAAATCCCCCTCTATTTTAACACCAAGAATTTCTTCAAATTGAGGTCGTAAATGTTTAGGAATTAGATGCAGCGGCTCTTCCCGCATCGGACAGCCTTCCAGAGTGTAAATCGGCGGACTCATCTCCAAGGCCCGTTTTAACGCTTCCATCAAAGAAGATTTTCCTGCACCTACAGGCCCTACTAAATATAAAACTTGCCGTGATTCCTCACCTTTCATAGCTGCAGAGTGGAAATAACGCATGATTTTCATAATACTTTTATCGATGCCAAAAAACTGATCCTCAAAAAAACGATAACGCCGCAGCGTATCATTGCCATGAATCCGTTTCAAGCGCGGATCTTCTTCTGTTCTTACAATATCAACGCCTGGCGCTGTTAATAGTTCATGCATGCGTTGATGAGCTAGCATGACTCCTTTCGGATTTTCTTTTACGATTTTCAGATAATCAAGCAGCGTGCCAGAAAAATGCTCGTGCTTTCTCTCTACCCGATCTTGTTTAATCAGACTGACGAAATCAAAATTTGCCATACTTTCTCCCCCTTCTTTGCATGCAATTATAATAAAAAAATGATAAGCCATCACACCAAAAGAATTTTTATCCCTTCAGAGAAGACACGGCTTACCATTTGATTTAATATAGCAGATTTTTTTATCGATGTCTATAACAAAATAACATGAATACTGATAAAGAAAATTTTAAATATACTAAAATATACTATGATAGCAAAACTAAATCATGCCTCAAACGTAAATAGCGCGAATCACCAATAAGTTAATGAAACCAAGACTTAGCAAAACGATACATCAGCCATGCCGTACCAAAAAAAGCGGTAAGGGCGATAAGGCCAAATAGAACTTTCTTCTTCTTCGTAAAACCGGCAGCTTGTTGACAATAATATTCTTTTTGTGTCTTTTTGCCGCATTCGTAGCAATAGTTATCTTCAGCAAAAACAGCCGTACCGCAAGAGTTACAAAAATAAACGACAGCAGGTTTTTTATGATCGGCGCTACCGCCAGACAATGCACCCACTTGCGGCGGTTTTGGCTCTGGTACTTGCTCTGATGCTTCGTCCGCTTTTTTCGCTGAGTCACCGCCTTCGCCTGACAACTCTTCAGCCGCCTTAGCAGCCGCTGCTACTTCGGCTTCTGTAATAACCAAACCCTCCGTCGCTGTAGTCTCTGGTACTGGTGAGGCGAGTTCTTCTGTGGGCGAAGCAGGAACGGCAGCTTTTGGCTGTTTATCTGATTGTGTTAGATAGGCCACATCCTTGCCACACTTGCCGCAAAAATTTCCTTCCACACTGATGGTCACACCGCATTGAGGACAATACATAGCTAATCTCCTCCGAAATATCCAATCTATACAGATTTGAAAGACTGCTTATTTTTTCGTTACAACAACAATAACAAAAGTTACTATGATAATTAGCCCGACAAAAGCGCCAACTCCAGCAATCACTAATTTTTTGGGCGAAGCCAAAAAAGCAGCCAGCCCAGTCGGCGGCGCTGGATCTGCCAACTCAGTTTCTACAGCTTCCGCTTCCGCCTCAGCCATTTCTTCCGTTTGATCTGGTTGTCGTTTGCCGCAGATCTGACAAAACAAAGCACTTTTCGGTATTTCTACACCGCAAAAAATACAATAGCGCATCCTGGCACCTCACTCATTACTTGCAGGCTGAAAATCTTTATTTTTATTCTTTTTCGCTAAAATCCGATCAAATCCTCTATTTAGAATAAAAAACCGCCGCAGTAAGCATTCATGTAGTCGTAAGCTTACTGCGGCGGTTTTTTATTCTTGTTCTATTTCTGCAAAAAATTAGTACAAGCAATACCAGCTCGTTCCAATTCATTCGCAGAATGAAATAAGGTGAATTTTTTTCCTGTAGCTAAAAACTCGCCTGAAACAGCTTGATTTAGGCCTTCACTCAGGCAGCTTTCACAATAATAATGCCCTTTGGACTTATTCTGCCCATCGTCATACATTTCAAGGCGCCGCGTAGCCTTACGGCCACAACATTCACAGCGGCCCAAGAGCCGGGCCAAATATTGTAACATGTAAAACCCTTCCTTATTTGCCTAAATTAAGCAACAAAAAACCAGGCTGCTCATCAAATTGATTGCAACCTGGCGCTCATAGACAGATCTGTCCTTAGATCCAAAGCTTTGCGTCCTTACCTTTCGATAAGTTTGCCGACGTTTTCTTTTGCTGACTCTTTCTTATGATACCATGCCCCTTAAGGCTTGGCAACTATCAGACTGTCTCTAACCCAGCTTGAAATGCGGCCTGATTGATTGAAACAAGCTGGGGCTTAATCTGTTCTTTCATTGCTTCGTCCCAATGGATTGTGGTAAGGTCCATCGCCTTGACTAAAGCACCGAATAAAACAACGTTCATACAGCGACCATTGCCCAGCGCAAGGGCTATCTTTTCTGCAGCTATGATCGTCGTTGCCGCTTTCTCCTGTAAAGTTTCTAAAATGCCTGTAGGATAATCGCACTTTCCATTTAAAATCGGCGCTGAGGGAATCTGATAATCATTGACAACGATTTTGCCATCAGGCTTTAAATAATCTAACCAGCGCAGCGCTTCCATCTGCTCAAACGATACGAGAATATCGGCTTCGCCTTTACCAATAATGGGTGAATAAACCTTTTCACCATAGCGAACCTGGGTACTCACACTGCCGCCGCGTTGGGCCATGCCATGTACTTCTGACATTTTTACGTCATAGCCGGCAGCCATAAGACCTGTAGATAAAATCTTGCTCACTAAAATGGTTCCCTGGCCGCCAACGCCTACTAATAAAATATTTTTCGTCGCCATCTTATTTCCCCTCCTTGGCAATCGCCTGTACCGGACAAACCTGCGCACAAACCTCGCAGCCCACACACTGCATCGCATGGATCGAACTCTTTTTCGCCGCCTTATCAAAACGAAGGGCTGGACAGCCTGTTTTGATACATTTTTTACAACCGATACATTTCGCTTGATCAATTTTGCATTTTGCCAAATAGTTGCCGAATTCTTCGTGATCTTGCGGCGATGCTTTCTTTAACACACAAGGCCACCGTGTAATAATGACCGAAGATTCGTCAAGGGCCAAGGCCCAATCGAGCGCTTCACTGACTTCATCAAGGCGCAAAGGATTAATGGTTTTGACATGATCCACGCCAATGGCTTTTACCACAGAAGCAATATCAAGCGCTTTCGTTGGCATCCCTTGCAGTGTATAACCAGTGCCAGGATGATCCTGATGGCCTGTCATACCAGTAATTCGATTATCAAGAATACAAGTAATTGTATTGCTGCGATTATAGACAATATCAATCAAGCTCATAAGACCAGTATGGAAAAAGGTAGAGTCGCCGATTGTAGAAATTACTCGCGTATCTTCCCCAAAATAGTGGAAAGTCTTTTGCAGACCATGCCCCACACTGGGAGCAGAGCCCATACAGTTGGCAGCGTCTTTGGCATTTAAGGGATCGCCGCCGCCCAAAGCGTAGCAGCCAATATCGCCCATAATCGCTACATTCTTACGTTTTCCCAGTTCATAAAAGAACCCGCGATGAGGACAGCCCGCGCAAAGAACCGGCGGACGCGCTACTACAACGGAAGCGTCATAAGAAATCATCTCGCGATGTTTACCAAGGAGCGCCTGTGCGACAATATCAGGATTTAATTCACCAGTATAAGGAATTTTCGCTTTACCAATGCAGGCAATGCCAGCTGCTTTGATCTGCTCTTCCAAATAAGGCTCAAGCTCTTCCACGACGTAGAGCATATCAACGGCAGTGGCAAAGGTGCGGATTTTTTCGAGCGGTAGCGGATAAGTAAAACCAAGTTTTAAGTATGAAGCATCTTCGCCAAAAACTTCCTTGGCATATTGAAAAGCAATCCCCGAGGAAATAATCCCGATTTTTTTACTGTGCCATTCGATATAGTTTAACGGCGTCTCTTCCGCGTAGCGTTGTAAAGTCCGCAGCCGTTCTTCCAAATTTACGCGCAGCTTTTTCGCTACAGCCGGGACCAAATCATATTTTGCGGGATTTTTAACATAGGCTTTTTTAACGACTTCACTCCGCTTTCCTAACGTCACGATGCTTTTACTATGGCAAACGCGCGTCGTCATACGGAATAGCACAGGAGTATCAAAGGTTTCACTAATCTCTAAAGCGGTTTTAACCATATCTTTTGCTTCCTGGCTATCGCTCGGCTCCACCATAGCCACCTTAGCAAACTTAGCATAATACCGATTATCTTGTTCATTTTGCGAAGAATGACAGCCAGGATCATCGCCACTAACAAGTACCATGCCGCCATTGACACCCGAATAGGCAAAACTAAAAAGCGGATCAGCTGCTACATTCACCCCGACCATCTTCATGGCCGCCAAGGTTCTCCCGCCGCCTAACGACGCGCCGATCGCATTTTCGAAGGCGACTTTTTCATTTGGCGCCCATTCCGCAATGATGTCCCCTCTAAACTGAGCAATATTTTCCAAAATCTCGGTACTAGGCGTACCGGGATAAGCGGCTGCGTAAACGACGCCCGCTTCATAAGCGCCTTGCGCCACCGCTTCATTGCCTGTTAGCAACTTTTTCACATAAATTCCTCCTGTCATTCTTAGCTTTTTATCAATAAAAAATGTCCTTACAAACTAGGCATAAATTTTAACTTTTTCCTCCCCATTCAGTACACGCAGAGCGCCGGAGGCAAGAGATTCCAATTCTTCCTCTCCTGGCATAACTGCTACGGGAGCAATAAATACAACGCGTTCGCTAATAGCGCCAACAACCGCTTCGGAATAAGCAATTCCGCCAGTCAAAATAATGCGATCTACATTGCCCTTCACCACCGACGCCAACGCCGCAATATCCTTGGCAACTTGATAAGTAAAGGCTTCTAAAATAAGTTGTGCTGTTTTATCGCCTGCTTTCGCCCGTTCTTCAGCAACACGCAGATCCTTCGTGCCAAGATAGGCATAAAAACCGCCCTTGCCAAATAAACGATCTCTGAGCGCTTCATAGGTATACTTGCCGCTATAGCAAAGCTTCACGAGCTGACTTGCCGGTAAACCGCCGCAACGGTCCGGTGCAAAAGCGCCTTCTTCTTTGCCATCGATAAAATCGATCATTCGTCCGTTATGATGAACTGACAAAGAAATCCCCGTTCCCAAATGGGCAATAACTAAATTTAACTCTTCATAAGGCTTAGCAAGGGACAAAGCGACTTTACGCGCTACCGCCTTCATATTTAGAGCGTGAGCCATGCTGACACGCTCCAAATCAGGAATTCCTGAAATACGCGCTACAGGCTCTAATTCATCGACTGTAACCGGATCGACGATGAAAGCGGGAATCTTTAATTCCTGAGCAAAACCATAAGCCAAAACACCACCCAGATTTGAAGCATGTTCGCCTCGCGCCGCCTGACGCAAATCTTCAACCATCGCTTCATTCACTTGGTAAGTCCCGCCTTCCAGCGGTTTTAACAATCCCCCACGTCCAACAACGGCCTCGATACTGCTTAGAGAAATTCCGTTTGCTTCTAGAGTTTTACGAATCAGCTCCATGCGATAAAGGTATTGATCAACCACACGTGAAAACGCTTCCATTTCCGGGCCATGATGTTCCATTGTCTCTTTAAAAATAGGCGTTTCATCATCAAAAACGGCTACCTTAGTCGAAGTCGCTCCAGGATTAATCGCTAAAATACGTTTCATATATATCCTCCTTATTCAAGTCCAGATTGCGTATAAATAATTTGTTCCGCATTACGATACAATGTTCCGGTTTTTTCCGAAAAAAAATTAGTCAATTTGCTGCGAAATTTTCTGAGCCGTCTCCTGCACCGCTGCAATTATTTCTGCTTGCGATGCTTGGATTCGGTAAGTCGGTCCCGAAAGACTGACGCCCCCAATAAGCAACCCATTTTTAGCAAGAATCGGCGCTGCAATACAGCTTAACCCCACTTCCAGTTCTTCATTATCTATGGCATAGCCCTGACGGCGAATGAAAGCAAGTTCCGCTAACAAGCTGGGCCAATCAATAATCGTCTTTTCCGTATAACGTGATAAGGCGGCGCCAGTAAAAGTCGCTACATACTCACTGGGAGTAAAGGCAAGTAGGCATTTCCCCAGACCAGAACAATGGCAAGGTGCGCCAAAACCAATCGAAGGAGTAATATTTAAAAACTGCTGAATTTGAATCTTATCAACAATAAGAAACCTGGGGTCTACACTGGCAGCTCGATCAAGAACGCCTAAGTGCACCACTTCATTAAACTGCTGCGACAAAGCCCGGATATAGGGCGAAGCCACGGCCTTAAGCGGCATATTTTCACTCACGGCCATACCTAAAGAATAGAGTTTTAAGCCTAACCAATATCGCCCATTCTCAGCGTCTTGCTGTACCATACCTCGTTGCTCCAAGGTTGCCAAAATTCGATGCACTGTACTCTTATTCATACCTAAAGTGCGACCAATTTCGGTGACTCCCATGGGCATTCCCTGCTGCTGCAGCAAACTTAGAATGTCTATTGCTTTATGTAATGATAAAATCGTTTCTCCCTTTTGTCGCTCCATAGTGATTGCTATAAAACCCCCATCCTCCCATTCGATATATAAGACTCATCTTAACAATAATATATTTTTTTATTCTTTGTAATTGATTATAACAAGCTCTGGTAAGACATTCAAGAAAATTCACAGTAAACTTACTTTAATAAATTCGAGCCTAAATCCATTGAAAAGACCGGATAAACATGCTAGAATGTAGCCAATCTAAGAACCTCAACGATGAGAAGCGGGACGCACCCGCTTATTTTATTGAAGAAATGAAGGGATTCTCATGTCAGATTCAGTAACCAGTCAACTATTTATTTCCCTGCTCGTCATCTTATTTGGTTATTTTTTAAAAACAGTGAAACTGATCCGCCAAAGCGACGGCGAAGCCTTGGCTCGTGTCGTCTTTAATGTGACTTTGCCAGCTTTAATTATTACGACGTTTAGTAAAGTGACGATTGACTATTCACTGCTCTCTCTCTCGGCTTTCAGCCTCATTTACGGCTGTCTTATGGCGCTGTTAGGTATTTTATTTTTTCAACGCGAGGCTCGTTCGACCCGGGGCATCATGTCGATGGTCCTTCCGGGCTTCAATATCGGCCTTTTTGCCTATCCACTTATTGAAGTAATTTGGGGTCAGGAAGGAATTACCTACTTTGGCATGTTTGATATTGGCAACGCTCTAGTTACCTTCGGGCTCTGTTACTTATTAGCTAATCACTATTCAGTTGCCGACAGTTCCCTTGACGTAAAAACAATTTTTACGCGCCTATCTAAGTCCGTGCCGCTTATGTCCTATCTTGCTGGCTTTTTTATTGCGCTGCTAGGAATTACGCTGCCGGAGCCTGTTGTTGCTTTCACCGGTCTAATCGCCAAAGCGAACGGTCCGCTGTCTCTCTTACTGTTGGGCGTCTACCTCAGTTTCTCATTTAGTCTCAGTCATATAAAACAAGCTGGCAAAGTTCTTGCTTTTCGCTATGTAATTGGATTAGCTGTGGGACTAGCCATCTTTTTTATTGCACCGTTTGGCGAACTATTCAAATACACCGTGTTAGTAGGCCTCATCCTGCCAATTGCTACAGCAGTGATCCCTTTTGCTATTGAATTTCATTATGATCAGAAATTTGTCGGCGCTGTTGCGAATATGACCATTGTAATCAGTTTCGCCCTTGTTTGGGTGATTACTGGAACAAGTCTTATTAATTAAAACTTTTAAATGGCAATAATAAATGAAAAAAGCTTTTTCGCTTGTGGCTCTAACTCGCCAAAAGTGAAAAAGCTTTTTTGTTAAATATAATATACTGGCTTAGGAATTAGCCTGAACTGGTTTTACCGTTTTTTCTGCCCCCAAACGTTTACTGAACGAAGAAATCAACGAAGCCAAGGGCTGCTGAAATAGGATCGAAAGCGTCATGGGAATCGCCACTGGCGGCGGAAAGTACGTTAAAGCCACAACAAGCCCGCAAGCATTATTGCGCATCCCCACACTATAGATCATGGTAAGCGTATATTGACGCGAGCGGTCTTTCAGTAAAAAAGAACCTAAAAAGCCTACGAAATAGCCAGTGGCTACTACAAGCAACGTAACTCCCATAGTTTTCACAATCGAAGCATCCCAGTGAATCTGTGGCATTACCATGGACGCATTAATAAAAGTTACAATAAACATGCCGATTTTCGCCGTCACACCACCAAAACTTTGAGAAAAGTTCACGACAGCCCCCTTGGTCCAGTCATGAATGACCATGGCAATAAGACTAGGAATCGTAACCATTAAGGCCAACTGGCCAATCATCTGTAAATAATCAATGGAAACAGTCTGACCAACGATCAGATTAAAGAACAGCGGTAATACAAAGGGAACAATAAAGGTATCTAACGTTACAGCAACAAGCGAAGTCGCCACATTCCCCTTTGCCAAGGCTGTCCAAATAATCGAAGTAACGCCAATCGGAATCGCCGCTCCCACTAAATAACCGAGACGAATCAGCGGCTCATCAGGATAAAAAACCGTACCGACAATCCAGGCTGTAACTGGCGCCATAACATGAACAAGAAATAGCACCCACAAGGGGACAAAGGGCTTACGAATAATACCAAGAAATTCCTTCAAACTCGTCCCTAACGCAGTCACAAAAGTCATATAGGCAAAAAGACCAATCACTACAGCACGTAAAGAAGCTGAATCAGCTATTGGTATAAATGTACCGGCAATTAGTCCGAAAAAAATAATAAACATCATATTTTTCCCTAGCAACTGATTGCAGCGCATAAAAAAATGATTTAACATACGTTTCCCTCCCAAAAAGCGAACTGCACGAAGCTTCATGTCAAGAAGTGTAGCACTCGCCCCCCTGTAAAGCAAGGCTTAGCCCAGAAAAAAATTTCCTGCCACTACCAACTTAGCTATGAAGCCCCCAAAACAATAAGGGGTAGACTAGAAATAAAAAAATCAATGTTGTCACAAAAAAAGCAGCCCCTGCCAATGGTAAATTCAAATCGTATAAGCGAGCTAAAATAATCGCATTAATCCCAGTGGGAACACTGGCGCCAATTAAAATAGATCCCAGTATAACAGAATCACTAAAAATCCCCTGCGCGAGTGCATAAGCAGCTAACGGCGTAAGAATAAATTTGATCGGGATAAGGCCTGTTGCTGTTTTATAATATTGCTGCATTTGAGAAAAACGAATGGAATAACCGGCTGGAATCAACGCCGCCCAGGTAGAAATATGAATCGTTGCTGCAAAAAAATCGCCCAGCAAAGGCGGACGCGGCACACTCACACCATATAAAACCATTCCTACTATAAGACCCGCAACAGGAAGTTGGTTCCAGTTCAAAAATAAGGAACGCCAAACGATGTCGCCCTTCTTCGCTTCACCATCATCACGGCGTCTAAAATAGTCGGCCATAGGAAAGCACACTAAAAAGAACACGAGGTTTTGAAATAAAGCCATAATTTGAATATAGGCAAAACCTTGTTCGCCATAGAGAAAGAAAGCGCATAAACCGCCAAGTAGGCCAATATTAGATAACATGGCGCAACCTAAGTAGCTGCCGCGAAAATGGCCTGTGGCAGTTCGTTTAAAGGGATAGGCCGCAGCTCCAGGAATCAAGCTCAGCAAAATTCCGAACAGCGGCAGCCACATTAACTGCCAATTCAGCGGTAAAGTCCAAAAACTTAGCACCGATAAAAGTGTCCCAAAGACAATTATATTAAACCGCACCAGCCAATTACAGGCCGTTTCACTCATTTTATGGCTTTTTCTTAGATAATACCCGACCAGTAAGGGCAAAAAAAAGTCACTGAGCACATAAAATAATTTTTCTGCCACAAAGCCAACTCCTTCGCTGCTTTACAGCGCCAATTGATAAAACCGTGTGTCTACTGCCATAATCGGAAAATTAGGCGGTAAATCCACTTTATCGATTTGCTGAAATTGATTTTTCTCATAAAACCGATGAGCTGCTAAAAACTTCTCTGTTGTGCCAAGGTAGATCTCACGCAGTCCTTGCTGCTTGGCCCAAGCATGCAGATGATCAAGTAGCGCCTGCGCAACGCCGACGGCCTTGCCTCTGGCTTCCTTCTGTACAAACATCTTCCGCAAAGCGCCTTGTCCCTGTCCAATATCGATTAAGGCAATCGTGCCAATCACCTGGTCTTCGTGCAAGGCGATCCAAAAACCGCCTTTGTTTTGTTGATATACCTCCGGAACATTTTCTAAATCAGGCTGATCAGCCCGACTAATGGGGATCTGATACTCCTTTTGCTGAATCGCCAAAATTAACGCAATGATTCTTTCTTTATAAGCTGCTTCATAAGGTACTATAACAAATTTATTCATAAAAATCGCTCCCTTTACTAAGAACTATTCTTTACCACATTTCAGCTGCAGCCAATCGACTTCAATGTTTTGGCGCATTCTCGCCAAAAGAAGACAAACCAGCTCTTCTTCAGCCTTAGTAAAACCGTTAAAGCAGCTAGCAATATGCTGATTTTCCTCGGCCATAATCAAAGGATAGTTTTTTAGCGCAGCTTCGCTCGGATACAAATGCCAAATCCGCTTATCCTGATCATCGCGCCGTCTTTCAACATAGCCTTCTTTCATTAACTTTTGTACGGCTTTTGTCGTCGTTGCTTTATCGACTTTTAAGATCTGCGATAATTCCGCAAAGTGAATGCCCGGATTTTCGCAGATACGTGTTAAAAACACGAATTGACCTCGTTGTAAATTCAAATCACGAAAACGAATATCGCTAATTGACTGAATGCACCGTGCTAACGCGCCTACTTCCCGTAAAACAGGACTGTCTAGTTTGACCATAGTAGCCCTCCTTTTAGGTTTTATTTTATAACAAAGTAGTTGAAATTTCAACTACTTTGTTATAAAAAAAACTGCCTCACTAACTTGCAGCGTGACAGAAATGCCAAAGTAACCCTACTTAAATTCCTTCACCATCCAAACCGCTGAATGCTTCAAGGTGCGGCAGCCGATTTAGATCATAGGGAGTGGCTTGATATACATAATAATTCAGCCAGTTCGCAAAAAGCAAGTTTGCCGCACTGCGCCAACGCACAATCGGTTCCTGCGTCGGATCATCGCCAGGATAATAATTGGCAGGCACCTGAATGGAAAGGCCTTGTGTAATATCACGATCATATTCGGCCTTTAAGGTCAACGGATCATACTCCGAATGGCCCGTAATAAATAAGCGGCGATAGGTTTTGTCAATTACAGCATAAACACCCGCTTCGTCTGATTCAGACAGAATCGAGAGCTGCGGAACCTTTAGAATATCTTCTTTGCGCACTTCCGTATGTCGGGAATGAGGTACATAAAAAATATCATCAAAACCGCGAAACAACATTTTTTCTTTTTGATTGACCTTATGCGGAAAAACGCCGAAAAGCTTCTGGTCTAACAAGTATTTAGGAATCCCATAATGGTAGTATAGGGCAGCCTGAGCTCCCCAGCAAACATGGAGCGTTGTATAGACATTGCGTTTGCTCCACTCCATAATTTTGCAAAGTTCCTCCCAGTATTCTACCGATTCAAAGGGAATTTGTTCCACAGGAGCTCCGGTAATAATCATGCCATCATACTTACGATGCTGGATCGACTCAAAGGTCTCATAGAATTTGACAAGATGCTCATGGGGTGTATTGCGTGGTTCGTAAGTCGCTGTATATAAAAAGTCAAATTCAACTTGCAGCGGCGTATTGCCTAGTAAGCGCAAAAATTGAGTTTCTGTAACGATCTTCGTTGGCATAAGATTGAGCAGCAAAATCTTTAACGGACGAATATCCTGACTATAGGCTCGATCTTCATCCATAGCAAAAATATTTTCTTTTTCTAAAATGGGGACAGCCGGCAAATTATTAGGTATTTTTATTGGCACAGTTCTCGCTCCCTTCTGCTACGTTACACCTGCGGATATCCAAAAGGCTTTATCTGCCAGTTAAGCAAATAAAGCCTTTTGGATTTTTATTTTATTCGACGAGAACCTACGATCTCCTGCTACCCTCTATTTTGCTAATACGGGCATTTGAAAAGCTTTAGGAATTACAGCAAAAGCAACTTCTTCTAAGCCAATTCGCTCAATCATAGCGCCAAGTCGCTCTTTGTCACGACCATAGCGGCGATAATAATCCAAAATGGCTTGAATGACTTCAGGAACCTCTTCGCCCGGCAAATTTAAAGCAATCACTTTGCCTGCCTGAACTCGGTTTCCCGCTTGACCGCCAATCGCCAGCATAAAGCCTTTGGGCGCCCCAAACAAGCCAATATCTTTTACTAGAGGCTCGGAACAGCAATTAGAACAGCCACTAAGACCAATGCGAATCTTAGCTGGCGTAGGCTGTCCAAAAAATCGTTCATCCAATGCCAAGCCTAACGTCATTGTTTCTTGCTGCCCTCGCGGGCAAGAAGGTTTTCCTGTACACATGGCAATCGCCCGAACCGCTTTAGCCATAAAAGATTCTAAGGGCATCTTTAATTCCTCCACAGCAGCTTCGCGATCCTGAGGATCGATCCCGCTTAATACAATCGTACTGGCTGTTAAGCGCAGTGAAGCACCGTATTTTTCAGCTATGCCAACTACGTGCTTCATTTGTTCTGCCGTAATTCGCCCGCCTGGCAAATGCGGCGCCAAGGAAATCTTGCGATTCATAATCTAATCGCCTCCGCTACTTCGTATCCCCAAGGAAACTTTTTGTAGTCAGTATAGCAAATTTAGCTATCTTTGACCGTGATATATATCACAATCCGTCACACCCCTGGCAATGGCTCTGGCAAAAGCATCCTGCTGCTGAGCTTCCCGTAATAATACCTCATCTTGTGAGTTGGAAATAAAGGCAAGTTCAACAAGGCAGGCGGGCATTGCTGTATTTGTCAGTACATATAAGCCATTTTCGCCAGGAGTCGCTTCCTTCATCCCACGATCAACTAAGGGTAACGCAGCTAGAATTTCTCTTTTTATACAATCGCCAAGCTGCTCTCCGGCCAACGAACCGCTGCAGTACCACACTTCCGTCCCTGTCGCCGCCGTACTTTCGGCGCTATTGCAATGAATACTGATAAAGAAATCAGCCTGCCAGTCATTCGCTGCCATGACGATGGCGCTTAGATCATCAAGTTGTAATACTGTCACCTCGCAGTCAGCTGCTCTGAGATAAGTAGCAGCACCTTCGCCTACCGCTAAGGCTACGTCACATTCGCGCAGCCCTGTAACAGCATTGACGGCCCCTGGATCAGGGTTACCGTCTGGAGCATGGCCTGGATTAATAAAAATACGCATCTTGCTTCGCCTCCTACTCTTGTCATTCTTTAATATCTATTTTTGAAAGAGGTCCAAAAGAATTTCAACAAAAAAATAAAACTGCCTTACGAATACGAATCGTAAGGCAGCTGCAACTCAATAAAATTATAGTTGGTAAGGCTTCATTTCCGCCGCTACAGAAAACTCAGCTTCTGTACAAGCTTTTATTTCATCAACCGTAACACCCTCGGCTAGTTCTACAAGCAACAGGCCTGCGTCCGTTACTTCAAACACGCATTTTTCCGTAATAATCTTAGATACGCAGCCTTTCCCCGTCAAAGGCAAAGTGCATTTTTTCAAAATCTTCGGCGATCCTTTTACAGTATGAATCATCGTAACAATAACTTTTTTGGCTCCTGTTACAAGATCCATGGCCCCCCCCATACCCGGGCTCCATTTGCCAGGCGCCACCGGCGTTGCCCAGTTGGCAATACTTCCTTCCTGGTCCACTTCTAAAGCGCCTAAGATCGTCGTTCCTACATGGCCGCCACGAATAATACAAAAAGATGTAGCAAGATCAAAACAAGAAGAGCCTGGTATCATTGTGATAGGCAAGCCGCCGGCGTTGCCTACATCAGAATCTTCTTCGCCTAATTTCGGCGCACCGCCAAAAACCAACGCGCCATTTTCCGATTCGAGCAGCACTTCCACGCCTTCAGGGATATAGTTTGCCACTGCTGTCGGAATACCAAAACCGAGATTAACCACTTCACCGTTTGATAATTCTTTTGCCGCTCTGCGCGCAATCATTTCTTTCCCGTCCATGATTTTAGCCTCCTCAAAAATAGGGTTCCGATTCTATGTTATTTCGCTTAACGAAGCTGACCTGTCCTCGACCATAAGTCACGGAAAGTAGTCGCTTGTTCCTCTAATGTTTTGCCTTGTACTACGGCGTGAACAAAGACAGCAGGAGTGCCGACACATTGTGGATCAAGCTTTCCGACAGGAACAATTTCATTGACTTCCGCTACTGTATAATCAGCTGCCATCGCGACAGTTGGATTCGTATTAATCGCAGCATAACGATACTGCACATTTCCCCATAAGTCCGCTTTATAGCCTTTGATAAAAGCCATATCAGCCCGTAAGGGTTTTTCTAAAATATACGCTTTGCCATCAACGACAATCTTTTCTTTGCCTTCTTCTACTAAAGAACCAAGGCCAGTACGAGTCAATACGCCACCAAGACCAGCGCCGCCAGCCCGAACTTTTTCAATCCAGCTGCCCATAGGATAATATTCAATATCAAGATTGCCATTTTTCAAAGCGCTGACTGCTTCTGGCGAAGTACCAGCATGAGCACAAATAAATTTTTTCACCTGTCCATTGCTAAAGAGCGGCGCTAAATCAAATTTACCGCCAGGATAGGTTGCCACTACCGACATAATGGTAAGATTTTTTACACCTTTGTCAGCAATTTTTTGGATGCAAGTTAAGGGAGCTCCTACACCACAGAAACCGCCAAATAAAAGAGTCATTCCATCTTGAACTTTGTCAATCACTTGATCTAGATCTGTTACCTTATTCATAGCTACACTCCTCCCAAAATAACATTCCTTCTATCGCAAAAACCTGGCCAGGCTTTTCGCTTCAAACAAAAAGATCGATAGACCGAGCAGATAAAACCTGCACTTATCTATCGATCGTAAATGAGCTAGTGGATTAAACTTGCAATTCATTTATCGAGAAAAATTATTTCTTAATTCATAGTTGCTCTTTAGTTATATTTTAGATGATTTTCATTATTCCGTCAATATTGTTAAAGTCTGTTATTTTATCATGACAGGCCTTCTCGACCCGTTTAGCCCATTGATGAAGGTTTTCGTCAAAAATTGCTATGAGAGTTTTATCGCTGATCTCCTTTCACAGCAAGAAAAGCTAAAAACTTTTCTGTCAGAAGTGGATCAAACTGCTGTCCGCCCGCAGCGGCAATCTGCAAAATCGCCTCTTGTTTACTCAAAGCCATTTGGTACGGCCGGTCATGAGTCATAATATCAAACACATCTACCAGTGAAAAAATCCGATCAAGTAAGGGAATCTCTTCTCCTTTCAGTCCATAAGGATAGCCGGCGCCATCCCACCGCTCATGTAGCGACAGAATCAAATCAGCTACCGCCGTTTCACCGATGGACTGGGCCATACGATAGCCAACATCACTATGAACTTTCACAATCGCCCACTCACTTTTACTTAAAGCGCTAGGCTTTCCTAGAATTTCCGAAGGGATAGCCACTTTCCCAATATCATGGAGTCTCGCCAAAAGTTTAAGCTGCTTTACCGCCTCACTGCGCGAACTGAAATTTAAAAATCTGGCAAAAGCAACGACTTGCTCGCCAACACGTTCATTATGTCCTTGATTTTCAAAACACCGTTCGTAAAGCCGCGCTTCGAGCGTAGCGACCATTTTTTTGCGTACAGTTTGGCCTCGTTGTACCTTATCACTATACATTCGACTTTCCGCTACGTTAAAAAGCTCAATGATTTGACCAAGCGGCGTTTCTTTCGTTGCCGCTCCGACAGCAGCGCTTAAGGGAACGACACAGTGATTGATTGCCAGACAGCCTTCGCGAATACTTTGACAAAGATGAGCACAAGCCATTTCGCCAGTTTGTGGCAAAAGCAGCAAAAACTCATCGCCGCCCCAGCGAGCAATAATATCACGAGGACGACAAAGACTGCGCAATAGGTCAGCCATAGCCAAAAGCAGATTATCGCCCTCTTGATGACCAAATACATCATTGGCCAATTTCAGCCCATTCATATCAATCACTATAATACTGACAGGCAGGGCTTCACTTTTTTCTAACTCAGGCAACGCTTCTTCTATATAAGCTCGATTATAAAGATTGGTCAATTTATCATGATAGCTCAAAAAAGAAATTTTTTGCTGCGCCGCAACTTCTTCCGTAACATCCGTTAGAATCAGCATAACGGTTGCCGCTTCTTCCTCATCGCTACTAGCAAGATACTTACACTCCACGCGAATGGTCTGCTGGTCCCGTTCTAACAAAAAGGGGAAATAGGCCAGACTTTCTTGCATTTTTGCGCTATCTTGCGTTATAAAAAAGCTCTGGAAAATTTGTTCCAACATTTCGTCGCCAAAAGGAGTTCGCTCTGATAGCAACTCGATAATACGCAGTCCCGCAATCTTCCGACCGAAGAGCCGCTCACATTCCGCACTATACTGAGGTTGAATTCGTAGATCCGCGCCAAAAGTCAAAAAGCCTTGGTTGGCATTATCCAATAAATTCTGCATTTCCCGCTGGCTACGCTGCAAGGCCTTTCCTTGCATATCACTAATTCGAAAAACCTTTCGAGTCAATTTCAGTAGACGATCATACTGACCTGTAAGCAGTCGATATCTTTCTAGCAGTGAATTCCCCCGATATTGCTCTGCTGCTAAATCAGCCATAGCTCCTTGTAATACCTGCTCTTCTGCTCCGAACAGTTGCTTATCGCAATCCCTCTCTGCCATAATTTCACCGCCTAATCTACATAATCTATCGAATCGAAAGAAAAGCCTATTACCGTAATATCATCACGCTGCGGCTGCCCCTGTGAATATTCAGCGAGAGCCTGAACAATAGCAGCTTTTTGTTCATCTATCGATTTCTCAGCTAGTGATGTAAGGAGTTGAACAAAACGTCTCTTGCCAAAAGAAAAGTCTTGTTTCCCTCCATTTTGGTCAAGGTAACCGTCTGTCGTCAAATAGAAGCGGTCGCCAGGCAAAATATCCCAACTATGTACTGTAAACGGAAAATCTTCCCGAGCTCGTTCATAGCCTAAACTTTGTCGATCTCCCGGCAAAGTTTGCACTTCTCCCCGACGATAAATATAGAGTGGCAAATGAGCTCCCGAAAACAGCAGCTTTTTGCCTGCTTCAATATAGCATAAAGCCATATCAAGACCGTCATCTGTCATTTTATTTTGTTTATTACGATGTAAAATTTCTCGCATGCGTTGATTTACCTGTTGCAAAATCAGCGCCGGGTTGATATTGTCCTGCTGCTGCGCTAGTTGAGTCAGAACAGAATTAACGGCCATTGTCATAAAGGCCCCCGGTACGCCATGGCCGGTACAATCAGCAATAGCAACGAGACTGCGCTTCGCATCAATCTGGCGAACCCAGTAAAAGTCACCGCCGACGAGATCACGTGGTTGCCACAAAATAAAATAATCTTTCAGCACTGTCTGTAATTCATCGGGCCGTGCCAAAATAGACTCTTGCAGTCGTTTCGCATAATCAATGCTGTCAAGGATCTTGGTATTTTGCTCCGATATTTCTTCCGTACGGTCGGCAATTTCCTGCTCCATAAGCTCTGTTAATGCGATAGCCCGCTTCAGTGGATCGGCTATTTTATGAGCCACAATATAAAATAAAAGAATCATGACCAACAGCGCCACACAGCTCGCGATGGCTCCATTCCATTTGATCGTATTTAAAAAGCCGATACTTTCTTCACGTGGTACTTGATACACAATGAGCCATTGGCCTGACTGAATTGCTTCACAAACAAGATCCGTAATTTGGCCATAACTATCTTGATAATCGAGAGCTCGTACTCTATCCTCATGCTGTAAAAGTTGCGCTAATATCTCAGGCGGTATAAAGTCATTTAAATAATAACCGTTTTGCTCAGCTTGATCGGAAAGCAGAATCTTTCCCTGGCGATCAATCAACCAGAGTCTTCCGGCGCTGCCTTCTTTATATTTTTGAAATTCAGCGGCAATATACTGGATACTAAGACCAACGCCAGCTACGCCGAGCGGCGAAGTTGCTTCACCGATCAGAGCATTTACAAACACAAAAGTTTCCTGGCGACCAATATTATAGTCAATATTCAAAGAAACAGGCTGCTGCGATTGCAACGCATCATAAAACCAGCGCGAATCAGGATCGTGAGGTTTCATAATTTGAAGCATTCTGTGTCGCTCCGCCCAATATTGTCCGGTTTGGCGACTCACAATAAACGAGTTAGCGTAATCATAGCGGCTGGCTATATCATCAAGCTTTTGCTTACTATACTCGCCAAGTTGTTCATTTCGTTCCGCGTCAACAAGCCAAGCCATAACCGCAGGGTCTTGGGCTAACAGTCTCGCTGTTTCTTTAGCCCGCTCCAAGCGGTCATCGACCTTACTGGCAATCGATTCGGCAATATAAATAAGATCGCGATTCTTTAGCTTATCTACAACGGCGCTACGTGTAACAAAATAACTAATACTCCCTGTCAACGTTACAGCAAGGACGAGAATAGCACAAGCCAGAAAAACGATTTTCATCGTGCCTCGATCATAGAATAAATTCTGTCTATTCATTGCTTTCCATAAGAGCGCAAATTTCAAAAGGCAACTCTAAATCTTCCTTAAATTCTTCAGCACATTCTAAAGCTGTATCATTATCCTGGTCATAATACCACTTTACTAAAACTTTACCACCAGCTTCATGGGCAGCCTCCATCTTATCAAGGAGCATCATGATGCATTTTGCACTGCTTGTATTGATATAAGGCATATGAAAATAAATTTCCAGCACCATTCGATCTTGGCTCGTGCTTAAATAATTCTCTAGCCACTTAAATATTGGTTCGTAAAATTTGAAAGCATTCTCAGGGTAAGACTGTCCCTCAATGCGCAACAAAGATTTCTCCTGATCAAAATAAATCTTCGGTGTTGATTTGGTTTGTTCCACATATAACTCTTCCATTTTAATCCTCCTAGACCTGTACCTTTAACGTAAAAAAGGAAAGTTGGTCATCGTGGGGCACAATCGAATAGTGAAGCGGCTTGCTGGCTTTGCGTGCCATATCAATTAGCCCCAGCCCCGCCCCTGCGGTTTGATCTCCTATGTCCCGCCTCAGTTGTTCTTTATACAATCGTTTTAGACCCGCCTTATCTAAACCAGCTAACTCATCTAGCCGCTTTGTCAACGACGCCACATCAGAAGCTGCTACTAAATTACCAGAAGATACAAAATAGCCCGCTTCATTTCTGCCAATCGCTACAATCCCTGAATTATCGATCCGATCACCTAAAGGATTTCCTTCATGCCTTGATCCATAATTTCTAATATTTTGGGTCTGCTCGATAAAGACAGAGAACACATTGTAAGTGGCATTTTGCGAGGTTGCTTCTGTATCCAAATAGTTTTTCACCGCCTCACCGAGTTCTTCAATAATCGCCTGTGTAAAGCGGCCTGAAAAGCTAATTAGTACACCATAATTTTGTAACAGCTTCTGTAAATCAAGCAAATTGATTTCCATGCAAAAATACCTCCTAATTTCTCATAGGCCTTAAGTACCACGATCCATTTCGACAAAGAGTTTCCGTTTCCCTCCAGCCATACCCATAAAAAGCCCCAAAAAAAGAAGCTGCCATAACATTCGCAGCTTCTTCGCCGAACAAAACATTAAGTTTTAGCAAGAACTTTCTGGGCATATTCTCGCATTTTATAGCAAAACATGGGAATGACAAGTAACGGAATCCCCACATAAAGCGATATACGCAACGTTTCATCGTAAGCGACAACGATCAAACAAGCAACTTGCGCCCAAATACCAAAGTACGTTACGTAAGGAAAGAAAGGGGTCCGGTAAAGAAGAGTTCGACTGTCTTCCCCGGAACTTTCCAGCCGCCGCCGGAAATTGAGTTGGCACCAGCAGATAGAAATCCAGGCAATCGCACCAGTAAAGCCAGATAACGCCAACATATAGGTATAAAAACTTTTCGTCGTATCAAGCGTGTAGGCAATAACAACTAACCAACAAGCGCCGATCGATAAGAGTGCAGCATTTTTTGGCACACCATTTTTATTTGTTTTACTGAGAAAAGCCGGGGCCATGCCCTCGCGTGATAAAGCATAGATGGCCCGAATACAACCGTACAAACCGGAATTCGAACAAGATATGGCCGCAGTAAGAACAACAAAAGAAAAGATTCCTCCGGCCCAGTGCAATCCATAGGAATTGAGCGCCGCCGCAAAAACGCTTTCTTCCAAACCGGCCTTTTGCCAAGGAAAAATCGTTACAAGCAGTAGCATTGGTACAAGGTAGAGTGAAATAATTCGCCAGGAAACATTACGAATCGCTGTAGGAATACTTTTTTCAGGATGTTTGCTTTCACTTGCTGCCAAACCAATAATTTCCGATCCCTGAAAGTTCACAAGTACGATAACCATTGTAAGTAGTACCGATAAAGCGCCATTAGGCGTAAAGCCGCCATCACTCAATAAAATTGTGCTTCCTAAATAACCTTGATCACCAATAACTCCTAAAAAGATTAGCGCTGCCAGAATTACAAACATAACTAAAGCAGCAATTTTAATCAAAGCAAGCCAAAATTCGATTTCGCCGAACGAATCGACTTGCGCCAAATTAATAAAAGTAATCAAGAGACCGAAGAGAATCGCCCACCACATGGCGCTGACCTCAGGAAAATAAAAATTCATAATCATACCGCCGGCAATCATTTCCGATGGCACATAGGTTACCCAAGTCAACCAGTAAGACCACCCCACGCCACAAGCCCAAGTAGGCGAAATCAGTTCACGGGCGTAAGAAACAAAAGAGCCTGAAATTGGCATTGCCACAGACAATTCACCAAGGCACAGCATTACACAAAGCACAATCAAGCCGCCCAGTAAGTAAGATAAGAACGATGCTGGACCTGCTTGACTAATCACATAGCCTGTCCCTAAAAAATAGCCACTGCCAATAATACCGCCTAAAGCAATTAACTGGATATGACGCGACTTTAATTTGCGAAATAAGGCGCCATCGCCACTTCCTATTGTTTCCTCTTCCCGTTCTTTCACTCCCGTTACCCCCACCCTCATAAAAATAATAGTCATAAAGTTTCTTATTCTTTTATTCTGTAAAAAATACTAGATCAAGACATAGTATAACAAAAATTTCCGCGCTAGGCACACATTTTTATTCTTTTATAAAAAATTTTTATATCACTACCAAACAGCAATACTTCCATCAGTTCTAGGTTCCGTTGCGCCGCTCAGTCGACATATCAAATACGCCTTAAGGCTTCAGTTCAGAGACCTTCCTACACCTTGATGCGTAAGGATAATACAACGGCTACTACCTACTCATAACGCAGGGCTTCAATCGGATCTAACAGCGCTGCTTTTCGCGCCGGATAAATACCGAAAAAGAGTCCGACTGCTACAGAAAAGCCAAAAGAAACAAGAATCGATACTGGCGAAATGACTGTATGGAGCGCACCGGAAGCGGAAATAGCCAAAGCAGCTAAAATACCTAACATAATCCCGATCAAACCGCCAACAACGCCAATAACGATTGATTCAATGAGAAATTGCAGCATAATATCGCGATAGGTCGCCCCAATCGCTTTCCGAATCCCAATCTCTCGTGTCCGTTCCGTTACCGATACCATCATAATATTCATAATGCCGATACCGCCCACTAATAGAGAAATGGCGGCAATGCTGCCAAGTAGCAACGTAATCATTCCTGTTGTTTCAGCTGCCGTCTGCATCAGGCTTGTCAAATTTCTCACTGTAAAGTCATCTTGCTTATCACCCGTAATTTTATGCCGTTGGTGCAATAAAGTAGTTACAGCTTCTTGCACTTGATCCATTTCCTCCATGGTAGCAACTTGAATGCTGATTGAATGAAGATAAGTAATCCCCAAAAGACGTTCTTGCGCTGTTGTCAGCGGCACCATCACAATATCATCTTGATCCTGCCCCATCGAGGACTGCCCTTTACTATCTAAAACGCCAATAACCAGAAACGGCGTATTATTAATGCGCACATTTTTACCAACAGGATTGAGATCACCGAATAAGTTCTGAGCCACCGTTGCGCCAAGCACAGCCACACGACTGCGCGAAGCAAGATCATTTTGGGAAATAAAACTGCCGCTGCCTACTGTTAAACTGCGAATTGCCATATAATCCGGCGTAATTCCCTGCACGCTTGTCGTCCAGTTCTGATTTCCCGCCACAAGCTGATACTGTCGGCTTACGGATGGAGCAATATATAAAATACCTTTGACCGTCTTCTTTAAATACTCGGAATCCTCGAAGAGTAATGTAGTACTGCTGCCAGCCGCACCACGCCCGCCGCCCTGTGATGAGGCGGCGCCAGGACTTACAATCAAAAGATTACTGCCAAGGCTAGCAATTGAATCCTGCACCTTTTCTCTAACACCAAGGCCAATGGAAACCATCGCAATTACCGCGCTTACACCGATAATAATACCGAGCATCGTCAAAACAGAGCGAAGCTTATTGGCGAGCAAGGCCCGTAAGGCAATGATAACGCTTTCTTTAAACATAGCGAGACTCCTTTACCTCATCCTTTAGGATAAAGCCGTCCTTTACGGTAATAACTCGTTTGGCATACTCAGCAATGTCCGGTTCATGCGTAACAAGAATCACTGTCTTCCCCTGCTTATGCAAATTACCAAATAGATTCATTATTTCGATACTGGAACGACTGTCAAGATTGCCTGTCGGTTCATCGGCCATAATAATACTCGGCTCATTTACCAAGGCGCGCGCAATGGCTACTCGCTGCCGTTGTCCCCCTGACAATTCGTTAGGCAGATGCTGCGTCCGTGTTGCCAGGCCTACGGCTTCCAGTAAGGCTGTCGCCCGATTTCGCCGCTCCGTTTGCGGCACTCTAGCATACACCAGCGGCAACGCAACATTTTCTAAGGCAGTCACGCGCGATAACAGATTAAAATTTTGAAAAACAAAACCAATTTGCCGATTTCTCATTCCGGCCAAAGCATCATCATCAAGTTGGGCAACTTCCTGGCCCTCCAGAATGTAAGAACCGCTGCTAGGTCGATCAAGACAACCTAGAATATTCATAAGCGTTGACTTACCAGAACCCGATGGTCCCATGATTGCTACAAATTCACCTGTTTCGATCGTCAAAGAAATGCCACCGAGAGCAGCCACTTCTTCCGTACCAATCTTATAATACTTTTTAATATCCTGCAGCAAAATCCCCATAACGGCACCTCCCTTCACTACATGGGCGGCGGCGGACCATTATCTTTTTTCGCCGCCGAAGTTGTCGGCGATTTCGTATAGGAAACGACGAGTTGATCGCCTGCCGCTACGCCGCTCAGCACTTCCACTTTGTCACTATCCATAAGCCCAACCGTAACAAAAACATTTTCCCGCTTTCCGTCAGGTCTTAAAATAGTAACATATTGACCGTTGGCGCTTGTCTTTAAAGCCGATAGCGGTATAAGCAAAGCATCTTGCTTTTCCGCTACTTTAATATTGACGCGAGCTGTCATTTCCGTTTTTAACAGATTTTCCGGATCATCTACTGTAAGCGTCACATAATAGTAGATGACACCACTAGTAGAAGACGACGATGATGACGAAGAAGACGAAGCGCTAGAAGAAGAGACAGTAGTCGTACTAGTAGAAATTTGGCTAATCTGCTCTACTTTGCCGGAAAAAGTCTTATCCGTATAGGCATCTACCGTAAAAGTTGCCAACTGCCCTGCTTTCACCTTGCCAATATCAGTCTCATCAACTTTTACCTTTACTTTTTTACTTGACACATCGCCAATCATCATAATGACTGTGGGATTATTAACGCCAGCGGTAACAACCGTACCGACCGACACAGGTTCACCTAAAACAACGCCGTTCATAGGTGATAGAATTACAGTCTTATCTAAATTTGATTTTCCTTCCGCATAACTAGACATGGCTGTTTGATAATTGAGCAATGCATCTTCTAAATCAGCTTGTGATTTGGCGCCGATCGAATGTAAGTATTCAGCCCGTTTATACTTGGCTGATGTATTATTCACTTGATAACGCGCCTGCTCTACTGTAGTTTCCAAAGCTCGCTCTTCTAAAATAGCTAGAACTTGCCCGGCTTTAACATAATCATTTTCCTTGACCTTAATTTCTTTTACTTGCGCCGCAATTTGCGACGTAATATCTACCGAATTAGCCGGTTTTACCGTGCCAGTTGCCGCTACAGTCGATACGATTGACCCTTGTACGACAGCGACCGTTTCTACTGGCACATTTTCTTTCTGTTTCGCATTGTGATAATAAAAAAAGCCGCCGCTTGCTGCTATAGCGAGCAAGATAAGTCCAATGAGACCTTGTTTACGCCTTATTTTCCCCCACATGATTCGGTCCCCCTTAATCAATTCCCATGGCATTTTTCAATTTGGCCACATAGGTCACATAATCGTATTGCGCCGTAATATAATTATTCTTCGCTGTTGACAGAGCCAGCTGGGCATCAATAATATCAAGCAATAAACCTTCGCCCGCCTTATACTTTTCCTCAGCAATAAAAGCATCTTCATCAGCCTTATGAATCGCCACCTGTGTTGTCTTTAAACGTTTCTCCGCTTCACTAATTCCCAGATAATATTCTTTGACAGCCAGTTCTACAGAGTCTTCTTGCTGCTCTAATTGCAGCTGCGCTGCTACAAGAGAGCTTTCGCTCTTTTTAATTTTTGCTGTTGTAATCTGTCCATCAAACAGATTCCAAGACGTGCTCACACCGACATATAAATTGCTATTATTGCTGTCAGGAATCATACTGCTGCCCCAGCTAGAAGCCACATTCAACGCAACAGACGGCTTCTTATCGGCTTTCGCAATATCAATATTTTGCCTGGCTTCGTCCACAGTAAGACGATATTTTTTTAAGTCCGGCCGATTGGCTTTAGCCGCTTGCAGGCATTGCGCCAGCGTCTTATTCCATGGAATATATTGAAAGTCATCGGTTAGTACAAGACCTTCCTCGCTTTTCCAGCGAATTAGATTCTTCAAATTATTCATAGCAACTTGCGTATTATTTTTCGCTTTCACTAAGCTTTGCTGCGCATCAGCCAGTTCCACTTCTGAGCGCAGTACATCGGCTTTAGCGATGCTCCCTGCGTAATACTGCGCCTGAGCATTTTGTAAATGCAGCCGGTAATTGTCAACCGTTTCCTGATCGACCTGCTGCACCTTTTGTGCATCTAGTACATCATAATAAGCTGACAGTGTTTTTAATACAACATCTTGCCGCGTCTTGGCCAAATCCAAATCGGCGATCTTCACATCGGTTTTCGCGACTTCAATATTGCCTTCATTTTTGCCGCCGCTGTAAAGCGGCAACGATACCGTTAAGGACGTAGAGCTTGGCAGAGAATGAAAATGAACTTGCTTTAAGTAAAACGTATTCGATGCGTCAACTGACAAGCCTTTCACGTCTTCCGTACTTTGCAACGTATACTTTGCTTGCGTTGTTTTTTCCTGGGCTATCTTAATATCAAGATGCTTATCTAGCGCAAGTCGAACGGCATCGGCAGCGGATAAAGGCGCTCCGAAACACCCCGCACTTTGCCACAGTAAAGCAGCCCCGATCAATAAAAACAGCCTAGCGCTCTTTCTTCTTTGCTTCAATATAAAACCCCCTTGCTGTAACCCTTGTTTTTTATTATAGCAAATAAATGTTACTAATTTATGACAGAAAAAGATCTCAAAACTGTCTAATAGACCAGTTTTGAGATCTTACCATTAGAAAAACACGTTCCGTTTAATCTACTAGCATTTATGCAATTCCCGCGCTTGTTCGGCCACAGCAACCACCTCGTCAAGCGTCGCTCCGATCGATGCTTGAACCGTAGCCGCAATAGCCCCTTCCACAAAAGGCGCATCAGCAATTCTGACTTTTTCCCGAATCGCTTCTTCCAAGAACTCTAGGGCCGTTTCACTGCTTAACACAGCACTGCCTAAATCAGCCAAAATAACGACGCCATCGCCGCTATAAGCCGCTGTGACAGCCTGAGAAATCCGCACAGCATCCGTACCAATCGCCCCATCTTCCAAACCGCCTGCCGCCATAATTTTAACGTCTTGTCCGCCCATTTGCGACGCTAATTCCAACAGGCCTTCCGCAATCTTATGATGATGGGAAACGAGCACAATACCAACCATAATTACCCCTCCTGCCCCTTGGCAAACTTAGCCAACGCTTCTAGGATTAAAGTGGCGGAAGTGGCTCCGGGATCTTGATGACCAAGACTTCTTTCCCCTAAATAACTGGCCCGCCCCTTCGTAGCAATGATGGTTTTCGTATATTCTACGCCTGCTTTCGCGGCCACCACCGCTTTATCCAAAGCAACGCTCAGCGCTTCGTTCGCTTCCATTGCCGCAGTAAAAGCTTCATAGGCTGGTTCTAAGGCATCAAGCATGGTCTTTTCGCCACGTTGCGCTTTACCACGATCTTTAATTCCCTGAATAGCCGCTTGCAGCATACTTGCCACGTCTTTACTGTCAAGCGCCGCCTTCTCCTGGCTTGCTGCCGCAGCGCGTAGGCAGGCTGTACCGTAGAGCGGACCAGATGCGCCGCCTACGGTAGAAATCAGCGTCATCCCTAGTTGCTTTAGAGTGCTGCCAATATCGCCCGGCGCTGCAGCCTGTTGGAATTTATCGATTACGGCAGAAAAACCACGGGCCATATTGAGGCCATGATCGCCGTCACCAATAGCAGAATCAAGCTCTGTCAGATATTCTTTATTCGCAATAATTACTTCGCCTACTGCGACAATTGCTGCAACGATTTGGCTCACACCAATCGCCTCCTCTTAGAATTGCACCCAGGCAGGCGTATCAGCCGGCGCTAGGAGCAGTGATTTTAATTCTGCATCCAATTTTAATAAAGTAATGGAAAAACCTGCCATCTCCAAAGAAGTCATGTAGTTGCCCACATAAGTTTTTGCTACTTTAATCTGCTTATCAGCCAATGTAGCAGCCACTTTTCGGTTTGCTACATATAATTCCATCAGCGGCGTACCACCGAGACCATTTACGAGAACAGCAACCTCATCGCCTGCGGCCAGCGGCAGATCCGCAAAAATCTTATCAAGGAGCTGCGTTGTAATTTCATCAGCTGAGCGAATTTCTTCGCGGTGCGTGCCTGGTTCGCCGTGAATCCCCATACCAATTTCGATTTCCTTCTCGCCTAACACAAAGCTCGGTTTTCCCGCAGCAGGTACCGTACAAGGGGCCAGAGCCATCCCCATCGACCGTACATTGGCGATGACTTTTTCGGCAACAGCCTTTACTTCTGTTAAACTGCCGCCAGCTTCCGCTTTCGCTCCGGCAATTTTATGAACAAGCAGTGTTCCAGCAATACCGCGTCGCCCCGTTGTCCACGTACTATTTTCTACGGCTACATCATCATTGACGACAACTTGTTCGAGCTCAATTCCGTCAGCTTGCGCCAATTCTGCCGCCATTTCAAAATTCAGCACATCACCAGTATAATTTTTTATGACAAGCAGTACGCCTTTGCCGCCATTGACCGCCTTTACGGCTTCATAAATTTGATCTGGTGTCGGTGATGTAAATACAGCACCCGCCACAGCGCCATCAAGCATCCCTTTACCTACAAAGCCGCCGTGAGCCGGTTCATGACCGCTCCCGCCGCCGCTAACTAAAGCAACTTTCGGCTGAGGGGCTGCCGCACGAACAATAACATCAAACCCCGGCACTCTTTTGACATACTGCGGATGGGCCGCAACCATTCCCTCCAGCATTTCCTCTACAACATTTTCAGGCACATTAATGATTTTTTTCATACATAAAACCCTCCTCATAAAATTCAATTGTGAAAAGAGAATCTGTTCATAAAAACCCTAATAAACCTTGTGAATAGACCTTATTACTAGTTGTAAATATTTCACATCGGCAATAAAAGTTCCTGCCAGAGAACGCAAACCGCAAAATATCTAAAGAAAGCAGCAAGGATTTATCAGTTTGCGCGATAGCTCCTTGCTGCTGTTCGATGAATGCTTCGGTTATAGGCGGAACCGACTTACGGCACTTTGCAATTCTTGGGCCAAATGGGCTAAGGAACGGCTGGCTGACGCAACATCTTCCATCGAAGCAAGCTGTTCCTCCGACGCAGCGGAAACGCCCTGAGCTTCACTGGCAGTAGTATCACTAAAACTGTCAATTCGCTGTACTGCTCCCACAACATTTTGACTGCTTGCCGCCATCTGTTCCACCGCAGCGGAAATGTCCTGAATCTGGCCTGATACATGAGTAACAAGATCAGCAATTTCCCGAAAAGCACTCCCTGCTTCATCTACAACAGCAGCCCCAGTTTTGACTTCTCGCGTACCATGCTCCATCGCGATAACCGCTTTGTCCGTGTCCCCCTGGATTTCTTGAATTAAATCGGCAATCTTCTTCGCCGCTTCTTGGGACTGTTCCGCCAGTTTCCGCACTTCTTCGGCTACGACAGCAAAACCGCGGCCCTGCTCCCCGGCTCTAGCCGCCTCAATGGCGGCATTGAGCGCCAAAAGATTCGTTTGACCAGCAATCCCCGAGATCGCATCGACAATCTGGCCAATTTCTTTGGAGCGTTCGCCTAATTTAGCTACCACTTGGGCGGAAGTATTGACGGTTGTCTCAATTTGCACCATTTGCGAAACTGCTTTATCGACAGCTTTGCCGCCCATTTGCGCTCGGTCGGCGCTCTGGGCCGATTGTTCAGCTACTGAAGTAATTTTCACAGCAATATGATCAATCCCTTCCGACAACTGACTAATATGTTCGGTGGCCTCACCAACATAACGCCGCTGCTCAGCAGCGCCGCTCGCTACATCGATCATAGAATGTGCTACCTGATTCGCCGCCGTAGCTGATTGCTCAGCGCTTGCTGTTAATTCTTCCGAAGAAGAAGCTACATGGTCGGCCGATGCTGATATCTTCCGCAGCATAGTGCGCATGGATTGCACCATCTGATCCATAGCCCGCGCCATATCAGCCACTTCATCTTTGCCGCGTAAAAAAGCCTCAGGAACCGTAATACTGTAGTCGCCAGATGAAATCGTATTGAGATCCTGTACCGCCAGTTTAATCGGTCCTGCTACCTTACGCGTAATGACTACGGCGATAACGACGCTGCTGATAAAGGCAATAAGTAAAAAGATCAGGATAATCATTTTGGCTCGTTCCATTTGGTCTTGGCTAATATCAAAAGTCTTATTAATTTGTTGTTCGCGAAATTTAATATATTCCTGATACTTGTCGCTCAACTTGTTAGCTGCCGGTGCTAGCTCCGTATTCATGAGCGCGATTACTTCTTCTTTTTTACCTGCTTTTTGCAACGGTACTAGCTTCTCCGTAATAAGCTTTTCATATTGATCCGATAAAGTCATGATTTCTTGCGCATATTGTTTCCCTCGCGGGGTTCTAGCCTGAGCCTCCAACTCTTTCACAATGGCATCTGAATCGTTATTCAATCCTTTAAATTCTTGGATATATTTTTCATCATTAGTAATGACATAGCCCCGTAACGCCGTGATCTGTCTAGCGCCAAGCAGTGCTGCATGATTCGTTTGCAGTAAACGCGGCAACGTATCATCTTGAAGGTCATCGCTTGAATGCCGGATTTGCTGCAATAAGTACCAACTGATTCCACCAGAAATAGCCATTAAGAAAACAACCACTAAAAACCCTGTTGCTATTTTTGCCCCTATTTTCATTTTCTGGCTGGCAAATGACCAGCACTCCACCTACCCTTCTTTTATTTAGCGCTTTATCCCCATTTTCCCATTGACCATTTCGATTTTTTACGACAAAACACCTCTATTTGTTTTAAAATTTTCTTTTTCTTTAAGATATTGTTTTTCGCTTTGTAATTCAGGTTGCAATGTAGACGACAAAAAAATCGCCCTATCGAAAACAACAGAAAAAAATTCCACTGCTTCCTTTGATAGGACGAAAAAATTTCCCAAATTCTACGAATTGTACTAGATCGCAATTCAATCTGATTTTTTCTCTACTTCAGTAAAATTATTTAGAATTGCTTCGTTTAGAGACGGAATCGACTTACGGCGCTTTGCAAGTCCTGGGCCAGATGAGCTAACGAACGGCTGGCTGACGCCACATCTTCCATGGAAGCAAGCTGCTCTTCCGAAGCGGCGGAAACGCTCTGCGCCTCACTGGCGTTCGTATCACTAAAGCTGTCAATTCGCTGTACTGCTCCCACAACATTTTGACTACTTGCCGCCATTTGTTCCACCGCAGCGGAAATATCTTGAATCTGACCTGATACATGCGTAACAAGATCCGCAATTTCCCGAAAAGCACTCCCTGCTTCACCCACAACAGCAGCCCCAGTTTTGACTTCTCGCGTGCCATGTTCCATGGCGATAACCGCTTTATCCGTATCACCCTGGATTTCCTGAATTAAATCGGCGATCTTCTTCGCCGCCTCTTGGGACTGTTCCGCTAGTTTTCGTACTTCTTCGGCTACGACAGCAAAGCCGCGCCCTTGTTCCCCGGCTCTCGCCGCCTCAATAGCGGCATTGAGCGCCAAGAGATTTGTTTGACCAGCAATCCCGGAGATCGCATCGACAATCTGTCCAATCTCTTTCGAACGTTCGCCTAACTTAGCAACTACCTGGGCCGAAGTATTGACGGTTGTTTCAATTTGCACCATTTGCGAAACGGCTTTATCAACAGCCTTACCTCCAGCTTGCGCCCGATCGGCGCTCTGGGCCGATTGTTCCGCTACAGATGTAATTTTCACAGCAATATGATCAATGCCTTCAGACAACTGTCCAATATGTTCGGTGGCCTCACCGACATAACGCCGCTGCTCTGACGCGCCGCTAGCTACATCCACCATGGAATGTGCTACCTGATTGGCCGCCGTAGCCGATTGTTCGGCGCTTGCGGTTAATTCTTCTGAAGAAGAAGCCACATGGTCAGCTGAAGCTGAAATCTTGCGCAGCATAGTTCGCATCGATTGCACCATCTGATCCATCGCCCGGGCCATATCAGCCACTTCATCTTTACCGCGTAAAAAGGCCTCAGGAACCGTAACACTGTAGTCGCCAGATGAAATCGTATTGAGATCTTGTACCGCCAGTTTAATCGGCCCCGCTACTTTGCGCGTAATCACTACAGCGATAACGATGCTGCTAATAAACGCAATAAATAAAAAGATTAGGATAATTATCTTGGCCTGTTCCATTTGATCCTGGCTGACATCAAAGGTATCATTAATTTGCTTCTCGCGAAATTTAAGATATTCCTGATACTTTTCGCTTAACTTACCAGCCACAGGCGCTACTTCTGTACTCATAATTGTAATTAATTCTTCTTTTTTACCTGCCTTTTGCAATGGTACAACCTTTTCCATAATAATCTTTTCATATTGGTCAGCTAAAGCCATAACCTCCTGCGCATACTGTTTTCCTTGCGGCGTAATCGACTTAGCCACAAGTTCTGCTTGAATTGCATCGGCTTCCTTATTCAGATCTTTATATTCTTGCAAAAACTTTTCATCATTTGTAATGACATAGCCTCGTAATGCTGCAATCTGTCTTGCGCCAAGCAGCGCTGCGTAATTGGTTTTTGCCATCAATGGCAGTGTCACATCTTGAATGTCATCACTTGAATGCCGGACTTGCTGCAGTAAATACCAACTGATTCCACCAGAAACAGCCATCAAGAGAACAACTATTAAAAACCCTGTTGCTATTTTCGCCCCTATTTTCATTTTCTGGCTGGCAAATTACCAGCACTCCACCTGCCCTTCTTTAATTTAGAGCTTTATCCCTATTTTCCCGCATAACCATTTTCGCTATTTTACGACAAAATACCTCTTTTTTATCAAAAAACTTTCTTTATCTTTAAATAGTCGCATTTTTCCTTGCGATCTGGGTTGAATTTAGGAAACAAAAATCGCCCTACCGAAAAAAGCAGCAGAAAAATTCCGCTGCTTCCTCCAATAGGACGAAAAAGTTTTCCTAATCATATGAATGGTACTAGTTCTAGTAATTAAATCTCATTTTTCTCAACTTCAGCAAAATCGGCTAAAATGGCTTCTGAAGGTTCCTCATCGAACAGACTAACAACATAAATTGTCAGACAAGACAAGAGGAAACCAGGAACAATTTCATAGAGACCAAACCAAGCAAACTGTTTCCAAATCAAAACAGTTACACCGCCGACAATCATACCAGCCAATGCGCCATTGCGCGTCATACGCCGCCAAAATAGCGATATGATTAAGACTGGACCAAAAGCGGCCCCAAAACCAGCCCAGGCATAAGCAACCATATTTAACACAAAATTGTCAGGATCAAGGCCAAGCACAATCGCCAGCAGCGATACACCGACTACAGTAAGGCGGCTAACCCAGACAAGCTCTTTTTCTGAAGCATTTTTCCTGAGCAACGCTTTGTAGAAGTCTTGTGATACCGCCGAAGCCGTAACAAGCAGTTGCGACGAAGCCGTACTCATTACGGCAGCGAGAACAGCGGAGAGAATCAGCCCGGCAAAGAACGAGGAAAATAATTCATGAGTCATTACCATAAATACCGTTTCCACGGCGGAGCCTTCTAACGGCTGCTGCAAATAAACCCGCCCGACCATGCCGACAAGCACCGCGGCAATCAAGGAAAAAATGACCCAGGTCATGGCAATATTCGTAGCCCGCTGAATTTCTCCCGATGAACGAATCGCCATAAACCGCACTAAGATATGAGGCTGGCCAAAATAACCAAGGCCCCAGGCAAGTAACGAAATAATTTCTATTGCTGAAAGCATCTGCCCATCAGGTTTCGTAAAAGGATTAAACATTTCTGGATTAAGCGTATTTAAAGCTTGCGTTGTAGCCGCTGGCCCGCCGAGAAAGCAAGCAGCAGTGACAGGTACAGCAATAATGGCAAAAAACATCATCACCCCTTGGACAAAATCAGTCCAGCATACAGCCATAAAACCGCCGAGAAAGGTGTAAAAAACAACAACAAGAGCGCCAAGTACCATCGCCGTAATATAAGGAAGGCCAAAGACTGTTTGAAACAACTTGCCGCCAGCAACAAAACCAGAGGAAGTATAAATCAAAAAGAAAATTAAAATAAATAAAGCCGAAGCAATCCGTAAAATCTGCGATTTATCATGAAAACGATTTTCAAAGTAGTCCGGTAAGGTTAAAGAGTCATTGGCAATCTGGGTATACTGCCGCAGCCGTTTAGCCACAAACTGCCAATTGATCCAGGTACCTAACATCAAGCCCAACGCAATCCAACCGGCCTGAACCCCGGCAACATAAGCATAGCCGGGAAGCCCCATGAGCATCCAGCCACTCATATCAGAAGCCTCAGCACTCATCGAAGTCACCCAAGCGCCAAGCTGCCTGCCTCCCAAAATATAATCTGACATACTTTGTTCCTTGCGCCAATGATAAATGCCGATAGCCAGCATCACGAGAATATAAAGCGCAAAAGCGGCAAAAATTCCGCCGTTTTGTTCAATCATAGCTCTTTCTCTCCTTCATAGATCGTGTTTTGAAAAATAAATCCATTTATAAAGTATACTGGTAAACTTCGTTTACAGCAACAGGGCAAAAAAATCCCCCTCTGATCCAGAGGGGGTTCATCATAGCCACATCGTCAATAGGCAACCAATGATTACGACGCACCAGGGAGGTACTCGCCAGAACTGAAGGAGTCCGAAACAAAGTATCGCTACAGTAAAATCGACTGCGTTGTTTATTGCCGATGTCCAAACCGGATCATACAGCGCGGCAAACAATATACCTACGACTGCCGCATTGATTGACCACAACGCCGCTTGGAGACTTGGCTTGGTTCGTAAAGTATCCCAAAAAGGTACAACACCAATAACGAAAAGGAAAGATGGCAAGAATATGGCAACTGTTGTAAAAACAGCGCCTAGCCAGCCACCCATAACCGCCCCAAGGTAGGCGGCGAATGTAAACAGCGGCCCTGGTACAGCTTGTGTCAAGCCATAACCAGTTAAAAATTGGCCTCGTTCCACCCATCCCACGGGAACCACTTCCTTTTCGAGTAGCGGCAAGACAACATGGCCGCCACCGAAAACGAGCGAGCCAATCCTAAAAAAACTATCAAAAATACCAAGCCACTCATTTCCGGTGACTTGTCGTAATATGGGCAAGCCAACAAGCATAGCTGCCAATATAACTAGCGCTATAATTCCGCTTTTTTTTGAGAGGGGAAAAGACAGAGTCTGATCATTGGTCACAACTCCAGACTTTTTAAGCAAAGTACCAACGAAGCCTGCAGCTACGATAATCCCTACTTGAATCAAAGCATTCGGCCAAAGCAACGTGATTGCTGCCGCAATCATAGCTATTGTGGCTCTGGTTTTATCAGGCGCTAGTTTAGCACCCATGCTCCATACCGCTTGAGCAACAACGGCTACGGCAATAATCTTTAGTCCATGTACCCAGGCTAATTGGGCTGTGTCCATATCGTGCAACCCATAATAGGCAAGTACGAGAACAAATGTGGAGGGAACTGTAAAGCCAAACCACGCAATCATGCCGCCAAGTATGCCGCCACGGTAAATTCCAATTGCTATACCGACTTGACTGCTTGCCGGCCCAGGGAGAAATTGACATAAAGCAACCAAATCGCCATAAAGTTCTTCACTAATCCACTTACGTTTTCTTACATATTCGGCGTGAAAATAGCCAAGATGCGCAATGGGCCCGCCAAATGAAGTAAGACCTAAATAAAGCGAGACCATGAGTATTTCTTGCAATCGTCTGAAGTAACGCTTATTCTCATCCATGTCTAACCTCTAGTTTCATTATCGTTCGATAATGAGGAATCGGTTGTACCAAGCTGCAATAATCTTGTTGTAGGCAAAACGTCGCTTTGAAACTCCGTGAGGTATTTCCAGTAGCGCAGCGGCATTTGGCTGCGCCGACAGAGCGGATTGTGCCGTTCTTTGATTTCAATTGTTTCATAGAAAAGCTGCCACAATTGACGAAATTTCACTTCTTCAGCATCTGCCTCTGGCATAGTAAAATCAGCAATAGGCAGAATCTGAGCCCGATACGCTTCATAGATAAGCCCCATCTGATGAGTTCGATCATAAATGAAAAACCGTTCTTCTGGATAGCGACTGCGAAAATGCGCCACAAGCAACGGCAATACAAAGTTTTTGGGTTCAATTTCAGCGACAAGGGCTCCCGCAAATATAGAAAACCGAATAAAACCTTTAAATAAATGGCTTTCTCGTTCTAAAAACCGTACTGCTTTTACCAGCTTGTCAACACAATCCTCGGTCAGCTGATTCACAATAGTAGGACCCACGCGATAGCCAAGGCGTAAAAAATGGAGAATGGCTAATTCCTTTTGGGGCAGACACGTAAGAAAGGCTTTTTGAATCAGCTCTAGCGCTTCTTTCCCGATTTTTTGCGGAATCGAGCGATACACGCGCTGCGCTTTGTCCTCCTCTGTCGCGATTGCTTCAATTGGAAATAGCAGCGTCACCGCTTGATCAGGCGGCAAAATATCGATAGGAATCTCTTTACGGTCATAACTGGCAAAAACACAGCATAAGAGCCCTTCAAAAGTACCGTCATATTGATAAACAGGCGCTTCTGCTACCATAATGCTGTCGCCTCCAACTGTTTCACTTTATCGGTCAAACCGCTAGGCAGCTTGATCGTTGAAGCTGTAAGTACGCTTTGTTCCACCGCGTCGGGAAATAGCGATAGCTGCGTGGACTGTTCGTTACCGGGCTTGTCTTGCAACAACCGCAGTTCCTTTACTGATAGGAGCGACTGTAGCATCGCCTGCTCTGATTTGATCATACCCGCAAAAGTCTTGCCGCGGCAAGTAATAAAATACTGCGCCCGTTTTAAGACGACGCCCAGCTTCTTTACGCCTTCAAATGTCAGTGAACCACTGCGTCTGGCCCGAATGATTCGTTTAGCGCTCAAGACGCCAATCCCCGGTACGCGCAGCAATTCTTCATAAGCGGCCCGATTGATTTCTACCGGGAAAAACTCGGGATGATGGAGCGCCCAACTGCATTTGGGGTCCATCGTCGGATCAAAACTTTGCCGCGTTTGATCAAGTAGTTCTGTGGCCTGAAAACCATAAAAACGCAGCAGCCAGTCAGCCTGATAGAGCCGATGCTCTCTTAAGAGCGGCGGCGCATCAAGGGCAGGCAGCAGACTATCTTGAGCTACAGGTATGTACGCCGAAAAAAAGACCCGCTTCAATTTATAGGTTTTATAGAGACTTTCCGTTAAATGCAAAATCTGAAAATCCGTATCAGCTGTAGCGCCGATAATCATTTGGGTACTCTGCCCCGCTGGGGCGAATTTCGGCGCATGACGATATTTTACGAGATCGCGGGAGTTTTCTTGCCGCTTTCCCGTTATAAACCCCATAGGTTTTAAAATAGAATGCTTCGATTTATCAGGCGCGAGCAGCGCCAAGCTCTTTTGCGACGGCAGTTCAATATTAACGCTCATACGATCTGCCAAGAGTCCTAGTTGTTCAATCAGGCGGCTGTCAGCGCCAGGAATAGCCTTTGCATGAATATAGCCAGCAAAGCGATACTCCTGGCGTAAAATTTTAAGCGTAGCAATGAGCTGTTCACAAGTATAATCAGGATTTTTAAACACGCCAGAGCTTAGAAAAAGTCCCTCAATATAGTTACGGCGATAAAAACTAATTGTGAGATCTGCTAATTCCCGCGGCGAAAAAGCGGCGCGATCGGTCTCATTGGAACGACGATTAATACAATATTTACAATCATAAATACAGATATTGGTCATAAGCACTTTTAACAACGAAACACAGCGACCGTCAGCGGCAAAAGTATGGCAGATTCCACAGGCAGCGGCGCTGCCAATGCCGCCCTTGCCTGCCTGTTTATCAACACCGCTTGACGTACAAGCCACATCATATTTCGCCGCATCCGTTAAAATCTTCAGCTTTTCAAAAACATCCACTTTGATCAGCTCCCTTACTTCTTATCATTATAATATAGAACATACGTTCTTGCAAAGAAGTAAAAATAAAGCGAGTACCTAAACGAGATACTCGCATGCTGACATAGTGATTAGAGCAGATCAAGTAGTTTTGCCGGATTGATTTTAGTCATTTGATCCATAGCGGTCTGAGAAACGCCGGCCTGTACAAAAAAGTCAATATGTTCAGCTAACGCTTCACTCCATAGCGGATTTTCCGTCTGCCCGCCATCGGTAGACAAGATCGTCGATTCATAACCAATTGCAGCAACAGCCTCCAGATTGATCGCAAAATTTTTCCGATATCCCTGACCAGGCGGTCTTGTGGCGTAACACCGTTCAAAAAACACGCCATACTGAGCTAATTCTTTCTGCTGCGCTAGCGACATATTAATGGACCACCATTCCGGGTGATTCACCATGATTTTTTGAACGCCCACTCGTTTCGCCGTTTCTACAACGATGAGTGTTTCCTCTGGCGCTAAATGGCCTGTGCCTAATACAATATTATGCTCCGCAATCAGCTTCAATACAGCAAGCAGTTCCGGCGTTACTTTACGATCTACTACGGAGGTAACACCGCCGCTTTTCCCTTGCAGCCGCTTTTCATGAGATGAATCGGCTGTAGGCAGCCAAATAATTTTAGCGCCCATCTTTATAGCAACCTCAACGGCTGCCGGATTGATACCGCCCACATACGAATTTAACGTGAGCCCGCCAAAAACACGAATTCCTGGCACGACATACTCAGCAATACTGGCTCGATCCATCGTCGGCACAAGATGTGACTTAATCACGATCGCTTTTGCCCCTACCCGCAAAGCTTCACGAGCCAATTCAATATCATTAAGTCTTCTAAGACGTACGTCAGGATTCGTATGAATATGCGTATCAATTACGCCCTGAAGTAACTCCTCGGAAAAGGTTTTTACACTATTTCCCATTGTCTTCCTCCCTTTTTAGATTTGACTGAAATTCTTTTATTTTTTTCGAATATTCTTGTTGTTTTTCGTTCTCAATTATATAATAATTCTATATATATAAACAAATACATAATTTCTAATAAGCCCTATAGTTTTAATTTATACATATTGAAAGAAGGCGCTGCACTACAATGACGGAACGTGAACTTCTTTACGTAAAAACAGTAGCTGATGAAAAAAGTCTGTCGAAAGCAGCAAAAAAACTGTTTTTAACCCAGCCATCCCTGAGTGTCTGTATGCAAAAAATCGAAACAAACCTTGGGATCAAACTCTTTAAGCGCACAAGCAAAGGACTTTTACTCACATTTGCTGGCGAAAGATATTATCAAATGGCCACAGATATTTTAAAAATCTATAATGATTTTGAAATTGAAGTGAGTGATATCAACAATTTGAAAAAAGGCCGAATGACCATTGGCATTACCGTATATTTGGCTACTTATATGCTACCGCTGGTGCTGCCCGCTTTTAAACAAAAATGTCCAAATATCGAAATATTTATCATTGAAAAAAATTCTACCGAGCTTGATAAATCTCTCGCGTCAGGTGAAATTGACTTTGCGATCATGCATACTTTTCCCTTTAATGAACATGCCAATAATATCAATACTAAAATTCACCCTTTATTTAAAGATCCACTCGTGCTGGTAACCAAACCAAACCATCCGCTGCGACAATATGCAATACCCAAGAATGACTTGGAATTTCCCCAGATCGATCTCACCTTATTTGCCCAAGAACCCTTCATTATGCTGCACCAAGAACAAAAAATCCGACAGGTCACTGATTTAATCTTGCAAAAAGCAGCAATTATCCCCACGATCGCCTTAACGACTAAGAGCTATGAAACGGCGAGAAGACTCGCTTGCGAGGGCCTTGGCGTAACCTTAGTTCCCCGCCAATACCTCGATATTTTTCCTAGTACCTTTCATCCTGATTACTATTACATTGAGGAAAAATATTCTCCCTACTGGACCATGTGTGTCGCTGTACAAAAAGATGCCTATATTTCCCGGGCGGCACGCCTATTTATCAGCATGATCACTGAACAATTTCATTTCACACCAGTAAATTTGAATAATTCTTTCGAATAAAACTAAAACACCTCGCATCGGCAGGCGTGTGAACTGCCGATGCGAGGTGTTTCCATAAATTTAAAAACAGATTAGCTCCGTGTTTAGCTTAGCCTTTAATCAAACCGTAAGCGGCCATTTCTTTCTTGAGCAATTCCAAATTTTTATCGCTTAGTTCGCTCAAAGGCATACGACAACGCCCCACGCGATAGCCAAGCAGCCCGACAGCTGTTTTAACAGGAATCGGATTTACTTCACTGAAAAGCGATTTGATGAGATTCAAAGTTTTAAGCTGCAGCTTTCTTGCGCCAGCAATATCGCCCGCATGAAATTTCATCACCATATCATGGGTATCCTGCGGAATGATATTGGCCATAGTGGAAATAACCCCTGTACCGCCTAGCGATAAGAGTGGCAAAATATTGCCATCTTCACCGGAATAAACCGTCATATTATCACCACATAAGTTGATAATATCGCCGACTTGACCTAAGTTACATTCCTTAATTGCAACAATATTGTCTACTTTAGACAATTCATAAACGGTTTCCGGATTAATATTCAAGTTCGTCCGACTAGGAACATTATAAAGAATAATCGGAATATTTACATTTTCAGCAATCGCTTTAAAATGATCGATAAGGCCTTTTTGTGTTGCTTTATTATAGTAAGGAGTTACGGAGAGCAGGGCATCGGTGCCGACAGCTTCCGCCTCTTTCGAAAGATCAATCGCATGACGCGTATCATTGCTGCCTGTTCCGGCAATGACAGGGATCCGTTTCGCCACCTTTTCTACAGCAAATTGGATGACAGCAATATGTTCTTCATCAGGCATTGTGGAAGCTTCACCCGTTGTCCCGCAAATCACGAGAGCGTCGGTTCCGTTTTGGATCTGAAATTCAATCAGCTTCCCCAGACTCTCATAGTCGACGCCGTCATCCGTAAAGGGAGTGACGATCGCCACAGCAGAGCCAATAAATAATGGTTGTTTCATGAGTTTTCCTCCTCATTTCTCTTGAAAAAATGTAAAGTCTTACTACTATGATTTTAGCCTATCTTACGCGAAAAAGAAATTCTATTTCTTTGAAAAATCATAAATTCTGTAATTTTATTGTGAAATACTTGGCTGAGACCGTAACAGACAGCCAATTTTCTCGAAAGAAACGCGATAAATCTCAATAGCTGCATCAACAGTCCCACCGCCAACATGGGGCGTCGCCACGACATTATCAAGTTGCAAGAGGGGATTATCAGCTGCTACTGGTTCACTGGCCCAAACATCAATCGCTGCTCCCGCAATTTTCCCCTGTTGCAAAGCTTCATATAAAGCTTGCTCATTCACCACATTACCACGACCTACATGAATGAGAACAGAGCTTGGCTTCATCAGCGCCAGTTCTTTGGCAGAAATAAAATCTCGAGTCCCACTTGTTAATGGCAAATGAACACTCACAATATCGGATTGCTGCAATACCTCTTCCAACGAGGCATACTTTACTTGATACTTTGCTTCAATAGCGGGTTCTAAGCGCGTGCGATTATAATAAAGCAAGGTCGTGCCAAAAGCCCGGGAGAGTTCGGCCACCCGTTTGCCAATATGGCCAAAACCAACGATACCATGGGTTTTTCCTTTTATTTCATAGGAACAAGATCGATAGGTCCACATGGACCATTGTCCGGCTCGCGTGCGTCGATCAAGCAGGATCGTCTTACGATATAAATCAAGAATCAGGCCAATTGTCAGCTCAGCAACACCATTGGCATTGCCGCCAGGCACATTGCCTACTACAATACCGCGTTTTGCTGCTGCCGCCGAGTCAATATTATCGGTGCCAACACCGACTTTCTGGACGATTTTCAGTTTAGGCGCCTTACTCATGAACGCCTCATCAACTTTATACGTTGCCGTAAGAAACGCATCAGCCTCAGCTAGTTTTTTCTCCTGTTCCGCTTCCTCTAATTCACTAAGAAAAATCAGTTCTAAATCCTGCGGCGCCTCTTGACAGAGCAACGCTTTCATTTCATCCGTAATTTGATCAAGAAAAATACAATTCACGCCAATTCTCCCCTTGTGTACCGCTTTTTACTCTCATTGATATTTTTTACACATCACACTTCCCGCTTCCTCTATAAACCTATATAGAAAAAATTTATAGGGGACATAGAATAACAAGTATTTGATTATAGCAGTTACCCATTATATAATTTAAAATACAAAATGCCAAGAATATTCACAACATATTGTCATAAGCGTCATGTGGTATTTTGTTAGTATTTTATAATGAAATAGGAGGATTTTCTTTAAATGATTAGTTTTTTTGTGGTACTCGCTATTGCGGTTTCTATTATTTTAGGCTATCGAACTAAAATAAACACCGGTTTTTTTGCAATTGCCTTTGCTTATTTGATTGGTTGTTTTATGTTGAACTTAAAATCCAGTGAAGTCGTAAGCATGTGGCCGATTAGTATCTTTTTTGTTATTTTCGCTGTTTCTCTCTTCTATAACTTTGCCCTTGTAAACGGCACACTGGAAAAGCTGGCCAACCACCTTTTATATGGCTGCCGACGCTATCCTCACTTACTGCCCTTTGCTATCTTCTTTGCCGCAACTTTGATTGCCGGCCTAGGCGCTGGCTTTTTTACGGTTATGGCCTTCATGGCGCCAATCACCCTGTTGCTCTGTGAAAAGACAGGCTTGAATAAGATGGTAGGCGCTGTTGCAGCCAATTATGGCGCCCTAGGCGGCGCCAACTTTATGACAAGCCAAAGCGGTATTGTGTTTAAAAGCCTCATCGAAGCTGCTGGCTTTCCCGCCGATTCTGCCTTTGCCTACACCACAACCATTTTTGTAACAACCATGGTAATTCCGCTTCTAGTTATTTCCGGGTTACTGCTCTTCTCAAAAAATGGCAAAGTCTCCAAAGAAAATTTCACCATTGAAAAACCGCAGCCCTTTGACAGCAAACAAAAGACGACACTCTATCTAATTATTCTCATGATGGTCATCGTTTTGGCCGCGCCAATTCTCCATATGATTTTACCGGCTAATAAAATGATCACCTTTATTAACTCCAAAATGGACATCGGACTCATTGCCATCGTGTTGTCAGTTGTTGCTCTCTTATTAAATTTAGCTGATGAAAAAAAGGTTATAGCCAATGTTCCCTGGAGCACACTGATTATGATTTGCGGCGTGGGCATGCTCATTTCCGTAGCGATTAAAGCCGGAACGATTAAATTGCTTGCCAGTTGGATCGGCTCCAGCATGCCTTATTACCTTGTTCCTATAGCGCTTGCTATTGTAGCTGGCATTATGTCCTTTTTCAGCAGTACGCTAGGCGTTGTTTGTCCCGCCCTGTTCCCGATTATCCCTTCGCTTGTTGCCGCCACAGGCATCAATCCTATGATTTTATTTACCTGCGTTGTTATCGGCGCTCAGGCAACAGCGATCTCGCCCTTTTCCTCTGGCGGCAGCCTTGTACTTGGCGCTTGCACCAGCGACGAAGCCCGTACTAGCTTATTTTCGAACCTACTATTCCGTGCCGTTCCCATCTGTTTATCAAGCTCGGTAGTAATGAGCGCCATTATTTATTTGCTCCTCTAATTCGCTAAATAGAACAGACTGAACCTTGCCTAAAACAAAGTCCAGTCTGTTTTTTTATATCTGATAAAAACTATGCAATTAATAACTCGGCTACTACCGAAATCATGGACGTATTCTGATTCACATAGGTATAAGTCGCCGTAATGCCATAAGGCGCTCCCATAAGCGATAAAAGACTTACATAATAATCAAGATTTTCATAAGTAAGCAGTTCATCAGAGTCAATCAGTACAGTAGCCCCGTCAACATAGCCAAGCTGAAAAACATTGCTCATACGGACAAGGCCTCTGTCTTGATACTTTTCAAAAGATAAAATATAATCCACTTTTCGATCATCGCCGGACCAGCAAACAAGGTCAATGACACAAGCAAGAATCATCTGCAATAAGGGACCATTGCCCATAACCGTCACAAGTTCCTGGGGTAACTTTTCTTGATAGCGAAGTCCGCTATGGCGCTCTTTCACATGTTGCTGCAAAGCCTCGGCAGCTGCTGATAAAGTAAATTCGCTGAAAGCGGCTGGCATCGTCTTAAAGTAAGACGACGTAAATGCCTCGATAATTTTCAGACTTGTAGCGGCTTTTCCCCAGCTCCGATCAGATTTATGCAGTTCTCGTTCCAAACCGGAAAACATCTTTGTAAACACGTTTTCCACATGGCCAATCTTGTCAGCGGCAGTAGCGGACTTTTCCTCCATAAGGCGCAGCATTTTTTTATAAGCTTCATTTTTATGCTGCAAAGAGCGTTCTATATTCTGCTTCTCTTTGATTAGGTTATAATATTCGATCCCTTGACGCAATACAGGCAGTAAATCTTCTTCCATACGCCAAGGCTTTGTAATAAAGCGATAGATTTCGCCATGATTCATGGCAGCAAGAACTTGATCAAGCGATAAGAGAGCATAACCTGATAAAACAATCCGTAACGTATTAGGATACATCCCTTTTATTTTTTGTAAGAAGGCGATACCATCTGTTCCTGGCATACGAATATCAGTGACTAATACACTGACCTCATGCTTTGCCAGCAATTCCAATGCCGCTTCCGCCGAAGTCGCAAAGAGCGGCCAAAAGGGTTCATCGGCTACACCACGTTTAAGCGAATTCAGCACACTAATTTCATCATCTACAAATAAAACTGTATTTTTGTAGTACTGCATTCTATTGCCCCCTCATCCTTAAGCAAGGCTGATTTTCTGCATTTTTTCTCTATGAAACAGTGACTTTCCTGCAAAAATCCGGAAATTTCTCAAAATCACGACATGCTATGCAAAACTTCTCTCGGGGCGTCCCCAAAATTGTTTTTAAAAAATTATAAAAAAATCTTGACGATCATAACTTCCTAAGCTATACTTGATCCATTACAACTTTACACTTACAATGAAAAATTACTTTAAAAAGTGATGAAGGAGACTACCTTACTGCGACGTTTCCAGAGATCTGGCGGTTGGTGCGAGCCAGAAACAAACCAGTGAGAATCAATCACTCCTGAACTGCAAAGCTTAACGGTTTCTAGAGCCTAGTAAGCTGCGCCGGACTCAACTCGCAAGAGTGCAACCGTTATTTGCTTAGGGTTGTTTGACCTGATGAGAGATGTTCTTTCTGTTGGAAAGGACAATAAGGGTGGTACCGCGAGATGAAACTCTTGCCCCTTGCCTGGGGAAAGAGTTTTTTTATTTTCCCGAAAACAGTCTTCATTTAAAAATTTCAAGGAGGATTTTATGAATCAAAAAGCTTCGAATTTCCGTTGGTTTTTAGGCGCACTCGTATTTCTTATCAGCTTCATCTCCTATATGGACCGCGTCAATCTATCGGTGGCCACACCAGAAATCATGAAAGAATTTGCTTTTACTAAGCTTGATATGGGTCTTTTACAAACCGCTTTCTTTGTAGGCTATTCCCTCATGCAGATTCCCGGCGGAATTTTATCGGAAGTCTTAGGGCATCGTCTTGTTGTCAGTGGCGCAGCTGCTTTGTGGTCTGTATTTACGGCGCTGACGGCAGCGTGCAATAGCTTGTCCCTGTTTATCGGCGTTCGCGCCTTATTCGGCGTTGGTGAAGGTCCTTTAGCACCTTCTTTCGGTCGCTTTATTTATCGCTGGTTCCATAACGATGAAAAATCACGCGGTACTTCATTCTTATTAAGTGGCGTCTTTTTTGGCCCTGTTGTCGGCCCAGCCTTGACTGTCGCACTCATGCTCGCTTTTGGCTGGCGTTCTGTCTTTGTTATCTTCGGCGCCATGGGCTTGGTTCTAGCTGCCGCCTGGTATTATTTCGCGAAAGATGAGCCGAAGCAAAGTCCCTTCGTAAATGCGGCAGAAGCCGCTTGGATCGACCAAAACAAAGTTCCTCTTGGGCAAACAAAAAAAGTCATGGCTCCATGGAAACACTTCTTATCGTCTTCGCAGTTTTGGGCCATTGGCCTGCAATTCTTCATTACGGACTATATTATGTATGTCTTTTTAGCTTGGCTCCCCCTCTACCTCATGGAGGCGCAAAACTTCTCTCTGCAAAAGATGGGCATTGCCGCTTCCTTTCCTTGGGCCGCTCTGTGTCTTGTAACCTTGGTCACCGGCTATTGGAGTGACAAACTCATTGCCAAAGGAGCTTCCAAGCACCGGATACGCACTTTGTCAGGCATTGTAGGTCTTGGGCTTTGCTGTCTTGGCCTGTATTTTGGCGCTACAGCAACAACACCTACCCTCAATGTCTTTTGGCTCACCCTATCGCTCGGCTCACTCGGCCTAACCTTCACAGCTGGCTGGTCTACTTGCATTGATCTCGGCGGTGCTTTTGCTGGCTCGGTCTCTGGTTGGATGAATTTCTGGGGAAATATCGGCGGCGTTATCGCCCCCATTCTTACTGCCTGGATTGCCACAAATTATGGGTGGCAATCAGCAATTACCGTTACTGCTGCCTTCGCCGTAGCCGGTATGGTAGCTTGGATCTTTGTCAGACCAGAGCGGTCGCTTGTACAAAACCCAGTCATACAATCAGAGAAAGAAGCGGTGTAGACTGCCCCATAAGTACAAGAAACTGACAGTTGCGCTTAACGCAGCTGTCAGTTTCTTTTTCCCCATACCGAATAAATATTAGATTAGACCTAACTCTTTTTGCACTTGTGCCAATCGATCTCGCTGTTCCTGCCTGACTAAAGTTTGTCCGTACTGATAGCAATCAAGTACATCGGCGTCTTTTACAATTTCTTCTAGCGGTGTTCCAACTACCTCTTTACTACTATGATGCTTAGCCGCTAACGCTAAGCTTTCTATTTCGGCGGAAGTAAATAGCTTCAGGTTCGTCAAAAATTCTATCAGCGGTCCATATGCTGCCTCAGCATGGCCCGCCTGCTTGCCTGTAATCACACGGCCATAGTCGTGAAGCGATGTGGCAATGGCTGCCAGCTCTGGATCGACGCCACGTTTCACAGCGAGCAGCTGGCCAAGACGCCCACAGCTCGCCATGTGAATTCGTTCCCAGTCTAAGGGGTAATCGCGGTCTGCTTCCCCTGTTCCAACATACTTATTAATTTCCGCTAGAAAAATGCTTTGTACTGTAAAAATCTTATTCATAGCTAACTCATCCTACTCTTTCTCAGCTTCTCTCGTTGCCGTTGCTATTTAGACCACACCCTTGTCCTTATCGCCCATCTTTATAAAATTTCGATGCATAAGCAATCAACTGAGTGCGATTATTACACCTTAGCTTCCGTAAAATTTCATTCACATGATATTTTATCGTCGTTTCTCGCAGATCAATCGTCTCGCTGATTTCCCGATAAGTCAGCCCATCAATCATGAGTTTCAAAATAGCTTCCTGCCGCTCACTTAGCGAATTTAAGGCTACTTGCTCTGTTTCGGCTATCTCCTTTTGTTCCATGCTTGGTTTAAGCTGTGAAAATTCTCGTAAAATTCGCCGGACTAGAGTAGGCGCAAGTGGAGCTTCGCCGCGCATGAGACTTTGAATTTGAGCCCAAAGTGCCTCGCCTTTCATATGTTTCAGCAAATAGCCGGAGGCCCCAGCACGAATCGCTTCAAATAAATGCTCCTCATCTTCCGATACGGAAAGCATAACAATTTCAATATGAGGAAAATCATGTTTAATAATTCGCGTTGTTTCTATGCCGTCACAGCCCTCCATCTGCACATCCATCAGAATTACATCAGGCTGATAAATCTCTACTTTTACGAGCGCCTCCAAACCATTGCCAGCTGTTCCTACTACATTCAAGCCATGGCAGCGCAAAAAATCGGCTAGCCCTTCTACATACAAACTGCTATCATCCACTAAGAGCCATTTCACCATCTATGCACTCCTTTGATTTTGCGGCAAATAAATCTAATTGTAGTTCTATGATTTAAATCTTAAATCGTTTCGTAATATCGTCGAGTTCTGAGGCCATTTTCGTTAGGGCCCTTACGTTTTCATTCACTTCATGCAAACTCGCATTTTGCTCCTGTGCAGCAGAAGCAACCGTTTCTGTATTCGCTTTCGTTTCATCGGCAACACCATTTAAATCCTGTACATTTAAGACAGCAGATTGCATGCCATCTGCCGTTTCCTGAACAGCCCGTGTTATCTGCCCAATTCCTTGCTGTACCTGTTCTAATTGCGTAATAATCCGCTGTAACCCATTTTCGGTATCAGCAACAGCATGTTTTCCTGCCGCAACTTCATTATTCGTTTTATTTACAGTCGCTACAGCTCGTTCAATCGCTGCCGTCATCTTGACAATAATGTCCTGAATATGGCTTGTCGCTTCCGCACTTTGTTCAGCAAGCTTACGAACTTCTTCGGCAACAACAGCAAAACCACGTCCAGCTTCGCCGGCTCGAGCGGCTTCAATTGCCGCATTTAATGCTAAAAGATTTGTTTGTCCAGCAATATTACGAATCACCGTAACAATATTTTCTATACTAGCAGAACCTTGAACCAGCTCCTGCGAAATATCCGTAATTTCGCCCATTGATACTTCTACAGTATTGTTTTGCTCTACCACTTTTTGAATGAGTTCCATCCCTTTACGCGCATCTTGTACGGCCTGGCAAGTTTGTCCATTGACTTGTTCGGCACTCGCATTCATTTCCTCAGTACTTGCAGAGATTTGTTCAAATACTGCCGATACTTCGCCAATACTTCTTGTATTTTGAGCCGCGCCAGAGGCCATTGTATTTGCAGTTCTGGCAATCACCTCTGAGGCTTTTAGTTGTTCCGTAACAGTAGCGCTTAACTCTTCGCTAGACGCAGCTACCATGTCAGCATTTGTTCTAACTTGTCCTACGATCCGATTCAGTTGCTGCCGCATTCGAATAAAGGCTTGGGCCATTTTTCCAATCTCATCATGACTGTGTACGGTAAGAGCAGTTTCCCGCAAATCGCCTGCCGCCAACTGCTCAAGGGAAAGCTGCATCACTACAATTGGTTTCGTAAAGCGCCGACTCAGCCAAATTACACTAAGCCCTGTAAGCACAATACAAATAAAGGCGCCAACCGCTAACAGGATTGTCATTTTCCTGACATCTGCCTTCAACTCGCTCTCATCAGCAGAAATCATAACAACCCATTTTTGCCCGTTTCCCATATCGACTGGCATAAAGAAACCCACGCGAACATCCTGATTCACAAAATTATAGACGCCTCTAACTGTTTGCTCTTGCTCTGTTGCGGCTTTAAATAGTTTTATTAAGCGTTCATCTAAGTCACTTGCTAAATTCAACTCTGCCGCCTGCTTTGCTGTAGAAAGATTTAATTTTCCTACTAGCTCGTGTGCCTTGGGCTGAGCCATTAACATGCCCGCTCCATCTGCCAAGGTAACATAGCCAGTTTCCTTAAACTTTATCTGTTCAATCATATCAGTAATCGCATCAAGCGTATAAACAGCCGCTACAAGACCTATGTACTGTTGATTCGCGCCAAAAACCGGTACAGCAATCATAACGGATAGCTTGCCATTGTTTTTAGCAACAACAGGCGCTGAAACGAAAGGCTGTTTCGTTGCCGTAACAGCCTTAAAATAATCTCGATCTAAGGCATTGGATGTTGTATTGTCAGAACGAACTACTCTTCCGTCAGCATACACGAAAAACAAATTATTCACTGTCTTCATCCGCTTTTGATATTCCTGCATTCCAGCAACAACGTTAGGTCGCTCACCAGATTTTAGCTTATCGCCAGCCGCTGCATCTTCAAGTTGAAGAATAATATTATGAACCGGATTCTGCACTTGCAAAGAAATATATTTACTTAATGAGTTCATACTTTCATTAATATTTTTTTCAAGATAAATCGAAGAATAATAATAGCTTATGCCAGTAAGTACTATAAATGAAACTAAGATAACAGGCAAAATAGTTAATATAAGTCTTGCACTAATGGACCGTACTGTCATCAGTAGTCCTCCTTAAAAAAATCATGCAGTTGTCGTAACAGTTCCTCAACATACAAACTGCTATCATCCACTAAAAGCCATTTCACCATCTATGCACTCCTTTGATTTTGCGGCAAATAAATCCTAACCTTGGTGCCAAGACCTTGCTCTGATTCAATCTCTAATCGTCCACCTAAATCCCCAGCTCTTTCCTGCATGATCACTAGTCCTTGATGTCGACCGCCCTGAGCCTGAGGCCGCTCCTCCAAAGAAAAGCCACAGCCATCATCAGCCACAGTAATCGTAATCCGCCCGTTTTGTACCATAAAGGATACTTCAATCGAAGCAGTCTGAGCATGCTTGCGGGCATTCGTCATTGCTTCTTGTATAATCCGCAGCAATTGTAATTCCTCTTTAGGTGTAAACGAAACGATCAGATCTTCAGGAATCAAGAGTCTTGTTTCAATGCTATACGTTTCTTCATACCAACTTAAAAACTCTTTCAATGCTGGAAAAAATCCCTGTTTTGCTGTAGCCGTTTTTAAACCATTGATGGCTTCACGAACATCGTTATGGAGCATATCAACTGTCTTGACGAGTTTTTCCAAAACACTTTTAGCCTTTACCGTTTTTCCTGCTGCGATCAGATCAATGGCACTTTCCTGCTCCAACTTTAAATAGCTCCAAATTTGGCCTGGACCGTCATGCAACTCGCGGCGAAGACGTTCTCGTTCCTGCAAAATAGACAAAGCTCTTTCCTGTTCCAACATTTTATACTGATCCATTTTTTGTTTCGTAATATCTTTAAACAGAAAAACCATGCCTAAATAATGACCATTTGATTGTAAGCGGATTTTATGAAATTCATAATAAAAAACCTGTCCCAGTCGTTCCCGCTGCACCTCACTAACCTGCTGATCACTGCTATTAATTGCTTCCGTTAAAGCAGGCCAACTAGATATCATTTCATTAAAGGAATCGCCAATATTCGCCGCAAGGCCTTGTAAAATATCTTGTGCCACCGTGTTGCGATCAGCAATATAACCATACTCGTCAACAACAATCAAACCATCTATCATATTCCTCACAGCAACTTGCTGAGCTACAGGTAAAATTGCATAAGTCTGCCAACGATAAAAGCCCCAGGTAACAAAAGAGCTTGATAATAAAAAGCCTAACGGCATGGGCGCCAAAGGTTGGCACTCTGGTATATTATCTAAAATAATACCTATTAAAGAAAAAAATCCCGAACAGGAAAACCACCAGGCTTGCCGCCGCCGTAATCCTGTTGTTCGTAAAATCCAACGAAACCCAAGCGATAATGTAACGAGGCAGAAAGTATAAGAAAGTGGAGCAGCAATCGAAAAAATCGGACCAGCTGTAGCCATAACAATATCGTCAGTTACTGCTATGGTCTGCCAATACTGCTCGTGCCATGGATTCGAAAAAATAGCCACTGTCATCAACAGACCGAGAAGAAAATAACCACGCTTTGCGAAACGCCAGAATCGATTCTCCTGCTGACTCATTTCTAAAACAAAAGCAAACCAAAAACAGCTGGAAAAATAACTCATACATTCTCCGAGCGATACCCACAGTAACTTATCGGACGGATCGGATAAACCTGTGAAAACCATAAACAGCAACCAAGCACTACGACATAATTGCCCGCCAACCTGAGACTTTACGCCAGGAAGACTGCGGAATTGCCAGGTATAGGTTGCCAGAGCAATCAGAGCCCCAATCACGAATAAGGTAAAGGGAATATACGCCTTAGCGCTATAGTAAACGAGATCCATGTAAGCAAATGATCCTTTCTCAACAAGCAAAACACTTTTCATTCACTGTTAACAATGACGAAACGAAATTCCGCCTTACTTATTTCACAATATGGAAGAAATAATTCGACAGGCGGCTCAGGAATCCTGCGGAAAAATCGCTACTACGAAAAGTGTAAATTTACAGTTATTTCTCACTATAGAGGGCGTTCGCTTCTGTAACAAGGGCTTTTTGACGAATCCCAAAAGTCAAAGCGCAAGCAACGGCCATAAATCCTGCCGAAAGTAAATAGGCATACAAATAGCCGCCTGTCCAATCAACAACCAGCCCCGCCAAAATCGGCCCAATCAAGGCGGCACCGCCCCAGGCAGTAAACAAAACGCCATAATTGATACTTAAGTTTTTCACACCAAAAAACTCCGCCACGGCCAAAGGAAATAATGCCGGACAAGTACCATAGCAAAAGGCCAGTAATGCTGCGCCGGCGCAAAGCGATAAGGGAGTTTCATAAGAGGCAAAGAACAGTAAATCCATAGCCAACACGGCAAAAATTCCTTTCATCAGGTTCAGCAAAGCAAAACGATCTGAAAAAAAGCCTGCAGCTACCCTGCCGAGTGTATTGAAAAGCGCAATAAGCAATACTAAATAAATCGCCTGATCCCACTGCGCCTGTTTTTTCGCAATCATCGCAATATGACCGATAATCATCAACCCAGCTGAAGAGGCAAACAAATACATAAACCACAACCGCCAAAACAGTGGGGTGCCAATCATTTCTCGCCAAGAGAAAGCTGAACTATCTGAATGGAAAGCAGCGGCTTCCGGATCAAATCGAGCAGTTTTCACTGGCGCCGTAGCTGCTAAAACGGGAGCTTTCGTAATAAATAAGGTCATAAATAAGAGCAGGCAGGCAACACCAATTCCTAACAGTAAAAAAGTGCGACTTATGCCATATTGCAATAATAGCCAATTGGCTATAAACGATACATAAATAGGCGCTAACCCGCTGCCACTAATGACTACACCTGTAACGAGTCCCTTTTTTGCCGCAGGGAACCAGGCTATGACTGTGGGCAACGTAGTTGAATAACAAATACCTGCACCTAACGCAGCAAAAGAATAAGCGCAAGCAATAAGCAACGGCGTCTGAGAAAAACTGCAACTGATAAGTCCAAGCCCCATCAAGACAGCGCCGAGGCGAATCGCCCGCCTAGGCCCTAATAACTTTTGCAATTTACCACTCAACAGCATCGCGACCGTAATGACAACAGCATAGGCTGTGTAAGGCAGTGAGGCTTGCACTAAAGTCCAATGCCAGTCTGATACGAGCGCCTTTTGAATCACACTCCAGGAATAATTAAGTCCCATCGATAAATTTACGCCTGTAGCCGCTGCCAACACAATCCAAGGCCGCCAGCGTAATAAAGTTCCCTGAAAACTCATTGGATCGCCCCTCCTTGCTTGGCGCGATCCGTCAAATTTACAGTTATTCGATCAATCATACTTTCTAGGATTAACTGTTCTTCGCGCGAAAACCCGACCAGGGCTTCCTGCGCCACTTTAGAGGCAACTGCCTGCCACAAAGGAAACTGTTTTTTCGCTTGTTCCGTCGCTATCACTTTTTTCTCGCGCCGATCCTTCTCATCAGCAATGCGCTGAACCCAGCCAGCCTGTTCTAAGAGCAGAACCGTCTTAGATACAGTCGGCGCTTCTAGGGATAGCCGCACAGCAATCTCACTTTGTGTCAAGGCTTCCTCATTTCTAAGACATTTTAAAACAGACCACTGGCTTGCCGATAATCCAGTTCCAGTAAAGCCTTCATTCGACCGCTTTGCCAGCAGCCGTCCTAAAACAGCAATTTTTATACCGATAGAATGTTTTTGCTTCATTTTGACCACCTAACAATAATTAGTTTCAAAACTAACTATTATCATATAAAAAATCACTTTAGTTCGCAATAAAATTCTTTATTTAATCTGATTTAAAATCTCGCCAACCTTACCATGAAGCACAAAATCAGCTTTACGATCCGCTACGGTTGGATCGCGATTGATTAAAATCAACTTGTTGCCGCGATAATAATCAATTAATCCCGCCGCAGGATAAACGACTAGCGACGTTCCTGCCACAATCAAAATATCAGCTTTGGCAATATAGGTAATCGCTTTTTCTAACACAGACTGATCCAGACCTTCTTCATACAATACGACATCAGGCTTAACGACTCCACCACAAGAACACGTCGGAATCAAAGAACTGCTTCGAATAAATTCAAGCGGATAGAAGGCTTGGCAACGCTCACAGTAATTTCTCTGAATCGATCCGTGTAGTTCCAGCACCTGCTGACTGCCTGCCGCCTGATGAAGTCCGTCAATATTCTGCGTAATTACAGCTTTTACTTTCCCCGCCGCTTCCCAGCGAGCCAGCCACTCATGGGCTTTATTGGGCTTTGCTTGAGGAAAAATCAGCTTTTTACGATAAAAATCGAAAAACTCTTCCTGATGCTGTACATAAAAAGTATGGCTCAACATCACTTCTGGCGGATAAGCATACTGTTGGTTATAAAGCCCGTCGACACTACGAAAATCCGGTATGCCGCTTTCGGTAGAAACACCAGCACCACCGAAAAATACGATATTATTGCTTTGCGACAGAATCGCAGCGATTTCCTGTAATTCCTTCATATTCCTACCCTCTCTCGTAACTACTTTTCTATAGCGATTAATGATTTCCTATGACTATTAAACCTGTCTCGCTTAAATTCCTTATCATTTCCGATTACGTTCATTCATATAGAGATTCCATATTTCTGGATTTTTCACGATCATAATCCCACTGCGGCTCACAAGATGAGCTGAAAAAAAGAGAAGATATACCGTGCCGCCATGATTTAACAACTCCATACTAGGATAATCATGCAGCCCCCAAAATACTGCCACACGAATCGGTACAATCAAACACAGCGGCAAAAGGCTCCGCCAACCGCCTTCTTGATATAAACAGCCATCTTCTTTACGGACTATTTTTGCCATTCCAGCGGCGACTGCGCCTGTAAATAGGCCGCAACCAAGCAAAACGAAAATTGGTAAAGTAAGCTGGTACAACTGATCGCCTAACTTAGTTAAAGACTGATACGTAAAAAACAACAGTATAAGAGGCATCACTACATATTTGCGCCCTCGCACCAATTGCGCTTTCGTCTGTTGATAAATAATATAACCAGCTAACAAAATAATTAGAATCAAATGATCTAGCGGCATCGCGGCAAATTGACTCACAGCAGTTTTCTCCTCCTCTTGATACTTTTATCATTTTATGGAATAGAATACGACAGCGAGCTATATTTCCCTTTTAAAAAACCTAGCCCTATCGGCAGCTTTTCCGATAGGGCTAGGCTTTACTTTACTAAAAGAATTGCCTGTATGCACTCACTTTGATGCTTTTTGCGTTATGTCCGGCAAAAATATTTTTTCATATTCACCATAACCGGCCTCTTGCAGTTTTTCTTTAGGAATAAATCGCAATGCAGCCGAATTAATACAGTAACGAAGACCCGTTGGCGCCGGACCATCAGCAAAAACATGGCCGAGATGGGAATCGGCTGCCTTACTCCTTACTTCCGTGCGATACATTCCATGACTCACATCTTCTGTTTCGACTAATACTTCTTTTGCCAGCGGCTTCGTAAAACTGGGCCACCCGCAGCCAGAATCAAATTTGTCTAAAGAACTAAACAGAACTTCCCCCGAGACAATATCGACGTAAATGCCAGCCTCATGGTGATTCCAGTACTTGTTTTGAAAAGGCGGTTCTGTATGACTTTCCTGAGTTACAGCAAATTCTAGCGGACTTAGCCGCTCTTTTAGGTCTTGCTTTAATGAAGCGCGATCTTGTTTCATGCTCTCACCCTTTCGCCAACACTATGCCTTTACTATTTTGTCCGTTCTATTTCGCTTAATTCGCCTCTGTTACTCTTAATTCGCGCGTTTTGCCAGCTCCTGCTCAGCGCTAACCAGTTTCACACAGAGAACGAAGAGCTCCATGGCTTGAGCCAGTTCCGCCAACGGCGGGAAAGTTGGCGCAATGCGAATATTTTTGTCTTCTGGGTCTTTGCCGTAAGGATAGGTTGCTCCAGCAGAAGTCATAATAACGCCAGCTTCAGCGGCTTTCGCCACAATCTGCTTCGCACAGCCTGGCAACGCATCAAAACTAATAAAATAGCCACCAGTCGGGTTGCTCCAGGAAGCAATTCCCTTACCACCAAGTTCTTGTTCCAGCAACTCAATCACCAAATCAAATTTGGGCTTAATCAAAGCAGCATGGTTCTTCATATGAGCTTCAATCCCCGCCCTGTCTTTGTATAAACGTACATGGCGAAGCTGATTTAATTTATCAGGGCCGATTGTCTGCACATTAATCTCTTTTTTCAGCCAGCTAATATTTCTTTCACTACTCGCTAACATGGCGACCCCAGCTCCAGGAAAGCTGATTTTCGAGGTCGAAGCAAAAGCAAAAACGCGGTCAGGATTCCCCGCTTCACGGCAAGCTGCCAAAATACTTAACAACGGCTTAGGCTGATCCGTCAAATGATGCACCGTATAAGCATTATCCCAGAAAAGTCTAAAGTCAGGCGCTTTGGTAGGCATAGCAGCCAAACGCCGTACTACTTCATCCGAATAGGTTACGCCCGTCGGATTGCTATACTTAGGCACACACCACATTCCTTTGATAGAATCGTCAGAAGCAACAAGTCGTTCGACTTCTGCCATATCCGGACCGTCAGCTAAATACGGTACAGGAATCATTTCAATGCCTAAGTGTTCGCAAATTCCAAAATGGCGATCATAGCCAGGGCTAGGACACAAAAATTTTACTTGCGGCAATTTACTCCAAGCAGTTTCACTGCCAGGAATCGGTTTCAGCATCGCCCGAGTCATCAAATCATACATCATGGTCAGACTGGAATTGCCGCCAATGATGACTTGCTCTGGCTGGGCATCAAGAAACCAAGCCATCAGTTCCTTCGCTTCAGGCAATCCGTCAACGCCGCCATAATTACGACAATCAGTTCCATTCGTCGCTTTGTAGTCAGAAGGGCCTAAACAAGTAAGTAATTCCGAAGAAAGCGCGAGCTGTTCACTGCAAGGCTTACCTCGTGACATATCCAGCTTCAATTTTTTGGCCTGCACAGCTTCATAGCTTGCTTGCAATGATTTTTGATATTTAATTAATTCCTCTTTCGTCATACTTTCCAATATATTCATAGTAGATCGCTCCTTTACAGTCTTTTTTATTGTAGGAGTCCCACGCAGGCGAGTCAATACCTTCCAGTTATGTATGCAAGATACATGAGGTTTTATCACTTAGGTCAATAAAAAACCTGATTCATGCCATATAGGCACAAATCAGGCTGTTAACTTCTTTAATTTTTGGGAATGACAATAGAATCTTTCATTAATTGACTGCCAGGCAAAGGGACATTGCGAAAAATTTCATCCTTAGAATTATTATCTCTGGCGCGACTTGTACTGAGAGCCTTGCGATAATGAATAAAGGCTCCTTTTTGACCACATTCGGGACAATAGGTATTATCACTGCGGTGACGATTGGCCTTCCAGGAAAATAAGTTGAAATGAAGCCCGCAGTTCTGGCAGATAAAACCGTTTACAAAAACGCCTTCCCGCTCTTTTTCCGCCACACCCACGGGGCGATTCTCCCGGCATAACGCAATCTGCTTTTGACTTAGATCATTCATAGTCCTTACCCCTCCTCCACAAGATCCAACTTTTCCTCGGTTGAAGCGATGAACAGCACCGTATAATAATAAGAATTAGAAAAATCTTACTCTTTTCCTGCTACTGCTGTTAAATTTTTTGCAAGAGTAAATCCTAAAGGAAAGATAAGCTTGCCGTCGTCATAGACAGGAACAGGCAAACGTCCCGCTGGTGAAAGCCGCCCAAATACAGCAGCCATACCAGCTTCCATATTACTGGCATTCTTTCCATATACAGCCAGATAGGCCGATAGATAAGGCAACGCAATCATATTATAAGGTGTATCAATGGCAATTCCGATAACTCGTTTGCCCTGCTTGCGGCTAAACGCCGCCAAAGCCGCAGCCCCTGCTTCTTCCCGCGGTAAAGCCATGATGACAATATCAGCGGCTTGCACTGTCTGCATTTCTGCTAGCGTCAAGGAACCGTTGTCTTGATAGAGTAACGGACTGAACTGTAGCTCTTGGAACCCTAAATCTTTACATTGAGTTTGCGCAAAATCTTGCATTAACTTTATTGTATCCGCCGTGGGAGCAGCTAACACAATGTTTTCACGACCAGTCAGCTGCAACGGCATTGCCCCAGCTTCATTTTTCACAAGCGTCACTGCCGCTGCGGCAATTTGCGCGGCTGTATCCTTAGCAACTATATTGCCAACCATTTTTTCGGCCCCATCTTGACTAAACTTATTTGTTGGGAGAAGTTTCGCTTTAAGACATAAGATTCGTCTAACTGACATATCAACTCGCTCTGGGGCAATACGACCGCTTCGTACTGCCGTCATAACCGCTTCATAAGCTTCTGGTAGATTTTCCGGCATTAGCAAAATATCCGCTCCTGCCTGCAACGCCATCAGAGCCGCTTGTTTTGCTCCAAAGTGCTTCGCAATGGCTTTCATCTCCAATGCATCAGTAATGACAACACCTTCGTACCCTAACTCTTCGCGTAGCAGCTTTGTCGTAACCTTCGGCGACAGAGAAGCTGGTAAATAAATCGCTTCGCCGGTATCCTGCGAAAGTACTTTCGTAGCATCGAGCGCCGGAAAAGCAATATGTCCGACCATAACCATGTCAGCAGTAGCGAGATTATCAATAAACGGTCGCAATTCCATTGCCGCCAAAGCCTCTTTATCTCGCTTCACAATCGGCAACCCCACATGGGAATCAACAAAAGTATCGCCATGTCCGGGAAAATGTTTCATAACAGCCAAAACGCCGCCATCATGAAGTCCTGTAATATAAGCTTTGCCTAAGCGAGACACGGCAATGGGATCTGCGCCAAAAGATCGAACACCAATGACAGGATTTTCCTGGTTACTATTCACATCAAGTACTGGCGCTAACGCTAAGTTGATCCCGAGCGCCGCCATTTCTTGTCCCAGAATATAGCCCGTTTGATAGGCGCCTTCGTTGTTACCGCCCGCACCGACGGCCATATTTCCCGGCAGAGCCGTACCGAAGAAGTATCGATTAACGCGACCGCCTTCCTGATCAACAGCGATCCATAAAGGAACTGGCCCGGCCAGAGCTGCAAGATCCTGGTTCAGCGCTACAGTCTGATCGACAGACTGAAAGTTTTCCGCAAACAAAATAACGCCGCCTAAATGATACTGCTGGATAGAGGCCTTTAGCTTTGACGTCACAGCTCGCACCGGTCGATTTTCTTCTTGCCGAAAGGCCGCTATGAACAGCTGTCCGACTTTTTCTTCCAAACTCATCGCTTTAAGACGCTCCTCGATCGCATCAGGGATCACTTCAGGAGTGAATCCATTGCTAACAGGCTGCGCCGCAGCAGCAGAAAAAGCAGTCAGGCAAAATAGTAATGAAAGCAAAAGCAACCGCATCATCCGTCTCGCTTGCCTAGACATTCTCTTTTTCAGCATAAACCGTCCGAGTTGGAAAAGGAATCACAATGCCCTCCTGCCGATAGCGACTATGAATTTTTTTGATAAATTTATGACGCACAAGATGCTGATCTGTCACGGTCTGAACGCGCAAAGTCACATTAAAATCAATACTTGATTCACCAAAGCGCGTGTAGCGAAGAACTGGATCGGAAGCCGCTACAGCCCCTGGTGTTTCCTGCAAAACCTCGCGAGCCACGGCAAGTGTCACAGCTTCTACCTGATCTAAATCACTATCATAGCTTACCCCAATGGGTATGCCGATGGAACACTCCGCAAAAGGCTGCGCATAGTTCGTGAGCGTTGCTGAGGCCACTTTCTGATTGGGTATCACTACCATATTTTCCGTAGAAGTCTTGATCGTCGTGTTCCGCCAATTCATATCGACAACATGCCCTTCTTCGCCGGTAGCCAATTTTACAAAATCGCCGATTTTGATTTGCTTCGCAACAAGAATATTAATACCAGAAAACAAATTCGCCAAAGTATCCTGCAAGGCCAGAGCGACAGCTAAACCGCCGACGCCTAAAGCCGTCAATAAAGGAGAAATGGCCACGCCAAAGGATTCCAATAAAAATAAAATTCCCATTGTGTAGACAGTTAGATCAATTGTTGTCGCCAAAATCGACGTAGAGGCAAACGCACCTGATGTCTTGCTGAATTTCTGCTTGAGATAACCAGAAGCCAGCCTTGCAACTACAAGAGTAATCGTTAAAATAACCAGCGAGTGAAAGAGCCGCTGTAAAAATAATAGCGGCCGCTCGGGAATCGCCAAAAATTCCATTACTAAGTACAGGCCAATTAAAGAACCAAGTAAAGTAGGAATTCCACGAAAAGTTTGCCGTAAGAGCGGATAAGAAAGATCAGTTTTATGGGCAATCACTTTCAGTACACGGTAAAAGAGAAAATGAATCACAATAATACCGCAAAATAAACTGACAGCAAACGCGGCAAGATGGATTTTAAAGCCGCCGTTTACAATTTGATTCGCTAAATCACTAAATATCTGGGGCATAGAACCTCCTTAAGAACTAACAAACCTTTATTCAGGAACGCTGAAAAATTCGTCACAGTCTGATGAATCCCCTGCCCTAAACAAATGGTACTTTCTAGTAAATGGACTATCTAACAGCCTTCTAAAATATTTCGCTATTGAATTTGGATGCAGACAGCCGAACAATCATCATGAATATTCTCCTGAAGCGCGAGCGATTTCAGCTTCGCCACAGATTCCGAAAAGCCACAGAATGCCGGCAATGATTCCTTAGGCAGCTGTTCATATAAACCATCACTGAAAAAATAAAAAGCATCACCTGGCTGAAAGGAAAGGACTAGTGTTTCAAATTCGGCAGAAGGGCCAATCCCCAGATAGCTTCCGGGAAGAGTCCGAACTTGGGGCCGATTCTGCTGACAAAGCATAAAATGATTCATACCGCCAGCCAAACAGCAAAGCTGGCGCTGGGAAAAATCAAATTCAAAGGCTATCATCGCCAAAAAAGAATCATCCTGAAAATAGCGGATCATCTGCTCATTAAATTGTGCCATCGTCTCTGTCGTCCAGCCCTGCATTTCTTCTAGCAGATGATCAAGCAGATTGGTAATTGCAGAAGTATGCAAAGCTGTGGCCATACCGTGACCCGCCACATCAAGTACATAGCCATAAAATTTATTATGATCCCGTGACCAAGCATAGCTGAAAAAATCGCCGCTCACGAAGTGAACTGGCTGATATACGGTTTGAACAACTAGCGATTTGTCGGCATAATCGCCAGGCAGCATACGCCGCTGTGCTTCTCCCGCCAGCTTGACTTCTTGTTCGATTTGATTCGCGAGCTTTTGTTCCAGCGTAATGTCACGATAATGAACGATAATCAAGGCTTCTTCTTCATAATGAATCAACGAAGCAGCCCGCTGTACACAAATATGTTTCCCTGCCTGATTATTAAAATAAAACACGGCCATAGGCAGTGACCCAGCTTCTTGCAGCATACTTTGATAGGCGGCAGCGCTTACCCCTTCTTGGGTTTTCCAAAACTCAAATAGATTCTCTTTGAGTGTCTCTATACCAAATAAAGTACAATACGCTTCATTGACTTCAAAAATCGTTCCTGTAGCAAAATCAGCCACAGCAATAGCCTCAGCTGCTTGCGCCATCAACGCTTGATAGCGTCCTTGACTTCGCGATAACGCACGCGTCATGTGAACTTGTTTCCGCATTTGCAGCCAAATAACTACGAAAGCGCCAAGAATGAGTAAGGAAAAAAATCCAGCCCGCAAAAAATAGAGGAAGCGAAGTTCCTGTAAAGGCTGCATTACCGTTTCTTTCGAGGTTCCCGCTAAAACTAGCAAAGGATAATCGCTGAAAGCGCGAAAGGCGCCGTAGCGAGCAATCCCATCGCCAATAGAAACCGCTTCATAAGTTCCAAAGTTTTCCCCTTTGCTCATGCGGCTGAAAGCTATGTGGGAAGAATAAAGTCCAGCTAACTCCTCTAAAGAGCGATTATTGGGTACACGTGCCAGCAGTCGTCCGTCTGTTCGCAGCAAAACGAGACTATTATCTCGGCCCAGCTCCAATTGACTAAACACACTCGTGAAATATTTTTGATCTAAGCCCACAGATACAATCCCCGCAAAATTCCCTTGGCTATCATTGATACGGCGACTCAGAAAAACAGATGGCGTTCCCGTAGCCCGGTTGATCCACGGAGCAGCAATGTAAAGTTTATCTGAATCATAATCAACCTGTGCCCGAAAATGCTCTCGCAGCGCAATATTTAACGGAGCCTGCAACGGCACAGCGCTAAAAATCAGATTACCAGCTGAATCAGCTACAGCAATCTGATTAATCGTACCTAGTTCTAAAGAGCTCTGTAAGAGACTTACATGCTTCGCTTCTAAGAATCCGTGCGTTTCCATATCAATTTTCATGACTAATAGAATATTATCAGCCTGCGATAACATGAGCCGAACATTTTCCTCTACAAGTCTCGTTACATTTTTGTTGGCTGTATGAGTTTCTTCAATCTGTGCGGCAAGATCTCGTTGGTAAAGTCCTTCTGCCGAATAAAAAGCCACAAGGCATAAAGTAACCGCAAGGCAGGCAATAAAAAACGTGGAACGCCAAAATGGGCCTTGTTTAAGGCCATTTTTCACAAACAAACTAAACACCTCACCTATTGCTTGGTTTACTTTCGCCAGCGGCTGAAGAACTTCCCGCTTCCCATTAAAAGTCTGTCACAAACCGTAAAAAAGCCTGCAGCAATGAATTCGTCAAAGTGCAGGCTGATATAGATTACAACATCATGTCAAGAAATAAAGACTGTGAATAATTATAGTAATTCGTATTATTATTAGTCTGTAAGTAATTACTCATAGTCGGCGCTTGGAAATAAGCGGAAGTTGGTGTACTTTGCGCTGTTTTTGCAATCTTACCCGCCGTTGTAGCTAACCCGTTAGGACCAGAAATCAGTCGATCTACATTAGCAGCGTCTGTCTTCAAAGCCTTTGTCAGTGTTTCCGTATCAACAGCAAGGTTACCAGTCTTACGGTCCATGGTAATGCCAATTTTCTCATATTGGCTGCGACGAATTCCGTCAAACTGACTTTGAATTCCCTTTAGCATCGTTTCACCACGCTTTGTCACATTCTCAGAGTTCTGGATATTATAGTTAATCTCATTATATGTTGCCGCTAAATCACGTACGGCACTAATGGTCTTATTCGCATCAGGTCCAACAGTCACTTTTTCTGCACCGACTGTAGTGCTCTTTAGGGTTAGGTTCACATTTCCATTGTCAATCTTGATCGCATTAGACGCTGACTTTTGGCTAACACCATTCACTGTATATGAGGCATCTTGGGCCTGTTTTACTTGATTTGTTAAACTAGTCTGACTAGCAAGGCTACCATAAATATCACGGACAGAAAAAGACGACGCCGCACCAGTTTGGCCTTCCATCGCCAAGTATGTTTTATCATTGACTGTCTTCACTTCCGCTTTCACGCTGCTGCCGCTACGATTGACCGCGTCAGCAATCTTGGTGAGAGCCTGTTTATTTGTATCCGTACCGGAAATATTAACAGTGATCTGCTTTTCTGTACCGCTCCCCACAGTAAGGCCCATCGTATAGACGCCAGCGCTAATACCGCCCAAGCCAGTAGACGTAAGAGTTTTTCCTTGATTTTGCTGGGCTGTGGCCACTTTTTCTACACTTACATCATAAGTGGCTGGTTTCGCTGCGGTTTTAGCTTCACCACTAACAGCCCCCGTCGAGTCTGAAACATACTTTTTATTCAATACACTCGCAGTTCCCGTTAAAGTTTGCGATCTTGTCTGCAAATTACTAACAGCCGTCTTAAAACCAGCTGTCTGATTCTGATACTCTTCCTGCTTCGCTTTAAAATTTGCAGCTGATAAATTTGAATTAATGGAAAATGTCGTGTTATTTGCCGCAATATTCATGTAATCTGTCAAAAAGGAGTCGTTCTGACCTACCTTGGAACTGTTCTGATTCAAAAAAATCTTGGTAAACAAATATGAATTAACGGAATTGTTAATATGTATCGCCATAAAACGCCACACCTTTCGCTTTGCGACTTCTTTTCTCCCAGCTAAAAACCTCTCATTCTTTATATCGAAAAAAATAGTCTGATGATTAAATGATTCTTAAAAAAACCTTTAAACAGCTAGACTTTTCAAGGATATTGCTAATGAATAGGCGAATTTACTTGGTAAAAGTCTAAATCAGAAAGCTTCTTGATTCTGGCAAAAGATCACCTTTATTCTACAAAAGGAGCAAACAGTCATGAAAAAATACGATGTTGTCGTAATTGGCACAGGGGCGGCGAATATTGTCTTAGACGCCGCCTTAAAACAAGGCTTAAAATGCGCCCAAATTGAAAAAGGGAAATTTGGCGGAACCTGCCTAACACGAGGCTGCATTCCTACGAAAGTCATGGTTACTGCAGCAGATTATATTCGGGAAATTCAGGAACTACCGAAAATCGGCGTCAATGTAGCGCCAGCTTCGATGAATTGGGAACTTGTCAGCAAACGGGTCTGGCAAAAAATAAATGAGAGTGATGAACTACGTTCCTACTATGAGTCCATCGAAGAACTAGATGTTTATCGGGGAATCGGTCACTTCACTGGCGAAAAAACCTTACAGGTAACCCTGCCTGATGGCGCCTTATCTGAGGAATTTACCGCCGACAAAATCATTCTCGCCGTAGGCGCCCGTACGAAAATCCCCACAATTGAAGGTCTCGAAGCAACAGGCTATCTCACATCAGAAACTTTCTTTGGTGAAAAATATCCGGCTCAGCCCTTTAAAGATCTCATTATCATCGGCGGCGGACCTATCGGCACAGAATTCGCACACGTATTTGCCGCTGCTGGCACGAAAGTAACGGTAGTTCAGCAAAATGTCCGCCTATTGCCGCGAGAAGATAGCGAAATTTCCGCTCACTTACTGCAGGGTCTACGAAAAGCAGGCATAACAGTCCTCGTCAATCACAAGCCCCTGCAAGTAAAACAAGGCGAAGATAAAAAAACCCTTCGCCTCCTTGACAAAGACACCAACCAAACCAGCGAAATCGCAGCGCAGGAAATCATGCTTTCCACCGGAATTGAATCAAATGCGGACACACTGCAGCTCGAACATACCGCCGTAGAAACGAATGATCGCGGCTGGATTGTCACCAATGAATTTCTCGAAACAAGCGCCGCTGGAATTTGGGCGTTAGGTGATGTCAACGGCGAAGCGCCCTTTCGCCATAAAGCCAACTATGAAGCAGATATTTTGGCTCACAACCTCTTTAGCGGCCATCATCCTAGTGACTGGCGCTGGGCCCGCTATGACATTGTCCCTGCCGTCACCTACACCTTCCCGCAGGTTGCCCATGTGGGACTTACCGAAGCAGAAGCACTGAAACAAGGCTATGAAATCACCACAGCTAAACACCATTATTCCGCTACAGCCAAGGGCTTTGCTCTCGGCTTCAATCCTGGCGATGAAGAAGACGGCTTCGTAAAAGTAATTGTAGAGAAAGCAACGAAAAACATCTTAGGTATTCATATTGTCGGGCCGCAGGCCTCAATCTTGCTCCAACCTTTCGTCAATCTGATGAATGCTGGCGAAACACGCCTTACGCCTGTCCACAACCATATTGCTTCACCTACAACGGAAAACTTAAGACGCTCCCGCCTAGTTCGCAATCTTGATCCTCGTTCCATTGTAAGTGTCGGTGAAACAATGACGCCGCATCCCTCGTTGTCAGAAGTGATTATGTGGATTCAATACTACTTCCCAGACTGATCACGGCTTAGCAAATGATCTTCTAGCAATGCTTCAATTTTAGGCGTACAACGCCGTCCATGACAGGAGCCAGACCCGGCGCCTGTCTTTTTTTGCACCGCGACTACCGAATCGGCTCCTGATGCAATAGTCTTCTTCATCGTCGCCCGACTAATGCCTTTGCATAGACAAACCTTAGTTAATTTATCGAGTACTTGCTGTTGTAATTCTTGTTCTTCCATAAAAATATCCCCCCATGTATTCCCTGAATGATTTCCTTTTGTGATGATTGTTCTAGCTTCGTGATGATCATTTCCAGTTAATAATGTTCGCTTTCGCTTGATGATTATCATTTTTACTTTATAATAATTATCTTCTACTTCTCTTTTAAATATACCTTTAATAAAACCTTCGTCAATAAAAAAAGACTGCCAAAAGGCAGTCGTAAAACTTCAAAACCAACTATTTCTAAATAGCGATTTGCGAAACAGATTCTTCCGATAAAATTCTTTTACCGCTTCACATACATTCTCAGCCTGGAAGCTAGCGGCAACACAAGAATTGCTGCTACGCCGATCTGTACAAGATTGCCAGGAACAGACAGCATTGGCGCCACCCAGTTGCCGTAAATAATACCTTCCGCCCCATAATAGCCGACCACCTTAATCAGGCAGGCTGCTAGCAGCGCTAACACATAGGCGGAAAAACTTTGCCGTTGCTCACAAATCGCCCCGACAACATAGCCCATAAGCCCGACAATCACGAGCGTAAAAGGCGCCCACAAAAACCAGCCGCCAACTACATCAAACAGAGCCATGCCAATGCCGCCAGCTACAGCGCCGAACCAGCGACCGTAAAGAATTGCCATAATAAAAAGCGGTACATTGCCTAAATGAATGAGTCCGCCATTTGCCGCAATGGGCAAGCGTATATTGACAAAAGAAGTGCAAATAAACACTAGAGCGATGCCTAAAGCTGCCATAACTAATTGTTTCGTTTGATACCTTGAAGATTGTCTCATGTTAAAATGCCTGCCTTATCGAAAAATAAAATATTTATCTACCATATCACACGAAACAACTTTACACAATAGGCAAATCCCTAAATTAAGCTAAACTGCTTTCTCCATCCTCGGCTTCTTTCGTTCTGCTCTTCGCGGCTTTATAAATCACGCCAAGCATAATAAACCATACTGGCGTCACAAACAGAGCAACGCGTGTTTCTTCATTTAATGCCAAGGTGACTAATACAAAGGCAAAGAAAGCTAAAATAATATAATTAATCACAGGGTACAGTGGCATTTTAAATTTATTTTTTGCCGCAAGCTCTGGTCGCGTTTTACGATATTTCAAATGACAGATCGTGATCATCGCCCAGATAAAAATGAAGCAGAACGTCGAAATACTGGTAATCAAGACAAAGACGCTTTCTGGCATAATATATTGCAGAATCACGGCTAATAGTATAACGAAAGCCGAAAAGAGCGTAGCATTCGCCGGTACTTGATTGGAGGTTAATTTTTTCATCGATTCTGGTGCATTACTTTCTCGTGCCAAAGCATAAACCATGCGGCTCGTACTAAAGATACCGCTATTGCAAGCCGATGCCGCCGAAGTTAACACAACAAAATTAACAATCGTTGCTGCCGCGGTAATCCCGATCGCCGAGAAAACCTGCACGAAAGGACTTTTTGCCGGACTGAGCGCCGTCCAGGGATAAATACTCATAATGACAAAGAGAGCGCCAAAGTAAAATACAATAATTCTGAGCGGAATATGATTAATGGCCTTCGGAATGACCTTTTCGGGGTTTTCCGTTTCCCCTGCAGTCAAACCAACTAATTCAATGCCCGTAAACGCAAATACCACCATTTGGAAAGACAGAATGAACCCGCTGATTCCATTAGGAACCCAGCCGCCATAGCTCCACAGATTAGCAAAGCTTGACGGGCCAGCGTCAGTCGCAAACCCTTTGATAACCATAAACGAACCAATTACAATAAGTGCTAAAATCGCCACAACTTTAATCAAAGCAAACCAAAATTCCATTTCACCAAAATGCTTTACCGCCGTCAAATTCATAATCAGTAGCACAACTAAAATCATGAGACTGGGAACCCATTGCGCGATATTGGGAAACCAATACTGAATATACAGCCCCGCGGCCGTCACATCGGCCATCGCCAAGGAAATCCAACAAAACCAGTACGTCCAACCCGTAATAAAGGCAGCGCCGTTACCCATATAGTCGCGGACAAAATCCACAAACGAATGATATTTGCTGTTAGACAGTAGCAATTCGCCTAGCGCCCGCATTACAAAAAAACAGATCGTGCCTGTAATCATATAGGCAAATAAAATCGATGGCCCCGCTAAGTGAATCGAACGACCTGAGCCGAGAAACAAGCCTGTTCCAATCGCCCCGCCAATGGCCAGCAGCTGAACATGACGATTTTTCAGCCCCCGTGATAAAGTTTGTTCTTCTGACATATGTATCCCGCCTTCCCTTCTGTTACTACGTGCCAAATACCAGCCTCGAGAAAAACAGAAAGAGGCCAAATTATAAAAATTTGGCCTCAAAATAAAACAGCAAGAAAATAGCTTTGTCTGCTCTGTCCTTTTACCTGAGAGATTCACTGATTTAGTATCAGCTTGCTCCTTCGGTGCTCAATTGAGGCTCTCCAGAGGTTCGTCCAGTAACGGTTCTTTTGCCTGAAAGCATAACATCTTCGGCGGATTATTGCTAATCTCTCTCCCGTTACCTTCATACGAAGTTCGGTATTCACTTTGATAGTACAGTTACATACTTTAGCACTCTTCATAGAAATTGTCAACCTTAAACAAACATTTTTCTTTTCTGTGCGTATATGAGCTACAATAAATCCTTAGCGTTAGCCAATAGCTTACTGTCCCAGCCAATATCTTTGATCGCTACTTTAGCGAACAGGCTCCAGAAAGCCTTCCTCTAAACACACGGCAACTGCTAAAGTTTTCACCTTGTCGGCAAACTTAATATCGAGACTCACCGCATTGAGCGCCGTAATCTGGCCCTCACCGAACCGGGCATGTCTGACCCTAGCCCCTACCTTCAGCCCCTCGCGCTTACGAATGGCGGTAGGCGATAAAACTTTTGCTGGCTGAGTTGGCACTAGCCGCGTGCTTGCAAAGGGACTTCTCACTGGCTGACGCTTCGGCTGCAACGCTTGCGGCGATGGCGCCTTGGGCGGCGTTACCATATGGCGTATGGCCATAACAAACTGCGACTCACTGACTTTTTCCTGATCCCGCTTCTCATAAGTGATCAATTGAAGTTGGTGCCTAGCTCGCGTCATAGCTACATAAAAGAGACGAACCGCCTCGGCCATAGCAGCTGGCTTTCCTTGCTGTTTCTCCATTACATCGCTGGCGGCAGGAATAATTCCCTCAATTAAATCAATCATATAGACCTTGTCAAACTCCATTCCTTTCGCGCTATGAAAGGTCGACAGAGTCACTTGATGATCTTTTTTCTGTCTCGCCTGCTTAGTCACAGTTTCTAGATGTTTCAAGCGGTTGGCAAAGGCTTCGACACTATCAAGTCCTGATGCAATCTCCTCGAGTGTGTTTAAAATGCCCAAGAGATATTCCTTGCGAAACCCCAGTCGGTCACACATTCGATCTAAGGCCTTGTCGTAACCAAGCTGATGGCGAATTGCCGCAATGGCTGCCAGAGGCTTTTTTTCTTTTAAAGAAATAATTACGTCCCGGCAACTTTCAATAAGCGGCCACTGATAGTCCTGCAGCGGCACATGACGGAGTAAATTCTGAAATACCGACTCGTGATTTCCCAATTCTTTTACGGCTTCCAGCTGCTGCTTCGTAATATAGCCGTTCATCTTCGCAAAGATCTTTTCAAAAATATCAATTCGTTTATCAGAGTAACTGAGTCGCATAAAGTTTAAAATATCAGCCACGACCCAGTGAGAGAAAAAGCGCTTGTCCTCATCTTGCATGGCAAAAGAAAGACCGGCTCGCTCCAATTCATTCACAAGGATAATCGCCGATGAGCTATTGCGATATAAAATAGCAATACTGTCTTTCGCGACCGCCTGTCGAATCGCCTCAATCAAATACTTAGCCTGCTGTTTATAATCACTGAGACAACGAATGTCAATGGGCGCCCCATAAGGATTTTCCGTAAACATCTGCTTCGGATACCGCTGGGCATTACGCTGAATAAACCGATTGGCGGCAATCACTATATTGCGGGAAGAACGATAATTTTGCTCCATATACAACAGCTGCGCCGCTGGATAAACCTCGCGAAAGTGCAGTAAATAATCCGGTTCAGCGCCGCGCCAACTATAAATCGACTGATCATCGTCAGCGACCACGCAAAGATTGCCATGAGCTTTGACGAGCTTTTCCAGGATAAAATGCTGTACCAGCGACGTATCCTGGCTTTCGTCTGTTAAAATATAGTCATAATACTGTTGGTATCTTTTCAGCAAGTCCGCTTCGGAGTTCAGAGCCTTATAAGCATAGAGCAGCATATCATCATAATCAAGTAACAGTGTCTCGCCCGCTGTCTTAAAGGCTTCATAAGCTTCTAAAATTTTTGCCGCCCCTTTCACGCTGCAATCCACTTCCGCCCACTTTTCCCGGGGAATAAGCTTGTTCTTGATAAAACTAATATAGGTGGTCAGCTCATCCATCTGATCTTCCGTCATCGTTTCCTTCGTAAGGCTTTTAAAAATATCCCGTAAAATCTGCCCCTTATTCAGCTCCGCTTGTCCTTCAATCAACTGATACGTCACCTGGCGCTGACGAAAATAGTCTCGCACAATCCGAAAGGCCAGACTGTGTATCGTCGAAAACTCAATAGACTCCAATTGCGGAAATAAAGCTTGAAACCGCCCGTTCATTTCTGCCGCAGCAGCCCGACTAAAGGTGACCGCTTTAATCCGCCGCGAAGCAACGCCTTGTACAGCAATCAAATAGCCTATTTTCGCAATGAGCGTTGTTGTTTTTCCCGAGCCTGGCGATGCGAGCAGCAGCAGCGCGCCTTGATTATGCAACACTGCGTCACGCTGTACTTGGTTAAGCACTACACCACGTTTCTCCAATTGTTCCCAAAAACTTTGTTCTGTAACCATCATGTAAAAACCCTTTCTCATCGCCCAGTGCAACAGATGGTACTAGCATCGCTGCGAAATCGTCTTTTTATTATATAATAGACCCTGCTAGTCGCGAGTGATATAATAAATCTGATTTAGCTCTGATAGAAAATCGTAAGTAATAATTATAATAACAAAAATACGGACTAAAGGAAAATCGGTCTATGGAAAATACAACCTTTCTGGAATTAATCCGGCAAAATCCCTATACACTCACCTCGATCAAGAATCCCACTGATGAAATGAAGCTGCTTGCTGTCAAAAGAAACGGCCTCATGCTAAAACATATTAAAAATCCAACCAGCGAAATGGAACAAACCGCACTGGAAAACAACAGCCGCGCTATCGAATTCATTGAAACTCCCACTGAAGCAATGATGCAAAAAGCCATTACAGCCAGTTGGACCAACTTGGAATATCTGAACAATCCCCCGGAAAAAATCATCGAACAGGCCATCAACCAATCCGGCTGGGCTATTAAATATATCAAAAATCCTAGCGAAGCATTGCAACTATTGGCAGTAAACAAAAATTATGATGCGATCAAATTTCTGAAAGAACCGACTAAACAAGTCCAACTGGCAGCAATAACGCATAGCTACGAAGCGCTGCGCTATATCAAAGCTCCTACACCGGATGCCGAGCGCCTGGCAGTGAGTCAAAATGAACGAGCCATTCAATTAATCAATGATCTAACGAAGCCCAAAATTCTAAAATTTCTCGCGATGAATTTTCTCGTCATTAAATATGTTATGAAGGAAATCTCTGTAGAAGAATTACGGCAAGTCCTACAAACCCAGCTTGCCAAACCAGATATTGCTGAAAAGTATGTACGCGATTTTTTAACTTATACCACCATTGACAAGCTAAGCCCCATTATGGCTATCGACCGACTCCTACTGATTGATCAGTACGGCAGTTGCACCGCGAAACGAATTGCTGTCGATGAACAGCTCAAGTTACTTTAGGAGGAACCCCCGTGAATTTTATTGATACCTTAACAAGCGCTGATTTAGTGCTCGCCACCGAAGCCGTCCCCCTCATTGTCGGCGAAAGCGGCATTGGCAAAACCGATTTAGCAAAAGAACTAGCCCGTCAAAAAAACTGGAGTCTCATTACCATTGACGCCAACCTCTTAAAAGAAGGCGAAATTGGCGGCTTGCCTACCGTAAAAGACAATACAACGGTCTATGCCGTGCATCATAAACTTAAAGAATTAGAAGAAGCTGCTGCGCAAGGGAAAACCGTGCTGTTATTTATTGATGAAATCAATCGCTGTGAACATGCGGTGCAGCAGGAACTAATGAATTTGATCTTAAACCGGGAAATTAACGGCTTCACCTTGCCGCTAACCGTAAAGATCCTGGCAGCCATGAATCCCTCGGGGAAATACGGCGCCGATTATGACTACCAGGTCGTCGATATGGATACCGCCCAGGAAAACCGCTTCGTTTGGCTCTACATGGAACCAGATTACCACCAGTGGCTCGCTTGGGCGACAGAAGCTGGTCTGGAAGCCAAAGTCATCGAATTTATTGCGACCTTTCCGGAGTACCTCCATAAAAATAACGAAGCCGATCTACAGGCCACGCCGCGCAGTTATGAACGAATTTCGCATATTTATAAAATTTATCAAGAAAAAACCGATGCGATTTCCCGCTCCGTCTTTCTCAATGTAATTCGCGGCAATGTGGGCCGCCTTATTGCCGAAGAATTTGTCAGCTTTGTCGAGTCAAACTATGCGCCGCTCTTGACTTATGAAGACATCTTTGCGGGCACAGCTTTATCAGAGGCTACCCGCCAGAAAATTAAAGCTGAAAGCCATACAAGGCTCTATCTCGCGGCAAAAAACATCCTAAAACACCTAGAAACAACTATCACGCAGGAGCCAACGACAGCCACGGAGCTAGTAAGCCGTCTAATTGACTTTTTACAAGCCTGCCCAGCCGACTTAATGATTGGACTCATGAAAGATATGAAACAAAATTATGAGAAAACCTACGCAGCAGCCCTTGCTGACGATGCTTTCGTCGAAGCTTATTTTGCAACTTACCGCTCAAGCAGGTGATCACGATGAATACTCCCTTTGGACAACACCAGCAAACACTCTATGACGAAGCCAAGGAAATCATCTCTCAATTTCTCCGTTCCAGCAAACAAAATACTTCGCGTAAAGTTCCGATTCCCGCCGCCTTTAAGGAAAGCTTTTTTCAACTAATCGATCAAGTGAATCTCGGCCTTATGGCCGATCAAGATAATTTCTATGGCTATTTTTTATTTCAAATGTCACGAGACCTCCGGTTTGACATGACTAGCCCCACTGGCGTCAATTTTCAAGCGCCGCGCTATGTCTTATATTTTAATCCCGTCATTTTTCTAACACTTACGGAAAAACAAATGGAGAGCACGATCAAACACGAAATCCTTCATGTTCTGTCACTCCACTTGTTACGCGCTAGAAATCTTACGAGTCAATATGGCACACTCGCCACAAATATTGCTATGGATATTGTCGTGAATACCTATCTTGATTATCTGCCGCCTTATGCGACAACATTAGCCTCAGTCAATGCCTACTATAATTTGAAGCTGCTGCCCTTTGAAACCTTTGAATACTACGCCGAAAAAATTCAGGCTGCTATTGACTTACTAGCGACTGACGAAAAAGGCGCCGTCGATGACAGCCGCCTTGATGAGGCTGTAGAAACAAAGTACGAACCGCAGCGAACCCATGATCTTTGGCAAGAATCCAGCGAGATTGACGCGAAAACCTTCTTAGAGTTTACCGAAAAATTGGCGCTTCAAGCTCAAAAAGGCACGCCTCCTGCTTATATTCTCAGTATGCTAGAGGCTCTCGCCGCCCGTAAAGGCGAACTTCCCTGGAACTTGTACCTCAAGCAGTGCTTGGGAACGATTGCCAGTACGAGACAGAAAACGACGTCCCGCCGCAACCGCCGCCAGCCAAACCGCCTAGACTTACGCGGCGAACTACGTAGTTACAAAGCCAAAATCGCCGTAGCCCTTGATATAAGCGGCAGTATTAGCGACGAAGAATTTCAGCAAGCCATGAAAGAAGTCTTTGCCATTGTAAAAAACTACAAGCATGAAATTACCTTGGTAGAATGCGATGATGAAATTCGCCGCGTCTACCCGGTAAAAACAGCCAAAGATCTTAAGGAACGGTTAAAAATCCGTGGCGCCACTCGCTTTACCCCGGTGTTTGATTATGCTAACCAGCATAAAATCAACTTACTCATCTATTTCACCGACGGCCAAGGCGAAACATCACTACAGACTCAGCCCCAAAGCTATAAAACTTTATGGATTCTATCTGGTAACAGTAAAGGCCTTTCCCTGAAAACAGCCTATGGCGCCGTAAAGCAACTTAAACCAGTCGAAAATAAGGATACAACCGTCGATCCTAATGATGTGGCTTTTCGCGACGGCTACTCCATGAATTCTCAGGAAAAAAATCATATATGAACAATGCCAAAAGCAAAACTTCTGACACACAACTTTTAAGGGACGAACCTGCTAATCGCAAGTTCGCCCCTTCTTTGTATACCTATTTTTCTGCAATACTTTTATAGTTTTTTATTATTAACTGTAAGCCCTTAATCAACTGCAGCCAGGCTCACGCCAATACAGCTCACTGCATACAAGCTAGACGCCCCTCATTGAGAGATAGCATCATCACCAAATACAACGGTATAGCCAACTATCCGATCCAGATTATCTTCCATCTTTTCTAACCAGACCACCGGACCATCATCGTCATCGTCATTTAGATTACTATTGACAGTTACTCTTCCGCTGTTATTACTTGCCGTAACAACACCATCTCCTTCGGAAGAGAAGCCAACCAAACCGCCTACATTCCTCTCGCCAGTTACATTCCCGCTGTTATTACTTTGCTGGATATTACCATAATTCCAGCCAACTAAGCCGCCTACATACCTCTTGCCAGTCACATTCCCGCTATTATTACTTCCGCCAATATTGCCCCAATTCTCGCCAGCCAGGCCGCCCACATAATTTTCCCCATTCACGCTCCCTTTATTATCGCTCCTGCTAATATTATTTTTCTCCCAATTATCACCAACTATTCCACCTACATGAGTAGCGCCACTCACATTTGCGCTGTTATAACTTGCACTGATATTGCCATGATTCTCGCCGACTAGACCACCTACACCAGTCTCCCCTTTCACACTCCCGCTGTTATAGCTGCCATTGATATTGCCACCATTCTCGCCGACTAGACCACCTACCCTATCACCACCGTTTACACTCCCGCTGTAATAGCTTGCATTGATATTGCCACCATTCTCGCCGACTAGACCACCTACCGTCATATAACCACTTACGCGCCCGCCGTTCACGCCGACATGGTACAGCGTCCCTAGGTTCGTCCTAGCGATAACCCCAACGCCAGAGGCATAATCTTCCCCTGTTACCATGGCATTATTTACTACCAAGTTGCTCACAGTAGCGGAGTCCTCAATCAAGCCAAAAAGAGCGCTACCATAATGCCTTGTAGCCGAAATTGTCAAATTCGAAATAGTATGACCCAGCCCTTCCAAGACACCATTAAATCTCTGTTGTACGACGCCGCCTCTGCCGCTATCATTTATATCTGTACCCAACGCATAATAGCCGATTGAACCAATATCTCGTAACGTATTAACGACTGTATACCGATTCCCATTTATCGTAAGATTGGGATTCGCGCCACTCAGAGTCAGCGAAGCATTATTAAAGGTTAAATTTCCGCTACCTTTCTCACTCTTCCCCGTTCCTGTTGTATCATTCGTAATCAAGTTCACGCCAGCATTCGCCCCTGACGCCGTTATACTAGCATTTACATTTATACTTCGATAAGCATCCAGCGTTAATCTTCCGCCGTTTCCGCTCCAACTAATCGCTGAATTGACGTTGATATCGCCATTCCCGTTTGGATTCGCACTACCGCCTAGCGCTGTGCCAATCCCTGTCGCCCCAGCGCTTGCTGTCTGGGTCTGCACTTTCACATTCCCGCCGCTATTTAAAGCGCTACTAATCGCATTAGCGCCGCTCGCATCAATCGTCATGTCATAAGGATCTAACAGCCAGCTACCGCCTTGTCCTTGCCTGCCCCCTGCTACCAAGACCTTCCCGCCGGAAATATCAAGTTTCTCTCCTGATGTTTCTACCACACCGCCGTTACCGCTGCCTTGCCCCACCACGCTGATCGTTCCTCCCGCGATGGCTTTCTTACCAATCAGGCTGACGCTGCCCCCATTTCCTTCTCTTAAAGCGTCAGCGCGAATCAGACTCGTTTCTTTTGCGGTTACTCCTTCTGCCTGCCAATTGCCAATAACGGCGCTACCACCGCCAGCCTGACCGCTTACATCCACTACCGACTCATTTTCCAGTCGAATCGTACTGCCTTCCAGCGTTATCTTACCGCCTGTTTCGCTCGTTTTCTCGCCTATAGCTGCAATGGTGCCGCTATTTATCACTTCATCACTGGAAAAATAGATCGTTCCTTGCTTTTCACTTACACTTTTCGCTCGTACCACACCGCTGTTATTCACTACCGTATGTAGCAGCGCATCCTTCGTTCCCGCGCTCATGACGACCAAGCCGCCATCCGCTGTAATCGTACCGCGATTCGTAACCTTGGCGTCAGCCGCCTTTGTATCCACTGTTAAACTAATAAGATCATCGCCGCTAAAAGACAAGCTCACTTGACCGCCTGCGCCAAGACCTACCACTTTCGCTGCGATCAATCCTTCATTTCCTACTGTCGAACCAAGAAGCATTGCCTCTTTTTGAGCTTGGATCATTCCTTCATTCACAACACTGGCGCTAGTACTGCCAAATCCTAAATTGTTTTGTTTGCTAAACACATACTTTCCACTCAAAAAATCCTGATCACTAATGGCTAATGTGGATGCTACGAGACCGCCTACATTTACTTGGGAACCAGGGCGAAAATAGATGCCGTTAGGATTGACAAGAAAAACCTTGCCATTGGCGCTTAAGCTGCCATAGATGCTCGATGCCTCGCTCCCTACAATCCGATTTAAAGCGACTGACGCCAGCGACGGCTGGACAAATCGCACGGTCTCTCCCTTACCAATATTAAAACTCTGCCAATTCACAACAGTTTTGCTGCTTTGCTGATTCACTGTCATCACTGGGCCTTGGTTCACAATCTGGACGGTGCCGCTCGCTATAATTGCACCGCTCGGATTAGCATGGGCCGATACACTAAACCACAGTAAGCTCCCAGCCACGACCGGCGCTGCCAGCCTAGCACATTTTTGCCATTTCCGTTTCCACTTTCTTGACACGATCTATTCCCCCATTCATTTAATCGACAAAATTCCCTTTAATATTTTCCAGTATACAACAAAAAGACAGCAGCCCACTAGGGGTTATCCTGCTGCCTTTAAGGGGTTATCCTGCTTTCTTCATTAATAGCCGATCCGGAATAAACGAGAAAAAAGACTTTACAAGCCCTGAATCAGCTGCAGCCACAGCCGTCCTGATTTATCCGTATCATTTTGCGCTTTGTGACTGCCGACTTTCCAGGCATAATCAAGGCGCATCCTAAACTCACCGACTTTATTCCATTCCACGCCAATCCCTGCCCCGCTTAGAGTCATTTTATTTTCGCCAGCGCCACTCCAGGAATTTTTATTCACAGTAACAGTGCCGTAATCATAAAAAACCACTAAGCTGACTTGACTCCTCGTCTGACTCCAGCCAGGCACACGCCAATAGAGCTCACTGCGTACCAGATAGCCTTCATCACCGCCGCTTTCGCCCTGCGGATAAGCTCGTACGCCTGTTGCTCCGCCTAAGTATAGTTTTTCACTGGAATCAAGATTTTTTCCAGCTAACTGTCCTGTAACGCTAATCTTAGCTGTAAGCCCCTCGTTAAGCCACTGAGTCCGCTCTAGCTGCAGCATTTCCTTCCGATAGAAACCGCTGCTATGATTATAGAGCGCATCACTTTGCTGTGTCACCCCATCTTCTATGCCTAAATGGCCTTGCACATAATTCAAGCTATACTGCGTAACGCCACCGCCCTGCCAAACGTCGCGACTACTGCCATAAAGCCCCAGAGTCATAGCCCGGCTTTTTTTGCGCGAGTCACTGCTTGCCGCTCCTACGATATCTTCTAAACGTTTTTGTTCATAGCCAAGCGACAAATTCAGCTCTTGATCGCGCTGTCGTACCAAAGGATAAGCAAAGGTGATACTGTCTGTAACCGCTTTCCCGCTCGCGCCAAGTTCCTGATAGCTGTCGCCAAGCGAATAATGCATTTGACTGCGATTCACGGTGACAGTCCAGCCGCTCGGCGCCACTAGTTGCCGATAGCCGATATGATAATCATGGATTTTACTGCTGCTTGTCAGCATTCCGCCAAAGCTAAAAGCTTCGCCTTGTCCCAACGAATTGACGAATTGGCCGTCAAAACCAAACCGACTTTTGCCGCTGTAACGACTGCCCCAGTTATCGCTGTAGAGGCTGCCAGAGAAATTCTTCTCGTTCTTAACGGTAAGAACAAGGTCGGCGGAACCGCCTTCTTTGCCGGGACGCAAAGCCCCTTTAACTTCAATTCCAGCCAATTCATTGGCTAGGCGCAGCGCCCGTTCGAGCGACGTGGTTTCAATGACTTCCCCTTTTTTCTGTGTAAAGAACAGCGAATGCAGTCGCTCTGGGCTGATTTTCGAACTGCTTTCGATGACAATCTCGCCATATACACCTGGTACAATCTGCAGCATCACAACGCCATCACGGACGGCCTGCGGCGGCACATAGGCAAACGCTACAGGATAGCCAGCTTCTTGCAAGACTTGCGTAATTTTCTGGGCTAACTGCTGCATACTTTGGAAAGTCGCTTGTTTCCCCTGCTGAGCTGCCACGAGAGGCTCTACGATAGGACGCATCGCCGGCAATAGCCCTGGCAATTCAATATTTTGGACCTGAAAAGATGGCCCTGCTTGGATTTGCGCCCCAGGCTGCTCGACGCTTGGCGTTTTACTCTTATCAAGTAGATTGTCTGGCATTTTTTGCGCTGGAAAAGCTTCTTTCGGCGGCGCTGTATTTTGCAGTGTGGAGCCAGCGTCAATCGTCGGCAATGGCGCTGCTAAGCCGCTGGTCAAAGGAAAGAGGCCGAAAAAAGCGGCCAAAGATAATGCGACTGGATACTTACATTGTTTCAAAACAATCACCTCAGCTATTATAGTACATACTGTTTCTGCTACGTGAGATCAGCCTAACCTTCTATGCTACTAAAGGGAATGTCAGAATAATTGTCCGTTAATAACTCGCCGAATAGCGGCAAAATCGAGCAATAAACTTCGCAATGATGCTTTTTCCGAAACGCCTCCAAATAGGCAAAGCTCGCAAAAGTATCCCGACAATTTTAATATGGGAAAACCGAAATAATACTTTCTTTCCTGTCAGGCCAAAATCATGACTGAAAATAAGTTTCTCTTCTTTTAAAACTTGAATGCAACGCATAATAACTTTGGCGTCAGATTCCTCTTAGAATACAAAATTTTACTGTTCACTAGTTAGTGTACAGTAAAGAAAAGCAGCTTTCTAGGGGTTATCCTGTTGACTTTCTCTAAAACCGCACTGAGAGACTGGATTTTTCAAAAATATCTGAAATAAGGCATCACACTACCGCTGCCTTATTTGCTATTCTTCTCGCAAATTTCAAGGGCTGCCCCCAGCCATTGGCTTTTCGGGAGCAGCCGCTCAGATAATCTCATTATAAAACAACAAATCTTGTGCCAAAATACCCTAACAATAAACAGGAGGTTTCTCCTTATCTAAAGGACAGTTTTTTTCCAGCTTCGCGGAAAAGCAAAATTTTCTTTGTTACTTAATAAGCCAAAAATCAATATCACTAGCAGCTTCGCTTTGAAAGTCCTGCAGAAGCTTTTCGAGACGCTGCAGCAGGTGTTTGCATTTATCGTTACTGCCAATCCGTATAACAGCATAAGAATTCCCCGCCTGGATCGGACTCGTCCGGTAGTTCTGTTCAGCTAGATTCTTACTTTGTTCTAAACAAGTTAACAGGTCTGTTGGTGAACCAATATTTTTTAATGTCAACGGCGTCATACTTACTTTATTACCAAATTGATCTGCAACCGCTGCTTCAGCTTGGCTGGAAAACTGCTCTATCGCCGCTAAACCAAGAGCTGCCTCGCTAGGTTTCGCTTTAATGGGCTGACCAATCTCCTGTTGATATTTCTGCCGATAATCAAGGGGTTTTACGCCAAACCACTTTTTAAAAATCCGGTTAAAAGACTTGCCGTCAGAAAAACCGCATTGATTGACAATAGCCAGAATCGTACAGTCTGTCTCTAGCAGCAGCCTTTCTGCCTTGGCGACCCGCACATAACCTAAAATATCTTGAAAGCTGGCAGCGCCAACCTCTCGAAACAAATGGGAAATATACGACTTGGAATAATACTCTTGCTGCGCAATATCGTGCAACAGATTTTTATCAAAGTATTTTTCATAAATATAGCCCATAATGCGATAATACATATCGTGTTTTTCCGGGCTGACTTCACCACGGCGATTGTAGTAATGCTCAAGCGAATATTCACGGACAAGCAGCTCGACCAGTTGGAAGGACAGCTCTTTATAGGCCCCCTTCTCCAGCAAAGCGCCCAGTAACTGTAAAAGTAGCTGACGCAGCTGTACGGTCTGTCCTTTATACTGAACAAGATCGAAAGATTCACAAGCAAACAATACATAATGAATCTGAGGAAACAAGGCGCGGTAATAGGCAAGGTTGATATGAAACACCGCCACCAGATTTTCACTGGCGTCATGGCGCCAGATTTTATGGGAGTCTTCTTGATTGACGACCACATAGTCTCCGGCTTTTAATGTGAAATATTCAAAGCTCGCCTTCACATTCACCACGCCTTGCAATACAAGAATAATCTCGATCGCCCCGTCATGGCAATGAAGCGGATATTCTTCAATCTGGTATACCTCAAATGCAATGGGCGATTGTTCGTCAAACGGAATGATTTCTCGATACATCGTCTCTTACTCCTCTAATCCAGCCTCAAAGTAGGCGGCGCTTGGCGAAATCCCCGCGTGACAACCGCCAGATACAAAAGACCCAGTCCCAGCCAGGCAATTCCTAACAGTTTCGCCTGAGATCCCAAATAAAACAGAAAATAGATACACAAGAAAGCGCCGCTTAAGGGGCATAGCAAATATCGGATCGTATGATAGCCGGATCGCTGTTTGCCGCGCCAGTAGAAATGAACAATAACCGCTATATTCACCATGGCAAAACCAAACAAAGCACCAAAGCTAATCATCGCCATCATATCCACCAAGTTATCGATCCAAATCGCGCCAAATAGCGTCAGGAAGGTAATACATAAAGTGTTATAGACAGGCGTTTGCCAACGGGGATGAATATAGGCAAAAATAGGACGCGGTAAAGCACCGTCACGGCCCATCCCCAAAAGAATCCGCGACGCTGCCGCCTGAGCTGAGATACCGCAAGTCAGGCTGGCTAAATTGCCGATCCAAAAATAGAGCGACTCCATATAATTGGCCTGTAGCTGCCTAGCCACCTCCATAAAGCCGGTATTTTCATCAACGATTTCCTGCCAGGCAAGCGGCCAGGCAATTTGACAAAAATAAGACTCTACCATAAAAAAAGCGCCAGAAACCAAACAAACTGCAATTAAGGCTCGTCCTACCGTTTTTTCGGGCTGAATCGTCTCTTCCGCCAAGGCAGTGACAGCATCAAACCCCAAAAATGCCAGTGTCAAAGTTCCCACCGCCGCAAGAAAGCTCTTTGTCTCAAAGGCGGGCGGATTATATAGAGCTTGGGCTGAAAAAAAGGTTCCGGCACCGCCGCCTGCCAAGATCAGCTTCGCCACCACACCAAGAAACAACAAAGAAAATCCTGCCTGCAACAAGACTGTCCAGATATCAACAGTGACCGTAAGCTCAATGCCGGCTATATTAATGAAGCAAATAATGACGGCGCTAATCACCATCCAGGCCCACACAGGCAGCAGCGGGCAGGCATGATTAAAAAACAGACCTAAAAGAAAAATGCAAAGGAGCGGCATAAACACATAGTCAAGTAGCATGACCCAGCCCGTAATAAACCCCATAGAGGGATTGAGCGATTTTTGCACATAAGTGTAAGCCGAACCGGCCATAGGATAGACTGACGCGAAGGCTGCATAGCTGAACGCGGTCAGCAATATCACTACGGTAGCGGCTATATAGGCCAGTGTCATCATGCCATGACTTAAGGCCGCCAGCGCGCCAAACTGTGTAAATACGGCAATCGGCGCCAAATAAGAAAGCCCGAAAAAAATAAGCTGCCTGCCGCTGAGTACTCGCTTCAAGGTAATATTGTTATCAGGTAAACCCATCTTGCAACCTCCGACATAATTTCCTTACTTATGGGTTCCAGCCAGAAGCCTGATACTGGGTTTCCCCGTTACTTACTGTCTCCACAACTTGTATCGAATGAATCTGATTCTCTGGGATCGTAAAAATATCCTTTGCTAAAATGACGAGATCGGCGCGCTTGCCAACCTCTAAAGAACCGGTAACTTCCTCAAGTCCCAGCGCTTTGGCGCCGTTAATCGTAGCCATGGCCACAGCTTGCTGGCGCGTCAGTTTCTGCCTGGAATTATGACGCAGCCTACTATTGGTCGCTCCTGGCGCATTTCGCGTCACCGCAATTTCAATGCCCCATAGGGGAGCAGGTTTTTCGCTGATTTCGCCGTCAGTAGCCATACAAGTCAACACGCCTGCCGCTGCTAAGACCTGCGCCGGAAACATGTTTTGGACCCGCTTTGCACCAAGGAGCGGCGCAAAAATTTCTTCATAATAAAAGGGTTCTTTATAATGCCAATAGGAATTGAGGGAGGCAACAATATTGCGCTGAGCCATACGTGTAGCATCTTCCTGCCTGACTAAGAGCAAATGGGTCAGCGTGTGGTGCAAATTTTTATCGCCATAGCGACTGCACGCGGCATCGAAACCGTCAAGACATACTTTGACCGCCCGATCTCCCATAGCGTGAATATGAACCGGAATATTTTCGCGGTGCATCACTGCAATGAAGCGCTTTAGTTGTTCCTCTGTAGCATTTTTATATAAACAACCGATATTCGCCGAGTTATCTGGCTCATCGGCGTAAGGCTCCATCAAATACATGCCTTTTTGAATCGCGTCAGCAAAGAGTTTCACTGAAAAAAACTGAAATTCCGCCACAGCACCATAGTGCTTTTGAGCATTGCGAAATTCTTCGACTGTTTGCTCCGGGTCAACCACATTTCCGAGCAGCGACACACGCCAGAGCAGCTGCTTGCGCCCTAACCGCAGCAGATCATAGACTGCAACAACATGAGGCGATTGGTTAGGCGATTTGAGTAAAATATCTTGAAGCAGTGTAACGCCATAGGAACTCATTTCACCGATAAAAGCCTGCATTCCGTGATCGGCTTGCCGTTGCTGCGCGGCTATCGATAGGGATGGTAAATACGCGTCCACATACTGACAAGCTCCTTCGCGCATAACTCCCCAGGGCTGATCGGAATACAAGGAAAAATCAGTACCGTGATACCAGCCAGTCAAGGTCGCCGGAATCCGGTTAATCTGATCGCTGCCCCTGTTTTCCGTAATCTCTCCGGCGATATCAAATCCCTGTCCGCGGGCCAACTCAATCGCTACGCTGTTATACCAAGCACAATGATAATCATTCGAGTAGAGCTTCACTGGCTTATGTTCCAGCAAAGTTCCCCGTAATGCTTCATCTAAGAGAAAACGACTTGGTCCGAGCTGACTTGTGGCCACGCCATAGACAGCGCCATTATATTCTTGAAATACGGCTTGCTCCCAACCAAAGCCAGTGATAACCTCGTCTTGGACTTTCGCCGTATCATTGGCAAAAGTGCGGATCAGCTCGATATATTGCGGAACGGTTTTTACGTCGGCTAAATAAAGGCTCGTAAACTTCGCTGCCGACTCCGCCGCATGCGTATGATTGTCGACAAAGCCTGGCAATACAACTTTGCCCGCCAGATCGGTCACAACCGTAACTTCCGTACAAAGTTCGGTAGCAGCGTCATGACTCCCCACAAACAGAATCTTGCCGTCTGTGCCGATCACTAAAGCTTGCGCCACTGACCAATCAGAATCTACTGTATAAACCAAGCCATTTTTCAGCAAACGTGCTGCCTCAGCCACATTCTCTCCGCCTTCTCGTTTTATGTTACATTTATCCAATTTAATTATAACATAAGGAAAAAGGGACTATCTTCTCAAATATCGAAGATAGTCCCTTCCTATCATAAAACAACTTGCAGTTTATCGTTACCTTAAATTTTAAATTTCCGAATCGATTGCTGCAACTCTTCCGCCATTTTTGCTAAATGTTGGCTAGCCGAAGCAATTTCTTCGACAGATGCCGATTGTTCTTCTGTAGCCGCTGAAATCGTCTGCGTCTGCTCAGCAGCTCGTTTGCTTTCCTGGTCAATTTCTTGCACGGCATTGACTACATCTTGCGTACCACTCGTAATGCTGTCAATCGAACCAGATATTTCACGAATTTGCTGCGTCATCTCCCGAACCATTGTCAATATCTCGCCAAAGCTATTTCCAGCTGTCGAAACAACTTGCGATCCTGACTCAACCTCTTTCTTGCCATCTTGCATAAAAGTTACGGCACTATCGGTTTTCGCCTGCACTTCATCAATGAGTTCCGTAATCTGTTTTGCTGCATCTTGAGACTGCTCGGCTAGTTTACGCACCTCTTCGGCAACGACGGCAAAGCCCTTGCCTGCTTCGCCGGCTCGCGCTGCTTCAATGGCTGCATTAAGAGCTAGCAAATTCGTCTGGCTGGAAATATTCGAAATTACATCAACAATCTGGCCAATTTGTTTTGATTTGTCTTCCAAATCACCAATCACGGCTGCCGTATCATTTGTCTTTTGTTCAATCACTGCCATTTGGGCTACGGCTTGTTGAATCGCAGCCTCCCCTTGGTTAGCTGTACTAGCCGTTTTTTCAGCAGACGTTGAAACCGTTCCCGTATTCGCAGCAACTTGACGAATGGCTGTCAATATATTCTGCACTACTTGATTCGAGCGCCTGACTAAGTGGAGTTGGTTTTCCGTCCCCTGCGCCACTTCTGTGACCGAGCCTGCTACCTGATTGGATGCCTGGGCTGATTGTTCGGCGCTAGCTGTCAGTTCTTCCGAAGAAGCCGCTAACTGCTCTGAAGTATTCGATAAATGTTTAATTAAATTTTTAATGTTATTTTTCATATCATTCACAGCGCGGGCTAACGCGCCAAATTCACTTTTATCAAGCAAACTTTCCGTCCGAGCTTCGTGCGTAAAGTCGCCTTGAGCCAAAATATCGACGAAACGGACTACTGCATTCAGCCGCTCTACAATCCGCTTCGTAATAAGCCAGCCAAGCAAAATTCCAAGTACAATCGCCGCTAAGGTCACACTTAGAAATAAGGTGTTAGCAAAAGCAAAGTTTCGTTTATTTTGCTGATTCATGGACTCGGCTTTCTTTTTCATCTCTTGGGACAAGTTGCGTAATTCGTTGGTAAACTCTTCAGACAAAGCCTTGCCTTCTTTACTGAATAGCGCATAAGCTTCTGCATTCTTATTTTGCATAGCCAAATCAATCACCTTGCTTCTTACTGTACGAAACTTGGCCAAGTCCTCGCGAATTTCTTTCAGTTTTGCCTTTGACTCATTATCTAAAGGAATCTGTTCGTATTTTGTTAAATTTTCGTCAAAGGCTTTTGCCCTAGTAGTAATGTCATCAAGTAACGCTTGATTTTCTTTGACGTCAGTAGTAAGCATCAACGCATACGTATCTGCTTCAATTTTTCTGGCATGAGTCCGACTATCATTTAGCAGTTCAATAGCCACTAAATTTTCATTATATAAGGTAACTAATGAATCATTGGTCTTACTAAGAAAATAGTAGCCTGTCCCCCCTACACACAAAACTGCCATAAGCAAAATCGCAATTAAGAGCCCTAATTTTTTGGCAACTTTTAAATTATTTAGCCATGACATCGTAATGACCTCCCTTTGTGATAAAACTCTCCCGTAACGCTTTCCCTAGATAGCTCTTCAGTCTATCTTTCTCTCTATTAGATCCGGCTATTGGCAAATCCATTCAGCTGCTGTGCCAAACTTGTCATCGCTTCGACGCTAGCTGTTACTTCTTCAATTGCAGCCTGCTGCTCAACAGTTGATAAGGTTTCATCGCCCATGGAAATCGTTGCAGGACCGCTAAGTTAATCCCATCTGTCAATGTAAGATCTGCAACATTGTCCCCATTTTTGTTCTGTTCCACAATCATTCCTCCTAATCTAAATAAAATTTACTTTCAATAAAAACAAAAAATACGCTTTGCAAAAAATGCAAGCGTACATTAAACATCTACCCATATGGTGAACTGCCTAACTTACTCAAAAAAACACAAAAGCTGGACTCTATTCATTTCATAAACTGCTTTAATAACAGATGTACTCTATCTGCACTGCATCTCCTTAAAAATAAAAATCTTTAAAAGACACAGCTAGCAAACTAGGTATTCATGTTATCGAGAAAAGCAGACCATTGCTGGCTTGATAATGGCGATAAAATGATAAGCTTGTCGGTCTCCTTATCAAAAAAAATAAAAGGTTCCCCTTCTTCTAACTCAGCGTGGAAATACTTATGTAGCAACTCGCCTAATGCCATTTCTGCCTGTATCATAAATATTTTTTCAATCACATCAGACTCTTGCGAATCCGCTTGGATAAAACTTCGTAAAAAGGGACTCAACAGTCCTGAGATCATAATGGTAATAAACTGTTCCTCTAAAATCGCCACAGAAATTTGCTCGGGTCCATAGCGATTCTGCTTACGAAAATAACCAGATATGAAGGCTACAATTTCTTGTTCCAATGAGGCCTGTCCCGAATTAAAGTTTTTAAAAATCGGCTTTGCAAAAAAGTTCACAAAAAAACTATAAATCATGTTTTTATGATACCGTGGCGAAAAAATATGACAATACCCAATAGGACAAGCATAATCAAGCACTTTACGCGGCACAATGGTTGTCCTAACTAAGTTCAGGATGATGGAATAATATTCGTGATAAATATGTTTTTTACCATATTGGAATACAGCTTCCTGCTCCCAGCCAGTCAAATTACTCGCTAAAAAACCGATTTCTACATTTTTTCGTAATGCAATAAAAGGGTTTGACGCAATGTTGGGAAATTGAAAATGTTGACCGATTTCATAAATGATTGACTTGTGGTAATTTGACAAATTTTTCAACGTTTCTTCATAAGCGGAAGAATTGAGGATCCTCACTGCTTTCACCTAACTCTCTACTCAAAATCCTACAAAACTCGCCTATTAGGATTTGGCAGTAAAATTAATCATTCGCTAAAATAGGTTAAAAACCTTTATTTTTCTTATAAAACAAAGCAGGACTATCTTGCTAATTTAAAAGACAGCCCTACTTTTTACTTTGCTACTTTGATAAATAAAAGCGTTTATCCTGAATAATTATAAGGGGTAAAGCAAACCGTATCGTCGTGAACATAAAGCGTCAAGTTCTGCAAAGCGTCAATAAAATGTCGACGTGACTGACTTATGACCACATAGACCCCACCATAAATAGCATCATACACATGAATTTTCCCTGGCGAAAGAGCTGACAACAGACGCTCTAACTCTTGGATTCGATCTTTTATTTCCTTAATTTCCTCAGTAAGCTGCCGATGTTTCTTATACAAATTTTCATACATATCGCGTTTTTCTTGCGGTAAACTCTGCAGATTCTGCTTAATAAAATAAAGCAAAGCCCGTTCTAATTCCTGATAAATTGCGTCATTACGTTTCAGGACAAGACGCAGACGACGAAGCTCTTCACTGCAAACAGGGTTCCCTGAAATCTCTAAATTGGTCGGAATGTTCGCCGCATTTCCCGCCGTAGTAACTCGAATTTCCTGGCCTGCTGATAGGCGTCCGCCAACAACTAAACCGCGCTTTCCTTCAACAATAATCGATACCCCAGCAAAAAGTTGACTATTCATCACAGCGTTTCGTACGAGAATTGTTTGATTCGCGTAGACGATGGCGTTCTCAATAAAGTTAGCTTCCACCCATTCGCGAACCTTAACCACCGTATACTCCATTCCCTGAATCCCTTTATGCACAACAAGACGCTTAGCATCCACATTCCCACCGCACACACTGCCATAAATCTCCACATCACCAGTAGCCTTGATCGAAAACCCGCACTGGAGCGAGCCATGCACAATCACGCTGCCAACAAAGTCAATGTTGCCTGTGGAATAATCCACATCTTCAGCAATTTCCAAAATCGGCAAAACTTGAATCCGTCCATTTCGAATGTGAAGCTGACCATCAATAGAGGCGATTAAGTGGAAATCGTCTCTAAGCTCCGTATTTTTGCCTGGATGTAGCACAATATTTTTACCTGGTTTAGCTGGAATTGGCATTCCCCAGATGTCCACGCCATCAATCCCTGGTTCAGCAGGAATTTTTTCGATAAGAAGGTCATCCTTATATACATTCAAAAAGCGGCGGATATTTTTCATATCACAACTGCCGTCCGCACACTGCACAGGCTTGCCTTGACTTTCTAGGTCAACATGATAAACAAGCTTCGCATCAGCGCCCTTTTGCGGCTCAATTCCCATGGCACAGGAAAATTGCGTACCAGGCTTCGCCGTTAGCGCAGCTAACAAAGCGGCTTCACGAATGCCGAATATGATGTTTGCTTCAATTAAACTACTAAAAAGATCACTGAAAGTAATACCACTATCCGATAAAAGTTCGTTAATTTCCACGACGGCCTCTAAGCGATCCCGGCGAATCCGTACAGAAAAAGCTTTGCTAAGATCTTTTTTTTCTTGTAAAACCTGCAGATTGATTGGCTCTTGAATTTGATTTTGTACTATCGCTCTTACAAATTTTTCTTCGATATAATCTATTTCAAGCTGTCTAATTTCCGATAAAATCTGTTCTATCACGGTAGATGTCATGGCCATAGTACCAATGGCATCAGAAGAAATCTTCAGAAATAGTCCAGCTTCGTTTCTAAATATTTCACAAGACTGGTCCGCATATAAAACAGATTGATTCACTTCCATAAAACTCCCCTTCAAAAAATCCATTTCTATCGACTCGTTGTATTTGCGAGACTATTATATTTTAAATTGTTCCACATTTTTCAGTAGTGCGTTAGTCCTATCTGTTAAATTCTGCGAAGCGGCACTTACTTCCTCTAGCGCAGCTTCTTGTTTTTCTACTAGATTTAAGGTTTCTTCCGAAGCAGCGACAACTGGAAACAATCAATCACAAGTTTTGCCACATAAATCACATTAGTTATGATATTTGACAAATTTTAAACGATATGGTTAGATTTCTCATTCAGTTGTCCCATTGCATCATCAGATTCGACGAAACTTTAACGTAAATCCCCACTGGCAGTAGCTTCATTTAAAGTATAGTAACTCGCAAAATGATTTTAAGATATGGCAAAACCTGACACATAAATAAAATAATGTCAGGTTTTGACTAGGGGAAAGTATTTTTTTACGCTAGATTAGCCAATTCATCGATAATGGCTTTAGCAAACAAAGCACTAGATTGCGGATTCTGTCCGGTAATCAAATTCCCATCAACAACAACATGAGCCTGCCAAGCTCCGTTTCTAACATAGGTTCCGCCAAGTTCTTTTAGCTTATCTTCTAGCAAGAAAGGCACTATATGATCTAATTGCACCGTTCTTTCTTCTTCATTCGTAAAGCCAGTAACCTTTTTGCCAGCAATAAGCGACTGACCATTATCAAGTACCGCACTAACCAGTGCAGCAGGGCCATGACATACGGCGCCAATAATTTTATTAGAGTTATGAAATTTATTTAATAAGGCGGCAAGTTTTGCATCTACAGCCAAATCGAACATGGGACCATGACCACCTGGCAATATCAGAGCATCGAAAGTGTCTGCTGACATGGATGCTAGTGTCTCAGACGAATCCAACACTTTCATGGCTGACTGCCAAGACACGGGGATTTCTTCAGCAAGACTATTGGGATCTAAGGGGATTTTTCCGCCCTTAGGACTCGCAACAACGACAGAATATCCTGCATTCAAAAACTCAATATAGGGTACGGCAAATTCCTCTAGCCACAATCCGGTAGGATGATTTTCATCTATAGCATGCACATTCGTAACAACCATCAAAATTTTTTTACTTGCTGCCATAATAAGCGCCCCCAAATAACAATTATCGGTTAACATGATTTATTATATAATTAATTATTGCTTTTGTCAAATTATTACTTCTTCTTGAGGATCGTTTTCTGTCGATCTAGTAAACAATGACTGTATATACTAAAAATAAATCAGGGCCTGCCCAATTAACACTAACCTGGCAGACCCTGTAATACGATTCACTGATAACATAAATGACGAATCATTTGCTGAAGCTGCTTATCAATTAACCAGCTTGCTTATTTGCTTTTTCGGCACGCGTCGGCCAACATTCTAATTCACCTAAACCTTCAATGCTGTCAGAATAAAAAACGGGATTTTGCCCCGCTTTTTTCTGCGCCCGATAATCTTCTAAAGCCGCAAAAGCAATTTTTCCCAGCCACAAAATAGCCAGCATATTAATAATCGCCATAAAGGCCATAAACAGATCGGCCATATCCCAGACTATTGCCACTTTAGCAACCGAACCAAAAAATACCATAGCTACAACGGCTGCCCGAAAGAGCATAATATTGGTTTTACTTTTTTTAATAAACTCCAAGTTTGTTTCGCCGTAATAGTAATTGCTGACAATAGAGCTAAAAGCAAAAAGCAATACAATGATAGCTACAAAATCATAGGCCCATTTGCCCACGTGGACACTCAGCGCCGCCTGAGTCATCTCAATGCCGCTTAGGCCGCTGTTTAAATCAATGCCTGATAGCAAAACAATAAAAGCTGTAGAACTACAAACTAAAAAGGTATCAACAAATACGCCCAGCGCCTGGATCAAGCCCTGCTTTACTGGATGAGTGACATGAGCTGCTGCTGCCGCATTCGGTACACTGCCCATCCCAGCTTCATTAGAGAAAAGACCGCGCTTAATCCCCATCATCATCGCCGCGCCAACCCCGCCGCCAACAACGGCCTTAACACCAAAAGCGCATTGAAAAATGAGTAGCAACACATCAGGAAGCATGGTGATATTTTTCACAATGACATATAAAGCTAGTAAAATATACCCACCGGCTTTAAAAGGAACCATCCATTCTACCATGGCCGCAATTCTTTCGACACCGCCAAAAATAACGATCCCTACCATCAGCGCTAAAATAGCCCCCATTGTCGTACGATCTAAACCGTAGGCGCTTTTCATAGCAACTGTAATACTATTGGCGTGAACAGAGTTAAAGACGAGGCCAAAGCTCAAAGTAATAAAGATAGCAAAGACTATGCCCATCCAGCGATGCTGCAGACCTTTTTCCATATAATAGGCCGGACCGCCGCGATATCCTTTCGGGTCTTTAATTTTATAAATTTGAGCCAAAGTGCTTTCAATAAACCCGCTTGCCGCTCCAATCAAAGCAATAAGCCACATCCAGAACACCGCACCAGGCCCCCCTAGCGCAACAGCCATGGCAATACCTGCAAGGTTTCCCGTTCCAACGCGGGAAGCTGTACTAATACAAAAAGCCTGGAAGGAAGATACTCCCTTTCCTTTCCCGCCTTTACCAACCCCTTCACCGAGTAAACGAATCATTTCACCTAGTAATCGAATCTGAACAAACTTAGTGCGAACGGTAAAATAAAGCCCGCCACCAATTAATAAAACAATCAACACATAAGACCACAGTACATCATTTAGTAGGGTAACTGTTTTCACCAAAAAATCTTCTAACAAAACGGCACCTCTTTTCCTAAAAATCAACTTTTTTAGTTTATCACATTTTGCTAAACTGTACAGTATTTTTCAGAAAAAATGTCTATTGGAAAAAGATTTTTTTAGTAAAGTACTTTTAAAGACAACAAATTTTTTCTAGCCTTTGCTACACTATTTTTGTATCTTGTCAATCTTGTCAATCTTGTCTTTCAGTCCAAATTACGCTAATCCCCTGCTAATTAACTGGTATTTCTATATACGTATTATGATAGCCCATTACACTTAACTGGCTGACTCGGTCATCAGCCTCCGCTACTTCTGCGGCTACTGCTTTACTATCGTCACGCAAACGAACCTTGATCACCCCATCATAAACGAACGCCATAATATCGATGGTTTTCCTTGCGTTCTTCTCCTTGTCAACGATCCTCATAAGTCTTTCAAATAGTAATTGTTTCGCTGCCTCAATCGTTGATTCGGGAACTTGTTGCTCCGCCAAAAATTGGCCAAACAGCTCATTATATCCCGTCGCCGCTTCGGCTGTGGCATAAATTGAATTTCCCAGGACAAAACCAGGCTGTACTTCATGGATGAAAATACCGTGATATTGACCATTCGATCGCTTACCAATGTATTTTGCCGTAACAATAATAAACAGCAATAGCAGCAAGTTAGCCGCTAGCACATAAGCCCATACAGCTTGATTGCCAACGCCGTAGCCAAGTAAATAAATAAAGAGCACTGCAAAAATTTCGCTACCAGCGCTAATGGCAATAGAAAAAGCTTTACGCGCTGTTGTCTGCATATAGGTCATCAAAATATAGGTGAAACTACCAATCAATAAGCCAAGCGCATAAATTCTAAGCGCCGTTACTCCCATTGCAATAATATTCCCATCATGAACGCCGAAAAAGGATAGTATGCTGCTCGGGAAAAATTCAATAAGGAGAGTACATACAGCCACAAAACCCATAACAATTTTCGTAATACGCATAGCTACTTGATGCATTGACCACCAATCTCTTTCCCCAAAAAGAGCGCCAACAATGGGCACCATGGCGCTTGTGGCGGCATATCGAAAGGAAGAGAGAAAAATAGACAAAGAGGCACAAACTGTATTTACAATAATCCCGCTCTTACCAGCAAGATCCATGATAACTACATTAATACAGAAAGTAACAACAGCCCCTAAGCCTTGTCCCAAAGCGGAAGGAAGGCCGGCTATAATAATATGACCTAAACGCAACAAATCCTTTACTGCTAGCGGCACAAAACAAAGTGTTCGATTTTTACGAAAAACTAGATACGGCGACAGCAGCAAAAATCCGGCGACAAAACCAGTCATTGTACCATAAGCAGCGCCAGCAATTCCTAATTGCAACGGTCCAAGATAGAGTACTTTACTAATCGTACCGACAATATTTACAAAAACCATAATCCCTGCTGCCAGTTTCGGCAAAGCATCAACTTTAACAAAGTAAGTCATACTCGTGACACCAATCATAAGCGGCGCTGTAATAAAAATAATATGAATATACTGGGCCAAAAGAGGTTTCATTTCCGATTCGCCGCCGCTTAACACCGTAGCAACACGATCACTAGCGCCAAGACCGATAAGAGTAAACAAAATACTGACGGTAATAATCGTAAACATAGTAAGTGAAAACAACTTGTTAGCCTCGGTCTTATTCCCGGCTCCCTTTGCCGCCGAAACTAAGACTTCGCCGCCAATTCCTAGCAGCATATATACCATATTAAAAACCATCGTAAGCGGTAAAGCTAAACTCACGGCCCCCATAGCAATAGGCCCGAGCATCTGACCCACAATGGCAATGTCTAGGAACATACTCGCAGTGATCGACAATGCTGATAATAATCCAGGAAAATAAAAGACATTGACTCTGTCATTCATGAGTCTTCCCTTATACTCAAACATCGAATTCCCCCTTATGAGCTTTATTTCTGACACTTTTTGTCGCAATAACAGTAGCTATATTCTCCAAAGAGCAAGTAAAATCATTTTATTATATATAAAAATTTTACCAAACGATAGCATCAAATCAGCAAAAGAATAGTTTAAAAGGCCGCGAAATCTATCACGGCCTTTTTGACTGCTTTTTGCCACTGCAACATCAGTTGTTATATGCAACAACGAATTAACTAACAAACCTCCTCTATTTTTGTTATTTCTAACTGAGTCAATACTGTATCAATATCTAATAAAATACAAATCTGATCTCCAATCTTGCCAATTCCCTGGATGGATTTGCAATTGGGACAGGAGGAAAACTCAGGAGTGCTTTCTATATTACGTTCATCGAGCTCTTGTACCTCTTTTACGGCATCAACTAGCATAGCCACTTGCATATTGCCAAGTTCCACAATCACAGCCGTTCGTTCTGCGGCCTGTTCACCACGGATTCCTAATTTCACCTTCAAGTCAATGACAGGAATGATCGCTCCCCGTATGTTGACTACACCCTCCATATAGACAGGCGAATTTGGCAGTTTTGTAGCTCCTTGGTAGTCTAGTATTTCTTTAATTTTAAAAATATCTATTCCATACTCTTCACTTCCCAATTTGAAGCTCACTATCTTCATATTCATTCTACCTCCTCTTTTACGAACTAAATTTATACTTTTTACGACATTAAATGACATTTGTATTTTTTTTGAATTCGACCTTACCGCATAATTTCCTTTATAAGATTGGGCTAGGCAAATATTTATTTTTTAGGCGCGTTTCTTCATAAAAAAAAAGCCCAGTATTCGTAACGTAATCGAATACTGGGCTTGACTCTCCCCTATGTAACTTATCAAAACTAATTGTACTATTTCAATAAAATAACTCCATTGCCTGCGCCAATCCGATCAGCTCCAGCCTCCACTAGCTTACAAGCAGCTTCATGGGTACGGATACCGCCGCTCGCTTTCACCTTAGCCTGATCGCCAACAGTCTGACGCATCAGCTTGACATCCTCCACGGTTGCGCCGCCGGTACTAAAACCAGTGGACGTCTTGACAAACGCGGCGCCAGCTTGAAGCGCAGCTTCACAAGCAGTTACCTTTTCTTCATCACTTAATAAACAGGTTTCGATAATGACCTTAACGAGAGCAGGCTTCGCCGCTGCCACAACTTTGCGAATATCTTCTGTCACAAATTCTATATTCCCGTCTTTAAGACTGCCAATATTAATAACCATATCAATCTCTTGCGCTCCGGCTTTTACAGCAGCTTGCGTTTCAAAAACCTTAGCCTCAGTCAGCATCGCTCCTAAGGGAAATCCGACCACGCAGCAAGTTTTCACTTCGCTTCCGGTTAACTCAGAAGCAACAAGCGGCACATGACAGCTATTCACACAAACAGAAGCAAAGCCATGCGTACGAGCTTCCGCACAATAACGCCGAATTGTTGCTTGGGTTGCTTCCGGTTTCAACATAGTATGATCAATCATCTGTTCCATTTTCATACGATCACCCTTTCATTGCTTGTTTTTTCTCACGTTCATTGGCGACATAATTGTAAATAAGGACAAAAATGAGGAGCGCCCCCCAAAAGATCTGCCGATAAAAATTTGATATATCCTCATACATATTAAGCCAGCTGCTAATCATTTGTACAATGATCGTTGCTACGATAACACCGCTGATATTCCCTTTGCCGCCATATGGGTTGATCCCGCCCAAAACAGCAATTAAAATAGCCTGCATCAAATACGAAGCGCCATAGTCGGCTTTGGCCGAATTGAATCGTCCCAGCATAATAATCCCAGCAACCGCACTAAACACAGCGCTTAATATGTAATTGGTCATAAATAAACGCACATTATCAAAGCCCGAAAACGTAGAAGCCTTGGCGCTTGTACCAAGCATGCGAAGCTTATAGCCTAACGTTGTTTTACTCATAATAAAAGCAGCAATTGCCGCAAATACTGCAAAAATAATCAGGGGCACCGGTATGCCGATTACACTACTGTTCATGGTAGCTGACAACTGTTTGGGCAGCTTTCCCAGTGTGCTGCCATTCGTCAGGACAATGGCGATACCTGTATAAAGCGCCTGCGTCCCCAAAGTTGCCAAAATGGGCGTAATTCCAACAACGCCAATTAGAAAACCATTGAGGGCGCCGCAAAGAACGCTCACCATCAAGGCCATACAACAGGCCACTGCAATCATCATAAATACTGTACTGTCGCTCATATCCGGCGTAGTCAGAACGATTAATAACTTGGCCATTAGCACCGCACACAGATTCGCAATGGCTACAACGCTAAGGTCAATCCCCGCTGTAAACAAGGTAAATGCCATCGCAATCGATAGAAGGCCAAACTCAGGAAACTGTTTCCCAATCGACTGGAAATTGGAAACATTCATAAACATAGATCCCTTAAGCGCGGCGCAAGCTACAAGCACAATTAGGAAAACGACCAGGAGCTGCGCTAAGTTTTTATCTTTATTTATTGCTTGCTTAATTGCATCCATCTCATTTTCCTCCTTCATTCAGCTTAATGGCAAGCTTTTTTTCGTTACGCTTCACTTGAATGGCGGAGGCTGCCGTCCCAATAATAATAATTGCACCAATAAATACTTTTTTCCAAATCGTTGAAATCCCTAATAAGATCAAGCTATTATCGACAATAACCAACAACGCCATGCCCAGCATTGCACCAAGCACACTCCCTTTACCGCCTGTCATTCGCACGCCGCCAAGAACGCAAGCAGCAATAACCGTCATTTCCATCCCTTCTAAATTATTAGGATGCACAGCCAGAAGCATTGTCGAACGAAGTACACCAATCAAGCCTGCCATACAGCCGGAAAAAGCATAAATCGCTACTAAAATGCCAAAAACATTAAAACCAGCCCGCTCCGCCGCTTTCACATCGCCGCCAATTGCATAAATCCCCCGTCCGAGCATCGTTCGATTTAAAATAAACCAACCGAAAAATACAAGTACAATCATTAGCACAACCCCGACAGGCATATTGGAAGTTAAGCCGGATACAGGGTTTGTTACTGAAAATAAGTTCATCTCGCCGAGTTCTTTAAGCGGTTCGCAAAGCGGGTATTCCCGCGACTTGAACACCCCTTGCATAATCCCAAAACAGATACTACTTGTCGCAAGGGTAACAATAAGTGCTGGAAATTTAAACCGCGCAATAATTACACCATTCAGTATACCAACGACCAAGCCGATCAGCATCGCAACTAAAAAATAAGCCAACGGATTGGTGAAAACGTCCTCTAATTGCGAGCAAACTACAAACATGGACAAGGAAGCAATCGCCGGAAAAGAAACATCTACACCGCCTGTAATAATAACGAACATTTCACCGATACAAAACATCGCTGGTACCGAAAACGCCCGCACAATATCAACGAGATTATTGCCTGTAAAGAACTGGCCGCTTTTCATTTGAATGACCATACACAGGAGCAGGATGATCAATGCTACATAAAATTCAGTCGACCTTACCGTTTTCTGCAAATTCATATCTGAATCGTCCTCTCCTTCTAATTTGCCAACTCAGCAAGGCGACTCTCTTCGAGGCCCTGTGTCGATAGAATTTGAACTAACCGACCAGACTGCATAACCATCACACGATTACAGTTCGTCAGCACTTCCGGCAAATCATCTGAAATAATAATAACCGTCAAGCCTTGCTTCGCTAGGCGTTTCACTAGCTCATAAATATCAAATTTAGCACCAATATCTACCCCAACGGTCGGTCCATTCAAAATTAATACCTTAAGATCCAGTGCCAGCCACTTGGCTAAAACACATTTTTGCTGATTCCCGCCGGAAAGTGTCCCTACGGGGTCTTCCATATTATGAAGGGCAATCGACAATTCCTTGGTCCAATACCCTGTCATTTCCTCAATCTTTGTTCGGTCAATTTTACCTAACCGATTGGCATAATCATGCCATTTTTTTATGGAAATATTGTCTGATATCGGCTGTGATAAGAAAAGACCTTCCGTAACACGATCCGATGGCAGATAGCCTATCCCATTGTCAATCGCTTTCTTTATAGAATCAATTTTCACCAATTTCCCATCAATAACAATCTCGCCGGAATCGGCTGCGTGATACCCAAATAAAGTCTCTGCTAATTCGGTTCGGCCTGATCCTAACAGACCAGTTATGCCGATAATTTCCCCCTGTTTCAGTGAAAAGCTTACATCCTTGAACCCATTTTTCAAGGAAAGATTCTTCACTTCCAATACGGTTGGTGCATTTTCTCTCGTATACTCATACCGAGACGAAACGATCTCCCGTCCTGTCATATAATAGGTAAACTTATTCTGATCAAGCTCTTTTGTATTTCCTGTGGCCACATTTTTCCCATTACGGAAAATTGTAAATCGTTCAGCAATCTCAAATACCTCATCAAGCTTATGAGAAACAAAAAGCACTGCGATCCCTTGCGCCTGTAGGTGTTTAATAATTTTAAACAAGGCTTTAACTTCCCGTTTCGTAATTGCCGTTGTCGGCTCATCCATAATGATCAGTTTCGCATCATTTAATAACGCACGACTGATCGCAATCATTTGGCGCATACCTACCGTAAGATTTTCCACTGTTTCATCTAAATCAATCTCAAAACCAATCTTGCTTATGGCTTCTTCGGCAATTTTACGCATACGCGCTTTACTTACAAAGGTTCTGCTTGCTGCCACTTCCATATTAATTGCAAGGTTTTCCATGACAGTCAGGTTTGGAAACAAAGATAGATCCTGGTAAATAACCTGTACACCGCTCGCTATCGCTTGTTTGGGGTTCATTTTTTCATGTTTTATGCCATCGATTTCAATCGTGCCCGAATCCGGTGTATAAAATCCTGAAATAATATTAATAATTGTGGATTTACCACAACCATTCTCGCCTGCCAGGCAGTGAATTTCACCTTTTTTGATCTCAATATTTACACCATCAAGTGCCTTGACGCCACCAAAATATTTCTTAATATTTGTTGCTTTTATAATATAATCTGACACTGCTTTCCCCCCCAGCCCTACACACTACCTATCACAGCTCTTTATCATTACGAGATCGGCAAAAGTGATGAGCCAACAGCCCCCTCACTTTTGCCAGAACGTTTCCTAGAAATTGTAGTTATCTACGTTTTCTTTATTAATAGCAATCCAGCCGGCGCCCATGAACAGCGTTGGGTTTTCTTTGCTTTGGATCAGTTTACTATAGGATTTCAAACCAAGATCGGTACCATCAGTAATCTTTTTACCTTCAAGCACTTGACGAGCCAATACGCACATGGCATAACCAGCTTCTGCCGGGTCCCAAAGAGTAATGAAGGAAAGCGATCCGTCTTTAATTAAAGAACGGCATTCGTTCGGCATACCAGTACCAACAACAAAGGTTTTGCCTTTCAGGCCCATTTCATTAATCGCACGAGCAATGCCTGGGGTATCCATCGAAGATGTACCGACAAAGCCTTTCACTTCAGGATGTGATTTCATGACTTCCTTCGCAACCTGATAGGCTTTTTCTGAATTATTTTCTGATTCTACGCGTTTGGGATTCGCAAGTAATTGTAAGCCGGGATATTTAGCTTGTTGCTGAGCAACAGCACCATTGGCCCATTCATTTTGCGAAGCATTGGTAAGATGAGCCACCATGGTTGTGTAAACACCTTGGCCCCCCATGGATTCTTGCAGTTTATCCATGATAAAAGCGCCATATCCAGCATTATTGAAAGCTTCTAAATCATAATCGACATTTTTACAGCTTGATCCTTCATGAGTAATAACAACAATCCCTTTATCACGAGCTTCTTTCAATACAGGATCGCAGGCTGCCGGATCAACTGGTACAACGCAAAGGGCATTGATTCCTTGATTGATAACATCTTGAATAACTTGAACTTGTTGGGCAGCATCGGTAGAAGCAGGTCCCTTTTGATAAGCATTGATTCCTGTATCAGCGGCATATTGTTTAACCCCTTGATCCATACGAGCAAACCAGCCATTAGAAGAGTCTTTTATAACAACGGCAATTTTCCAATCTTTCTTCTGGCCTTGTGTCGCAACATCTGTTGTCGTAACCACTTTTTGAACGGATGCCTTGGGTGCATCGGCTTTCTTACCACTGTCGCCACAGCCAGCCAAACCAGCGCAAAGAAGTAATCCTAACGCAACTGCTAAATACTTTTTCTTATTCATCAATAGTCCCTCCTTAAATTACATAACACCTTTTTGTAATATAATACAGCCATAGGGCTGACGTTCTCCCGTCGAAACAGTAACAAAGGCGGCTTTTCCTTTTTCATAAAACTCAAATCGATCGATAAACCCGACACAGGCTTCGCCCTTTGGTTCATTTTTCTTAACGGCTGCGATGAAATCATCCCAAACTTTCGGCCGTTCCATCGACCCTTTTAAATGATCCATAATGTCCATAATCATGACCGGATGCTCTACATACTCCACGTCAAGCGGCATAAGCTGCAGTACGGCATCGACCATCTCCGCCGCCCCGATCCCATCGGCATTAATTGTAATACCATTCTTCGCCATAGAAACTGCCGGATAAAAGTCATCAGCAATTACAATTTGATCACCATGTCCCATATCAGCCAATGCCTTTAACAGATCCGGACTAATGCATTTAGGAATTCCCTTTAGCATACTTTCCCTCCTATCTACTAATCGATGCTTGCCTGTTTAAGAAACGCTTCAACCTCCTCTCGCGTTGGCATCGCTGGAGTTGTGCCAATTTTCTGAACAGATAGGGCAGCAAGTGCACTGGCAAAGCGAGAAGCTTCCCACAAGTCTTTCCCCTCCGATAATGCTGTCAGGAGGCCACCATTGAATGCATCGCCTGCACCGGTAGTGTCGACTGCATCAACCTTAAATGCACTGATAATTTCTTCACGCCCATGATCAGAAACGAACACACCTCGTTCCCCTAATGTTATTAAAACGACTTCAACGCCCTTATTGTAAAATACCGCAGCAGCCTTTTTCGCTGCAGCCAAATCCTCTACAGGTACACCGGTCATCATTTCTGCTTCCACTTCATTCGGTGTTACCATATAGACCTTTGCTAAAAACTCATCACTGACTTGCTGATAAGGAGCTGTATTCAAAATGACTTTACAGCCACATTCATTGGCAATGTCAACGATGCGTTCATTGGCGTCCTGATTCACCTCCAACTGCAACAGCACATAAGCGCACTCCTTAAGCAGAGGTTTCAAATTATCAACGTCTTGTGCTGTTATGGTACTGCAGGCGCCAGGTACAATAATGATTTTATTCTGACTGGTTTGTTCATCCACCATAATAATGGCAGAACCTGTACCAACTTCCTGATTATAAAGTATGTATTCTTTGCTTAAGTTCAGCTCAGCCATGACACTAAGCGCAACATCAGCAAAAGCATCGTTTCCAACTTTCGTAATCATGGCCACGTCCGCTCCTGATTTATGAGCAGCAACGCCTTGATTAAACCCTTTGCCGCCAGCTCCCATCTTAAACATGGACCCCTTAACCGTTTCGCCGGGCTGCGGTAGATGTGCCGCTCTTGCCATAAGATCTACAACAAAACTTCCGAAAACTGCAACCTTTTTCCCCATGAAAAAGTCTCCCTTCTTTATCCAAGCTTGTGATTTATGATGTCATTTTGCCCGTATGTAACCGGTTACAAAAATGTGCATAGCAGTTTCTAGCCTCGCCATTTCTCTGACCCACGCAAAATCAGTTTTGTCGGCAAAAAGATTTCTTGCCGGCAAGGCACCTGGTTTGGATCATTCCTATCAAGCTCATCCAAACGTCTTGTTAAAAGTTCAATGGCATTCCAGCCCATGCTATATACATCACGATCTACAACGCTTAGACGAATGTTCATATATTTCAATATCTCCATATCATCAAAGCCGATCATTGAAATATCTTCCCCAAGTTTCAAGCCTTTTTCCGTAATATAATGAATACAGCCAAGCGAGGTCATATTATTTGATGAAAAAATTGCAGTCGGCGGCTGTGATTGCTCCATAAGACTTTTCATAAGCTCATAGGCTAATGGCTCATGAAAGTCTCCTTGCCGTACATAGCAACTTTCCGGCTTAACACCCCATTTTTCTAGAGCTGCTAAATAACCCAGCCAACGCTCATTTCCCGGACGAGAGTTCTCCGGTCCTTTTATTGTAGCAATGCGCCGATGGCCTTCTCGTAAAAGACAATCTACAGCAGCATAAGCCCCGTTAAAATCTTCGGAAAATACACCATTCAAACGACAATTTTTAAGAGCCCGGTCAATCAGAACAACGGGAACACCGGCTTTTTCAAATTCAAGTAACCGCTTGCAACTTTCCGTGTTATTCTCATCAATCGGAATCACAATAATACCACTTAACCGTTCCGCCTTAACAGAACGAAAAAACCGGTGCTCTTTCTCAACACTATCATCGGTTCCATAGAGAAAAATATTATAGCCATATTGTTCGGAAGCATTTGTTAGCCCACGCAAAAGTTGCGAAAAAAAAGGATTTTCAATATCGGGAATCAAAAATCCGATGTTCAAAGTATTACCCGTACTAAGGTTACGGGCTAAAGAATTGGGCGTATAGTTCATTGAGGCAATCACATTCAAAACTTTTTCTTTGGTCTCTTCACGCACATGAGGCTTATTATTAATAACCCTCGATACCGTTGCCGATGAGACACCCGCTTTTTTGGCAATATCATATATATTAATACTCATTTTCAACATTCCTTCGCATTGTAACCGGTTTCAATTCCATTCTAACAGATTGTTTTGAATTGTCAATATATTGTATTGCAAAAATATCCTTCTCAGAACAACAAACTCCCCTGGCAGCGGCTTATGCTTCCGGACGATACTCAGCGCAAACAATAGATAGCTTGTCTACCTTTAATGAGTTTGCCACAGCATCGCATTTCGCCATGAACAAAAAGAATATATGCTCGCGATCAATTTCACTCAAGCTTTCATAATTTCCTTGCCCTTTAGCGATGATCACATCAGCCTTATAAAAAATTTCTCTAAAAGCTGGACTCGTTTTTTCTATAACCGTACCAAGTGATCCATCGCCATTACTAATGACTTCGGCCACTTCTTGCATATGCACCATAGTTGCATCTTCCACGGTAACGTCATTGACAATCGGTTCCCCTCTAACGCCAAAATAAACTTTTAGGTTAGGAAATGCTGCCTGAATATATTCAATAAAAATTTTATCAATAACGATTTCGCCGCAATTGTCCCCTAAATAGAGAAGTGTTGTTGCCGTTTTTAATTTTTCATATAATATTTTACTATCGTCAATAGGCATCGTTTGTGCATGAATCGCAGCTATTTTTTCCAGCAGCATTTTTTCATCAAAAGTATGACTTGCCGCAAAGTCGATCAAGTTCGCCGTAATAGCAATCTTTAATGCGGCATCAAATTTACCGTCCGATTGATTGATCAACTTGCGTATGCTATCAGCAATACCGAGAAGTTCCTGATTGTAGTAACTTTTAATTTTTTTATAAGGATCGGTATCATCAATATACTTAGTAATAATATCCCAAGTACCTTTAATCACTTCAGGATTAGATCTTTCATAATTCGTACCCTGTAAATATCCAAGCGCGTCACGCATAATTTCTTCTTTCTTAGCAGAGTCTAACTGAACAAAATCTGTGACTGTTAAAATTTGTTTTATATTGCATAAAATGCAATTCAGATTCAGTTTCATAATCGCGATTCTCCTTGTTTTAGCTAATACTTATTGAATACTTCACCAATCATATTATCGGGAAAGACAAAATTAGCAGACCAACAGCCTGCTAATTTTGTCTTATACAATACATTTCGTAGTACCGCTTTACTATTTAGCCGCTTGTAAAGCAATAGTCAATTCGGCGACACTTGGAAACACATAGTCAGGCTGAACTTCCGCTTGCGCCAAATCAGCCAGCTTAGTTTCGCCGCTTAATACGAGAATACCACAAATAGCAGCATTCTTTGCCAGTTTAATATCTGTATACAGTCGATCTCCAACCATAGCCGTTTCTTCTCGTTTGCAATTGAGCTTAGCAACTAAAACATCAATGATTTCCCGATAAGGCTTTCCGATAATTTTGGCTTTTTTACCTGTAGAAGCATAAATCAATTCCAACATCGCTCCCGTATCAGGTAAATAACCAGAGCGATCATCGGTCGGGCAGTTAATATCAGGATGAGTTGCAATAAGCGGTACGCCTTCCCTGATTAAGTGACAAGCTTCCGTCAACTTGGCATAAGTAAGGGTCTGATCAAATCCTAAGACGACATAATCGGGGTTGTCAGCTGTCAAGATGAACTGTTGTGCGATAAATTCTTGTTCTAAATCAGGTGTACCTAGTAAAAAAATTCGCGCTTGCGGTTTTAGCTTTTTTAAATATAGCGCGGTCGCTTCACCGGAAGTCAATATTTGTTCAACAGTTGCTTCAATTCCTAAAGCCTGAAGTTTTGTAACATAAGATTGTTTATTTTTTGAAGAATTATTCGTTAAAAACAGATAGGGTCTGCCGCTCGCTTTTAAATATTGCAGAAACTCTATGGCACCAGGCAACAGTTTTTTGCCTAAAAAAATGGTACCATCCATATCTAACGAAAAATATTTTAAGCGTCGTAACTTCTCAAAATTCTGCGACATTGTCTGTCGCCTCCTACTTTTTACAACCTTACGCGCAGCAGCGCCAACAAGCTATACGATTTCTTTCGGTTTGGCATTCCATACAAGCAGCGCCAACAGACAAGAAACAACAGCCGCGCCTACCCAGAATTCCCCTGCCAGTGTAAAGTCATAAATTTTTTCGCCGTTCACAATTGTCATATGAGAATTGATGAGATAGCCGCTGATCGCTTCCTGCATTGCTGCACCGGCATAACTTAACAGACCAATCATCCCCATTGCTGCACCAGTTGCCCGTTTAGGAACAATATCAACTGCCATAAGACCACCTAAATAACAGACAAGAGCTCCCATTACCCAACCGTATAGGCTCAAGCTAAACATATCCATAGCAAAGCTTGGCGGAGCCCAGAGGAAAAGCATAACTGATATAACATATAAAACACCATATATTAATGCTGGCATATTCCGTTTGTGATTAAACAATTTATCGGAGACAAGACCGCAAGTCAAAGCGCCAAAGATCCCGGCAACCTGCATTACACCAAGGACACTACTAGCTCCCACTGTGGAATAGCCTTTTTCTGCTGTTAAGTAAACAATCCCCCAGCTTTCAATGGCATAGCGTGTGATATAGCAGCAAAGGCTCGATAAGCCAAGAATCCATACTGCGGGATTTTTAACAACTTCCCATTGCAGCTGGCTTACCGTTTTAGTACTCTTTATCGCTTCTGGTTGTACTTCCCCTTTATATACTTCTACATTAGGCAACCCATTTGTTTCAGGACGGTCGTGCATGCAGAATAATATAGCGAAAGAACCTACCATACAAACAAGACCCGGAACGATAAAGCCCATTTGCCAGCTATACGTAGTAACAAGTACAGCTGTTACTACATAAGTGAAGGCGGCGCCGAGATTATGGCTTGTAAACCAAATACCATAATAGGTACCACGTTCTTTATTCGTAAACCACTGATTCAATGCAACAATGCAAGGTCCGGCGCCAAAGGACTGGAACCAGCCGTTAATGCCCCATAAAACCACAAGCGGTACGAAAGTATTGCAAAAGCCCATACCGACACTAGCGACAGATGACATAAATAGTCCGAAAGCAAAAAAACGTTTATTATTAAATCGATCCGCTAGAAAACTATTAGTAAATTTACCAAGACCATACGTAATGAACATCGCCGAGCCCATAAGCCCCAACTGCTGTGCATCTAGTATACCTAATGACATAAGCTGTTTTTTCACTACCGAAAAGTTAAGTCTCAATACATAAAATAAGCCATAGCCAATCGTAATCGAACCAAATACTTGCCAACGCATCGTATTAAATTTCGATTTGATTTCTTTTGGATCCGTAAGCGGTGTTATATTTGCGCCCGTTTTAAAGAAGGTCCAAATAACATCAATGATTCCCATACCTTTTCACCCGATTCCTTCATTTTTTGTTTGGCTGGTAGCAGATACGTTCTGATTTCAAAGAAAACGTAACATTGCCTACCATTACGCCCATAGCAATCAACCTATTCCCCTCAGACACCTCCCCTGCTCTATATTTACACTTATCCATATCTGAATTATCACACAATTTTTGATATTTTGTTATCAGAAAAACAAACGAAAAGCACGTAGGAATAAATCCTACGCACTTTTCACCGGGAATAAACTGGACATATAGAACCCTATTTCTCTGCTCTATCCCAAATATACTCCATTGTAGCTTTACAGCATATTTATTCGAGCAATGTATAACATAAATTTTGCAGCCCGACGTTATTACTGCTAGGCTGAAAATGCTTGGTCATCCGTCGCTTGCTCAATAACGGTAATCATTTCGCAAAATTTTTCAACAAGGCTGGGATCAAATTGAATACCTGCACATTTCTTCAGTTCAAGGAGGGCTTCACGACTCGAAATTGCGTTTCGATAAGGGCGGTCGCTTGTCATAGCATCGTAAGCATCTACAATTGCTAAGAGGCGGCATTCAATTGGTATCTGCTCTTCTTTAAGACCTAAGGGGTATCCGCTACCATTCCACCACTCATGATGTTTTAAAATCCAATCTGCTATTGGCATTAGATCAGGAGCCGCTATAGCAATTCTGTGTCCAATTTCGACATGGCGCTGCATGATACGACGTTCTTCCTCGTCGAGAGGTCCCGGTTTCAAAAGAATATGATCAGGAATACCAACTTTACCAATATCGTGAAACTGGCCTAATAGGCGCAGATCTGCAAGATTTATCTCGGGAATATTAATAGCTGTGGCTAATAAAACTATTTTATTCTGTAACCGATCAGCATGTCCTCCGGTGCAGAAATCCCGCACTTCAAGCGCTTTCATTAAGGCCTTGACGATCGCACTACGTGTACTCTGTTTCCGATGGAGTTTTTCGCGATACATCATATCATCAGCTTGTTTAAATAGATGCAATAGACTTCCTGAAACCGGAAGACCGACTGCCGAGCCTGTAGATATACTGAGTAGATTTTGAGGATCTTTTCTATTAGAAGTCTGAACAGCAAGCTTAATTTTTTGGCAAACCTCGTTTACTGTTGATAAAGTGGTATTTTTTATAATAATTACAAATTCATCGCCACCAATCCGAGCTACGACCGCGCTTGGGGGTAAAGATTGCTGCAGTGCTATAGTTGCCGAAACTAGTAATTGATCACCACGATCATGGCCCAAAGTATCATTAATTAACTTTAAACCATCGACATCACTAACAATCATACCAACCGGAGAAGTCTCCGTAGCTAAACGCTGAATTTCACTTTCGAAAAAAGCACGGTTATAGACTCCTGTAAGCGCATCATGAAGACTAAAATAAAGTAATCGTTCTTCAGCATATTTACGCTCCGTAATATCACTGAAACTACCACGAACACCAAGAAAGTTTCCACTCGCGTCAAAAACCTGGCGGCTCACATGGCTAACCCAATATTTTTGTCCAGTTTTTGCTGTAATATCAAATTCCGTTGGTTTATCGGAAATTTCCTGCGGATGTCCACGAAATAGTCTGTCAAGCAGAACAGGCGAGGCATAAAATTCCTCATCCCGATAGCCTGTAAGCCGCTCACAGTTGGGAGAAATATATAGTATTCGTCCCTCCAGACTGCGCCAGTAAGCTATATCTGAGGCAAAATCCACAACTGTCCGGTACAGTTCCTCACTTTTTTGCAGTGAGGAATTTTTTTTATCTAGCTCTTCTACCATTTTATCAAAAGCCTGGGATAAAGCGCCAATTTCATCATGAGATTTAATTTGGCTGAACCGACTAGCTCCTGTTTTTGTCTGGATTTCTTCAACATGGCGAGTAAAGGTTTTTAGCGGGGCCATTAAATGGCCTACAACGTACCAGATTAAACTGAGCACAACGAAAATACCTAAAATTGTGCCCTTAAAAAAATACTCTCTTCCTCGCACAATTGGAGCATAGGCCTCAGCAATAGGATAGTTAGATACGAGAATCCAATCGGTAGATGGGACCCGCTTGAATGTTGCAAGGACAGCATTACCCCGTGAAGTACTTGTTTCTTCTGTACCTTCAAAACCCTCAATGGCTTTATCGAATAATAGGTTGGCGCCTAGGGGGACATCTTGTTGCAAAATGCGTTCACTGTCAGGATGAATAATGATTGTCCGATCCGTATTATAGAGATAAAGGTATCCTGTTTTGCCGATTTTTGTTCGAGATAACTCACCAAGAAAGTTGTCTTTCATAAGGTCAATACCGCCAGCTAGTATAGCCACCACATTCCCATTATTATCGAAAATAGGCGCAGTGCACATAATTGCCGAATGTCCGTGACTTTGACTGGAAACATATGGATTCCCCAGAACGGGAACCCTCTCAGCCAGCGTTCTTTTTATATAATCGCGATAAGAAAAATCAAGTCCCCGTCGATTCGGTGCAAAAGGATATTCGGCAACGATTCGACCTTGTGGTGAAAAGATAAAAATATTATTATCAAATATTGTATGCAGGCCAGCCATGCCGTTTAAGAAGTCTTGCGCTTTTTCTGGATTATCTGCAAGGTCAAATGGCGCATGTTTTGACTCAGCAATAAGCGTCGCATGGGCAGTGAACAATTTACTGTCAATTTCTTTTGCTATAGCCGACAGTAGGGTAAACTGCTGGTTGGAAATGGATTGCTTAAACTCAGATTCAAAATAGGTAAATGTCAAAAATGACATAATTGACATCAGTACCGTAGCTAATAATGATATGGTAAGTATGGCTTTATTTTTAATGCTAAGTACCATAAATATCCCCCCATAGCAGAGTAAAAAAGTTTAATCGTAGCGTCGGAACAAATGCTGATATATCCTGTAAATATATCAGAAAATTCCCCCTTATGAAACAAATCTCCTGCAATTATTTGAGTAAACTGGAAATTATGTTTATATACGACCATCATTGCCTACCCCAAATCTTTTAAAGAACAAACAACAAAAAACCCGCGAAATTCGCGGGTTTTCAATTTTTTTCGGATTTAATTGGTGGAGGTGAGGGGAGTCGAACCCCTGTCCAGAAACATTGCTACAACAACTTCTCCGAGCGCAGTTTGCGATTTAGATTTCGCCGCCTTGACGCCCGCAAACAGGCTTCTTGGCCGCTATCTCGATAAAGTTTCCCAGTCGGCTCTCCGAGAATTGAGCTTCAGGTATCCCGCTAAGTGACGTTCATCCCCGGATCACGGGCGAATCTGAGGCGAACGTTAGCATTAAGCTGCTAAAGCGTAATCTTCGTTTGCGTTTAATTGCGTTCCACCGTATTGACGGGCTGATGGAATCCCGGCTCGCTATTGCTGCCACAACTATCCCTGTCGAAACCAGTACACCCCCATGATGACGGGATGTACGGCGAATAGCCGTAGCGAACGATTTTATCATCTGCCACTTTTACAGAGATAAAACGTTTGTTTGCTTATTATAGCATAAAGAACAAGAGTTCGCAACAACTGCAGTCTTTATCGCTGTTTGACTTGTGAATGTATCAGATGAAAATATCACTATAAATAATGAAATACTTTATTTAATAGATTGCCTTATGCCAACAAAAAATGGCCACTTTTAAATAATGAATGGGTGTGTATGACTAGCAATGCACACCCATTCATCGGAACTTACTTCTTCGCTTTTTCTGGTTCAGTCAAATCTGCTGTAATACCAGCAATCCGTTTCGCATCAGCAGCATAAGCTTCCCACTTGGTAAAAGCCTTAACGACCATTTTAGCCCCATCTGGTGAACCGCCGCCATGCATGCAGCCTGGAATGCCGCCGCCCACGGTCAACCACTCAACAAGACGAGCCGCCCGGGCCCGGGTTTCACCATCAGCTCCAGCAACAAGACATTCAAGCAATTTCTCACCGTATTCTGGCGACTGGAAATCTGTATAGGATGGGAAACAGCCAGTTTCAGCGATACCACCACTGATGTCCTGGGCCATAACTTTGGTTGCATAAGGAAGTTTAGCCACCTGAGTTTTATTGGTATGAGCCAAAAGTGCATCAGGCACAAAGAGTCCAGCTGGCTGTTGCTTGCCGATCATCATTGCCCCAAGTCCCAGACCGTAATTCACTTCGTTATTAATAGCCATTTCCGTAAGTGCTGCCTGAAACGTCTTTTGACCTAAGCCATTGGCTCTTGCCATGTTAATCGCTGCACCAATCATGACGTCGCCCTGACCGGCAACGCAAGCACCAATAGCCGCACGGTAAATAGCGGCAAAATGACCAATGATTTGCCCTGAATATTTAAATTCGCCATTCATAAATATGCGATCATTCGGCACAAATACTTTATCGAACAACAGGAATGCCTGAGTGATATTCCCTACTTTCGGAGCATCCCAGCCTTCTTCTTCGTCCCGTTTTTCACTGGGACGACGGGTTTCAACAATAGTCAGTCCATCAGCATCACGAGGAACGGCGCAAGCTACGCAGAAATCCTTTTCGGACTCACCATAGCCGCTGCCAGGAACAGCAATAATTTCATGAGCTGCCGCCACACCACAGATCTGAATTTTGTACCCACTAATCACGACGCCATCGGCCCGAGTTTCTTCTACGTGCAGATTTTGCATTTTATTAGCTTGCTGGGAAGGCTTTAAAGATCGATTGCCTTTCGCATCAGTGATGGCGCCAGCCAAAGCTATGGCATTGTCTTCTACATACCGAAAATACTTTTTTAAACGCTCATGATAAACCGTGCCTAAGTCTTTATCCATTTTAGCTGTTACTTCCCACAAAACATTAAGTCCAGTCCACCCCGCGCAGGTAGCGCCTTGACAAGTTCCCGTCATATGAAACTGAGCACGCTTCATATTGGCATTGCCTACTACAGCTTCGGCACTATCCATTAACGTGTTCCAACGATGAGCAGTCTCACCAGTAAGCTGCGACTTAGCAGTGAAAATAGACGCTCTTTCTGGATCAAAGGCGGCATCATAAGACAATGCAACGGATTGAACATGCAAGCGAGTCGCCGGATCGGTGGTAACATCCTCAATCAGTTTACCCCACTTGTAAATATTAGGCCGCAGTTTCTTCAAACTCGCTTTATACTGATCGCCATTCATCAACATACATCTACACTCTCCCTTTTTTGCATCTATTTGTTAACAGGGCATCTGCCCCACGAGCAAACCAGCCTAAACATAAAGCCTATTTCTTGGCTGCTATTTCCGCTTTGATTTCCATCGATTCCGCCTTGAAAATCCGGGCATCCATCAACTTAAGATCAGCGACAATATGCGGTCTAAATCCCATTTGGGCAATAATATCCTTCTCAATATCGATACCCGGAGCAATCTCTGTAAGAGTAAAGCCTTCAGGCCTTAGTTCAAATACCGCCCGCTCTGTAATGTACATAACCTGCTGTTTAATCTCCCTGGCATACTCACCGCTAAACGTAATCTGACCAACCTTGGAAACTATTTTTTTGCTCTTTCCTTCTTGGAGAATCTGCAACTTACCGTCTTTTATATCTATTTCTAAGCCGCCAGCTGTAAGTGTGCCAGCGAAAATAACCTGCATGGTATTTTGCGTAATATTTACAAAACCACCGGCTCCTGCAATACGCGGACCAAACTTGCTGACATTCACATTCCCGAATTGATCAGCTTCGGCCAAGCCAAGCACCGCTAAATCCAAGCCGCCCCCATCATAAAAATCAAATTGATAGGGGTGATCCAAAAGCGCTTCTGGATTCAGCGCACAGCCAAATCGCAGTCCCGATAAGGGAATACCTCCAATAGGCCCTGGTTCAACAGTCATAGTCAGTTGATCAATGAACCCTTCCTCAGCTGCGACGGCAGCAACGCCTTCAGGCATACCAATTCCCAAGTTAATAACTGCATCAGGAATTAACTCCATTGCCGCCCGGCGGCAAATAATCTTGCGTTCATCCAAGGGCATAATCTCCCAGTTGTTCAGGGGTACTTTTAGCTCACCGCAGAGCGCCGGATCATACGGTCTCGCCATAGTCTGCCAGTGATTTTTCGGTTTTGCAACAACCATATAATCCACCAGAATACCAGGAACCTTAACAAGCTTGGGATCAAGCGTACCAACCGCAGCTATACGCTCTACCTGGGCAATAACAATTCCGCCAGAGTTATGGGCCGCCATGGCAAGTGACAGAATTTCCAAAGAAATGCCTTCCTTTTCGCAAGTAATATTCCCGCGAATATCAGCGGTTGTCCCACGGATGAACGCGACATGGATGGGAAAAGCCTTATAAAAAAGATATTCCTTGCCATCAATCTCAATCAGCTGAACCACTTCGTCCTTAGAAATTTCATTCAGCCTTCCGCCCGTTTCCCGAGGATCAGCAAAAGTGCGAAGACCAACAGGGGTTACAATCCCAGGCTTTCCCCCAGCAATAGCCCGGTATAAATGCATGACTACTCCTTGCGGTATATTGTAGGCCTCAACTTTATTATCCATGATCATTTTAACCATGTCTGGCTGGAGACCAAAGTGACCGGCAACAATTTTGCTTAACAATCCGTCATGGCAGAGACGATTTAATCCCCACCAGGATTTCCCATCATTCTGACTAGCGCCAAAAGTTAATTTCAAATTACTTGGCTCGTTAGATTCCAAAAATCTTTTTTCCAATGCTTCAGTCAATTCGGCGGGATGTCCCATGCCAATAAAGCCAGATATCGCTAAGGTATCACCTGACTTAACTAATTTAACCGCTTCAGCAGCACTGATAATCTTGTTTTCCACGTTTACCCCCTCCTTTGGCTCGCCCTCGGTTTGTCCATATATTAAAACTCAATAAAATAGGAGATTGCCTATGAACTTTGAAATTCCATTACTGTACCATAAAAATAAGAACTTCGAAGGATAATAATCAAAAAATTCCGTTTATTTTTGTGATAGTGCTACAGCAAACCCTATTATTGCTAAGTCATAGGTAATCGATCTAATCGCGAAACAGCCAATACATTCAATTTAAAGGCGCCCCTAATCTTAATATGCTTGAACATTTTTACTTATGTCAGGGACCGTAAAACCATTTTCTGAACACTCGTCGTTACCATCACTGACATGAACTTGCTGAGTAACCTACCTTAAATTCCATGCAAAAAAGAAGCATAAAATGGCCAAACGGCCCTTTTATGCTTCTTTTATAAAAATTTTGTGATTTGTATGGTGGAGGTGAACCAAATTTCGACCTGCATCTTAATTTTCAGAATGCAGGCCTCCTGCTTCAACTTATCACTTGGCTGACCAGCTCTTGCCGTCAGCTGCTAACTGATACATTTTACCGCCAATATTAAAAGAATTCAGCTGATAGCCGCCGCCCTTCGCCCAATCTTTAATCGTCAAAGTGTCACTACTGCCATCAAGCGAAATGACTAGATCATTGCCACTCAGCTGGCTGTGCACACTACTTAAAGACATATTGTAGAGCATGATGGAGTCCTGACTATTGTCAGAGCGGCCGCTGATCACATCTTGACCGTCTGTCTGGCCCCACCAGTACTCATCCTTGCCGCTGCCGCCGGTCATAACGTCACTCCCGGCGCCACCCCACATCTTACTGCCACCGGAACCTGCTGTCAAAACGTCAGAGCCGCTACTGCCGCGAAAGATCATTGCACCACCGTCCGCCGCTGTGACTTGATGAATCCCATTTAAAGCATAGCAGGGATCTGATAATTCTACCGTCGCCGCCTGACCGTCATTCCAAGCTACGACCTCGCTGCCAAAGACCCAGCCTTGAATTCTCTCTTCCGGTTTAGCGCTATACCAGCCTTGTACTGTCAAAGTAGAACCGTCGCCTGTTTTGATAACATAGTCATCGCCCTGCCGTTCGCCGCTGTAGCCGTTTCTAGCCACATTATAGAGATACAAGGCATCACCGCTGTTCACAGCCGACTGACTAACCACATCCTGCCCATTGCCGCTACCCCACCAGTAAGCCGTACTGCCGCTGCTGCCAGCCATACGGTCGTTGCCGCCAAGACCGCCCCACAGCTGCCCTCCCATAGCGCCTTCCTCTAGTATATCATCGCCATTTCCGCCGCGGACAATGCCGACTTGTCTGTCATCGACTACGACCTGATGGATATTTTCCTGGGCGTAAGCTGGTTGCGCCAATTCGACGGTAGCCGTTTGACCATCATTCCAGGCTACTACGGTATCGCCAAAAACCCAGCCTTGAATCCGACTCGCTGGATCTGCTGCATACCAACCTGCTACGGTCATACTTTCCCCGTCAGGTAGACTAATCACAAAATCATTGCCGCTTTGTTCGCCGCTATAGCCATTCCGATCTACATTATAAAGATACAAAGCATCGGCTCCAGCGCTGCTGGTACGTCCGCCTTCCTGCACCACATCATGACCATCGCCCTGGCCCCACCAGAAACCATTACTGCCGCTGCCGCCAATCATTTTGTCATCACCAGCCGCCGCCCAGAGTTGATTATTGCCGCCACCGCCATCTAACACATTATTGCCGCTATTACCGCGGAAAATATCATCACCAGAGCCGCCGATAACATTGGGAACCGTACCGACAGACATGTTGATTTCCCTTGCACTAGAATCGGACGAATAATCAAGGGTACTAGCTGAATGAGATAAGACTGTAATACCAACCTGAGTTGTCGCTGCTGTATTATGCGAATCCGTCACTTTCACGTTAAAGGAAACATTTTGCGTACTTCCCGCCGTCAGCCGATTCGTCGGCGTAAAGATCAGCGTGTTCAGATCATTTTGCACCTGCGCAACACTGCCTGTTGCGCTGTATATTCCCGTACTGGCATTGTAGCTGCCACTCGCTGCAGTAAGACTTCCCATCCACGGGTTTATCAGTTGCACATTCAATGTTTNAGTTGTTGCTGCTGTATTATGCGAATCCGTCACTTTCACGTTAAAGGAAACATTTTGCGTACTTCCCGCCGTCAGCCGATTCGTCGGCGTAAAGATCAGCGTGTTCAGATCATTTTGCACCTGCGCAGCACTGCCTGTTGCGCTGTATATTCCCGTACTGGCATTGTAGCTGCCACTCGCTGCAGTAAGACTTCCCATCCACGGGTTTATCAGTTGCACATTCAATGTTTCAATATCATTTACATCCGGATCGCTGATCCTTATGCTGCTAAACGGCGTAATAGTCGCATCATCGTTCACGGTCTGGCCTGATATTCCGCAACTAATCGTTGGGGCGGTATTATACGAATCGGTCACTTTCACTGTAAAGTAAGGTTGTTCCCTAACATCCATTTTTATCCTCCCTGAAACTATAGATTTCTAAAATCTTTTGATGGGAAAGCCGCTTAACAAGCCTCCCACTATGACGCTCGATAATTTCACGATGTATAAAACCATACTATATATAAGTACACTTTACCACTTCAGTAATTCTTTTCCCATTATTTTTATAAACTATAATATTGTGGGATATATATCATATATTATTCTTTAATTCATAATTGTTAAACTAGACAACATTTTTAAACTATTCTAGCCAGATTCAGCAAATTCCTATAGAAACATATATTTTTTCCATTTAAAGAAAAACCCATTTTATTGGTGGAAATACACATAGCCTTTCAAAAAACACATAGCAAAAAACCTGCAAACTTTAAAGATTTTTAAGTTTTCCGAATTTCCATGTAGGATAATGTGAAAAATAGAACCATGAAACAGCCATTTGACTATTTCATGGTTCTAATATTTGCAAGAATTCCGACCTAAATCTCAGCGGGTTTTATAGCCTTGATAGTCTTTCAACTTCGTATCTTTGGCGAGCATCTGTCCGATTGTCATACCGCCATTGAGTTCAGCAACGGCCTTTAAAGCACGGTCTGACAAGAAGACTTTGCTCGATTTTCCTAAGAACTGTGTCTGCCGATCCGGCCACAGCTGGCCTGTCGTTTCATTGCGGCCTTGCAAAATATATTTCACGTCACCCTGATCATTGGCCTGCTGCAACGAAATCTGCTGTGTTGTCTCATACTCAGCGATAGCAGCACATAAAGCCGCATCATCTTTCCGTTGACGATTCATAATCAGCACAGCTTTCGTGTCCTTAAATTCTGTGCAGAAATTAAAGTCGCCCTGGGAATCCATCGCGGCAAAGATCGGCCCTTGTCCATTATATAAGGGACGAATTACTTTTTCGATACTTAGTGATTTACCCACGCCTTGCGTCTGAGCATGCAAATCATAGTCATACTGATTGATATAAGTTCCGTCAGCGCCTAACTTATTGGTCATACCCACCACGTTGACCACGCCAGGAATCGCAAAATACTGAACAGCCGCTTTCACCACATCGACCTGCGAGGCCGATACAACCCAAGGATCAATGCCATTGTCCGCTAAAGCGCGATATAATTCCTTCATTTCCGGTGTCACCGTAATTCCCAGTTTAAAAGATACAGCAACCGTTCCGGCTTCACTGGCAGTTCCGTCAGGTGTCGTATATTTCCCTTTAGTCCAAGTCTGTCCTTTGGCCGGATCGCCATAATAGCTATCACACTGATAGGCCAAATTGAAAACTTCTTGAGGCGTCATGCCTGTAAACCAATAGGTCACCCAAGGATAGGATACAGACGTATCCATAGTTTCTGATACAGCATCATAGAGCCAACGCATTTTAGCGCGAAAATCCTGATAAGCAAAGGTATTTTTTACATCAGTCGTGACTTCGCTACCTGCCTTGGTCACAACTCCTGCTTCATATAAAGTCCGATAATCATTCACCGCATCATTAATCGCCGCCTGGATGGTGACAGGCTCGCCTTCGCCATCATTAGCGCCATAAGTAAGAGTCAATTTATCATCAGGAATACCTGATTTCAGAATCGTTTCTAATTGATCTGGCTTAATGGCAAAAGCCAAATGATCTAATTGCCAAATAATCAGTTGTTCTTCTACGTCCATGATCGAAGTAGTGTTATCAAAATCAAGGGTCGCATAGGGACGTTGGCTCGCATGATAAGTGGGCGAACGTTTGCCATACTTCTGTAAAAATTCATTGAGTGTCGCTTTTGTTTCTGGTTCCCAATTCACGCTCTGCAAATATCCTGACTGGAGTTGCTGGGCGGCAATCGGCGTAGTCATAGCAGCCAATTCGGCGGCCTGTGCATACACAGGGGGCTGCCATAAATTGAACGATAGTACCGTATTTAGAACGCCGCCGGCAAGACATAGAGCTTTTGCTGACTTCATTTTTTTCATAAGTGGTAACACATCCTTTCCATTCCTTTTCAGTATAGTCCGGGAAAAGAGTAGCTGTATTATCGTTATATTAAGTTTTTGTTACGTTTCACCTAATTGGAATAGGAACAGGAATAGCAATAAAAAAACGAGACAAAAATTTGTCCCGTTCGGTAGTACTTTATTGGAATGATCTAATCTCTCTGCCGATCTTTTAAAGCCCGATCCACATCCCGTTTTGCCTCGCGCGCTGCTAAATCCTGGCGTTTATCATAATTCTTTTTACCACTGGCAAGACCAAGCTGTAATTTCGCTTTTCCCCGCGCAAAGTAAATTTTAAGTGGCACAAGTGTATAGCCCTTGGTCTGAGTCTGACCAATCAGTTTCATGATTTCCCGTTTATGCAATAACAGCTTACGCGTCCTTAGCGGCTCATGATTATAACGATTTCCCTGTTCAAAGGGACTAATGTGTACATTATGAAGCATCACTTCTGCATTTTCAATGCGAGCAAAGCCATCCTTTAGATTGGCTTTTCCGGCCCGCAGGGATTTCACTTCCGTACCAGTCAGCGCAATCCCGGCTTCATAGCTCTCGTGGATAAAATAATCATGTCTAGCTTTACGATTTTCTGCAACAATTTTAATACCGGTTTTGGCTTCCATAGGAAATACCCCCTTTTTTGCCTGTATTTCATCATATAGCAAAATGAAAGATCCGTCAAGGATGACAGTAATAACAAGGGCGGGAGCCTTTTCCCGCCCGAAAAAATTCTATTAGCGAATCACAAATCATCCTTCAAAAGACTGACGCTTTTTCTGGCGCGCCGCTTTGCTTTTCGAACGCTTCTTTTTCGCCCGTTTCGCTTTGGCGGCGATCGGATCATACCAAGCATTCTCTTTCTGCGTCACTGGCTTTGCCACGGGCGCTGTCTTAGCGATCTTGCCTGGTTTTCCTTTACTTGACGTTGTCCGTCCATTCTGTTTCGCTGTCTTTTTATCAGAAGACAACACATATACAGAAGAGTCCCCTAGTACATGCGTTCTTGACACAGTAGTGTCTTTACCTGTCCGGCTTCTATCGTCTTGACCACGCGAGTCTTTCCCACGGCCAAACTTTTTATTTTTTCCTGAACCGCGACTATCACCGCGTCCTTTTTTCAGGAAAACAGGGCGATCGGCTTTAAAACGAGGCGTAAGACCTTCGCCTTCCCCAGCTAATAAGATAAAATCAATACTGCGTTCTTCTGGATTCACCTTCACAAGTTTAATCTGCACGGGATCGCCTAAACGATACTGTTTACGCGTTCTCTCGCCTAGCAACATATAACGTTCTTCCAGGTACTGATAGTAATCGTCATCCATGGTAGAAACATGGACAAGACCCTCAATACCGTTTGCCAATTCCACAAAGAGACCAAAGGCCGTTACGCCGCTGATAAAGCCTGGAAACTCTTCGTCCACAAACTGCGCCATATATTCTACTTTCTTCAAATCTACTGTTTCGCGTTCGGCATCTGCTGCCGCCCGTTCTCGCAGCGAACAATGATGCGCCCATTCCGGCAAAAGCTTCAAGAGAGCATCCTTTCGCTGTGGCGTTAAGCTCTTGCCTTGGAAGGTTTCGCGCAGCAGCCGATGAACAATCAAATCAGGATAACGGCGAATCGGTGATGTAAAGTGCGTATAATAGGAAGCAGCCAAACCGAAATGACCTAAATTTTCCGCTTCATAGCGCGCCTGCTTCAACGATCGCAGCATAACTGTGCTAATAATTCGTTCTTCTGGCTGTCCTGCGATATTACTTAACACTTGCTGCAACGCCAAGGGCTTCACTTCGCCTGTCGTAGCAATTGCTTGGCCAAAATTATGTAAAAGCCCATTTAATTTCGCAATTTTCTCTGGCTCTGGCTCTTCATGCACGCGGTATACAAAAGGCAGTTTGCGCCGCACCATATGCTCGGCCACCGTTTCGTTGGCCACAAGCATAAATTCCTCGACAATCGATTCAGCAATCGAGCGAACTCGCTTGACAATTTCTACAGGGTGTCCCGCTTCATCAAGTTTTACTTTTATTTCCGGGAAATCAAAGTCAATGGCGCCGCGGCGCATCCGACGATTCCGTAAAATCAGACAGAGCCGTTCCATTTCTTCAAAATGCGGCACAAACTCCTGATATTCTAAACGCAGCGATTCATCTTGCTCTGCAAGAATCTTACGAACGATCGTATAGGTCATCCGTTTTGTCACATGAATCACGCTAGGGAAAATCTCATAAGTTAAGACCTTGCCATCAGGGCTGATTTCCATTTCACAGGACATAGCGAGCCGATCTTCTCCGGCATTTAAGCTGCAGATTCCATTGGAAAGACGGCGTGGCAGCATAGGGAGCACACGGTCGACAAGATAAACGCTTGTCCCTCTTTCGCGGGCTTCTTGATCGAGAATGCTGTCTTCCGTGACATAATAGCTGACATCAGCAATATGGACGCCAAGACGGTAGCGACCGCCGCTTAATCGCTCTACTTCTACTGCATCATCAAGATCCTTCGCATCTTCCCCGTCAATTGTTACGATCGTCCGTTGCCGTAAATCGCGTCGTCCCGCCAATTCGTCCGGTGAAATCTGGCTAGGAGCCTGTTCAGCCGCTGCCTTGACTTCTTCGGGAAAATCGACTGGTAAATTATGCTTTTTTATAACGGATAGAATTTCGATTCCCACATCGCCAGGCGAGCCAAGAATTTCGCTGACAGAACCTTCGGCACTACGGCCTTTATCAGGCCACTTGTTAATAGTAGCCACAACTTTTTGCCCATTTTCCGCGCCATGAAATTCTTCTTGCGGAATAAAAATATCATAGCCAATCCGTTTATCGTCAGGCGTCACAAAGCCATAATGGCGCCGCGCCTCAAAGGTTCCTACAATGGATGAGTTCGCCCTAGTGACAATGCGAATAATTTCGCCTTCCTGAGCTCGTCCAATGATTTTGCCACCGTGAATTCGGGCGACAACTCGATCATGATTCATCGCTCCATTTAACGCATGAGGTGCAATATGCACATCAGGCAAATCTGGAATTTCACTAATCACAAACCCAGCGCCCTTACGGGTCATCTCGAGTCGTCCGACCATGAGATTCATGCGCTGCGGTACACCATACTTGTCAAAGCGCGTTTTAATGACTTGCGCACTCTGCTCCAAACTCTCTAATACCTGCCAAAATTCTTGTAGCGCTTCACCATCTAAAGCAAGCTGATCGGCCAAATCTTCCGCCGCCAGCGGCTTATAAGCTTCGTGATTCATAAACGTAAGTATTCGTTCTGTTAAGTTCATTTTCATTCATCCTTTAGCACGATTACAGTAGTTTTGCCTTCGGCTGTCACTGTTCCGTCTGCCAATTGAATTTTACCAAGTAGTTCATACATCTTGCCCTTTACCTTTACAATACGGCCTGTCACTGTAAGGGGTTCACCGATCGGCGTCGGTGCGCGAAATCTTACTTCCAGCCTTGCGGTCAGTGCTTTCATTCCCTTAGCGTAAATATAGCGAGCCGTCGCTTCATCGAGAAGCGTACTGATAATGCCGCCATGCAAAATCCCATCATAACCTTGATGCTCTTTTTGCCCGACAAAAATCGTCTTATATACATTATCTTCTTCCGTGAATTCCAAATGCAACCCAATTGGATTTTGCCGTCCGCAGGCAAAACACCAGTCATTTTCTTCTTTCATTATTTTACCCCTCCAAGCTATAAAATACTCGTAAAAGGCTACAAATTCCTCGCCTTCTTAAAAACATACTATACAGGCTCACGTGGGCTGATCATTCAGGCTTAGTATATATTTATAATTACCCCTTAAGGCAGTTTTCCGCCTAGACAAAAAACACGTTGCTATTCATTGTATTTCTCCATTTCCCAATTAAAACCTTTAAAAAGTCGTCTTTTGCAAAAACAAGAAAACGACAGCCTCAAAAGAAGCTGTCGCATCTTTACCGTTGCCCTAAAAGAAGAGCAACGGTGCAATAATTAAAGAAATCGTTCCGGCCACTTTAATGAGGGGGTTCATTGCCGGTCCTGACGTATCCTTAAAGGGATCGCCAACCGTATCGCCAATAACAGCAGCCGCATGAGTCGGTGTGCCTTTACCGCCGTACTGACCTGATTCGATGTACTTCTTAGCATTATCCCAAGCTCCGCCGGCATTGGCCATGAAAATCGCCATAAGTACGCCAGCAGCCGTAACCCCGGCTAAAAAGCCAGCAAGCGCTTTTGCGCCAAGAACAAAGCCGACAAAAATCGGCGATCCAACGGCAAACAGGCCTGGTACCATCATCTCACGAATGGCCGCCCGCGTGGAAATATCAACGCAACGAGCATAATCCGGTCGTCCCGTTCCTTCCATAATGCCAGAAATTTCACGAAATTGACGGCGTACTTCGCCGATCATTTCAAAAGCAGCCTTCCCAACCGCTTCCATGGTAAAGGCGCAAACAAGAAACGGCAGTGTCGCTCCTAAGAAGATCCCGATAAGCACACCTGGTTCAGTCAGATTCACCACGAGATGACCACCGATAAGTAACGAACTCAGCTTAGGATTCTTCGCCACCTCTTCACCAAAAGCGGTAAAGAGAGCTAACGCCGTCAAAGCAGCAGAACCGATCGCAAAGCCTTTCGCAATAGCGGCTGTCGTATTGCCTACAGCATCAAGCTGATCCGTTGTTTTCCGTACATTCGGTTCCAGTTCAGCCATTTCAGCAATGCCGCCAGCATTATCAGCAACAGGACCAAAGCTATCGACAGCAACAACCATGCCAGCGGTGCAAAGCATGCCCATAGCGGCCATAGCAATACCATAAATACCAGCTTGTTGAAAGGCAATCGCTGTAGCGATACAAAAAACAACCATAGGTAAAGCCGTGCTTCTTAAACCATTAGCAATACCAGCAATAATATTGGTGGCAGCGCCAGTCTGAGATGCATCGGCAATCAGGCGAGTCGGTTTTTTCGCATGGGACGTATAATACTCCGTAATCGAACCGACAAGCACATTGACGATAAGACCGCAAACCACAGCAATAAAAATACCTAATCCTTTACTGCCGAAGGTAGCCGTAGCCAGAAAGTAGGCAAGAACTGCTACAATGAGGTTCGTTCCCCAAAGACCACGATTCAAAGCAGCCTGAGGATCGCCATTTTCGCCGGTCCGCACCAAAAAGGTACTCACAAGGGCCGCAAAAATCCCAGCAGCGCCCAAGAGCAGCGGGAAAATAACGCCATCAACGCCAAACAGTCCGTTGCCAATGAGCATAGCGGCAATCGCCGTAGCGCCATAAGATTCAAACAAGTCAGCTCCCATGCCTGCCGTATCGCCGACATTATCGCCGACATTATCAGCAATAACGGCCGGATTCCGTGGGTCATCCTCGGGAATCCCAGCCTCGACTTTGCCGACGAGGTCGGCCCCGACATCAGCTGCTTTCGTAAAAATACCACCGCCAACACGAGCGAAAAAAGCAATGGCGCTGGCGCCGAAAGCAAAGCTATTTATCACGCTAGGATCGCCAAAGATTAAATAAAGAACAGATACGCCAAGCAGTCCGAGTCCCACAACAGACATCCCCATAACCGCCCCAGCGCGAAACGAAACACTTAACGCTTTGTTGAGGCTGGTTCTGGCTGCTTCTGTTGTGCGGGCGTTCGCTTTTGTTGTCGAGCTCATGCCAATATAACCAGCAATGGCTGAACAAACTGCGCCCACTAAAAAGGAAATAGCGAGTTTATATCCGGAAACAACAAACAAGAGGACAAAGATAATGACAGTAAACGGAATGAGGGTTTTATACTGGCGGTTTAAAAATGCCATAGCCCCTTCAAAAATCGCCTGTGACAGGCCTTGCATTTTCTCATTACCGGGGTTCTCCCTGAGGACGCTCGCAGCAAGATACGCTGCAAAAAGCAATGCGACAACTCCGGCAACAGGTGCAATGTAGATCATTTCCATTTTTGCATTCCTCCTTTATTTGGCTTACCAGAAAAAACCTTCCGCCAAATGCCCGGATTCTATTGTGAAAGTTTGACTAAGACCATGGTGACAATAGCGAACAAAACGCCTAGTACCATCGTTGCTTTCGCCAGAATTTCATCAACGCCTTTTTTCTTACCGCCGAAGATCGCTTCTGCGCCGCCGCTAATCGAACCGCCCATGCCGGCACTTTTACCGGACTGCAGAACGACTGTGGCGATAAGAGCCAGGCAAATAACGGCCTCTACAACCATCAGTGCTGTATACAAAGATATACACCCCCTACTTTATACAATTCATTGTAGCATACATTAAATGGCATCCGCAAGAGACCCTGAAAAGCGCTCTGCTTTTCAGGGTCTCTAAATTTGAAGCAACTATGCAATTTATTTCAGGTTATAAAACACTTTACGGCCTTTATATTGCGCTAAAGTGCTCAGTTCTTCTTCAATACGCAGCAGCTGATTGAACTTAGCAACGCGGTCCGTACGAGTCGGCGCGCCTGTTTTGATTTGGCCAGCATTCACAGCTACGGCAATATCAGCAATCGTAGCGTCTTCGGTTTCCCCGCTGCGATGAGAAATTACGCAAGTGTAGCCAGCGCGTTTCGCCATTTCAATCGTATCAAAGGTTTCTGTCAGCGTACCAATCTGATTGACTTTAATCAAAATGGAGTTAGCTGTCTGTTGTTTGATGCCTTGGCTGAGGCGTTCCGTATTCGTTACGAATAAGTCATCGCCAACAATCTGAATTTTGCTGCCTAGTTTATCTGTAAGCAACTTCCAGCCGTCCCAGTCGTCTTCACTGAGACCATCTTCCAAGGAAATAATCGGATATTTTGCTACAAGCGCTTCATAGTAGGCAACCATTTCTTCGGAAGTTTTTACAACGCCTTCGCCTTCTAGATGATACTTGCCGTCTTTATACAGCTCCGTTGCGGCCGTATCAATAGCTAAAACGATTTGTTCGCCTGGTTTGTAGCCTGCTTTTTCAATGGCTTCTACAATCGCAGCGAGAGCTTCTTCATTCGAAGCAAGATCCGGTGCAAAGCCGCCTTCATCGCCGATCGCTGTATTTAAGCCTTTATCTTTCAATACTTTTTTCAAAGTATGGTAGATTTCAGCATTCCAACGCAGACCTTCCGCAAAGCTTGGCGCGCCAACAGGCATGATCATGAATTCTTGAATATCGACGGTGTTATCAGCGTGTTTACCGCCATTTAAAATATTCATCATTGGTACAGGCAGTTCTTTGGCATTGATACCGCCAAGATACTGATAGAGAGGCAGGCCAATGGATTCTGCGGCGGCTTTCGCGGCGGCAATGGAAACGCCAAGAATGGCATTGGCGCCGAGTTTGGCTTTGTTGGGCGTACCGTCCAGTTCCAGCATCAATTTATCAATGCCAATCTGATCAAGAGCATCCATACCAATTACTTCCGGTGCAATCAGGTCGTTGACGTTTTTCACAGCGTTCTGTACGCCTTTACCTAAATAACGACTCTTGTCGCCATCGCGCAGTTCTACGGCTTCATAAGCGCCAGTCGAAGCGCCAGATGGAACAGCAGCGCGGCCTCTAGTGCCATCTTCTAAATATACATCTACTTCCACGGTAGGGTTTCCGCGGGAATCCATAATTTCACGGGCAAATACATCAGAAATAATTGTCGACATTGTAAAACCTCCTACAATAATTTACGCTTTATTTTTCCAACAAAGATGTGCCAGTCATCACAGCAGGCTGCGGCACCTTAGCTAAATCAAGAATCGTCGGCGCAAGATCAGCGAGACGACCTTCCTTCAGTTTGGCCCCGCGATGCTGCTCAGAAATCAGAATGAGCGGCACTCGGTTTGTCGTATGAGCCGTAAAGGGCGTTTTATTCACTTCGTCATACATATACTCAGCATTGCCATGATCGGCTGTAACAAGAACGATCCCACCGCGATCATGCAGTGCATCAACGACACGGCCGAGGCACGTATCAACCGTTTCAACAGCGCTAATCGCAGCATTCATAACACCAGTATGCCCCACCATATCACCATTCGCAAAATTTAAAATGATGAGATCATGTTTGCCTGACTGAATTTCCGCTACTACGCGATCCGTAACCTCCACCGCACTCATGGAAGGCTTCAAATCATAGGTGGCTACCTTAGGTGAAGGAATCAAAGCACGATCTTCCCCTTCGTAAGGCTGCTCTTCACCGCCGTTAAAAAAGTAAGTCACATGAGCATACTTTTCGGTTTCAGCAATGCGGAGCTGTTTTAAGCCTGCTTCGCTAAACACCTGTCCTAAAGTCTGGCGAATCTCCTGCGGCGGATAAGCTACAGGTACGCCAAAGGTTTCGTCATATTGCGTCATGGACGCAAACTGAACAGGTAAGTAGCCTTTTTCCCGCACAAAACCCGCAAAGTCTTCCTTGATGAAGGTTTGCGTTAACTGCCGAGCGCGATCAGGCCGGAAGTTGAAGAACACGATGCCATCGCCCGCCTTGACACCACAGGCGGAACAAGCAACAGCCGTCGGTTTAACAAACTCATCGGTTTCCCCGCGTTCATAGGCGGCCTGCAATGCTTCCACTGCAGTTTTCGCCTGGAAACCAGTGCGGCTTACAATGGCGTCATAGGCAAGCTGCGTTCTTTCCCAGCGTTTATCACGATCCATTGCGTAATAACGGCCAGCGATCGTCGCGATCGCGCCAATACCTGTTTGGGCCATAGCCGCTTCCAGTTCGTCAATATATGCTTTAGCGCTCGATGGCGGCACATCACGCCCATCGAGAAAGGCATGAATATAGACTTCCTTCAAGCCCTGCTCTTTCGCCATAGCGACAAGGGCTTTGAGATGACCAATATGACTATGAACGCCGCCGTCAGACAAGAGCCCCATCAGATGCAGCGCGCCGTTTTTCTGTTTTGTTTCACTCATAACTTGCAGCAAAACAGGATTTTGATAAAATTCGCCGTCCCGAATGGCTTTTGTAATCCGCGTAAGCTCTTGATAGACAACCCGGCCAGCGCCAATATTCAAATGGCCGACCTCGGAATTGCCCATCTGTCCGTCAGGCAAGCCTACGGCTTCACCGGAGCAGGCCAGAGTCGTATGCGGATACATTTCCGAGTACAGTGTCATATGGGGCGTATTTCCCTTGGCCACTGCATTAAAAGGATCATCAGCCCGGCCGATTCCCCATCCGTCTAAAATAACTAAGGCGATTGGACTTTTCAATTTACTCATGGCCTTCCCCCCTAACAGATCCATTTATTATTCTATTGCACGATGAAGCAAGGTTTATAATTCGTAGTTTATGACTCAATAGTTGATAATTTTAGCAAAGCCGTCGGCTTCGAGCGCTGCACCGCCCACCAGGGCGCCGTCAATATCGCTTTTTGCCATGAGTTCGCCAATATTCGAAGCTTTCACGCTACCGCCGTAAAGAATGCGCACAGCCTGAGCTGCTTCATCGCCCACAAGTTCCGCTACTTTCGTGCGGATCACAGCGCAAACTTCATTGGCGTCGTCAGAAGAAGCTGTCCGGCCTGTGCCTATGGCCCAAATAGGTTCATACGCAATGACAAGTCCAGCCACTTCACTTGCCGTAAGACCAGCTAGCCCGGCAGCGACCTGACCATTCACCCAGCTTTTCGTTTCGCCCGCTTCTTTTTGCGCCAGACTTTCACCAACGCAGAAAATCGGCAAGAGCTTCGCCGCGAGAGCCGCTTTAATTTTTCGATTGACGGTTTCATCGGTTTCGGCAAAATATTCCCGCCGTTCCGAATGACCAATAATTACAGCTTCACAACCAATATCGACAAGCATGGCTGGAGCGATTTCACCGGTAAAAGCGCCTTTGGGTTCAAAGTGAACATTTTGCGCCGCTACTTGAATCGCACTGTCCTTCACGGCCGCAGTTACTGCTGCTAACGCCGTAAAGGGCGGGGCAATGATGACCTGCGCTGCCGCGTCTTTGGCTGCGTCAATTAATGCCTGAGCCAATTCTACCGCTTCTGCAACCGTTTTATGCATCTTCCAGTTTCCCGCAATCACTGGACGTCTCATGTCCGCCAGAGCGGCAATACCAGGAAGAATCTTACCTTCTAAATATTCGAGCGAAGCGCCGCCGCCGGTAGAAATATGACTGATTTTTTCAGCAAGACCGGTCTTTTCTAAGGCAGCAATGGAATCGCCGCCACCGACAATACTGGTAGCGCCTGATTCGGCTACCGCTTTCGCTACAGCTTCGGTGCCCTTCGCAAAAGCATCCATTTCAAAGACGCCCATCGGTCCGTTCCAAACGACTGTCTTAACACCAGCAAGAGCAGCAGCAAAAGCTGCCTGACTTTTGGCGCCAATATCAAGAGCCATGCCCGCTTCGTCAATTTGATCAACAGGAACGGTTTTATGGGGAGCATCAGCTGCAAAAGCCGCCGCTACAACTACATCTTCCGGCAGCAGCAGATTGACCTTTCTTTCCTTCGCTTTGGCAATGAGTTCTTTCGCCAAATCAATTTTTTCTGCTTCCACCAAGGACTTCCCCGTTTTATAGCCCTGCGCCGCCAGGAAGGTATTGGCCATCCCGCCGCCAATAATGAGCGTATCCACTTTGGTTAAAAGATTGTCAATTACACCGATTTTATCGGAAACTTTCGCACCGCCGATAATGGCTGCAAAAGGACGAGCCGGATTGGCCACGGCCTGACCGACAAAAGCAATTTCTTTTTCCATTAGGAAACCGGCTACCATGGGAATAAACTTCGTGATCCCTTCAACCGAAGCATGAGCCCGATGGGATACGCCGAAGGCGTCATTTACTGCCACATCAGCCAGTTCCGCCAATTGACGGGAGAACTCTGGATCATTCTTTTCTTCGGCCTTATGATAGCGCAAATTTTCTAACAGCAAAATCTGACCAGGCTGTAACGCCATGGCTTTTTCTTTGGCAACAGGTCCAATACAATCTTCGGCAAACAAAATTTCCTTACCAAGTAAAGTGCCGAGCGCTTTAGCCACAGGTTGCAAACTGAATTCCGGCACTCTTTCGCCTTTTGGCCGTCCCAAATGAGCTGCCAAAACGAGCGAAGCCCCTTGTTCCAAAAGATAGTTCAGTGTTGGCAGCGTAGCCCGAATCCGCGTATCGTCTGTAATGTTTTGGGCTTTGTCCATGGGTACATTGTAGTCGACCCGGACAAATACGCGCTTTCCTGTGAGAGAAATATCGCGAATTGATTTTTTCACAGTAAATTCCTCCTAAAAAGGGTCACAAGTAGCTTGTGACCCTTTCGTTGTTTACTGATTGGCATTATGAATCGATTAGAGGCCTTTTTTCGCAATATAGACAACTAAGTCTACAACGCGGTTCGAATAACCCCATTCATTGTCATACCAAGATACGACTTTGGCCATGCCGTCAACAACCATTGTGGACAGTGCATCAATCGTTGAGGAAGCGGGGCAATGGTTATAGTCAATTGATACAAGCGGTTCTTCCGAATAATCCATGATACCTTTCAGTTCGTTCTCTGATGCTTTCTTCAAAGCTGCGTTAATTTCCTCCACAGTAGCCGGTTTTTCCAAATTTACCACTAAATCGGTAATGGAAACATTGGCTGTAGGCACACGCATGGCAAAACCGTTCAATTTGCCTTTCAGTTCAGGCAGTACAAGAGCTACTGCTTTCGCAGCGCCTGTCGTAGTCGGAATAATGCTCTTAGCCGCAGCACGAGCACGGCGCAAATCTTTATGGGGCAGATCAAGAATCTGCTGGTCATTCGTGTAAGAATGAACTGTTGTCATCAGACCTTGTTTGATACCGAAGTTTTCCATCAGAACTTTGGCAAAAGGCGCCAAGCAGTTCGTCGTGCAGGAAGCGTTGGAAATAATATGATGCGCAGCAGCGTCATATTTGCCTTCGTTAACGCCCATAACAATGGTAATATCCTCCCCTTTAGCTGGAGCGGAAATAATAACTTTTTTAGCGCCTGCTTCAATATGAGCTTTGGCTTTGTCTCCTTCGGTAAAACGCCCCGTCGATTCAATAACAACTTCTACGCCAAGCGCTTTCCAAGGCAGTTTGGCTGGTTCCCGTTCAGCCAATACTTTAATTTTTTTGCCGTTAACAACAATATCAGAACCTTCTACTGTAACTTCTGCATCAATTTTACCGTGAATGGAATCATATTTTAGAAGGTGAGCCAGCGTTTTTGCATCCGTTAAATCATTAACTGCCACAATTTCCACGTCGGGGTTATTCAAAGCTGCCCGAAATACGTTGCGACCAATTCGCCCAAAACCATTAATCCCTACTGTCGTTGCCATAATGTGATTCCTCCTATTTTTTGTTATGTATAATCATTTGCATGACTTTCGCCGCCGCTTCGTCAATGACGAGAATTCCGGTACGACTCGCTCTGGCAACGGCAATGACTGCCTCTGCCTTACTGGCGCCGCCGGCGACGGCAATTACGGAATCAATGCCCGCTAAGTCACCCAAATGCAATCCCACGCTACTTGTTGCATAAACGATTTCCCCCGAAAGTGTACAGAAATGACCGAGAGCCTCGCCAACTGCCCCTTTTTCTAGCAGTTCTGCGACGACAGCGGGGTCCATCTTTCGCCGTCTAGCCATGGCGTCAGCTTGCCCGATACTATGAAGCAATACATTTGTATGCTGCGTCAACGCGCGAATTTCCTTGGCCTGGGGATCATTCGCCAAAATAACTTCCAGTGCACTTTCATGAATCCCATCAGGAATATGAAGCATCCGATATGACCCGCCTAATTTTGCCGCCATGACCGCAGCAATCGTATTGGCCTGCAATTCGACTTGTTCACCCAAGCCGCCGCGGGCTGGAACAACAACCGAATTAGGCCGTGAAAAGGTAATTGATTCAGCTACCATCGACATGGTAGAACCGCCGCAAACACCGACGATCATGCCATCTTTTAGCTTTTCGGCTAATAGCGTTGCCGCTGCTCTGCCTAATTCTTTTAAAACAGTATGATCCTGCTCAGAATCGCCAGGAATAATCATCACTTTTTCTAGCGCCAGACTCTGTTCCAGTTCTTCTTCTAACGGAGTGAGTCCATGAACCAGTCTAATATAATCGGACAGATCGGCAATGAGCTGCTGCCCCTCAGCCGTGACAGTCATACCTAGTGAGCTAAAATCAAGCAGCCCGGCATTTTTCAAAAAATCCACTTGTGCTCGAATAATTCGTTCGCCTGTGTCAAGCAGCCCAGCCAATGCTCGCCTGCCAATCGGCTGAGCATATTGGATATGTCGCAGAATATGATAGCGTTCTTCAATAACAGCAATGAGTTCTGGAGCAATTTTGCGATGAATCTGGACTATCTTCTTCATGGGAAGGCTCCTTCTCCTTGAAAGGTTGCGCATGAACAAAAAATGACGTTTTTTAGCCAATTATGACAAACCTTCTCTTAGTATGCTTCTCTTTTTAACGAAAAATCCCTTCTAAGAAAAAATGAGTCATTGAATTTAGTTTGGGGACTTTTTTTGTCCCTGCACGTTATTATCTGTCCCTCGTACTATGTTATTCTTGCTGCGCCAAAAAATTCCTTCTCACTATAAAAACTTTTTTATTTTTTTCTGAAAATAAGAAAAGACTTGCTTTCGCGGGAATTTTCATCCTAATCAAAGCAAGTCTTCCTGATTTTCAATAACGTTTTCGTTTACTGGAAGAAGGTATCCCGAGTTCTTCCCGATACTTTGTCACCGTACGACGCGACAAAACAAGGTTCTTACGACCAAGCAATTCGGATAACATCTGATCACTATAAGGCTTCTTCGGATTCTCCGCCGCAATCAGATCTTTGAGTTCATCCTTGGCTTTGCTTGCCGCTACGTCTTCGCCTGTGGCGCTGTGCACACTAGAGGAGAAAAAGGTCCTGAGTGCAAATAGTCCGTGGCTTGTAGCCACATATTTATTAGCAATGGCCCGACTTACTGTAGACTCATGCATTTGAATGCCGTCAGCCACTTTTTTCATCGTCAAAGGCTTAATATATTTGGGACCATATTCAAAAAAGTCGTGCTGAAATTCTACAATCTGTTCCATTACGGCAGCCAAAGTCCGCCGCCGCTGCTCAATACTTTTGATGAGCCAAAGCGCCGCGCTGAGGCGACCTTCAATAAATTTTTTCGCTTCTGTCCCGGCTTCTTTCACAACATGGCGATAATAAGGGTTAATCGTCAAACGAGGAACGAGTGAGTCATTGACAAGGATGACAAACTGACCATTGATTTTTTCTACTGTGACATCAGGTGAAATATAGCCAGGATCACTCTCGCTGCCAAAAGCCCGTCCCGGTTTCGGATCAAGCGTCTTGATTAGATCAATCGCTTCTTGGACTTCTACGGGACTTGTGTGCAGCTTCTCCGCAATCAATTTGCATTTTCCCGCCGCCACTTCGTCTAGATAGTATTCAATAATCTGTTCAACAAGATCCTCTTTAATCTGCTTATGAGAAAGTTGCAGCCGCAGACATTCCTTTAAGTCACGGGCGCCAACACCGCTGGGATCAAAGGTCTGAATAATATGGAGCATTCTTTCTACAAGCTCTTCGGGCTGTTTGAGCTGTTTTGCCGCTTCTTCGAGCGTCAACATCAGATAGCCATTGTCATTGATACAGCCAATTAAATACCGACCAATTGCCAACGATGGCTTATCAAGGACCGTAAAATTCAATTGAAATTCCAAATGTTCGTGGAGCGATACCGTACGCAGGCCTACATTTTCATGAGGACCCTGCCCGGCCTCTTTCAGCCACTCCTTTTGGGAATCTTCGTCAAAGTAGTCAAGCCATTCGGCCACTTCGGTGCTGTTATCCTGCTCAGACGTATCAGCGCTCTCATCTTCCCCGTTTTTTTCTGCCGTGGGCTCCTCAATTTCTAGCACCGGATTTTCCTGCAGCTGCTCTTCAATCATGTCCGATAACTCCAGCGATGACAGTTGCAAAATAGCAATCGCCTGTCGCAATTCCGGTGTCATAACGAGTTTCTGATTTAATTCCAGTTTCAAACCATAATCTAGATTCATCGTTCCTCCTCCCTTCTAGCAAATACGAGGAAGCTGATCACCAATCAGCATATCCAATTTGCGAATCCCTCCAATTGTTGTTCGAAGCCCAACTTGCCCTGCCGGTTCGGTTACGACTTGACCTATGCGCGCCGCTTCTCGACCATAAGGATGACGCCGTAGTACTGCCAACGCTTTCTCAGCCAGTTCTTCGGCAACTAGCACGATCATTTTCCCTTCATTGGCAAGATATAAGGGATCAAATCCCAATAAATCACAAATGCTCTGTACTTGCGGCCGTACCGGAATTGCTGTCTCATCAAGCAAAATACCGACTTTCGCCTGCTCCGCTATTTCGCAGAGAGTTGTGGCCAGTCCCCCTCGCGTTGGGTCCCGTAACACAGCCACTTCTGGCACTTCAGCCAGCAGGCTTTCGGCTAAACCATTTAAGGGTGCACAGTCACTCACTATTTCTGCGGGAAAAGTCAAGCCGTGACGCTCTTTCATCACCGCTAACGCATGCTCTCCTAATGTGCCGCTGATCAGTACGGCCTGGCCTGGCGCTGCCAAATCAGCTGAAATCTGTACCTTAGGCAAAATCCGCCCAACGCCAGCCGTATTAATATAAAGTCCGTCAGCCAAACCGCGCTCGACTACTTTCGTATCGCCGGTAACAATCTGTACCCCAGCCGCTTTCGCTGTTTCGCCCATAGCCGCAGCAATCTTCTTTAAATCTGCCAACGGATATCCTTCTGCAATAATAAAGCCAGCGCTCAAATACAGTGGCACGGCGCCATTCATGGCTAAGTCATTGACTGTGCCGCACACAGCGAGCTTACCAATATTACCGCCGGGAAAAAAATGCGGGCTAACCACAAAAGAATCCGTCGAAAAAGCCAGTCTGGCGCCGTCAATAGTAAACTGAGCGCCATCATGACGCGCTTCCAACATCTCATTGGCAAAAGCAGGCATCATGACTGATTCAATTAACTCTTGGCTCAGCCTGCCGCCACTGCCATGAGCCATTTCAATAAATTCTTTTTCCTTCATATTGACCACCTGCTATCGCCGTATTTATACCATGCTGCGCATGTTCCTTCCACACTGACCATGCAGGCGCCTACAGGACTCTCTGGCCGACAAACCTGCCGAAACAGCGGACAAGACGGCGGCGTAATTCGCCCCTTCAAGACCTCGCCGCAGCGACAGCCTGCTGGTTCCGCCGCTGTAACTGGCGGCAAAGGCAGACGATTTCTAATATCAAAGTCCTGATAAGCTTCCCGTAAAGCCAAGCCGGAAAGCGGTACTGAACCAATGCCGCGCCAGATTGCATCGACCGGTTCATAGACTGTATCAACAAGCTGGCTGGCCACAGGATTTCCGATTGATTTCACTACGCGTCTATACTCATTTTCCAATCTGGCTTCGCCGGAAGTAGCCTGACGGGCTAGTTGCGCCACAGCTTGTAGAATATCAAGCGGGTCAAATCCAGCAACAACCGCAGGCATGTGATACTGCTCCGCTAGAAAATCAAAGGGCGCAAGACCCGTCACAGCACAAACATGACCTGGCAGTAAAAATCCGTCAATTTTCGTAAGTGGGTCATCTAATAAGGCTTTTAATGCTGGCGGCACCAGCTTATGAGCTGGTAATACAGCAAAATTTCGCAAATTTTCCTGCTGTGCCGTAAGAATGGTAGCCGCTGCTGTTGGTGTTGTTGTCTCAAAGCCGACAGCTAAAAAAACAACCGTTTTATCTGTTTCTTCTCGGGCAATTTCCAGACTGTCTAAGGGCGAATAGACGATACGAATATCGGCGCCTTGCGCTTTTTCCTGTAGCAAAGTGCCTAACGATCCCGGCACTTTCAGCATATCGCCAAAAGTTGCAATAATCACATCACTACAGCGACTATAGAGAATCGCTTGATCCATATAAGCGCTTCCAGTCACGCAGACCGGACAACCTGGACCGCTGACAAGCTCAATATTTTCCGGCAAAAGTTGACGAATTCCCGCTTTAAAAATAGAGACTGTATGAGTGCCGCAAACTTCCATGAATCTCACTGGCCGATCGAGTAACGCTAGCTCTGCCGCAATGTTTGCTGCCGCTTGTTTCATTTCCTGGTCAGATGGCTTCATGCGCTGCTATCTCCCTAAATAATTCCATGGTTTTTTCGGCCTCTGCCGCATCAATGACCTGAATGGCAAAGCCCGCATGAATCAGTACATAATCGCCAATGGCAGCCTCAGGTAGCAACATGAGACTAATTTGACGCGTAACGCCAGTGACATCCACTTCAGCGCTATATTCTTCACGCGACAGAATTTTTCCGGGAACTGCTAAACACATCCTCGTACCCTCCTCATACCGGCGATGACCGCCTGTCCTAAAGCCAAGCCACCGTCATTCGCCGGAACTTGTTGATTCCAATAAACCTGAAGTCCTTGAGTCTCAAGTTTCTCAATCATATATTCCAGTAAAAAAATATTTTGAAAGACGCCGCCGCTCAGAGCGACTTTGGTAAGCTTATGATCTCGGCTGATGGCAATCACCTGATCCACAGCAGCCTGCGCTAAGGTCAATTGAAAGGACGCGGCAAGATCAGCCTGACTTTCTCCTGCCAACAGCCCTTCCGTTAAGGCCGCCATGGTCGGCAGAAAATCGAGTTCTTTCCTAGTTGAAACGCGATAAGGCAACAATCGGCCCCGCCCCTTCGCGGCTAGCTGCTCTAGTTCCACTGCAGCTTGTCCTTCATAGTGTGTCGTAAAACGCAGCCCCAGCAGTGAAGCCGCCATATCGAAAAGGCGTCCAACACTGGAAGTAAGCGGCGCCCGTAGCTTATTATCAACAGCCTGTAGCACAAGCTCGAAGCCTGACGGCAACGCCTGTACTAGCGCCAGATCTAGCGTCGTAAACGCATCACCGTATATTTCCCTAAGGGCCCATAGACCAAGACGCCAAGGTTCAGCAATCGCTTTTCCGCCGCCAGGCAATGGAATATAAGCAAAATGGGCGATCCTCTGATACTCTGTTAGAGAAGCGATTAAAAATTCGCCGCCCCAAAGTTTACCGTCAGCGCCATAGCCAGTACCATCAAAAGCGACGCCAATGACTGGTTCATCCAGGCCATGTTCGGCCATGACGCTAGCAATATGAGCGTGATGATGCTGTACTGCTGTTTTGGGCCCCGAAAGCGTTGCCACATATTGTGTGGAAAAGTACCGAGGATGAAGATCATAGGCGGCTAGTTCCGGCTCCATATGGGTCAAACGCGATAAATGCATAATATTAGCACAATAATGCTGATAGGTCGCTTCATTTTCCAAATCACCAATATGAGCGCTCATAAAGGCCTGACGGCCGCGAATCAGACAGAAGGTATTCTTTTGCTCCCCACCGGCGCCTAGCACGGGCGGCAACTCCCAATCAAGTAACAGCGGCAAGGGTACATAGCCGCGACTGCGTCTAATAAATGACGGTTTATGCCGCACAAGACGCATCACACTATCATCAACAGGGCGAAAAATCTCCCGATTATGAATTAAAAAGAAATCGGCTAGTAGCGCCAATTTTTCCTGGGCGACTGCATCGTCATAAGCCAAAGGTTCTTCGCTTTTATTGCCGCTCGTCATGACTAAAAGATCGTCTTTGGCTAGCAATAGATAATGAAAAGGTCCATAAGGCAGCATCACGCCAAGATATTCATTGTCAGGCGCTACTAAAGAAGCAAGTATTTTGCCCGCTTCCGGCCGTTTTTTTAGTAATACAATAGGCCTTGCCCGACTGGTAAGCAAAGCTTCTTCCTCCGAATTAACAAAGCACACTGCTTTCACGGCAGCAAGACTTCCAGCCATAACCGCCAGCGGTTTTCCTTGACGGAATTTTTTAGCCCGCAGTTTCGCTACAGCCCGTTCCAAGCGAGCATCACAGCATATGTGATAGCCGCCGATCCCTTTTACGGCTAGCAGCGCCTCCTGCTGCAACAGGGCTCGCGTCTGTTTCCATAAAAGCGCCGATTCGCTAGCCAACTCCCTGCCGTGATTATCGGTAAGGCGATAAGTCGGACCACAATCCGGACAGGCATTAGGCTGCGCATGAAAGCGGCGACTGTGCGGATCGTCATACTCAGCTTGACAGCGAGGGCACATGGGAAAATCAGACATCGTCGTCAGGGGCCGATCATAGGGAATATCACGAATAATGGTATAGCGGGGACCGCAGTGCGTACAGTTAATGAAAGAATAGTGATAACGCCGATCTCGCGGATCATTCAGTTCCTGCTCACAAGCGCGGCAAATGGCCACATCTGGTGAAATGAGAGCGATTTTATCGTTTGTTTCCTCTGAGGCCAGGATAGTAAATTCCGTCGCCTTAGTCACAGCAATGTCTTGCACAGTCACTTTCAATAAAATAGCCAGAGGCGGTTTTTCGGTCGTCAGACTCGTCTTAAAAGCGTCTAAGGACCTTTCATCTCCCTCGACCTCAATCACTACACCTTGCCCATCATTTTTCACCCAGCCCCCCAACGCGAAACGCTGGGCTAAAGAAAAAATAAAGGGGCGGAAACCCACCCCCTGCACAATCCCTTGAACAGTAAGTCGTTGACGTTTCATCATTTCTCCTGTGAGGATCGGTTTAGTATATTATTAAAAATTCACCATCTGCTATTTCTTTTCCTGCTCCATAGCCAACTTTGCCTGAATATACAGAGCGCACTCTAGGCGCTTTTTCTGCAGTTCACAACCGAGTTCATAAGGCTTAGTAATATCATGATGGAAAAGATCCGCATTGGCGTGACAACCGCCGCTGCAGTAAAAGCGGGCCCAGCAATTCGCACAAGCTGGTTTATTTAAAACATGAGCCTGTCGGAATTTCAGCGGCAGTTCCTGATTCTGCACGCCCGTAAATACTGTACCGAGCTTGTATTCATCACGGCCTACGAACTGATGACAAGGATATAAATCTCCGTCTGGCGTAACCGCATAATATTCATGACCAGCGCCACAGCCGCTCAGCCGTTTGGCAACACACGGTCCATGGTCAAGGTCTACGTTAAAATGGAAAAATTCAAAGCCATTACCAGCAAACTTCCGTTCTAAATAGGCTTTAGCCAATTTTTCATATTCGGCGGCAATCGCTGGCAGATGTTCTTCGGTCAAACGATAGTCAGCCGATTTTTCCACTACAGGCTCTACTGATAATTCTTTAAAGCCCATGTCGGCCATAGCTAACACATCACTGGCAAAATCGAGATTCTTAGCGGTATAAGTGCCCCGCAAATAGTAGTTTTGGTTATTACGCGAAAAAATCGCCTTGGAAATATTGGGCTGTACCTGAGCAAAACTGCCCTTGCCGCCTGGATAAGGCCGCATAGCGTCATGAACCTCTTCGCGCCCATCCATGCTCAGCACCAAACTAATATTATTTTCATTTAAGTATTCAATAACGGCATCATTTAATAAGACGGCATTTGTCGTAAGGGTCAGTTTAAAGATTTTGCCTGCTTCTTGCTCGCGTTTACGTACATAAGCGACAATCTCTTTAACGACATCAAGATTCATGAGCGGCTCGCCGCCGAAGAAATCAATTTCGCAATGCTTGCGCGTACCGCTATGTTCAATAATAAACTCCACAGCGCGCTTACCTACTTCACTTGTCATCATGGTGCGGTTATGGCCGAAATCGCCCGTTCCAGCAAAACAATAGCCGCAGCGCAGATTACAGTCATGGGCGATATGGAGACACAACGACTTTACAATTGGCTCTTCGCTAAAAGTAAGCGGCACTGTTAAGTCAGGCGAAAAAAGCTGTTCCGCTGCTTCGAGTTCCTTCAGTTCAGCCATTACTTCCGTTAATTCAGCGGCATCATAAGTATGAGCCCATTTTTCTAGCACTACAGCTTCATTGGCGCCGTCAAAATCCTCGAGTATATCATAGACAAGTTGATCGACCACATGAACGATCCCGCTGTTAATATCAAGGACAATATAAAGTCCGTCTAAAGAAAATTTATGAATTCCCTTATGCATAGTACAATCCTTTCTTTCTCACACTATTTATAGCAGCCCGAAGGCGTCATAAAAAAAGCAAGCCCCTGCGAAAAAGTCAACAGGGGCTGGCTGCTAGAAGCTTACTTTTGGCAAACCTGATTGCCAACGGTGCAAGAAGTCTTGCATGCCGACTGGCAGGATGCCTGACATTCGCCGCAGCCGCCGGTATAAACGGTCTTTTTCAAAGATTCTTTGTTAATTGTAAGAATATGTTTTGCCATTGTAGTCCCTCCTTAACCTGGATATTCTTTTTAAGTGTACCATAGATCCCTTAGCCGAACAAGATTACTTCTTGTCTAGCGCTTTCGTAAGAGAGTCTGGTACAAAGAGCAGACGAATCGGCAGATTGGAAGCGCCGGGCGGTGAAAAAGTAACCCATAGCGACTTACCGGACTGATACGTGCCGAACAGTTCCGCCGCAGTAATCGTATCAGCGCCAAATACCGGCTGATCTTTCGGAGTCAATACAGGCGGTTGAATCTTAAAATCATACTTAATCCCTAAAGCACCGCCATAATCGCCGCCAAGCGGATTTAGATACCCTTTAAAGGTTTGTTTGCCATCAATAGAAGGCATAAATACATGATACATGACACCGTAATTGCCATAATTCATCACAGGGCGACCACTCGTCGCATCTGTGCCGATCACATAAGGATCTACTTCATTATCGGCTAGCGTAATTACGACGGAACCATCTTGGGTCGGATTGTAAACCGCATTGGGGATAAGCAGCTTATCACGACCAGCAAAGGTACCGCGCAGCGCTGTCTCATCATTCGGCAATACTTTTAGCGATTTAATCGTTTCCTGTTTATACTTTTCCGGTACCATAACCGTTTTTACGGTTATGGGTTGATCGACTTTAAAGTCAAAAATACCATTTACGAGTTCATCTGGTTTTACCGTCATTTTCTGTAAAGGCTCCCAGAGCAAAGAACTGCCGCCTGCCGGTACCGACACCGTATAAGCTTCATGGCGATCTGCCAAGTAATCCAGTTGCGCGTCCTTGCCAATTAAACCGTAAGCAAGACCGGGACCGGAGAAACCATAACGATACACATTAATGTTAGCTTCTTTTGTACCGTGATTTTCAAGTAATACTAAAATCTTTTTCGGCTCTTTCGTACCATTCACATGGTGAAAAAAGAGTCGTACATCGCCATGCACTTTATCTTCGTATAGAACGCCATCGGCTGGCGCCGTTTCTGGACTGTCTGATAATAGCAGCGTGCCACCATACTGCGTAGTCGTCAAAGCCCATTCCGGTGAATCGACAAATACTTTATCAGGTAGCGGGGCTGATGCAGCAAAGCCAGCACTTTGTCCCAAGAGCATTACAGCAGAACTAAGAAGTACTAATAATTTTTTCATGTCTCGTCCCCCTTATCTCGTTTATTATAGCAAAGGCTCTTCTGTCTGTAAACGGAAGGCATTAGAGCGAAAGGAAGATCGAATGAAAAAGGGAGTCATGCTTTTCTATGGTTTTTACGCCTTGACCCACATCTACATAGGCTTTCGTCTCACAAGATTGCTCAAGCTGTCCGCTTTTGGCATGGGGCTGCTCTGGGCTACGCTTTTCTTGTTGTTTTTTGCTTTTTTACTTGGCAGAAAAATCTCTTCATCGGCAAAACTGGCGAATATTTTTCTAAAAACAGGTGCTTATTGGTTCGGCATTTCCTACTATTTAGTGCTCTTTCTCCTGCTTGGTGAAGCGCTGTTATTTCTGCATCGCCGCCACCCTTTTCTGCCGACTGTTTTTCTCGCCACCCCTCGCCTAAGCGCTTTGTTCTTATTCTGTTTACTAAGCTTGATTCTCCTCTGGGGCGCTTACCAAGCGCGTACGGTAAAAATCCGCTCCTACAAGCTTGCTATCGCTAAACCTGCCGGTTCTCTTACATCGCTGCACATCGCCTTCGCAGCAGATCTACACTTAGGCAGTATCATTACGAAAAAAGACCTACAGCGCTTTGTGAAATCCCTAGAAACGCTGCAACCTGACCTCATTTTACTAGCTGGCGACATCATTGACGGCGACGCCTTTACTTGCCGTCCGATGCTGCCGCTATTAAAAAAGCTCCAAGCTCCCTATGGCGTCTATGCTGTGTTAGGCAATCACGAGTACCTCAATGGGCAAGTTCAAGAAATTACCGCTTTATTAACGCAAGCTGGAATTCGTGTCTTGCGCGACGAAATAGTGATCCTCGCCAATAACTTAGTATTGGCGGGACGTGACGATAACACCAGCAAAACCTTTACCGGCAAAGACCGACTCTCCCTAAACAGCCTGCTAACAAAAGCCGATCGCCGCCTTCCTATTTTGCTATTAGATCATCAACCGATCGAATTAGACAAAGCCCGGACGGAAGGAGTCGATCTCCATCTGTCCGGGCATACTCACTACGGTCAATTATTTCCGAATAGCTTGATTACAGGCAAAGTATTTGAAGTCGATTGGGGCTATCGCCAAAAAGAAACTCTGCAAATTCTCGTCACCTGCGGCTTCGGAACGTGGGGCCCGCCGCTACGCATTGGCAGCCAGTCAGAAATCATTGATCTTACGATTACTTTTGCCAACCCGATCATCCCGTAAAGGGAGTAACGAAGCAGGCCTTCCAAAGGCGCAGCTTGAATTCGAGCAGCCCCCAACGCGGCCGATGCATATTTACTCGTTTTAGCCGATACGGTTCATCGCCAGCAAGCCAATACCCGGAAACGCCGGAGCAGGCGCCGCGATACCCCGCTTCTTTGAGCAAAGCAAAAGATTCTTGATCATAAGAACCGAAGGGATAAGCCAAAAATTCTACAGGTCGCCCCAGTTTGGCCTCTAGCGCCGCTTTCGATCCGGCAATTTCCTGCTGTTTTTGCGGCAACGGCGTTTCCGCTAAGGCTGCGTGATTTAACGTATGCGAACCGATTTCAATGCCGCGCTGTTGCATATCTTTGATTTGATCCCACGTAAGATATTCCTCTTGTCCGATCGAATTTACAATGACAAAAACAGTACCGCGAAAGCCCTGCTGTTCCATGAGCGGCAAGGCCGCCGTATAATTATTGGCATACCCATCATCAAAAGACAGCACGATCGGCTTGTCTGGCAGTGTCGCCCGCCCAGCCTGAGCTTCAGCCACTTCATGGAGTGAAACCGTATGATAACCGGCCGCTTTAAGATAGGCTAACTGCTCTGTAAATTCGGACGGTGAAATTCGATAATCTTCCTCTAGATCACTGGGATCATGCTCAGCCACTTCATGATAAGCAATAATCGGCACGCCGCTGTGATAAGCCACATGCCACTTTGCCAGCAAAATTCCCAAAACAAGTAAACCAACAAGTAAAAGCGCTTTTTGCGGCTTTGACAGAGATTTATTTCTCATAAGGGTCCTCTTTCCGGTAAGTTTTTCGCGATTTCCGCTAATTTGCGCAGACGATGATTCATTCCTGATTTGCCAACCGTCCCCCCCAAATGATCGACCAGTTCCTGTAGCGTCGCCTCAGGAAAATTCAGACGTACTTCCGCTGCTTCCCGCAGATTCGCCGGGAGACTCCCCAGTCCTTGGTAGGCTTCAATTTGTTTAATAAATTCAACCTGACGAAAAGCAGCATCAACGGTTTTTTGCAAATTTGCCGTCTCGCAATTGACGAGACGATTGACTTGATTGCGCATGTCCTTGACTTTGCGAACTTTTTTAAAAGTCTTGACTGCTTCGCTAGCGCCAATGAGCCGCAAAAAAGCTTCAACGGCATCGCCATCTTTTAAATATACAATAAAGTCAGCTTTGCGATCGGTCATACGGGCAGGAAACTGAAAATACTTCATGAGACCTACCAACGTTTTTGCATATTCTTCACTACTTGTAACAAGCTCTAAATGATAATCGCCTTCGGGGCGATTCACTGAACCGCCGCCGAGAAAAGCGCCGCGAAGATAGCCCTTCCGACAGCAGGCCTTCCGAAAAAAAGCCTTGTCCTGCCCAGAGTAAATACCGCCTTCGCGCATCAAGCCGAGCTGTGCCAACAGTTCCATGACTTCTGGCGTTGGCATAATTTTAATCAAATAGCTATTATTTTTTTTGAGCCGACGACCTTTCGAAACAACGACCTGCGTTTTCAATTGAAAACGCTGCTTTACTAAAACTAGAAATTTTCTAGCTACAGCAGCGTTCTCTGTCGTAAAATTAATTCCCAGTGTCTGGTTGCCGCCAATTACCATATTACCACCCATGCGCATCAAAGAAGCCAGTTCAGCAACTAGGCAGCAACTTTTACCACCCACCATGCGGGCCAGTTCATTTTTTACCGTATTAGAAAAGGAAATGGGAAAAGACATATTCTCACCTAACTATTTATCGTCCTTTAATTCCTTGATATGTTCGCTAATTAAGTAGTAATCCAGTAGCTTCATTCGCTCTGAATTGGCTTTTAATTTATAAACCATCGACATAATCGTTCGTGACAGCCTAACAGGATCGTGACGGACAAGATTTGTCTCACTGATTAGATTAGCCTGTACGACTTTTACACCTAATTTTTCAATAGCGGCAATGTCTTCCGCCATAACGGGTCGCGCGCCTTGCTGCGCATAAACTTCCTGCAGTTCTGGCGCAACCTTTTGGCTATTGACTACCACATAGTCAATGCAAGGACCCACATGATCGAGAATCGCTTTGACATGATCGTACGCTGTAAATCCGTCCGTTTCCCCAGGCTGGGTCATGACATTGCAAATATAAATTTTTACGGCATCGCTTTGGCGCAGCGTTTCCGCCATTCCCCGAATCAAGAGATTAGGCAATACGCTCGTATATAGGCTGCCTGGTCCTAAAATGACGGCATCGGCTTCGGTAATCGCTTCCAGCGCTGCTTGTACCGGTTTCACATCAGGCGGCACAATATCGACGCGATGAATCCGTTTTTGCACGAGAGGAATCTGCGATTCCCCTTCCACAATGGTTCCGTCTTCCATAGTCGCCACAAGGCGAATCGTATCAACGGAAGAGGGCAAAACCTGGCCGCGTACAGCCAAGACTTTACTGGATTTTTTCAAGGCTAGCTCTACATCGCCCAACACTTCCGTCATGGCGGCAATATACAGATTGCCAAAGCTATGCCCCGCTAAATTCCCGGTACCGCCAAAACGGTGCTGAAACAACTTTTCCATGAGCGGTTCTGTATCGGCCAAGGCCACAAGACAATTGCGTAAATCGCCTGGCGGAATCATGCCAAGATCCTGGCGTAAACGACCTGACGAACCACCATCATCAGCGACTGTCACAATGGCCGTAATATTGCTTGTAACGCTTTTGATCCCGCGTAGCAGTACCGATAAGCCTGTCCCACCGCCAATGACGGTAACACAAGGTCCACGATTCAATTTACGTTTTTCAAAAATCATCTCCACAAGCTTATCAGCGCCGTCAGGAATAAGCACTGTTACGACAGATCGGATGATCTTACGTGTGGCAAATAGCATAATAATCAAACCGACGACAATGGTTATAGATCCGGTTACAAAGGTTGCTGTGTAATCATATTTTCCGGTACTCAAATAGACCATGCGAAAAATGGTCTCTTCCACAAAGCCAATATACTTATAGTTAAACACCATGGCTAGGCCTAGACTTGCCGCAATAACACCGACAGAAAAAAGCAGTAGCCACCGTTTAAAATTCATGCCAGGATAAAGCCACTTCAAATAATGCATCTACTACACCTCAACGACATTATGCTGAATGTCTCTATGCTCCAAATTCACTTTGTAGCCTTTTTTACGCAATCCATCATGAATTTGTCGCGCCACATAAACAGATCGATGCAGACCGCCCGTACAGCCAATAGCAATAATCAGCTGACTTTTTCCTTCTTTAATATAGTTAGGAATAAGAAAATCGACAAGTCCGCCAAGCTTTTCCATAAACTGATGGGTAATGGGCCATTTGGCAATATACGCCGCCACATCGGTTTCTTCACCACTATGACGCCGCAGCGATTCGACATAAAAAGGATTCGGTAAAAACCGCACATCAAAGACCATGTCAGCATCAATTGGCATGCCATGTTTAAAGCCAAAGGAAACGACAGTAATATTCATGCGTTCGTATTCCTGATCACTGGAAAAAAGGCGAATAATCCGCTCCTTTAACTGGCTAGTTGCGAGTTCCGACGTATCAATAATATGAGTTGCCCGACCACGAATCGGCTCAAGTTTTTCCCGTTCTTTTAAAATTCCTTCACTAATCCGTCCCTGCTGCGCCATAGGATGGCGACGACGCGTTTCTTTATAACGTCGAATCAGCGTTTCATCGGAGGCTTCTAGAAAGAGCACTTCATATAAATGGCCTTGTGTCTCCATCTCTTCTAAGGTAGCCACAAGCGAGTCAAAAAATTCACCGCCGCGAATATCCACAACCAGGGCAATCTTATGAACGCCACCGCCCGACTGTGCGCACAAGTCAAAAAATTTGGAAATCAGCATGGGCGGTAAATTGTCGACACAAAAATAGCCTAAGTCCTCCATAGCGCGAACAACCTGTGTTTTACCGGCTCCAGACATGCCGGTGATGATCACTAAACGAATATTATCCATAAATATTTACCACCTCCTGCAAAAATAACCAACTAAAAGAGTAACAAATAAACCTAAACAAAACTTTATTTATAAATTATGGTTAAAATACGACTTTATGCGTACGATTACTGCGTCGATTTAAATGATCTAGAATTCGCTCAACCGATGTATTTAAGACTTGTTCTGCTGGAATTCCATGGGTAGAAAGAATCTCTTGCGCTGCGCCAAAATCAGCCACCGTATCAGCAAAATGGCTATCAGAACCAACAACAAGCTTCGTACCATACAATTTAGCCAAATTCACGATATTGTGGCAATGGGGTTCGCTCCCCTTGCGCGCAGCCGTTAGTGAGCAATTGTTTATTTCAAGCGCCACATCTAACTCCGCTGCCGCTTGCACAATAATTGCTTCATCCATCAAATATTCTGGATTACCAGGATGGACAATAATATCAACAAAACGATTTTTCATCGCATTAATGAGCATCATCGTATTTTCGTCCATCGAACCATAAGGGGCGCAAAAAGTATGCAGACCAGCTGCTACTACGTCAAGCTTTGCTAAACGATCGTCATCAAGGTCTAGTCCGCCATCACGATTCATAATATTAGCTTCAATCCCTTTTAAAATTCGAACACCATGCACCCGATTCGGAATCGCCACTTGATTACTAAAGTGATAAGCACAGGGAGCTCCAGGCATACTTGGACCATGGTCTGTCAAAGCAATCATTTCTAGCCCTTCCTTTTTCGAAGCAGCCTGAGCAATTTCTAATACCGTACTATAGGCATGACCGCTGGAAATGGTGTGAACATGCAAATCAGCGATAAATTTCACAAAAATCACCTTCCTCATCACTTTTCACTACAATTATAGGACAGAGCGGTCAAAAAAGCAAAGCCTCCTTCCTGTCTTAGCGAAAGAGGCTGATGATTTGATCCATCTGGAGGTACTGTTCAGCAAGAGCGGCTAACGAATCGGTTTTTTCGGTACTGACATCAATCGATGGTGAGAAAGGAAACTTCCCTAGTGTAGGAATAGCGGCAAGTCGTTCAATATAGTCGGCATTGGTTGACTCTAATACTCCAGTTTTTTCTTTATTCCATCCGTTATAAATCAGGCCTTGCCAGTCGACGCCGCGCTGACGACCATATTCTGCCGTCAGCAAAACGTGATTAATCGCGCCAAGATTCGGCCAGGTTACAAGTAGGGTAGGAAGCTGTAGCTCTCGCATAAAATCAATCAACAAATAGTCTTCCCAAAGAGGTGACGTAATCCCGCCAACACCTTCTACTAAAACAAACTCATGACGCTGCTGCATTATAGCGACCGCTTGTAATAAAACATTCACATCGACAGTAACCCCACTGACCTTTGCCGCTACAGCCGGAGTGAGAGCGGGCTCCAAACAAAGCGGATTGACTAACTCTCGCTCCGCTTCGCCAAGACCGGCCGCTTTCATGAGAAACGACGCATCCTCTGACAGAAGCCGACCGCCAGCGTTGCGAACACCGCCTGAAGCTACGGGTTTGACAACCCCCACATCAAGCCCCCTCGCTTGCAGTGCCGCTGCGATCGCCCCAGTAATCACGGTCTTGCCAACTTCTGTACTTGTCGCTGTAATAAATAAACCAGCCACATTTTCGCCTTCCTTCTATAGATCTGTTGTTAGTAAATTCATGCCTTGGAGTACCTGACCAATCTTTTGGGCCGCCACGGTCAAATCGTCTTTATTGTGTGCCGCCGTTACGGTCAGACGCAACCGACTGCTCCCTTGTGGCACTGTAGGCGGACGAATTGCCGAAACAAGCAAGCCTGCCGCTTCTAATCTTTTCGCAGCTTCCATCGTGTTAGCGGCATCGCCGATTAAAATCGGTATAATCGCTGTTTCACTCATCATGATTGGTACCTTGTAGGACTGTAATAGCGATTTAAAATACTCACTTTTCGCTGCAAGGATTTGAACAATTTCCGGCTCAGCCACTAAAACATCGAGCGCTGCCGCTGCCGCTGCCAAAGTTTGCGGCGCCAAAGCCGTCGAGAAAATAAAACTACGTGATCGATTCATTAGATAGTCAATCAGTAGAGTTTTGCCAGCAACAAAGCCGCCTTCCGCCGCAAGCGACTTGCTGAGTGTCCCCACCTCTAAATGAATGCGACCCTTTAACCCAAAATGAGCGGAAGTTCCTTTGCCGCCTGGTCCAATCACGCCAGTGGCATGAGCGTCATCGACCATAAGCAAAGCATCATACTGTTCGCCTAACGCCACAATCTCAGGCAATTTAGCAATATCACCATCCATACTGAAAACACCATCAGTTACAATGAACCGCTGGCCTGCACAAGGCGTCACTGCAAGTAGCTCAGCCAAGTGGTCCATGTCACTATGACGGTATACGACAGTTTTTCCTTTTGCCAAACGGCAACCATCAATGATGCTCGCGTGATTTAAGGCATCGCTGAATACAATGTCTTGTTCGCCAACCATGGCGCTGACAATTCCCAGGTTCGCCATATAGCCTGTATTAAAAATCAAAGCAGCTTCCGTTTCTTTGAACTGTGCCAACTTTGCCTCAACAAGTCTGTAGCCGCTGTGATTGCCGCTCGTCAAGCGCGCTCCGCCCGAACCAGTTCCGTAGGCTACCGCTTCACGCGTCTGTGCCATGACGGTTTCGTGGTGAGTCAGTCCAAGATAATTATTGGAAGAAAATAAAATATATTCCTTGCCATCTTTTCGCACTCGCGCTGGCGTAACTGGTTCAAAGTCCACTAAGCGCCGCCGCAGCTTATTATCATCAAGCGCCGCTAACTGTGCCGCCATTTCATCGAATTTTTTCATGGTCTGCCTCCTGAGGAATCGCTAAAACAGGCTGATTCTCTAAATAATCCACAAGATTGTCTAAATCAACTGCTTCAGTAACAAAAAAGGCTCTGCCGCCTGAAGGACTACCAAAGCGTTTTAAGTGGGGCAATCGAAAATAACACTGGCTCGATCCTACATACCCTGTCGTATAGTCAGGATCATCAGACCAACATAGCTCGGCAACAACTCCAGGCGCCGCCTGAACTTTCGAAGCCAAAACCAGCGCCTCTCTAACATGAAGATTCGTAAGCCCCTGCTCCGCTAAAAACTTCTCATAAAGCGGCCCGTCAGCCACATCCATAGCGCTAACCCGAACACCTCGCTTAGCAAAAGAATCAAGGCGTCGTCCGTCAACCGCTGACAAGATCATCGCCCCGCGCATGCTATCAGGTAAAGCTGCCAGAGCTTCCATTCCCTTATAAGCCGCTCGCTCAGTCACACCAGCTTGAACTAGCGCTAAAATCGCCTGTTCGCGCCCTTGTTCAATCGTTGCCGCTTTCCCAGTAACAATCGGCAAAAGCGGAATTTCCTGGATTTGTGGTTGCTCAATGCCTTCGATCTTCAGATTAATAAAATCGGCGGCACCGCGACTATGACGGAAAGCCCGCTCAATCATCGCCAGCGCCGCCTGCTTCACAACTTCTTCACGGACAATCCGTTCGGCGCCTGATATATGACGTCCGCCCATTTCGTGCGACCCACCTTGAGCCGAACGCATCTTAACGCTGTATAACATGCTCATAAGCCCTCTCTGTTTCCCGACGAACCCGCCGCAACAATAAGGTAAGCGGCCAAGCCGCAATCGCCGTATAAACCATGCCTGGTACAGCAGCAAACACAACGGCCCAAGCTGCCTGCCCAATCACCAACATCAACGTCAATCTTGCCGCAAACGAAGCGATAGGCCCAGCTATAGCAACAGTAATAAAGGAGGTTCCACCAAGTGCCAACACCGCGCCTGCTGTTAGGCGAAAGAGTAGTGCAATCGCCGTATTAAATATAGTTTGCGTCCCCAATAGCAGCATGGCTAAACTTGCCAAAACCCCCGCTAAAAAATACCGTCGAAAACCATAGACAGCGCAAACGGCTACCGCTAAAGGCGCTGACAATTGAAATTCCGTTCCTGGTAGAATGCCCGGCAGCTTTAACGAACCAGATACCGCAATAAGCGCCGACAAAAGTGCTGTGACTGTCATATCCTGTACTCGCATAATTTTTCTTTGGCCGCCTTTCCAACATGAATAATATGAAATAAACCTTTGTAATAATCTACGTAAACCAAATAAAATTAATAGGTTAACATTAAATCGAAAGAAAAACCGCTGCCGCGATAAAAATCGCCAAAGCTACGCCGCAACGGTTAACTTATTATTCTTATTTAGTTTACAATTATCACTATACTGCAAAATTCACTAAAAGTAAAGGCAAAGAATTCAGACGAATCAAATGTCCAATACATATTTTTCTATAGCTTTAGCAACGCCATCATTGTCATTCGTGTCGGTAACCGCCTGAGCAATCGCTTTCACGGCCGAAGCGCCATTTCCCATAGCAACCCCCCAGCCGGCAAAAGAAATCATATCTGTATCATTGAGCGAATCTCCCAACGCCATCACTTCTTCTTGCGAAATAGAGAATCGTTTGGCCAACAAATCTAGAGCTGCCCCTTTATTGACTGCGGCATGCATAATTTCGACATAGCCAGGCTGAGAGCTTGTTGCGTAAATCTCGCCAGGATACAAACGATGTAATTCATCAATGACGCTTGCCACCTGCTGTTCTCCCACCATGCCCAAAAGCTTCGTAGGCGCTTTAGCAAGCCGATAGAGATCCTTGCCGATCGCTACCGCCTCTACCTTTACGCGACTAGCATAGGTCTTGGCAATCGCATTAAGCTGATCCACATAGAGTTTATCATCAGCATAGGCTTGAATATACCACCCTTTATCTTGAAACAAAGTAAGAATTTCTTTGGCAATAGGACTAGGAATCGGCTGATGATAAAGTACCTCCCCTGATAAAGCGGATTGGATCAAAGCGCCATTATAAGTGATCAAAGGAACATCGAGTCCGATCTGCTTGGCAAAGATCACCGCAGAAGCAAACATTCTGCCTGTAGCTATGGTAACAACTACATCCTTGGCCACAGCACTTTGCAGCGCTGCAATCGTCCGCGGCGATACGGTCAGATTTTCTTGCAATAGCGTTCCGTCTAAATCAATCGCCACAAGGCGAATTTTCGGCATAAAAACCCCTCTTTTCTTGGTATGTACCATTTTTTCTTGGTATGTACCCTCTTTTGTTCGTCATGCCGAAAAAGAACTCCTGTTATGGCTTCCGATTAGAGTTTAAACTTCTCTACAATCTGTCGCATAGACATTGCTAAGTTCGCCAAATCAGCAGCACTGCTATTAATCTCTTCCATTCCCCGACTTTGCTGATGAGCCGTTTGCGCAACTTGATCAGCACTGGTAGCCGCAACAGCAGCTATTGAGCTAATGCTTTCCACATTCTGCACCATTGACTGCGTCCCTTGGGCCGTTTCCGCAACAGACAAAGCAATATGGCCAATTCCCTTCTGAACATCGGCTAGCCGCTGTAGAATACTTTCAAAGCCTTTTTGCGTATCAATTGCCGATACCTGCCCCTGTTCAGCTTCCTTCGTACTTTCTTTGACTGCCGTAACGGCATAGGCGATTTTCTCACTCATTTGACTAATAATATCACCAATATCCTTCGTCGCCTCAGAGCTTTGTTCCGCTAATCTCCGCACTTCTTCCGCGACCACAGCAAAACCGCGACCTGCTTCTCCAGCTCTAGCAGCTTCAATGGCCGCATTTAAAGCGAGCAGATTCGTCTGTCCAGCTATTTGGTCAATGACGCTAACTATACCACGGATTTTTTCCGATCCCGTCGATAAGTCAGCCGCTACTGTATCGATTTCTTGCATTTTATTACTAATAGATTCGTTTTGTTCCACGACGCGTCGCAACATTCCCATGCCTTGCGAAGCTGCTTCGGCCGTTGTCTTAGTGCTCTGATCAACTTCATTGGCACCATGACGAATCGTCTCTGCCCCTGCTGAGATTTCTTCCAATGTTGCCGACATAGTATGGATACTATCAGCATTTTTTACTGATCCTACAGCAATTTGATCAATACTTTGTGCAATCAAAGCTACCGAGCGCATTTGTTCCGTCACCGTAGCGCTAAGTTCTTCGCTAGCAGCAGCCAACTGTTCACTATTGCTATGAATCTGTTTGACAAACCCCTTTAAAGACTCACGCATAGAATTACCAATGCGACCAATATCGCCTAATTCATCATTACGAATAATAGGAATCGGATTGCCTGATAAATTCAATTGACCGACCTGCTCAAGATTACGACAGACACGATCAAGACGCGTTGATAAATGACGACTGTATAAAAAGATCAGCAAAATAACCACAACGAGAATAACACCGCTCAAAATTGCTGCTATCTGGCTATTTCTCTCGGAAGAAGTCACGATTTTTTGACCTTGGCTTACCAAATAAACTTGCTGCGCTTCCGCTAATTTCGCAAACCCTGCATCAATTTCCGTAACGGCGTTACGCCCTTCGCCAGTCAAAGCAAGCCAATTAGGCGCATTACTTTTTCTTGCCGGAATCATCCGTTTATCCGCATAATCTATATACCACTCTAAGGCCTTTTGTATTTTTTCGCCCTCACTTTTTCGTTCCGTCGCAGTAACGGTCTGATTATATTCCTTAATTAAATCCAAACTCTTTACGATACTATCGCGATAATTTTTTTCATAAACGGCCATCCCATCAGGATAGAACAGAAAGCCTCTCATATTGAGTAAAGCCCGCGTAAACTCTGTATGACCGCTTTTTATCGTCGCAAGATCTACTGCCGTACGATTGACAATCACATCAGCTTCCCGTCCCGCTTGGCGAAATTCTAATAAAGTAAATCCTAAAATGCCCATAAACAAAACAACCACTACAGTAAACATTAAAGCAAGCTGCATCCCCATTGAAAACCGAACATTCCCCATAATTAGTCCCCCCGCCTTGTAATTTTCCCACATTTTTCTATTTTTCTCTTTTTTCTACTTTATCTAATTTCATTTTATTATTTACAACATTATTTTACAAGAGACTATTGACTGAAAATTTTGCAGTCCAAAATATCTGCTATAAAACAATAGGACCATTTGATACCGCAATGATTGGAATACTATGGAGAAGCCGCAACCTTTCCTATTTGAAGCCATAGTAGTCATATTTTAGCTGACTTAGAAAAGAAATTTTGCTTATTCCTAAGTCTATAGTAAAATAAAAAGTATATTTTCTTGTTCGGAGGCGCTATCATGAAAGATCAATCAAAATCAGCTTGCTTACTGCGTATTCGCAGCGTCTTCCATAATCTAACCAAGGCGGAACAAAAATCAGCCCAATTTATTCTTGATCACCCTGCCGATATTATCCATATGACAATTACCGAACTAGCCGAAACAATCGAGACGGCAGAATCAACGATTTTCCGACTTTGCAAAAAAGTAGGTTTCTCCGGTTACCAGCAATTCAAAATTGCCTTGGCTAGCGACTTATATACGCCCTTTGAATCGCTTGTCAATGAAGTTGAATTGTCAGATTCTGTTTTAGAGATTGCCGGCAAGGTCTTTCAACAAATTGCCGAAGGACTGCAGGATACCTTAAAACTCATGGAAGAACCAGCGATGAGTAAAGCCATTGCCGCTTTAGCACAAGCTCGTCGCATTGATGCTTATGGTTGTGGCGGTTCTGCTGTAATCGCTGCTGACATTGAACACCGCTTTATGCGGTTTGGCGGCGCCGTACGAGCATATGCCGATCCGCATATGCAGTTAGCTTCAGCGTCACTCTTACAAGCAGGCGATGTAGTCCTTGCCATTTCCCACAGCGGTTCCAATCAAGACATTCTCGCTGCCGCCGCTTGTGCCAAAGAAAGCGGTGCAACAATCATTGCTCTGACAAGTCACATGCGCTCGCCTTTATCGCTGCTTGCTCATATTTCGCTGTATGGCATGTCACGCGAGGTAAAATACCGCTCAGAAGCCATGTCCTCGCGGCTCATTCACCTCGCAATTATTGATGTCTTATATGTGGGCGTTATGTTGCTGCAACAAGATACGATTACTGATAATATGGAAAAAGTCCGTAAAGCCATTGCAATGAGACGCCTCTAAGAGGAGGAAGGGTTTCGTAACGCGTCAACGTTAGCACTTGACTTCCGCTTTTACGAAATCCCTTCCTCCTTGGCCTGGTTACTAAAAACTAGATGGGTTTCGTAACGCGTCAACGTTAGCACTTGACTTCCGCTTTTACGAAATCCCTTCCTCCTTGGCCTGGTTACTAAAAATTAGATGGGTTTCGTAACGCGTCAACGTTAGCACTTAACTTCCGCTTTTACGAAATCCCTTCCTCCTTGCCTATCTATAAAATTTAAGAAGGAATTCGTGGCGCATAGCAAAGAAAAAGGCACCTATTTTCGCAAAAGAAAATAAGTGCCTTTTTCTTTGTTTATTTTTTAAAAAGTGTTTTAACGCCAAAAACTAGTACAACGGCGACCCCGAAAAACATTAGTGCAATCGAAGGGGCGGCCAATAAATGAATGGTTGCTTTCGCCGCAGGTATACTCCCGACGACAGGAGCCTGAAAAGCGACTAAGAGCCATGAGCAAGCATAACCTAGTCCGCCTAAACCAAGTGCCAAGGAAGCCCATTTCTTCAATTGCTCGCCTACATTCAAACAAGCCAAAACAAAATTTAAGATCAGCATGGCCGTACCAATGGCGGCGCCATGTAAATGTGCTCGCAACAACATTCGCCAGCACCGATCCACCAGCGCAGTAATTTTCTGCGGATCATTTTGGTAAAGTGTTGCCAAGCCAGGCTGGGCTAATTCTTTCCAGTAATGCTTTATTGCTTCTTCTGCACCACCCATAATAACACCAATAGAGAAGCCAAATAAAATAGTTAATATAGCTAGCAAGCTTCCCCATCTAACACTTTTTAATTTTTCTTCCACTCTTTCTTCTCTCCTTCACACATTCCATAAACTATTTATGGTCAAAACAGCTTGATACTAATTAGAAATATTTCTAAAATATTCTAAAAAAAGGTTCTGCTTCTGCAGAACCTTTTGTATCACTACTATTCTTGTTTTTCAAACTGATCTTTGCCTACGCCACAGAGAGGACATACCCAATCATCTGGAAGGCTGTCGAAAGTTGTTCCTGGTGCTAAACCGTTATCAGGATCCCCAGCTGCTTCATCATAAACATAACCGCAAACTACGCATACATACTTTGCCATATTAGTAAACACTCCTTTTTCTTTTCGCTATTTAGTATTATGAAGATATTATTATTTTACCATACAAATTCTCAGATTACCAGTTTCTGTTTGAGCCACCGCCGCCGCCGCTGCCACCGCCATAGCCGCCTCCGCCGGAGCCGCCGCCAAAACCACCACCGCCGCCGCGTCGAAATAAAATAGATAAGATCATACCAGTTATAAAACCGCCAAAAAATACCCAGTCACTTACCAACAGCAGCACTAGCAAGGCAATACCGGCAATTTGCAGCCATTCGGGAATATTCGTACTGTTTGTCTGCTGCGCCGTGCTGTGAGCGCGCGCTTCTGGTCGGGCAATATCTACATTGTATTCTTTCGCCGTTTCTCCGATGATCGCAAAATAGCCATTCAAAATTCCTTGCTCATATTGATTATTTTTAAAATAAGGAATCATATACTCATCTTGAATGCGCCCGGTTTTTCCGTCAGGCAGCGCGCCCTCCAGGCCATAACCGACTTCAATGCGTGACTGTCGATCATTTACCGCCACAAGCAAGACTACACCATTATTTAATTTCTTATCGCCAATACCCCACTGTCGTAAAAAAGCAAGGCCCAGTTCGTCAATGGCTTGTCCTTCTGTCGATTTTAAGGTAACCACAACAACCTGAGCCTTTGTTTTCGCTGCTAGTCTTGCCCCGACTTCATTGATTTTATTCTTTGCTTCCGCCCCTAAAACGCCAGCGTAATCCTGTACGTAAATGCTTGATGTCGGCGCAGGCGGAATAGCAACCTGCGCCGCTGCCAGCGAAGGCAAAAGCAAGCTTGTAAGAAGCAGTAATCCGATAAGCCATTTCTTCAAGCTAATCGCCTCACTTAAAATTGAACTTTCGGCACCTCTTTTGCTCCTTCATCAGCCTTGAAGTACTCTTTCGGCATAAAGCCCATCATTCCGGCAAAAATACTCGTCGGCAAAGTACGGATTTTCGTATTATAAAGCTGTACCGAATCATTGTAGTCCTTGCGAGCTACAGCAATCCGATTCTCTGTGCCGCTTAACTCATCCATTAACTGCCGGAAATTTTTATCAGCTTTTAAATTCGGGTAGTTTTCCGCCACAACCAAAAGTCTGCTTAAAGCCCCGTTTAATTCACCATTTGCCGCCGCTTTCGCTGCCGGTCCCTGTGCCCCGCCTAATTTGGCACGCGCATCAGCTACGGCTTGAATCGCGCTTTGTTCATGAGCTGCATAGCCTTTGACTGTATTCACTAAGTTGGGGATAAGATCACTGCGGCGCTGTAATTGATTTTCAATCTGGCTCCACTTTCCATTTACATTTTCATTCAGATTGACCAAACCGTTATAGCTTGACACAGATCCAATGAGCAGTAAAACAATGACCCCGATTACAACCCATAATGTTTTATTTTGCATTGACCAAAGCCCCCTCGATTTTCTGATTTGTTATCAAATACCAAATAATTGTTGGTACTTTCATTTTACTACGTCTGTCCCAAAAAACAAAAGCTTTTTACTTCTGGCGAAAGAAAAGATATACAGCTTCTGCCGCCGCTTGATTCATCCCTTCCGCCGCCAGCAATTCTGCTACGGAAGCCGCCTTGATTTTCGCCAAAGTACCAAAATGATCCCACAAGGCCTGACGCCGTTTGGGGCCAATTCCTTGTACATGGTCAAGAACGGAAACCAGATTCCGTTTCGACCGAAGCTTACGATGATAGGTAATGGCGAAGCGGTGAGCCTCGTCGCGAATACGCTGCACCAAATAAAGCGCTTGGCTATGGCGCGGTAAAATCACCGGATCCGATTCACCCTCGCGAAAGATATGTTCAAATTCCTTGGCAAGCCCCACCACGGGACCATCATAACCACAGTCGCGAATCACTGTCAGGGCGGAACTCAACTGCCCTTTGCCGCCGTCAATGATAATCAAATCAGGTAACGGCCAATCTTCCTTACCATAGCGACGCCCGACCACCTCTTGCATCGATTTGAAGTCATCAGGTTTCCCTTCCACTGTTTTCAGCTTAAAGCGCCGATAATCCTCTTTCTTGGGTTTACCGCCTTCAAAAACGACCATAGAGGCTACCGTTTCAGCGCCTTGGATATGGGAAATATCAAAACACTCCATGCGATAAGGCTCCTTCGCAAGACCGAGATAGCGCCCAAGATCAGCCACAGCGCCGCTTGTCTGAGCATCCTCTAAGGCCAGCTTTTGAGCTTGCTGCTCTAATACAACCGCCGCATTCCCTGAGGCCATCGCCACAAGATCATGTTTCGTACCGCGCTGCGGCGTGATCAATTTCACCGAACCGCCTTTTGTTTCGCTGAGCCACTGGGCGAAAAGTTCTTGCTCTGGTACAGGAAGCGGTAAAAGAATTTCACGGGGTATAAAAGTAGTTTGATTATAGTACTGCTTTAAAAAAGCGTCTAAAACAGCGCTATCGTCCTCCGCCTCACTACCAGCAAGCAAAAAGTGATCACGGCCAATGAGCTTACCACTGCGAATAAAAAAGACTTGCACACACGTACCGACAGCGGACCTAGCAAGCCCAATAGCATCCTGATCCCCAGAGCCTGTTACAATATTCTGCTTCGCCTGTACCTGCGCAATGGCAGCAAGCTGATCCCGCCGTCTAGCTGCCGTTTCAAAGTCAAGAGCCTCTGCTGCGACTTCCATACTCTTTCGCAGTTTTTTGGTCACATTATCGCTACGCCCTTCTAAAAAGAGACAAATCGAGTCGACCATTTCGCGATACTCTTCCGCCCGAACCAGCCCGGTACACGGTGCTAGACATCGCTTAATATGGAACTGCAGACAAGGTCTTTGTCCATGCAATTTGGGACAAGTCCGTAGCGGAAAAAGCTGCCGAATTAATTTTACCGTCTCGTGCATGGCGCCAGCATTCGTAAAGGGACCGAAATAACGAGCGCCGTCTTTTAAAACCTTCCGCGTCACATACAAACGAGGAAAGGTCTCACCCACGGTAACTTTAATATAAGGAAAGGTTTTATCGTCGCGCAGACTAATATTATATTTCGGACGATGCTTCTTAATCAAATTACATTCTAAAATCAGCGCCTCAATTTCGGACGTTGTAATAATCGTTTCCAAATTAGCAATATGTGATACCATCGCCTTAACCTTGGGCGAATGATTTGCGCTTACCTGAAAATAAGAACGAACGCGATTTTTTAAATTGACAGCCTTGCCAACGTATATAATTTTCCCCTGACTGTCCTTCATGAGGTAACAGCCTGGACGATCTGGCAATACTTTGAGTTTTTCTGCCACCTCTTCTGTCATGTTAGTCCTCCTATTTTTGTATACAAAATACTGTGTTTTTAGAGAATTTCTTTTATTCTAGTTGCCAAAATAATATTTGCGTCTTATAATAGTTGATATTAGGACCAAGTATAAATTATATATCATTTGCTAATGGAGGTCTAGACGATGTTCAATCGACTGCTCATTGCCAACCGCGGTGAGATTGCTGTCCGAATTATCAGGGCCTGCCAGGAGCTTGGAGTAAAAACAGTTGCCGTGTACTCTGATGCAGATGTAGATTCTCTGCACGTGCAGCTTGCCGACTACTCCTGCCGTATCGGTCCTGCTGACGCGGTCAGCAGCTATTTAAACAGTACAGCGCTGATTAACGCTGCCAAAACAGTGCAAGCCGACGCCATTCATCCTGGCTACGGGTTTCTCTCTGAAAACGCTGAATTTGCCGAAGCAGTAACAGCTGCAGGCCTTACTTTTGTAGGTCCTACTGCCGCAACGCTAAATCAAGTCGGCAATAAAGACGCTGCAAGAGCTGCTATGAAAACAATCGGCATCCCTTTAATTGAAGGCAGCGGTCTATTAACTACCAAAGAAGCTACAATCGCAATTGCCCGTGAAGTTGGCTATCCGGTTATTTTAAAACCAAGTACCGGCGGCGGCGGTCACGGTATGATAATTTGCAATACGGAAGAAGAACTCCTTCACAATTATGAAATGTTAGAAAGTGCTGGTCAAGTACATACCTTTCTACTAGAACACTATATTACAGGCGCACGTCATATTGAAGTACAAATTTTAGCTGACCACTATGGTCATACCATTCACTTAGGCGAACGCGAATGTTCTTTGCAGCGACGCAATCAAAAGCTGTTAGAAGAATGTCCTTCCAGCGCCCTTACCAGCGCCTTGCGCAACCGCGTTGGGGAACTAGCTGTTCGTGCTGCCAAAGCAGTGCATTATCGCAATATCGGTACAGTAGAGTTTTTAATGGATCATTCAGGAAATTTCTACTTTATGGAAATCAATCCGCGTGTTCAAGTTGAACATGGGATTACCGAGCTTGTTACCGGTGTAGATTTAGTGAAAAAACAAATTAAAATTGCTGCAGGGAAAGTCCTCAATCTCAATCAGGAAGATATCACCTTTCATGGTCATGCCATTGAGTGCCGCATTAACGCTGAGGACCCTGCTCAGCAATTTCTTCCTTCGGCTGGAACGATCTCCATTTACCATCAGCCAGGCGGTCCTTCTGTCCGTGTCGACAGCGGCGTCATGGCCGGCTCTACGATCCAGCCTTATTATGATTCTCTGATTGCCAAGGTCATGGTTCTTGGCAGATCTCGCGGCGAAGCAATTCGCATTATGGAAAGAGCACTTGCCGAATACCGAATTGGCGGTATTCACACAACCATTCCGTTCCACCAGCAAGTGCTCAGCAATGCCCTCTTTTGTTCAGGCGACATTGACACACAATTTGTTGCCAAAAAGATGGCGCTCTAATCGTTAATAAGGTTTAGACCCTTATTATAAAAGCCTATTTGTTCAAGCCTGTAGGGCTTGGCGGCCACCGCTATGGCCGCTTTTTTTATTTATACGCGAAAGTTTAGCTACTTTCGCGCTAATATCGGCCCGAGAAATTGACCTGTATAGGATTTTTTCTCTTTGGCGACTTCTTCAGGCGTACCTGTAGCAACAATCGTACCGCCTCTGACGCCGCCTTCTGGTCCCAGATCAATTAAATAGTCAGCCGTCTTAATCACATCGAGATTATGCTCAATAACGAGAACAGAATCACCGCCGTCAACTAAACGCTGCAATACTTCTAAAAGTTTATGAATATCTGCCGTGTGCAGCCCTGTCGTCGGTTCGTCTAAAATATAAAGAGTTCTGCCGGTACTACGGCGCGCTAGTTCCGTTGCGAGTTTGACACGCTGGGCTTCGCCGCCGGATAGCGTCGTCGCCGGCTGACCTAATTTAATATAACCAAGACCCACATCCTGAAGGATTTGCAATTTACGGTGGAGCTTAGGAATATTTTGAAAGAACTCTACCGCTTCATCAACGATCATCGCTAGAACCTGGGAAATACTCTTCCCCTTATAATGTACCTCCAGGGTTTCTCGATTATAACGAGCGCCCTTGCAAACTTCACAAGGAACATATACGTCAGGCAGAAAATGCATTTCAATTTTGATAATTCCATCGCCATGGCAAGCTTCACAGCGGCCGCCTTTGACATTAAAACTGAAGCGCCCCGGCTTATAGCCGCGCATCCGGCTTTCCGGCGTCTGACTAAAAACATCACGAATAGTATCAAAGAGCCCTGTATAAGTAGCTGGGTTTGACCGCGGTGTACGGCCAATCGGCGATTGGTCGATTTCAATAATCTTATCAATAAACTCGGCGCCTTTTAAGAGTTTATGCTCGCCAGCTCGCTGACGCGAACCATATACCTGCTGCGCCAACCCTTTATAGAGAATCTCGTTGACAAGAGTACTCTTACCAGACCCTGATACGCCAGTTACTGCCGTAAACAGCCCGAGCGGAAACTTTACCGTAACATTTTTTAGATTGTTTTCTTTGGCGCCAACGACTTCGAGCCATTTGCCATTGGGCTTACGTCGTTCCTTCGGTACAGGAATTCGCCGCACGCCGCTAAGATACTGGCCAGTAATGGATTCTGGGCAGGCTTTAATATCATCAATCGTTCCTTGCGCCACTACGCGGCCGCCTTGAACGCCAGCTTCTGGACCAATATCAATAATGTGGTCAGCAGCAATCATGGTATCTTCATCATGCTCCACCACAAGCAGCGTATTGCCAAGATCGCGCAGATGCTTTAGTGTCGCTAATAAACGATTATTATCGCGCTGATGCAGTCCAATGCTTGGCTCATCTAAAATATATAAAACCCCTACGAGGCCTGAGCCAATCTGCGTGGCCAAACGAATTCGCTGGGCTTCGCCGCCAGACAGCGTCCCTGCCGCCCGATCTAGCGTCAAATAATCAAGTCCTACATCATTTAAAAAGCCAAGTCTTGCCGCAATTTCTTTAAAAATCTGTTTGGCAATCGTTTGCTGCCGCGGCGTAAGCGTTAATGAGGCAAAAAAAGCTTGGCAGTCCGCAATATTTAGCTGCGTGACTTCATAAATATTTTTATCGCCGATACGAATTGCAAGAGCTTCCGGCTTCAACCTGGCGCCGTGACATTTCGGGCAAGGCTTAGAACTCATAAATGCTTCGATTTCTTCGCGCATCATATCAGAAGAAGACTCGCGGTAACGACGGTTCAGCGTTGGCACGACCCCTTCAAACGCAACATGATACGTCTTTTCTTCGCCATACATATTTTCATAAGAAAACGTAATTTTATCATCGCCGGTTCCTTGCAAAATCGTCTGCTGTAAATCCTGCGGCAGACTATCCCAAGTATTGTCCAGGGAATAACCGGCCTGACGAACCAGCGCATCAAGCTGGCACATAAAGTAGGAATTTAAATTTTTGCTGAGAGCGGCAATGGCGCCGTCAATTAAAGCTTTACTGCCATCAGGAATCACTAGCGATGGATCAATTTCCATGTTGTTGCCAAGACCGGTACAGGAGGGACAAGCGCCGAACGGACTGTTAAAAGAAAACATGCGCGGCGCAATTTCCGGCAAACTAATCCCGCAGTCAACACAGGCAAAATTTTCACTAAAAGTCAATTCGCCTTGCTCAGCAGTTCCGACAAGAACAATCCCATCGCCCTGCTCTAATGCCGCCTCCAAGGACTCAGCCAATCGAGCTTGCACATTGTCGCGCAGAATAATCCGGTCGACAACAATTTCAATAGAATGCTTCTTGTTCTTTTCCAAAGAAATTTCTTCTGACACGTCATAAATCTGACCATCTACGCGCACACGAATATAGCCAGCCTTGCGAATCTGTTCAAAAACCTTGACATGCTCGCCCTTTTTACCGCGGACAACAGGAGCTAATATCGTCAGCTTAGCTCCTTCGCCTAAAGTTAACAGTTGGTCAACCATTTGTTCCACCGTCTGCTGTTGAATCGGCTTACCACAGCGCGGGCAGTAAGGAATCCCAGCTCGGGCAAACAGCAACCGAAGATAATCGTAAATTTCCGTAACTGTTCCCACTGTAGAACGGGGATTACGGCTAGTCGTTTTCTGATCAATCGAAATTGCTGGCGAAAGACCTTCAATATAATCAACATCGGGCTTGTCCATCTGGCCTAAAAACTGTCTGGCATAAGCCGAAAGCGACTCGACATAGCGTCTTTGCCCTTCAGCATAAATCGTATCAAAAGCCAGTGAAGACTTACCAGAGCCGCTCAAACCAGTAATAACAACAAACTGGTCGCGGGGAATGGTAATATCAATATTCTTTAAATTATGTTGTCTTGCACCCTTTACAATAATCTGATCCTTCACAACAAATTCCTCTCTATTCTCTTTCGCAGACTCGCTTTGCCCTTTAGACACGCCGTGTGCTGCTTGCTTTATATTAAATATCAGCTATTTGCTTTGCATATCATTTAACTGCGTTGCGTACCGCTTGCTTTTGCTTTACTGTTCCCCTTGGTGGTCTTGCTCGTCCCTTGCGCCTTGCCGCTACCCCGTCCTTTCGGAGCAGCCGTCTCCAGGCGCTGCCTGAGTTCTACAATCTGATCGCGTAGCTGGGCGGCCCGTTCAAACTCTAAAGCCTTTGAAGCAGCTTTCATTTCTTTTTCCAGACTAGCCGCCAAATCCTGCATTTCCCGCAAGCTCAATGACGTCATGCGCGGTGCTTTATATTCAGCCGGTTCTTCGGCCACCTTGGTTGTCTCAATCAAATCTCGTACCTGCTTTTGAATCGTCTGTGGCGTAATACCATACTTTTCGTTATGAGCCATCTGAATTTCCCGACGGCGATTCGTTTCATTGATGGCCCTTTGCATGGAGCCAGTCACTCGATCAGCATACATAATAACCATGCCTTCGGCATTTCGCGCCGCCCGGCCAATGGTTTGAATCAGCGATGTTTCTGAACGCAAAAACCCTTCTTTGTCGGCGTCAAGAATCGCTACTAGCGACACTTCCGGCAAATCCAGACCTTCCCTGAGCAAATTGATGCCAATTAATACATCAAACACCCCAGCACGAAGATCACGAATAATTTCACCACGTTCAATCGTGGCAATATCAGAATGAAGATAACGAACCTTAACGCCGGTTTCCTTCAGGAAATCCGTCAAGTCCTCAGCCATTTTTTTCGTCAGCGTCGTCACAAGAACGCGCTCATTTTTAGCAGTGCGCTGCTTAATTTCACCAAGTAAATCATCCATCTGTCCAGGAATTGGACGTACTTCAATCATAGGATCGACTAGACCAGTAGGACGAATAATCTGCTGTACAATCTGACTGCATTCCTTAATCTCATAATCAGCCGGAGTGGCTGATACATAAACAATCTGATTGATTCGCTCAACAAATTCATCAAATTTTAACGGCCTGTTGTCATAAGCCGAAGGCAGACGAAAGCCGTTCTGCACAAGCGAATCCTTGCGCGAACGGTCGCCAGCATACATGGCCCGGACCTGCGGCAAAGTGACATGGGATTCATCAATCACCATAAGGAAATCTTCCGGGAAATAATCGAGCAGCGTATAGGGAGAATCGCCGCTCTGCCGCGCCGTCAGATGACGCGAATAATTTTCAATACCGGAACAATAGCCCATTTCCAACATCATTTCAATATCGTAATTCGTTCGCTGCTCTAGCCGCTGCGCCTCTAACAACTTACCATCAGCGCGCATCTTAGCCAATTGCTCCTGCAGCTCAGCCTGAATATCGTCTACAGCCCGCAGCAAATTTTCCCGCGAAGTGACATAGTGAGATGCCGGATAAATGGCAATATGTTTACGTCGCGCGAGAATTTCGCCAGTCATCGTATCAATCTCGACAATCCGTTCCACTTCATCACCGAAAAGCTCCACTCTTATAGCTCGCTCCGCATAGCCAGCCGGAAAGATCTCAATGACATCACCACGAACGCGAAACTTACCGCGCACAAAATTAATATCATTGCGCTCATACTGAATTTCGATCAGCTTCCGCAAAATTTCATCACGGTCTTTAATCTGGCCTTCGCGCAACGATAATACAAGCCCTTGATATTCATCAGGCGAACCCAAACCGTAAATGCAAGATACACTTGCCACAATGATAACATCGCGCCGCTCAAAGAGCGAGCTAGTCGCTGAATGTCGTAGTTTATCAATTTCATCATTAATCGAAGAATCCTTAGCAATATAAGTATCAGTCTGAGCAATATAGGCTTCCGGCTGATAATAATCATAATAACTTACAAAATAACCAACTGCGTTATTCGGGAAAAACTGTTTAAACTCACTGGCCAGCTGAGCGGCCAGTGTTTTATTATGAGCAATGACCAAAGTTGGCTTTTGCACCTGTTCAATCACCTTGGCAATCGTAAAGGTCTTGCCTGTTCCGGTAGCGCCAAGTAGAACCTGACTAAACTGATTCTGCCTGATTCCTTGGGCCAAGCGCTCAATCGCTTCAGGCTGATCGCCTTTCGGCTCATAGGGCGCCTCCACTTGAAAAGGAATGCCGCCTTCGTGATAGACCGTATTCAGCTTAGGAACCGTCGCCATCGTGCACCCTTCTTTCCTCTAACAATCGACAAACGCCGTCGCCAGATAATCATTATTATATCACAATAATTATAAGCATATATATAAACTGCTACGAAAAAATACTACCACAATTGCGACTCAAAAAGCAAACATAAGTTCGTATTTTTTATCACCGAACAGACCGAAGAGAAGTAGTCTTTCCCCGCGTCCCCCCTACCGACGAATCGCTGCATTCATGTTTACCGCCGAGCAGACCTAAAGTAGGTGGCGATTACATAAGCGAAAGTTTGATCCACTTCAATCACTATTGTCACCCAGACGGCCGGAGACGAATGACCTTTGTATAAGCGGAAGTCAGTGCTAACTGTGAAGCATTACAATCGCCATTGCCACCTAGCAGGCCGGAGACGAATGACCTTTGCCTCTCTCTTCTCCCCTTACCAGCGAATCGCTGCATTCATGTTTGCCGCCGAGCAGACCTGAAGTGAGTAGCAATAATGTGCTCTAATCACTATTGCCACTCAGCAGGCCGGAGAGGAATGACCTTTGCATAAGCGGAAGTCAAGTGCTAACGGTGGAGCGTTGCAATCGCCATTCCTCTCCGGCCGTCTCTTAGGCGAAAAGGCAAAAAAAGGAAGCAGTCGATTCGCCCCACCTTCCTAGGCTCACCTTCTGCTTCCCTTTTTATAACTTTATTGTTTCAGCTTACCACTGACCACTTCAATTGCCTTTTGCAGTTGTACATCCGAAGCCTGGTCCTTCGGCGGCGGCGCATCAAGTACAATATCAGGCTCAATCCCAATGCCGTTAATCGATCGATCATTCGGCGTAAGATATTTTGCGATTGTCAATTTAATTGCCGTCGAACCGTCGAGTCGTACGAGAGTCTGTACCGACCCTTTACCATAGGTCTTCGTACCAATCAGCGTTCCTGCCCGCGTATCTTGAATCGCTCCTGCTACAATTTCCGAGGCACTGGCGCTGCCGCCGTTTACTAGTACCGCCACAGGATATTTGACTGCAGACAAATTCGATGTATGGGTTTCCCGTTTGCCGTCACGCGTCACTACTGATACGACCGGCCCTTGCGGTACAAAACGATTTGCCACTTTCACACACTCTTCCAGTAAGCCGCCGGGATCATCGCGAAGGTCAAGAATCACAGCCTTCATTCCTTGATTTTCTAGCTCCTGATACTGCTTATTAAAATCGCTGCCTGTATTTTCATTAAACATGGAAATACGGATGTAGCCGATCTGATTGGGCAGCATCTTGCTGCTGACTGTTTTAATCTGGATATTAGAGCGAACAAGCGAATAATCTTTCGGTTCTTCGTTACCGCGCTTAATCGACAATACAACAGTGGTCCCTTCTGGACCGCGAATTTTGCTTACGGCGCCGTCAAGGGGCATATCTTTCGTAGGCTGTCCATCAATCCCAACAATCTGATCACCGCTTTTAATGCCTGACTGTTCACCAGGCGTTCCTTCGATTGGCGATATAACGAGAAGCTTTTTATCTTTTACACCAACTACAATTCCTACACCGCCAAAAGAGCCTTCTGTCTCAATCATAAACTCTTTGAACATCTTCGCGTCCATATAGAGGGAGTGAGGATCGCCGAGCGACTCAACCATGCCTTTAATCGCTCCAGCCATCAGCTTATCAAGTGGTACATCTTCTACGTATTTCGATTCTACAACCTGCACCGCTCGAAAAAACTGCAGAGATGACAATACATCACCTGTATGAACTTTCAACACGTAAAGAAACCCAGCTGTCGTTACAACAAAAGTACAAAACACGAGTAAAATTGCGCTGGCAATCAGTTTGCGCCGACTCATAACCCCATCACCTAACTCTCTTCACCTGCAGCGCCACGAGCGCCGTCCCGTCTTAACTATATGCAAAATCAGCACAAACTATGCTCCTACCACTTACGGCAGATACCCCATCGGGTTCACAGGCGTACCGTTTTCCCTCACTTCAAAGTGAACATGGGGACCTGTAGCATAACCGGTTGCGCCAGCTAAAGCAACAGCCTGGCCCTTGCCAATCTGCTGGCCTTCGCTGACAAGCAGCTGACTATTATGACCATATAGTGTCGTAATACCATTGCCATGATCAATCATAACTGCTTTGCCATAGCCGCCCATCCAATCAGCATAGATGACTACGCCAGAATCAGCCGCCACGACGGTATCGCCATAATCAGCGCCAATATCAATTCCGGTATGAAACCGAGGATCGCCGAACACAGGATGATTTCGTCCGCCAAAGGGCGAGGTAATTGGACCGGAAATCGGCCACATCATGGCGCCGCTACCGCTGCCATGGCCAATATTATAGCCGCCGCCGCGAATCATCCGTTCAATCCGTTGCGATGTTTCCATGAGTTCCTGATAAGCACGATTCGCTGCATCACGCTCATTGATCGCGCTATTCATGAGCGACTGCAGACCATTCTTCTTTTCTTCCATGATTTGCTTCTTCTGGGCTGCCACATTTTTCAGTTGCTGAATCTGGGCCTGATTTTGTTCTAGCTCATTCTTCTTTGTTAGAATCAGCTCACGTTCTGCCTTTACTTCCATCACGAGGTCAATATCCTGTTTGACCACACGTTGCAGTAAGTCGAGTCGTGTCGTAAAATCAGTAAAGTCTGTTGCACCAAGCAACACGTCAAGATAACTGATCTGACCGTTTTTATAAACATCGCGCATGCGCTTATTCAGTACAATCGTTCTGGCTGCTAGCGTTTTTTCCGCCTTAGCCAATACTTCTTTATTTGTCTCAAGCTGTCCTTGCGTTTCTTTTAGCTGCGAATCGACGCTCTTATACTCATTGAGAGCCGTCTCATAAGACACCTGTGCTGACTGCAGCATCGGGTTAATCGAATCTACCTTTTTCTGCGCTTCTGAAATCTTATTTTGCTGTGTATTCATTTGCTGCTGTACGCTTTGCAGATCACTTTCATTATCGGCAAAAGCAGTAACCGTGCCAAAAACTAACAGTACCAGAGCTGCTATTACAGCAGTTCCTTTACGAAACCGATTCATCCAATCCCTCCAAAACCCGCTGATGCATAATCGCTTGTCCCTGGTCTTATACTCGTAAAAATTTCTTCAAGGAAATCGTACTGCCCACTGCGCCAATAACCGTACCAACGATGAGCAGAAAAATACTGATTTCCGTTACAAAAGGATATCGTGGAATTAAGGGGAAAAAGGCCATTGTCTGATAGACCTTTTCAGTAAGAAACCCGTAAGACTGTCCTAATAGCAGAACAGCAATCAGAGCGCCGCCGAAGCCAAGAATCATACCTTCTAAAATAAAGGGCCAGCGGATAAACCAGTCTGTCGCTCCGACATACTTCATAATGCCAATTTCCTTACGCCGTGCAAACACGGTAATACGAATCGTATTGGCAATAATAAATAAGGCGGCAAAACCAAGAAAGACGATTAAAATAAGCCCGACAATCCGAATCATCTTGGTAAGCTGGAAGAGATGTTCAATCACCTCTTGCCCGAAGCGAGCATTTTCTACGCCCTGAATTTCGCCAGCCGCCTGAGCTACAGTTTTCACCTGCTCTGGCCTGTCTACCTTGACTTCAAAAGCATTTGGCAGCGGATTGCTATCGCCAAGAGCGGTTAAGAGTCCTTGCTGCTCACCAAGGCGCTGCTTGAATTTCACAAGCGCATCTTCCTTGCTGACAAATAAAACTTCCGTTACGCCAGACACCTTCGTAAGTTTTGTACCGACTTCCCGCATATCTTTATCACTAAGATTGTCTTTTAAGTAAACGGAAATTTCCACCTGCGACTCTAAAATTGATGCCATGTGATTTAAGTTAAGCACCATCATTAAAAAAATCCCCAGAATCAGCAGGGACAAAGCCACCGTACTAATGGAGGCAATACTCATTAGGCCGTTATGGCGCAGGGATTTGAAAGATTCGGCAACAAAATATTCCGCCGTTCTAATCTTCATAGCCATATACCCCTTTCAATTCATCACGGACAATACGGCCCTGCTCCATAGCGATGACTCGCCGCTTTAAAGCGTCAACGACGTAGCGGTCATGCGTCGCCATAATAATCGTCGTGCCTTCCCGATTGATTTTTTCAAAGATCTGCATAATTTCCCAAGATGTTTCCGGATCAAGATTTCCTGTCGGTTCGTCGGCAATAATCACCGCAGGCTTATTCACCAAAGCTCGGGCAATCGCTACACGCTGCTGCTCGCCCCCTGATAATTCCGACGGATAATGTCTAGCGCGATGCCTCAGTCCCACACGGTCAAGCACAAAATGAACGCGCTTTTGAATTTCCCGGTGCGGCGCCTCAATAACCAGCATGGCAAAAGCCACATTTTCATAGACTGTTTTATTAGGAAGTAAGCGAAAATCCTGAAAAACAGTGCCAAGACTTCGCCGTAAATAGGGAACATCCTTTACTGCCATTTTCGTTACATCATATCCATTGACAAAAATCTGACCGGAACTTGGCAGCTCTTCGCGAAACAATAACTTTACAAAAGTTGATTTACCAGCGCCACTCGGGCCAACAAGAAAAACAAAATCGCCTGCTGCAATCTTCACTGTAATGTCAGACAAGGCGACAGAGCCGTTGCTATAGACTTTCGATACCCCTGTCATGCTAATCAAACCAAAAGCACTCCTTTAACTTCAGAACAAAATCAGAACAATAATGAAACTGTACTTAAATTGAACCATATGTAAGGACCTGTATTCGACAGGAGTCATAAAAAACCTTCTTCTTTCAAAAAAATCGCCTAGTAAAATCCTTATTTTAACAAGCCCCATACATACCAAGTCAAAAATCCCAGCAAAAATAACAAACCAAAATACCAGCATCCTACGGTCATGCGCTGATAAAAGGCGATTCGATAATAAGCGCCTTCACTGTTTTGCCGCCAGAGCTGCCGTAAGGAGCCGACAAAAACAAGCAAAACCAGCAAGTTTGCTGTAAAAAAACAAAAACAGCCGAGAACCAGACTACCAATCCACCACAGCCGCGGCGTAATCGCTTCGGCAATTTTGCCGCCATCCAGGGGAGCACAGGGAATAAGATTCAACAAATTGAGTAGACAGGCTGTATAGGAAAGCACCAGCCAGAAGAGACTGTCAGACCAAAAATAGGCTGTCAGAAATAGCAAGGCGGAAAGCGTTCCGGCTGCCGGACCACCTATGGCAATATTGGCTGCCATTTTCGCATTACTCGGGCCTTGCTTCAGTTGAATCACAGCGCCCACAAAGGGCACGAACCATAATCCCCCTGTTTCAATACCCACGGCAGCCGAAGCTAGAAGATGGCCCAGTTCGTGAATCAAAAGGAGCACAATAAAGCCAACCGCAAAATGCCAGCCGAACGCAGCGGCGTAAAGCCCCAGAGAGAGCGCGATCGAGGCGGCTGTCGTCAGAATCGGCCCTAGCGATGCCATAGCGCCAATCCCCATAAGTGCAATGGCTAACCGCTGGGCCAGGCGTCCTCCCAAACGGACTACCCGAGTCATCATGGCTACGCCTCCCTTGTATCGCTAAAATCAAAAAGGGCTCATTCCACTTTATGCGGAATGAGTCCTTCTTATGCTTTTATTTCCGGGCAATAACCTTGAGAGCCGCCGCAACAATGTCGGCTGCTGTTAAATGATATTTCTGCAACAAGTCGCCGGCCGTACCGGATTCGCCAAAAGTATCTTGAACACCAACGCGCTGCATCGGTACAGGCGCCGCTTCCACTAAGACTTCCGCCACAGCGCTGCCCAGTCCGCCATAAATACTGTGTTCTTCACAAGTTACAATTGCGCCCGTAGCCTGAGCTGCCGCAATGACCGCCGTCTGATCGAGCGGCTTAATCGTATGGATATTGAGAACTCTAGCCGTATAGCCTTGTTCGTTAAGCAGCTTAGCCGCTTCCTGCGCGGCGGCTACGAGCATCCCTGTGGCGATCAGCGTCACATCTTTGCCGTCAGCAAGCTGCACCGCCTTGCCTGGTTCAAAGACATAGTCTTCGCCAAAGATATCAGGCGTTCCCATCCGGCCGAGACGCAAATAAACGGGACCTTCATAGGCTGCGGCATAAGCTACAGCAGCTCGGGTTTCTGCTGCATCGCAAGGAACAATTACTGTCATATTCGGAATCGTCCGCATCAACGAAATATCTTCAATCGACTGATGGGATGCGCCGTCTTCGCCAACAGTGAGTCCAGCATGAGTGGCCGCAATTTTTACATTGAGCTTCGGGTAACAGATCGAATTGCGAATCTGTTCGTAAGCCCGTCCCGCCGCAAACATAGCGAAAGTAGACACAAAGGGAACTTTTCCCGCCGCCGCCAAACCAGCCGCTGTTCCCATCATATTTTGTTCGGCAATGCCTACATTAAAAAACCGTTCTGGATAGACTTTTTTGAAATCTGCTGTTTTCGTTGATTTTGACAAATCAGCGTCAAGCACAATAATATCTTTATTTTGACCGCCCAGCTCTTTTAAAGCCTGGCCGTAAGCTTCTCGTGTGGCAACAAGTTTTCCCATGAGCTTTTCCCTCACTCCTCTTCAAATTGCGCCAAGAATTTTGCACACTCTTCGCTTGTCGGCGCTTTTCCATGCCAGTCTGCTTTATTTTCCATTTCACAGACGCCTTTTCCCTTAACCGTATGAGCTACAATCAGCGTTGGTTTGCCTTTATAGGCTTTAGCCGCTTCCAGTGCGTCATGAATGGCAGTAAGATCATGTCCATCAATTTCAAGCACATTCCAGTTAAAGGCCCGCCATTTTTCGGCAATCGGCAAAGGCGACATGACTTCTTCAATAGGTCCGTCGATTTGCAAACCGTTAAAGTCAACAAAGGCTGTAAGATTATCAAGCTGATAGTGACCGGCAAACATAGCTGCTTCCCAAATCTGTCCTTCTTCGAGTTCACCGTCGCCCATGAGCGCATAAACGCGATACTCTTTCTGGTCAATGCGACCAGCCAAAGCCATGCCATTAGCTGCGCTAAGCCCTTGTCCCAAAGAACCTGTCGACATGTCCACGCCAGGAATGTATTTCATTTCTGGATGGCCCTGCAAGCGACTGTTAACTTTTCTTAAACTCATAAGCTCCTCTACCGGAAAATAGCCTTTTTCCGCTAAAGCAGCATAGAGAACTGGCGCCGCGTGACCTTTACTTAAGACAAAGCGGTCACGATTGGGATCTTTGGGCTGCTTGGGATCTACCTGCAAATGTTTAAAATAAAGCATTGTTACAATATCAGCGGCCGACAAAGAACCGCCGGGATGACCCGATTTCGCCTCTGTTACCATGGCGATAATATGCTTGCGGATGGCTACAGCCTTAGCTTGTAATGCTGCCTGTTCCGCCTGAGTCAATGTTTCTGCCATATATAAGCCTCCTAAACCATCATGTATTATCTTTAATTGAGCCAAACCCCTCGCCCATCACATCATGGGCATCTGTCACAATCACAAACGCGGCTGGATCAATTTTATGCAAAATTTCCTTAATCGGGGAAACTTCGTTAATACTTACTACACACAGCACTACATCGCGCTCCTGACCGGTAAAAGCCCCGCGACCACTTAAATAAGTGACGCCGCGACCAAGCTCAGCCATAATGGCAGCGCCAATCTCACTGGAATGATCCGTCATAATCAAAAAAGCTCGGGCGGAGCTGCGCCCCTCCTGAATCAGGTCAATAAGCTGCGTAGCTACGACGAGCGTAATGAGTGCATAAAGCGCTAATTCAGCTTTAGCAAAAGCAAAACCTGCGAAAGCGATTACAAAAAAATCAATAGAAAGCAAAGCCTGCCCTACGCTAATGCCGATGATTCGGCTGAGAATGGCCGCGCCTAAATCAGTGCCTGCTGTTGTCCCATTAAATTTAAAGACAAGGGCCAGACCAATTCCGTCAATGACGCCGCCATACAAGCAGGCCAATAGAGAATCATGGGTGAGTACAGGAATGAAAGGTTCCAAGCCGTCAATAGCTAGTGATAACACAATCGCCCCATAGAGCGTATTGAGTCCATAGCGTTTCCCGAATAGCTTAATACCAAGCAGAAACAACGGCACATTCATGGCCAGACTGGTAAGTCCGACCGGCCAGTTGAAAAGATAGTGGAAAATCGTCGCCAGGCCTGTAATGCCGCCAGCGGCAATTTTATTGGGAATCAAAAACATATTTAGTGCAATAGCGCTCAAAATTGCGCCGATAGCAATCCCAACAGCATCACGCAGCCATCGTTTCACTGTGCCGCCCCCTCATGTCATTTGCGTTGAATCAGGGAAAATGCTTTCTCTACATTGGAAAAAGCCAAGTCGCGCAGTTCGCTGATTTTCTTGGACTGCACAAAGGCGTCTTGTTCAATCTGCGGCCACAAATCATCAATTTTTTTCTTTAGCGCTGCGGCCGTAACCGTCATCAGCGATCCGCCGTGATGCGCTGATAAGCTCGCCAAAAACCGATCAATTTTCGGATCATAGGAAATACCAATTAAGGGCACCTGCATAACCGCCGCAAAAATAAGCGCATGAAGACGGATCCCAACGAGTAAATCCATATTGCCTACGAGTGACAGCATCTCTGTCGTAGTAAACTCTTCTTTTAACAAAACAGCAGACTCTTTCATCTGTTTCACGACTTTTTCCGCTGTTTGGAAATCGTCAGGCCACTGCATAGGCAGAAAAACTACGCGAGCCTCATAGGCGGACGCTACATAATCAGCGATTTGGGCTAATACGGTTTTGTAATGAGGCCATTCCTTCCATTCGCGAATGCTAATTCCCACTACCGGTCGTACGCCAGTCACACCATAGCGACGCAAAATCGTCCGTCCAATCTGCTTATCGACAGGATGCATGGCAAGAACCGGATCCGCCGTAACATAAACTGGCGGCTTGTTAATTCCAAGCTCCACCAGTTCTTCCCGCGAGCCCTCATCACGTACCGTAATTAAGTCAACCTGATTGCCAATGCGACGCATAACGGCCCGAGCTAAAGGTTTCTGCACCGGACCGATCCCTTGCGCATAGAGCATAACAGGCTTACCAAGTTGTTTTGCCAAAAAGACAATACTTAAATAATAGTAGAGACTCCGATCACTCGTCACATCCTGCAAGAGACTGCCGCCGCCGCTAATTACCAGATCGCTACTAGCAATCGCTGCCATGATCTTAGGATAATTCAGGCGATACACGGCAGCTACGCCATGACGACGGCGCGTATCTTCAGGATTCCCGGAAATGACCGTAATCATAACATCGGGTTCTAAATCAGTAAATGCTTCGATCATCGCAGCTAGCATGGCTTCATCGCCAGCATTGGCGAAGCCATAATAACCGGAAATCACTATACTACTCATTCGATGTGGATCTCCTTCCGGCCCACTCACTTAACCACCGCAGCAGTTCCACGCCAAAGACAGCTATGATTCCAAACAAAGCTCCTAACACCACGCCGTCAATCCCGCGAATAAAGGACATCAAGACAGGCGTACGTACATGGGCAAAGGTTTCGACAAGCGATCCCAACGCAATGGTCGCAACAACTACGAGAGCGAAATGAAGCGCCCGCGGCCAACGGCGATAAAAAGCCAGCGCCGCCAGTAAAAAGGCAGGATGACCAATCATAAATTCTTTTTCCCGCGGCCGAGCGTACATGGCATTTTCCAAAAAGGCTCTAAGTTTCAGCTCAATCGCCGGTACAGGCACACCAGCCGTATGACCGGAACGACCAACATAAACCCAGACAGCAATAGCAAAGACGCCCAAAGCCAGCATCATTTTCATATCAATTGTCATACTGAGTAAGCGCTTCAATTGAGGGCCAATCTGTTTTACTTTCTCCTGATCAAACAGATTAAACCTGGTTAAATAAATTACAAAAATTAAGAGAAGCGGCATCACAAAAGTTGCTTTTACACCGCGATAAATTTCCATTTCCAAGAAAAAGCGTACATCACCAAGTAAAGCTGCTACATATAAGCCGCCTACCATAGCAATCGAGAAAGCAATGGTCAAATTGAAGAGGCCTCGTCCTAAAATGGCTGGCAGCGTAAGATCTTTCGGTCCTTCGGCCCGCCATTTATCAAGCTGATAGGTCATAGCCAGCACCGGTAACGTAATGGCGCTGAGCGTTGCCGCCGTCTGGCGCACAAGCGTACCGCCGCCTTTTAAGAGTGGCAAAAGCATTAAGACTGTCGGCAACAGCAATAGACCATATAAGTATTTTACCGGAACAGGTCGAATGGCTGAAACAAGCAGGCAAACAGCCGCCCAGACACCGAGAATCATAAGCGCTAACAGCGGTACAGGCGGATAGTAGACAGGAAACAGTCCCGCCTGGCCAATCTGATAGCCCTTATCCATTAAAGCCTGCGCCGTCTCGGTAACATAGCTTATGTTTGTCTCTAACAGCGTCATTCCCTGAGCGGGTTTATCATATTTTCGCATTAAGTTAACACGGATATTCCGTTCTTCATCGGTCAGTACCCACCGATGTACTGCTTCATCGAGTTTCAGCTTCGGTTGTTCATCTTTGGGGATCACATAGACGCGAGCTGACTTATAGTCATTCATCGCGGCCAGCGGCAGCAAGCCGTCTTGTTTTAAAAACTGCAGCTGCAAAGGATGCTCAATCATCTGTAACGTAAGATGGCGCGCCTTCATCTTGTCAGCAACCTGCGGCAACAGCCCCGGATAACCTGTTACTTCATCACCGACAAACATAATGCCTGACAGGTTTTTCGCACTGTCAAGACGGGCAAACACAGCATCGATGTCACTTTCATCCACTTTTGTATAATTCGTCGGTCGCGCTACTACGGCAAAACCAGCGTCATTGACAGCCTTCATTTCGTCTGTGGGCAAACCGAGATTCCATTTATACACTTTTTCATAGTCAGCTAAAACAGCTAGAACCGGATGGTCGCCGCCGCGAATCTCCGTAACTCGTTCCGGACTTAAGCGACGAATTAAATCTTCTTTTACCTCTGTAAAGGTCTGATCCTGATTGCCAACTACATAGGCAGCTTCCGGTTGAAGCCGTCCTGAGGCCACTAAATCCCGCCAAAAGGGATCCGTCAAAGAACCTTCCCGATACTGATGGAGAATAGACGTACCGGAAAAAGACGTAACTTTACCGCTCTTATTGAGTTTTTCCAGCGTCGTTTCATAAACAGCCATGGAAGTAATTCCCGCCTGTTTATATGCAGCCAGCAACTCTGGCAAGGAGATGCCCTCCATATGGGCCAGCTCTACAGCATCTTCATAATCTAGGACAAGTTCGACTGTCCGGTTATTTTGCTCTAATTGAAAACGCTGCCCTAAAACTGCCAAAGCTGCCATTAGGCCCACAAGCACCAGGGCAATAAACACTTTATTATATCGATTGGCCACAATCTCTCCACCTTTAATCTGCAGCTACGCAAAGCAGCTTTGCTTGCAAAATTCTAATCTTATTGTTTGCCGCTGGCAGGACTCTGATTCCCGGCATAGATGACAATTTGTCCGTCTTCATTTACGATGTTTTGAATCGTTGTACCAAACGGAAGCTTTTTCGTATCAGCCAAAGGAATTTCTGTCAAAATAGAACCGCCCAAATTCCCTACTGGCGAATGATTCAGTAAAAAACGCTCCGTCACAAACTTAATTTTCTGACCGTCGGCGGCAATCTTTCCTTCCAACGTAATGGACAAGGCCATCAAACCACCTAACGACAGTTGGGAGCTTACGGTAATCTTATCAGGCTTCACCGTAACAGTAGCATTTTTACTTCCCTTGACATTGGCGTCAAGAAACTGCGCCAGTTCTTTTTCGGTCACAACGGCTTTTAAATTTACAGTATCTACTGATTGAACGGTAAACCGCCGCTGCAGCAGTAAAGAATTCATATCAAGCTGTAATCCTTTCAGTTCCGCCTGCATGGAAGAAACCGTCAGTTTATCAAGCTTGGCATTCTTCGCATCAATCTTCACCGTGTCAAATTGGCCTGAGAGCATCAAAATCGCGGGATGCTTTTCAGTCTGCAACGTAACCTGCTCACTGCCTGTCAGCTCTTTCAAGCTTTCCGCCCCATAAGCAGCTGTCCAGGACGGGAGCAGCAATTCAGCCGCACCGCCGAAGATAACAAGCAAAAAAAACAGCAATAACAACAGCTTCTTGACCATAGGCTCACCTTCTTTTATTCTTTTGCAACTTGTTTCTTTAGGTAGGCCTCAATGAAAGCGTTAATTTCACCGTCCATAACGGACTGCACATTGCCTGTTTCGGCGCCAGTCCGATGGTCTTTGACTAAATTATAAGGATGGAACACATAGGAACGAATTTGGCTACCCCATTCAATAGCCTGATATTCGCCGCCTATTTCATTTTTCAATTCCTGCTGCTTTTGTTGCTCTAATTCAAAGAGACGCGCCCTGAGTAGCCGCATGCACTGTTCTCTATTTTGAATCTGCGACCGTTCGCTCTGGCACTGCACGACAACACCCGTAGGAATATGAGTCATACGGACAGCCGAATCGGTCTTATTGATATGCTGACCACCAGCGCCGCTGGCCCGGTACGTATCAACCCGCAAATCAACGGGATTAATGTCAATTTCCACAGAATCATCAATTTCCGGCATTACATCAAGGGCGGCAAAAGACGTATGGCGCCGTGCCGAAGCATCGAAAGGCGAAATTCGCACAAGACGATGAACGCCCTTCTCTGCTTTTAAGTAGCCATAGGCATTGACGCCTTGAATCATGAGCGTAGCACTCTTTACACCAGCCTCATCGCCAGCCAGAAAGTCCATGGTTTCAATGCGAAAACCATTTTTTTCCGCCCAACGGCCGTACATTCTAAGGAGCATGGAAGCCCAATCCTGTGCTTCCGTGCCGCCAGCGCCAGCATGAAGTGTAACAATGGCATTATTTTTGTCGTATTCGCCGCTCAACATAAGAGTGAGTTCAAGATGCTCCATTTGGGCGTTGATTTCTTGCAGGGACCGCTCCACATCGGCGTAGACGCTTTCGTCTTGTTCCTCTGTGCCAAGCTGCCACAAAATTTCCGTGTCAGCAAGCTGCTCCTGTAGTTTTGTATATTCGCCAACGGTATCTTTCAGAATTGTTACTTGCTGTGATACCTTCTGGGCACTGTCAGGATCATCCCAAAAACCAGGGGCCATCATTTCCTGCTCCAGTCGCTGAATCTCTAGCTCTTTCGCAGAGACGTCAAAGAGAAACCCTGATTTCTTCTAATTTTTTCCCTGCCCGTTCAATTTCAATCCTTAAATCTTCTAATAACAACAAACTCATCTCCCGCAACAATTTTTATATTTCTTACCTGAGCCGCAGGGACACACTTCATTGCGTCCTGTCTTATCATGATTCACAATCGGCGTCTTAGGCTGCGCTTGCGCTTCCGTATCTTCACCGTGAGAAGCATGCGCCTGTTGCAATCGATCTGACGCCTGCGGCTGCTCTGTTACGATGTTGACGCGATACATATATTTCACAATATCATCTTGAATATGCTCAATCATCTGCTGGAACATATCATAAGCTTCCAGTTTATATTCTACCAAAGGATTTTTCTGACCGTAAGCCCGCAGTCCAATGCCTTGACGCAGCATTTCCATGGCGTCAAGATGTTCCATCCACTTATCGTCAACAACTTTCAGCATAATGACGCGTTCCAGTTGGCGCATATTGTCTTCGCCAAACAGCTGTTCTCTGGCATCATAGGCTTCCGTAGCTGCTTTGAGCAGTTCTTCCTGCACTTCAATCCGGCTCATGTCAGCGAGCGCTTCTACGGTTAAACGGCCTTCCGCCGCAAAGGCTTCTTCGCTGAAATGAATTAGCCCAGCCAAATCCCATTCTTCTTCATACACTTTTTCATTGGCGTAAAGATCCATGCCTTGCTCAATGAGTTTCTCAATCATCAAGAAAATATTTTCCCGCAGATTGTCGCCCATGAGAATCTTGCGACGCTGGCTATAAATCACTTCACGTTGCTGATTCATGACATCATCATATTCTAGGACTTGCTTACGAATATCAAAGTTGCGTCCTTCGACTTTCTTCTGGGCCTGTTCAATGGAACGCGTAATGAGCGGATGCTCAATGGGCTCATCTTCCTCCATGCCGAGCTTCTCCATAATCCCGGCAATATTGTCAGAACCAAAGAGACGCATCAAATCATCTTCTAAGGACAAATAAAAGCGCGAAGAACCAGGGTCGCCTTGACGACCGGCACGACCGCGAAGCTGATTATCAATTCGGCGGCTTTCATGACGTTCTGTACCGACAATATGAAGACCGCCTACTTCCGGCACTCCTTCGCCAAGCACAATATCAGTACCACGACCCGCCATATTCGTCGCAATCGTCACAGCGCCCATCTGCCCGGCCTGAGCTACAATCTGGGCTTCTTGTTCATGAAACTTAGCATTGAGTACATTATGAGGGATTCCCTCTTTTTTCAGCATATCGCTTAATAACTCTGACTGCACAATGGAAGTCGTACCAACAAGCGTCGGTTGACCTTTCCGGTGCACTTCCACAATGTCAGCCACAACGGCTTTATATTTTGCTTTTTTGTTCTTATAAATTACATCAGGCATATCTTGACGCAGAATCGGCTTATTCGTCGGCATAACGATAACGTCTAAACTGTAGATTTTACGGAATTCCGCTTCCTCTGTTTTAGCCGTACCAGTCATACCGCCCAGTTTTTCATACATTCTAAAATAATTTTGGAAGGTAATCGCCGCCAGGGTTTGGCTTTCCCGTTCAATCTTCACGCCTTCTTTGGCTTCAATGGCTTGATGCAATCCATCGGAGTATCGGCGACCAAACATGAGACGGCCCGTAAATTCGTCGACAATGACGACTTCGCCGTCTTTTACTACATAATCTTTATCGCGTTTCATCAGGCCATGAGCCCGCAGCGCCTGATTAAAATGATGGGACAGTTCAATATTTTCCGCTTCATAAAGATTAGTTACGCCAAGGAGTTTTTCTGCTTTGGCAATACCGCTTTCCGTAGGCGCTACTGTATGAAGCTTTTCATCAATCGTATAATCTTCGGTAGCAACCAGCTTTGGCACAACTTTAGCCAAACGGGAATAAAGCTCTGTCGACTTTTCGCCAGGGCCGGAAATAATCAACGGTGTTCTCGCTTCATCAATTAAAATACTATCGACTTCGTCGACGATGGCGTAATGCAAAGGCCGCTGCACCATTTGCTCTGGCTGCACAACCATATTATCACGAAGATAATCAAAGCCAAATTCATTATTCGTACCATAAGTAATGTCAGCGCCATAGGCTAATTTACGCTCATCAAAATCAAGGCCGTGGACAATAAGCCCCACGGACAGACCTAAAAAGCGATAGAGTTTTCCCATCCACTCGCTGTCGCGGCGGGCCAGGTAATCATTAACAGTTACGACGTGAACGCCACGGCCTGTCAACGCATTAAGATATACAGGCAAAGTGGCAACCAAGGTTTTACCTTCCCCTGTACGCATTTCGGCAATATTACCTTCATGCAATGTAATGCCGCCTAAGATCTGTACGTCAAAATGACGCATGGCCAAAACACGGCGCGATGCTTCTCTTACTACAGCGAATGCCTCAGGCAAGAGGTCATCGACTGATTCACCCTCTTTAATCCGACGCTGAAATTCCACAGTCTTACCTGTCAACGTTGTATCGCTCATAGCCTGCATTTTAGGCTCTAGGGCATTGACAGCGTCAACATACTTTTGCATGCGCTTAATTTCGCGTTCATTGTCATCGCCGAGCAGCTTTTTTAAAAATTTTAACAAGAGTATCAACTCCCCACAATCGTGTCCTAATAAGATCTCTCTATATAAGTAAATAGAGGTATTTTCCTACTTCAGGCTATATCTTTGCCTATTATATGATTTTAACAGAGCCAATTTAAAAAGTCAAAAAGGCGTCACTCTTTATTATATAGCGAACGACTCAGAAAGTGTACTGAAAAAAAGAAAAACAGAAGCTGACAAGCAGCTTCTGTTTTTATCGTTTCGTCGCTTTAGAATTCTGGTTCGATTAAACCGTAATTGCCGTCTTTGCGGCGATAAATCACGTTGACTTCCTCGGAATCGGCATCGCGGAATACGTAAAAGTCGTGATGAATCAAATTCATCTGCAAAATGGCCTCTTCGGTCGTCATTGGTTTTACGGCAAACCGTTTCGTTCTGACAAGCTTAAATTCCTCGCTCTTTTCTTCCGGTACCGGCGCTGGAACTAACTCGCTCTTAAAGGAGCCTCCCCGCATTTTACGAGAAATTTTCGTTTTATATTTTTCAATTTGTTTTTCGATTTTATCAACGACAAGATCAATTGAAGTATACATATCATTCGTTGATTCTTCACCGCGGAGCAACATGCCGTTTACCGGAACAGTGACTTCCACAATGTGCTGGCCTTTTTCCACTTTGAGGATGGCGGAAATGTCGCCAATACCGTCGAAATATTTAGTGATCTTTCCGACGCGTTTTTCGACATATTCTCGCAGTGCAGGTGTAATTTCGATGTTTTTACCTCGAACATTCATTTTCATATGATACATCCCCTTTCCAGTCTCCTATTTTATATAATTCACCGTTTCTTTCAAAAATCCTCTTAGTATTGTAACAGAAAATTAACAAAAAAATAAACTTGTCTAACAGCAGGCTCTGCTCAGACAAGTTTTACAAAAAGACACTAATAATATGTCAACCAAATTTTTACAGAATTTTCGACAGGAAGGCGCGCGTTCTTTCTTCCTTAGCACCAGTGAAGAAGGCCTCTGGCGTTCCTTCTTCAATAATCCGGCCTTCATCCATAAAGACGACACGGTCTCCCACCTCACGGGCAAACCCCATTTCATGGGTTACTACAACCATGGTCATTCCTTCACGAGCCAAGGCTTTCATAACATCAAGTACCTCATTGATCATTTCCGGATCAAGCGCCGAAGTAGGTTCGTCAAACAGCATAATCTTGGGTCGCATAGCTAGAGCCCGCGCAATAGCCACACGCTGCTGCTGACCGCCAGAAAGCTGATCAGGATAGGCTTTCTCTTTATCAGCTAAACCAACCTTTGCCAAGAGTTCCCGCCCGATCTTTTCAGCCTCGCTTTTTGCCATCTTGCGTACCTGAATTGGCGCTAGTACGATATTTTCCAACACTGTCATATGAGGAAATAAATTAAAGCGTTGGAAAACCATCCCGACTTCTTCTCTTACCTTATTAATATTCGCCTCGCCAGAAAGCGCAATGTTGTCAACAACGATCGTCCCTTCTGTGGGCTCTTCCAAATAATTTAGACAGCGTAGTAGCGTACTTTTTCCCGATCCGCTCGGTCCAATGATCACGAGAACTTCTTTTTCTGCTACCGTAAGATCTATTCCTTTTAAAACATGCAAGTGTCCAAACTTTTTATGGATATTTTTAACGTCGATCATCGATTTTATACCTCCGCTCCAAATAAGCGATAAACCGGGAAATTGTCAGTGTCATCATTAAATAAATGAAAGCGACAGCTAGCCAGATTTCAAAAGATCCGTAGGTTCTAGCAATAATGAGCTGTCCCCGCCGAGTTAGTTCCTCAAAACCAATCACCGATACGAGCGATGAATCTTTGAGCATGGCAATGAACTCATTACCTAACGGCGGAATAATACGCTTAAAAGCCTGAGGCATGATAATAAATCGCATGGTCTGCGCCCAGGTCATGCCCAGAGACCGCCCTGCTTCCATCTGCCCTTTGTCAATCGATTGAATCCCACCGCGGAAAATTTCCGCCACATAGGCGCCGCTATTAATACTGCAGGCCGTAATCGCCGCAATAAACGGATCGATTCTCTGTCCGACAATAATCGGCAGCGCAAAATAAATGAGAAAAATCTGGACTAACAGCGGCGTGCCGCGAATAAAGTCAACATAAACAGCCGCCGGATAAGAAAAAAGTTTTTGTTTCGATAATCTGGCAATGCCGACAAACATACCGATTAAAAGACCAAAAGCTACACTGAGTGTCGTAATTTCAATAGTAACCCCAGCGCCCAGTAATAATAACGGGAACGAGTTGACGATAAGTTGAAAATCAAAGTTCATAAAAACTACTCCCCTTGCCTAAAAATAAGCCCATCCAAACGATACAATGAATAATCATACACCTTTTGATTATAGGCACACAAAAAGAGACTGTCAATGAAAAAGTGCTCTTTTAACAGACAAAAGGCAGCAAAGATCGCTCTCTGCCGCCTTTCGTGTTTCGTTACTTTCCCAAAAACTTATGGTTTTTTGCCGAACCATTTTACATAAATCTTTTCATATTCGCCGTTTTTCTTTAATTCTTCCAACGCTTTGTTGATATCAGTAATAAGCTGAGCATTCTTTTTGGAAGCAGCAAAGCCATAGTCTTCAGAACTTAAGGCATCGCCAACTTGTTTCGAACCCTTGCCCGTCTCTTGATTCATGTAATAATTGTTGACAGGCATATCATTAATAACCGCATCAACACCGCCGGCCTTAAGTTCTAAAAAGGCTTCTGGCGCCGTATTAAATTCACGGATTGTTGCATCTTTTACTTTTTTCGCTTCATCCGCACCAGTCGTACCAATCTGTACGGCAATTTTCTTGCCAGTTAAGTCCGAAAACCCTTTAATTGCATTGTTGTCACTCTTTACCACAATGGACAAGCCCGATTTATAGTAAGGTGCCGAGAAAGCCACCTTTTTAGCCCGTTCTTCCGTGATCGACATGGCCGAAACAGCCAAATCAATATTGCCTGCTTCCAGAGCCGGAATGAGTCCGTCAAAGTTCATGCTTTGAACCTGCACATCAGCATTCATTTGCTTACCAATGGCCTTGATTAAATCCATATCAAACCCGACATATTCTTTACTTTTATCATCTTGGAATTCAAAGGGAGCGTAAGCTGTATCAGAGCCTACCTTAATGACTTTTTTCTCGGCCGCTTTCGGTTGAGAGCCACAGCCAACTAACCCTAACGACAATACAAACACAAGTAACATACATAGAGAAAGCATCTTCTTTGTCACGATAAGTCCCTCCAGGCAAGCGAGATCATCTCGCTGTTTATTTTTAGTAATTATACACCTCCTATGAATAATTCAGCAAGACTTTTTTTTATTAAAATGTTACCTTTTTACTTTATTTATTAAATAAATTAGTCGTAAACTACTGCAATGTAGTACCTTCACGGGCCAACAATCTGAAAATCATCGCTAACAGCTGGTTTTGGCATTTGTATAATCATAACTTTGCGATCATGGTTTTGCATTGTCGCCGTTCCGTGCGCTGCTAAAATCGGCGGCGGCGATGCTAAAAAAGCGGCAAAAGCCACGATAAACACAATAAGAACAATCCCCTGTTTCACCTTATCGTCCTCCATTTCGTTCCAACCAAGCAATAACTTTGCGGCCAAAGAAGTATCCTTAAATAAAGCAGTTAGACGAAAGTGTTTACTCTCGTCTAACTGCTTATCACAAGCCCCGTAAGAATTTATCCAAAAGTATTTAGGACTGTTCTTTTCCTACGACCTTGCCGATAACACCGCCGCTAGCTGTTACAGAACCCCCATCCTGGCATCCCTTCACTGTTGAATTATAATCCCAGGCAACGACACCACCAGTCCGGCTTCCAACGCCCTGTCCGCCTCGTATTATACCGTTATTAGACGAGTAGGTCAGTAAGCTCCCAGCACCGTTCGCGCCAGAAATGCCACCAGCATTGCTAAAAAATCCGAGATCCACAATCGCACCGTTATTTTGGCTATCAGTAATAACAGCGTTAGACCAGTTAGTACCAGCAACCCCACCAGCGTAACTACAGTCAGCCCGATTGGTAATAGCACCACTATTGACGCTGTTAAAAATGGAAGCCTGACAATTGGCGCCAACAATACCGCCAGCGTAACTATAAAGGGAATCGGTTGTTACTGCGCCCGCATTACTACTCTCGTGAATCGCAGCGTAATTCGTGTTAAAACCGGCAATGCCACCTAGATGCCAGCCGCTGCCACTAATTTTGCCGGTATTCACAGCATTTGTCACCAATGTAGTGGGGCCATTACTTGCCGTGCTATTGCTTGCCGTACTATTACTTACCGTACCATAGAGCCAACCCACAATGCCGCCCACATTGCTACTACTGTTTATGCCATAATTTTGGCTTCTATCATAGGTAGTGATGCCGGAAACTGCCACCTCGCCAGAATTTGCTACATCTCTTACCGTTGAATTGAGATAGGCAAATCCAGCGATCCCGCCGATATTGCTATTCATGGTCCCAGTCACGGCAGCCGTGTTTCCAAGGAAGCTTAAAGAATCTCCAGCGCTTAGACCAACAACGCCGCCTACATTGCTGTAGGAAAGCGAGCTCGTAACAGCGCCGTAATTAGCGTCATTCTTAATAATGCTGCCCTCGCTATAGCCGACAAGTCCGCCCAAATTTCGCGTTCCACCAATATGCGTATCCATTCGTACATTCGTATCATAAAGAGGCGGCTCAGCCGGCGTACTTACGTCAGCATCATCAGCCACTTTACCAAGATTTGCACTATTTACAATGGTACTATTGACATTATGCCCGACAAGTCCGCCAATATCGGAATTGCTACCGCCTGATACATTGCCTTTATTAAAGCTGGAGTCAATTAGACCTTCGCCATAATTTACGCCCACAAGTCCGCCAATATAACGGCTTTGGCCGGTTACAAGACCTTTATTGGCACTTTGAAACAAAACACCCGCTTTATTGCCGCCAATCAGACCGCCGATATTGCTATTCGTACCGCCGCTAACATTACCATAATTTACACTATCTTCTACAATAGAACCTTCCCAGTTAGACCCTACTAAGCCGCCAACATAATCTTGATCATAAACGCCGCCTGTTACGGAACCAAAGTTTGCCCCATTTCTAATCATACTATTGTTATAGTTATAGGCTACAAGACCACCTGCATAGCTTTGGTCCCCTTGCGACGCAATCTGCCCATAGTTTACATCACCGGAAAGCACACTGCCGCCATAGTTCATTCCGACAATACCAGCCGCATGCCGCTGTATGCCAGCACCCGTCACAGACGCATAGTTGCTGCTATTTTGAACAACTGTATTGCCATCGGCTCGACCTGCAATGCCAGCCGCATAACCAAAACCTGTCGCATTACCCCTTACGGCGACATTCCCACAAACAGTCACATTATCAATCAAGCTGCTTGAAGCGACACCGACCAGACTGCCAAGGTAGTTTGTATCGGCACCGCCTGCAAGCGAAACAGAGTCAAGGGTTATATTACGAAGCGTAGCATTTTGGGCGCTACTGAATAATCCCACATTAGCCGCATCAGATGAAATTTTCAAATTACTGATTTTATAATTCTGACCATCGAATCGACCCGTAAAATTGCCAAGCGGTACAAACGCGCCGCTACCAAGATCGACATTTTGACTTAAAGCATAAATACCAGCCAGATTACTATTAACATTTTGCAAATTATCGGCATTATTCACCAGCATATAGGCTGAGAGAGTTCCTCCCGAACCTACTTTTACCTTACTGGTATAGGGATTGCCGCTTGTATCTGATTTCGTTGTTATATCGGAGTAGGATACAGGATTATAAAAAATCAGTACATTTTGGCCGGAAGCCTTGGCTCCAGAATCGATAGCCACTGTGCCGACACCACTACCATCGACACCGGCTTTTAAAATCAAATCGCCACTAGCCGAGAGAGACGAACCAGCTTTTAAATTTACGGAGTTACCAACTAAACGAATCACGCCGTCGGCAGCCGTCACGCCAGAAGCCTGGATTTTCCCTTCATTATTGACGACAGCCGCCCACAGTTCTACCGCACCATTGGCCGCTTGAATCGTCCCCTGATTCGTTATGGCCGCACTGCCACCATTAAGCGAGTAAGCGTCCTTCATAAAGTCAGCAACTTGAATGTCTTTGGTCGAAGCCGTTAAAGCTCCTACATTGACTTGCGCATCCTTACCAAATAAAACACCGCGCGTATTGATTAAAATCACTTTACCGTCAGCAGTAATCTGCCCCAAAATTGCTGATGGATTTGAACCAACCACACGATTCAAAGCAACAGCTTGACTGGATGGCTGATTAAACTGCACTCGCTCGCCAGTCCCAACCGAAAAGGCGTTCCAATTGACCGCTAGTTTATTGGAACTTTGATTGATCTTAACAAAAGATGTGCCTTGCCCTTTGATCGAACCGCTTCCTGCTACGACAGTTCCACCAGAAGGATTGGCGTAGCCCGTAGCCATGGCCGTTACAATTACACTTGCCACAAGCCACTGTACTACTTTCTTTTCACCCGTCTTAACATTTTTGTCCCACATACGCCGCCATGCTCTTTGCATCTACCTACCGCTCCCTTTTCTTTAGCCTCTTTAGTCAGTAAAGCTTGATCATTTTCCATCTTATACTATTATCAAAAGAGAAAAAAATATGCGTGTTCTGTAAAAAAAATCCTTGTATCTTACAAAGAATCTGACAATATAAGAATAAACCTTTTTACATTATTTGTAAATTATCAATTTACATTATTTGTAATTTAATTAATTCTCGCAAGTAACTTCCCGGACTTTTGCCAGTAAACCGAACACTTTCCGCCGAAATAGGCAAAAAACCAAGACCAGCTGCCCCAACAAGACACAGCCACTTGCCTCATAGGTTCCCTGTAAAAAAACATAGGCGGACAGACCGAATAAGGCGAGGGCCGCCAAAGAACTTCTTTGCCAATCGCCATAGTGGATTGTCCGTTTTAGCCGCCAAAACCGCAGAAAGGAGCTAGTCAGGTAACCACTGGCAAGGGCTAAGGGAGCTGCTATAACGCCAAGCGAATCCAGTAAAGTCTGCAGTAAAACCACATTGACGATACAGGCGCATAAAGTTGATAGAAACAAAAACCTCGTCGCTTTAAACGCCGTAAAAATAGTACCTAAAAACCCATTATAGATACTTGCCAGAATCGCTGTCATATACAAGGGAATCAAAGACCTAGCTGCCGCATAAGCGCTATCGACAAGGAACGGAAAGACTAACGATACAAAAGACAACCACAGCGAGCCGCAACAAAACAGACTCAGTAAAAAGAAGCCACCTGCCTTACTATAAAAGGTTTCGCTAGCGTCACTCTTGGCAAAAGCCGTCTCCTGCCAAGCCAATTGAAAGCATAATGAGATAAGTAAAAGGGCCAACGGGAATTTTCCCGCCAGTGAAAACAGGCCATTCGCCTCAGGCGACAGCTTATGAAAAATGACAGTGCGATTATAGTCTGTTAAAAACCAGTAACCAAGAGAGTTGAAACAAAGGGGCAAGGCAAAAACAAGCATCGACCGAATCTCCTGGGGACAACTGCAACACCAACTCACATGATGACGCAGAGCCAGCTTTCCTTCCAGCAACAGGAGTTGTCCAATCAACCCTAGTAGCATGGCCAGATACAAACTGCCATAGCCAAGCTTTAAAACAGCTAGAAAAAACACACTGGCAGCTGCCATGATAAAACTGTTTACCATGCCGGAAACAGCAAACAACGTATTTTCCCCAAAGCCTCTGGCCACAAACGTATAAAAACTTTGCCAGCAATAGGCAAAGCCATAGAGCAGCAATAAACCCAGGTAAGGTATGTCACAATAACAAAACAGCAATACACCGCAAATCCCATAGAGGCAGAAAGATCCCCATAAAATAACAAGACCGCTACTGACTGCTGAATATTTCCCCTTCTTATCGCTGTGATCAAACATAAAGCGTAGCACAGTCGCCCAAATATCAAGAAACAAAACAGACGTAAATAAATTAAGGTAGGCTAGTGTCACATCATAGTACCCGTAATCAGCTGACGAAATATAGCGAGTATACAACGGTATGAGAAAAAAAACGGTTAACTTGCTAAAAACAGTGCCAATCAGATAGGCCAAAGAAGAGCGGGCAAAGCGGCCCACCAATAAAGTCATGAGCATCACCTTCCCAGCAAAACTTGTTCATAGACCTGCAACGTTTTTTCTGCCATAAGCGGCAAAGTAAACTCCTGCTCATAGCGCCGCCGCCCAGCCTGACCAAACTGAATTCGCAGTCTGGGATTGAGACACAGCTCCCAAAGACGTGATGCTAAGGCAGTCAAATCACCCCGCGGCGTAAGAAACCCTGTTTCGCGATCAGTCACAGCTTCCTTTACACCGCCCACATCAGAAGCAATTACAGGCAAGCCTTGACGCATGGCCTCCAAAATACTAATGGGAAACCCTTCCCATTTACTTGCCAGCACAAAAACATCCTGTTCAGCCAAAATAGCTACTACATCATCACGCGCACCGAGAAAATGAACTTGATCCGTAATGCCAAGCTTTGCCGCCAAAGTCGTCGCCTCAGGCAGCGTCGGCCCATCGCCCACAAAAGAAACCTCCACCAAAACTTCCCGTTTCAAGAGCTTTGCCAAGGCTTGAAGCAGCAAAGCCTGATCCTTCTGCTGATTAAAGCGGGCCACCATAACCAATCGAACCGGATCACTGCTTGGCCGCAGCGCCCGACCAGACTGGTTTTGACTCAAACACGACAACTGACGCTGCGCCTCAACACCATTATGAATTGTCAACATTTTATGACGACATCCTGGCATCGCCCGAACCCCTAATTGTCTATCATAATCAGACACACAAATAAAACGACTGGTCCCCGCGGCAGCGATCTGCTCCGCCAGACGGTAAATTAGGCGCTTCGGCCAAGAGATCCCTTCTGTAAAAGCCCAGCCGTGAACTGTAAATACGACAGGTGTTGCCGAAAATCGTCCAGCCAGCCGACCTAAAAACCCAGCTTTACTAGAATGACAGTGAATCAGATCAGGCTGAAGCGTCTGAATCAACTTTTTCAATTCCCACAAGGTTTGAATATCCTGTTTCATCGCCAGAGGCTGCACAAGTTCAGGCAAAAGATGTAAAGTAGCCCCCGCCGCGGCGAGACGATCTCCCAGCCAGCCGCTCTGTCCGAGCGCCACATGAACTTCATAAGAAGCGGGCAGACAGGAAATTAAATCAGCCAAATGACGCTGCGCCCCGCCAAGACTGCCTGTTGTAATCACATATAGGAGCTTTCTAGCGCCCATTTTTTCACCTTCTCATTCATATTAGATGAATCAATCTAGCTTCAACCGCTTGGCCTGATCTACCCCAATGAATCAGCCTGTAGTCCTTACCTTAGCTACGATAGGCCGCTTCCTGTATCGGTTTAGCCGCCACCCCTTCAGTGCTTTGCTTCGAAACAAGGACCCGAAAAGTTTGAAGCATAATTTTTACGTCAGTAACCAGATTCATATTCTGAATATATAACAAATCATATGTGAGCTTATCGCCAGCTGTCGTATTATACTTGCCATAAATCTGCGCCAAGCCGGTAATTCCCGGTTTTACACGGTGGCGATAAGTATAGGCCGATAATTCCTGCTTAAAATTTTCTACAAAAAAGGGGCGCTCTGGCCGCGGCCCTACAATACTCATCTGACCTAAAAGAACATTGACAAACTGAGGAATTTCATCAAGACGCGTTGCCCGCAGGAAACTTCCCACTAAGGTAATCCGCGGATCCTTTTCACTAGCCATGACAGGGCCACTAACTGCTTCGGCATCACGGCGCATCGTGCGAAACTTATAAACCATAAAAGGCCTTTCATCGCGGCCACAGCGAATTTGACCGTAAAATACCGGCCCCTTGCTATCCCATTTAATCGCTGCAGCAACAATAAGCAATAGAGGCGAAAGGAACAACAGGGCTACAGCGGAAAAAGCCATATCAAAAATCCGTTTAAGACAGCGCTGCTCTAACGTAGGCTGAAGATAACGGGGACGAAAAAAGGGAATATCATCCATTTTATCGAGAAAGCCTTGATGACAAATTAGGTCATAAAAGACAGGGACAAGAAAAACTTGTTTATTCTCGCGCTGACAAAAATCAATTACCTGCGCCTTTACAGTAAGCGGTAGACTGGCACAGGCAACAATTACATCGACTTGGTCAGCGAGCTTCTCCCATTTTCTAGCAGCCCAATTATGACAGACATACTTGACCTGATCATGTAAATGGCCTTGCAAAGCCAGCCGCGAGACAATCCGTTCGCTTTCGGCGGCGGAACCTAAAAGTAGCAAGGTGCGAGACCGCATGACAGCCTGATCAAAGCGCCAGCAAAGATAGCGCCAAAAAGTCAAAACAACGAACTGCGTGAATAGAGCCGTCACAAACAAGAAGCGTAGAGAGTTAAAATCTGGCAAAAACAAGCTTAATAACAGCACTCCGGCCGCTACATTACCTAACGACATAACCAGTCCCAAGGCCACTTCGCTATAGGTTTTACGCAAGGTTGCAAAAAGACCGTTAGCTCGAAACAACAGCAGTGTCACACCGAGCAGCAAGGGAATCATATCACGGTATACAGCCGTTGCAGCAGACTTGGTCCCGCTGCCAAATAGTACGGGAGCGCCGTAATAAGCTGTCGCCATTAGCGCTATGTCAACAAACACTACCAAAGTCTTTAGCAAACAAGGAAATTTCTGTCGCATGAACTGTCCTCCTCATGATGGATCTTGAATAAAGGGGAGCACGTTTTCATAATAAGGCATCCCCTGCAATAACCCCCCCAGGACCGGATGATCGATCACAAGCTCCCTAATCTGATAACCCGCTTGGCAATCCCAAATATAAAAAGGAGCTGTTGTTACACGCAAAGAACCTCGCTCCTCAATCAAAGGATTGGTGAGAGTAATCCGGCCGATACAAGCAGTTCTTCCCGGAACATTCCCTGTTTTATGGACAATAGCGATAGCCGCGCCGTCAGCATTCGCCCCCCTCAGACCGCTCCGATTCGCATTGATAACATGAATGTTGGCAAGATCAATATAATAGGAACGACTGTCATGATTCTCGATTTTAAGACCATTCAGCCTGTTATTTTCCCATAGAGAGCCTGCAACTTGAACTCTGCCTGCAATAATTTCATCTCTGCCAACAATACTCAAGCCGCGTTTACTGCCAAAATCATGGTGATTTTTAATTTCCACTGATACTGGTACAGTCGATCCGGCTAAATTACCAAGCAAAAGTTGAATACCGGCTCCGGCATTTTGGGCCGTAATCGGATCAGTTATGACAACATGTTCTAAGCTGTCGCTCGGCCGATTCGGCTCCAAATCCAGCCCCCCCTCAGGGTCCTGTCCTTGCGTACTTGTTAAAACAGGCCGTAGGAGCGTCACATTCCTCCCGGCAATAAGGGAAATTCCCTGACGGCGATTGCCGCTAGCCGTAACATCCATTAACGTTATGTCTTCTGGCACAGCATTGAGCTGTTTCCAGGTACCGGGCCCTGTAAAGACCTCTGTTCCGATATAAACCCCATCGCCCCAGCATGCCTTGGCGGTAATCCCCTGCACCAGGACCTGTCGGCTGCCCGAAATAAACAAACCAGTTCCCCATTGACCTTCTGATCCCTGATGCCGCTGTCTATCGCCACAGAGAGTCCCGCCAAACACCATTACATCCTGCACATTTTCAATGGACAACACCGCGTAAAAAGCCGCCCTATTTGGCTTAGCCTGGAGCGTAGTCCGCTCTGTCAGATAAAGTCGACTATGATCGCGCAGCTTAAGTGACGTTAGAGCGTCAACAAGGTAATTTCCCGGCGGAATCCAAAGACTTTTACCGTTATTTGCCGCCTCATCGACAGCGTGCTGCAGCGCCGCCGTATCATCATGAATCCCATCACCCAACGCACCGAAATTCTTCGCATTCAGTGCATCTGACGGTACCGTTGGCAGCGGCGCTCTGATTACATCCTGATCAAGCCCTGCTTGCAGCTGTTCTTCTGGCGATAACTTAGCCGCCAAGGTGGTACAACCGGCGGTAAAGACCGCAGCAAGAGCTAACGTGATTAGCCATTTTGCCACTGACTTGGTTGGGATTGACATAAAAAATCCTCCTTGGACGCAGCCTGCGAAAAACGCCGCCAAAAATTTTGCCGCAAGGGATCAAGCGCCGATGGCCGATACGCCGCCGCCAAGGTAAAATTACGCTTAGCCTGATTTGAGCACCAGGCTGAATTATCCAAAGCTGCGCCAATTCCCGCCGCTAAAGCCATACTGTCGCCAGGTTTGTGTAAACAGCTAGGCGGCAGAAGCTCGGGGATGCCCCCGGCGGTGGAACCAAGAGCTGGACAGCCCCGCCCCATAGCTTCCAACAAAGCACGCGGCAGTCCCTCTTGAAAACTAGGTTGAATGTAGAGATCAATCTGGTCCAACCACTCATTGACCGCTGTACCGTGAGGCAGCGTACCGCAGAAAACGGTACGATCGCCGATCCCATATTGTTCGGCTAGCTTTTGCCAAGGCGCCGGATCGCCGCCGCCTAGTACTTGAAATGAAAAATCATCGCGGTCTTTCGCTAAATAACTTAGCGCTTGTAAGGCAACATGAACGCCTTTCATGTGATTTGCGAGTGTCCCGATCAAGCCGATTTTTCTAACAGGCGTCGCTGCAAGACTCAGCCGTAGCAAACGCCGTTCTAGCACATAAGGCGCTTCATCAGCCAGTTGGACGTCGGAGCAGCTTACAGTCTCACCGTAAGAAGGATAGCGTTTCTGTAAAAACGCCTTCGTAACATACAAGGCATAAGGCGCTTTTTCTACCATACGGCGTGTAGCCCAATAGGCGTAAGGAGCATAAAGTTTCCCCTGCCAAGAGCCATGATTCCAGAGAGCGTCAAAGGGACAATACACAACCTCGGCCAGCCAGGGTTTCTTCTGCTTTCTTGCTAGCGGCGCCGCCAAGCGACTGATCTCACCGATCCTTGCAATCAGCCCGTCGCACTGCACTAATGCATCACTCAGTCGTTTCACAGCCTCCTGCCGCGCCCCCAGCCAGGCCAGCGGACTGCTCACCGAAGGAATCTCGACAAAGCGAACCTTAGGGCCGCTTGACAAATCAAGATACTGCCGTTCTTCCGTTTTTCCTAAAGAGCGTACGCGAGCCGCCACAACAATCTCATCGAAAACCTCGAGATAGCGCCGCCATAACCTGTAGGGATACTGTCCATCAGAATAGTAAAGGCCTTTCTCATCCTTATAAAACTTATGATCATGGGTAAACAGTACTTTCATCAACCTCGCCTACTCTCTGTTTCTTCTCTAGCTATCGTAAGCCCCACAGCCAATAAAAAAGCCGCATGAAGCCCATTGCCCAAAATGCCGCCGACGCTTTCCGTCAGCCCAATGAGCAAATAAGCAATCATGACGAACAAGGGCACGGCGCAATAACCATCAAACTGGACTTTTTCTATAGTTTGCCAAAAGGCTAAAAAACATACCAATCCGTGGAAGAAAACCAGCAATGCAAACGCGAAAATCCCCTTCGTTCCCAAAACAGCCAGATAAACATTATGAGCTAAAATACCGACCTGGGCCGTAAAATACTGATTTCCATGCCCCAAGACCTCAGCTTCGGCAAAAACTTGGCGCCACACAAATTCGCGGCCGGAAAGCAGTGTCTGATCTGGATTCGAAGCAAACTTATCGGTCATCGTAGCAAAAATCCCTTCATGTATCCCGCCCAAAACCAACAACAGAACGATACCGCTACAAAGTACGGCAAACCCGCTAACCCCCCATAGCCAGCGCCATTGCTTCGCACGATCCAAAAGCAAAGTCCCATAAAATAAGCCAGCCATTGCCAAAAAAGCTAAAAAACTAGTACGCGATCCCGTAAAAATGATTAGCAGGACCGAAGCGCCAAGCGCCAAAACCAAAGCAGCTGTTACGCAACCTTGCCTTAGAGTTTGCTCAGTTGCAATCCGTCCGCGCAGCAGGCCAAACAGCCCCGCAGACAACGCAACCAGAATGAGTCCCATGGTGTTGGCATTCACAAATACGCCTTTGTAATAGGATGTTGTTACAGGATATAACGCCAGTGACGCCACTAGATAAGCGGCAAAAGCTAGCACAAGTCCCCAAGCTAAAATGAGGCGCCCGCGCGGCCCCGTCAAATATGGAAAGCCCAAAAAGAAAATGACCGGTACACCAAACAGCTGCCAAACCTCGCCAAATAAATCATCCTGATTAGAAAGGGCAGAAAGTAGCGACAGCAACGAAAAAAGCAACCACAAAAATAGTACGACCATCGCTTTTCGCGTTATACTCCCTAGCGAAAATCCGGTCAAAAACAAAACAATATAACCATAAAGACCCGCCACAGCGAAGCGTAGTAAACTAAAATGGCCCTGCTCTTCAGTAAGAGCATTGAGAGTTAAAACGCCTAACAGAACAGCCAGAAGTACGCTAAGAAAGATCATAGTACGACCTTTCATGGCAAAGGGTTTCGAATGAGCCTCAAGCATCGACACCAATCAGAGCACCTCCCGCCGTTGTGTCTCCCAAGCGCGCATGAGCGCCAGCAATCGCGGACTTACAAGTCCAGCAAAAGCGATAAGCCAACCGTTTTTCTGCCAGGGATACTCCTGTAGATAAGCTAGGGCTAGCTTGAACCCTGCCAAACGATTGCTCGCTAAAAAGGAATAAAACAGCGCTCCCTGACGAAAAATCCGATACCACTTCGGCGCATAACGCTTCAAAGCAGGTCCATGTCGACTTAAAATATAGGCCGTATCGTGGGCTTGATCTGGCGCATCACGCAAAAAGCCTTCGGATCGCTGCCAAATTGATACGTTGCTAGCACGATTTGCACTCGTTAAATGAACGAGTGCAACCACTTCGGGAATCATCCGTGTCTGATAGGTTTGCGCAAAATCTAGTAAGTACGTTTCTTCATAGGCCCGACCGCGGGAAAAGCGCACCTTTTCTAAGGAACGCCGACGAACGCAATGAAAAAAATCGCTCAGTCCGACGCTGTCGCGCCAGCGCAAAAAAGATTCATAATTGAGCACTGTAGCGCCGAAAACGGGTTCTGGCGATACTCTGCCATCATCGCGACGATAGAGAAAGCCCAGTCGTTCAATTATTTCAGGACAGCGCAGCGTTTCCTGACGGATTTTCAGCAAAGCGTCTGGTAGCAATTCATCATCACTATCAAGAAACAACAGCCATTCCCCCTGACTATAGTCAATCCCCGTATTGCGCGCCGGACAAACTCCCTGATTCTGTCGATGGCGAATCAAACGAATGCGATAATCTGAAATCGCCCCCGCCACATCAGCCGACTGGTCTGTGGAGGCATCATCGACAACAAGCACTTCAAAATCATCAAAGGACTGCTTCAGACAGCTTTCAATGGCTCTTACCACTTCTTTTTCCCGATTAAAGACAGGAATGATAATTGTAAAATAAGCCAAAACGTTCCCTCCGCTTCTACATTGCTCCCTGAAAAAAAGCATCTGCTAATTTTACGCGTGTCATTAACAAGCCTAGTAGCTTCGCACGAGTTCCCTGCAGCATTTCCGCCGCTTTCTTCGCTTTTGTCGCTTTGACGGAGCAAGCCTCAACAAGCAAAATAACGCCGTCAGTTTTTGCCGCTAAAAGGCAGGCGTCAGATACGATATCGCTTGCCGTAACAAGCAGCGGCGCACTGTGAATCAGCACATAATCAAAGCATTGTTTTAGCTCGCCTAAAATTTCGGTGAGGCGCGGCCTCGCCAAAAGACTCATGGGCGGCTCGGCGGAACAACCGCTTGGCAACAGCGTAAGTCGCTTCAAGTGCGACGGTTGGAGCATTGCCTGAGCGCTTTTACCGCTTCGAAGCAGTTCGACCAAGCCCGTATTAGGCACATGAAATAAGCGGTACAAAGAGGGACTGCGCAGGTTAGCGTCTACCAGCAAAACGCGTTTTCCCGCATAGGCGAGAGCCACCGCTACATTCGCTGCGGTCATGGCATATTCATCGCTTTGATGGGTCCCTGTAAAGAGAATCGTTTTTAGCGCTTCCCGCTGCGCTGTATCCTCTAAAATAAGCCGGAACGACCGAAAGGCTTCAGCCTGCGGCGACTGCTCGCGGTCCATAAGAAGACGATATGCAAAATGCCTCATAATAAGACCTCCCAAAAAATTCAATGCAAAGCTAAGACTGTTTTCCCTGGCGCGACACTGGTTCAGGAATCGCTCCAAGCACCGGCAGACCTAAGTATGCAGCGCCCTCGGCTGTCGTATCAATGGTTTTGCCAAAAGCTTCGGTAAGAAAAGCAGCGGCAACACCGATAAACAGACCGCCCAAAAGTCCCATGACCAGATTGAGCCATTTCTTCGGCTTACTTGCTTTGATCGGCAAATCAGGCGGATCCACAATCTGCACATTGGTCGGTTCTTTCACCTCATCAATCCGGGCCTGATCATAGTTCTTGGCTAAATTCAAATAAGACTGCTCGGCAACAGCGCTGTCACGCAAGAGCTTTGCCAGCCCTTCTTCTTTGACAGGCTGGCTCATCAGTTCGGCCGTAAGTCGCTGCGCTTCACTATGCAAAGCCGACTGCCTTGCTCTGGCGCCAGCTGCTTCCACCTCGGCCTGCAGCTTACCCTGCACAAGTCCCACGTGAATAGGATTACTAGAAGGCGCCTTGTCACTGGCAACCTTATCAATTTCCCCTGCCAGTTTATCTTGCAGTCCCTTAATACCGGCCTGCAGACTCTGCACTTTAGGATGATTTTCCTTATAGGTTTTTCGTAGCGAAATCAGCTCGACATCCATTTCTTCCAACTTACTTTTATACTGCTGAATCAAAGGGCTATCGCCAACAAAATCCGGATCTTCTTGCGCAAGCTGCCGATTTACCCCATCGAGCTTCGCTTCTCCATTGTTTACGGCCATCTGATTCTCTATGATCATCTTTCTTAAAACCGTTTGCCGATCTAACAAATTTTTGGTTTGATCATTGACCGAATAGGCCTGATGACTTTCTTTATAAGTCACGATGGCCATTTCAAGAGCATCCAAATTGGCTTTCGCCTCATCGAGACGCTGACCGATAAAATTTTTCGTCTCGCGACCTTCAGCCCGTACAATGTCAGTAAGACGAAGGAGCAACGTATCCACCAGGGCATTGGCCAATGCCTGCGCTTCTTCCGGCGTCTTCCCCTGAACAGATACAGTCAGAATTTCCGTATTTTTCAAGGGAACTGCTTCAATTCGCTTACTCACACTGTCATAGTCAGGACGCTCAGCCTCAGGAACATCACTATATACCTTGGCGATGGCCGCCTCGACAACAGTTTTTCCTTTAATAATTTCCGCATAGGTATAAATCTGCTGGCGCATGACTTCTTCTTGCGATAAAGTGCCAATCCCGTCATTTAAACTACGACTGTATTTCACCCGCAAATTCACATTGGACTCATACTGCGTAGGCAAAAAACAGTTGGCTATAGAAGCGGCCAGCAAACAACCACCGACAGTCATGGCAATCACCTTACGCCGTCGCACCAGAATTTGAGCCAGATCACTTACTTCTAGTCTGCCGTCACTATACATGAATGATTTCGCACCTTTCTTTGCGTAAAATCAGGGTTCTTTTTCCCAATGATGAAGTAAATAGAAGGGATAGACAAAGGGAAGAATATCGCGAATCAAATCTACGCGATGATTGCTGCTCACATAGATAACATCGCCGTCCTTCAGGGTATAATTCTGCCGAAAATCCTGCTTTTGCAGCATATCCAGCAAATTAATCGGCGGTACGGCTGCAAACTGCTCCTCACTTGAATTTAACTGTGGTAGTGCTGACGCATTGACATCATGCTGCGTAACTTTAGCCTCTTGCGATGCTCCTTGTGTAGTCAACGTCATAAACTGAGCTTTGTGAAATAACATGATTTTAGTTTTCGCGGCGTCTTTGGTCCAACCAGAAGCCATACTCAAGGCATCGAGCAATGTCCCCCCTCGTTCCAGACTGTAATAGCCAGGATGATACACCTCGCCAAGCACACTGACCTTGATGGGCTGACGTCGTAGTAGATTGACCGTAACCAACGGCTGTTCCAAATAGCGTTCTAAACGCTCTGTCAGCACAGCAGCAAACTCGCTTGCCGTAAGATTCTCCGTCTGGACTTGTCCCGCCAAAGGGACCGCAATCATGCCATCAGGCTGAATTACTACCTCTTTCAAGGACAGCTCATTATAGCCATAAACACTAACAGCTAACACATCGCCTGGTTCAAGAACATAGGCGGCGGCGCCACTTGCTACATTGCTTACCGTCATAAAAGAACAGACGCAACAAGCAACAAGAAATCGTCTAATTTTCATAAGCTTTTCTCCTTTCGCGGCACAACCGTCTAAAAATAACGATACTGCAATAAGAAATGAAAGCGACCGCTTCCAGCATATTTCCCCCCGCCTACGGGCCTCCCCCAAAAGACTTGGGCTTCTACATTTTTGCCAAAGCTGGCAATCACACCAACGCCCAAGCTGGTCATATAGCAGTCGCGGTTATTCGTAATGGACGATACATCATAGGAAAAAACGCCGCCATGATCCAAAAACAGAACTCCCTCCCAGGACGCCAAGGGAAAATGATACTCTGTACTGATAAAGTAGCCCCTGTCACCGCTTAGTTCTCCTTCCTTATAGCCGCGCACGGACGAAAATCCACCTAGAGAAAACACATCTGTTGAGGGCAGATGCACCGACGGCTGAAAATTCCATTGACCAGAAACGCGAAAGAGCCAGCCATGCTGCTCGCCAAGGGGCAACTGGCGAACCCAGGATAAATTAGCCTTCGTATAATAAGCTCGGCTTTCTGAACTCCCGTCACTAGTATCCACGGTATAGCCTCGTGTAACGTCAAAGCGATGATACACAAGTCCGTTACTATCGTTTTTCTGACTAGACCACCCCGTTGTGAAGCTTCTTGCTGTATAAGCCAGAATGGCATCGCCTAGCAAATACGTATCGGCTTTTTTTTCGTGAAGCTCGAAATACTGCGTCGTTTTATCCGTAGCTGTCGTTACGAGCGGACGATTCAATGTCAGCGCAAGGTCAGAGGAATGGCCGCGAATCTGCAAACTTTGAAAAACGCCTGATACTACATCATTTTGGTTTTTACTGTAACTCATTCCGAGCCGGGTTCCGTCTGTACCGACAGGCAACTCGTAAGCCACACTGCCACCCGTATTCCCGCGGGAATGACTCACATTCACAGCGAGTTCGTCTTCTTGTGTAAAAAGATGATGCCACGACGTATCAACCCCTAGCCGATATTCGCCGCTCGTCTCAGTTCCGCCGTTGTCACTGTATAAAACCACCGACGCCGAAGGCGTATCACTTGCCTGCAGTAAAATATCAGTCGTACCAAAAGATTCGCCTCGACGCAAAGCCGCCGTAAGCTGCGTTTGATTCGTCTTATTAAAGCGAATTAAATTCGCTTCCAGCTGATCCAGATTGAGAAGACTTCCGGCTTGTACCTTGAGATGCTCTAAAACATAAGACTGCTCCGTTTGCGGCAAAGTTTTATCGAAGCGGACAGAGCCAACACGACTTTCCACCAAAGCAATGTGAACGACCCCCTTATCAATGGTCTGCGGCAATAACAAAGCCCTAGCAATATAGGCAGGCGTACGGCGATACAAGTCATTCAACTTGTCAACAGCTTCAGAAACCTCCTGTAGCGTCACCAACCGCCCTTCGTAGCCGCTGACAACAGACCGGATATCAGTTGGCGATAAAATAGTTGACGGATCAACATCAAGTCTTGCTAGAAAAAATGTCATTTTTCCGCTTGCCGCCGAGTCCTGGGAAGAATCGCCGGTTTGCTGCGAACTTGGCTGCTGCAGACCTTCTCGCTGCAGCGTGTTTCCTAGCTCACTAGACGTTTTTTGCCGAAGCGATGCATTGAGCTGCAAACCATCACCAGGATGCGATTGAGTAAGATCTTGCGCTGCCACTGCCATGGGACAATTCAGAATCGCTAAAAAAGAACTCCCCCAAAGACACAGCCATAATTTTGTTTGGTTCAGCCTTGACAATCGCTGCAACGATTTCATCCTCCCTTAAAAACAGCTTAGATCAAATTCCATATTTTGTAATATAGATAACTTCGCCATGTAACGCAGTTATCCTTCCATCTTTTACCATTTATTTTGAAATTTTTTCCATATAAAAATAAAAAAAGAGCCTATGGGCATTTCTATGCCACATAAGCTCTTGCTTGTTTAACAGTATTCTATTAATACTGCAAATTATTTATTTTTAGCTCCGAACCATTTTTCATAAATTTTATCATACTCGCCATTTTTCTTGATCGCTGCTAAAGCATCATCAATCTTTTTAGCCAGTTCCGTGTTTTTCTTAGCTACAGCAATCCCGTAATCCTCCGCATGGAGTAAATCGCCGACCATTTTAGCTTCACTGCCGCCAGTCTGTTTAATGTAATACTGGTTAACAGGAAGATCATTAATAACTGCATCAACGCCGCCGTTTTTCAGCTCAATAAAAGCGTCAGGCGGTGTATTGAATTCACGCACTTGGGCATTGGCAATTTTTTTGGCTTCATCAGCGCCAGTTGTACCAATCTGTACACCAATTTTCTTGCCTTCTAAGTCTTTAAAAGATTGAATTGTCGTATTGTCTTTTTTAACAATAATTGTTAAACCGGACTGATAATAAGGCGCTGAGAAATTTACTTTTCCTTTTCTTTCTTCCTTAATCGTCATGCCGGAAGCAGCTACGTCAATCGTATTGCTGTCAAGCGCCGGAATCAGTGCATCAAAGCCCATATTCTGAAATTCTACCTGCACACCCATTTGCTTGCCAATTGCTTTCATTAAATCCACATCAAAACCAACAAATTCCTTGCTCTTATCATCTTGGAATTCAAAGGGTGCAAAAGCCGCATCCATACCGACCTTTAACGTCTTCGGCGCTTCACTCTTGCCGCAACCGCCGAGCAGAGCCATCGCCAAAACCCCCACCATTACGAGCATCCATTTTGACCGCATTAAAAAACCCCTCCAACTTTTATTTTTCATGTAATTAATTATACAATATATATGCATAAAAAATCAAGAAAAAGTCCACTATACCGAGAATTTTTATTTACTTGTCTTTATTAAATTACCTTATTACTATATTAACGCTCATTTTTCACTACCACTTTGGAAACGGACATAAAAAAACCCGACAATACGTCGGGTATAATATGTTATAATTGCGAAAAGTAATTAGCCTCTTTTGCCATTAAAGCAATCGCGGCAATAAACTGGACGGTCGTTGCGAGGTTTAAACGGCACTTGCGTCACTTGACCGCATTCAGCGCACACAACTTCATGCATCTCACGTTGAGGAGCTTGATAATCGCCGCCTTCCCGGCTGCGTTTGCGGCTATTACGGCAATCGCGGCAGCGTGCCGGTTCATTTTCAAAACCTTTTTCTGCATAAAACTCTTGCTCTCCAGCCGTGAAAATAAAATCACTTCCACAATCTTTGCACTTCAGCGTTTTGTCTTCAAATGCCATAACCGATATCCCCTTATCCCTTTGAATTAAGATACCCTTGCTTAGCCGACCTGGTCTTTGCCCCCACACTCGCCTGCTGGAAATTTAGCTACTAGGATACGATTCCCCTCACAACTCTTTCTCTCGACTCTTTGTTCGGCAGGTCTTACTTCTAAGCCGCACCATGCTCAAAACCATTTTTGATTCCTTACGTGGATCGTTTCGCCTGCGACTGGCATCGATTTTCAACCACAGACCTAAGCAAAAAGGTTCTTACTTTAAGTATAAGGGAAGATCCTGTAAAATGCAAGAAAAATAAAACAAATAAGACAATAGCAACTATTTATGGTAAGAAATCGCTGTAAGCTCTTTGTCGCCAAAGCGTACAGCCCTTCCCAAGGTCTGCGCTTCGTAGGCATGCAAGATAATCGACATGGCAATTTTTCCTTGTCGCCCATCGACTAGCGGCGCTTCGCCGGTCTGCATAGCGTGCGTCCAATCGGCGTATAGGGGCGTATGACCACGGCCATAGACGCTATCGATTTCATTATTACATTCTTCCCGCACTTGCTCTAATGAATCAAGACCGTCAGCAAACTGCCAAACCTGGACGCGGTTTAAAGCCTCGCCGCCAATGACGACCGTTCCCTTTTCCCCTAGAAGTGTCAACGTTTCTTCCAGATTACGCGGATAGACGCAGACAGTGCCTTCGACATTGCCAATGGAGCCGCTGGCAAAACGCACTTGGATCGAGCCATAATCTTCCGCTTCAATATAAGGATGGACAAAATTCGCCAGCATAGCCTGTACCTGCTGTGGCTCGCCGCCCAGCATCCACTGCAACAAGTCAATATTATGAATGCACTGATTCATGAGACAACCACCGTCTTGCTCATAGGTTCCACGCCATGGCGCCTGCCGATAGTAGTCTTCATTCCGATTCCAGAGAATGCGTGCATTGCCTGCTAAAATCCGGCCAAAGCGTCCTGTCGCCAAAGCGTCTCTTACTTTTAAGACCGTCGGATTAAAACGGTTCTGGTGTGATACGCATAAAGCCAAACCCTTGGCTTCCGCTAGCTCAATCATCGCATCCGCCTCTTGCGTGGAAAGCGCCATAGGCTTCTCTACCAGAGCATGTTTCCCCGCATCCAGGAACTCCAACGCAATAGCACCATGCTTGCCAGACTCGGTGGCAATAGCCACCGCTTGTACTGCCGCATCAGCGACAAGCTCTTTATAATTTACTGTCATTTTCACGTCAGGCTCAGCTAAACCCGCAGCGGCAAAGCCTTGTTTATAAGCCTTCGCCATCGCCTCGGCCCGCTCTGACACAACATCGCAGACAGCATAGAGCGATAATTCTTCACGATTATTCAGCAGCGCTTCAATATGCTTATGGGCAATGCGACCACAGCCAACTAGCGCTATATTGATTTTCCCCATAATCGACCTCCTAAAGTTTTTCAATATTGCCGCGCTGTTCTACTTCCTTAAAAGCATTTTTCGTGTCAAAAATCATGCGAGCGTGACGAGCAATCCAGCCATAATCAAAACCTGTATGCATCGTTGTTAAAATGACTAGATCCGCCTGAGCTACAAGCGGTTTCGTAAGTTCCGCCGATTCATAGGACTTCCCTTTATAACTAAAGCTGGCAACAAAGGGATCATGATACGCAATATCCGCTTCATATTTCTCCAGATTGGCAATGACCTCAAGAGCTGGCGATTGGCGTACATCATCAATATCCTGCTTATAGGCTACACCGAGCACGAGAACTTTCGCGCCTTTCAAGGATTGTCCGAAACGGTTTAAAATCTTCATAGCCCGATCCACAACAAATTCCGGCATAGAGTTATTGATTTCCCCAGCTGTTTCAATCAGCCGCGTATGATAATTGTATTCCCTGGCCTTCCATGTCAAGTAGAAAGGATCAATCGGGATGCAGTGACCGCCCACGCCAGGGCCAGGATAAAAGGGCATAAAACCGTAAGGCTTTGATTTCGCTGCATCGACCACTTCCCACACATCAATACCCATTTTGTTGCAAATCAGCGCCATCTCATTAGCAAGACCAATATTTAAAATACGAAACGTATTTTCTAGAATCTTTTCCATTTCAGCTACAGCAGGACTCGAAACAGTATGAATATCGCCCTCAAGTACTTCTTTATACAAAGCTGCCGCTACTTCCGTACAATCCGATGTAACACCGCCAACCACCTTCGGCGTATTTTTCGTATTATAATGCTGATTGCCTGGGTCGACCCGTTCCGGCGAGAAGGCTAGATAAAAGTCCGTGCCTGTCTTTAATCCTGTCGCTTCCAATATGGGCTTAATAATTTCTTCGGTAGTTCCAGGATATGTCGTGCTTTCCAGCACAATCAACATACCTGGATGAAGATATTTGGCAATTTCCTGAGCCGAGTTCACCACATAAGACACGTCAGGCTGCTGGTATAAATCAAGGGGCGTCGGCACACAAATGGCCACACAGTCGATTTCCTTCAGCTTGCTGTAATCTTCAGTCGCACTCAAAAGGCCAGAGTTCACAACAGCTGTTAAATCCTCTGGTACAATGTCGCCAATATAATTTTCCCCCGCATTGACCATGGAAACCTTTTCCTGCTGTATATCAAAACCAATAGTACGATAGCCTGCTTTCGCTTTTTCTACCGCCAAGGGCAGACCTACATAGCCAAGACCGACTACACCGAGCACAGCCGTCTTTTGGTAAATCTTTTCTAACAACGCCTTTTTCATGGATTCCCACTCTTTCTCTGCAGCAGTTGCTGATTAAATTTTGAAATTCAAGATTTTATTTAACGCTATATTGCAGCTACTTTCCGTAAAATTCCTTCACCTTGGTAATCACATAGTCCTGCTGTTCTACCGTCATTTCCGGAAACAGCGGTAAAGCCATCGTTTCTTGACAAAGTTTCTCGCTCACAGGCAGGTCACCGGCAGCATAATGCAATTTATAACGCCCCATTTGATAAACTTTCTGTAAATGAAGCGGCACAGGATAATAGACGCCCGTAGCTACACCAGCTTCACCGAGAAACCGACATAAAGCTTCGCGTTCCTGACATTTTACAATATATAAATGCTTTACAGCGAAAATATGGTCCGGCGTTTGCTGCGAAATAAGCTTATCTGCCAAGCCTGCCGCTTGAAACAGTTCATCATAGCGAGTACTAAGCCGCCGCCGCGCTTCATTCCATCCAGCAAGGTGCTCAATCTTCACGGCAAGAATAGCCGCTTGCAGTGCATCTAGGCGACTATTTACACCAATGAGGAAATTATAGTATTTCGTCGGATCGTAAATCGTCGCATCAGCCGAAGCAGTCTCAGCCTCACCTAAGTCAACGGTCTCACCGTACAGCAATTCATAAGCTTCTTTACCGTTTTTCCCACTTCCATGAGCCCTAAGCGCTCGAATCACCTTCGCCAGATTCTCGTCGGTTGTCGTCATCATCCCGCCATCACCAAAGCCGCCGAGATTTTTCGTTGGATAAAAGGAAAAAGCAGCACTGTCGCCGATCGCTCCTGCCGCCACCGTACGGCCATCAGAAAAAGTATAGGAAGAACCGATGGCCTGACAAGCATCTTCTAGCACCTTAAGCTGATGTTTTTTCGCAATAGCCAGAATTGGCTCCATATCAGCAGGCTGCCCAAAAATATGAACAGGCAAAATGGCCTTGGTCTTTGCCGTAATGGCTGCTTCTATTTTTTTCGGGTCCAGATTAAAAGTAGTCTCTTCTACATCGACAAACACGGGTACCGCGCCGAGCCGAGAAATGGCTTCTGCCGTAGAAAAAAAGGAAAAAGGCGTTGTAATGACTTCATCGCCTGCTGCGACTCCCATCGCCTCTAACAAGAGGACTAGCGCATCCGTACCGCTATTACAAGCTACAGCCATTGCACCGCCTGCCACTTGCGAAAAATCCGCTTCAAAATCAGTTACCGTTTTTCCCATAATAAAAGCAGTGTTAGCAAAAATCTTCTCGATTTCCTGCATAATTTTTGGCTGCAAAAGCTTCGTCTGCTGCTGTAAATCAACTAAAGGTATCCGCATAAAAAATCCTCCCCTATAAACATGACCAAACACAAAATCACATTACCTATTATATCGTGATTTTCCGACAAAAGATTAAGGTCAGAAACAGAAACGGGAATGACTTTTCATAATAAAAAGTCATTCCCTACTAAATCAATTTATCCTTGTAGCAGTTGCAATACTTGCTGAGGCTGCTTCGAAGCTTGAGCCATCATAGCATTTGACGCCTGAGCTACAATAGAATGCTTCGTCTGTTCCATGAGTTCTGCCGCCATATCCGCATCGCGCAGCTTTGATTCAGAGTCGGTCAAGTGTTCGCCATAGGTTGTCACATTGCCCAAAGTAGCTTGCAACGCTTGCATAGTAGCGCCAATAAATGTCTGCGATTGACTCACTTGTTTCATCGCCTGATCCACAACCGTAATTGCTTTGTCAGCGCTCTCACGATTGGTCAGATCAAGCTTATCAATTCCCAACGTCCGTGTAGCCATAAAAATCGGAATCCCTGAACTCATATTCATATCTTGATTGACTCCGACTTGTAGCTTTAAGGTACTGCGTCCATCCATCTGACTTAAATCCCGTGTAGACTCAACCTTCTTCGTCGGGCCGGGATAAAACAGCGTATAAGAAGCATTGCCGCCCACACCATCAATCACATAAGAACCATTTGTGCCTGGCGAATAGGTCAAACGCAACTGCTGTTTGCTATTATAGCTCGCTGTAACATTAAATGATGCAAGATCATTGTTTAACGTCGCTAAAAGTTTATCTGGTGTATAACCGCCTTCCGGCAGGGTGACAGAATGATCAGTGCCATTAATCGAAAAAGAAAGTGTGTCATTGACCCCACGATCAATCGTTACACCGCTAGCCAAATTCAGCCGTCCCTCCACATAAGCATCGGTACTGCTTGGCGAAGTGTAGGAGGCCCAGCCAACATAATCATTTTTGCGAAATAAAGCTGGTACGGCACTCCCAGTAAGACCGCTGAAATCTTCACCGCTATTAACTGCCGTCAGCCGCAAAGTCGAACCATAATAGCTGGCTGTCACAGGGATACTAGCCGATGTCAATTGCTGATTGATCTCCGTCAGTAAACCGCTGGCAGAATAGGTATTCGCATTCAGCGTAATTGTTTTCGTCATGGCGCCAATCTTAAAACTAAAGGTATTATTACTGCTATTGATTGTGAGTCCTGCCGAAAGATCAGCCACACCATCAATTTCAGCTTTACTGTCATATCCTTGTACGGGCGTAGGAACGATGCTACGCATAAAGGAATCATAGCCGTTACCGGAAAAAGAGTCTAGCGAATAAGGAAACTGAGGAATTCCGCCGCCTTCATGGGTATTCGTAAAATTGAGCACAGCCCCATAGAAGTTATAGCCAATAGAGGCCTGCACTGATAAGCCAGAAAGCTTACTATTAATTGCTGACACAAAAGAACTGGCGCTGTATGTTCCCGGATCAAGTGTAATCGTATGAGCTGTACCATCGAGTTTAAACGAAAAGGTATCATTTTTCCCCGCACGAACAATAGCACCGTTACTTAAATCAGTCAAACCTTCAACCCGTGCAAAACCGTTGGGAAGTGGCGCACTACTCCCTTCGATGTATTGATAGCTGCCAGGATACACGCCAGGAGTTCCTTTACTGTAAAACAGATCATCTACGGCCGTACCAGAAAGACCTGTAATCGAATGATTCCCTGCACTATTATAAGCAATACGGAGTTGACCTGAATTACTACTTGCTGTAAGCGAAGTTAACCCCTGCACCGCAAACTGCGCATTTAAATCGCTAGCGATATTGGTTGCTGTCAAATTCGTTCCAGGTGTTACCGTAAAGGCATAGTTCGTACCATCAACAGTAAACTTTAAAGAATCATTGTCACCTGCTGTAATGGTCACGCCGCCAGCAAGACTTTTATTGCCGGTGATGGCAGCCGTGGTATACGTAGAAGAATAAACAGACTCAGTCAATGCCGTATAGCTTTGAAATAAATCAGGATAAGCGCTGCCGCCTAAAGTATCCAAAGTATGACCGGCGCCGCTAATATTATGCATCAGCTGTAATTGACCACTTCCAGTATAGGTCGCCGTCACAGGAATATTAGAGTTACTGAATTGATTATTAATTTCCGTCAAAAGACTGGATGCCGTATAAGTATTACTTGACAAAGTAATGCTTGTTGCCGCACCGTCCACATTCATCGTCAGCGTATTATTACTTGCCGTAATGGTAAGCCCGCTGCTTAAATTGCCATACCCAGTTGCTGCGGCTCCAGAAATGGAACCATGTTCTGCCATATCATAAAGAATCGACGTATAGGGGTTATTAATTTGCATCATATCGCCGCCAAAACTATCCATAACATGAGTCGGCGAATCAAACGCTAGTCCGTCTCCCTGATAAAAAGCCGTTACATCGGTTCCTGCTGCAACAAACTTCTGATTTAAATCATCTAATAGCTGTTGAGCCGTATGTGGCCCAGAATCAAGCGAAACAGAATAAGGCACTCCGTCCAGCTTAAAACTCATGGTTTGATTTTGTCCTGGCGTGACATCAAGCCCATCAGGCAATAAATGCGTATCACCAGCTAAAATGCCTGGACTAGGGTAAACTTTTGTTTCAGTAATCTGCTTGGGAATCTGCGTAAAAATCTTTTGCGTATTAAATTCTGCATTAGAAAAAACATTATCAAGATGACTTTTAAGCTGCTGGATCTCTTCCTGAATTCTTTGCCGATCTGAATCCGTCAGAGAATCGTTCGAGGCCTGCACCGCCAGCTCCCGCATACGCTGCAAAGTCGGATCATTAATCGCACTTAAATGGCTATCAGCTGTCTGCATCATCGAAATTCCTGTCTGGATATTCGATGCGGCCTGAGACAGTCCACGAATTTGCGCCCGCATACTTTCACTGATGCCAAGTCCTGCACTGTCATCGGCTGCCCGATTGATCTTTAGTCCGCTCTGAAGACGACTCGCTACTTTATTTTCACTCTTCGTCGCTTTTTTATTCTGACTTTCCGCTCGCATAAGTGTAACGTTATGGTTGACAATCATAAACGGCTTACCTCCCATGGTATAAAAATGCCATAGTATAAAAGTTATTTTTATTATACCATAGGGGGTAATATGCTCCAATATTTTCCTAAAAATTAAATCAAATCAGGCTAGACTAATTTAACCCCATGCTCATTTTTTTCATAATGCAGACCACATTCACGACAAGTTGCCTGAGCGCCAGAAAAGTTTAGCTTTTCGCCGCACTGACACATCCAGCCAATCTGGCGTGCTGGATTTCCCGCCAAGAGGGCATAATCAGGTACATCCTTCGTCACTACAGCACCGGCGCCAATAAAAGCATACTTGCCAATCGAGTGTCCGCACACAATCGTCGCATTAGCGCCGACAGAAGCTCCCTGGCCAATCTTTGTCTCGAGGTATTCATGCTTACGACTTACATGACTACGGGGATTCCAGACATTCGTAAATACACAAGAAGGGCCAAGGAAAACATCATCGTCGCAAATAACCCCCGTATAAACTGACACATTATTTTGGATCTTGACGTTATTACCTAAGATAACTTCTGGTGATATCACGACATTCTGACCAATATTGCAGTTCTTACCAATTTGACAATTCGCCATAACATGCGTAAAATGCCAGATTTTCGTTCCCTCACCAATCTGGCAGGGTTCATCAACGTAGCTTGATTTATGAACAAAATAATCTTTTAACATAAAATGCCTCCAGACAACTAATCATTATAAATAGTCTGCAAGAACTTTAACAATCTTTTCGCCTGCTTTACCATCACCAAATAAAAAAGGATCATACGAATTTTCCGTAGGGACGTATTCGGTAAAATGATAAATATCATTCTGAAAATCAACGAGACGATTCCAACCAATCTCAACAGTCTCATTCCATGCAGTTGTATCCATAACTGTAATACAAGGAATCTTCGAAAAATAAGCCTCTTTCTGAATTCCTCCAGAATCAGTAATAATAAGCGAAGCTTTTTTTTGCAGAGCAATCATATCTCGATAACCTAAGGGTGCAATACACTGTATATTATCACTCAGTTCGAGATTATTTTGTTGTATTACGTTGCGGGTTCTTGGATGTACAGGAAAAATAATCTTTTTACTCAAACCTTTCAGTTCTTTGAAAATTTTGTTCAGCATTTTAGCATTAGTATTTTCATCTCTATGTATCGTCAGTAAAATATAATCTGCCTTTTCAATCCCGTATTGCTCCAATCTCATATCAACCTTATTTTCTTCAAAAAGAAACGCATCAAACATCACGTCACCGACATTCTTAACGGTAATAATCCTATTTCCTTTTTTCTTTTGGTCTGCAATTCCCTCTTTACTCAGATACACAAGTGCTGATTCGGTTGGACAAAATAAAACTTGTGACATATGGTCTGTCAGTATTCGATTTTGTTCTTCTACATTATCCATATTACCATTGCGTACACCAGCTTCAACGTGCGCTATAGGAATATGCAATTTAGCCGCCATAATCGCTCCAGCCATAGTAGAATTAGTATCGCCATATAACAAAACAACATCTGGTCTTTCTAATGAAAAAATTTCTTCAAGCCCTATTAGCATCCCTGCTATTTGATTTGCAGTTGTCGAGCAAGAACGAATCTTTTCACCTATATGAAGATTATAAGCAGGCGCACTCATTTTCAATTCATCAAAAAATACCCTTGACATATTTGGGTCATAGTGTTGTCCCGTATGAATAACAATTTCATTAATATTACCACCGAAATTCTCATTATGTTGTTGTATTGCCCTACTAACGACTGCAGCTTTTATAAATTGTGGACGAGCACCAATAACAGTAACAATTTTCACTCTTTACACAGCCTTGTTATTTATTTTTAAATCGATTAGCAATTCGCTTAACGCCCTCATCAATATGGATTTGAGGAGTCATCTGCAATAGGCGATTCATTTTATTTAAATTAGGTCGCTTGACTCTCGTCATTCGTCCTGGCAATTCTATAAATTCAGCGTATTCATTAATATCTAAACCAAATTCCCTAGCCATTTTTTCCGCAACTTCGCTCGTTTCGATATATTCGTGCGATCCAATGTTAATAGCCTCATAATTTTCTACATAAATTGCTTTTTCCATTGCGATTACAGCATCATCCAAATGCAACCACGATCTCTCACTGTTCCTATGTACAATAACTTTTTCTTTCTTCGAAAACCGCAATGCGAATTCAATAATAGCAGCATTAATATCACCGACTTTACTATTTTCATGATAAAGCATGAAAGGTCTTAAAGAAACAGCTTTCAACCCATGATTTCTAACTTCATATTCAACTAATTTCTCACCTAAATATTTTGTAAGGCCATAACGGTTATTAGGCTGTGGTACCGTCGTATCTTCATTCAATTCTTCGGCCAAATCGCCGTAAATTTCTGAAGTAGAAAAGCTAATTAACTTTGAATTATATAATTTGCATAGTTCAATTACATTATTCAACCCGCTAATATTCAAATTTACAGTCATAATCGAGTTTTCCTCTGAAGCAACCCGACTTACCATAGCTGCCAAAGAATATACGACATCAGGTTTTTCATTTGCAAAAATCTTAACCAAATCGACAGCAGATGTAATATCTGCATGATAAAATCCTGGTCGGAATCCGCGAATTATATCAGCACAAATCACTTCATGCCCTACACTTTCTAAATAAGGAACTAAACATTGTCCAACATTGCCTTCTGATCCAATCACTAATATTTTCATATTTTCCTCCTGCTCTTGTTATATATAAATTAATCCAGTGAATAGTTTGGCCAATTCTTGCGTATTTCCCAAGATAGTGCCACTAACTGTTCAAATGATACCTGGTCAAAATCATCTTCACATTTTTTGATTTCCGCAAAATATTTTTTAGGAAGAGTCGCATACAGGTTATAAACCCTTCGCAAATTATAAATCTCTTCCTGAGTCATTGGCTGATTTTTCAAGATACTTTTCTCTGTGAAAGTATGAGCTTCTTCTTTTCCTGTAATGTACTTTTTACCAATGCAATATTCTCGCAACGGCACTCCAACGAATGGATAAAATACAGACATAATCGATAAATAAGGATTCAATCGCCGTATCAGTTCAATCGTATCAAAAACATCTTTTCTAGTTTCTTCGGGAAAGCCAATCATTACATAAGCTCGAGTAAATATACCGTATTTTTTCATCAGGTCAAAAGCCTTGATTGTCTGTTGCCGTGGCGTAAAACGATTGCAAATTTCGTGTAATATTTTTTCACTGCCAGTTTCTACACCGCAAGACATCTCGATATGAACACCAATTGTAAATAATAGCTGAATTTTTTCTTCTGTTACACTTTCTGCCCTAGCTTGAATAATTAGGGGCAAATTAATATTTACTTTGTACCATTGGCAAAAATCTCTAAGATTTTCTAATGAAATATTAAAGAAATTCTCATCTAAAAATTGAATCAAGTTAAACCCTTCATCACGTTTTTGCTGTAACTCTTTCTTTAATAGGTTTAATGGTTTAAATCTCACAAAGGTTCCTTTTCCACGATATAGCTGTTTCAATGCACTATTTACACAGTAATGGCAATCAAAAGGACAGCCTCGCGAAAGTTCTACAAATGCCTTTTTATAGAGTTGTCCCTCAAAAGGTTTTAAATAATACTCTTCCTTATCATAAAAACTATAGTCTTTTTCAAACAACCATAGTTGATCGGCTGCAAGCAATTCTCTAATTTCATTCTTATAAATAACTCCCGCTTCTTTTACCCAAAGATTTTTAATAGTCCGCAAAGACTGGTTTTCTTGATATCGTAAAAGAAATTCATCAAAAGCTTCTTCTCCTTCTCCAATACATAAAGCATCAACAAATGAATTTGCAATAACCTCATCTGGCGAAAAAGTTGCATGCACTCCACCAACGATCGTAAAGGGTTGCCTATCTTTTAGACTACTTTCCTCTGCTATTTTTTGGAACAAATCATACTCCAAAGAATTTGCTGTAACCGCTAAAACATCAGGCTGAAATCGCCCTAAAGTTTCATTAAAATCATCGAAAAGGCTTTCATATGAGTGCAGCTCTTTCTTTGCCCCGATTCCATTTACTGGCTTAAATTCGCCAGAAACAGTTCGCTCTTCTGCTGCCGTAGCTTTTTTATGGTAAAAAGACGTTTCAAAATAAGCTACATCCCAATTTCTTTTCTTTGCAATCGCTGACAAAATTGTAATGGCATTTGATACGACTCCATCATTACTTGTATTAGGAAATAAAAATAATATTCGCTTCTTTATAGTCATCCTTTATAAAGCTCCTTTAATTTGATTTCTACGGCTTTTGCAATCTGCCTATATTGCGCATCATCTCTTTCAAAAACCAATGATATATATTTCTCGCATAACTGTTTAAAAGGAGTCAACAATATTAATTTTTCTTTTTTAGGTAAATTCACTTCCCATTTACCAAAAACACGATAATCTTCTAAGTAAAACTGAACGAACAAGCAAAAGTATTCTGTTAAAACACTATATTTATTGATTTTTTGTCTTGCAATGTCAGGAGAAAGTAAATGGGAATCAAGGTAATAGGATTCATCAAAATGTTCAATGATATAAGTAATAATTCCATAAATATCCTTTAAGCGTACGGATAAATCAAACGTACTATTTTCATTGTGCTGTCGATAACGAAAAACCGGATAATTTATTTTTTGATATACTGCTCCACGACGAATCAAAATCAAAGAGTTTAACGTGTCATTAGCGACATCATGAAAACTTTCCCAACCATATTGATTTTTTCGATAAAACTCAGTCCGATGCATCGCAAATAAAATTGGTAGTACCCCTGAACCAAATCGGTTAAATACTTCTTTTACCACGTCTTTTCTGTCAAAATACTCATATTGAATTCGTTCTAGTTCTTTTGATTCCTTATCAATTAAAATTTGATCACCATAGATAAAATCATTAGCTGGATTTAATAAAAATCCATTGACCAATTTTTCAATCGTATCTTTCTCTGCTAACATGTCATCGGCACTTAAAATAATAAAATAATCACCCTTACACCACTTCGTTATAAATTGATTAATGCCATACCGATACCCTTTATTTTCTTTATTATACTTTCGTACAATTCTTTTATCGTCTTTTGCTAAGCGATCAATAATAGCGCGGCTACTATCAGATGAAGCATCATCAATAATAATCAATTCTATATTTCGATAGGATTGATTTAGCACAGATGCAATCGCTTCACCAATATATTTTTCATAGTTAAAACTAGTTATGCAAACTGAAACAAGCGGTTTTTTTACTACCTCCGACTCAGCAGCAGCTAGTTGATGTATCGTTTCTTCTACCCGCCTCAACAAGATTCTTGAATCATAAAAACTAGCAATAAATTCACGATACTCATTGGAATTGTAATCATCATTTTGTAACATTTGAAGTAATTCATTCATAGAAGACCAAACATACTTATTTGAATAAATCCCTTTGCTTCCTACAAAATTATGAATTAAAGGTTTAATGCCTTTTGCCATTGCCTGCATGACACTCATATTTTGGGACTCTAAAACACTCGTACAAATAATATAGTTCTTGTCTTCCATCCATTGATCTAAATTCTTTTGCCATCCTTGATAAAAAACATTGTTTTCAAGACCCCACTCTTTAATCATTTGCTGAAAATAAAGCACATATCTAGCATCTTGAAATTCTCCAGCAATATATAGCTTATATCTCGGATCAAAATCATAAATACACTTAAAAGCATGCAATAAAAGCATCGGGCCTTTTTTGTAATTGATATACCCCACGTACGCAATGTTAAATCCATTAGTCCGATTGCCAAATGTATATTTTTCGAGATCAATTCCATTAGGAATCACGATAATCTTCTTCGCCTCTAGAGAATAGTTTAAAATCATAAATTCACGTATGTGATCAGCAACGCAAACTAACAGATTGACATTCCTCCACTTTACCTGCAATGGATATTCTGTAAAAGCCTCATAACTGTGTAGGCGACAAATGATTTTACGTTGCTCTGCTAAATGATGATTTGATGCATAAACCAACAAATCATCACACCACTCAAACCAACAGATATCTGCCCAGTTCATTGCTGCGTCAATTTTATTCGTATCAAGTTCTTTTATTAAGCGAATTTCATAAAAGCCATTCAATGCTTCCGCAATAAAACCTAAAAAGCTATCCATTTCTGGCTTTACGAACAAGGCTACTTTTTTCAAAACCCGCTTATCTTTTTCCAATATTCTTTGCAACGCTAAACGAATTTCATCGTGTTCTATCTTACTTACAGTATGTCTGTTTGCCAATTTTCTATATAAAAATTCTGCATCTTGATATTTTTCTTCATACTCTAACACAAAAGCTTGATTAAACAATAAGTCGAAATAATCAGGATCTATTTTCAAGCCTTTTCCCAAAAGTTCTTTTGCTAAAGCAATATCAGATTCCAGCAAAGCGAAAATGACCCGAATCGAATATAGCTCGACGCTATTAGGATCTACTTTCTCATATTCATCAGCTAAAGTCCGAGCCTCTCTCAAGTAGCCGCTCTGGATCAAATCCTGTATGGTATTAAAAATAGCACTCTTTTCCAAAGTACCACCGCCTAAATCATTTATTGTGGGAACGAATCAGAATTTGTTTTTAAAAACAATTTGGCTTTTATCGCAAGTAGTCGGGAATTCCCCTCCAACATTGTTTCAGCCTCCTGCAGAACTTGTTGCGCCTGGGATAAATCCCCTTTTTCAATTAAATCGTCTAATAACTCTACTAACTGATCCGTTAATTTCTGCATTGAATCACTCGAAGTCTTTGATTCTTCCATTCTACTTTCCATTAACTTTGCTATCCCTTTTTTCATTGAAGGCATAGCTTGTAACGCCAATCTCAGATATCGAATATAATCTGCCTCACTCTTACAGCCACGGGCTTTATACATATAAAGTAAAAATACTTCCTCATCATTTTTCAGCTCATAGACCCACTCATCTTCTAAAACGTGACTATGATAAATTTGTTGTAAATATTTTGTTCCTTCGGTAAGATACCGTTCAAATAAAAACTCATAATGATTTGTCCCAATGCGGTTAAGAAGCAAGATATAACGAGCCAAATTTTTATTAAATTTATTAATAAAAAATTTTTCTGTGACCGGCAACTTCTCCAGATAGGAAAAAATCACGTCACTTAAATCATCATGACGCTGAGAAATATATTCAAATATATGACTAAGCCAAATTTCCTTGAAAAATTCACCGTAGAACTCTAATGACGCATACCTTTTTAGCGCATAATAAAAAATCTCGCTACAATATATCGGTAATGTTTCAATGTCGACAGATTTTAGACTCATAAGGTCGCTAGGATATTTTTCCAGATGCCGATCTTCCAGAATCATTCGACACAATAAGCCATAAGAGTTATTTAAATATGAAAACGCCCTGCTTATCCCTATAGATTCTTTGCTCGAAAAGTTACTCTTTTCCATTTCCATTTTAGAAATAAATAAAGTCTGCCATTCTTGACGATCAAATAATTCATATTGTAATTTTAGTTCATTATACTTACCTAACTTTAAACATAAAAAAATAAACGTTGACAAATTATCCTGTAATGTTTTTTCTTCTCGTATTTGTTTCGCATAATAAAATGCCAGTTCATACATTTCTTCCCTCTTGCAAATATTGGATAAATTGTAATAAACAATATAATCATATCCAATGCTATATTCAATAACAGACGTATCTTTCTTATCAGTTTGGATGTGTTTTTCTCTCAACTTTAAATATTCCTGATAGCAGGGAATTGCTTCTTTATATTTTTCCTGACAAGCCTTTGCTTCAGCCAAATAGTAAAAGATATCGAGATAATTTTTAGTAAAACTTAATACTTCAAGACAAATCTCTTCTACTTTTTCGTAATTTTTTATTTGTCGGTAAGAAAGTATTTTTTGCGTAAAAATAAAAATTTGCTCTACACATCTATGTTCTGGAAGAAGTGAATAGGCCTTCTCAATACACTCTACTGCTTTCTCATAGTCTTCATGCATTCCATAGGTAGAAGAAAGCTGAGCCCAGTAATAAATATTTTGAGGATCATTTTCCAGTTCATGCTTTAAAATCTCACTTGTTCGCAAAAATTTTTTCTCCATCAAATCTTTATCACTAGAAATATAGCCATAGTGAAAAAGCGCAATCCCCGGCAATGCAATTTGTTCACCACGAAATACCGGCTGATTGTGAACAGCACCCTCATAATGAAAAAAACCATCATTTCTAAAAAACCGGAAAGTTGTCATAACAGAATAAGCACCAGCCTCTTCTGCATTAATAATATTTTTACAATCTATTGCAATCGCGCCATAAAGACTGGATTCTTTACTTTTTAAAAATTGAATAACAGAATTGCTATCTACGACTTCTTCATCTGCATCCAAAATAAAAATCCAGGTACCTTTTGCATATTGGATAGACAGATTTCTCATTTCCGAAAAATTATTATTCCACTGATGAAAATAAATTTCTTTCGTATAACGTTTTGCAATTTCAACAGTATCATCAGTAGAACCAGTATCAACAATAACTAATTCTGATTTAACAGAATCCCGAAGCTTTTGCACACTATTTAAACATCTTGCTAAATTTCCACTTTCATTTTTCACCATCATAACAATACTCAGATCCATAAAGTTCCTCCTTATCAAGTTTCAAATTAACAGAAACTCAATTTATAGATATGATAAAAAATTTATTGTTAAAATTCTTTATCATATCTATAAAAAAAGGACTCTGGATACTCCAGAGTCCTTTTTCAATTTGTTTAACCTTGCAGTAATTGGAGTACTGATTGCGGCTGCTGGTTTGCTTTTGCAAGCATTGCATTGGCAGCCTGCTGCAGAATATTGTTTTTCTGATAAGTCATCATTTCTGAAGACATATCAACATCACGGATACGAGATTCAGATGCAGTAATATTTTCATTTGAAGTATTAAGGTTATCAATCGTATTTGTCAATCGATTTTGATAAGCACCTAATGCAGAACGCTGTTGTGATACTGTATTGATTGCTTTATCAATTATTGTAATAGCGTTATTCGCATTCGCTTGTGTACTAACATCAATACCAGCAACAACAGTGGCGTTTGTTGCAACATTACCATTATTCAGTACTGCTGCCGACGAAGTAGTTGCTCTCGAAAAGAAGGTAGTCGATCCTGCAGTAACTTTATTATAATCAAATTGTAGAGAAACTGTTTTACCGGCATCGCTATCACCAACAGTAGCGGCCGTATCGCCTTTATGAATCGTAACTGTCGATCCAACGTTAGTTCCCGTAGCCACAGCACCAGTTCTCAGTTGTAGTACTTTATTTGCAGCACTAATACTGAAATTCCAAGTATCCCCAACAGCAAAATGCGTCGCGGTTGTTGAAGAATCGAACTGGAACTTCAATCCATCAATAGCAACACCAGTATTGGCAGTATTATGGAAGTCACCATTAATCGTTGTCCAGCTCGTACCATTATCAGTAGAATAGGAGATACTGGCAACAGCCGTCCCTGCCGTATTGGCCAAGCTTGCCACTTTAACCATGTAATTAGCATCAGTAGTTCCGGTATAAGCACTCACCGAACCAGTTGTACCAGTCATATTGATTCCAAAACCAGTTGCGGAAATAGTAGCAGCTGCTGAACTTTGTGTAATTTTTTTAGTAAGAGTAGCAGCATTACTGGAGATAACTGCTACACGAGTTGTGCCAGCTGAAAGCCCCCGTGATACAGAAGTAATATTTACTTTTGCATTATTCGTTACAGTCGCTGCAATGTTAATGCTACCAGCAACACCAAGACTCTGAGCATCCATTGCACTAACAGATACAGCCAGATTCTGGTTGGCATTTGCACCAACGTGGAACGTATCACTTAGGCCACCTGCCAAAAGATTTTGCGTATTGAACTCAGTCGTATTAGAAATGCGACTGATTTCTTTGGCTAATTGGTCAACTTCACCTTGGATTTTCTGACGATCATCGGACGTATTCGTATCATTAGCCGACTGTACAGACAACTCACGCATTCTTTGAAGAATGCTATGAGTCTGATCCAATCCGCCTTCAGCCGTTTGCAACATGGAAATACCATCCTGCGCATTCGAGGAAGCTTGTTTTAAACCGCTGATCTGACCACGCATTTTTTCGGAAATTGCAAGCCCGGCAGCATCATCAGATGCACCGTTAATACGGAAACCTGTGGAAAGCTTCTGCAAAGATTTGCTTGTTGCCGCATTGTTTTTTCCTAATGCATTCAAAGTATTGATTGCTGAAAGATTGTGATTAATAATCATTTAAAATTCCTCCCTGATATTTTAATTTTGAGCATCCATGCCCAAATCTTTTAACTTGCTTAAATTGGATTTCTTCACCCCGGCCGGCAGCGAAGGAATCTCTTTTAAACCTTCAATTATAATATCGGATGTTTTTTCAATATCTTAAGCCTTATACTACATTTTTTTATTTTTTCTTTAGTAAATGTCTAAAAAAAACTAAGTATGGCGATTTAAATACTGTCCTGCCAAATTACCACCGCCTTCGTAAGCATTGGTAATATTCTCACGACGTTTCATGGAATTAAATGCAATATGAAAGACCTGTAGCAAATCTTTATTTTCAGCTTTCACTTCTCGTATCAATTCTTGATTCGCCGGAAGTTCATAATAAGCAGCTTCTTCTTTCGATACTGTTTGGATCGACTGCAAAAGAGATCCCCTCTGCTCAAGCAACGCGAAAAACATATCTAACTCACGCTGTAAGAGAAACTTTTTCATCTCTTCTGTCAGAAAGAGATAATCCTCCCATTGTTGCTGCAGTTTTTTCTGCGCTTCAGTCATCATTCACTGCCTGCCGCCTTGCTTTGGCGAGTGATTTTCATGGCCTGCACCCAAGTATCGCGAAATTCTGTCAGCAACGTCTTGGCTTGCTTCAATAATTCTACATCCTTTTTAATGTTGCCTTGAACTAGGCAGTGCATAATATATTCTTCTAAAACCAGCCAGTTTTTTGAAATTTCATAGCTTGTATCTGTGGTAACCATCAGTTCGTGGACAATATTTTGGGCGCGCATATTACTTTTATGGGCCCGTTCGATTTCCTTATTTTCCGTCGCTTGAATGCTTTCTGTAGTAAAACGAATTGCGCCATTATAGAGCATTAAAGTCAATTCTTCCGGCGACGCAGTCATTATTTGCTGCTGCTTATAGGCGTTGGCCATATTTGCCGCATTCATGACAATCCTCCTTATTATTAGCTTCCTAGTAAAGATGATAACTGACTTGTCTGCTGTGTCAGCTTTGACAAAGCAGTTTCCATATTACTGTATTGCTTATAGTAGTCATTTTCTTTCGTCTGCAGTGCTTTGAACAAGTCTGTAAGTTGTGTTTGATAATCCTTAGCCTGCTTGCCTAATATACTCGACGTGTCACTGGTTATTGACGCTGTGGTGCCAGCTTCGGTGGAAATACTTGTCGTCGCTGTTTTCAAAGCATCGTTAAGGCGTACAGCAATTCCATCGTGGGATGTGTCAGCGCCATCGGTACTGAACAGCTTATACACTGCATCGGGATCATTTTGCAATGCCGTCCGCAACGTCGTTTCATCAAGATATAGTTTGCCATTCTCTGTCCAATCAACGCTGGTAGTAATCCCTAGGCTGGACGCTGTTTTGTATTTCCCATCAACACCCGAAACGGAACTAGAAAAAGCATCACGCATCGAATTGGTTAAACTCCGCAAAATCGAATCATTATGTAGTAGCCCTGTTTTTGCTTTTGTCGTCCAGAGAGATATATCATCATCTTTCATGGCCGACTTTTGATCATCGGTGAGCGGCAAATAATTTCGGTCATAGGCTTCTGTAACTTTTGTTGTTACAGAGGCCAGTAAAGCGTTATAGTCGCTAATAAAAGTCTTTACACTATTGACAATTTTATCGACGTCGTTTTGTACAGTAATATTAATAGAACCAGTACTGAGCAAATTATAGGTAACACCAGCTACAGTAAAATTGTTTTTCGACTGATTCATCACCACACCATCTAGTTTAAAAACAGCATCTTGTCCCTGTTGATTTGTTAATTGTAAAGTATTTGTTAAATAGCCGAGAGCTGCCGAATCACTACCGGACAAATCCAGAGTCGTCCCATTCTGGGCTGCTTTAATCGAAAATTTGCCATGATTGAAGCTAGCCACGGCCAAAGCTTTCCCATTGGCATCAGTCAAACCATTAATACTATTAACGAGATCCGCCATACTCATTGTCTGCGTATTGACCGCCAAGCTTTTCGTAGTTGTCCCATCTGAAATGGATAAATTAAAAGTTCCTGTATAAGCACTGGAAAAAGAAGTCGCAAGTTTTGCCGTCTGATCAAAAACGACAGCACTAGCGCTTGTAGCCACATTCGTTGTGTTACCTATGGCACTCCAATCCGCTACAGAACCCATTTGTAATTGATTTTTAAAAAAGTTGAGCCCAGCCGTATCACTACCGCTCATATCAAGTGTATTGGTATCAGATGCTGACTTAATAGTGAGCTTTCCATCTATACCAACGACCGCAGAAGCTAACTGATTGCCTGACGCATCTTTAATGTTATTAATTTGCGTAACAATGTCGTTTAGTGTTGTTTTTGTCGTATCTACATTAATATTAGCTGTAGCCCCAGCAACTCTTAGATTTAAATTAAAGCTACCAGCAAGTCCTGTGAATTGACCTGCCAAAGGCAGTGCATCCGTCGTGCCAAGATAAGAACCGCTAGAAATGCCGCTTGTATTTACCGCCGACACAGCACTAAGCTTCAGGTTGTTTGCCAGAAAATTAAGACCTTGCGTGTTTGTACCCGTAAAATCAATTTTAGCACTGCTACCCATTCCTGTGGTATAGAGGTAAAACCGATCTTGGTTTGTATCATATAAAGCCGTTACACCTGCATCGGCTTTATTAATAGAGCTAACAAGGTCATTAATACTCTTGGAAGAATCCACAGCAACTTGTTTGCCATTAATAGTAAGGTTAAATGTGCCACTAATTCCAAATTGGCTGGCAAGAGTTGTCTTACTTTTCCCAGTGGTAATCGCTGCTGAACTACTTTGGGTAACTCCACTGGCAAGTTGACTCACACTCAGTGCATGATTGACATTAATCGCATCGCCATTCGCTGTAATTGTAGCTACACTGGTATTACTAGAAGTAACCGCTTTTGCATCTAAGGTGCTTTTCATATTAAAATTGAAGATTTTATTGTTGCGAAAATCATTAATGCTTGTATACATCGTATAGTAGTCGCTTTTCTTCCATTCCAAGGCAGTTTCTTTTTGTTGCAGCGAATCATAAGGCTTCCTAGCTGTTTTCATCAACTGCTGTACCATCGAATCAACGTCGATACCAGAGCCGCTTAATCCAAACGTTCTATTTACACCACTGCTAAACATATCAGACATGTAATCCCCTCCTTCAATCAGCTTTATTATTTACTAGATTTTTTTATCAAGAAGTGAACCGACAAATTCACGAATTCGAGCAATCGTATCAAGCAATTCTTTTGGCGGCGCTTCTCTAAGGACTTTATGCGTCTTATTATCGACGACCTGGACCATCAGTTCCTGTAATTTATTATGTAAAACAAAGCGGATATCTGTATTCATCGACTCCATAAAATCATTCAAACCCTCGGTAATCTGTTCGATATCTTTCTTTGCCAACTCTTTCTGGTTCTGTGGCAAAGCTGTTTTATCCTGTACTGAATCAAGATCGCCTTTATCATTCATTTGATTGTTCAAACTGGCAGAGCTGGTATTAGCCGCCACCGCATTACTCAGAAGGGTTGTATTACTTCCAACAGTTGTAGGTATTGACGCCGCTGCCGCATCCTGCTGAACGGACGTGAGCCGCACCGAACTTACGGCCGCTATTGTTGAATAATCAGGAATCGATTTAATATCCACTGTAAAAGCCTCCTTGCTTTACTGTAATATTTTATTTTTTCGGGAACTTGTACGCTTTTAAAATATCCATGGTTTCCTGGCGATCAGGAATGACTGCTTCTTTGTTTTCCGCCGCAATAGCATCATAAATTTCACCACGATAAATTTTTATCTCTCTTGGTGCTTCGATGCCCAAACGTATATTATCCCCTTTAATATCAACGACAGTAATCACAATCTGATCGCCAATCACCAGCCGCTCTCCTATTTTACGCGTTAAGGCAAGCATTCTTACTTCGCCCCTTCCGCCGCTGACTTGTCAAATCCCTGAGGAAACAGGCGGTGTCTTGTCGTATAAATTACCTTTTCCAACACAAATTGCATAGCTAGCCTCGTTTGCATATTGATCACCACTGGAGCCAAGAGATTCGCCGTCATCTCCTCAGGGTTTTGGGGAATATTTACAATATTTACGACATGAGGCGGATTTTCTAAACTGATTTTTAGTTCTTCCTGTATTCCATCAGGCAAAGTAAACTCATAATCAGGAAAAAACGGAAAGGGCTGCACAACTACAAAAGTAAGATTCGGCTCTGACAGCGACTGCAAAAACGAAAAAGGATTATTTTCTTCGCAAGGTACAATGGCGAACTCTCTTTCGTCTAAAAATCCCGGCAGGCCATCAGGAAAAGTAATTACCATTTCTTCTGGCACATCCATCTCACCAAATCGGACTGAATGTACTTTAATCACGAAACCACCTCGCTACTTCTTATGCCTCTATATTAACACGATTCGACTGATTCGAAACGCGAAAATGCACTTCCGGATACTGCAACATCGTAAGATCTACTGTACCTTGCTCAAGCTGCCCAGTAGCCGTTCCTTTATTGAGTCGTAGTTGAAGTTTTTCTGGCTGTACCTGTGTTCTGACATCATGAGTCACCACTTTTACAGTTGGCGACGGCACATAGGCAACATTAATATCCCCATCCTTACCTTTGACAGACGCTTGGAAAAGCGCTTTCAAGGGATTACCATGATCTTCAATCTTCGCCAACATGGCTCCTTCACGAGCAATTTTCCCCGCCCATGCTTGTAAAGCTTCCATACCTTTTCTGGCATTGTCACGGTCAAAATCGACATTGTTCCTGATGCCCCTGGCGTAATCGCTAGGATAATTATCAATATAAACTTCCGCCGCGGGCGACTCCATGGTGATCTGCAAAGGTTCTGATGAAATTTCCATGGAAGGGTCCGTCGTTTTCATACGCATAAAGGGATCTTTAATATCAAGCTTCGCTTTCACGTTTTGCGCTGTAATTTCTACTTGAACCACGAACGATCACCTCATTTCATCAGCTTAAGAAATCGACAAGCGATTTTTGCATGATTTTAGCACCAACAGCTAACGCACTGCGATAGACATTCTGCGCCGTGTTAAAGTCGGTAATCGCTTTGGGTACATTAAGATCTTCCGCACCAGCCACATCGCTTTGAATAACCGCATTTTGACCTTGTAGAATATTTGAAGCCATTTCATAAGCGGCCATTCGCGTCCCAAGTTCTGTCTGTTTTTGCAACTGTGTACTATGAATATCATCAATCTCCTGAGTTGCAACGGCTGAAAGCCACTTCACATCCGGTCCGGAGCCCTGCGGTAAGGAGAATGCAATGTTATCACCCGCTTTATTATTAGCCACCGCCCCATTAGCAGTCGTTGTCGCCGATACATGGAGCGTAATTCCATTGCCATTTGGTAGATTAAACGAGGTTTCCGTCGCTGACGTCGTTGTATCAATTTCCGGTGTTGCTTTCGAGTCAATGACAAAATAATCGTTTACTTTAATCGAACTAGTAGCAGGAATTTTGACTGTCTGTCCACCAGGAAGTGAAATCACCGATGTATATACATTTTTTTGCGCATCTGTATTATAAGCCACTTCATAGGAAACAGGCACCGCACCGCCATTCATTTGCGTAATGCGCCCTTCACTATCCACCGCATTAACCGTCAATGTATAACCTGATAAAGTTGTCGTTCCACCACTTACTGTCGGCATCGGACCATTTGTATTACTAGCTGTCACTTTATAATTAGATAGAGTTGTCCAGGTTGAACCGCCGTCATTGGAATAAGAGGCACCGTCAACTTGACCACTAGAATTGACACTATCAACACGTAAATTGTATTTGGCCACACCAGTTCCTGTATAAGAACCAGAAATTGCTGCAGCCCCACTAACGGTATTACTTTCTTGAATCGTAAAAGCTGCCTGCGGCTCGCGGAAGGAATAAACATTTTGTGCTGCATTGCCTGTACTTGTGGCAATATTGAAAACCACACCATCTGGCAACGATAGAGTAACTGCATGCACACCTGTTGATACCGAAGGCGATGCCGTCCAGTTCGTACCGCCGTCTACAGAGTACTGGGCCACTGCCGTCCAGGTTTTGCCGCCATCAGAGGAATAGGACGCGCCAGTAACCTGTCCTGGGTTGGTCGCTGTATCGACCGTATCAATTCTGACGCTATAATTGGGATAACCAGTACCGGTAAATGCACCACCAACAGTTCCAACACCACCCTGTGTATTTGTTTGACTGACAGCAGTTGTTTTCTTCAACTCATTTTTGATTTCCAGAAGCTGATTAAGTGCCTGCATGGTCGTCTTACCAAAAACATTTTCTGTCGGTCCAAACGCTTCTACGCCTGTAATATTAACACTATCCTGAGTTGGATTCGCCGAACCAGCCTGAATAGCCATAGACATTTTATCGATATCACCATTATAAAGAACTACTTCCTTGGTCAAATCAGAATTAGGATCTTTGATTGTCGTGCGTGTAAAAGGTTGTGTCGAATCATTCTGTCCGCCAAAAAGATAACGTGTGCCAATCTTCGTGTTGCCAAGCTGGACTACTTGATTGATCATGCCGTCGATCTGAGCGCCAATCGTATTAAGAGCGCCCGTGTCTTTTGTATCATCGGCGCTAACAACAAGCTCCTTCGCCTTGATCATAATAGAACTTAGGTCAGACATAACACCATCGGTATTTTCCATCCACGATTGGGCAGTACTCAAATTGCTTTGAAACTGCTCGTTTTGAACTTGATTGGAAGTATAATGCAGATCGCGAACCGTATTCACAGGGTCATCTGACGGACGATGTAGAGCTTTGCCATCAGCCAACTGTTGTTGCAATGTATTTTCTTTTTCCATCGACTTATTTAAGCTGCGCAAAAAATTATAACTCATCATATTACTTGCAATACGCAAATTCCTTCACCTCATTTACCGGCCAACCATACCTGTGCCGTTAATCAGTTTATCAAGCATTTCATCCATGGTGGTTAGTACGCGGGCAGCGGCACTATACCCTTTCTGGAATGTAATCATATTTGTCATTTCTTCATCCATATTCACACCTGATACGGATTGACGAGAGTTTTCCACCTGGTCGACAAGTGTCTGCTGATTTTCCATCAACCGATCAGCATTTTGCCGCTGTACACCGAGCGCTCCGATTGCTGCTGAATAGTAAGCATCTAACGATGCATTATTTAAGATGTTGCTTGTATCAGTTTTGAGCCGTTTAGCTAAATTATTGGCGTTGTCACCACTACCGACATTGCCTTTCGATAAACTGATCGAATACTGATCTGTTGCTTTATTATTCGTATTTGTGGCAATCGAAAACTTTAAAGCGACACCATTAATGGATGGCAGTGTAAAAGTCCCATCTGCGGATGCAGCTACAGGCGCCGAAGCCCAAGTAGAGCCGCCGTCAGTAGAATATTTGATCTTTAAAATCTGGCCAGTGGCCGTAATCGAAGTCAGAGAGGAGTCAAAAGCTTGCACCACCACATTGGTCGGAGTATCACCGTTCGTATAAGCGCCTGCAGCAGAATAGATTTTCATATCGCCGCTAATCGAGTTGCTTTTCGTCGCTGTGAGCGTACTAGCGGCGCTATTCTTATTTAGCGTAAAAGTATAAGAATCGCCATTGGCGGCACTGGCTGCATCAAAATTCATGGTAACCGTAAGTCCTGTCGTCGTCGTAGCATTATTGGGATCAATGGAAACAGGATTGATAATATAGGTATTGCTACCGGGAGGGGTGGCCGATAAAGGCGTCGTTGAAACATTGCTCCAAGTCGTACCACCATCTGTTGATGTACTATAAACAACATTCCCTGAAGCATCCTTGGCAATCTTAACCATGGTCGCCGTATCCCCCTGAGTATAGGAACCGCTAGCAAATACAAGCGGCATATTTGCTGTGCCAGTATTACTGCTACTAGCAATTACACCAAGGCTGGCGCCTGCTGTCTTTGCCGCAATTTTGCTGACACCACTGGAGTAAAGTACAGGATTGACAGCTAACTTGTCAAGCCACTGTTCTTTGACATACTGACCAGATAGGGGATTCGCTTTATAGTCAAAATTAGACTGACCAAAGAAGTTATTGCCTGTCGTATTATCCGAACCATAGCCGCTGCGATGCACTTCATTGAAGTCTGTAAGCAAGAATTGACTCATAGTGCTTAGATTATCAAGATACCCCTTGATTCCGGCAGGTGAGGAGTCACGTGTCGATATAAGACCATACATTTCCCCATTAGAGAAATTGATTGGCGTATAATGACCGTCATTGAGGACAACCTGATCTACTTCATAGCCGTAGTCGACGTCGGCCGTTTTTTTTGTAGAAAGCGTCTGATAGCTCGTAGTATTCACAAGCGTTGTATTACCAAACTGAACAATATAGCGGCCATTTTTATCTTCATTGACCGAAACATTGCCAAGAGAAGATAAATTATCAATCAGCAAATCGCGCTTATCACGCAAATCATTTGCATGGTCGGTACCACTGGCCTCCACAAGACTGATCTGACGGTTTAAATCACTAATTTGGGCTGCATATTGGTTAATCGTGCCCACTCGGGCGTTAATGGTATCATTAATATCAGACACCATATTTTGCAACTGCTGAGCACTTGTCTTAATCGCAGTGACAAGCTCATTGCCGCGTTCTCTGACTGTCGTACGAGTTGCTTCATCAGAGGCATTGGTGGAAAGCGTCTGCCAGGACTGCCAAAAGTTATTTAAGACGGACTGAATACCAGTATCCGTCGGTTCACCTAAAGCATTTTCCACTTTGCCTAGCGTATTATAAGTACTATTGCTAGCGCTCAAAGTGGAATTTTCCTTCCAAAACTGCTGATCGATAAAACTATCGCGCGCTCGCGTCACCGAGGCCACATCAACACCTGTACCAAGCTGATAGCTACCACTTTGTCCATAAATCGTCTGAGGGGTTGTCGACACTAAGTTGGCTCTCTGGCGAGAGTAGCCCTCTGTGCTAGCATTTGCCACATTATGTCCTACCGTATTAATAGCCGCCTGCTGTGAGTAAAGACCGGTAGCTACTGTATTTAAACCACCGAAGGTTGATAACATCTAATCACTCCTATACTGATTGGTCGAGCAATGATTTTCCCTGTTTACCGACTGGTCCCTGCCTACTCGGTCCATAAGTAGGATCTACCGTCGTGCGGGCCATAACATTGATATTGAAATTAATCATCTGCATCGCCTGTGTCACAAGTTCCGTATTAAGTTGATTGAGCGGAACAAGTTCAGCCAAAAGCGTTTGAAATTTTGCTTCAATCATTTCCAACTGTGCTCGTTGCTCTGGCTCAGCCAGTTCTTTTATATTACTCAATTTCGCATTGACACCAACGCGCTCGGCAATTTGTTTTACTACTTTGGCACGCTCTATTTCAAAGCGGTTAATCGCCAAAATATGTTTTTCCTCTTTTTGAATAATCACACCAAGATCTTTCACTTCATATTTGACAAGATGTTCTTTTTTTGCCTTGCCCAGAGCGAGAAGTTCTTGATATAGTGCAAGGATTTCGGTTAACAAACGAATTAGTTCATCAAATAAAAATTTCACAAAATCCCCCTCTTATCGTAAATAATCAACGACTTGACGACCTAGCATTTTTTCGGCAATTCCCCTGCCGCTCACCTGATAAGTGCCGCTATCAATTTGGGCTGAAAGCTCAGCCACTTTGTCGTCACGCACATCTGTTGCCGCTTGAATTTTTTGCAAAACACGACCAAATTCCTGGACCTGCGGCGATAAAACAACCCGGTCTGGATTCTGTGTAGTACCCGAAAAGGAAATCCCCTTCGTCTTCTCTGTATTTTTTGAATTCTGATAAATCTTAAGGGCATTTTGGACCTGGCTACCAGATACAATCATTGCCAACACCTCACACTTTTCATACTCTGCTTATTTATTGTATCGAAAAAAACAGCAGGGAACTTAATCCCTGCTGTCGATTTAATTTCTTTGATTTTCGGTAAACTTTGCAGAAGCGCCTTATTTCTTTTCTTTCGAATACATGCGAATGCCTTTGGCTTTATTCTTGGCTTCCTCTTCTTTGTCTGCTGCACGTTTGACGGATTGCGTCACTTGCGATAAAATATTTTCACTACATTCTGAACACAAGCGGCCATGCGAAATCAGTTTACCACAACCGTCGCAGTGATAGGTAATTTTATCAGCACCAACAATACGTCCTTGCTGGATCATTCGAACAATGGTCTTTGTCTTAACACCAGTAGCCTCATGAATCTCGTCCACCGAAGCATAATCTACCACATCACGCAAGTAAGCTACTACCTTGAGTTCGTCCTCTTCTTGCGCCCGAATACACTCTGGACACATATTAAAATTGTTCTCTAAATATAATTTTCCACATTGACGACAATTTGCAAGTCCCATGGTAATGCCCCCTTACATCTACTATTTGTATTATACAATATTTTTTTATAATTCGCCTAGCTATTCTAGGTGCTATTCGCAAATTAATTCTGACAATAGGCAGGAATCTCAAAATTTTTGCCTAACAAAATAGGGAATCCCTTACGAAAGGCAGTTTACCGATTATGCTGACACTTATTCAATTTCCCGAAATGTATGAAGAACTCAGCGAAGAGGTCCAACAGATCGTGGGCCAGCTGCTTCATCTTTTAGAAATTAAGAATCCCAAGCTTCATCTCCATAGCTATCAGGTAGCCAATTACGCTGTCAGTATTGCCGCTAAAATGCGTTTACCGAAAGAGGAAATCGAGCGAATCCGCATAGCTGCCATGCTGCATGACATTGGCCACTTGACTGTTCCTAATATGATTCTGTCCAAAGCGCCTTATCTCACCCAGAGAGAGCTTGCGGCCTACAAAAACCACTGTAATGCCGGCAGTTTCATGCTGGAAAATTTGCCATCCTGCCAGGAAATCAGCCTCTATATCCGGCATCATCACGAACAGTTTGACGGCAAGGGCTATCCGAAGCGGTTAAAAGGGGTAAACATTCCGCTTGGCGCCCGAATTATCGCTGTAGCCAATCACTATGACCGTTATATCAATCCCTGCACGCAGCACTGGACTAAAACACCGGAAGACGCCGTGAAAGAATTAAATGATAAAGCCGGCACGGCCTTTGATACAGAAATTGTCCGGGCCTTCATCGAAGCGCTTGGCTAATCCTGGCTATGAGAAGTACAGCCGCCAACTTCCTATCTCGCACTGCTTGCCAACACAATAGCCGAAACAGCCTTGGCCCCAGCGGCAAGTAACGTATGGGCACAGGCATCAATCGTAGCGCCTGATGTAAAAATATCATCCACTAAAAAAATAGTCTGATCCTTGACCTGACTTGGGCGCGTTACATAAAACGCGCCTTTTACATTTTCCCGCCGTTCCATTGGCTGAAAGCGATACTGCGGCGCCGTTGGCCGCAACCGCACTAACAATTCCGTCTGCCAGTACGCATCGCCAAACATCGCCTTTACCCATGTTGCGAAAATCACTTCCGTTTGATTATAGCCCCGCTGGCGGCGCTTTGCCTGGTGAATTGGCGCAGGTATAAACAAGCAGGTAACAGCTTCTGTGAGCATTGGAAAAGCTTGCTCTAATTCGCCACGGTTTGGCAAAAAAGCTTGTAAATATCGCGCCGCTTCACGTCTTTGTCCATACTTTAAGGCTTGCAGTTTTTGGCGCACTGCCCCCTGATAGTCGGCTAACAACAGAATTTGATCAACATAGAAGAGGCCTCGGTCTTCGCCTGTTAACAGTAGTTTCACCATATAGTGGTTCTGACAAGCGGCACACCACTGTCCATAAGACGCCTGACTGCGGCCGCAATGGGGACAGCGCGGCGGTAAGATAATATCTAATAACGCCTGATACCAGGAACGAAACCAAGCGATCGAAAAATTCACCAGTCTTCGCCTCGCAACCGTTCCGCCAGCAAAGAATATCGCCGCTTAGTACGATCATTGGCCACAGCTGTATTGAGAGCGGCCTTTGTCCCAAGAAGAATGACTAGTTTTTTAGCGCGCGTTACAGCCGTATACAGCAAATTACGCTGCAGCATCCGATAATGGCCCGCCACTAATGGCAAGATTACTGCTGCATATTCACTGCCCTGACTCTTATGCACGCTCATTGCGTAGGCTAGATGAAGTTCATCCCATTCACTTTTATGATAGGCTACTGTTCCTTCAGGATAGGCGACGATAGCCGTCTCGCTGTCAAGATGGTCAATATAACCAATATCACCGTTGAAAACGCCTTTTTCATAGTTGTTGCGCATCTGCATGACCTTATCGCCCTGCCGCAGGCAGACTCCCATAGAAAGAACCTCGCTCTTTTCCAGCTGCGGCGGATTCAAAGCAGCTTGCAGTAATCTATTTAAATTTTCTACACCACATTCCAATTTGTGCATTGGTGATAAAACCTGCAGATCCTTGCCCCAATCATAGCCGATTTTCGGCAGTTGCTCGCCGCAAAGACTTACAATCGCTCTAGCTGCAGCGGCTTCACTCTCCAGCTCATAGAAAATAAAATCGCCATCGTCGCATTGCGGCAAAAGACCCTGATTAATTCGATGAGCATTGAGAACGATCGGGCTTTCGCCAGCTTGACGAAAGATTTCCGTAAGGCGTACAACAGGAACGGCTTCAGAACGAATAATATCTTTCAGCACACTTCCCGGCCCCACAGCAGGCAATTGATCCACATCGCCTACGAGCACAAGACGGCAGCCTGATGGCACTGCCTGCAAAAAATCGTGCATTAACAAAATATCCATCATTGATACTTCATCTAAAATAACAGCATCCGCATCTAAAGGATGGTTCGCATTGCGGGCAAAATAAGGCGCCCCTTCCGAACCGCCTGTAGATTCAAGCAAGCGATGGACCGTCATGGCTTCACGGCCTGTAGCTTCACTGAGACGCTTGGCTGCTCGCCCTGTTGGCGCGCCAAGAAGAATTTTTAAACCGGCTGCGGCCAAAACCTCTAGTATCCCCTTCACGGTAGTAGTTTTGCCGGTACCAGGACCGCCGGTCAGAACGAGAATACCATGATCGAGGACGCTCACCAGTGCTTGACGTTGCGCCTTTGCCAAAGTCACTGCCGCTTTTGCCTCCCACTGCGCCACAAGCTTATATTTATCGGCACAGAGGGCCGATTTCACCTCGGTTTGCAGCTCACTAAGACGTGCTGCTACATTTTTCTCAGCTTGATAGAGCGGATACAAATAAATAAGATACGTCCCTTGCCAAGATTCGGCACATAAGAAGCCGTTTTTTATAAACTGACTGATCAAGCAAGCCACTTCATACTGATCAGCCTGCAGAAGTTTCGCTGTTTCCTTGACTAACAATTCTTCGGGCACACAGGAATGTCCCGCCTGGGTCGTCTGGAACAAAGCAAAATCAATGCCAGCTTCCAACCTCGCTTCATCATTTTTGCCAAAGCCTAAAGCCATAGCAATTTGATCGGCCGTACGAAACCCAATGCCTGGTACCTCTTTGGCCAAACGATAGGGATTGGCGCGCAGAACATCTAGTGTATCGCGGCCATAAGCGCCATGAATTTTTGCCGCATAAGCGCCGGATACGCCGTGGGTCTCCAAAAACAGCATGATCTCCCGCAAATCCGATTGGGCGGCATAGGAGGCGCGAATCTGTTCCGCTTTTTTCGTACCGATCCCTTCGACCTCGGTCAAACGGTGCGGTGCGGCCGCAATCACTTCGAGCACCTGCTCGCCAAAATAAGTGACAAGTCGTGACGCCATAGCCGCCCCGATCCCCTTGACAGCGCCTGACGCTAAAAACCGTTCAATACCAGCCGCTGTAGTCGGCTTGATACGACGGCAAGAAATAGCTTGGAACTGTCTACCGAATTTAGCATGATCCACCCACTTACCTGTGAGAACAACCTGTTCGCCGATAAGCGGTGCAGCAATCCGGCCCGTTACGGCTGCTTGCTGCTTCTGCCCATCTGGCGTAATTTTAAAGACAGCAAATGCGCCGTCAGGGCTCTGAAAAGTAATCGCCGCAACGACGCCTGTCAATTCTTCCATACAAATCCCGCCTACTTCCATTCTCAAAACAGAACACACGTTTCGCTTTGTATGATTATTTCGCAAACCCCAAGAAAAAATCCTTTTTTTCCAGTAAAAAGAGGAGGACTTTTTGTAAAAAAAGAGTATAATAAATTGTTGTATCCACTCAATAAGTGGTAGCGGCATAGAATGAATATCATGAGCCAACAACGAATGAATCAGCTGGCTAGAAATTCATATTATGATTACAATGAATGCTATTATTATAGGAGAGGCCTGTATGCGAGAAGTTCTTATGCGAGAAGTCCCTGTGCGCGAAATTTCTATGCGCGAAGACATGTATACGTATCATTATTTTAAACGCCGTTGCCTAAACCAATCTATCCAGAAAAAAACGGTTCTCATGTCTGCTATTTTGTTATTCAGTGTTTTATATTTTGCCTCGACTTTGTTTCTACTAACCAAATAGTCCTTCATTCCAACGATGTTTTGCGTAAAAGAGGATGTTTCTCATAAAAATGCTTATGAGAAACATCCTCTTTTACTATTCCCTATTCCTGCTACTTTACCTGACCGACAAGGCCTTCGCCAAATTGTTAATGCTGTCCGATAGAGCATCAAGCCGCTTTTCGATCCGGACTAAAAGATAGATTGATACTACCATAGGAAAGCCATAGTTGGCGGCGGCTGTCAAGAGCGGCGCTACATCCATCGTACTATTCTAAGGGCGTTGTTTCATTAACCCGGATCTTAGCCCCTATGATCTGTACGAGATCGCCATTTTTCGAAGCAAAAATTCCTTTGGTCACAATATCCTGCATAACCGGTTGCGCCTGAGCTAACGTCAGGTTGTCTACAGGATCAGGCAAATTCAGCGTGACCTGTTTACCTGATTGATCATGAAACAATAGTTGCAATGTCTTGGCCATCACATATCCTCCTTGTTAGTTTTTATAAATGATTGCTTACGAATTACTAAGTGTGCCTTCGTCAAGACGTTCCACTACGAAGGGCGTATGCTGCTGCAAAGCGCCTAGCGCTGTGCCGACAGCATAGACGTCAGCGTCAGCCGCACTTGCTTTCAGGCCGGACAGAGTCCGCTGTTTGTATACCGGTTTTCCTGCCGTATTCACGCCGGTCTGCACTTTCAAAATCAGTTTACCAAGCTGCGTTTCTTTATTGACTGCCATTACCTCTCACCTCCCCTCACTCTCTACCATTCCGTTAAGGCTCACTTTTAAACGGCGTAGGGAACGTTTTTTCAGTTGCGATACAGCTTGCGGCGTTAACGACAGACTGCGGGCAATGTCTGTAAGGCTCCAACCTAAAGCCCAAGCTTTCAGCACTAACTGTTGCCGCTCTGATAAAGATTTTAGCGCTCGCTGCACTAAGTCGAACCGCAACCGTTGTATAACTGTGTCTTCCAAATTATGCGGATCGGCGAAAAGAGCCGTATCGCTGACCTCACCGCGAATTCTGTCAGTAGACTCATCCTGATCATCCCAGGCATCATAAGAAAAAACACTTTGCCACAGATGCCGCTCTTTTTTAAACAAATTCCATAAAGCGTATTTGACGCGGCTTGCTACATACGCGGCAAAAGGAATATTCTTGTCCTTATCAAAGCATTGAATGGCCTCAGCTACAGTCAGACGAGCCACTGAAAGCGCTTCCTCGCCGAGGGCTTGTAAGTGAGAAGCTCTGGTATAATGAACAACCAACGGATCAAAGTAGTGGCACAAAGCCGCAAAAGCTGCTTTGTCACCGGACTGGGCTAAACGAAGCTGTTCTGCCAAGGGTTTCTTACTTTGTCCCTGAGGTTGCACAGTACACTGCATTTTTTACTGCACCTTCTAGTGAGTAACGTTACTCTAATTTAGCGCTTGCCTTCAGCATAGACGCAATTGATCAACCAAGCAAAACCTGGCTTAGCGCTAAGTCAGACGCGACAAATATTGCTATCGTGGCTTAAACAAACAGAAAAGCCCCTCAGCAATTCGCTGAGAGACTATAAAATACAATATATAAAGTGACTGCATAAAAATTACTCTTCCTGTGCCAGCAGCCAAGTTTCATAGACTTCGTCCAGTTCGGCTTTCATGGCTTCATATTCCTCGTATAAAGCTTGACTTACGGCAAGATCCGCCTGATTTTCCGGCAAGTTAATCTCTTTTTCCTTGAATTTGAGCATAACTTCTAACTCACGAATCCGCAGCTCCAACTTCTCCATAGCGGCTGCATCGCGCCGCACAGAACGACTTGCTGTACTCTTCGTAGCGCTGCTCGTAGATTCGGCTACGTTCTCCAAAGACGCTTTATTCTGAGAAACTGGCGACGCTGTCATAGCCTTCGCTAGGCCTGATGACGTCTTGCCTTGACCCGTTTTAGGAGCCGCTTCCGCTGCTAAAGCTGCTTCTTTCGCCCGCTTTTCGCAAAAATGCTTATAATCACTATAATTGCCGGGATAATCGCTAATAGCGCCATCTTTTAATTCGATCACTCGCTCAGCTACTTTGTCGAGGAAATAGCGATCATGAGACACAGTTAAAAAGGTGCCAGGGAACACGGCAAGCGCTTCTTCCACGGCTTCTTTCGCCGGAATATCTAGATGGTTCGTCGGTTCGTCAAGAATCAAAAAGTTCGCCCCGGTAAGCATGAGCTTCAGTAGAGCTAACCTTGCTTCTTCACCGCCGGACAGACTGCCGACCTCTTTGAAAACATCATCGCCGCGAAATAAAAAAGCGCCAAGATAATGCCTTGCTCGTTCTTCGCTCATGCCAAAATCGCGCACAATTTCATCAAGAACCTGCCAGTCAGGATGAAGGTTTTCATGCTGCTGAGCAAAATAACCGACCTGCACGCGACTGCCCAGCTTCAACGATCCTTTACGCAGCTCTAATTCTCCCGTGATAGCCTTGAGAAGTGTCGTTTTACCAGCGCCATTCGGTCCAATTAAGGCTACGCCTTCTCCTTTACGAATGGATAAGGCGAGGTCTTGAAAAATCATAGTTTCGCCATACCCTGCCGCTGCATCTTGAATATCTAATACTCGTTGGGCTGAATCGCCAAGAGCATTAAATTCAAAGAAATCGAACTGCGCTTGGCCGCCCACCGCTTCGAGCCGTTCCAACCGACTGAGCTGCTTGGCTCGTCCTCTAGCTTGTTTTGATTTAATCCCGGCACCGTAACGGCGAATATATTCTTCTGTTTTAGCAATCTGATCCTGCTGCTTGGCATACGCCCGTTCCGCCGCTAAGGTTAAAGCGGCCTTTTTATCTAAATAGGTACTATAATTGCCTTGATACTCTCGCAAACTGCCTGCTTCGAGCTCCCAGGTCTTGGTAGTGACTTGATCAAGAAAGTACCGGTCATGGGAAATAATTAAGAGTCCGCCACGAAACGCTGCCAAATAGTTTTCTAGCCACTCTACCATAACTAAATCAAGATGATTCGTCGGTTCATCGAGAAACAAGTAATCAGGATCTCGCACCAGCGCCTTCGCGAGCGCAATCCGAGTTTGCTGTCCGCCAGAAAAAGAAGTTACTGGTCGAGCTAGTTCTGCTTCAGTAAAACCAAGCCCCGTAATAATTTTTGCCAAACGCTGCTCATACTCATAGCCGCCGCCACTATCAAACGCCTGCGACAGCGTACCATAAGACTGCATCAATTTATCAAGTTCTGCGCCGGATGCGTTGGCAATTAAGGCTTCCAATTCGTGAAGCTTATTTTGCAGGATTAATAGCTCAGAAAAAGCCCCAAGCAGTTCTTCCTGCAGTGTTCCCGTACCAAAATCGCTTTGTTGTTCCACATAGGCCAGCGTTTCGCCTGGTGACAAAGCAACTTCACCGCCATCATATTCTTCTAGCCCCAGCAAACACCGCAACAGCGTCGTCTTGCCTGTCCCATTAGCACCGATCAACCCAATTCTATCGCCAGGACGAATTTCAGCCGAAACGCCTTCAAATACGCGCCGAATGCCAAAGAACTTGCTCAGGTCCTTAATCTGAATCAATCCCATAATACACCTCATTGCTCTCTCTTTATATCCCAGCCAGCCTAAGCTAACTCTACTAGTTACTCTAAATCGAATGAAATTATTATACCACAAAAAGTCCTGATAAGACCGTATCATGGGCGTCACCCGATCAGCAAATAGAACTACCTGATTGAAGGTAAGGATGTTTCAGCTCTGTTTAATAAGCGGGGAATCGAATGGCCTTGCGACAAATAGACGCAAAAACCCCGGTAAGACAGGCCGAAGTCAAGTGACAACGGTGAGGCGGTCTTACCGGGGTCTTTGCATTTGTAAAACGTTTATAACGCCTTTGCAAAGCGCTTCTATATTTGTTTATTCAATGGTACAAATCGCATTTGGACGACGAATCAGTAAAGAACAGGTTTCCATCACGCGGAACATATGATTCATACTGACAGGTCCCAAGTAGGCTGTGACCATATCCTGTCCAATCGCCAAGCTCACATTTTGTGCGCCAGCAGCAACAAGCACTGCTTCATTGTCTTTCAAAACGCCTGTTGCATAAACACCGCCACCCACAAGGGTTTTGATCTGATCTAATTCCAAAATGCCTGATGCGCTATGTACGCGAATCATACGACCAAAAAGAACCGGACTAACAGCCAATGCATAGGGGCCATAGTAGCCAGCGCTAGTTAGCTTACTAACGGCAGCAACAATGCTATCTAAAGCACCGCCGTTTACATTCCAGTCAGCGGCCTTAGCAATGAGGCGACCTTTTGCATTTAAAAGACCTTCCTGTCCTAATTCTTCATTACCGCGAAATACTAGTTCATCTTCCTGCACGGACAAGACTTCTGCCGCTACAGCTGCAGCACTTACATCAAGGGGCAACCCGAGTTTCCGGTCTGTCTCGACATCACGCCACTGAATTTTAAAATCCTTATAGATAAGCGGAAATTGCGCCATTTTACGATTTTCCGCCGCCACAACGTCGCCTTCTTTATCGCCGGTCAAATTGACCTCAGCCGCTCCGGCGTTGCCAAATACCGAATAAGGCAGTGTATAAATACCGGAACCAAGCGGTCCGAGCACATCAATCATTTTACGGCCTACTAGCTGCTGACGAGCGGCCACGATCACGGCATTGTCTAAATTCGCCCAATCTTCCTTCGTAAATGGCGCCGATTCTCTATCTAAATAATCCATAATAAATCCCTCCTTAATATCTTCGTTGGCTCCCTTAACGCCTTAACGCAATTTCCCGACCGTCGGTTCACTGTCAGCAGGAGCGCTAGCTGACACGACAACTTTTTCGTCATGACCGACCGTATGATCTTCCAAAAACTTCTGTTTTTGAATCTCGTCAATCCGCGCAATAATATGCATAAGCTCAGCGACATGTTCTTTTTCATCGTCGCGAATATGAGCTAAAAGATCTTTAATTTCTTCATTATCGATATTATCAATATGGAGCTGATATTGATTTATGGCCTCAAATTCACCAATCAAATCCTCTCTCAACCAAATTAGGAGCTGCTCAAACTTTGTCGCCTGGATTGATGTATCTTGTTTTCCTTGTCCATAAGCCATAATTCATTGCCTCCTTCAAAATATCTACAGTTTTTACAAAGTAACACAAATCGATACTTTTTATTAATTACTTCGTGTTATCGTTAAGAAAGTCCTGCTAATAAATTGAACACAAAAACTAAATTTAACGACAAAAAATGCAATAGTGGAACTTACGATTCCCACATTTTTGAATTTTACGTCTATTTTTGTTAAAATAGAAAGAAAATGTAGTCGGTAAGGGGGATCTCAAGGATGTCAATTGTTAAACCTGACGCTGTCATTAGCGCCTTACTGCCTTGTTACACAAACCAAGGCGATCATAGCCTGCTATGCTTCGCCACAGGAAAAACAGCAGAGTTTACTTGCAGTGTAGAAACTGTACTAAAGCAACTTGCTGTTGCCTACCAAATCAATCTAGTGAGCCTACGCCAAGAAGGACGTCGCCGCACTGGCCGCCAAGAATACATACCGTTGCCCTTTGCACCGGAGCTTTTACTCACACCGATAAAACTGCGTCAACCCCGCCTCATTGGGGATGGTTCGCTTGGCTATATTAATACTTATCTGATTCGTTCCATCCAAGATGCTCCCCCGCCTTATGAAAGTGAGATCCAGCTTTCCTGTGGTCAGCGAATTCTTGCCTACTGGAAAAAAATCAACGTAGAAAAGCAAATTCGCCGCTCCCGCATTACCACAGTCGATCCTGGTGAAAGTAATGAAGACCGGCGTTGCCGCCTGCTGATCACGAATATTTTAGCTTTGCTCCACACGTTTCCAGCTATGTAGTTAATATGCGGTGTACTAGCGCAATGCAGACACTGGGTTTCGTGCGATGAACTAAGTCAAAAAAGTGAATGGTGTCGCCCCGACACAGCGGCAGCCAATCCTGGATGCCGCGAAAAGCGCCATGGACTAAAAGGAGCCGTTCGGCAAAACGGGTCTCACCAATTCTTAAAATAATCGGGACGGTAAGATCCTTCGATCCGCCATCGACCACAACAAGTTCTACTTCCCGCGAAGTTTTATCAAACTCTAACAGTAGCGCAGCAAGCAGCCCTTCAATCATGCCTTCGCCGTCGCGTACAAAAAGAACAATCGTTAGACTAGGCGGCTGCAACCGCTCTGATAAAATGAGCCATTCACTGACATCTCGCAGCATCTGCCATAGTCCGTACAAGGCCAAGGCAAGTAAAATCACACTAACTGTATAAGAAAAAAACAAACTATCCCCTCCCTGTTCTGGGATAGAATAGTTTATGAAATCTCTGATTGTGCTGCTACTTAATCAAGCAGCACAATTTTATTTTTAATAGCATATAAGACAGCCTGGGTCCGGTCATTCACCTTCAGTTTGCGGAAAATATTCGTTAAATGATTCTTCACAGTCTTTTCACTTAAAAACAATTTATTCGCAATTTCCTGATTGCTCATGCCTTGACAAATAAGCTGCAGCACATCAATTTCCCGATAAGTAAGACGTTCTTCCCGTCGACGTTGCTGTAACTTTGAGGCAGCATAAAGGTCTTCCTCGCGACGGCGGTTCATTTCGCCAAAGAGCCGCTTGGCCAAAGTCGGATAAATAAAGGTATCGCCCTTACAAACGGAGCGAATGGCCTGCACAAGCATACCAGGCTCAATATCTTTTAGTAAATAACCAGACGCCCCGGCTTTAATCATTTCCATCACATAAGTCTCATCATCATTAATTGTCAAAATAATAACCTTGCTTTTCGATGGCGACAACATAAGCTGTTTCGTCACTTCTAAGCCGTTCAGTTTCGGCATATTAATATCAAGCAAAAGCACATCAGGCTTATGCTCCTGTACCAGTCGAATGGCCTCTTCGCCATCCACGGCTTCAGCAACGACTTTAAGGTCCGACTCCAACTCTAATACATTTTTAATCCCCTGTCTTAGCAGCATATGATCATCTGCTATTACAATCGTATATGGCACCAAAAATCCCCCTTTATTTTGCCACAGCCTGCGAATCTTGCGCTGTTTTCCCCTCATGCATAATACGGGCCGTCAAAAAGATGACAAGTTCTTGCCCTTCCCTGTTTTCCACTCTATGAGTAAACAAGCCGCCGATCAAAGGAATATCTCCTAAAATGGGCACCTTCGTTGTTTGTTCTGTTGCCAGCCGATTCATTAAACCGGCTATTGCAATCGTTTCACCATCAGCCATACGGACCTCCGAACTGGCAATCCGCTTCGAAAATTGATAGGTTTTAAGGTCACTCACCCAAGTGGGCGCACTGACTTCCGTATCAATCTCAGCCGTAATAAAATGATCAGCTTGAATATAGGGTATATAGGTCAAAATAATGCCGGAATCGGCATAGTCATAGCTTGTTGTTGTCTCAACCTCTGTGGTTGTCGTCTTCGGAATTGGTAAGGTATCGCCAACATGGATAAAGGCGGCTTTGCCGTTTACAGCCATAATTCGCGGCTTAGCCACTAGCTTAGCGCTTCCCTCAGTCAGTAGCGCCTCTAGCGTTGCTGCATAGGAAACGGCATAGCGACCGCCTTGCGGGTTGCGTCCAAATAAAAGAACGCCGCCATAATTAGAGCTATTTGTCCCAGTCCCTTGCGGAATATCAGACCAGCGCCACTCTAAGCCGAGCTTTGCAGCCGCCTGTTTATCAATACTGACGATTTGCGCCTCTACCATGACTTGCGGCGTAGCTACATCTAATTTTTCAACTAATGCCTGCAGCTCTGCCGCGGCTCTGTCGGAAGAACGAAAAACCAGGGAATTCGTTGTGTCATCAATTTTAATGGATTCATAGGCCCGATCCACCTTTAGAGCCTGTTTGGTATTCAATCCGGTGATCGGCGACAGTTTTTGGGTCTTAACAGCGCCTTTACGCCCACTTGGCTCGGAAACAACAGTTTGATTGTCAAGTTCAGTCGTTGGCCCAGACGACACCATAGCCATCGCTTGCGAATTGCCTTTATCCCGCAGCAGCAGCGCCGCCTTATCAATAACCTCTTCGGCTCGCACATGATGCAGCATGATAATATGCAGCGGCTCAATGAGCCGTTTTTCTTTCGTCTCATCGACAATGAGAACATCACTGCCGCGCTGTTCATAGCGCAATCCCTTGGCTTCTGCGATTAAGTCAAGAGCCTGCGCAAAAGGAAGATTCTGCACGGCAAGCGAGATTTTTCCCTGCACCGAATCATCAATGACCATATTGACTGAACTGAGGCGCCCTAACGCGAGCAATACATCGCGAACTGACGCATCTGACGCAGTTAAAGTAACAAGAGGACTAAGCTCGCCAAGACGGGTACTCCCAACGAGTAGCCATAATACACAAAACAGGAGTCGATATAATCCAAAGTGACAGTTTTGCTGTTTGCTCACTGCTCCCTACCTTCTTAGTTGCCGACAGTGAGTACTAAAGTTCCCTCCGGGCCCGTCAAAGTAACAGCTTGATCAACAATTTCAGCCAAAGTATAGCTCCCGATCGGATCTCCGAGAAAATACAACTGGCTTGCTGCGCCTGTTGCAATGACAGCAGCCTGACTGCGCCCTGTCGTTACAATCGCGGTGACTCGATACATTGCAGCGGCGGTATACTGTACGCCTTGCTCTGGCTGCTTGACTTCCGTAGTAGCTTTCTTAGCACTGCTTGCCGCTTCTGTCGGCGAAATTTCACGGCTTGTACTATTGTGGTCAGACTGCAACGGTAGCGGCGGTGGTTTGGCCGACAGTTCGGCTGGTTCTTGGCGGGAAAATCCTGACGGCGGCTGAAACGGATCACGGCCCAGCCTTTGACCGTCTGGCCCCGCCGGATTCACAAGATTGGTAGGTTTTATCAGATTTGCTGAATTCACCGAATTTCTAGCAGCGCCTTCTAACGCCGCTGTGCTTGGTTCTACAGAATCGTGCGGCAAAAAGTATGCTTCTTGCCAACCGTGATTCGCAGTAAAGATCAGACAGCTGCCGCCAACTAGAGCGGCAGCTAGTGCTTTCTTCATCCAAGCTTTCACAATGAACACCAGGATTCTTTCTAGACGTAACTGCAATAGTTTGAATGACACTAGTCTTAATTTATTATTTGTTTATCTATTATTTTATAGTATTCTGTGAAAAAGACCAATCACTTTTTTAATTTACTATAAAAAGGGTAAGTCCGATTCTATTTATATTCTTTTAACTTGGGCCCTAAAATCCGCTTATAGGCCTCAACACCAGGCTGATCAAAGGCATCAACCTGAGCCAACTCGCCCTCGTAAGCAATCGATAAAGCCAGAAGATACAAGAGCTCGCCGAGATGATAGGCCGATAGCTTCGGCAGCTGGAAAGTACCATTTAACCGATTTTCCTTGGCAAGTGCTTCGGCGTTAGAACGCAGCGCCGCCTGCAAGGCCTTGCTCATGGAAATCCCGGCCATAGCCGCAAGCGGACCAATCTCAGGATATAAGTTGGGGATAACCGGATCAATCGGCCACTCCAACACTTCCACAAACTGGACGACCTTGTCAAGACTGCCATCTTGATGAAGCTGTGTCTGCGAATGCATATCGGTCGTACCAACAGCCACTACAGGCGTTCTACCGTAATAAACGGTCTCGCCAGCGCGATTCGTCCGTTTGCCCAAAGATTCAGCCAGAAGCTGAATATACCATTCGGCCGTAGATTTCAGATAGTCGCCATAGGGCATAAATACTTCAATATGGCGACCGTACTCTTTGGCAGCCACATATTTAATCGCTGCATTGAGCATCGCTGGATTTTCGGTTAATACTTCAGAGCGACAGGCTTCATCCATGGCTTTCGCTCCGGCCAGAAACGCATCAATATCAAAGCCGATGCAAGCGCCGGTTACGAGACCAACCTCAGAAAAGACGCTAAAGCGACCGCCGATGCCATCCGGTACGCTAAAGGTCGTCCAGCCCTCAGACTGAGCGAGCTTTTTAAGCAGCGTCGCCTTATGGCCTTCTGCGGGATCGGTTACCGCCACAACCTGCAGCGAAATGGCTGGATTCTGCTTTAATTGTTCATAAGCAACCAAAAAATTGGACATGGTGTCAAGGGTCGAGCCCGACTTAGAAATCACCACAAGGAGCAGTTCATAGACAGCACTGTCGCCCATGCCTGCCGCGAAGTGAGCCGCTTTCACTTTCGCCTCGGCCTCCATCTGACTGATAAGCTGGCTAGTCCGTAACGGATCAATATTATTACCACTAAAATAGAGTTTGGGATAGCCATCACGTTCCGCGGCGCTTTTACTATTCCAAAACTCGCCGCAATGTACATCAAATAGAACTTTATTACCTAAAAAGGAACCGCCAATCCCGAAGGAAATAACAGCATCCGTGTGATAGCGTAGCGACGCCGAAAACTCTTTCAACCGCGCTAGCGACGAAGGACTATTCAAATGGTCTGCCGTCACAAACGGCAGTTCTGTAAACAGAACTGGTTCGGGTGTGCCGTCTTTTGATAAATGCCCTGTGACTTCGCCAGTCTGACGCATATGCGAAATGGCGGCATGAGCTGCTTTCAATTTTTGGGAAAGCGCCGCAAGATCTTGTTCCGTAACCTTGCCTTCACCAACTAAATTGCCATAATCGAAGGTAAAACCAGAATCTAGAGTCAACTGCTTTGTCTGCTTTTCTATCATCTTGTGTCACTCCTTCTATCGATTTTGGGTGGCTGCTCATCACATTACATAGGACTCACTCGTCGCCATAGCCATCAGGATAGGCTTGATGCCATTCCCAAGCCGATTCGACGATCTCTCGAACCGAGCTGTGCTGTGGTTGCCAGCCTAGTTCGGCGCGAATTTTGGCGCTAGAAGCCACAAGCACTGCAGGATCGCCAGCGCGACGCGCCGCTTCTTTTACCGGAAAATCAACACCTGTCACTTCTTTGGCTACGGCAATAATTTCTTTAACGCTAAAGCCGTGCTCACTGCCAAGATTATAAACCGCCGAAGCGCCGCCTGCCAATAAATGCCTAAGCGCCAGCACGTGAGCGTCAGCTAAGTCAGTAACATGAACATAGTCGCGAATACACGTTCCGTCAGGCGTCGGATAGTCTGTGCCAAAAACAGAAATCGCTTCTCTTTGGCCTAAAGCCGTCTTTAAAATTAGCGGAATCAGATGCGTTTCTGTGGCATGATCTTCGCCGATAAACCCGCCTTCTAGCGCGCCGGCAGCATTAAAATAGCGTAGAACAGCATACTTTAGGCCATATGCTGCTTCATAATCGGCCAGCATCCCTTCAATAACAAGCTTCGTCCGACCATACACATTCGTTGGCGCCTGTTTCGCCGTTTCCAAAATAGGTACAGCTTCCGGTTCGCCATACACAGCCGCAGTAGAAGAAAATACGATTTTCTTCACCTTCGCTGCTACGAGAGCATTGAGGAGCGATAGAGTTCCAGCCACATTATTTTGATAATAATAAGCAGGATTTTTCATGGACTCGCCCACAAGACTCGCTGCAGCAAAATGGACGACAGCATCAATTTTTTCTTCGTGCAGCACCGACTCTAACAGCTCCGTATCGGCAATATCGCCAAGGACAAACTGGACTTTTTCCGCTTCAGCTGGTACAGCGTCTACATGACCTGTCACCAAGCTATCATAAACGACGATCTTATCCGCATCGGCTAACAGCGCCTGCACTGTATGCGAGCCAATATAGCCAGCTCCGCCTGTTACTAAAATATTCATCAATACCACTCCATTTTTAAACTGGCTCTGACAATTGCCAAAGTTTAATCGCAATTATTCAAGAGCGGTTTTACTGTCCGTACAAGATACTCCAAAAAGGGATCTCTAAGATCAGGCCGTTTCAAGGCATATTCCACAGTCGCCTCTAAAAAGCCCTGTTTATCGCCAATATCATAGCGCCGTCCTTCAAACTGAAAGGCATAGACGGATCGATCAAGAGCTAACTTCTGCAGTGCATCAGTCAGTTGAATCTCCCCACCGCGGCCTGGCTCCGTTGTTTCGAGTAAAGCAAAGATCTCCGGCTCAATAATATAGCGTCCCAATACAGCAAGTCGTGATGGCGCTTCGCTCACATCAGGCTTTTCTACCAAAGATTCCGCCTGCCAAAGACGCGGCTTTAAAGCCTTTGGTTTCACAATGCCATAACTCGACACCTTATTTTGCGGCACTTCCTGAACACCGAGAATCGTACCGGGATTCGACTCATACACATCAATAAGCTGCTTTAAGCAAGGAACGGAAGAATCGACAATATCATCTCCTAAGAGAACGGCAAAAGGCTCATTGCCCACAAACTGCTTGGCGCAAAGGACAGCATGACCCAGCCCCCTGGCCTCTTTCTGACGAATATAATGAATCTCTACATTAGAGATTTCTTCAATCAAACCGAGCATGTCATATTTGCCACTGGCCTTTAATGAAAGTTCTAGCTCGATGGACCGATCAAAGTGGTCTTCAATGGCTCGTTTGTTTCGTCCAGTGATAATTAAAATTTCTTCAATCCCTGACTGGATTGCTTCTTCAATAATATACTGAATCGCCGGCTTATCAATAATTGGCAGCATTTCCTTCGGCTGCGCTTTGGTTGCTGGCAAAAAACGAGTCCCCAGACCCGCTGCTGGAATAACAGCTTTGCGAACTGTCTGATTTGGCTTTCTAGTTACCACAGGCAACACTCCATTATTATTAGATTATTTTTTGTATTCGCTCACAGTAGAATTGAATCCTGCCCTAAGCCTCCATTGAGCAGGTGAATAGAGGAAAAAAGTCACAGGAAAATTAAAAGGATTCTCGACAAAACCAGCGAAATTATTTCTAATGCTGTATTTACCTATTGTTGCTATCATTTAAGAGGAGATGAAGTTTGTGCACCGTTTTACTAAGAAAACAACTCTAGTTACACTTGCGCTCATGATCGGCTGCTTTTTGCTGACTGTAGCCACAGCTTCGGCAGCGCCGAAGCGAATTGGTATCACTAAGTTTGAAACAAACAACTACACAGTCCGTGTTCGCGGCGGCTACTACGATATTGGACTTGGCGCTTCCGATATGCTCACAACTGAACTGGCCAAAAATAGAAATTTTGAAGTCGTAGAAAGAGAACAAATTCGTTCCGTATTACAAGAGCAGGGTTTTGGCGCATCTGGCGCAGTGGATCCTAGCACGGCCCCGCAGATGGGCAAACTGCTTGGCTTAAAATACATTGTCTACGGTAAAATTCTGTCAGCTGGCGCAGAAGAAAAACATGACCAAATTATGGGCCTGCATATTGATAAATTAACAGCCAAAGTCCGTATTTCCGTACGCATGATCGATGCTACGACAGGCTCCATCGTCTGGGCGGATCAGGTTGAAGGGAAAGTCGAAAAAAGTGGCGGCGGCATTGAAGGCCTTGGCGGCACCTCAACCGAAGTATCAGCAAGCATTTATGACGATGCTCTGCATGGCGCCATTAACCAGATTGTAAGCCGCATCAATCAAGGCGCTCCTACAGAAGGCGCTATTGCGAAAGTCAGCGGCCGTAAAGTATATCTTGATATCGGCGTAGACCAAGGCGTACAGCCTGGTCAAACCTATGTAGTATACCGTGAAGGCGAAGCCATTACGAATAGCGCTGGTCAAGTTATCGGCGTTGATAAAACCGATCTTTGCACGGTAAAAGTGACCCGCGTAGACGGCGGCATGGCCATCGCTGAAATTCAAGACAAAAGTATGCCACTATTGCAAGCTGGCGATAAAGTCCGTTCCAACTAAATTTACAGACTAACTAAATCTACAGAATCATTAGGTTAATAGATTCTAAAACTGATCATAACCAAAAGGCGCTCTAACTTAGAGTGCCTTTTTCAGAAGGGAGTTTTTTGCATGAAAAAGAGTCTTCTGGCAAGCTTTTTTGCTCTCTTACTATTTCTAACAGCGCAGACCGTTTTTGCGCAAAGTGTGACCGTCACAGGCAATGGCGTCTCTCGTGAAGATGCGATTCGCGATGGATTGCGTCTAGCCGTGGAACAGGCCGTCGGCACCTTAGTTGACTCACAAACCTTATCGCGAAACAACCAGATTGTGAACGACGAAGTCTATACAAAATCATCAGGCTTTGTACAGGATTATCAGGTCGTCAGCGAACAGCGAAACGGCGGTGTTTACACCGTGGATCTTGCTGTCACTGTGGATACCGATCCAAGCTCGGCCTTATATACGAAACTGCAAAAGCTGCGCCTCATCGAAGTAATGCTGCGCGATCCGCGCATTGCCGTCTTTATTCCCGAGCGCTACCAATCTGGCGCTTTCCCTGATCCGGCTGGTGAAACAGCCGTCATCCAGAAATTGCGTGATGCCGGCTTTAAGCATGTCCTTGACGCGCGTCAGACAGCCAATATTCAAGAAAATCAGATTGTCCGCGCCATCCTTGACGGCAATCTCCGTGACGCTCGCTCCATGGCTACCACCTATCAGCTAGACTTTGTCATTGTCGGCGAAGCTACGGCCCAATATGCTGGCGATCTGTATGACAGTGGCATCAAATCAAGCCGCGCTCATATTGATGCCAAGGTTCTCAAAGTGGATACAGGTGAAATTATTGCCGCTCAAGGTTTTGAAGCAGGCGGTGTTGACATTACGCCGCGGATTGCCGCTAAAAAAGCCCTAGCTGCGGCGGGAGCGCAAGTCGGCGATTATATGGTCCAACAGCTCATGCAGTATGCAAGCGATCCTGATAAGCCACTGACCATCTATGTCAGCCGCGCTAGTTTTAATAAGCTTAACCTTATGCAAAACGCTTTAAAGCAAGTACCTGGCGTAAAATCAGTCTTTTTGCGTTCTTATACGAATGGCGTCGCCCAAATTGACGTGACCTATACAGGTTCGCCAAAAGTACTGGCTGACGCCCTGCAAAACACGGACGGCGTATCGCTTGATGTAACGTCCATCTCGAACAGCACGGTTCAGGTAACACTGCGTTAAATAAAGCTAAAGCTCACGACCACAAACAAAGCCTCAGCCTTTTCCCAAACGGAAATGACTGAGGCTTTTGCTTTGTAACTTTACGTACGAATCACAATTCTATTGTCTATTTCGTACCGTGATTTTCCCCTTTGCTTACAGCCGCTTGGGCTGCTGCCAGTCTAGCTACGGGAACACGATAAGGTGAGCAACTCACATAATCAAGCCCGATCTGATGGCAAAACTCGACGGAACTCGGTTCACCGCCATGCTCGCCGCAAATGCCAATAAGCATGCCTGGCCGCGTCTTCCGGCCCCGTTCTACGGCAATCTGCATCAATTGACCGACCCCGTCGCGATCGAGAACAATAAAGGGACTTTCCTTAAAGATTTTCGCATCAATATAATCCGCCAGGAACTTGCCTTCGGCATCGTCACGGCTAAAGCCAAGCGTCGTCTGGGTCAAGTCGTTCGTCCCAAAACTGAAGAACTCTGCTTCCTTAGCCATGCGATCTGCTAAGAGAGCCGCTCGCGGCAATTCGATCATCGAACCAATGGTATAAGCAAATTCGACCTTCATTTCCTGCATAACATCCGTAGCAATCCCTTCAATCCGTTCCTTGAAGAAAGCCATTTCTTTCGGATCAATCGGTAGCGGAATTTCCACTTCCGGCATGACCTTCACGCCTTCTTGCACGAGTCTTGCTACAGCCTGGAAGATAGCGCGGCTCTGCATATCGTAAATAGCCGGGAAGGTAATGCCAAGGCGGCAGCCGCGATGGCCCAGCATCGGATTAAATTCATGGAGCGCCCGGACCTTCTTTAAAATTTGCAACCTGGCTTCCAGTCGGGCCGGATCCTTGCCAGTCACCCGCAGTTCCGTTGTCTCTACCAGCAAATCTTCTAAGCTTGGCAAAAATTCATGAAGCGGAGGATCTAAGAGACGAATCGTTACGGGATAGCCAGCCATAGCCTTAAAAATGCCGTAAAAGTCGCCTTCCTGCATGGGTAGCAGCTTATCAAGGGCATCTTGCCGTTCTGCTTCATCTTCCGCTAAAATCATCTTCTGGACAAAAGGCAGGCGATCTTGCGCCATAAACATATGTTCCGTCCGGGTTAAGCCAATTCCAGTTGCGCCAAATTGCCGTGCCTTCAGCGCATCTTCCGGCGTATCGGCATTGGCCCGTACTTCCAGGCGTTTGACTTCATCAGCCCACTGTAAAATTGCCAAATATTCTTCAGACAGTTTCGGCTCTAACATCGGAACCGTACCGCCGATGACTCGTCCGGTAGCTCCATCAATAGAAATCATGGCTCCTTTGGCAAAAACCTGGCCGCCGACAACAAATTCCTGCTTGTCATAATCAATCTTTACAGCATCGCAACCGCAGACACAAGGCTTGCCCATACCACGAGCTACCACAGCGGCATGGCTCGTCATACCACCGCGACTTGTCAAAATCCCTTGAGCCGCTACAATCCCATGAATATCATCAGGCGTCGTTTCGTTGCGAACAAGAATCACTTTTACGCCATTTTTCCCAAGGCGCTCTGCTTCATCGGCGTCAAAAACAACTTCACCCGACGCAGCGCCAGGCGACGCTGGAAGTCCTGTTGCCAGTACATTGAGCTTTGCTGAGTCATCAATCCGCCGATGCAGTAGCTGGTCAAGCTGACCAGGATCAACTAGGAGCAAGGCGTCCCGTTTCTCAACCATACCTGATTGAACCATATCATAAGCAATCTGAATCGAAGCCGCCGCTGTCCGTTTCCCATTCCGAGTCTGGAGAATATACAGCTTACCCCGCTCAACAGTAAACTCAATATCCTGCATATTTTTATAATGCCGCTCCAGCTGGCGAGAGATTTTATGGAATTCCTTATAAATCGTTGGCATTTCTTCCGCCAGTTTGGCAATAGGCTGCGGCGTCCGAATCCCAGCTACCACATCTTCCCCCTGCGCATTGGTCAAATACTCGCCATAAAGCACATTCTCGCCCGTCGAAGGGTTACGACTAAAAGCAACACCCGTACCAGAATCGTCACCCATATTGCCAAAGACCATCTCTTGAATATTGACAGCCGTGCCAAGGTCATGAGCAATCTTATTGATATTCCGATAGATAATGGCCCGGTTGTTATTCCAGGAACGAAATACAGCTTCCACCGCCATAAAGAGCTGCTCGACCGGATCTTCCGGGAAGGGCTGGCCGCTCCGCTGTGCCACAAGCTTCTTATAATCGGCAATGACTAGGCGCAGTGTGTCGGCAGACAGTTCCTGATCGAGTTTTACGCCCTGCTTTTCCTTATGGTCCGCTAAAATCAGTTCAAAGTCATGCTTGGGAATTTCGAGCACCACATCACCGAACATTTGAATGAAGCGGCGATAGCAATCGCAAGCAAAGCGCGGATTTTTCGTATTTTTGGCCACAGCCGCCATAGTCTGTTCATTTAAGCCCAGATTTAAAATGGTATCCATCATGCCAGGCATGGAAAACATGGCGCCAGACCGAACCGAAACAAGCAGCGGATTCTCGGCATCGCCTAGCTTTTTCCCACTCTTTTTTTCGACAGCCTTCAGACAAAAGCTCACTTCATCCTTTAAGCCGTCAGGCCATTTTTTACCGGCCTTATAGTAGTCATTGCAGGCGGCCGTCGTGATTGTCATCCCTGTCGGCACAGGCAGGCCCATGCGAGTCATTTCGGCCAAATTGGCCCCCTTACCGCCTAAAAGCGCTTTCATTTCGGCCTTGCCCTCATCAAAAAAATACACATACTTTGCCACTTACTTTTCCCCCTTCCGATATATCTCCATAATCATCGCTGCCGTCTCTTCTACCGCCTTATTGGTCACATCAATCGTAGGACAGCCAATGCGGCGCATAATCGAAGCAGCGTAATCAAGCTCAGCTAAGATTCTTTCCAGGTTTGCATAGTCGCTGTTTGGCGATAATTTCATCGACCGCAACCGTTCCTTGCGAATTTCATAAAGCTGCATGGGATCAATCGTAAGACCGAAGACTTTTCGCTTTGGCACTTCAAAGAGTTCTTCCGGTAAAGGCGTTTCCGGTACAAGCGGAACATTGGCTGCTTTTAGGCCCTTATGAGCCATATACATACATAACGGGGTCTTCGAGGTACGCGATACGCCCGTAAAAACAATATCAGCCTTTAGCAAGCCCCGCGGCTCCTTGCCATCATCAAATTTTACGGCAAACTCAATGGCCTCTACCCGTGTAAAATAATCATGGTCAATTCGGCGTATCAGACCAGGTTCATGCGTCGCTTCCTGCTGCACCAAACCGCCCAACATAGCGATGACAGGCCCCATAATATCGGTACAGGGAATATCAATCTCCGCTGCCTTTCGTTCTAGATACTCTTTCAGAGTGGGTGTTACGAGCGTATAGACAACAGCCGCTCCTGACGCTTCCGCCGCCTGTAAGGCTTCATCGATTTCTTCGGGTGTACTGATGTAGGGAACACGGCGAAATTCAAAGCGTACCTGCCGAAATTGGCTGGCAGCAGCCTTGACCACAATCTCGCCAGTCTCGCCGATGGAATCAGACAGAACATACACCACAGTGACTTCTCTGTTACTAATACATGCCGCCTCCCTTCAGACTAGAACAAGTGTAATTTAATTTTATGAGCTGTAAATTAACTTTATTTTTGGAATATTTTCTTATTTCTATTATACCACAAAATTTGTCTATACCTTAAATTTATGAATCTCCGCCTGAAGATTATCGGCTAATTTGGCCAAAGCCTGACTAGCCGAAGCAATTTGCGCGACTGCCGCAGCTTGTTCTTCCGTAGCGGCTGATACAGTTTGAGTCGTATCATTGACATGTTTACTTTGATTAGAAATGGAAGTAATTGATTGTACGATCTGCTGACTATTTCCCGTCATTTTGGTCACCGCTGCGGCAATCTCCGTAATTTTTTGCGAAACATGGTCAATCAAATTACGAATCTCATGAAAGATCTCGCCAGCTGACGCCACCACTTCGTTGCCTGTAGCTACTTCTTTTCGTCCCACATTCATCGAAGCAACAGCCTGTTCCGTCTCACTTTGAATATTGCCAATTAAATCAGCAATCTGTTTCGCCGCCCCCTGCGATTGTTCGGCCAATTTACGGACTTCTTCCGCCACAACGGCAAAACCGCGCCCTTGCTCGCCAGCGCGGGCCGCTTCAATCGCTGCATTGAGGGCTAAAAGATTCGTCTGACCGGAAATATTAGCAATCGTTTCGACAATCTGACCAATTTGCTGTGACCGCTCACCCAGATTTTCAACGGTTTGCGCCGTATTGGCCACAGCCGCTTCAATGACATTCATTTGTTTTACAGCCTGCTGAATGGCCGCGCCGCCCTGACTGGCTGCATCAGTCGTTTTTGCCGCCGCCTGCGATACAGCTTGCGTCGTTACTGCCACTTGATCAATTCCTGTATTGAGCTCTTTAATCACCCTAGCGCCGCTTTCTACCGATTGCAACTGTTGCTCGGCCCCTTGCGCCACGGTACCAATTGCAGCAGCAACTTGATCAGTAGCCTTTGAAGATCCCTCGGCACTAGCTGTCATTTCCTGAGAAGTTCCCGCCAGCTGTTCGGCCATACCGGTCATCTCTTTCATTAACGTACGCAATTTTTCCCGCGTCTTCCCTAATAATATAAACATATCGCCAATTTCATCATTCATTATGGCTTTCGCAAAATCCGATGTAAGATTCAACGCTTCCATTTGCGCAACAATATGCCGCAACCGCTCAATACGATGAATTAAAAACCGTGTATATAAGACAGCAATCGCAATACTAAAGAGGGAAACGGCAATTGCGATAATACCAATCGTCCAATTGGTGCGACCAATATCGCTATTCATCCGCTTCGTCCCTGCTGTTAACATCGTTTGCTGCGCCTCAGTCAGCTGATTAAACTCTTTTTCTATGGTATCGACAGCAGTCCGTCCCTGCATGGCCACATCCGACGGCAAGGGCTTATTCTGTTTTTTGAAAGCAATTCCAGTGTCGCCAATCGTAAGATATCCCTGCAATTCCTTGAGCAACTTGGCACTTTGCTCCTTTGCTGCGTTATTTTCCGATTCGTCGACAAGCTTTTGAACTTGACTAATCGCTTGATTCATATCTTTGCGATACGCCGCTTCATAGGACGCACCATCACTATAAAGAAAAAAGCCTCGCATATTGAGCAGCGCACTCGTAAAGGCAATATGCGCATCTTTAGTCTGAAGCATCAGCGGCACATTATACGAGGAAACCTGTTCAACTTCTGTCGAGACTTTACGAAAATTATAAATAGCAAAAACCGAAGAACAGCTGAACAACAACACAATAATTAAATACATGCCAATGACTTGCACCAATAAAGATAACCGTTTTTCTCTAAACATTCTCTGCTACAGCTCCTTTAGTATACAATCAGCCAAACTTATTACCTTTACATTCTTCGTCAAAAAATACTAATTACCTCCGAAATATTACATGACTTATTTCCTGTTTTATGAGAATACTACAAAAAACAGCAAGCACTGTCGATTTAGCGCTTGCTGTTTTTATAGACTACAGAAATATAGATTTATTATGTTGACCATCATTCTCTTTCCCGCTTACTTCGCTGACCAATTCTGGCCATCAACCGCTACTTGATACATTTTGCCGCCGATATTAAAGGAGTTCAACTGGTAGCCGCCGCCCTTCGCCCAGTCCTGGAGCGTCAGCATGTCACTACTGCCATCTAGCGAAATAACTAGATCATTGCCGTTGAGCTGACTATGGATGCTACTTAGGGGTGTATTATAGAGCATCACGGCATCTTGACTATTATCAGAACGTCCCGTAATCACATCCTGCCCATCCGTCCGCCCCCACCAATAGGTATCCTGACCGCTACCGCCAGTCATAGTATCACTCCCGGCAGCGCCCCACATTTGACTGCCGCCAGAACCGGCTATCATAATATCGTCACTGCTACTACCGCGAAAAGTCATGTAGCTGCTATCAGCTGCTGTCACTTTATGAACCTTATTAAATGCATAAACTGGCTGTCCCAATTCTACGGTGGCAGCCTGACCATCATTCCAAGCTACTACAGTATCGCCAAAAACCCATCCCTGTATACGATTCACTGGATCTGCTGCATACCAGCCTGCTACAGTCAGACTCTCCCCATTAGCCAGACGAATCACAAAATCATTGCCGCTTCGTTCGCCGCCGTAGCCATTTCTGCCCACATTATAAAGATATAACGCATCTGCTCCGGCGCCGCTGCTGCGCCCGACTTCCTGTACTACATCATGTCCATCACCTTGGCCCCACCAGAAACCATTGCTGCCGCTGCCGCCAATCATACGGTCATCGCCGCCAGCCCCCCATAGTTGATTATTGCCACTACCGCCGTCAATCGCATTATTGCCGCCGTTACCGCGAAAGACATCATCCCCACTACCGCCCACAATATTGCGGCTCTGACTCCCGGTCAGATTCACGGTCTGCGGCATCGTAGTATCAGAAAAATTAAGTGTGACGTCCTGCGTTGGATCATGCGTAATGGATAACGTCTTGACTACACCGCTTGAAACAGATAGTCCATCTAAATCCGTAATGGTCACATAAAACATAACCTCGCGTGAATTAGCGTCAGCCTGCGGTATAAATTCAAGATTTGCCAAAAGAAGATTCACCTGAGGTACCGTAAGCAGGTTCTCGCAGGTATAAGTCCCAGTAGCACTGTCATAGTGATCAGAAATTCCTGCCAAACCAGCTGCATCCGCCACTTTCACCTGATCTCCTGGCAACAACTTTCCCATTAACGCTACAGTAACTGTGTCGCACCCCCCATTAGGATCGACCACATATAGCCCCTGGGAAAAAATATTCTTTATCTCGCTATCTTTCAAAGAATCCTCGGTTGAACCGCGTTGCGTAATCATCGGCCCAGCATCAACCGGCGGGTACTGAGCCGCTAGAACAAAACTTATGTTTTCGCCCATATCTAAATTTTGAAACATAAACTACGCCTCCCTGCACCGTCTATTCCCGGCTAACCAAAATGGGGCTGCGACATTAAGGAAATTTTCGCTTAGTGCCACAGCCCGATAAGATTTACCGTGAAATACATTCTCGTTTTAACATATCATAAATAGTTTAACTTGTACACTATCTATATGAATAGGGACTATTCTTACCTTGTTAGAATCTTACTTTGCTGACCAACTCTTGCCATCAGCCGCTACTTGATACATTTTACCGCCGATATTAAAAGAATTCAGCTGATAGCCGCCGCCCCTCGCCCAGTCTTGAATCGTCAGCGTGTCACTACTGCCATCTAGCGAAATAACTAGATCATTGCCGTTGAGCTGACTATGGATGCTACTTAGGGGTGTATTATAGAGCATCACGGCATCTTGACTATTATCAGAACGTCCCGTAATCACATCATGATCATCGCTCGATCCCCACCAGTACTCATCCTTGCCGCTGCCGCCAGTCATGACGTCACTCCCGGCGCCACCCCACATCTTACTGCCACCGGAACCTGCTGTCAAAACGTCAGAGCCGCTACTGCCGCGAAAGGTCATTGCACCGCTATCCGCCGCTGTAACTTGATGAATCCCATTTAAAGCATAGCAGGGATCTGATAATTCTACCGTCGCTGCCTGACCGTCATTCCAAGCTACGACCTCGCTGCCAAAGACCCAGCCTTGAATTCTCTCTTCCGGTTTAGCGCTATACCAGCCTTGTACTGTCAAAGTAGAGCCGTCGCCTGTTTTGATGACATAGTCATCGCCCTGCCGTTCGCCGCTGTAGCCGTTTCTTGCTACATTATAGAGATACAAGGCATCGCCGTCATTCACAGCCGCCTGACTGACCACATCCTGCCCATTGCCGCTGCCCCACCAGTAAGCCGTACTGCCGCTGCTGCCAGCCATACGGTCGTTGCCGCCAAGACCGCCCCAGAGCTGGCCCCCCATAGCGCCTTCCTCTAGTGTATCATCGCCATTTCCGCCGCGGACAATGCCTACTTGTCTGTCATCGACTACGACTTGATGAATATTTTCCTGCGCGTAAGCTGGCTGCGCCAATTCGACGGTAGCCGTTTGACCATCATTCCAGGCTACTACGGTATCGCCAAACACCCAGCCTTGAATTCGACTCGCCGGATCTGCTGCATACCAGCCTGTCACTGTCAAACTTTCCCCATTGGCCAGACTAATGACAAAATCATTGCCCTGTCGTTCGCCGCTATAGCCGTTCCGAACCACATTATAAAGATACAAGACATCGGCTCCAGCGCTACTGCTGCGTCCGCCTTCCTGCACCACATCATGACCATCGCCCTGGCCCCACCAGAAACCATTACTGCCGCTGCCGCCAATTAGCTTGTCGTCACCAGCCGCCGCCCAAAGTTGATTATTGCCGCTGCCGCCATCTAATACATTATTCCCGCTATTGCCGCGGAACACATCATCACCGGCGCCGCCTACAATATTGCGGTTCTCACTGCCTGTGAGATTCACTTCTTGCGCCGTCGTCGAACCAGAATAATTATCGGTCGGCGTAGAATCCGTTGAAGAGCCGCCGGAACCGCCGCTACCGCCACTACCGCCGGAATTTGCCGCTGCCATCGACACAATTACGTTAGCTACATTGGAAAGTTCATCCGATCCGTCTTCCATCTGTATTTTTACCGTTGCCGCACTAGTCTGCCCTGCCGCCGGCTGATAGACTAGTGAACGCAGGAGAGTCTGAGCGGCTGTAACCGTCATAGCATCCCAAGTATAGGTCGTCATCGCTGCCGCCCCAACACCGGTACTATTACTAGCACCTGCCGCTTGCGAAGCGCTTATCATGCCCTCACCCATTACAGTGACAGTAAGAGCTTCCGTCTCTTGAACGTCAGGATCAGTCAGTGTAGCCTGCGGACACAATGCTAAAGTTCCCGTATTCTGTACTGATTGCGTTGCAGTAATATTCCCTAGAACAGGCGTATCATCGACGGAAGTAATGGGTACCGTCATAATCTTGTACTGAAGTGGTGTATCACTTGAACTAAGAGTAATGGTATCAGTCGAAGTTCCAGTGACCGGCATCTGATTAGCTACAGGCGTAAATAAAATGTTTCCGATTTGCAAATCAGCTTGTATCTGGGCGCCTGTACCTTTAAGATGCAGCACACTCTGATTATCAATAGAAACCTGGGAGTGAAAAGATGCACCGCTTCTTAAGGAAAAAACGCCCTTTGAAAGATCAGGGTTAACAATAGTAAGCATGCTATTAGCCGAACCGCCGCTTAAGTGAACTCCAAAAAAGATATTGTTTTCTGGTACATTATCATATATTCCTAAAACATTTGTCATACTAGTAATCGTTAAGTCGTTCGTTGTATCGTGCGTGATAGAAAAACTTGCTACATTCGATTGCGTAACTGACTGGTTTTGTGAATCTGTAACAGTCACATCATAGGTAACAAGCCGCGAATTGGCGGAAGCTTGCGGCACAAATTCAAGATTGTTCAGAAGAGTCATTGCCTGAGCTGTCGTAAGATTACTGCAAGTATAAATTCCAGTAGTGCTGTCGTAGGTTCCAACATTTCCTGTCAACCCGCTCCCAGCAGCCAATTGCAGCTGATCTCCCGACAAGAAACCACTTAACCGTACCTGAACTGTTTCGGTATCGCCAGCGTCAGGGTCATTTACTGTCACGCCACCATTAAAAGGTTTCACTGTTTGACTATCTTGTAGCGATCGTGAAGTGTTGCCGCTAAAAGTTACCTGCGGCGCGTCATCTACAGGTGTAATCTTGACTGCCTGACTGGCCGTGGCAGTTCCGGGACCACTGTTGGTTGCCGAAATGTCGAAATAATCAATTTCTCTTGTACCAATAGAAATTGTATTCTCGGGAATCGACACTTGAATTTTGCTCCCCTGCAGATATGTCGTAATATCCTGACTAGTCCCAGTTAAAGTAATCGTGTTACTACTCGTCGTCTCGGTGCAGGAATTATCCGAATCAACCGCCTGAAAGCTGAAACCATGGGGAATGGTAAGTGTAACTGTCATCGCACCAGAGCCTGTAATCACTACATTGTGAAAAGGATCAATTATCCCTACGTTATCATTATAATCCAGTTCTGTATCCGTTCCTGAGATTCCTGGAGTGACATATGGCTCAGCAACCGAAATACTTGTTGTCACGACACCGCTTGCCAGCCCTAATGAGTCTGTAACAATTGCACTAATCGTTCGCGTGCCGAAACCAACGGCCGCTGCTGTAAAGGTTAGGTTTTCTAGTACAGTCCTAATTTGATCAGGCGTGCCTGAGTAAGTATAAGCATGCGTTGTAGAATTATAACTTCCCGCCGTACTTGCGATAACATCGCCGCTAGTAACATTACTGCCAATGGCAATATTCAGCGTATCGTTATCCCTATCAGAGATAGTATCATCAGTAAAATTCACATTATTAAATACTGAGGTCGCAGCACCACCTAAGATAAAAGTAGACGAGCCACCTATTCCGCTAAGACTTGGCGCCTGATTATTATGAATCGTAAGCTGATTTGACGCTGATTGCCCTGCCGCATCTGTTGCCCTAAGCGTAAGAACTGTATCTTGCGTCGAATCTACACTAATCGCCAAAGCTTGTAGCTGCGCTTGCACAGCAGACGCATTAGTGCCGCTCAAAGTAAGCGGCGTCGAACTATCCTTTGTATAAGTAGTACCATGATAAGTAAAGCCGCCAGAATTCACCGCAACAGTTACAATCATCGCATCATAATAGTTATTATCAGAAACAGCAGCCTGCCCCTGAGAAGAAAATACTTGATAAGTACTACCAGGATTTATTGCAATCTTGTTTGCCGCCAGTGTCAGAGTAGGAGCCGCCTCCGTCCACGTCGCCGTAGGTGAAATAGGTGTCTGCAGCCCTTGAGAGTCATATAAAGCACCATCGTAACTATCGCACTCGCCACCAGTTACCTGTAATGCTTGTGACAAAGATGTATTAGTATTATTCGTCCTTAGAAAGATCAATTGCTGCTGCAATAAATGATTCACAGCAGCAACCGTACCGACAAGTTGATACTCGGGAGCCCCCTGATTTGCAATGTAATATAATACAACACCAGTAGTATTTGTATCCCAAAGCGAAGTTTCATCCCCCCCATTGGCAATATCACTATATACAATTTTCCAATCCTCACTAAATCCACTATTAGCATTAGAAATAGTACAATAACTGCTAACAGGCTTCGTTGAAGTATCGAGCAGATTCCCACTAGAGTCAAGCACAGCCAAACTGCCAGCGCCATTTAACGCCCTCAGATCAATCTTAACTCCGACAAGATCATTTGGACCGTTATCATTAATTGAAACATTTCGAAAAGGATATTGAGCTGATAAATCAATCGGACTACCATTGGTAAGGTTTGTGAAACCCTGGAACATAATTACGCCTCCCTGTGTGATTTTCTCTTCCCTAGTTAAAAACTTTAGCTATCAAGACTGATATGATAGGCCCGCTATGACCTGAATATATTACTGGAACAATCCTATTTACCATATTGTCACTACTTTTTACCATATCATATTTAAAAATCGCGCACACTATCTAAAAGTATAGGATTAGGTCCCAATTCCATCAGGACTAAGGCCCTATTTTAAGTAAAGAAGCATCCCCTGCTACTATTAGCAAGGAATGATTCTTGTACTGTATCAAGCCCTAATCGCTTTACTTCGCTGACCAGCTCTTTCCGTCAGCTGCTACCTGATACATTTTACCGCCAATATTAAAGGAATTCAGCTGATAGCCGCCGCCCGCCGCCCAATCTTTAATCGTCAGCGTGTCACTGCTGCCCTCTAAGGAAATAACCAGATCATTGCCGCTCAGCTGGCTATGCACACTACTTAGCGATGTGTTGTACAGCATAATAGAGTCCTGGCTGTTGTCCGAGCGGCCGCTAATCACATCCTGCCCGTCTGTCTGGCCCCACCAGTACTCATCTTTGCCGCTGCCGCCAGTCATGACATCACTTCCGGCGCCGCCCCACATCTGACTGCCGCCGGAGCCTGCCGTCATAATATCATCGCCGCTGCTGCCCCGAAAGGTCATTTCACCGCTATCTGCCGCCGTAACTTGATGAATCCCATTTAAGGCATAGCAGGGATCTGATAATTCTACCGTTGCCGCCTGACCGTCATTCCACGCTACGACCTCGCTGCCAAAAACCCAGCCTTGAATTCGATCCTCTGACTTTGCACTGTACCAGCCTTGTACCGTCAAACTAGCCCCGTCGCCTGTCTTAATAACATAATCATCGCCCTGACGTTCACCGCTGTAGCCGTTTCTTGCCACATTATAAAGATACAAGGCATCGCCGCTGTTCACAGCCGCTTGATCAATGACATCCTGGCCATTACCAGAGCCCCACCAATAAGCTGTACTGCCGCTGCTGCCTACCATGCGGTCGTTGCCGCCAAGGCCGCCCCAGAGCTGACCGCCCATAGCGCCTTCCTCTAATGTATCATCGCCGCTGCCGCCGCGGACAATGCCGACTTGTCTGTCATCCACTACGACATGATGGATATTTTCCTGGGCATAAGCAGGCTGCGCCAGCTCGACGGTAGCCGTTTGACCATCATTCCAGGCTACTACTGTATCGCCAAAGACCCAGCCTTGAATCCGGCTCGCCGGATCTGCTGCATACCAGCCTGCCACTGTTACACTTTCCCCGTCAGGCAGACTAATCACAAAATCATTGCCGCTTTGTTCGCCGCTATAGCCATTTCTTGCCACATTATAAAGATACAAGGCATCGGCTCCAGCGCTGCTGCTGCGTCCGCCTTCCTGCACTACATCATGACCGTCTCCTTGGCCCCACCAATAGCCATTGCTACCGCTGCCGCCAATTAGCTTGTCATCGCCGGCAGCCGCCCAGAGCTGATTATTGCCGCTGCCGCCATCCAGTACATTATTGCCGCTGTTGCCGCGAAACACATCATCACCCGAGCCGCCCACAATATTGTGATTCTCGCTGCCTGTCAGATTCTCTTCCTGCGGCGTCGTCGAACTAGAATAATTATCGGTCGGCGTAGAATCCGTCGAAGACCCGCCGGAACTTGCCGCTGCCATCGACACTATTACGTTAGCCGGATTGGAAAGTACATCCGATCCGTCTTCCATCTGTATTTTTACCGTTGCCGCACTCGTCTGCCCGATCGCCGGCTGATAGACTAGTGAACGCAAGAGTGTCTGAGCGGCTATAACCGTCATAGCATCCCAAGTATAGGTCGTCATCGCTGCCGCCCCAACACCGGTACTATTACTAGCACCCGCCACTTGCGAAGCGCTTATCGTGCCCTCACCCATTACAGTGACAGTAAGAGCCTCCATTTCCTGAACGTCCGGATCAGTCAGCGTAACCTGCGGACACAATGCTAAAGTTCCCGTATTCTGTACTGATTGCGTTGCAGTAATATTCCCCAGAACAGGCGCATCATTGACGGAAGTAATTGTTACTGTCATGTTCTTCTGAGCTGATGTATCACTCGAAGTAAAGACAAGGGTATCACTCGAAGTCCCGGTGATCGGTACTAGATTGGCTACAGGCGTAAATATAATTTTACTGCTGTGCAAATCATCTTGTATCTGAGCTCCTGTACCAGTAAGATGCAGCGCCCCCTGAGCGTCAATAGAAACCTGGGACTGAAAAGAGGCACCACTCGCTAAGGAAAAAACGCCCTTTGTAGGATCATTGTTAGAAATAGTAAGCAAGCTATTAGCCGAACCGCCGCTTAATTGAACTTCAGAAAATATATCTCTTGCTGATGTATTATCATTTATTCCTAAAACAGCTGGCACGGCCTGAATCATCAAGGCATTATCTGCCACATGACTGACTGTAAAACTTGCTACATCCGATACCTGAAACGACTGTTTCTGCGAATCTGTTACTGTCATCTTAAAAGAAACATTTCGAGTACTGTCCGAAACTTGCGGTATAAATTCAAGATACTTCAAAAGAGTCGTTGCATCAATTGCTGTAAGGTGACTACAAGTATAGGTTCCAGTAGTGCTGTCGTAGGTTCCAACATCACCTGGCAAGCCACTTCCATCGGCTAACTTCAGTTTATCCCCTGGTAAAATATCACCTGAGCCTGCGCTGATCAACTGTACTGTAACTGTTTCTGTATCGCCTGCGTCTGGATCAGTCACGGTTACGCTGCTAGGAAAGAGGGGTACTGATTGACTATCTGATACCGTTTTTTCAGGGCTGACGCTATACGTTACCTGCGGCTTATCATCAACAGGCGTAATTTTTACGGTCAGACTACCTGTGGCATCATCGTCATTATCAAAATTTTTTACCAGTATTCCAAAAGTATCTGTTTGAGTTGTGCCAAGCGGAATTGTATTCTCTGGAATCATCACCAAAATACCATTATGCTGTAAATAGTCGGTAATATCCTGGCTAGTCCCAATTATCCTAACTCTAGTAAGATCTGTACTACTCTTTATCGAAAGTTTTTCATTGGTGGAAAAACTATAATGAAGGCCATTAGGAATGGTGATCGTAACAACAAGCTTATCAGAGCCAGTAATCTTCACTTTACCAAAAGGACTAATTCTCTTTACGGTATCCCTGACTTCGCTTTGTCCTATTCCTGTAATTCCCGGCTTGACATAAGCGTCGTCAACAGATAGATTTTGCGACAAACTCGCCTGCGGATTAATAGATAGCACTGTTACACTGGAAGAATCATCAGTACCAGAATTATAATTACACGTTGATAGAATACTTTCAGTAATATCGGTTGAGCCCTGGAACATAATTACGCCTCCCTGTGCGATTTTCTCTTCCCTAGTTAAAAACTCTAGCTATCAAGACTGATATGATAGGCCCGCTATGACCCGAATATATATAACTGAAACAATCTTATTTACTATATTGCCACTTTTTTTTACCATAGCATATTTTAAAATTATCCACACTATCTAAAAGTACAGGAAGCGGTCCTGATTTCATCGGGATTAAAGTCCCGATTTTCAATAAAAGAGCAGGTCACCTCCAGCTAGAATGCTGAAAGTGAACTGCCCTTTACTGTTATCTTGCCTGCAATTGTAGCAAATCCTCGGCCATAACCTTAAATACACTGTCCCATTGTCCCTCGTCGCTTTGACGATAGAGCTTCATGGTCGGATACCAGGGGGAATCGTTTCGATCGAGCAGCCAGCGCCATTCACTTTTCTTAGGCAACGCAAGCCAGGTTTGTCGTCCTAACGCGCCAGCAAGATGGGCTGCCGCCGTATCAACCGTAATAATAAGGTCCAAGTGCATCATCGCACCAGCCGTATCGGCAAAATCGGTCAGATTTGACGCTAAATCAATAATGCCGATTTGCGGCGATAAAGCTTGCAGTTCTTGTAGCTCGTGCCGTTCTTCGCCAAGCTGCAAGCTATAGAACGAAACCTCGTTCACTTGTAACAGAAGAAGCATATCCTGCAGTTGGCAAGAGCGATGGGCCATCGTTTCTTTTTTTCCTGACCAAACCAGTCCAACCTTATAGGAAGAGCCAGTAATTTTGCTGCGCCAAAAATCAATACAAGACTGCTCTGGTTTAATATAAGGAATCGGCGTTGGTATTGTGTTTAAGGTAGTACCAAAAATTCTCGGCAAACTCATAACAGAAACAGCTAGGTCAAAATCCTCTAAATTACAAGAATCAGCCACTGTGTCAGCACCCAAAACGGATTGTAACACCGTGACTAAGGGAGGATTACACAACACAAAGACAAAACCGCCCCGCGCCTTCACTTGCGGCAAATAGCGAATAAATTGTAATACATCGCCAAAGCCCTGTTCATAATGGACAAGGAGCTTCTTCCCATAAAAAAGCTCCCCTTGCCACGGCGTAATATGTTGAAAGGGTGCAAAAAACTCTCTAGCATAAGACAGTTCTTTGCGCCATTCGACTTTTTGAAACCCGCGATACAAATCACCTAAGCGCAAATAAATTTCCATAGCAGCACATTGCAAGGCAGGGTCCGTTGGATTATGCTGCAAACTTTGCTCATAAACGGCAAGAGCCTGCTCCAGCAGTCCCTGTTCCCGTAAAATACTACCTAAGGCAATGCAAGGTTCTATCGCGGCAGGACTGATTGCTAGCGCCTGTTGGTAAGCTGCCATGGCGTCTATCGGCTGGCCTATCTCTGCATATAAATCGCCAAGACCGTTGTATGCAAAAAAATGCTGCGCTTTATGAGCAATCGCTTGTTTAAAGTAAAGCTCACTGTGGGAAAACTCTTGCCTTTTTCTAGAAAGCACCGCTAAGTTATAGTAAAAATCAGCATTTGTTGCATCCATTTCGATAGTTTTACGAAAACAGACTAAGGCTTTATCAAGCTCACTCTGTTTATCATAATGAACGCCTAATTTTAGATAAAGCGAAATCGCCTGACCGCGCTTTCCAGCCTTCTCTAAAGCCATAGCCTGCAAAAACTCAGCATCCTGGAGCGTCACTTCCGCCATAAAGTTCCTCCTTAATTCCCATTATGCTAACCCTGCTTGTTATTCTTATCCCGCTACCTGCACTGGCGTAGCCTGTCGCAATTGGAACTCAGCCAAAGGATAACCAAAAGTTTCCGTAAAGGCCGCTTCCACGCCTGCTTGAACTGACAAACGGTAAAAAGCCAAAACCTTCGCAAAACCGTAATCATCCCAAAGCTGCAATACCATAAGCGCCGCCGTCCGATAGGTCACCTGCGCACCATAGTTCTGCAGCGCTTGCGCCCAGCCATCGCGACTAGCCATCATCGCCAGCGACGGCGAACCAGACTTAACCCCTGCTAGCATCGCCTGCCAGCGAGCTTTATATTGATCCACACTGCGCCGTCCCGTCTTTTCCGTAACATGAACAGCCACCGCATCAGCCATACCTTCAACTAACCAGACTGCATCCTTCGGAAAACCGATTTGATTTTGATATTGATGAACCATTTCATGCGACACAAGAAAAATTCGATCACTGTCACTATTGGCAGCGCCAGCATTCCGTAAAATCAAGTGCCCGCCTGACACCGCGTCTGTCGTTCGCGCCCACCGCGCCGCAGCCAGCTCATCCAAGTGAAAAGCTTGCTTTAGTTCCGCCATATATGCATTCTTATCCGTTACTAACAGCACCACAACAGGCTGAGCCAGAGAAAGGTCGAACAAATCGTCACAAAACTGATTTGTCATCTGAACTGCAACCGCTGTATCGTCAATCATTTCTTGACTCACACCTGGCTGCGCTTGCAGTGTATACTGCGCTCCAGCGGCAATCGCTAGGGAAGAAAGCAGAAATAATGAAATTATACAACCCCAAACGAATGACAAAGCTACTTTCTTCATACTCATATCTTTACCTCGCAAAATTCAGGTTCAAAAGGAAAAATCCACATCACCATTTTCATAATAATACCGCCGAATTAAATCATTAAATATCATCTTTTTTCGCATATTCCCTTGCTCGTCTTTCAACACAATCTCACCAGAAGAATGTATATCATATTCTCTATGACTTACACGCTCAGCAAATACTTCTGCCTGCGGATTGTATAACCAAGGTGCGTGAATAAGAACAAAATTGGCAACAGGGGAAAACCGCACATAATTATCAACATCAGTCCCATTTATACTTGTTTTCATAAGAGGAAACAAAATCGCGCCTGTAATCAGCAAATAGATTACGATACTTTTACGGATTTGAGAAAAGCCCATAAAAGAAAATGCTCGGTACGCGCCTATAATTAGCAAAGGCATAATCCATATGCAATATCGATTTATATACAGCATACCTGAGTTCCAATTTGCCTGACCGGCCATAGTTAAAGTAAGTGCTACAAGAAAAAGCAAGCATAATCCGGCGATAAAATCCTTTTTCATACAAGCTAAAAACAGCAGCACCATTAATACAGGAACATAAATAATAAAACCAAAATTCAGATCAAAAAACATGCTCCATACCTTATCTAAGGAAATAAATGCGGTATTATACAAGTTATACGTAGAAATCAAATTAAAAACATGAAAATGACTCCAATAAAAAGCAGGCTGAATAAAAACAAAACAACTGCATAAGCCTGCTTGCCACAAAGGCCGAACAGATCTTTCTGTGAAAAACATATATACTAAAATAGCAGGCGGAATAACCGCTAGAATAGCCGCCTGCATAGAAGCAATTGCGATATAAAGGCAGGCTAAAGCATATTTTTTTTCCAGTAATTCCAGTAATCCTGATAAGAAGAAGACAAAAATAAAAACTTCCGGGTGACTGGCAGGAATATAAAGTAGTGCTGGATTCACAAAACCAAATACCAAAAGAGCGATTTTACCAGTATGGTCACAAGAAGTTCTATATAAAATATTTCGAGCTAAAAAAGTCAGCAAAAGACAGTTAGTGAGCGCAAAGGCTCCTAAAACATCATAGTTAAATGAAGTTAAAATATGGTATGAAATTGCACACAACGCAGAATATGCACCAAAATGCCACGCATAGCGCTCTCCCGAATCAGTAGGGAAAAAGCCTAATGTCTCAAAGGTTTTATTGATAATATGTTCTACACCTATTTGATCCTCCGGTGTAAGTTGAAAAGACATATGATGAGCAACTGACAGGGTCATACCTAAATATTCCAAACCATCCCCAAACAACTGATACTTCACATTAAAGAAAATGCCCGTCAAAACAAAAATTACTGCCAATAATAAGCCACAGCAAAAATACCGGTTTAGAAAAAACAACTATATCACCTCACTCATCCAAATCGTTGTACTAAATAAGCCAGCAAAGCGCCTAGTACAAGCCCCCCCAACAGCTCATGATAAGAGTGTCCCATGCGTTCACGCAAAACAACAGTACCTTGTTCCTGCCTCATTTGAAGTCGATTCAGAATCTGTGCGTGCTGTCCTACTTTTTTCCGAAGACTGTGCGCATCAATAACGACTAGCAAAAGAATTCCCAGCCCCAAACCAAATACGGGAGTCTGAAATCCCTCCTGAAATCCGCAAAGAAATGTAACCGAAGAAATAATTGTCGTATGGGTACTGGGAAAGCCACCATAGCCAATTAAATTTTTAGCCTTCTTGCCAAATCGCAAATAATTAATAAGAAATTTTAAGCTACCAGAAAGAACCCAGGCCATAAACGGCAGTAGAATATATTTCATAACCCCGACTCCTGATGTTTTTTATAGTACTCATATGCTTCAAACAGCATATCTTCATCTGAAAATCCAGGCTTCCAACCCAATTCGGTTTCCGTAGCTTCAATATCAACAATATAATTTTCATCAGCAATTTCATATTGTTCTTTATATAGCAATTCTATTCCCAGCTTACCCAAGCAATATAAACTAAACTTAACAAAAGCCCCATTTGTTCTAACAAGACGAGAGTGAGATCCAATTCTTTTTATTACTTTTTGCAGTAAAAAATAGACATCTGGAGGATTCTTCGAGCCTAGATTAAATTCCTGGTTCGGAATCTGCCGTTCAACTGCCTTTAATATAGCTGAGACACAATCAAATACAGACACCATCTGGTAGCAATTATCGCCCCTGCCAATAAGAGGAACCGGCAACCCCAAATCCATCAATTTAAATAGTTTTTTTAGTACCCCCAACCGACCTGGGCCTAAAATCATTCTAGGTCTAAAAATGGTAATCTGAAAACCTTTACTGCGATACTCTCGGCATAAATCTTCTGATGCCTTTTTACTGGCGCCATATGGACCAAAAGGTTTCTGCTGATGGTGGGTATCAACAGGTAAATACTGCGGCTTGCCATAAGTCATATCAGTACTAAAATAAACTAAACGCCTCACACCTTTTTCCTGCATGACTTCCAGCAAGTTTCTCGTGCCTTCATAGTTCACATTAAAAAAATATTGCTCCCGCCCTTGGCGAGGAACCTTCGTATGATACTGGTTGGCAGCTAGATGAATCACCACATCTTCTGACGAAAAATTTATTTTTCTGATATCTTCAGGATTTCTGATATCTACCAATAAAAAATCAGCTTTTTGATAAATAGATATATCTGATTTTTCTATATCACAAATCAAAACCTTCTTATCCTGCTTTAATAATGCATCTGCCAGATATCTGCCGACAAAACCATTTCCTCCAACAATAACATATCGTTCCATCATTGTACCTCAAGAGTGATATAGTAAAACAATGCCCAAGCAAATCACTGTAATTCCGCTCATTTTATAAATACTCATACTCTCGCCAAAAAAATAATAGCCGATAAAAGCAGTCAAAATATACCCTATACTTAAAAAAGGATATGCATAACTGACTTCCACGCGAGATAAAACAATCAGCCAAATCAACACACTTACGACATAACAGGAAAGCCCTGTCCAAATATATAAATTCATAATTAATTTAGGAATAACCGCTATAAGCGCCTGATAATCAAGTTGAAGATTGCCTACTAACATCATACCTTTTTTTAAGCTTAACTGAGCTACTGCATTCAATAAAACCCCAATTAAAATCAAGATAAAATTCATAGTTTACTCCTTGTCAGCTTAGATATTCCGCATAAAAATAATTGCTGCTACATATAAAAAAACAGTGATTAAAATCGGCTTATCCTCTAACAAAACTTCTTCCGGCTTGCCACCAGCTTTCGTCATATGTACCAGATATAAATAACGAAACATTCCATAAACGACAAGCGGAATTGTAAAGACCATAAGCGGAACGCCTTGCCATGTCGTATCGGCATTTTCCTGCGAAGAAAAAACAGAGTAACTGGTAATCGCCATAGCAGTAACTACTGTAAGTAGTTGGTCGACTAACCGCAACGAATAAAATTGCAAAACCTTCCGTTGTAAAAGTTCGTTATCTTCAAATAGAAGCAATTCATGACGTCGCTTTGCCAACGCAAGAAAAAGCGAAAGCATAAAAATACAAAGAATAAACCAACTAGTCATGCCCACTTGCAGTACAACGGCACCGGCAAAGGCCCGTAAGACAAAACCAAAGGCAATCACCATAACATCAATAATCACCACATGCTTCAATCGCCAAGAATACAATACATTCATAATCAAATACGTACTAATCATTAAGGCAAAGTACAAATCTAATTGTAAAATTAGATAGACAACCAAACTAACTAAGAAAAACATTAAGCCAATTGCAGCAGAAATCGAAAGATCTCCTGCTGCAATTGGTCTTTTGCATTTTTCCGGATGCTGACGGTCTTTTTCAATATCTAAAATATCATTAAGAATATAGACAATGCTTGACGTAAAACAAAAAGCCAGAAAAGCCAAACTACTTTTCAAAAAAAGCGGCACACTAAATAACTTTCCCGCAAACAAAATAGCAGCAAAAACTAACGCATTCTTCGTGTATTGCCTGATGCGCATTTCTTTTATCATTGCACTGATCATCATAAGCAACGCAGCAACTTCTCCTTATAAAGAATCAATCAGGTCCAATAATTCTCTTGTTTTCTCTGCCATGAGAGCTTCATCGCCGCGACTTTCCACATTAAGGCGAAGTAGCGGCTCTGTATTGGACATACGGACATTAAACCGCCAGGTCTCATACTCGACGCTAAGACCATCCGTACGATCTACTGTAAGCGCTGCCGGAAGATACGTTGCTTCAATCTGGCGTAATACCGCCTTAGCATCCTTCACTTCCCGATTAATTTCGCCGCTTACAGGATAACGAGCAATCCGCTCTTTTACCAACGCCGACAGCGGCTGCCCACATAGAGACAAGCTCTCAACGATCAATAACCAGGGGATCATGCCGCTGTCACAGTAGAAAAAGTCTCTAAAATAATGATGCGCTGACATTTCACCGCCGTACACAGCATCTTCTGCGCGCATTCTTTCTTTAATAAAAGCATGCCCTGTCTTACTCTGCACCGGAGCCCCCCCTGCCTGCTGCACCAGTTCAATGGTATTCCAGGTCAGCCGGGGATCATGAATAATCTTGGCCTTAGGATAGCGGCGAAGAAAAGCCTCGCCTAAAAAACCGACTAGGTAATAGCCCTCAATAAAATGACCGGCTTCGTCAAAAAGAAAGCAACGGTCAAAATCACCGTCCCAAGCAATCCCTAGATCGGCCTTGTGAGCGCGAACGGCGTCGGCTGTCGCACTTTGATTTTCCTTTAACAGCGGATTCGGAATGCCATGAGGAAACGTTCCGTTCGGCTCATGATGTATTTTAATGAATTCAATCGGAAGCTCTTCTTGCAGCGCGTCAAGCACCGGACCGGCACAGCCATTGCCGCTATTGACGACAACCTTTAAAGGCCGTAGCGCCGTTTTATCAATATACCCAAGCAAATGAGCCACATAATCGCGCATAATATTTGTCTCAATGACCAGACCTTGCTGCTCTAACGGCAAAGGTTCCGCTAAAAAACGGCCTTGCACGACTCGATCTTCCAACTCGCGAAGACCCGTATCGCCGCTAATGGGCTTCGAATCTTTCCGTACCAGCTTCAGTCCATTATAATCCATGGGGTTATGACTCGCCGTAACCATAATGCCGCCGTCTAAGTGTAAGTGCGAAGTAGCAAAGTAAATCTGTTCCGTACCGCATAGACCAATATCAACAACATCACAGCCTGACTCAACGAGACCGCGGATCAACGCCTTGGCCAAAGGTTCGCTGGAAAGACGAACATCACGGCCTACCGCCACTTTCTTAGCGTCTAGAATCTCAGCAAAGACGCGACCAATTCGGTAGGTCATTGCTTCATTTAATTCAGCAGGCACGCGGCCTCGAATATCATAAGCCTTAAAGGCCTTACGCGAAAATTCCATCATATCCCCCTTATACCCGGCCATAACTGTCTTCAAAGCGAACAATATCATCTTCGCCTAAATAATCGCCATTTTGCACTTCAATAATCTCCAAAGGAATCTTCCCAGGATTCTCTAACCGATGCTTCGTCGAACATGGAATAAAGACGCTTTCATTCTTATGGACCATCTGCTCGGCTTCACCAACCGTTACCTTGGCGGTCCCGCCAATCACGACCCAGTGTTCGCTACGATGATAATGAAGTTGCAAACTCAGTTTCTGTCCTGGTGTTACAACAATCTTTTTCATCTTATAGCCAGGCCCTTCGCCCATGACAGTATAGCTGCCCCAGGGGCGATACATGGTCGTATGCTCTGTTGCTTCTTTGCGTTTTCGCTTTTTCAATTCCGTAACAAGATCCTTCACTTGCTGGGACTCCCCTTTACGGGCTACTAAAATCACATCATCGGTCTCTACTACCAGCAAATCCTCAAGACCAATTCCGGCAATCAGTCTGCTGCGAGACATCAGCAGCGAATTGGAACAATGCAGCGGCAGACAATCGCCCTTTATGGCATTTCCCGCTTCATCCTTCTCCATCACTTCATAGATCGCATCCCAGGAACCAATGTCATTCCAATAGGCCGTAAAAGGAATTACCACGACACGCTGTGATTTTTCGGCAACAGCATAGTCGATGGAAATATTCGGCATGTCCTCGAACCGATTCACAAGTTCGTCAAACGGTAGCGCCATTAGCGCCGAAATTTCCGTCTGATAAGTTTTAAATTCATCGCCAATGCAACTAGCGGAAAAAGCAAACATTCCTGAATTCCAAAAATAATTTCCTGACGCTACATAGGCTTTCGCTGTTTCACTGTCAGGCTTTTCCTTAAAGGCTTCCACCAAAAAAGCTTCGCCAAAAGCAGCGCCAGCTTGGACATAGCCATAACCCGTTTCCGGTTTATCAGGCCGAATACCAAAAGTTACAATTTTTCCTTGCTCTGCTAGCGTTTCAGCCTTCTGCACCGTTGCCAAGAAGCTCTTGGGCGAACGAATAATATGATCCGATGTGGAAATAAAAATCGTTTCATCCGCAGCAATCTTCAAAATATCAGTGCAGTAGCGTACTGCTAAGGCAATAGCTGGCGCCGTATTGCGAGCGACAGGCTCTAGCAAAACATGCGCTGCTTTCGCGTCACAGGCAGCCAGTTCAGACTGCACATGGTGCTGATAGGCGCTATTTGTGACAACTAAAAGATCTTCCGGTTGTACAATTTGCAAAAAGCGCTTTACTGTTTGAGCGAGCAGCGACTGCTCACTATCAATCTGCAAGAATTGCTTTGGATAGCATTCCCGCGATAAAGGGAAGAGGCGCGTACCGCCGCCTCCTGCCAAAATAACGACTTTCATAACCAACTGCCCCTTTTCAATGAATTATACCGTATGCTTACGCCACCATTGGAGCGTTTCTAACAGACTTTGCGAAAAATCATACTGGGCCTGCCAGCCAATAGTCTGACAGAGCTTTTGATTGTTTCCGACAAATAAAGGAACTTCCGAAGGACGAAACCGCTGTGAATCCACCTTGACCGTAATCGGCACAGTAGCATACGAAACAAGCTCTTGTAAAATGCTCTCAATGCTTCTGGCCTGACCGGAGCACACATTATAGATTCCCCGTGGCGCCGTCGTCTCTTCCACAAGGGCTATATACGCAGCAACGACATCACGTACATCAGAAAAATCCCGTTTCGCGCTTAAATCGCCCACATAGATCACAGGCTCTTTGCCGCGTTCAATCGCCGCAATTTGAGAACAAAAATCACTTACCACAAAGCCGAGCCGCTGCTTCGGTCCAAAATGATTAAAGGGACGCACATGAATCAGCGCTAAATCGTCCTTTTCCGCTAGCTTTACAGCAAGCTGGCCTGCTGCGAGCTTACTGATCGCATAAGGATTCTGCGGCAAACAAGGCGCCTCTTCCGTGAGGGCTTGGCCGCTTTTCGCGGTTAAGCCATATTCTTCACTTGTACCAATCGTTACAATTCGGCAGGCCGGACAAACGGCTTTCACGGCCATAACCAAATGAACCGTTCCTAAAGTATTCACAGCAAGCGTTGCCGCCGGCTTGTCCCAAGACAGCTTAACCATACTTTGCGCTGCCAGATGAATGATAGCATCAGGCTGAACCGTACGCAATGTCGTACAAAGCGAATCGTAGTCAGTAATATCAAAGAACAGAGATAGGGCCTCACCTAGCCCATTTTGTTCTTCGGCATCTTTTCCTGCCGCAAAAACCTGATGGCCTCGAGCCTGCAGACCTTGTACCAAATAATAGCCGACGAAGCCGCTTGCTCCCGTAACTAAAATTTTCATAATTCCTCCGCTATTCCTTGGCAACACGCGCCAGATCGGCATCAACCATCATATGAATCAACGCTTCGAGTGAAGTCTTAGCTTGCCAATTCAAAAGTTTATGAGCTTTTTCCGGATTTCCCAGCAATACTTCTACTTCCGCCGGACGATAGAATTTCGGATCAATTTTTACATACTCTTCATAATTTAGACCAACATGGTCAAACGCGATTTTGCACATATCGCGCACTGTTGTCGTTTTGCCTGTGGCCACAACATAATCATCAGCTTTTTCCTGCTGCAACATGAGCCACATTGCTTCAACATAATCACCGGCAAAGCCCCAGTCGCGTTTTGCATCAATATTGCCTAAACGTAGTTCATTCTGCTTGCCGAGCTTAATTCTAGCAACAGCATCAGTCACCTTACGCGTAACAAACTCAATACCGCGTAGTGGCGATTCATGGTTAAAGAGAATGCCTGTACACCCAAAAATATTGAAGCTTTCGCGATAATTAATCGTAATCCAATGACCATAGAGCTTGGCAACACCATAGGGGCTGCGCGGATAAAAAGGTGTTTTTTCACTTTGCATGGGTTCTTGAATCAAGCCAAAGAGTTCGCTGGTAGAAGCTTGGTAAAACTTAATGGAAGGATCGGTCAAACGAATCGCTTCCAACACATTGACCACGCCGACGCCAGTAACTTGAGCCGTTAAAATCGGCTGCTCCCAAGAAGTTCCCACGAAAGACTGCGCACCCAAATTATAAACTTCTGTCGGTTTTGCCATTTGAATCGCCCGAATCAGCGAAGATACATCCGTCAAATCGCCTTCAATTAATTCGACCTGATCGGCAACACCTAAAAATTGCAACCGCCAGTCAGACGGTGTACTGCGTCGCGCTACAAAGCCATAGACCTTATACCCTTTGTCTAATAATAACTTCGCCAAATAGGCGCCGTCTTGTCCCATAATTCCCGTAATTAACGCTGTTTTCATATAAACCGCTCCTCTACTATAGGTATTTTGACTTTTTCTCCGTAAAATTGTGCCATTTTTCTTCTACATAGCTTAAAAGTTCCGCATCAAACCGTTCAGGCCGAAACGATAATACATGGTCACGGCAGGTTTGCGGGTCAATGCGCTTGACTGCTTGCTCAAAATGAGCCACAGCTTCGATTAACGCCGGAACAGACTGTTCATAGAAAAAAAGACCTGTCGGCTTCGCTGTCGTAAGATCAGCCACAGTTTCCATCGCTCCACCCTTGCCAAAAGCAATAACTGGCGTGCCGCAAGCCTGCGCCTCTAAGGGAGCAATACCAAAGTCCTCTTCCGCAGCAAACACAAAAGCCTTCGCTCGTTGCAAATAGTCCTTTAATACGGCAAAAGGTTGATAGCCGAGCAAAGTTACATTTTTTCCTGCTTTTGCCTGTATTTTTTTATAATCAGGCCCTTCGCCAATCACGAAAAGCTGTTTATCAGGCATCTGTGAGAAAGCTTCTACAATTAAATCAATCTTTTTATAAGGAACCATGCGGGAAGCCGTCACATAGAACTCTTCCTTGGTCTCATACAAAGGAAAGTCCGCTACATTAACAGGCGGATAAATCACCGTAGCGGTCCGGCGATAGGCCTTATAAATCCGACGTTCAATAAAGTGTGAAATAGCAATAAACTCATCAACACCATTAGCAGTACGGACATCCCAATTTCGTATATAGTGCAAAATCCCTTTGGCAATCCAGCCCTTCAGCCCTTTATCAAGACCGCTTTCTCGCAGATACTGGTGCTGTAAATCCCAGGCATAACGGATCGGCGAATAGCAAAGACAGATATGCAGTTGGTCCGGGCCTGTTAAGATACCTTTGGCCACAGCATGGGAGCTGGAAATCACCAAATCATAACCTGACAAATCAAACTGCTCCACAGCCAGCGGCATGAGCGGCAAATATTGACGATACCGTCGTTTCGCCCCAGGCAGTTTTTGAATAAATGAGGTAACAACAGGCTTATTCTGAATAAAACCCCGCTTGTCTTTCGGTAGAAAGTCAACAAGACTATATAAATCGGCCGCCGGAAAGAGCTTTAACATTCGTTCTAAGACTCGCTCCGCGCCCGCGTAAGTTACCAACCAATCATGAATAATTGCAATACGCAAAGAAGAAGTCATTTTCCCCCTCCTTGCCAATCTGCTATATTCCGCCGATATATCTGGGCAGTAAGGTCAGCAGTCTTTTCCCAAGTAAAAGAATGAACTCGCTCTTTCCCTCTCGCCCGCAACTCCTGTTGCAAAGAATCATCAGCCAATAATTTCTGTATGGTTTGAAAAATTGCCTTTGGCTGATTCATATCAACTAAAAGTCCGGCATCGCCAACTACTTCCGGCAAAGAAGAAACGTCAGAAGCGATGACAGGAGTACCACAAGCCATAGCCTCCAATATAGGAAGGCCAAAGCCTTCATATCGCGAAGAAAAAACAAAAATTTTAGCCAGTTTATAAAAAGAAACCAGTTCTGCTTCACTGACTTTGCCAACAAAGTGCACGCGTGATCCGCTCTTATTGAGCTTTGTAAACGGAATATTTCGCCACATGCCGCCTACAACCACAAGATCACAAGCCATTGCCTCGGCAAACTCTTCATACATTTGCAATAAAGCCTGGACATTTTTCCGCGGCTCACTTCCGCCAATTGTCAAAATAAAAGGATTGTAAATCTTCCTGGCATTCACAATTGCCGCAGCCTGGTTTTGCGTAATATTAGCGCCGAAATTGGCATCGCCGCCTAAATAAACAACATCAATTTTTGATTTGACGCAAGGGAAAAATCTCACAATTTCATCACGGGAAAACTTAGAAATTGTTAAAATGTGATTCGATCGTTTCACAGCCATATTGATATAAAAATGATAATATAAGCGTTCCATTGGAGTAGGTAAATAATAGTTTGCCAAAACCAGCGGAATAATATCTTGAATCGTAGTCACGACAGGACAATCCATTTTATAGGGAATTCCATAATTCTTCGTACAATGAAACAATTTCACATCAAGATGATTCATTTGCTTCGGAAGTAAAACATTTTCCCACCACAATCGTTTGGCAGCTCTCCCCATTTTCGTAAAAAGGGACCGTCCGCCAAAATTACCCATTCCGTCATTTACCCTAACCATTTCGACATTAGGAAAATACTTAGGAACCCTTGTCGCTATTTCATGGGTATAGCGAGAAATGCCAGTATAGGGAATCGCTCGATCATCAATAGCAACTCTTACAAGACTATTGGGCAAAGTCATTACAAAACCCTTTCTCTTATTGCGCTTTTTTATAAAACAGTTCCATCACTGCTGATAAGTTCTTTAAAGTATTTTCCCAAAGCACCAAATCACTTAAATCTCGCTCCTGCTGCGATAAAGCAATGTTCGTATCTAGCTTTAATAAATCACGAACTCTGCATTTAAATGACAGCGGATCATCTTCAATAAAGACGTTAGGCAATGATAAATAAGACTCATAGCCGCGAAACGCCTTCGAGGTCGCAACAATCGGTTTGCCTGTAAGAATGGCTTCGGCTGTTTTTAAGTTAGATCCTTCGCCATGCGTAATCGGCAATACAATGACTTTTGCTAGAGCAAGCAAACTGCTAAGATCTTCCGGCTCTAACATTCCAACTAAGTCAAAGCTGCGTTGAAACATGCTCTGATAGCAGCTATATTTTTTATGGGACTGCAGTAAAGTTCCTACGCCGCCGCCAATAATAATTTTCATATCTGGTGCAAGATAGGCGCTGTGGGGTCCAAGCATAGTCATAAACCCTTCGGCATTAGGCGGAAACAGCGACCCGATAAAAAAGGCGCATCGATATTCGGCATACCGACTCTGCCATTGCAATAAATTCGCCGCTGGCGCCGGACGATGAATCCCATTAGGACATACAAACACAGAAACCTCTGGCCTAATTTGCCGAAAGTGATTGGCATTTTCATCGGTTACAGCAAGCAGCGCATCACAATGCTGCACAAAATCCGCTTCCATGGCCTGCGCTTTAGCATAAATTGCTTCGCAAAGCTTCTGTTCAGTGCCGTCAATCATCAAAACCATATGTAATAAGTCAGCTTCTATATTCTGCGAAGAATATACTAACGGGAGCGCTTGGAGCGAGGGATTTTCCTCGCGTACTTTTTTTATAAGCGGCCATAACCAGCACTGTTCAATCATAATCAAATCTGGTTTCAATTCCGTTAGCTGCCGCACAAACTGATTATAAGTTTTCTCGGAATAAGAAAAATACTCCGCACTATCCACATCAGTCGGCCTTAATCCCCGGCTTTGCGCCCACTCAAAATACTCTGGCGGAAGAATATAATCGCCGCTATCGGTCTTTCCGCCAGGATCAAAAAAATAAGGATAGACGGCAATATGCGTCACCTGATGACCGGACTTTCGTAATATATCCTGCATAGCCGCAACACGTAACTGTCCGCCATGCCTTGGCTTTCTTACTGGGTAAGTAGCTAAGTGAACAATATGCAACGGTTTCCCTCCTTAAAGAGCGCGAATATTTTCTATAAACTGCTGACAGCCTTCGTCCCATAAAAAAGGAACATATTCTTGCTTAATTCTTGCTTCTCGTTCTTTAAGAAGAGCGTCATCCTGCAAATAGCGTTCGAGAACCTCTACCCATTTCATCGTATCGACAGGATCTATAAACTCAGCAAAAGAAGCGCCAGCTTCCGTCAACGAAGCGGCATTCGATGAAATACATACCTTACCGTATGCTAAAGATTCGGCAACAGGAAGTCCCCACCCTTCATAGTGGGAAGGAAAAACGGTAAAGCGACAATTTTGATACAGCCAGCCTAATGCTTGATCAGATAACCCATGGCCCCAGCGAATATACTCTGGATATAACCGAAAGTCCAGTTCAATCCGTTTAAATAAATCATCAACAGTCCAGCCTTTCATTCCTACAAACACAACAGGCAGAAGACTGTCTTTACACTTACGATACAACTGACGCCAAGCTTGATAAATCAACTCATGGTTCTTTCGCGCTTCAATGGTGCTGACAAACAAAATAAATTTTCCAGGCTGTAAATCCTGAAACTGTGCAGGCAGTTCCTCTTGCGATCCGGCAGCTGTTGCCGCAATATCTGTTCCCAAGTGAATCCGTCGCAACACGCGTTGTTCAATTCCCATTTCCCGAATAAACTGATCAACATCTTTCAAGGTATGATCTGATATGCAATAAAGTTCATCAGATAGCCAGAGTAAATCCACTATCGAAGCTAAAAAAGTCTGATGCATGCCATTACAGAATTCAGGGATCAAGTAAGGAATTAAATCATAGACTACGCTACATACTTTAAAATGAAGTTTCTGTTTCTCTTGATATAATTTGCGAACAGGGAGAAAGTCCCACATCAAGCCAACATTAATATAAACATCGCCTTCTTGAAAGAAGTGCCAATGCTTTGATGGCTTGTGCGAAGCCTCAGTTTGTTGTTTGCTAGTAGTAAGCGGTGCTTGTTTTTTCTGCAAGCGATAGGTCTGAACCGCACGCAGAAATTGAACCGTCGTCAAAGCAAGCTGCTTAAAATGAGGCGCAATTTCCGGCGGAAGTTTATGATAAATCCGTTTCGCCGTAGCTTTCAGCGAGTATTTAATTCTACTTTTAAGCGATGGTTTCGCAAACTCAGGCACGCTCGCAGCCTGAGTAGGTTGCTTACCGGGAGTCTGACTTACGCCAATCGTCGATAGCACAAAGCGAATTTCATCGTGGCTTACTTTACAAAAACGCCCTTGGCCTATATCAAAACGGCAGAATTGAAAGTCTTCCATATTATGAGCTAAAAGGTATTTCGCTATCATATATTCTGTTCGTACAATTCCGACAGGCTGTCCGCCCTGAAAACGAAAGCAGGTAGTCACATCTAAATATTTTGTCGCCATTTACTAAATCCCTTTCCTCTGACTAACGGATGAACTTGCGGATGAATTGGCCCAATCTGCGAAGTGGGCGAGTCATGCGCCAAGAACGACTCATTGTCAGGCTATAATAATGATGATATACTTCGGCAGCAATTTTTTCGTTGCGCACTGCTCTTGCTTCCGCTTCCAGCGCTTTCGCTTCCACTCGATTGATATTTTCTTGCAAACGCATTTCCATCTGCAGCATTTTATTTGATAGACTTTCATCATAACGTTGCGCTAAAGCAAGGATCGACATACCATATTCTTTGGCAAAAAGGTCCTGCAACAGCGCCGTATCCTGGCCCTGCGAATCTTTTTGCGCAATAATTGCGCCATCAGGACTTACGCCAAGTAAAAAAGCCTGCAACGAAATATCTTCCCGTCCGACAATGGCTGGATCTTCCTGGAGCCGCAGCTCTTTGATCCGAGAAAAGCCACTATACGTTGCTAAAAATGTAAGTAACGATAACGGCAAGGGGCGCTGATGCGTCGGATCAAGATAAAAGCTATTCGTACCAACTAATAAATTTTCACAATTAGGGGTTTCCAAAATCAGCAAACCGCCAGGCTGCAACACCCGCAAAGCTTCCTTCATAAGAATCTGCAGTGATTCAAAAGAAATATGCTCGACAAAATGAAACGCCGAGATCACAATTCGGCTTGCATCAGGCTCTGCCTGCAAAAAAGCAATCGCATCAGCTTGCGAAACAGAATAAGACTTCTCCCGACAAGCTGCCAACATGCCTTCGTCCAGATCAACACCATGAGGCATAAAACCTTGCTCAAGCAGCAACTCCATCCATTCGCCTCGTCCGCAACCTAAGTCTAAAGCACTGCGACAAGAAGACAGTTCCGTCAGTTGCACTAGAAAAGGCAAATAAACGCTAAGACGTTTTTTGATAAGCTGTCGATCACCGCGATAAGTTTCTTCAAAAGCGCGATATATGGTCATGGCCTCTACCCCCGCTCAATGCGAAAAGCTGCATCTAAAAAATTAGTTCCAATAAAGGTATCTTTGTCAACATTCATTACATCAAAAACAATCAAATTATCAATCCACTCAAAATTACCTTCCAAGTGCGTATCGCCGCTAGTCAACGCCGCCGTAACCGAATAAGAACCTGGACCTAACGAGCAGGTAAAAGGAGTTTTAAATACAATCGTTTCCCCTGCTTTAGCATCCTCCACAACCTGCTTTGTATGCCAGGTATTCGTTCCCCAAACTACATGGCCCGTCCGATCTCGCAGCATATATCCCAAAACCAGGCGAGGAATATCTTCATTTATCTTCGCTTCTAATTCTAACATCACTTTTTCGCCGACAGGAACAGCTGCCATTTCTTCGCCATTTCGTACATTTAACAACCGAATCTTATGAATCACGGCTTGTAGCGTTCCCGAACGTGTTTGCAGCCAGCCATTCGAAGCAATGCGCTGTTCTACCGTAAAGCTTTCATTTTCCTTTTGGGCAAGTAGCGCATTATAGTAATCAACTACCTCATCAGGCTTACCATCCCGTAAAACCGTTCCCTTATCAAGTAAAATGACTCTGTCGCATAGTTCACGAACATCTCCCATATTGTGGGTAACAAATAAGATAGTGGAACCCGCTTGTTTAAACTGACGGATTCGGTTAAAGCTTTTATGTTGAAAATAGCTGTCGCCCACAGATAATACTTCGTCGACAATCAAAATATCAGGACGCATAGCTGTGGCCAAAGAGAAAGCCAATCTCGCCTGCATCCCGCTGGAATACGTTCGAAGCGGCTGGTCAAAATAACCGCCTAGTTCAGCAAAGTCTTCTATTTCCGGTAAAAGATCTGCTAACTGTTCGCGTGAAAACCCCATTAAACCGCCCGCTAAAAACACATTTTGCCGCCCTGTTAATTCCGAATTAAAGCCCATTCCTAGCTCTAAAATAGCACTGATTCTGCCGCAAAAAGAAATATTTCCCTTAGTGGGACGAACCGTTCCCGTGATTAATTTTAATAAAGTACTTTTTCCCGCACCATTTTGGCCAATTAAGGCTAAGGCCTCACCTTGCTGTAACGAAAAAGATACATCGCGAACCGCCCAATACTCTTTTTCTGGTGTAATAGCGACACCAAACCAATGCAAAAAACGATCGAGGGTGCGCTTATATTTACGATAAGCCTTACCAATATGATCTAACGTTAAAACTGTCGTACTCATAACTCATCCACCAATTCCGCGCTTGCCCGCCGAAATAAAAAGAACGCAAGCACAAACAAAAATATTGCCAAAAGAAATGGCATGACTAAGCCCTGCAGAGACGGCCAGCGATTAAATAAAAGAGCATCCTGATAAATGCCGACCAACGGAACCATCGGGTTTAAATGCATGAGCCATTGAAAGCGCGCTGGCACAACATCCGCTGTATAAACAATTGGCGTCGTCCAAAACCAGATTTGAAAAACAATGCCCATAACCTGACCAACATCGCGCCAAAATACATTTAAAATCCCTAAAATGACGCCTAAGCCAAATGCAAACAGCGAAATCAGTAAAACGCCCAAGAGCAAGGAAAGACAAGCTATTCCAGGAAAATGGCCAAAAAGCATAAAAATAAACGCCATCGCAATCAATAGCAAAATATGATTCATCAGCGCATTTCCCCATACAATAATGGGCAGACAAAGCCGAGGAAAAGAAATCTTCTTTAAGGTACCAGCATACTCCACGAAAATAGAAATACAGCGATTCGTAATTTCAGTAAACAATCCCCAGCCAGCACTCCCAGCCATCAAATAGATGGGATAAGCCGCCTTCGTCGCTGCACCGGGTATTTTTGCGCCTAATATTTCTGCCAAAACAACCGTAAAAATAGCGGCTTGGGCCAAAGGATGGAGTATACACCAAAATGTTCCTAATTTCGAACGGGCAAAGCGATTTTTTATTTCTCCGACAATGGATGCCGCAATAAAATGCCTGTAGGTCCACAACGACTTAAGCATAAATATAAATGATCCTCTTTTCTACAAATTCCCCATATTTATTGAAGCGTAAAATGAACGGCCCGAAACACTAAATTGCGCGTTTCGCCTGGAACAGCTAAAGGGTTCGCATCAGTTGAAAAAGAAACCCGATTGCTACCTGGTTGCAACTCAATTTTCTGTTGCCACAAAACAGGTGCTGCATCGATGGTCAAAACATCGTCTATCCCCGACCCCCAAAGTCGTAAATTTGCTTTTTCGGGGTTACCGGACACAAATTGAGCACGAAGAACCACGTCTTGTTCACGCGCCCCATGATTTACTAAGTAAAATTCACCTTGCTTGGCCAGCCATCGCCACTGCGTCTGACCGCCTTGCTCCGTATAAGATGCGCCGCTTTGCCAAAGCACGGTCACCGTGTCAGGCATTTGCTGCGCTCCCTCTGTAGTAATTGTCAAATGCTCTATACTAAACTTTTCAGTATTTTTATGATAATCATCCATGTAGTCAGGAGCCGCAAAAGAAAGTACATTCACTCCTGGCTGCAATACGATTTGCTTCGTATAGCCTGACCCGGCTTTGTCCACTAGCATTTGATCTACTGTGGACCCGGCAGTGATCGTCAAGTTTCTTGAGACAGCTTTAGTCGTAATAAATAAATCTACTAATACCGGCACATTCTGATTTGAAGGATTAAAAATATAGCAAGATCCCTGAGTAGCAAAACTATCTGCTCCGTCAGCAAAGTGACTGCTCCTCGCCTTAAATCCTTCACCCCAGCTAACCTGAAACGGCAGTGGTGATTCTACTTGACCAGCCACTGCTGGAAAGTGATTTTCTAACGAATAAAAAGCCAAATGCTTATCAGTGCTTTCCAGCGGTTTTTCTCCTAGAAAATTCGCGAGCTCTTTTTCTAAAGCAGCCGCTTTATCAGGATACGCTGAGCGATTAATATAAATACCGCCAAACCCCTGCTCTTTGATTGCTGCAACAAATTGTTCAACAGGCAACTGAACAACTTCCTTCTGCCATTTATCAGCCTCTCTACCGCGAAAAGCGCCATAGCTCCACCGCAGCGTCTTCGATTCCAAATAGGCTTTCAAATGATCATAGTCCTGCATTTCTCCAACCGGCAGACTTTCAAAAAAAGGAACATAGGGCAGCTGGAAAATCATAGTACCTTGTGGCACCGAAGCTTCTACCTCATGAATAAAATCAGCATAGACTTTTTGATTTTGAGCATAGGCTAAAGGCGAAAAACGCGGATTCTGATCCCAAATTCCGCCAACAAGTAAAATACATAAGACAAAATAAAACAAACTTTGCCGCCAAATAGAAACCGCATAGCGTCGATAGACAAAGTCCAGAAATAAAGCCACTGCCGTCAGTGAAAAGAAGCCAATCCACAGACTAATCCTATTATACCCCCGAATAAAAGGTGTTAGCAAGAGAGCAACCAATGAGCCAAATGAACCAATTTGCCCCAGAAAAAGCGCTGAAAATGTCAGCAAGGTCCAAAACCGGTATTTCTCCGGCAACGGATAACGAAGCATGCTGCGAAACAAAAGAAATAAGAGGCCGCAAAAACCAATACTCCCAATCAAGCCAAGTGACGCCATACCATTTTCATTATTTAAGGGATATAGTTTATTATAGCGTTCTCTGAGTTCCTTAAATGGCAAAAACCGATGATCTGTCACTGGTAACAACAGCTGGGCTAACTTTAAACCGTAAAGTTCTGAATCACCAGGGCTGCGTTGAAACACTTCAGAGTTTTTACCATAAACATGCTGATATACGACAGAGGGAACCACTTCTGCCGCAAAGCCTGTCGTAATAATAGCAAGCAAAATTGCCATAGAAACTAGAACTCGTTTTTCCCGCTTTTGAATAAAAGCAAACAGTCCAGTGACTAACAAGAAAAAGCAAGAAAAAAAACCGTTATAGCCTGACGTAGAAATAGCTAGGCAAATCAACACAGCAGCAATTTCCCGTTTTTTTCTGAAAGACCATCGCCAAGCCGCCTCACTTTTATCATAAACAAAGAACAGCGGCTTTTCCAGGAGCCAAAGCATTACCAATACAATGCATGGTACTAATTGATACGTCGAAAAAGCATAATGCAGCTCCCCGCGCAAAATATGAAAAGGCAAAAAAGCAAAGAGCAAACTTCCCACTAAGGCACACCCATAAGAAAGCTTTAGATAGCGAAATACATAAAGCGATGTCAGGGTAACCATGGGGAAGGTCAGCAAAAAATACAAATTCATGGCCACTGCATAATCGGGAACAGCATAGCCCAGCAGCTTAATCATAAACCAGTTGACAACATCAATAAATGGCAATTCATAAAAATAAGCACCAGTAGGCATGCCAATCGAAGGGTTATAAAGAAACCAGCCGTTTTCCAGCATGCTTTTAATCGTAGCCCCAATAAATAAGCCGTCCCAATAATAAGTAAAGGGGACCTTTAACGACAAATGGCGAAAATCAAAAACAAAAAACATCGCTCCAAAACAAAGAAATAGCGCAAAAAAATACTCTAGTCCCCTGCGCCGGGCCATAAAAAACTCCTTCATGCCAGCCTCCCGTAAAACAACTGCTTAAAATAAAAGCTTTACTATACTTAAATTATAAATTACTTACAGCAATACCAATCATAATGAATAAAACGCCAAGAATTTTATAAAGTGTTAACGATTCCTGAAAAAAGAAATAACTGCAGAATAAGATCAAAATAAAGGAACAACTCACATAAGGATAGGCTACACTCAGCGGCAACTTAGTCATCGCCGCCATCCATGATAGAGACGCAGCAAATGCGCCGACTACAGCCGCCAAAATCCAAGGATTTAAGAACTGCCGCAGTAAAAAAATAATTTTATCGATCGGTAGGATTGGCATAGGCCCAGCAAGACTCATCTGCCACTTGATAACAATCTGAGCAAAGACAGTGCACAACACAGTAATCAAAATATATACATAACTCACGGGACACGCTCCATCGCTTCTAATTCTTTTGCCAGACGAGAAAACCGCTCCTGCCAGCTTTCTTGTTGATGCTCCGCCCGCAGTAGCCGCATCGTTGGATACCAAGGTGAATCTTCGCGGTCTTGCAGCCAGCGCCATTCGCCAAGAGCTGAAAGCACTGTAATCACTGGCTTACCTAACGCGCCCGCCAAATGAGCTGTCGACGTATCGATCGAAATAATGAGATCCAGATTGAGCATAATCGCCGCTGTATCGGCAAAATCAGTAATCTCCCCTGATAAATTGATCATCGGAAGACCAGCCGGCTTCTCCGACCATTGCTGTTCCCCATCGCCCTTTTGCAAACTGTAAAGCTTCACATCAGGCCGTTTGGCAAAAGCAGTTAAGGGCGCCAAGTCCCGAATATGACAATCCTTATGGGAGTTTCCTGTCCAGATCACACCGACTTTCTTTTCCTGAATGCCACGAAACCGTGCTTGCCATTCGCCAACCAGCTCCCGGGGCGGATACATATAGGGAACCAGCGCCGGAATCGTAGTCAAAGTAGTTCCAAAAACATGAGGCAGTGTCATAAGCGCTACCGACAAATCATAATCTGTCACTGTCATGGTATTCACTACAGCATCAACACCAGGCAAGCTTTGAAAAAGTCTTACCAAGGGCTCCTGACAAGCTAACGTCACATGACCGCCGCGAGCCTTCACCAGCGGGAGGTAGCGAACAAAATGAAGTACATCGCCAAGCCCTTCTTCACAGTAGACAAGTAGTTTTTTCCCAGAAAAAATCTCTCCCTGCCAGGCGGGAATCACGTTAAACCGCTCATAGAATTCTTGACGCTGGGGCCGTTTTTTACGCCACTCCAATTCTTTGAACCCTTCCCATAGATCACCAGTATACAGTAGCGCCTCTAATAAAAATCCATGATAATCTACATTCTCCGGTTCCAAAACCAAGGCCTGTCGGAACAAGGAAATTGCCTCATCCAGGTCCTGATAATAGCGGCGAATATTGCCGAGTTCCGCATAAGGTTCCGCCAAATCTGGTTTCAGAATACTTACTTGATGAAAAATCGCTGTCGCTTGCTCATACTCTTTATGATCTTTGTACATTCTAGCTAAAAGCAGGCCGACTTCCCAATCTGTCGCATCTTGCTGCCAAACACGCTCTAATAAAGAGCGTCCTTTCGCGATATTTTCCCGGGAAATATAATAAATTCCCAAAATTCGGCATAACCTACTGTCCTGCGGCTGTAAGACAAGGGCCGCTTCATAAGACTTGATAGCAGCAGCTTTATCGCCAAGCGATTGATACAACAGACCCAAATTGGCATAAATGGTAAAGTCTTGGGGCTTGCTTGGCAAAATTTGTTTATAAAGTTGCAGCGCAGCTTGCTTGTTACCTGCCTGCTGCTGCTGAACAGCTCTCTGATATAATTTTTGCCAGTCCTTCATAAATCCTCCTAATACAGCGCCACAAAACCGCGATCACCGAGTTTATTCACAGGCTGCGGCACCAAAGCCTGACAAGCTGTAATCGCCCGCGAATCAATCTTTTGCTGGTCTTGCCATAGTTCGATCTGCAAAGCTTCCTGATCGTGTGAGAAAGGGAATTCGGCAAAATGGAAAATAAGCAGGGCCTTACCGGATTCCGGCAGTACCGTTAATTGAGGATTTTCCCGTCCACCAATGACCTTTCCTTGCCGATTGCGTACTAAGAGGTTACAGCTTTCTTGCTCACTCGCAACCGCTTCTAACCAATAAACAATCGTAAAGTTGAGCTTACAAGGAAACTGCGGCGACACAATTTTCGAAAAAATCCCGCGACAATCCAGTTGTTCTGTAAGCGTATTATATTCGGCTTGATCACAAAAAACACTATGCATAATTTTCATCTTTTTACCTCCTTAAGCGCGCAGCAAAGCCTGTAAAATCCGCTCTTGTTCTACGGGCGGCTTTTGCTGAAACATCCGATCAATTCGCTCCGTAAATGCACCAGAATGAATGAAAGCATTATCGAGATCGACAATGGCTCCAATTAATATATCTTCATTAAGCGGCTGCTTCAACACCGCACAATAGCCAACAGCAAAAAACTGTAGCGCCCCATACAAGAAGGCCATATTAAATAAAGCACCTTTCCAACCCATAAAATAAAAAGACTTCTTTAAAACATAATTGACAAAGTAATGCTCAAAAATATGATCCAGTTCCAGCAGCTTCGGCTCACAATAAGAGTTCCTCAGCAGCGCAAAGGTTTCTAAAGGGACTGTCATCTGCTCAACGTCACGGTGCGTTGCCTGCACCGCTTCCGCCATGGTCTGTGGTCGATTTTCTTCATGGATTGTGCGAAAAAAGAAGGTTATCATATTCTTAAGCCACGCCGTTTCCTTGGCACGTTCCTGACAAAACTGTAGCAACTCCTGTAAATAGCAAGCATAATCATGGTCAGGAACAGCGCTTGTTTGGCGGATACTAGCGGCAAAAACTGCCTCAATTTGCGCTTCGCTCTGTTTCTCACCTTGTTCCAATGCTGTTTTTCCAAGTCCAGTGAGAAAGTTCATCACCCGAAACAGCCGTGCCACAAAAGGAATATCCCTATCCTGCAATAACGCAATTAATTTCTCTTCGATCACATAGTAGTAGCGATTCAGATTCGAGCTCGGCAGACGTTCCGGCCAGTAATACTGGCTGCGCTTGGGTGCTAGAAAGGCGAACGAAGAATTTTGGAATTCTTCCACGGAAACCGTAATCTTATCTTTTTGTCGCAATAAATTGGCCGCGGCTTTACAAGAAAAATCGAGAGCAAATTCTAAGCCTCGCGGCGAAGCAAAAATCTTCCGCGGATAAACTTTGCACGTATCTGACAAAAAGTCTGCCCCTAATTCTTTTTGATAAGTACAAAGATTTTCTTCCGTCAAAGCGGCGCAGCGCTGATTGACGAATTTGACCACAGCATTACCATCTTTATTCACTTCCATCTTCTGCGCAAATTCTTCTTGTCTGTTTTGTGCTTCATAAGCCGTTCTTACTTTGCCATAAGTATCCTTATCAATATCAATGCGCCATTTTGCTAAGCAGCATTCACCACATTGCTGACACTGAAATTTAGCGACATAGCTTGGCACATGCCATAATTGATTGGTTAGTCTTCCCTTTTTTCCCTCCATGGTAAACTCCCTCCTGCGATCCCTACTCGAATCTAGGTTTCCTGTTTTATTTAGACTAGCGGCCCCAATAAGGCCCACGGCTCTGTTCCGCGTTCCTCGCGCAATGCCACAAACGTATCCATTTCACTAAAATTTTGTAAAACTTTAATATCTTCTATTGTGCGGCTTTTCGGCCAAACAAATTGGATCCGATGGGTTTTCTGAAAAACTTGTAGAAAGACATTTGTTAAATTTTCCTGTTGACGCGGCGGCAGCTTGCATAAAATATAAAGACCTTGCCAATCACCTTGCGGCATCGTTTGTAATAGCTGCGCCAACATCGCCGCTGTCCGAATGATTAGCACCCGCTGTCCTGTCTGATCTGACGTAAGCTGCTGAGCTGTCATCATTCCTTCTGTCACAGTAAGCCGATCAGCCACTTCATTTAGCGTCTTTAAATGATTGCTTGCCCTAAGACTATTCTTATCAGGTACAAAGGAAAGAATAGTTGCTTCAGGCCATAAGCGGGCCGCACCAACGGCTTCATAGCTATCGGTACTATCAGCAAAAATAAACTGATCCGCAAAGGAACACTGCTGCAGTAACTCTTGCAATTCCTGTTCATAAGTGCCGAGAATTTTCGGGCAGTAATGTTTATCCATCGGCTGTATAAAGTAAGTCATGTCTTTAAACGGACCGTGTTGTACCTTCTGCTGGCACTGCTCTAAAAGATACTTTTCAATAAACCGGCGGCGATATTCCAAGCCGATGGCAAAAAGTCCGTCAATCACCTGCGGTTGCTCCGCTGCCGCGCCTATTGGCAGATTTTTTACTTGAGCCATAAGATCCTGTAGACTATCAATCGGTAGGGTAAAGGCAGGTTCACGCTGCTGCAGTCGTTCCCAATCGTTCTGCCATTGGGCGTTATAAGGTGGTACAAGCTCTTGCAGAAGCTTTTGCAAACCTCGTACGGCTCGTTCCCACGTTAAGGACTGAACTGCCTCATAGCCTTGCTCAGCTAGCTGTTCCTGCAGCTTCCGATCTTCTAATAACCGGATCACCTGCTCGGCCAGTTCTTTCGGTGCATTCGGCGGCGAAACTAGGGCCGTCTGTTCATGGACCGCATATTCACGAATCCCCTTGCTATCTGTCGTAGCAAGAGCACAGCCGCAGGCCAAAGCTTCCGCGCCAGGCAGGCCAAAACCTTCATTGACACTAGAACTGATAAAGACAGACTGCTCATTATAAAGACGAACAAGCTCTTCTTGGGGCGGATTCTGCACATATTCAACCCACTCAGGCAATCCCTGTGGTTTTTCTTCGGTACTAATCAAGGTAGCCATTAGTTCCGGGAACCGCCGTTTGGCAATCTGCAGCGCCTGTAACCCGTCACGGCCGCCTTTCCAGGGCACAGAATGAAACATCATTCCTACCGCATAGGGGTTACGATCTTGCCGCGGTTTTATGCGGCGAAAACGAGAAAAGTCAATGCCATTGGGAATATAGTCAGCCACTGGGGCCGATTTTTCCTGCAAAAGTTCACCCAGCCATTTCGACACGACAATATTAGCCATACCCAGGCGATACGTATCATGAACAATTTGCGGCGGCGTACCGCCAATGGATTCCTCACCTTGAATCAAATACGCTTTCTTTCCTTTGCTGGCGGCAAGTTCGGCAACTGGCTTGGCCGTGGCCCAAGCAGTTGCAATCGTCACATCAGCATCACGAACATATTTATCTTGAATTTCCGGGATCACTTCACAGCGAAAAGCTGGCTTCTGGCTAAACCATTCCGGTAGAAAGGGCTGTGGCCAATCCTGGCGAAGAAAAGCAAATAAAAACGAAACAAGCTGCTCATTACTGAAGTTCCAGCCTGGCAATAATACGCTGTGATATACAGTCACATCATGACCACGCTTGGCCAATCTTTCGGCATATTCATAGACAATACGATAGCCGCCTGATGGTACAAGAAAGGGCCGCGGCAAAACAAATTGAATCTTCACAGTGTTTCCCCCTTAAGATGATATGCAAAACAAGCAGGCTCGCTGCAAAAAAGCGAAGGCCTGCTCGTCCAGTTACTTCTTGGCAGACAGCTGCGCCGCAACTGCTTCCAATAAGCCGATCTGCTCTGGCAGCAGACGGTCAAAACTATATTGTTCTACTACAAAATTCCGGGCATTTTTTCCAATCCGTTCCCGCAGCGCCCGATCTGTCAAGAGTCGTTCCGCGCTGTCGGCGATAGCTGTCGGCGAATATAAATCGGCTAGCAGCCCCGTTTGTTCATGAGCCATGACTTCCCGCACTGGCGCCGTATCGGAACCGACAATGGCGCAGCCGCAGGCCATCGCTTCTAATATCGACCACGACAGCACAAAGGGTTTTGTTAAATAAATATGAGCCATTGATGCCTGCAACACTTTAATATAATCGCCAAAAGGCAGCCAGTCAATAAAATGCAGGCGCGACAAATCAAGATCGAGCTGCTCCAAGCAATATTCCTTATAGGTTTTACCATCAGCTCGCTTCGGATCATACTCAATCGTATCACGGCCTACGACAATGCAGTGCAGTTTCGGCCGCCGCTTTTGCAGTATGGCCAGCGCCTCCATAAACTGCGGAAAGCCTCGCATGGGCTCCATGCCCCGCGTCGTATAAGTAAGAAGTTCAGCATCTTCCGGTAAAGCGACTGACAGCGCTGCTCTCACCGCTGCTTTATCGTCAGTGGGGCAGCAAGTGCTTGTATCAACTCCGTCATGAATGACGCGAATTTTATAGCCATATTCGGGCGGCAACAGGTTTGCCTGCCATTTTGTCGGTGTAATACCAAAATCACAGGAAAAAAGATCCTGCAGAAAAGCCGCATTGCCGGAACGAATTCTGAGCCGCTCTGTTTCATCGAGTTTTTCTGGTCCGGTAAAAGCAAACTGCGCTCCTTCGGCACGGTAAAACATTTCAAAATAAGACACGAGTGGCACTTTAGGCAACAAATCTTTCATATATAAGGTCGCGCCAAAACCCGAATGACCATAGATCAAATCAGGCATAAAACCGTGTTGCATAAGTTCCGCTACTTTCCGATAAGCTGCCTGCCCTTGAAGCACTGCCGCTTCGAAAGGATATAAGAAGGGATGAGTTGCCGGATTGACCGGCCTTGCCGCCTGAAACGCAATCCGTTTCACACCAGGAATGACCAGCTCTGGTTTGACTGGCAACGAGCCGAATACAACTTGATGGCCCCGCGCCGTAAGAGCGCGGGCGATATGAGGAAAATGGCCAGGAAAGGCATTATGAAGCAGTAAAATGTTCATGAAAAAAACCTCCCTTGATACGCTGCCACAACCGACTCTAAGAAACGATACTGACGATTCAACATGGTCGTGAGATCATAGCGATCTAAAATCGTCGCTCTCGCCCGAACCCCCAGAGCCTGACGTTGAAGCGGATCATTCAACAATTCTTCTACCCGATCCGCGACTTCTTGAGGTTTGAAAAAATCGGCCAAAATACCGTTCACGCCGTCATTAATCATTTCTGTAACAGGCTGCGTATTTGATGCTACTAAGGCGCAGCCAAAAGACATGGCTTCCATCATCGACCAGGACAAGACAAAGGGTCTTGTCAAATAAACATGTACCGTCGAAGCCTGCATAACTTGACGATACAGTGGATAATCAATCCGTCCCGTAAAATGCAGGCGCTTACGATCAAAATCGAAGCTTTCCAAGGCTACCTGCTTGTAGCTCTTGCCGCTCGGATGGGGTGCGCCATAGGCAATCCGCTCGGCGCCAACCACCACAATATGACAGTGCGGCCGCCGCTTTTGCAAGAGCGACGCCGTTTTCATAAACTCCAGAAACCCGCGGTAGGGGTCCATGCCCCGCCCGACATAGGTCACGATCTCCTGGGCTTCTGACAAGTCTAGCTTCAAATTGGGCAATACCAGTTTGGCGCCAGGCTTCGGCGTACAAACTTCCGTATCAATCCCGTCATGAATCACCTGGATCTTCCGCACATAAGGATGGGGAAACTGACTTTGCTGCCAATAGGTCGGCGAAACAGCCGCATCGGCTGTATAGAGGCCCTGCACAATCGCCATATTCTTCGTCCGCAAACGGCAAAGCTCATCAGGATCGAGCGGCTCAGTCCGGCCAAAATCGACATCACTGCCGTGAGACTGATAGAACCATTCAAAGTAGCCCACAAAAGGTACATTAGGATATAAATCCTTCAAATACATTTCAGCGCCCCAGCCCACATGAGCATAAATAATATCAGGCGTAAAACCTTCTTGTTTCAATTGTTTCGCCGCACGGTAGGCAGCTTCGCCTTGCCGCACCGATTGGTCAAGTGATAACAGATAAGGATGCGTTGCCGGTGAAGTTTTCCCTTTGTTTTGAAACAAGACTTTCCTCACACCAGGCAACTGCCCTTCTACCCGCTCTGTCAAATAGACAATTTCATGAGTTCCTTGCTGTGCTAACGTGTAAGCCAGCCGTCCAAACTGGGCCGGAAAGTTTTGATGAACAAATAAAATCCGCATGAAACCACTCACTTTTCTAGTAACAATCTCGCTTAAGCCTGCTGCTTATTTTGCTGCTCATAAAGCTTGGCGTATTCACCAGCTTGAGCTAAAAGCTCTGTATGACTGCCGGATTCTACAATCCGACCTTTATCCATCACAAAGATCACATCACAGCGTCTCACTGTAGATAAACGATGAGCAATCAGAATCGTGGTCCGACCTGCCGCCATCTCATCAAGATTTTCCATAATAATCCGTTCTGATTCATAGTCAAGAGCACTAGTGGCTTCATCAAAAATCAAGATTTTCGGATTGGTCAAGAGCGCTCTAGCGATAGCAATCCGCTGCCGCTGTCCGCCTGATAACAACGCGCCGCGTTCACCAACTGGCGTATCATAGCCTTGCGCTAATTCCTGAATAAATTCATGAGCGCCAGCCACCGTAGCCACACGAACCACATCTTCCATTGTTGCATTGGGATCAGCTACAGCAATATTTTCCTGAATGGTGCCGCCAAAGAGAAAATTCTCCTGCAACACTACGCCAATCTGGCGACGCAGCCAGGCAGGCTCTACCTGCACTAGGTCAACGCCGTCAATGAGAACCCGACCCGCTTCGGGAATATACAGCCTTTGAATGAGTTTCGTTAAAGTACTCTTACCAGAGCCGGAACGGCCGACAATCCCAACACGCATCCCTGGTTGAATCTTCATTTCTACCTGACGCAGCGTTTCACTGCCGTCAGACCGATACCGGAAGGTTACGCGATCCAGTACGATTTCACCAGCAATAGCTGGTAATGTCGTCCTAGCTGGGTTGAAAGCCGGTTCCGGCGTTTCATTCATAATATCGCCCAAACGATCCACCGAGACCATGGTCTGCTGAAACTGTTGCCACATATTGACGAGTCGCAGCATGGGGGCAATCACTTGTCCAGCCATCATCTGAAAAGCAATCAATTCGCCAATAGATAGTTTATTTTCCATAACGGCGTGAGCGCCAACCCAGAGAATCGTAATTGTAAAGAGATTCTGCAACAACGAACCAATATTCCCGGCAATATTACCCACATTGATCGCCGCAAAAGCCGTTTTCGCATAACGCGCCAAAAGGCCTTCATATTTATCAATAAATTCTTTTTCTACAGCCTGGGATTTCACGGTATTAATGCCTGTGACCGCCTCAATCAAAAAAGATTGATTTTCAGCGCCCGCCAAGAACTGACGGTTCAAGCGGGATCGAAGGACTGGCGTCACTAACACGCTCAATAAAATGTATAAAAAGACCGTCACAAAGGTCACAATACTTAAGATACCACTATACGAAACCATGACCGCTACATAAACGACGGCAAAAATAATATCAAGCACTAGCGTCAAGGCCGTACCGGTAATAAACTGGCGAATCGTATCAAGCTCTTTTACACGCGATACAATATCACCGACCTGCCAGGAATCAAAATATTTAATCGATAAAGCGCTGATTTGGCGAAAAAGCTGACTGCCTAGAGTGACATCAATTTTATTTGTCGTATGAGTAAACAGATAGGACCGCAGTGCTGTCATCCAGGATTGAAAGAAACTGACAAAGAACATACCAAGCAGCAATACGTCAAGCGTATTGGAGCTATGATGAACTAGCACCTTGTCGATAATCACCTGCGTAAATAAGGGACTTGCCAAGCCAAAAAGCTGCAGCAAAAAAGACAAGACAAGAACCTGAGCAAAAAAGCGCTTGTAACGCATCACGACAGGTAAGAACCAAGAAATACCGAAACTTCGCACCTTTTCCTTCAAGGCAAAGCGTTTGGCTAAAAGAACAATCTTGCCAGTCCAAACCGAGTAAAACTTTTCGATAGAAACGACAAAAGGCTGCGGCTGACAAGGATCAGCAATAACGACTTTCTCGCCGTCAGTTTGAATCGCCACAGCATACTGCCCATTAGTCAACTCGACAATGGCGGGAAGGGGCAGTTTCGGAAAGACGGTCCGGTCTAGTTGCAGTTCGCGCGCTTTAAGACTTAAATCCTTCGCCGCTCGCAGCAGCGTCACCATATCCATCCCGCTGGCTGATACGACATAAGCGCGGGCTAGCTGCTCTTTCTCTGCCGCTACGCCCAGAATTTTTGCCGCAATTACCAAAGATTCGAGGGCTGTGTCAATGCGGCGCTGTGTTTGTTGCTGTTGTTGTGCCACCACGATTATCTCTCCCTCAAAGCTTCACTCTGATACTTGCGGAACGGATCTAAGAAAAACTCAATAATCCGTTTCTGGCGAATCTTAATTTCTGCTGCTACAGCCATGCCCGGTCCAAGTGGAACCTTTTCATCACTGACCAGCACTTTATCTTTGTCTAACGTCAAAAGAACACGATACTTTTGATCTCGTTCCTTATCACGTTCATCACTAATCGCATCAGGACTGATGTCACTGACAACGCCTTGGAGCGTGCCATATTTTTGGAAGTTAAAGGTATCTACTTTCACTTCAGCTTCCTGACCTACCTTGATGAACCCAATATCCTTATTTGCAACCCAAGCTTCTACCGCCAGTGTAGCATCATCAGGCACAATAATCATTAAAGGCTGTGCCGCTGTAACTACGCCGCCGACAGTATGTACAGCAAGCTGGCCAACGCGCCCGTCAACCGGGGCAACAATATGGGCCAGACGATTTTTTTCATCGGCTTTTTTCAGTTCTTCTGTATATTGCAGTAGCTGTTTACGATCTTCTGTTAGCTTCGTATCAGCTTCCTTATCATAAGTAGCCGACGCATTCGCCGAGCTATTACGGCTCACTTCCAAGGCTGCTTGATTCTTGGCAATTTCACCGGTCTGCACAACAATGGACTGTTCGAGCTGCATCCGCTTTGCCCGATACTCTAAATACTGAAAATAAGAAACGGCATTTTGTCGATAGAGCGCTTCTGTTCTTACTTCCTGCTCTCTCGCAATTTGCAGTTGCTGATCATATTGATCGCGCATGGCGCGAGCTGCGGCCACGGAGGCGGCGCTTTGTTCAATATTCGACTGTGAAGCAGCTAAATGAGTCTGCCGCTCAACCAGCCAGCTCTGATACAGCGCTTGTTGCGCTGCTAAATCCTTCGGATCCAAATCAGGATTCGGCTGAACCACGAAGGGCTGACCAGTCTTTTGCGCTGTCAACCGAGCAATTTCGAGATTGAAAAAGGCAATTTGCTTACGAATATTAGCAAGATCGGCCTCGGAAATCGTACGGTCAAGATCAATGAGCACATCGCCCTTCTTAACGGTCTGACCTTCCTTGACATGAATCTCTTTCACAACACCTTTATCTTCGGCCTGAATCGTTTTAACCTGGCCGATTGGTATAATCTTGCCGTTGGCTACAGCCATTTCATCGACATGACCGAGGAACGACCATAATAACCCTACAGCTAATAACACCATAATAGAAATCATCACAACACGACCAACCGGCGACGGCGGTGTTTCCGTCACTTCCAGCACGGCCGGCAAAAACTCGGTTTCCGTGCTGCTCAATTGTTTTTCGTCGCTGGATGTAAACCACTTTTTCATATTTTCGATCATATTATCCCTCTTGTTGTAAATATAAGTAATGGTATAATCCCTGAGCAGCCATCAACTGTTCATGCGTTCCCGCCTCTACCATGCGACCATGATCAATCACAGCAATAGCATTGCAGCTTTGTACGGTTGATAAGCGATGGGCGATCATAAAGAGTGTCCGTCCGGCACAAATTTGATCCAAATTCTCCATAATAATCCGCTCGGACTCATAGTCAAGCGCACTTGTCGCTTCATCAAAAATCAAAATTCGAGGATTCGTAAGGAGCGCTCTGGCAATAGCTACCCGCTGGCGCTGTCCGCCAGAAAGAGCTGTTCCCCGCTCACCTACTTTTGTATCATACCCTTCTGGCAATTCCAAAATAAATTCATGAGCGCCAGCGACCTTCGCAACTTGAATAACTTCAGCCATAGACGCGCTCGGACGGCTTAAGGCAATGTTATCTCGCACACTAGAGTTAAACAGGTAATTTTCCTGTAAAACTACGCCGATTTGACTACGCAGCCAATGCGGCGGCACTTGCGTAATATCATGCCCGTCAATTAACACCCGGCCATTTTCCGGCGCATATAAGAACTGAATGAGCTTTGTTAAAGTACTCTTACCAGAACCAGACCGACCGACGATGCCAACCCGTGATCCCGGCGGCGCATGAAAAGAAATATCCTGCAGCACTGGCGGCAGATCAAGGCGATAGCGAAAGGACACTTTTTCAAAAGCCACATCGCCCTGCAAAGCCGGAGCATTAGGAGCAGCAGCCGCAAGAACCGGTTCGGCTCGCGTATTTAAAATATCGCCGATCCGTTCGAGCGCCAAAGCAGACTGTTGAAAATGCTGCCACATCCCAACCAGCGTCAAAATCGGTGAATTGGCCTGATTCGCCAACATTTGAAAAGCAATAAGCTGACCAAGAGTCATCGTGCCATCCATAACCATGTGGCCGCCCATCCACAAAATGCTAATCGAGGACAATACCTGCAGCACCGAAGCGCCGCTATTAACGCCAATGCCCAGCTTCGCACTATGGAAGGTTCGTCCAACATACCGAGCGAGAAGTTGCTCCCAACGATGCACGAACTGTGGCTCTAAAGCCAAAGCTTTTACAGTTTGCATCCCAGTAACGGCTTCGACTAAAAAGGCATTGTTTTCCGCGCCAGCCTCCCAAACAGCTTCAATGCGCTTTTGGAAAATCGGCGTTGCCCATAGATTCAATATAATATATAAGGGAATCACCGCTAGCGCCAACCATGTCAGCTTCACACTAAAGGTAAACATGACCGCAATAAAGACGACTGAGAAAAAAACATCAAGCACCACGGTAATGGCTGTGCCTGTCAAAAACTCGCGGATACTAGCCAACGAGCCAACACGCATCATCGTATCGCCGACGCGTCGATGCTCAAAATACGGCAGCGGTAATGCTGATAAATGACGAAATAACCTTGACCCTAAAATCACATCAAGCTTATTCGTCGTATGGGTTAAGAGATAGGTTCGCAAAACATTTAAGATACATTGAAAACCACTAAGACCTACCAGGACAATAGCCAGTACGTCAAGCGTTGATAGACCGCCGCTACCTAAGACCTTATCAATGATAACCTGCGTAAAGAGCGGCATCATCAAACCAAATAACTGCAGAAAAAAAGAAGCCGCTACTACTTCGATAAAGTAGCGCTTATAATGAAGGATAATCTGATAGAACCAGGCCAGATTGTATTTATGAACAATCCGCCGCCAATCAAAAGGCTGCGTAAACAGAAGCAGCTTACCAGTCCACTGAGCGCCAAACTCTTCCACTGGCATTGCATAAGGTTTTCCTACAGCTGGATCGGATAAAAATACATTTTGTTCATTATTCCAGCCGACCATGACATAACGTCCGTCTTTCATTTGGGCAATGGCCGGAACTGGCGTTTTCGGAAGATCTTCCAATTTCACGGCAGCTACGCGACTATTAAATTTATAGCGTTTTACAAGAGGTGCCAGATTTTCCAAAGATAGTGTCCCCGAAAAGCCCTGCTTAATTTCCTCTATTGTCACTGCCTGGCCCAAATGATTCAGTACCATTACCATACAGGCAAAAGCCGTTTCTTCCCGCGCTTTTGCATTCATTTCTTGTTCAGACATGCTTGTACCTCATTTTATCTTCGATTCAAACTCTTTTACTATTATGACAGAAAGCGGCAGGATGGTCAACGAATCCAACCAAAGTGTCAAAAAAAGATGGCCCAGTTTTTGCTGTGCCATCTTGTAAACAGACAGTAATTATATAGAAAAACTTATTTTTGAACCAGACTATAGGTCACGCCAGATGACATCGCACTACTCTGCACCTTATACACATTGCCGCTAATGACAAAGCTATTCACACTTGTCGTATCATTCCAGTTCATCAGCGTCAAATTGGCGCCGCCTACATTTAAGTTCAAATTGCCGGAAGCAAACGATACGCCAACAGACGACGCCATAAGACCGCTATCATAGAGCATGACCGAATCTGTCGCGCCTGAGAAAAAGACTTTATCATTGCCGTCATTTTTACCGAACCAGTATACATCAGAGTTGCCGGCTGCTATACCAAAAGCGCTCCCATCATTCATTCCCATTAAGGTATCATTGCCTGCTGCACCCCAAAGCTGATCACTGGCGCCACCTGCCTTTAGCACATTGTCGCCAGAGGTACCGCGCAGATAATCATGGCCATCGCCTCGCGCATTCTGTACGCCAACAAACTGCGTCGTATCATAGAGATTAATCGTTGTTGAATTAGATCCGCTACCAGCTTCGACCTCATTGCCACTGCCAATCAAATTGATTTGCCCCAGTTGCAGCGCATTGTCATAGGCAAGTACTGTATCATTGCCGCTGGCTTGTCCGCTAATAATAACACTACCTGCTTTTAATGATACAGCAACGGCTTGTCTAGTCACAGGATCAATCACTGAAACGTGGGTGTTATTGCCACCTTCATCTTTAAAAGTTAAATTAGCATAAGCATGATCTTTAATATAAAGACTATCGACACTATTGCCCTTCGTTGTGATCGTCAGATAATTATTGCTGTCAACAGTATATTCAAGATCGCGGGCATCCCAATTATATAGATTTACCGTATCATTCAAACTTACACCAAGCTGATCAATCACATCATGACCATCGCCGGAGCCAAACCAGAAAGTAACGGCATTACTTAGACCTATCGCACCATCACGCAGCGTATCATCACCAGTCGAGCCCCAGAGCTGATCGCCAGCTGCTGCCGTTAAAATATTATTACCGTTATTGCCGCGCACATAACCGTTGCCGCCGCCTGTAGCATTGTTCACGCCAATAAAGTGAGCTGTCTCAAAGAGATTGATCGTAGCTGCCGCACTACCAACAATTGTAGTTGTTGCATTATTTTCGGCAATGTAAATATTGTCCGGACTATAATTTGCGCCGCTGGAAGCGCCAGTAAGCGCATCATTATTTATCACATTGAATTTCTTACCATCAGCAGTCATAAACACCGGACCGGGATTATACATATGCCAATAACTCAAAGACCCTAGATTCAAAGAATCTGTCGTATCTCCAGCAAAGGTTACAAATAAATTACCGTCCTTTGTCGTTACCTGCACATCACTCTGATTCACGTTATATAGATTAATCGTATCATCAGTCCGCAAATTATAGGGCATTACCGCCCCGCTAATGCTCACATTAGTAACCGAATCCTGACCATCGCCGCGGCCAAACCATATCTTATTATAGCCATTCGTTACAGATAACGTATCATTGCCGCCAATCCCTCCCCAGAGATTGGTATTCCCCAGTGCAACAATCACATTATCCTGACTATCGCCACGCAAATAGCCACCGCCGCCGCTCGCATTATTACTGCCAATAATATTTTGAATCCCGCTAAACTGGGTCGTATCATAAAGATTGATCGTAACAGACTGACCGACACCTATAGCATTCACCGTATTATTGGTGCCGGAAACACTGACAATGCCTGTGGCGACTGTCGGATCATAAGGAATCATATTATTGCCACTGGGATTTGTCACAATAGGCGCTACAATGGTTCCATTCGCTAATTTAATTTTAGGTGCGCCAGTTTTACCGGAAGGGTCTGTAGCACTATTAAAATAGTCTTTAATCGTCACACTAGCTCCCGTTGTACCGACAGTAATCATCAAGTCAGTCCCCGAAGCGCCAGCCCTTGCATAGGTCACATTATCAGCCGTCGCATCATAAAGATAGACCACATCGCCGCCATTCACTTTATAATTAACAAAATCATTGCCGTCAGCGGAACCAAACCAATAGGTCGTGGAGCCAATTACAGTAGCTCCGCTCGCATCTAAGGTATCATTGCCAGCACCGCCCCACAGCTGATCGCCGGAAGTAGCGCCAGTAACTTGTATCAAGTTATCGCCGCTGTCGCCCCGTAAATAGTTACTGTTATAACCACTTTGATCAGTAATATTTTCAAAGCCGCTAAAGATCGGGCCTGTCAAATTAATGGACTGACCATTAGCATGCGCTGCATTAATTAAAGTATTAGGACCTGAGCCATCATCATCCTTGGCAATGACCTGCGTCGTACTGCTCGGATTGGCCAGATCGAACAAAGTATTTTGCTTCGTTCCCACGTTGATATAACCATCATGTACATTCCCCGCTGTGACATCATCATTAAAATACAATCGACCGCTTAACGTAGAACCATTCGAATCTGCTAGAGAAGACAAATCGAAGTAAAGATGGGCCACGCTAAGTGCCCCTGCTAGGTTGTATATATCTATGGACTGCCCCGCATTAGTCCCCGCATGAATGATTATATCATTGCCATTCGAAGAATAGGTGAGATCAGCAACATTCGTGTTAAATTGCAGTATCCCATCTACAAGTAAACCATTATAAATATACCAACCTGTAATGGTATCATTGCCATCGCCAGCACTAATGATGATTCTATCTCTACGAGCCGCGTCAACTTCGTTCATCCCGTTCAAGTAAAATACATCATTGCCGGCGCCGCCCACTAAAGTATCCGCAACTGGTTTTGAATAAATCACAGATGACACGTCAATCGTGTCATTGCCCTCGCCGCCATATAGAACAAGTCCAGGCTTATTAGCTGCCGTCGTGGTAGTTTCTTTCAACAAGTCATTACCAGTCCCGCCATAGACAGTCAGCATATGACCCGAAGCAGCGGCTGTATTATGATCAATAAAGGTATCACCGCCGTTGGTCAGATAAATTGTCTCCTCCATGGCAGCCGTAGCTCCTGCTGGTGCAGTCGCAATATCATAAGTATAGGTTCCCCCCGGCAGAGACGCCATATATATGCTCTTAGTCACATCAATATTTGCCATTTTCCGAATTCCTCCTTTGCTTCCCTTCCATTATAATCCTTTTAGTTTTTACGTGAATGAGAAATTATTCCTATTTATAAAAAAGTGCAATCCCGCAAGATTGCACCATCTTAAAAAAAGGTCTTATGCTATTAAAGCGTCTTATGCCTATTTTTGTACCAGACTATAGGTCACGCCAGATGACGTCGCACTACTCTGCACCTTATACACATTGCCGCCAATGACAAAGCTATTCACACTTGTCGTATCATTCCAGTTCATCAGCGTCAAATTGGCGCCGCCTACATTTAAGTTCAAATTGCCGGAAGCAAACGATACGCCAACAGACGACGCCATAAGACCGCTATCATAGAGCATGACCGAATCTGTCGCGCCTGAGAAAAAGACTTTATCATTGCCGTCATTTTTACCGAACCAGTATACATCAGAGTTGCCAATGCCGCCAACGCCCATTAAAGTATCATTTCCTGCCGCGCCCCAAAGCTGATCGCTCGCGCCGCCTGCCTTTAGCACATTATCGCCAGAGGTACCGCGGAGATAATCATGGCCATCGCCTCGCGCATTCTGTACGCCAACAAACTGCGTCGTATCATAGAGATTAATCGTTGTTGAATTAGATCCGCTACCAGCTTCGACCTCATTGCCACTGCCAATCAAATTGATTTGCCCCAGTTGCAGCGCATTGTCATAGCCAACTACTGTATCATTGCCACTAGCTTGTTCGCTAAAAACCAGAGTTCCCGCTTTTAGAAAAGCAGCATTTACACTGCTCGTCACAGGATCAACTGCTGCAATGCCAAAGAAAGCGCCATTCTTGTCTTCAAAAGTTAAGTGAGAATAATGCGTGTCCTTAATATAAAGGCTGTCGGAAATATTGCCCTTAGCAGTAACCGTCAAATAACCGCTACCATCAATAGCAGCGTTTAAATCACTGGCGTTCCAGTTATATAGATTCACTGTATCACTAGACAAAAACTGATCAATCACATCCTGGCCGTCACCGGAGCCAAACCAGAAAGTAGTAGAACCAGTTGAACTAAATAACGTATCATTGCCAGCTGCGCCCCAAAGTTGATCGCCGGGATTTGCTATTAAGATATTATCATTGCTATTGCCACGCACATACCCCTCCCCGCCGCCAGTAGCATTATTCACGCCCATAAAACGAGTCGTATCAAAGAGATTGATTGTTGCTGCAGCACTGCCAGCCACAAAAGCATTAGCGCTATCGTGGGCAATGTAAATACTGTCTGCACTATAATTGGCGCCGCCAGAAGTACCAGAAGTACCATCATCTGCAATCACATGAAAGCTCCTACCATCGGCAGTCGTAAACACAGGGCCGAGGCCATAACCTCTCCAATCACTTAAAGACCCCAGATTCAAAGAATCTGGCGTATCGCCAGCAAAGGTTACCAGTAGATTGCCGTCCTTGGTCGTGACTTGTACATCACTTCGATTGACATTATAGAGATTGATCGTATCAGTAGAATGTAAAACAGAACGAGCTGAAAAGCCATTAGGAAACGTTGCTGCCGCAACCGAATCTTGACCATCGCCGCGGCCAAACCAGATCCGGTTACTCCCCATGTCAACTACTAAAGTATCATTGCCGCCAACACCGCCCCAAAGATTCGTATTGCCCATTGCAACAATCGCATTATCCTGACTGTCACCGCGCAAATAACCGCCACCGCCAGATATAAGAAAATTGCCAATAATATTTTGAATTCCGCTAAACTGCGTCGTATCATAAAGATTAATCGTAACTGTTTGATTGGCACTTATAGCATTCACCGTGTTATTCGTGCCGGAAGCACTGATCAGACCTGTGGCAACTCTCGGATCATAAGCAATCACATTATTGCCGCCGCTACTTGGCAAAAGCGGCGACACGATAGCCCCATTCGCTAATTTAATTTGGGGTGCGCCAGTTTTACCAGCAGCATCTGTAGCACGATTAAAATAGTTGGTAATCGTCACACTGGCTCCCGTCGCGCCAACTGTAATCAGCAAATCAGTTCCGGAAGTACCTGATCTGGTGTAGGTCACATTATCCGCCGTGGCATCATAAAGATAGACCACATCGTTGCCATTTACCTTATAGTTGATAACATCATGGCCATCGCCGGAGCCGAACCAATAGGTCGTGGAACCAACAACAGCCGCCCCACTCGCATCTAAGGTATCATTGCCAGCACCGCCCCACAATTGATCGCCGGAAGTAGCGCCAGTAACTTGTATCAAGTTATCACCGCTGTCGCCGCGCAGATAGTTGCCTTTATGCCCGCTGTTATCGGTAATATTTTCAAAGCCGCTAAAAATCGAACCTGACAAATTGATGGACTGTCCATCAGCAGGCGCTCCGTTAATTAAAGTATTATTGTCAGAGTTAATATCACCAGCGATGACCTTCGTTGCACTGCTCGGATTGGCTAAATCAAAATAAGTATCCTGCCTAAACCCGGTATTGATATAACCATCATGTACATTTCCAAGCGTATGATCGTCATTAAAATACACGCGGCCATTTAAAAGAGAACCATTCGCATCTGTAATGGAAGATAAATTGAGATCATTGATGTGACCAAGCAACCCTCCCGCACCAGCAATAGTTACAGTCTGACCAGTACTCCCCACATGGATAATCAAATCATTACCATTCGATGAGTAACTCAAATCTGCAACACTCGTGTTAAATTGTAGTATCCCGTCGATTAGTAGCCCATTAGAATCGATAGTCCAAGCGACAATAGTATCATTGCCATCACCAGCATTAATGATGATTTTATCCCTACGTGCTTGATCAGCTATTCTCCCATTTGCCAAGTAAAATACATCATTTCCAGCACCGCCCACGAGAGTATCCGCGATGGGTTTCAAAAGATCCTCATGATACACGTCAAGCGTATCGGCGCCATCACCGCCATACATAATAATCCCTGGCGTATTAGCTCCCGTCGCAGTAGTTTCTGTAAGCCAGTCATTGCCAGTGCCGCCATAAACAATCAACGTATGGGCAGAAGCATTCGCCGTATTATTGTCAATAAAAGTATCGCTGCCGTTGGTTAGATAAATAGACTCTTGCATGGCAGCCGTAGCTCCTGCTGGTGCAGTCGCAATATCATAAGTATAGGTTCCCCCCGGCAGAGACGCCATATATATGCTCTTAGTCACATCAATATTTGCCATTTTCCGAATTCCTCCTTTGCTCCCCTTCCATTATAATCCTTTTAGTTTTTACGTGAATGAGAAATTATTCCTATTTATAAAAAAGTGCAATCCCGCAAGATTGCACCATCTTAAAAAAAGGTCTTATGCTATTAAAGCGTCTTATGCCTATTTTTGTACCAGACTATAGGTCACGCCAGATGACGTTGCACTACTTTGCACTTTATACACATTGCCGCCAATGACAAAGCTATTCACACTTGTCGTATCATTCCAGTTCATCAGCGTCAGATTGGCGCCGCCTACATTTAAGTTCAAATTGCCGGAAGCAAACGACACGCCGATAGCCGAGGCCGTGAGGCCGCTGTCATAAAGCATGACCGAATCGGTCACGCCAGAGAAGAATACTTTGTCATTGCCGTCATTTTTGCCGAACCAGTATACATCAGAGTTGCCTGCGGCCGTCGCCGGAGTCCCATCATTCATTCCCATTAAAGTATCATTGCCTGCTGCACCCCAAAGCTGATCACTGGCGCCACCTGCCTTTAGCACATTATCGCCAGAGGTACCGCGGAGATAATCATGGCCATTGCCAATTGCATTCTGCACGCCGCTAAACACCGTCGTATCATAAAGATTGATCGTCGTTGAAACAAGAGCGCCAGTACCTACCGTAGACACCGTATTGCCGCTGCCAGTCAGATCGATCTTGCCAAGCTGCAAGGCATTATCATAGCCAACTACTGTATCATTGCCACTAGCTTGTTCGCTAAAAACCAGAGTTCCCGCTTTTAGACCAGCAACATTTACACTGCTAGTCACAGGATCAACTGCTGTAATGCCGAAAAAGTTACCATTCTTGTCCTCTAACGTCAGAGCGGAATAGTTCGTATCCTTAATATAAAGGCTATCGGCACTATTGCCCTTGGCAGTAATCGTCAGATACCCATTGCTATCAACGGCATACTGCAAGTCACTAGCATTCCAGTTATATAGATTGACTGTGTCTGTGGCCGCAATGCCACTAATTACATCCTGCCCATCGCCAGTACCAAACCAGAACGTTTCACTAGCAAAACCGCCACCAAGTAACGTATCATTGCCAGCAGCGCCCCAAAGTTGATCGCCAGCAGCTGCGGTTAGTATATTATCAGAGCTATTGCCACGCACATAGCCGTTCCCGCCGCCAGTAGCATTGTTTACGCCCATAAAGTGTGCCGTATCAAAGAGATTAATTGTGGCTGCAGCACTGCCAGCAACTGTGGCAGCGGCACGATCCTGGGCAATATAAATATTGTCCGCGCTGTAATTGGCGCCGCCAGAAGTGCCAGAAGTACCATCATCTGCAATCACATGAAAGCTCTTGCCATCGACAGTCGTAAACACAGGGCCAAGGCCATGACCCCTCCAGCTACTTAAAGACCCCAGATTCAAAGAATCTGTCGTATCGCCAGCAAAGGTTACCAGTACATTGCCATACTTTGTCGTGACTTGTACATCACTTCGATTGACATTATAGAGATTAATCGTGTCAAGAGAATTTAATGCAGGCGTAACAGACCCCCAATTAGGAATCGTTGCCGTCGCCGCCGAATCCTGACCATCGCCGCGGCCAAACCAAATCCGTACAGGACCTCCCCCTGCAGTTAATGTATCATTACCGCCAATGCCTCCCCAGAGATCGGCAGGCCCCATAGCAATAATAATATTATCCTGACTGTCGCCACGTAGGTAATCTCTACCTGAACCACTGCCACTGCCAAGAATATTTTGAATTCCGCTAAATTGCGTCGTATCATAAAGATTAATCGTAACAGACTGGCCAGCGCTGTTAGCATTCACCGTGTTATTCGTGCCGGAGGCACTGATCAGACCTGTGGCGACTTTCGGATCATAAGCAATCACATTATTGCCGCCGCTACTTGGCAAAAGCGGCGACACGATAGCCCCATTCGCTAATTTAATTTTGGGCGCACCCGTTTTACCAGCAGCATCTGTAGCACGATTAAAATAGTTGGTAATCGTCACACTAGCTCCCGTCGCGCCAACTGTAATCAGCAAATCAGTTCCGGAAGTACCTGATCTGATGTAGGTCACATTATCCGCCGTGGCATCATAAAGATAGACCACATCGTTGCCATTTACTTTATAGTTAATAACATCGTGGCCATCGCCGGAGCCGAACCAATAGGTCGTGGAACCAACAACAGCCGCCACGCTCGCATCTAAGGTATCATCGCCAGCACCGCCCCATAGCTGATCGCCGGAAGTAGCGCCAGTAACTTGTATCAAGTTATTGCCGCTGTCGCCGCGCAGATAGTTGCCTTTATGCCCGCTGTTATCAGTAATATTTTCAAAGCCGCTAAAGATCGATCCTGACAAATTGATGGACTGTCCATCAGCAGGCGCTTTATTGATCAACGTATTATTGTCAGAGTTAATATCACCAGCGATGACCTTCGTTGCACTGCTCGGATTGGCCAAGTCTAATAACGTATTTTGCCTGAGACCTACATTAATATAGCCATCTATTATATTCTGCAACATTCTAGTGCCATCATCATTGACGGCTACGTAACCGCTTAAAGCTGTTCCCGTCGCGTCATTAAGGGTTGACAAATTAAACGATTTAGCAGCGAGATATTCGTATCTCGCGATACCGGCAAGCGCTACGGTCTGACCCGTAGCCCCGACATGAATAATGAGGTCCTCGCCATTTGACGAATAAGTAAGATCCTCAGCCTTTACATTGATTTGAATGACATTACTTGGAATACCCCCATCTGGGGCAACAGCTATTGTACCACCTATCGTATCATTGCCATCACCGGCATTTATGATAATCTTGTCTCTGCCGGCTCGGTCAGCAACGTTCCCAGCCGCCAGTATATATAAATCATTGCCAAGACCGCCCACCAAGGTATCGCCAATTGTCTGTCCTGAAAGCGAAGCGCTTGAAACCAAGGTATCAGCGCCATCGCCGCCATAAATAATCAACGTCGAGTAATTATCTATGTAAAATTCTCTAAAGTAGTCATTGCCAGCACCACCGTAGACAGTGAGCGTTCGTCCCGAAAGACCACCTGAATTGGTAACATAAAAGGTATCGCCGCCGTTGGTTAGATAAATAGACTCTTGCATGGCAACCGTAGCTCCTGCTGGTGCATTCCTAAAATTATAAGTATAAGTTCCCCCTGGCAGAGTTGCCGTATATACACTCTTCGTTACATCAATATTAGCCATTTACCCAAACACACTCCCTTATTTTCTCTTCTATTATAACTGGTTATTTATTTCTGAACCAGACTATAGGTCGTACTGGAACCTGTCCCAAAGCTTTGCACTTTGTAGGCACTGCCGCCAATCAGGAAAGTATTGACGCTTGTCGTCACATCCCAGTTTGCAATTGTCAGCGTAGCGTCGCCGATACGTAAGGACAAATTTCCCACAGCAAAGGAAACTCCAACAGACGCAGCCGTGAGACCACTGTCATAGAGCATAACAGAATCGGTTTTACCAGAGTAATATACCGTATCATTGTTATCGGCTTTACCGAACCAGTATACATCATAGTCCCCATTGACCATACCAGCTAAAGTACCATCGTTTCTACCAACTAAAGAATCACTTCCTGCTGCTCCCCACAGCTGATCATCAGTACCGCCAGCTGTCAGAACGTTATCGCCGATAGTACCACGTAAGTAATCGCCGCCATCGCCTTTAGCATTTTGCACGCCGCTAAACGCTGTCGTATCATAGAGGTTAATAGTCGTAGACACAGTAGCGCCTCTGCCAGCATCGACTTCGTTGCCAGTACCAGTAAGGCTAATTTTGCCAAGCTTATATACATTATCATAGCCAGTTACGGTATCGTTGCCGCTAGATTGACCGCTGATAATAACACTGCCTGCTGCTAAATCAGCAGCACTTACTGTACGAGCTCCAGGATTCACCTCTTGAATCGTGAAGCTAACGCCGCTTTTATCTTGAAAAATCATACTATTATAGCTCGCAGCTTCAATATACAGGCTGTCGGCGTTATTGCCGTTTGCCCTAATTGTCAGAAAGCCGCTGCTGTCAATTGCATAATTTAGCTCACTCACATCCCAATTATACAAATTGATCGTATCATTACTCCCATGAACCACAACCACATCATGGTCGTCGCCGGAACCAAACCAAAAAGTATTCGCCGAGTCAGTTCCGACTAGCGTATCATTGCCTTCACCACCCCAAAGTTGATCGCCAACGCCAGAAGAATTACCGGCAGTCAAGACATTATCAGCGCTATTGCCACGAAGATAGCCGCCACCGCCGCCTGCAGCATTATTTATATCAATAAAATGCGTCGTATCATAAAGATCTACCGTTGCATCGGCTTGGCTGGCGATGGTAGCTGTAGCACTATTTTGCGCCACATAAATATTATCACTTGCATAATTTATGCCGCCTGCAGCGTCCGTCACAACATCATCCGCGATAATACGGAATAATTTTCCATCAGCAGTTAAAAACTGAGGACTCGCCGCCAAAGCCGCCCAGTCAGTCAAAGAACCAAGATTTAAAGTATCCTCTGTCTCATCAGTAAAACCTATCACTAAATTGCCGCCGCTAATCATTGGCTTGACGCTACTTCGGTTCACATTATAGAGTTGAATCGTATCACTTGCGTCAAAAGCATTCGTAAAGACGCCGCCATTTACAATCATAGCTGTAGCAATCGAATCTTGCCCATCGCCGCGACCAAACCAAATTACATTCTGAGTCCCGCTTACAGTAAGAGTATCATTGCCGCCAGCGCCGCCCCAAAGATTTGCCCTTCCTGTGCCAATGATCGCATTGTCATGACTGTCACCGCGTAAATAATCCCCCTCGCCGCTGGCCCCATTACTGCCAATTACATTCTGGATGCCACTGAATTTTGTCGTATCATAAAGATTAATTGTAACAGTCTTATTAGCCGCCGCCGCATTTAAGGTGTTATTGACGCCATTCACCCGAAGCAAACCGGAATTCACCTGTGGATCATAGGGAATGAGATTATTACCGCCGTTATTTGTCAGAATCGGCATTACAAAGGCTCCGTCAGATAACTTAATACGAGGACTACTAGGGTTGCCGGAAATTGCAGTAGAGCTGTCAAAATAGCCTTTAATAGTCAAGGCTGCTCCCATCACTCCCACGGTAATCACCAAATCCGTACCAAAGCTACCGCCTTTGGCATACGTTACATCTGATGTCGTAGCATCATAAAGATATACCACATCATGACCGCCAGCCTTAAACATCACCACGTCATTGCCATCGCCAGAGCCAAACCAGTAAGTTGTAGAACCTGCAGCGGCACTCGCATCTAGTGTGTCATTGCCAGCACCGCCCCAAAGCTGCTCATTTGTATTTATCCCAGTAACTTTAAGAGAGTTATTGCCGCTATCACCGCGCAAATAATTGCCGTTTCTACCACTATCATCAATAATATTTTTAAAACCGCTGAAAATAGATCCTGACAAGTTAATCGACTGCCCATCAGCCGTTGCTGTTGAACCATAAAGGATTGTACTGTTCACTTCATCATGGTTAGCAATCACTTTTGTCAAAGGACTAGGATTTGCTTTATCAAAATACGCGAAAGATTGAGTGGCAATGTTAATCGCCCCATCCATGAACGGGCTATTCATAAACCCATTATTGCAAACTACATTACCGCTTAAGGCTGTTCCACTGGCATCGCGTAAGGAGGACAAGTTAAACTTCTTGTAAGTCGCATCAATCGCAGCATAATCAATTTGTATTGTCTGTCCTGTCGTGCCTACCTGAATCACCAAACCTCTAGAATTGCTATAATAGCTTAAATCAGCAGCATTGGCCAAAATCTTTATTACAGCATTATTAGCGATACCAGTCGTGTCGTTTAAACAAAGACCATAAATTGTATCGTTGCCATCGCCAGCACTGATTACGATTTGATCCAAAACAGCGCTAGTAGTATTAAGTTTATAAAGGTCATCACCAGTTCCACCCAACAAAGTATCCGAATTAACTCGGCCAGACTCAACTGTAGAAAGATCAAGGATATCATCTCCCGCACCAGCTTGAATCAGTAAAGCTGGTGCTTGCGCTGCTATATCAGTCATTTCTTTAAAAATATCATTTCCCGCACCACCATAGACAGTTAGGATGGTATTGGATGCATCTGCTGTATTGTCATCTAAGAAGGTGTTCCCTCTATTCGTTAGATATATGGATTCTTTTGTTGCCGCCATACCGTTTCCAGCATTTGCAACATCATAAGTATAGGTTTCTAGTGGCTCTGTAGCCACATACTTACTTGCGGTAACATCAATAGTAGCCATATCAAAAATACCCCTTTCGCATCTCATTTACCTTTTTTATCCTTATTACCCTTAAAATTCAAAAAATTATTATGAATTAGTTTACTATATATAGTGGCGACACACGAGGGGTTATCCTGCTGTTTTTCAAGGGTTATCCTGCTGTCTTTTCAGGTCCAAGTTTTTTAAGCTTTGAAAAACAAATAGCAGTGAGACTAATATAAGCTCACTGCTACAAGACTATGATGTTTGCTTTATTCTTTTACTCCAAACATTTGAATTGAATTACAAAAAAGGTGCAATCTCGAAAGACTGCACCTTTTTATAAGTTGTCTTAATTTTTAAGCAAGGCTTATTTCTGAACCAAGCTGTAAGTTGTACCAGTGGAACCACTAGTTGTTTTAACTTTATAAAGATTTCCACTAATATTGAAGGTATTTACACCAGTCGTATCATTCCAGTTTTGGATACTTAACGTGCCGCCGCCAATCGTCAAGTTCAGAGCGCCGTTTGTATCAACAGCTACACCAACACTAGATGCACTCAGGCCAGCATCATAAAGCATAACCGAATCTGCCGAAGTAGCATTGAATACTTTATCGCTACCGTCATTAGTTCCGAACCAGTATGTTACGGCTTTCGTATTATCATTAGTACCCACCAAAGTATCATTTCCTGCAGCGCCCCACAATTGGTCACCAGCATCGCCAGCAGTCAAGACATTGCTGTTAGCATCGCCGCGAACATAAGAAGTACCTGCACCTTTAGCATTCTGTACACCTGAGAATTGAGTCGTATCATAAAGATTGATCGTTGTGCCTGCTACACCAGCAACTACAGTATTGCCTGTACCGCCAAGAGCAATTTTTCCTAATTGCGTACTATTTTTATAACCAGTTACAGTATGGTTGCCTGCACCGCCAACAACAACGGAATTCTGCAATGCGCCAGTTACATTGATAGCTGCTGTTGAAGTGTCATCAGCTACAAAAGCATTAAATAATTTACCAGTCTGATCAACGAAGGTCAGATTGCTATAAGTACCGCCAGTTATAGTCAAGCTATCAGCAGTATCGCCAGCAATTGTTAATTTCAGATTACCAGTCGCAGCATCAAGCGCATAGTTTAATTGACTAGCATTTGCATTATAAAGATTGATCGTATTAGTCGTAAGTGCCGTAGCACCAGTAATTTTATCATTGCCATCGCCTTGACCAAACCAGAACGTATCTGCTCCAGCACCGACACCAGTAGAAGCAATCAAAGTATCGTTACCAGCACCGCCCCAAAGTTGATCACCTTTACCAGAAGTTAAGATATTATCAGCACTGTTGCCGCGAACATAACCAGTGCCATTACCTAAAGCATTATTGATATTAATAAACTGTGTCGTATCATAAAGGTTTACAGTAGTCACTCCTTTAATAGCAGCGCCACTTACTGTACCAACCGCTAAATCACCAGCAACAACAGTACTTTCGGCTCCAACAGTACCCGTAACATTGTCGATATTGAAGACTTTGCCATCAGCTGATTTGAATTTAGGAGCAACGCCAGTACCAGGAACGATAGTCAAAGAATCAACAGAATCGTTTTTAATACCTACAACAACATTACCGCCAGATACTGTAGCCGTTACATCACCGCGATTTACATTATAAAGACTAACTACGTCATTAGCTTTAGTGTTTTTAACTACATCATTAGAGTCGCCTTTGCCGAACCAGTATACGTTATTATCTTTCAAGTTACCATCTAACGTATCATTTCCGCCTGCACCGCCCCAGATATTTGCATAGCCGGCATTACCAGCAGTAATTGTGTTACTAGCGCTATCGCCACGCAGATAATCGCCAGCATTTGCAGTACCTACAGTATTGCTACCTAAAATTTTCTGAATGCCTGTAAATTTCGTTGTATCATAAAGATTAATCGTGACAGGCTGACCCGCTGCACTTGCATCAAGTACATTGCCAGTACCTTGCCCAGCAATTACACCATAGTTTTTCGTAGGATCATACTTGTAAGTAGCATTACCAGCTGCATTAGAAAGAACTGGAGTTACAACAGTGCCATTAGCTAATTTAATTTGCGGTGCAGAAGTATCACCAGTCGTAGCATTTGAATCGTGGAAATAATTAGAAACTGTTAAAGTAGCGCCAGTGGAACCCACAGTGATAAGAAGATCCGTTCCGCTCGTACCAGTTCTCTGGTAAGAAACATTGCTAGACGTACCGTCATATAAGAAAACAGTATCACTTGCAGCTGTACCTTTTACAAGATCATTGCCATCGCCTGTGCCAAACCAATAAATTTCGCCTGTTTTGCCCGCACCGTCTAATGTATCATTGCCAGCGCCACCCCAAAGTTGGTCGTTTATGCCACCTGTAATCGAGTTGTTTTTGCTATCGCCACGCAAATAATTGGAGCCAGCAGTAGAAAGACTGTCATCGATATTTACAAAACCACTGAAAATCGAACCAGACAAATTGACTGATTTACCAGTCAAACCAGTAGCACCGAGAATAATACTATCCGATTTGCCAGTGCCAACAACTTTAGTTGCTGTCGTATCAAGGGTACCATCATAAGTAACATCTTTATCTAAAGCAATATTTGTATTTTTTGTAGTAAGCGTATCTGCAGTAAATGAGATTGTGCCAGTTAAAGCGTTGCCATTTATATCTAGAATGCGAGAAAGACTGAAAGTTTTAGCATCAACTGCTGCGTTTTTCAGTACGACTGTCTGACCAGAAGTACCAACATTGATAATTAAGTTAGCACCATCAACAGAATAAGTTAAATCGCTAGCAGCCGCATTAATGCGAAGAAGCGTACCAGTATTAGCAGTTGCACCAGTGTTATCAATACCGACGATAGTATCATTGCCATCGCCAGCATTAATTATAATCTGGTCAGCTAAAGTACCAGAAGCAAGTAGTGTGTAGGTATCATTACCAGCACCACCAACTAAAGTATCAAGAGCAACTCTACCCGCTGAGTTAATATTAAACGAATCATTACCAGCACCGCCGTAAGCTACAATGCTAGCTGCTTTAGCGCCAGCAGATTCAGTAAAGGTATCGTTACCAGCACCGCCATAGATAGTCAAAGCATTGGCAGAAGCATCGGAAGTTGATGCATCCTCAAAACCATTACCACCATCAGTTAAATAAATGCTTTCTTTGGTTACCGCACCTGTAACAGCAGTATCATACTTATAAGTATAAGTATCGCCCGGTGTTGTTGCTGTGTATGCATTTTTAGTAATATCAACAGTTGCCATTAAAAAAGACCTCCTCAGATTTTGTTCTTTTTTTATAAACTCTTTTGTTCTTATGAGAATTTAGTATGAATCCATACTTTAAAACCTTTTTTCTGTAAACATTCCCCCTTGAACAAAAGCGAAGTTTCGTTTGCAGATACCCGTGGAAAAACATGCTACAGATACAAGTATACTATACCTGTACAAGAAAATAAAGTTAAAAATCCTCATTTTTCCACAGTTTTTGCAAAATGAGCCTTGCTTGTCCGCTACAATTCCGCATATTTGCACACTATCAGATCCCCGGCTGAGAGTGGGCAAATCCTAGTGGCATTGGCGTTAGGATAATATTTCTACATGAAGCTAAATTTTCCTCTTTTGGTTTACATTTTTTTTGTGTTTTTTTTCATTTTACGCATTTCTTTTCTTCTCGCCAACCCCAAATAAAATAAGGTGCGTCAGGCCCTGTCTGGAACAACAGGTCAATAATACTCACATAATGGTCGAAGGGCGGATAAAACTGATCATATTCGGGATAGCCTGAATAATCCTTATAAATGAGTTCTACGCCGCGTTTGTCGAATTCAGCAGGATCAATGTAATCCTGCGCCGCTGGACCGGATACATATACAGAGGCTTGTGATTTATCCATAAGATCAAGAAGCTTTTCCAGCTTCTTGCCTTGTAGATCATAATCACGCACATGTTTATATTCTACGGAAATGCCGAGAAACTCTTTGGCAATATGGCGAATCAAGTATTGGTCAAGCTCTGACAGATACGTCCACTTTGCTTCGCAGTAAACATATTCAAAAAAGTCTTTGTAACGAGAAAAGTAGGGGGCTTTCCGATAGGCTTGGCAGATTTTCGCCCAGTGATTGGCCTGCCAGCTATCGTCTTTTAGCTTGACTTCATCAATGGCTCGCGTCAAATCATAACCTACCGGCAGCGTAATCCAGGACGCTCCCCGTTCCATCTTAATTTTGTTACGGTTACGCCAGTCATTTTTCGTATATTGCACATCGTCATAGACGACAAGAAGATCCACATCGTGGATCATATCAAAATAGCCTTTCCAAGGCAGATAATCCGATTGGAGAGCAACAAGTTTCATGAGTACGAAATAGCTCCTTTCTCTTTTGCTGAGGTTCAGGCCTTCATAAGCCGCGCTAGGCCCGCTTCTAAAGTAACCGTCGGCTGCCAGCCCAGCTTCGCTTTCGCCAGAGAAATATCTAAGATATTGACAGGCACATCTTGTCGCCTTCCTGGCGTAAAACGCACCTGCGCTTTCAAATCAGCGACTGTTTCTAGAAGGCTCAGGAGTTCACGCAGCGAGCAACCAGCTCCACTGCCAATATTAAAGATTTTCTCAGGCCCCTCATACTGCATCATCGCCAGGGCCGCCTTGGCTACATCATCGGCATAGACGAAGTCTCTGACGACAGAGCCGTCGCCCCAAATTTCAATGGGCTGACCTGCTAGTAGCCGCGCTGCAAAAGCAGCGACTGCGCCTTGAGGTTTCGCTGGATTTTGCCCTTCGCCATAGGGATTAGCCAAACGCATACAAGCATAGTCAAGACCATAGAGATGATGGTAGAGCTGAAGATATTTTTCAATAGCCAGCTTATGAACGCCATAGGCGCAGATTGGATTGGTGGGCGCTGTCTCAGCGATTGGCTCATCACCGGAAAGACCGTAAACGGAACCGCCTGATGACACAAAAAAGACCTTCTTTACGCCCTGCTGTCGGCACGCTTCCAATAACTGCAACGTGGGAACTACATTGTCTATAATCTGTTTGGCCCCATCTTCATCAGCAGGCAAAGCCGTGCAGATCAAGTGAAAGACCCAGTCAAAACCAGCTACTAGGGAAGAAAAATCAGCTTCTGCCGTGAAATCGCCTTGCAGATACTGAATCGGACTGTTTTTTTGGTAGCTGCGGCGGAGCTGCGGCGCAGTTCGTTCATACGTTGCCACAACATGGCCGCTTCGCAGCAGTTCGGCTACAATGGCAGAGCCGACAAAGCCGCTGCCGCCTAATACAAGACATTGCAAAAACAGCTACCCCCTTTCCTGATAGGAAAGCACTGCAGCTGTCAGTTGAGCAACACTAGCAAGGGCCGTCACTTCTTCATCGCTGAATTCGATGGTGAAGGCTTCTTCCAGTCCAGCAATAATGCGTAGCTGCGCTAGTGAGTCCCAAGCGGCTTCGGTGTCGGAGCTAGCCTGTACCGTAAGCTCGGCTACTGATTTTTGCAATGCTGCCGCCACGATTTGCCGAACCTCTTTCTCTACGGATTCCTGATTGATCGCCTTCATGATTTTCCTCCCTCGTCTTCCCACTGAAGCAAAATATGGGGAATTGCTTCTTTCTTCCGTTGCGCACTGGTCAAACTGAAACTACCATCACCCGATGCGTTAAAGCCTTGCTTTGGCCAAAAATCAGCAACCTGACTATTTTTCGCGGTAGGCGCATAGGCTGCTTCCCAGTCGGTCACGAGCCAATCGGTTTCGATTCGCTGCGCCGCGGCCTGCCACAAGGCCGTTTCCACTTGGCGTCCCAAGACACGACAGCTTAGCAAAAAGTTTAGAATTTTCGCCTTGTTTCCGTCTCGCTCGACTAACAAAACGCCAGTTAGACCTAGATCGCCAAAGCAGTCAGCCACGCGGCCATATAAAACAAAATAGCGGTCAGGATCGTTGATAAAGCCGAGAATCTCGCTTTCCGCATACCGTTTTGTCGTCAAGTTAAATTGATTTGTCTTTTGCGTGAGCTGAGCAATGCGCGCCGCCTGTTCGGCTGTAGCTCGTCCCAGGGTCAGCGTCGTTTGCAGTGATAAGAGGTATTCGCTAAGATCCTGATAGCGCTGTTTTTTCGCCTGTCGCGCCTGTTCGGCTTGATAGAGCTTGGCCCGATTTTGATCTTCCTGACTTACGGCAAAGTTCGTAAACAAATGATCTTTCTGTAATAGCGCTGGGTAAGCGGCCAATTTCTTCGGCACTTGCAGTGTCAACACTTCCGGACAAAGCTCGGCCACTAGGGAACATTCGACAGGATTATCGTCGACAAAGACACAACTAGCCAGACCAATATTGAGCTGCTCGGCTAGGCGCTTCACATTAGTCGCCTTATCCTCCCAGTTGATCTGCCAGGCTGCTAGATGTTCTCGCTTAATCAAGCAGTATGGGTGATTGTCCAGAACCTCCCAGACATCGGCCGCGTTATTTTTACTGCAAAGAGCCAGCATAACGCCTCGTTTCGCCAGAGCGAGTACTGTCTTTTGAAATTCATAGTAGGCCTTGCCAGGATAGGTATTGCGGTCAAGGGCTATGCCGCTCAGGCCCTCTTCCCCTACAACGCCGCCCCAGAGCGTATTATCGCAGTCAAGGATGAGGCATTTTTTGGCCCGTCCTGTCAGAGCCTTAATAAAGGGAGCAATCTCGCTAGCATATTCAGCTAAAAAAGCGGGACGCAGTGGCGAAGCAAACATAAGCCAGTTCCGTTCATCAATGGCCGCCTGCCAGCCCGTGCGCCGAACCAAGCGATTCCAATCAATCAAATAAAACTGGGCGCTGTGCTGGGCTACATAGTCTTTAAGAAGAGCATTCAGCCCTTCAATTTTTTCGGTTAAGGAGAGTTCTCCCTTCAGCGGGACAGACTCTTCATCAGGCGGCAGTAAAAACGTATGAATAAGGACAGGCGCTGTGGTCTGCTCCTTAATCGCCGCAAGAACATTTTCGAGGTAATCTTGGACGCCGCGGCTATCCCAGCCGGGAAGATTCCAGTCACTGTCAATCTGATCAAGCAAGAGCGTTAATACGACAATTTCTTTTTCGCCCGCAGGAACAGGCTCCCAGCCTGCCAAAATATCCTGGGGCAATGAATTATAGCCGCTTAGGGTGACAACAGGACGTAGCTCCACAGAATACAGTTGATAGGCTAAAAAATCTTCCAGACTTTCGATCGTATAATTGCGCAGCAGCCGGATATGAACAGGCGGGAAAGCCGCCGCTGTCTCCTTTTGACTACGCAGGGTTTCTAACATTTCCTGATAAGTGGGCTGCACGCGTCTCCCTCCTTTATAAAAAGTTTTTTGCCAAGCGACTGCTAAAAGGCGCCGCCGTATTGCCAACGGCCGTATAGACGCTCCCTTTAGCGGGGGCTTCCAACACGAGAGCGCCAGCGCCGATGAGCGCGTCATCGCCCACAGTGAGTCGATGCTTAATGGTAGAATTCATGCCTAAAAACACACGATTTCCCACAACTACATGGCCGCCGATCACAGCGTGAGACGCCATAAATACATAGTTGCCAAGCGTAGAGTGATGACTCACATTAGCGCCAGAGCAGAGAATCACACCATTGCCCATGGTGGCAAAGGGTTGAATCACAGCCTGCTCCATAATCAGGCAGTTGTCGCCAGGGACAAACCCCTGCCAAACAACAGCGCTGGGCGCCACATAGGAGGCCAGACGATAGCCTTTTGCTCTCGCTGCGGCGCATTTAGCCTCACGGCCTTTATTCAAATTTTGAAAGCCAATGGCAATAAAGAGATCAACGGAATCTGGCGGATAGATTGTTTCAAGGTCTTTAAAAGCAATGACAGGCTTTCCCTGAAAGGAGTCTGTCGTTACATAAGCGCGGTCCACCGTAAAGGCCACGACTTCATACTCTTCACTTTGCGTGAAAAAATAGGCAGCCAATTCCGCAAAATCGTGAATGCCGAAAATAACGAGAGGCCGTTTGCCATTCATAGCTGCCGCCTCCTAAAGCTGTGCTTCCAGATACAAGCTATTTGAAAGCTCAGGATAGGCAATCCCCGTCGTAAAAAACGCCTTGATAATCTCTTCCGAAAAAGCGAGTTCCTTCATCTGGCCTGTCGTAATCGGTTTTAGTAAGATGCCTTCAGTCGTTTTAACCGTAAGGCCGGCCGCTTCGACGAGCGAACGAATCGCCGCTAAATCAAAATAACGTCGGTGACCAAAACCGCGGTCATAGTCGCTGAGCTGGTATAAGTCAGGCAACAGTCCCGCTTCATGGCCAATCTGCCGATGGAGCGAAGTGGCATTTGGCACGGCAATAAAGAGAGTGCCTCCTGGCGCTAAAAAGTTCACATAGCGCTTTACCAGAGCCAAAGGATCTTCCACATGTTCTAAGATAAAGCCCATTTCGATGGCGTCGACCTTCTGCCCAGGATCAAACTCTTCAAACCAAGCGTGAACTGTTGTCATGGTATCGGCTAGCGTCACTTCCTGACGCACCTTTTCCAGCATTTGCTCCGAGCCGTCAACAATCCAATATTTTTCTAATTTCTTGCCTAACTTGGCGACAACAGACTGATTGACTGCCGTATAACCTACGCCAAGACTCACTAGCGTCTTATAGTCTTTGGCTAAAAACCGCGCCATCATGCGCTCCGAAAACCATTGGCAAGTGCGCATGCATTCATCATAATAAGGACCAGCTGCGCCGTAGGCGCCGCAGAGTGCATCAAGTTCATTCATGAGAATCACCTCGCTGATAGATTTTGCGAATCAAATACTGGGGTCTGCCTTTTGTCTCGGCAAAAACCTTGGCAAGATAGAGTCCCACAATTCCCACAAAGAGAATAATCAATCCGCCTAAAAACCATAAAGAAACCATAATCGACGCATAGCCGATCAAAATATAGTCAGGATAAAGCAGCTTGCGAACAAGCATCGCCGTCCCCATCACGCCAGCCAGCGCTGATATCATCATCCCCAGCGTAAAGATGAGCTGCAATGGATAGGCCGTAAAGGAAGTAATAGCATTAATGAGCAAACTCACTTTCTTAGTCAGCGTATAGCTTGATACAGTTCGCATTCTTTCCTTCGTAACAAAAAAAGCTTCCTGACGAAAGCCGGTCCAGGCATAATTGCCTGCCAGAAATAAATTGTTATCAGTCAGAGTGCCAAGGGCCGTCACGTAATCAGCTGTCATCAGCCGGACTGTGCAAATATTGGCGGGAATTTTCACTTCTGACATTTTATTAAACAGTCGGTAAAATAAACCGCCGGAGACGCGCCGTCCTACCGTACCGGCCCGCTCCTCCTGAACGCCGTAGACCACATCGACTTGCTTTTCCTGCAGGCGCTCATAAAAAGGCAGCAGCCATTCCGGCGAGTCTTCTAAGTCAACATCAATCAAGAAAATGAGACGGCCTTTCGCGGTGCGTAGCCCCGCTAAAGCAGCCGGATGATGGCCGAAGTTTCGCGACAGTTCTACCAGCTTGACCTTGGGATCGCGAGCTACTAGCTCTTTCGCTAAAGCGCCAGATTCATCAGGCGAGCCGTCATCGACAAAAATAAGCTCATAGTTGTCCGTGAGCTGCTGTACAGTTGCAGTCATGCGTTGGTAAAACTCACCGATAAATTTGGCTGACGCATAGAGAGTCGTCACAATGCTAATGGCAGGAACTGCAGCAAATTCAGTATCTCTGTCGCGATCAGTTGTCATGTGCTATAGCCCCCTCAATGGCTAAATAGGCTTTGAGCGCTTCTTGCCAAGAGCGCATTTCTCGCCCTAATACCAGTGGCAGCATGTAGCCGCCAAGCGGCGAGTATGCCGGACGCGGTGCTGGGCGACCTAGTTCGGCTGTCGTCTGTGGGAGCACTGTTACCTGAGTTTGACCTGCTATCGCAAAAATTGTTTTTGCAAAATCGTGCCAAGTAGTGATCCCCTGATTGACACAATGATAAATGCCGTAGGCTTCTGTCGCCGCTAGCTGCAAGATTGCCGCCGCCAGATCCTGCGCATAAGTGGGACAACCATATTGATCATTGACAATAGTGAGGGTTTGCCGCTCCTTGGCGAGCTTTAGCATGGTGCGGACAAAGTTCGGACCATCGCCATAGAGCCAGGAAGTGCGCACAATAAAAAGCTTATTTACAACCTGCTTCGCCAGAAGTTCTCCAGCCAGCTTTGTTCTGCCATAAATGCTCTGCGGATTCGTCTGATCGAATTCTGTATAGGGGACAGTGGCTTGTCCGTCAAAAACATAATCGGTACTCACATAGATCAATTTTGCGCCGCAAGACAGCGCCGCCGCTGCGATATTCTGCGTTCCCACAGCATTTAGCCGATAGGCTGCTTCTCTATCGCTTTCCGCGCCGTCTACATTTGTATAGGCAGCGCCATGAATGATGACATCAGGTTGATAGGAACGTACACGTTCTTGCACCTGCTCCGCCTGCGTTATATCAAGTTCTTGCCGCGAGGCGGCCCAAAAAGTTTGGCCAACCAGCTCTTTTGCCAGAGCCTTGCCAAGCTGCCCGGCGCCGCCTGTAATCAGTATTTTCATTTTGATCTCCTAACGATTGGTATACATGGCTTCATAATAAGCAGCATATTCGCCTGACTTAATTTTTTGCCACCATGGTTCATGAGATAGATACCACTCAACCGTTTCCTTAATGCCTGTCTCAAAGGTATAGATAGGCTGCCAGCCCAGCTCGCTTTCCAGCTTCGTCGCATCAATTGCGTATCTGCGATCATGGCCGAGCCGATCCGTCACATAAGAAATGAGCGCTTCACTTTTACCAAGCTGCTGCAAAATGGTTTGCACAATATAAAGATTGGTCCGCTCATTATGTCCGCCAATATTATAGACTTCACCAGGCCGGCCATCTTGTAGTACTAAGTCGATTGCCCGACAATGATCGATTACATGAAGCCAGTCGCGAATCTGCAGCCCATCGCCATAGACAGGAATAGCTTTTCCCTCTAAGGCATTCGTAATGACAAGGGGAATCAACTTTTCGGGAAAATGGTAAGGACCATAGTTATTAGAGCAGCGCGTAATATTGACAGGTAGCCCATAGGTTTCATGATAAGCTCTGACAAGAAGATCGGCGCTGGCTTTGCTAGCGGAATAAGGACTGTTCGGCGCTAGTGGCGTCGTTTCCGTAAAAAAGCCAGTAGACCCTAAGGAACCATAGACTTCATCAGTCGAAATCTGTACGTACTTTTTAATGTGATACTGCCTCGCAGCCTGTAAGAGATTCAGCGTACCCATTACATTGGTCCGTAAGAATAGACCAGGGTCATGAATACTACGATCGACATGAGATTCGGCAGCAAAATTCACAATCGTGTCAATGCCTTGCGCCATGGCCTGTTCAATCGCCGCTGGATCGGTAATATCCCCTTTTAAAAAGGTATAATTAGGATTCTTGGCTACATCGGCCAGATTCTCCAGATTGCCTGCATAGGTCAGAGCGTCTAGATTGACAATATGGCAGTCGCTATGACTGTGCAGCATATAACGGATAAAATTACTGCCAATAAATCCAGCGCCGCCGGTCACTAAAATATGCATTACCTATTTCGCCTCGCTTTCACCTGCTATTGCTATTTTTCTGTAGCGTTGCGCCGTTTCCTAACGATTCTCTGTCGTCCAATCAAAGCCAATAGTGGGATCATTCCAGGCCAGTCGCTTTTCATCTGGCGCTTTCGGGTCATAAGACTCTGTCGTATAGTAGACGATACAGGCTGGTTCATTGCCTAGGACGCGATAGCCATGAGCTACGCCTGCCGGAATGACTACAACGAGCGGATTATCTTCCCCCATATAAAAGACATCGGTTTGTCCTGTTGTCGGCGAATCGGGCCGTAAGTCATGAAGCACAACTTGGGCATTGCCGACAGGGAAAAACCAGATGTCATCTTGTATTTCGTGATAATGAAACGCTTTAATCACACCGGGATACGATTTCGACATGGAAGATTGACCGAATTTTTTGATCATAGCTTCATCATCGCGCAAAATTTCCATAAAGAAACCGCGGTCGTCACTGCGACGAACCAGCTTCTTAACTTTTACATCCTGAATCATATTGTAACCTCCAACCGCTTTATAAAGAAGTTATAATCAAGTCTAAAATCCTTTGGCTACTTGCAGCAAATATTGCCCATAGCCATTTTTCTGCAGCGGCTCAGCCAGTTCGGCCAGCTGTGCTGCATCAATATAGCCCATGCGATAGGCGATTTCTTCGGGACAGGCAACCTTGAGGCCCTGCCGCTGTTCAATGGTCTGAACAAAATTCGATGCCTGCAATAGCGAATCATGGGTCCCTGTATCAAGCCAGGCATAGCCGCGGCTGAGTTTTTCTACTTTGAGCTGTCCTTGCGCCAAATAAGCTTTATTTACATCGGTAATTTCTAATTCGCCTCGCGCAGAAGGCTGCAAAGCGGCCGCAATGTCAACCACCTGATTATCATAAAAATAAAGCCCCGTCACGGCGTAATTTGATTTCGGTACTTTAGGTTTTTCCTCCAAGTCAATGGCCTTACCGCTTTCGTCAAAAGCGACAACGCCATAGCTCTCAGGATTTTTCACCCAATAAGAAAAGACCGTGGCGCCTTGTTCCTGCGCTGCCGCTTTCTGCACATGCTTCGCTAGCTGATTGCCATAAAAAATATTGTCGCCTAAAATGAGCGAACAGCCATCGCGGCCAATAAACTGGCGGCCAATTATAAACGCCTGCGCTAGTCCTTCGGGCTGCGGCTGCACGGCGTACTGTAAATTAAGACCCCATTGACTGCCGTCAGCAAGCAAGGCCTGAAATAACGCGGAATCCTGGGGTGTCGTAATAATCAAGATATCACGAATTCCCGCCAGCATCAGTGTGCTCAGCGGGTAATAGATCATGGGTTTATCATAAATCGGCATGAGCTGTTTGCTAACAACCCGTGTCAAGGGATGCAGCCGTGTTCCCGAGCCGCCAGCTAAAATAATTCCCTTTGTAATCAAAAAATCCTCTCCCCTCAGCGGATTTATTTGGTTTCATGATACTCTTCTTCTGTATTTACAGCCCATATTGCATCTTTGGTCAAGCGATTTTCCCGAATCGCCGCAACGGCGGCCATAGCCGATAACATCGAATGATCCATATTATTATAACGATGCATGCCATTACGCCCAATTAAGAACAGATTTGAAATTGGATCAACAAACTGACGAATCGAAGAAAGTTCATTATACGTTCCAAAATAGGCAGGATAGGCTTTCGGCACTTTGATCACCGTATGATCAAGTACATCGGCCTTGTCGATGATACCAATCTTCGCTAACTCTGCTACAGCGAAATCAGCAAAATCTGATTCGGGCTGCTGCCAAAGCTCGTCGCCTTCATTACAAAAATACTCCATTCCCAACCACACTGTATCCATATCATCAACAAGATAGGGGCTCCAATTATTAAAAATTTGCAATCGACCAACCTTTACATCTCTTTCCTGAATATAAATCCAATTATCCGGCACAAGCTGTCCAATCGTTTTAAATGCCGTGTCATTCGTAATCTTTAATTTTTTGAGCAAAACACCGACTGTAATAAAATCGCGATATACAAGCCCCTGGGCTACTTGCTGCACTTTTTCCGGTACAGCCTTGCCCATGGCACTGATAAGATCTTTGATGGGCATCGTCGAAATAAAGTAATCAGCGCGATGAACCATTACTTCGCCTGTTACCTTATTGCGTACAGTCACTGACTGAATCTGTTCTTTCTCCCAGCTAATCTCACAGACTTCACAGGAGCGAAAAATTTTGCCGCCCATGGCTTCGACCTCATTAGCCGTCCTTTCCCAAAGCTGACCAGGACCAAACTTTGGATACAAAAACGCTTCGATCAGACTCGTTTCCGTTTCTTTTAACTTTTCACCGCCGCACACCATTTGACGAAGCGCATGCAAGACTGCTTTATAAATTGACAAACCCTTTACCCGCTGCGCCCCCCACTCTGGCTGAATCGCCGAACAAGGTACGCCCCAAACTTTTTCCGTGTAATCGCGAAAAAAAGTATTATAAAGTTCTTTGCCAAAGCGGTTAATAAAGAAATCTTCCAAACTCTTCTCAGGTCGAATTGGCAATAGCGAAGACTTGACATAACTAACACCTGTTCTAAGAACACGCCAAAAGCCAAGATTGCCTAACGTCGTAAGGCTCAGCGAAATAGGATAAGAAAAGAACTTTCGCAAAAAGAAGATTCGCGATAAGCGCCGCCGCACAAGCATCACTTCATCTTGCTGCTCTGGGTCGCTACTATCCTTGCCTAAAAGATGATCAAAGCTGCCTACCTTGTCGCGCCCTAACTGCAGATCATCTTTTGCTGGCGCCGTTTGCAACGGCAGTCGTTTAAGCCACCAATCCATTACTTTTTCGGAGCGGGAAAAAAAGCGATGGCCGCCAATGTCCATGCAATTCCCTTTATATTTTACGGTTCTTGATATACCGCCGACAGAGTCTGTCGCTTCAAAAATAAGCGGCTCAATGTCCGTATGTTGCAGTAATTCATGTGCTGCTGTTAATCCGGCAGGCCCTGCACCGATAATAATCGCCACTTTTTTTCCCATGAACTTTCTCCTTTGCTAACCATAGTAAATAGTACAACGGCAGATATCAACGAAACAACAGATATTTTCTGCCAAAAAAATTCCACAAATAAACCAGAATTGCCGAAAACACTTTTGATCCCATATAGTAAATATGACCAAGGGTCGTAAACAGCCAGAGAAGCAGTTCGTTCAGCCCCAGGCCAATCACTCCGACAACAGTAAATAAAGCAAACTCCATATAACGATTTTCAATATTGCGCTGGTCAAAGACCCATAAGGTGCTTAATGTATAATTCACGATCAATCCTGCCGCAAAAGCAATGGCAGCCGAAAGCAAATAATAGAGGGAAAACTTTTCCGTTAAAATATATAAGAGCGAAAAATCAAGCATAAATGCAATTCCACCAACAATGGTATAACGAAAAAACTGCTTTGTAAAATTCCCCTTCCCTGGTAACCCCAATTTGAAACCTCCCCATTGCTACCCGAACTAATTCCATAAATATATGGCTAGCCAAAGAATCGGCAATAAATAATTCGCTGTTTGCACCACATTACGTCCATAAGGCGATAAAAAAATCCAGCTCCCTTCTGTCAGCAAAAAAATAATCGGCAGTAAACTCAAATAAACATGCCGTCCAATAAAAGTATCAATCCTAGTTGTAACAGCACCTGACACGATCGAAAACACATTCAGAATAAGCAATATAGCAAAAAACAAGCCAAGCTGGTCTTTCCGTCCATTTTTCACCTTGTGCACTACCGTCAAAGCTAACAGTGCCGCTAGCGAGTTCGCCATTATAGCCGACAAAGCATGAAAGGCCCCAAGATTATTTTCATGGGCAAACCAAAAGCTCCAGACAAATTCGCCGCTTTCACTAAGTAATTGCTTTAAGGTAATCGGTTGGTTCTCAGGATTCACAAACTTCTTTATAAGTACTAAATGATCCGCCAAGGGCACGATACTATGATAATGCTTATAGTTAAAATAAAGCCACGGCAATACTAAAAGAAAAAACGGGATGGCAAATAGGCCAATTCGCGCAATTTGTTTTTTCAGCGGCGCTTTTCTACCAACATAGCAAAAAACAAGAAAGGCCACTGCTGCAACGAAATAGGAAGAAATCTTGGTAACGACACAAAGCGCCCCAAGCAATCCAAGCTTAAGACCCATCTTGCCTAATGCAACGCCTGTCGCATCATTTTGTGGATCCGAAACTACTAGTCTTGACAAATATCCCAAGAAGATCGTCGTAATAAGAACAAGTAATGGTTCATTACTCGCGGTAGTCGATCTGACGATCGGCCCAGTTGATAAAAGAACCAGAAAAGAAAAACTCATAAATAAACTTTGTTTATCCTGACAAGGGAAAAACCGCTGTGAGAAACGCAATAAAAAGAAGGCCGTCGCCGCAAGGAAGAAACCGCCAAGTAAACGAATGACATAAAGCCGAACCTTCATGTCCTCAATCCAAAAGGTTAACGCTGCCGTGAGCGTATAATACAAGGGCGGTTGCACGACTTCGTATTGCGGAATAGACTGGGCGAAAACAATGGCTTTCGGATCTGCTGGGTTCATGAGACGATTCATTTCATTATAGTTTATAATTTCTTGAAATAGCGGAAGGCGCTGATTGTTAATTAAACTATTGATATAAGCAAAATGCGCCGACTCGTCAATCGGCGAATAAATCGTATTATAAAATGAAAACACCACTACTACTACGGCGACACAAAGCGGCAAAAAAGCCTTTGAGAAACGCCGCTTACCTATATAGAGTCCTAGCATGAGTAAAAGAAAACAAGGAGTCCATAGCCTTTGATAATTTTTTTCCCGGACGAAGATTTTACCAAGAAGAATTTGGTCGGTGCTAATCCCGTCGACAGTCAGCACTTGCTGGTTATCGCGATCGCTCTTTAGCCGATTCGCCTGCCACAACGACAGCCCATGAGGCGGCTCAAGGGGATCACTACTTAGAGTCAGCTTATAACTATGCCCCTTCACAGAAATCTGCTCAGGAAAAGCAAATCGATAATATTTATCTACTGGTAAACTCGCTACGCTTACTCGCTGACTAGCAACAATGCTTCCCGCGGTTTCATCAGCAAGCGTAAAAATGACATAGCCGCTTCGTGGCTGAGCTGTTTCATGAAAAAAGACTTCCAAAGCAAAAAAATGATCATCCAGACATTGAAACGTCTGACTTAAAGTTTCGCCTGGCAAAACATTTACTTGCATTTCTCCATTTACAGAAGCCCAAAAGAAACCTTTTTCTTGAATCGGAGCCTTCCAAACGGCAACCCCAATATATAGTATCAGCAAAATAGAAGCAACTACAGCCAGTAGCCTTGGCATGCCGCCGCTTTGCAGTTTTATATTGATTGCACCCACTTTAATATGCTCCCTTTCGTCCGAGTACCACGCCAATCGTTCTCACTAAAAAGACCATATCAAGCCAAAGCGACCAATTCCGTACATACCAGGCATCTAAGCGAACTCTTTGTTCAAAACTAAGCTCATTGCGACCACTAACCTGCCACAAGCCGGTAATCCCCGGGCGGGCGTAATGAATGACCTGGCGAAAATCCTTCATCTGATGACGTTCTCGCGGTAGATAAGGGCGTGGCCCTACTAAACTCATGTCGCCAAGAAAAACATTTAAAATCTGCGGCAATTCATCGAGGCTATAGCGGCGCAGCCAAGCGCCGGCTCGCGTTACCCGCGGATCATCGCCTTTGATTTTCGCATAAGTCTCCCATTCTTCTTTCGCTTCGGGATTTTCTTCTAAGAACTCTTGAAAAGCCTCTTGGTGCTCTTCATACATGGTGCGGAATTTATAGCAACAAAAAACCTTACTGCCCCGTCCCATGCGGCTGGCCTTGTGTAAAATGGGTCCTGGCGAATCAAAGACAAGCCAGAGCGAAATACACGCCATAATCGGCAGCAGTAACGGCAATAGACAAAAGCTCGCCGTCAAATCAAAAAGTCGTTTTATGAACAAATTATAACGATTGGATAGGTTATTACAGACCTTTAAGAGCACCATTTTTTCATGGAAAAGCGTCTCGACTTCCATGCCTTGTACAGGTATGCCAAAGAGATCCGGCACAAAAGTTACATTATCCACAAAAGGCTGCACACGATTTACGAGCGAAATGAGTTCTTCGCGACTCAGTCCTGGCGCCGTAATCAAGGCGTCCTTGACTTTTGCGTGCTGCAGAATCACTTCCGCTTCACAAAATCCGCCTAAGACGGGATAGCCCTTATAACACGAACCGGCAGGTAGACTGTCCTCAATGATACCAACAATACGGTAGCCCATATTCTGCTGCTTTTCAAAAGCGGCAAGCATCAATTCCAACGTTTTCCCGGCTCCAAAAACAATGACTGGCGCTTGCAGAAAATTGCACTTACTTAATAGACTCTGCACAATACTCCGACTGACAGTAAGGTAAATAAAGGTGACGAGCCAGGACAAGAACATGAATAGTCGGGAAATTTCAGCGATCGAGCCTGTAGCATAAAGCACCACAAGAATCAGCAACATTGAATAGGTACAGGCACGAAATATCTTCTCCGTCTGCTGCCAAAAGGGTAGCCACTTTTGATACAGTTTGTCGTAATGTAAAAACAGCAGAAAAGCGAGGGGAATTACCACATACATGTAGGTTGAAGGAATAAATACAAGAGGCTTGCCGTCTACCCCCACTAAGACCTCCCGCATGAAATAGACACTAAATAAAGCCGCAATAATGGCAATATAATCATTCAGCAACAAGAGAAGCGGAAAAAGCCAAGTGCGGCTCATTCGCTCCACTTGACTACACATTAACAAAGATTGATCTAGTTTCGGTAAATTCTTTGTTTTTTCCATAGATAAAACTCCTGTGCCTAAAAGTCAAGCGCATTTATACGCTCGGCCTATATTTCGCCGCTTTGCCGCAGAAGTCCTCTCTCGCCTACTAGGAAAGTCTACGTTCCACTTTTTTCCGCACTGTTTCGACGTCAATTTCTTTCATACATTCATGACCGCCGCAGCTGTGCTGACCGCAAGCCAAACAATCACGCGCACTAACTATTACAGCGTCATGCTGCTGATAAGGTGCATAGCGTACTGGATCGGACGGACCAAAGAGTGCTATCACCGGCACTTTTTGCGCTACGGCAATATGCATCGGTCCTGAATCGCCTGTAACCAGAACGCGGCACTTTTGCACTAACGCCGCCATTTCAAGGAGTGTCGTTTTTCCCGTAAAAATCGCCAGTCGCTTCGAATCAGCATGATTCATTAAGCCTACGATCGCCATGACATCATCAAAATCCATGGGACCACCGAAGAAGGCGACGCCATGACCTGTTTCGAGCAACCGATCCGCCAGAGCAGCAAACCCCTCTTTCGTCCAGCGCTTCGTCGGCCAACTGCCGCCTGTATTAAGTCCCACCACGGAAAACCGTGGCAGTTCCTGCGGAAAGACCCGATGCCACAACTGGTCCGCTCGTGCTGTCGCTGCCTCATCAAGCTGCATTTCCAAGCCTTCGTTCTCGATGGGAATCCCCACAGCCTGCAGCACTTCTAAATAAGCATCGACTTGATGAATATCGGTTCTCTCGGCGACAACCTGATCAAAGAAGAAATGAAACCCTGGCTTACTAAAGCCGATAATCTTTTTCCCGCCGCTAAAGGCCGCTAATGCAGAAGATCGTTCATTGCGATGAAGATTAATCACTAAGTCAAATTTTCTTTGTCTTAGTTCCTGAATCAGTTCCATAAAGTTTGATAACTTGGCATGGTAGCCTTTTTTATCAATCTCAATCAACTCTGATATGTGAGGGTTATAGCGAACCACTGCGGCATTTTTCTTATCAGCTAAAAGGGTAATATTGGCCTCAGGAAAAGCGGCCCGCAAGCTACGCAGTGTTGGCGTAGCAAAAAGTAAATCCCCAATATACATGAGATTAATAACTAGAATATTTTGCATAAGCCATTCCCCTTTCCGTGTGCAGACCGATTCCGACTAAAAACCAAAAATAACTCATAATACTAAGCTGATCAAAGCTGTAATCCAGCATACTCTGCAATAAAAAAGCGATTGTCAACAAAAAAGCAGCTAAAGCAAGTTCACTGCTACTGGTGCGGTAGCGCTGATAAGTGTGCCACAACAAATAGCTAAATACTAAAATGAGTGGAATTACACCGACAATCCCGCTCTCACACCAATGTTTCAAAATAAGATTGTGGGGATGCCGATGAATGCCTATTTCATGGGCCAATGGCGAAATGTAGATCTGATTATAATAATCAAAATAACGATCTGGACCAATTCCTAGCCAAGGATAATCACGAATCATAGCTATAGCACTTTGCCACATCAAGATTCGTTCCGAATTGGACACAAAGGCGGGATCAAAAAAAGTCATAAATCGCGCTGCCAAATCGGTCGAGAAAAAGAGAACCAGAAAAATCCCTAAGCTACCACAGGAGAAATAAACTAAAAGGCGCTTATATTTAGGCGGTGTCAACGCAATGCCTAAAGCAATAGCGACAATGAGCGCCAACCAAGCTGCCCGCGTACCATTAAATAACAAAGCAATAAGTGATAAAACGAGCACAAAAAAAACAAGAAGACCCATTCGCCGCGAAAGGCGGGAGCCAAGTAGTAGGCAGCCGAAAAAGATCATATAAAAAACAAGATGATAACCAAGTACAAAGGGACTGTCTTGCCCAAAACCATTGGCGCGAAAATTTCCATGGAGGCCTTGCCAAATAGCATAGGAAGCGTCAACGCCTGTCGCTAGCGTCATTGCGACAAAAATTCGGTTTAAGCGCTGCCGCGTCATTGCATAAGAAACAAGCACTAGCGGCAAAAACTGTACACCAAGTCTTAGAATATAAGCTATACTATGTTCCGGTTGCTCTGAAAGAAGACTGACCAAAAGCCATACTCCCAGCATTGCAGCAAGCCGCATAATCAGTCCCCACGCAATGGTTGGCGCCGTATTTCTGTTTCGATACTGGTATACTATGAGACAAGCGGCGAGAATCGCAAACAATTCCATACCATCACGCGCTCCCTTGAGCGAGAACCCCCATAGAAAGCTATATACTACTAAAAAAGCGGCGATTAGACTCTCCAAATGATATTCCCAGTTTCTTTTGCTTTCTAGCACTAAACCTCTTCTCCTTACCGCTGCTTCCCTGCCTGCTTTATCGGCACTTCCCGGCCTACTTCTTACTTTATTAACTGCTTATTAACTGTTTCTTCGTTGCTGCTTAGCTAATTCAGTTACTGCAGCAACGCTAACGCAGCAAAGCTTCTATTTGCTCGATTACCATCTCTGGCGTAATGCGGCGCAGACAAAGCTTATCATAAGGGCAATTGCCATCAGGTGTCGCGCAAAAATCCATGCGTGGCAAGCTTTCATCGCGACAGTCCACTGCAGCTCTTACCACGCGGCACTGTTTATAAGCGGCCCAACGCGTCGGCGAGGTTTTGCCATACAAAGCCAAAATTGGCGTCTGTGTTGTTGCTGCCAAATGCAGCGCAAAAGTACAGCCGCAAAGCATCAGCCGCGCTCGCGAGATTATATAGGCAGACTGTTGCGGCGATAACCCTTGTAGATAAAGAGCCCCCGGAAACTTAGCTGCTTTAGTTGATAGTTCATTACCGCCGATCAGGACCGTTCGATAACCAGCTCTAGCCATAGCCGCAATCACGGCATTATAAGACTCTTCCGGCCAATCTTTATAGTAATCGAGCGAATAAGGCGCCATGGTAATCAACGGTGTTTGTGCCGCTATTCCAGCTTTTGCTAAGGAGGCTTCTACAGCCTTCTGCTCACTACTAGTGCAAGAGCCTAAAAACAGTTCTGTCTTATCAACGCGATCGATTCCCATGAGTCGTGTCAAATCAAAATAACACTCTGACTGATAGCGCTGGCCATCTTCTCGTTTGGGTATATGCTGAGTCAAAAAACGTTTTCGCTTTTCGCCAAACCCCAGTCGTTCTTTCACTTGCGCCAACCACATAAGCTGTCTAGTCCGGCTCGTATTGTCAAAGAGAAAGGCGGCGTCAGCGCGCCAGACGCTACGCAGTATAGGCAAAACGGAATCTCCCTTGCGATAACCGATCACTTGGTCAGCATCAGGATTCCCCTTAAAGAGGAAAGCTGCCGCTGGCGCGACTAAAACGACAGTGCGGCTATTCGGATAAGTTTCCTTGATCGCTCTAAGTACTGGCGTCATAAGCAGCGTGTCGCCCAGACCGCCCAAATAACTGACAACAAACTTGTTCACTGTTTTATCCTTTCTCACTTGCCTGCCACTGTTTCTGACAGGCAGCAAAAACTTCTGCCACAGTAATATTGTTCATGCATTGCTGATACACTGCATGGGAACATTCAAAGCCAATCGCATCACAAGGCGTACAGGCAAGCGGATGCTCTACCAGAATCGTCCGGTTCTTTGGCGCCCAATGTTTGGAGGAAGTGGCGCCATAGAGAGCGACAATGGGCACTTTTGTTGCTGCGGCAATATGAATCGGGCCACTACAATGGCCAATCAAGAACCGCGAGCGGCGAAAAATCTCCGCCATTTCCGTTAACTTTGTACGACCAAGCCAATTTTCGACGCCCCTTAGGCCTGCCGCCCGCTCGGCATCGCCCTTGGAGCCAAGCAGCAGAATGCGACAGTCATAGGCCGCTTTAAGTCGATCAATCAACTCTTGCAGTTTGACCAAAGGCCAGTTTTTCGCATTAGCGGAACTAAAGGGGACGATGGAAATCACGGGCATCTCTGGCGTAATTTGGCTAGCGGCAAACAATTCGTCTACTTTGGCCAAATCAGCTGGAGTCGCTGGCGAAACATCCAATTCCGTGAAATCCCCTTGCAGCGTTAAGCCGAGACTGCGTTCAATAATTCCGGCATAATTGTAAGTTTCGTACATGTCTTCCTGTTCTATGGCTCTAGCTACAGGCCGATTGAGAAAGAAGCCGCGTTTATGGCGCAGTCCCGCTCGAACTGGAATCATCGCTAAAAAGGCCATGAGAGCGCTTCGATAGGTAAAATCAATGCAAATAGCCAAGTCATAGCGCCAAATTTGTTTTACAATGCTCCAAGTGCTGTCCTGATCTCGTTCATACGTAATAATTTCGTCAATATAGTCAAGACCTGTTAATAGATCATATACATTCGTTCCTACAAGCAGCGCAATATGGCTCTTAGGATAACGCTCTTTCAACGCTTTCAAGATGGGGGTTGATAAAACAACATCGCCGATCCCGGCTCGGTTTGTAACTAGGATTTTTTGCGGTCCAGCCATTGGCATGCTCCTTCGTAGATTTCATCCACGGAAATCCCTGTTAAACAACGTTTTTCATAAAGACAGCCATCTTCCGGCACTTGACAGGGACAGCAGGGAACGTCGTTATGGTAAGTTATCACTTGATCCGATAAAGGCTTCCAGCGCGGCGGCGGATAGCAGCCGAACATGACCTGCATCGGCACCGAAGTCGTTGCCGCCACATGAGCGGCGCCCGTGTCAACAGTAACAAATAAATCAGACGCATCAAGCAGCGCTGCTAAATCGATTAGACTGGTCTTGCCGCAAAAATTATGAATTGGCACAGCCGAAAGGGCAATGACCGAATCAGCATAGGCTTTGTCACCAGGAGCGCCAATAATATAGAAATTAGCATCATAACGTTTGTTTAATTTTTCTACGAGACGAGCAAAGTATTCTTTCGGCCAATTCTTTAGTTCAAAGGTTCCTTTTACACATAACGCAATCGCATACTTTTTAGGCGGCAAAGCAGCTAATAGTTCCTTAGCCTTTTGGTGATTTGCTTCGGTAAGAGAAGCCATGACAGGTTTTTCCCAGCCTTCCTGACCCGTAAACCCTTTGACAATAGCTTGAAAGGTATAAGCCTGCGGCGTTACAGCCAGATCATGGGTAATGGGAATGGTATGAGTAAAAGTCACAGTAGACCAACTGAATTTATCATCAAAGATCTTTTGACCGCCCACCCGTACCGGAATACCAGCTAGCCAAGTTAACAGACAGGAACGGGTTTTGCCGTCAAAGGCAAAACAAAGATCAAATTTTTTGCTTTTTAATTTTTTTACTTGGTCCCACAAAGAACGCAAGGATCGCTCTTTGGAACGATAGGTATATATATAGACTTCATCAATAAGGGGATTATTTTCCATAATCGGCGCTGATTCAGGCCGTACCATAGCTGTGATCCGCGCCTTGGGATAGGCTTTACGGACTAAGGCAATGGCGCTTGTCGTAAGCAATACATCACCAATATTGACCAAAGAGTAGACGAGAATATTTTGGGGAGTTTTCAATCTGCTTCGCTCCTGTCTTTCAACTTTACTTAAGTATTTCGATTGTCTTCGCCAGTACCATATCCGCCGTAATTTCGCGCATACAAGCTACTGTCGGACACTGCCGAGCCACTGCATCACTGCAGGGAGAACAAGGCATGTTTAGCGTAATGACTGAACAATGATACCGTGGCGCCCAGCGTGACGGCAAATCCTTTGAAAACATTGCAATCAGCGGCGTATTAACAGCACCGGCGATATGCATAGGCCCGCTGTCAGGTCCAATAAACAACGCTGCTCGCCGAATGAGCGCAACCATTTCTAATATAGAAGTTTTACCGACAAGGCTTTTTACATCAAGTCCGGCAGCGGCCTCCGCCTTGCCTGGCGGTCCAATCAGTACCACTGGCAGCGAAGCGCCGTAACGGTCTTTTACTTTTTTAATAAAATCGCTCACATGTTCTAGCGGCCAGTTTCGCTCCTCCATCCCGGTAAAAGGGGCTAGGCAAATAAATGGAGTCATAGGCGAAAGTCCCACTTCTACGAGCAGCTTATCCACAGCAGCTTCGTCACGTTCCGTCGGCTGCGATATATCGTAGTGCGTCATATCGCCATCCAGCGTAATATCAAGCGCTTCCGAAAAAATCAGGGCATTCGTGACCGCAGCATAATCAGGTGTTTCCAGGACATGGCGGCGAAGCTCCTTCGTAAAATAGCGATTCAAGGAATGGCCTGGCTTAGGAATGCCGATCCGCCGTTTGACGCCGAACAGATAGGAAGCAACAAGTAGTTGCGGCTGCCAATCCGTAAAGATCACATAGTCCTGCTGCAACAGAACAGGTAACAAACGCAAACGGCCAAAGAGCTTTTTGCGCTGAATTGTGACAACCTTATCAATATAAGACAGACCGCTCAGAACGTCTTTATGCGGCTGATTCGTCATAAAAGTAATCTGGCAGCTCGGATACATTTCCTTGATACGGCGCAGAGCTGGTGTAAACATGAGCAGATCGCCCAAACCAGCGCAGCTGCTAATTAAGATTTTCTTGCCATTTAACAATCGCTTCGCCTCCTTCCGTCATTTTAGGTCAAAAAGTAGGATTCATCGTGATGTGTGTCTTCACAAAGTCATAGAGATTGCCGTTATGTTCGGCGGCTTTAAAGAAATATCCCGTAACCCCGGCATTCGCGGCGGCTTCCATATCGCTTTGTTTATCACCAATCATAAAAGAGTTCGCCCTATCTAGCCCCAAATCTGCGGTAGCTTGTAGCAGCATACCCGGTTGCGGTTTGCGACAATTACAGTCCTCTCGATAACGAGCTACTTCTCCTTGAACGTGATGGGGGCAATAATAGAAAGCATCAATATGAGCCTGCTGCTTGGCCAGTTCTTCATTCATCCAGGCGTGAAGCTTCTTAACGTCTGCTTCTTCATAATAAGCGCGAGCAATACCGCTTTGATTTGTCACAACAATTACAGCATAGCCTAGTTCATTACAGCGCCGGATCGTTTCGATCGCGCCTGGCATCCACACAAATTCTTCCTGCTTATAGACATAGCCTTTATCAATATTCAATACGCCGTCGCGGTCAAAAAAAGCGGCCTTTCTTAGCATAATTCGTAGTATCCCTCATTCTGATCAAGTTGCTTCACATAGTCAGCGACAGCCGCTTCCAGTGAAGTAAATTCTTCCGTATAACCAGCAGCTCGCAAATTTGCCAAATCCGCTTGGGTATAACACTGGTATTTTCCTTTTAAGGAATCGGGGAAAGGAATATATTCGATGCGACCACGCTGTTGCGTTGCCATAACAGCTTTAGCCATATCATTAAAGGAACGGGCGCGGCCTGTACCGCAGTTGTAAATTCCGCTCGTCAGTTTTTGCTCATAGAACGAAAGATTAACTTTCACAACATCTTTCACATAGACAAAATCGCGGCGCTGCTCACCATTTTCATAACCGCCGTAAGCAGAAAAGAGACGTACTGTGTCACCTTGCTTCAGTTGATTGTAGAAATGGAAAGCCGTCGAGGCCATCTTGCCTTTGTGATTTTCTTGCGGTCCAAAAACATTAAAATATTTTAAGCCAACGATCTGACTCGTCGCTGACGGCATAACTTGACGGACATAGCGATCAAAGAGCAGTTTCGAAAAAGCGTAGGTGTTCAGAGCGCCTTCACAGACATCGCCTTCCGTAAAGCCTTTCGCACCACTACCATACGTAGAAGCTGACGACGCATAAAAGAAGGGAATATTGCGATGCATCGCATATTGCAACAGCGTCTTACTATACTCGTAATTATTGGCCATCATATAGTTGGCATTATACTCCATCGTATCAGAGCAAGCGCCTTGATGAAAAATCGCCTCTACGGGTTCATCACCCCAGCGTCCCTGTTTAATTGATTCCAGAAAATCCTCTTTATGCATATAATCATGAAACCGAATTCCAATTAAATTTTTATATTTTTCACTCTGTCCGAGGTTGTCAACAATAATAATATCGTGGCAGCCTTTTTCATTCAAGCCTTTGACTAAATTGCTGCCGATAAATCCGGCACCGCCTGTTACAATAATCATTTTACTTCCTCCTTTACTTCAACTGCCTGCTGCAAAGCTGCAACGAACTCTCGTTGGGAAATCGCATAAGTTCCCACTTTGCCGACAACAACGCCTGCTGCTAGATTGGCCGCATAAGCCGCTTCATAGAGTGGCAAATTGCCGGCCAGAGCAGCGCCGAATACGGCGATTACCGTGTCACCTGCCCCTGAGACATCAAAGACTTCCTGGGCTAGTGTAGGAATGTGAAAGACCGTAGCTTCGCCCGCATAGCTTAAACCATGCTCAGAACGTGTCGCAATGACTGCGCCGAGGGAAAATCGTTTGCGCAAAGTCTGCGCGGCTTTCAGCACCTCGCCATCTTCATTGGCCACTTTTTTCTTCAGTGCTTCGCCCACTTCTTTCAAATTCGGCGTAATATAAGACGCCCCTTGATACTTTTGCCACTTGTCGCCTTTTGGGTCAACAATGACGGGTACGTTCCCCTCACTCGCTATGCGTATGACCTGACGGCAGAGCCGCGGCGTACACAAGCCTTTACCATAATCAGAAAGAATGATTACAGCTGCGCCTTGGTCCAGGCTTTGTTGTACTTTTTCCAGTATTTTATCTTCCAAGCGCCGAGAGATCGGCGCTGTTTCTTCAAAGTCAATTCGCATCATCTGCTGATGTCCGCCAATCACACGCAGCTTTGTCGTGGTAGGACGGCTGCTTTCGACTAAGCTGTCTGTATGCATCCCGCTGGCCGCCATAAGTTCTGTCAAAGCGCCACGAGCCTCATCGGCCCCAACAAGTCCGACTAGATCGACCTGACAGCCCAAGCGACGTAAATTATGCGCTACATTGCCAGCGCCGCCTAATACGCCAGTCTGTTTTAAAACACGCGTTACCGGCACTGGCGCTTCTGGCGAAATCCGTTTTACTTCGCCAAAGTAATACCGATCCAGCATAATATCGCCGAGAACAAGAATCCGACTCTTACGAATCGTCTGACCAAAATAGTCTAAAAGCATTTCTTTATGGGCAATCATGACACACCTCATCAATATGCTGGCAAAGAATATGGCCGATTAAAATATGAGCTTCCTGGACGCGTGCGGTTACTGGCGCTGGTACAGCCAGACATAAATCAGCGCAGCCAGCCAGCTTGCCGCCGCCTTGACCAGTAAGCGCCAGTGTCCGAGCGCCACGCCGCTTTGCTTCTTCCATGGCGCGCACAATACTCGGGCTGTTGCCTGAAGTAGAGATGCCAATTACGAGATCATTCTTCTGCACAAAAGCCTGTACCTGCCGCAGAAAAATAGCGTCATAGCCGTAGTCATTACCGACAGCTGTTAAGATAGAGGTATCCGTTGTAAAAGCGACGGCAGGTAATGGGTTTCTTTCTACCTGAAATCGGCCGACAAATTCAGCGGCAATATGCTGACTGTCAGCGGCACTACCGCCATTTCCCATTAAATAAATCCGCTGACCGCACTTAATCGTTTCGCTGCACATCCGAGCAGCTGTGGCAATATCTGACTCTAACGCTTTCAATTTTTCAATCGTCGCCAGATGTTCTTCTATCACTTCACGAATCATGTCGCATACGCTCCTTTGTCGTCTCTGTTAAAATTTGCACTACTCCTTGCACAAAACGATTCGGTGCAAAGTCAACAGCAGCCCGCTCTAATTCCTCAGTATAGGTAGATTCTTGTTCGTCAAAGGTATTTACAAATTCCGTCAAGGCTTGTTTTAGCGCTGCAGGATCCGTCGCATCAAAGGCTAAACCAATCTCATAGCTATCAAGCACCTCTGGATTAATATCATCCGATAACAACACCGGCCTTTGAAAACCAATCGCCGTAAAGAGCATGCCGCCCCAATGATAACGGTAACGCGGCGCAGCATAGGGCATAACAAGAGCGTCAATGGCCAAAATGGCTTCTTGCCACTCACGGCCGAATAAGCCTTTATGAATAAACTGAAATTCTTTATAGCTGCCATATTTAGCAATCAGTCGATCAAAATCGTCTCGGTCCGCCGGATCGACTGTAGCGCCTTGAATCACGCACTTGACGGACCTGGTAAAGCGGCAGTCCAAAAAGAGCTGCAAAAAAGCTTCCAGATTCTTCTCGCGACGATACTGGCCAAAAAAGCCCAGAATCAATTCGTCTTGCCCCGTGGCGCCTTTCGCCTTTTGCCGCGCCGCCGCTGCTTCAATGGCCAGATCGCGCGGCTTATAGGTCGGTGGCTTGATTGTTTGGATCTGTTTATTAGCAGCCGGAAACAGACGTCCGCCGCAGTGAATTACAGCCACTTGGATCTGGGGCTGCGCCACGAAAGCACTGAGCGCGGCCTTGACCTTCGGCTTTTCCGTCGGATTGATGCCATGCATGACAAAGAGCACTGGCACAGGCGAATTCTTCAAGGGACTGCGCTTTAATCCTTTGAGATAGCGATATGTCGAGGTAGGAATGATGATCGCATCAAATTTTCCAGCCGCCGCTTCCCGATACAGCTGCGTAAACCACTGATAACGACGATATTCTCTCACAAGGCTGAGCCAATTCTTTTTAAGACCCGTCACGCCGGCATAAGAAACGCCGCACCCCTGTAAGTAATGAATCGGAATTGTATAGTCATGCTGAAAGGGGAATTTTTCCGGTACATATAAGATCGGCTCGTGGCCGCAAGCAACGAGTTCTTCTATTAAAAGACGGTCAAAATCCACTTCGTGGCCGCCTGTCGTAATAATCGATTCAAACACAGCGATTCTCATAACTATTTCTCCTGCTCTTCGGCCAGACTGTCTAGCTTCACATATTTCGCCATCGTATAGGTCAGATGAAACGAAGCTAAAATAAAGCCGATCTTCCCATCACGCCAGCCGCCTTGTAAGAGATACATCTTCACAAAAGCAAATAAGGGCCGAGCCACGATATCGCGCCAAAACGAACAGCGCTTGCCCTTACCATAATTTTTTTCAGCAGCAAGCCGCGTGTAGTTGTTCAGTTTGTTAAAGTACTGTTCCCAACTGCTATAGGTATAATGAATAATATGGTTCTTGAGTTTGCGTGACTGATACGGATGGATGAATTGGGGATGAACAAAGCCTTCCACATGAAAATCTTCGCGCGGCATTAAATGAAAGCCATAGTCAGGATACCAGCCGCCATGATAAAGGGGCTTGCCCATGGCATGATTCAGCCTTGGTACGAGATAGGCATATTTTTCATTTCTGTCAACAGCGGTTCTCACTTCCTCAGCCAAAGGCGCAGGAATCCGTTCATCGGCATCAAGGAAAAAAATCCAATCGGTCTTCGCTTGTTCAATCGCGTAAGTTTGCTGGGCGCCCCAGTTGCCGTTCATACTATGCTGATAGATTGTCGCCCCTAGCTGTTTCGCTAGTTCTACAGTCCGATCCGTGCTGAAATCGTCGATGACAATGACCTCGTCGGCAAACAAGGCGCTTTGAATACAAGCTTCAATATTTTTCTCTTCATTCTTTGCTAATATAATAACAGATACACTCATAGAGTCGCTCCATTTCGCAACTGTTCTCGGGCTGCAGCAATAACAGCCGCCGCATCATGGTTCATACACTGCTGCTCGCGGCATTCGCCCTTTCCCCAACAGGGAGAACAGTCCTCGTGTCGATAAAAAACTCGGTCTCTTGGCCCGCGCGGTCCCCAGATAGCAGGATCGGTCGGACCAAATAAAGCTAGTACGGGCGTCCCTACAGCCTGCGCTAAGTGAAGCGGTCCCGTATCGACTGTGACAAGCAGTTGGCACTGTTCTAAGAGAGCAGCCAGTTCTCCAAGCGAAAGGCTTCCCGCCAAAGCTAACGCTTTATCACCGCTTGCCGCTACTAGTGCTGCCAAGGCTGGCGCTTCTTTATGGCCGCCAAGCAGTAAAACCTCATGATCTTTTGCTAAATCAGCAATGACAGACAAATAGCCTGCCTCATCCCAACTCTTTCGAGCATAACTTCCAACCGGGCATAAAGCAATGATGGGTTTTACCGGCTTAGAGGTCGCCGGAAACAGGTCAGGATATTTTTCTGCCAGACTGGTCCTATCTTCAGGTCGTACAGCAAGTTTTAAGGCAGTATCAAGCGGTGCTTTCGGCGCGCTAATTCCTAATGGTTGCAGCAAATCGAGGTAATTTTCCGTTTCATGACGCACAAGCGGCCGCTGAGCGCTCACCGTCTGCGTTAAAAATACCCCAGCATGTTGCGCATCATAGCCAATACGCTGCGGAATGCGCGCCGCCCAAGCTAACATCGCGCCGCGGGCGGCAAAATTCGTCGAAATTGCCAAGTCATAGTGGCGGCTTTTTACAGTTTGAATCAGTTTCATTAGCTCAAGCCACGCTTTATGTTTGCCCCGCTTATCATAGACAAGCGTTTCCGTTACATACGGGTGACGCGATGCAATTGGTTCGGTCAAAGGAATGACCATACAGTCAATTTGCGCGGCAGGATAGGCCTCATGCAAAGCCGTAATCAAAGGCGATGACAACAATACATCACCAATAAAAGCGAGATTTATGACTAGAATGCGCTGAGCCTGGTTCGGCATAGAAATCATGCTTTTCCCTCCCTGCCCTGCGCCAGGAGAATACGAAAGGATTCCATCACAGCCTCTGGCGATATTTGCGCCAGACAATCTAAGCGCTTGGGGCAGCTACGCTGCCAACAGCCAGCGCAATCTAAAGCGATGACATGGGTCCGATGGCCTGCGCCATAGGGACCGTTTCGGTTGGTATCAGTCGGTCCGAACAAACCGATGACTGGCGTACCAAGACCCGCTGCTAAATGCATCGGCCCAGTGTCGCCCCCTAAAAAAACACGCGCTTTTAAAATCAGCGCTGCCAATTCAATTAAAGAAGTTTTCCCTGTTATATCAAAAAACGGTCGGTTGGCGAAGCTCTTTACAGCTTCTAACAGTGGCTGATCGCCAGGCCCGCCGATATAGACAGGCGCAACGCCTTGCAGCGATAACCAATCACTGACTGCCGCTAAATGTTTTGCTGGCCAACGTTTATTCGGCCAATTGGCCCCCAGCGTTAATAAAACATAAGGTGCATCTAACGAAAATCCTGCTGCTATAGCAATTTTTTCAGCCTTTTCCTGCTCTTCTGCTTTAATTTCTAAAGGAAAACGAACATTTTGCACTTTGCAGCCAATCGCTCTGGCCACATCCAGATAGCGTTCAATCACATGGCCTTGTTGATGGGCGCCGCAAACAGGACGGCTGATCAAAGAACTACCTTCGCGCATATTGCAAAATCCGAAGGCCGCTTTCGCTTTACTTAAATAAACAATTACAGCACTTTTAAAGAGCCCCTGTAGATCTAGCGCCACATCATAGGGTCTTGCCGTAAGCTTCGCTTTTAAGGGCGGAATATTACGAATAAGGCCTGGGAGACTGCGAAAATCCTTCTTAGGAAAAGAAATAATTTCATCGACATAAGGATTATGCTCAATGAGTTCACGACAGCCTGTTTCCACAACCCAAGTTAAATGACTATTAGGATAGGTCTCTTTGATCGCATAAGCTACAGGCATCGCATGAATGACATCACCGATAGCGCTCATTTTTACGACTAAAATGTTTTGCGGACGGCCTGATTCTGTCATACTACTTCCCCTGCTCTGCAATTTTAGCAATGACTCGCGTTGTAGATCGCCCTTGGACTTCCGGCACCAGGACAGTTTTTCCACCGTAGGCAGCTACAATCGTCGCTTCCGGCAGTTTATCTAAGGAGTAATCTCCGCCTTTTACATAAATGGCTGGTTTCAGTTCCGCCACAAGCGGTTCCGCCGTTTGTTCCGAGAAAATGACGACATAATCTACGGCATAAAGACCGGCCAATACTTCTGCCCGGTCCGCTTCCTGATTAATCGGCCGCGATGGGCCTTTAAGACGTTGTACCGAAGCATCGCTATTTAAACCGACGATCAAACAATCGCCCAAAGTTCTCGCTTCATTGAGATAGCGAACATGCCCGGCATGCAAAATATCAAAACAGCCGTTTGTAAATACCACTTGTTTGCCTTGTTGGCGCAGCATTTCTCCCAACTTCATTAAATGATCTCGTTCAATGACTTTCATGATTTTCGTTTCCTCCATCAGTGCTGACAATCGCCGCTTTTAATTCATCAGGTGTTGTCGTTGCAGTTCCTGATTTTCTTACTACAATTCCTGCCGCATAGTTAGCAATCCGAGCCGCTGTCGAATAGTCCGCGCCCGCCGCAATCGCCAGCATCATCGTCACAACCACTGTATCACCGGCGCCACTTACATCATAAACTTCACTTACATTCGATACAGGAATATGCGTCGACTGGCCATTAGACTCAACCAGAGTCATTCCCTGGGCCCCCTGCGTAATTAAGACACCTTTTGCCTGTAGACGACGGCACAATTCTTTAGCTGCGGCACTAAACCCGTCAGCAGCAATCTCGGCTAGGCCTAAAGCCGCCGCTGCCTCTGCCTCATTTTGTTTCACTAGCGTTACCTGCGGATAGGCGAGAATATCGTAACGGGAATCGACCATACAAGGAATATTATGTCTATTACACAAATCAATCACCGTCGTTCGGAGCTTTGACGTCACAGTCTGGCTGCCATAGTCACTGAGCACAACGGCTTCCATATTAGAAAGTTCTATTTCTATATACTGTAGCAAAGCAGCCTCTGTTTCTGGCAACAGCGGCTCCTTGCTTTCTCTGTCAATACGTACAACCTGCTGCCGCACGGTTGCCAAACCGCCAGCCATAATTCGTTGTTTACTAATGGTAGGACGGTCGCCTTCCTTGATCAGCCCCGCCGTTTCAACGCCCACGCTCTGCAACTTAGCGGTCAGCAGTTCACCAACCGTATCTTCACCAATTACACCGACAGCATAGACGTGGCCGCCAAGCGTAGCGGCATTATGCACCACATTAGCAGCGCCGCCTGGCACAACTTTCTCGCCCTTGTGTTCCAAGATGAGTACAGGCGCTTCCCGTGAAATACGCGAAATGACGCCTTCTAAATAGGAGTCGGCCACCATATCACCAATGACCATAATTTTCTTATCTTTCATCAAGTCAATCCAGCGTAATAAATCGGATTGCTTTTCTGTAGAATTCATTTGCATAACGATTCCTCTTCTTTACCAGTCACTTTTCTTACCAGCGAGCTAAGGAAACATCCCATTTCCATTCATGGCGTTTTGCTCGATACGTCAACGTAAGCTGCCAGCAATGCAGATCGCGATACCAGGTGTAATCCTGATCATATACGTGCTTATTCTTTAAGTCATAGCTTTGACTAAAGCCAATGGCATTTTTCTTATCAAACCGATAGGTAAAACCGGTATCAAGTTCGCGGCCCATATCGGCCCGATTGAATGCAAACAAACTGTTTTGGCTCTTCGTAAAGTGATAGCCCACCCAGCTATACCATTTATCATCAAAAGTATGGCCGACAGTCGCGTCATATTTAAAGTTATGAATGATTGAATTATCAACACTTTCTTTAATGAAACCTACGCCAGTTCCCATATCTAAGGTAGTTTTCGGATCTAAATGGATTTGATCTCGCGTAAAATACAAGTTATATTCTTCATGCCAGCTTGTTCGCTTAGAATCAGTCCATTTCCCATACGTGGCGTCAAAAGTATAGGTAATCGGCAGATCGCCAATGCGATGCGATTTATAGTGGAAATCATATTCTGGCCACTTTTTCACCCAGTTGGCGTCGCTGTCGCGATAGTAACCGGCCTTAGCTTCAATCCAATAATCTTTTTGGTCCCAATTAATACCACTATTATTTTTAAAGGAAAGTTTGCCGTAATAGTTTAGTTCTGTATAAGCTGTCAAATTGTCAGTAATACTGTGCGTCAACTTTTGCTTTATATGAATTCCATCACGATTACTATAACTAATAGATGGATAAGCCGTTTGTTCCGCATTCGGATCCAGGGATTGCGTATAGGTCGGCATTGTATACAGCAGAATTGACCCAATCCACACCTTGGCATTATAAGCGATCATTTTATCGCCTGGCCAAATTTCAATTTTATCAGCGCTCATATGATAATCAGGTACCTTCGCAGGGCAACGCGTCATGGTACCGTCATGTATAATAATTTCACCATTTAAGGTCAACGCTTCATGGCCTGTTACAATATCTCGGCCCACATGACCTTTAATCTGATCGAGCGTGCCTTCCTTGGTCTGATAATTATAACGAAGGCCTTCTGTATTCAGTTTCGTATTTGTTAAGGAATCACTAAATACAGCTTGACCATTTACCCAAACTTCCTGCTGTTTCGTATTCCCATTCACAAGATCTGTGGTCATCAGCTGTGTTGCCTGCAGGATATTTACATTCCCTTTAGCATAAACATCGCCATTGGCATCGTTCACATAAAGTTCATCCGCTGTAATGGTAATGGGTTCTTTCGGTTTAGCCACAGCCGCAGTCTTCTTATGTTGGCCTTTGTCAGCCTTGTCAGCCTTGTCAGCTTTATCAACTTTATTGGCTTTACTGATTGTATCGCCTTTATCAACCTTTTCAATCTGATCACCCTTGCTAACCGTACTCGCTTCTTCCGGTTTAGCAGCAACCTTGCTATCTGCCTGTGCACCTTCTGCCGTATCCGCAACCTGCGAATCGTTTACTGCGTTGTTTGACTGATTGGCTGTCGTTTCGTTCTGCACACTTTCCTGATTGACCGTCAAAGGCGCTGCCTGCAACGAATCCATAGAATGAACGCCGTAACCGCCATAAACAAGACTATAAGCTACCAAAAAACGCAACAGACGCTGCGATGATTTCTTCATAATATACTCCTCTATTCTACTCTAACAATGATCTAACCAAACCGAAGCCGTAGTCTAAATAAAAATCGATGAAGGATTTTTTCATAAACATAACTATTGTATCATGTTTCTACAGGAAAAGCTCTTTTCCTGCCGTTTTTCCTGTGGCAATCTCCGGCAGACAAGAGAAAAACCGGTCTTGGTAAAGGACCGGTTTCAAGCTGTTTCTGTCGCTTCATTGTCTTAACGAATTTTCACACCATATATGCGTGTATCCGATTTTGTTTGGATGTAAATTTCTGAACCAGCAGGCATATCATTATCTTTTCCATGAACAAAAGCACCACCAAGAATACCAATCGGTCCAAGTAAGATCATCCCAGCCATAGAAGCTCCGGCAACCTTTGCAACACTGTTTGTTTTCTCCTTGGCCTTGTCACCAAGAACCGTAGCAAGCTCCGAGCCGTCTACCGCTTCAATGGAGTTGAACTCAACCTGCAATTTTCCGTCACGTCCTAAATTTCCCGCGCGATCTACGGCTTTCACCGTGCCATGACCAACGGCCCCTTTCGTCACAATCAGTACACCGTTATCAAAAATATCTTCCGCTGCGATGAAACTTACCGTATCGCCGGGACGACTATCTTTACTGGTCAGTGGCGTCAACAACTTAATTTTAACGAGCGTATCCTGTTTCACTGCCGCCTCAGCCAAATCAATTTGCCCATCCGTAAAGGCAAGTCTCATTAATTTCGTCAGCCGCGTATCAAACGCGCCAGTAGTCGGACTGCCGGAAAGAGTCGTTTCTAGGCTTTCTAACCGCGCCTTCGCCGCATTATTAGTCACGTTATGCAACAAATTCCACTCAGCTGCATTTAACCTTAAAATAAAGGAAGGACTGCCAATCGAAGATAATTTCGTGTAGGCATAAAGACGATCAATACGCGTCATGATCGGATCTTTTTCACTAGCGCCAAAAATGTCTTTTTCTAACTTTTTCGTACGATCAATCAAGGAACCCGTCTGCTCGCTACCATAATATATATTCTCGGTAACACTAAGTTTTTCGAGCGCCGTCATATCAGAGCTTACTCCTTGAGCAAAGCCCAGAGAAGCAAAGGAAAAGCTGAGACAAATAACTAGAACCAAAGCAATAATTTTTCGATTCATAAGGATATACCCTCCTAATTCCAAATGCTTACTATTTCGGGAAGCAAAAGAAAAAATCCTGCCAATGAAGGCAGGATTTTCGTCTCTATTCTAATGGTAAGATTAGAAGTTGTAGTTAACAGTTGCACGGAAGGATTTGTCTTTAATGTTGTCATTTTTAACATTTTTAGAATCTTTATAGAATACGTTTACGTTCACAGCTTTGGTGAAAGTATGAGTATAGCTGTAGTACATGCCTTTTTCACCAGTGTCAAACGTCGTGTTACCGTTCAAATCACCATTAGCTTCGACTTTATAGTAAGTAGCGGAAGCTTTGTTTTTGTCATCAAACTGATAGCCTACGCCATATTGATAAGCTTTGTTATCATTGGAGTTGTTCGTTTTGCCATATTCAGCATAAACGTTAGCAGCACCGAAGCTATAACCAAGATTCATAGCATAAGCATTTACAGTTTGTTTATCGCCCAATTTAAAGCTGGAATCTTTATACTTGTAGTTTGCATAAGTAGCGCCAACAGTGAAGTCAGGAGTTGCAGCATAATCAACATGAGCAGCATACATTTTGTTTTTCGATGCTTGACCGTCGCCACGGCTTCTATCTTCCTGAGCAGCAACTACCTGATAGGAAAGCGCATCGGCTTTACCAGTCCAAGTTACACCATCAAGTAAGCTGTGACGGCCAAGTTTACCAGTGATATCATAGAACAGACCGCTACCAAGAATCAAATCTTGACGACCAATTTTTACTGTGCTGGTATCGCCAGTATATTGGAAACCAAATTGATTTAAACCTGCAGCAAATTCTTTATCGTTCGTATAAACATCGCTCTGGAAATCTTTACCGCCATTAGCGCCTTGTGCTGCAAACTGGCTGTAAACGCTCCAGTTTCCGCCCAAGTCACCTTTTACATTTAAGAAAACTGCTGTTTTGTTAATCCGTTTGTCGCCAGCTGCAGTAGAGCCGCTGTTGTTACGGTATTGGTAGTAAGCGTTACCGTCAACGGTAATGTCGCCAGGTGCTGCCATAGCTACCGAAGTGGAAAGTACTACGGCTGCTGCCATAGCTGATGCAAGAAGAGATTTTTTCATGTGTAAATTCCTCCCTAAATGGATTTAATTTTTGGCATTTAGTGAAGAATCTTTGTAAATTCCAAGTTAAGTGTCCACGTTTCCTTAGCTTTTTCTTTACGCCAATTCCTTACTGTCTGCCAACTTTGAAATGTCTACTAATTTTATACAATTTCAAAGTTTGATTTTAGTATAATGTTAATTTTAGATTAACGCAATAGAAAAAACGAAAAAAAGAAGCAAAAAGCAGTCATGTTTATGACTTTTTTTGCTTCCCTAGTGAAATTACCATTTTTGACTTAGCAGTCATAATAATTTTATTCTACTTTTCTAACACAACGGCTGATTTTTGAATAAAACCGCTTGCTGCGTTCGCTGCTAAAATGCGATCACCATCTTCATTGCTGATTACGATATTGCGATTATTATCGCGAAGTCCAACAGCTCTGATAACGAAAGGATTGGCGCCAGCACGAGACTGACCGTTTGCTGCTGCCTGCAAATCCTCTTCTGTAAAGGCATAGTCCGCTAAGCCACGGGAAACCTGCGTATTCGCATCAACATACTGATTCCCGTAAATTACGCGGCCTGATTGGTCAAATACTTTTGGCGCCATAACCGGATCTAAATCAAGACCTCTAGCATCGACGATCAACCCCGTGTAGTTTGCTGGCACGTCATACCGAACGCTAGGCTGCGGAATTGCTACAGGCTGTACATTTGCCGCATCAGTTACGATGCCGCTCAAGCTGTTATCGCCATACAAATTGATGGCCATAATTACTTGATAGCCGCCATTTTCCATAGGCTGTTCCTTCAAAATTCTAGCACCTTGAATTAAGGCAGAGACGCGAACGCGAACTGTATCATTGGCTGTTTGATAGTTCAAGACAGTCGACTCTGCGTCAACTTGAACACCACGAATTGTTTCTGCTAAATTACGGTAAGCATCGACAATCGCTGCCCGCCGCGCCATAATTTTCGCCTGTGCCATAGTAGAATATTGTGATGGCGCAACGCCAAAGCCCTTCACTTGAATTAGTCCCTGTCGCCAATCAATGGCGCCATTGCCTTCGGCCATCGATTCCACGCCAGGAGCAATATGGTCAAAGTCAGTAACCGTAATATTCACCGTTGTTGCCGCAAAAGCCAGCGATGAAACAGAAAGTACCATCATGCAAGCCAGGACAAGACTTACTATTTTTTTCTGCAAATAAAACGCCTCCTTGTAGTTATAAATTTGCACAGTCATTCTAACTTATTTCAAATTCGCCTAACAAATAGAAAAATCCTGCCGTTTTAGGCAGGATTTGGCGATAAAAAAAGAACTCGGGAAAATCCCGAGTTCTTTTGACCGTTTCTTAGAAGAATACTTCCAATTGGCCGATGTAGGCTTTTTTAGGAGTATTGAAGCTGCTGTAATTAGCAGTAGAGGTAGTCTTGTAGTTTTCATATTTGAAGCTCAAGACACCATTTTTGAATGGTACGTATTCAATACCATATTCCTGACCTTTAAGACCAGTAAGCGTCAAAGCACTAATTTGTTTAACGCTCATATCAGTCGTAGTGAAGTCAGCAGGATCGAAGCCAGCATCAAATTTATTGAATGCTACCCAAGTGCCCCAAGTGTTAACAGCTTTTTTGTCAGCACCTTTGTATTTCAGCTGTACCTGGTAAGCTTTAGCAGCGGAACCGTTCTGGAGGAACTTAGCATTTTTGGATTTATTTTGTGCATATTCGCCGCTCAGCGTGAAGTTCTGGAGACCAGTGTATTTCAAGCCAGCGCCCCAAGTTTTGTACCATTCATCTTTATTATCTTTCAAATAAGATGCATCAAAAGCAAGAGTGTCCGTAATCGGAGCAGTCAAACCAGCATAATTGATGTTCATGGTGTTAGTAGAGCTATTATACGGTTTGTAAGTACGACCAATACCATAGAAGGCATTAACGGAACCAAAGTTTTTGCCGATTACTAATGAATCAGGCGAAGTGTTTCCGTTAGAACCTTTGATATCAGCGATGAAGCCCTGACCCAACCATACAGGTACACGACCAACGGAGATCTGGTCTAAGCCAAGACCTTTACCAGTTGCATACAAAGATGCAAACTGCATGCTGCCGTTATCATTAGCGCTAGTACCGTCATTCAAGAGACTTTCTCTCGAATCCCACTGTAAACGACCTTTAACAGTCCAGTCGTCGTTCAAAGGAGCGGTGATGTTCAAACGCAGACGAGTTCTGCCAGTAGTATCTTTAACGTTATTGTTGGAGCCAGCAGGAGTCTGCTCCATGCGGAACCGTGCATAGCCGTCCCATTTAATGTTGCCGACTTTGTTTTCGAGGTTCGTTACACGAACGCCGAGGTTCTGCAGTTCAGTGGAATATTCAGCAGCCAATTTGTCGATCATAGCTTTCTGCTGAGCGTCAGCTTTGTCAACTTTAGCCATAGCGCGAGCAACAATAGTAGCCATTTCATAACGAGTCATGGTTTTGTCGCCTTTGAAAGTGCCATCGTTGAAACCATCAACGATACCAGCTTTTGCAAGCTGCTGTACTGCATTGTAGGACCAGTGTTTGGAAGGTACATCAGAGAAAGGATTTGCAGGAGCAGCCATTGCGGTTGCACCCACGCTAGTAGCCATAGCTACTGCAAGAGCAAGAGAAACTTTCTTTTTCATGAAGTTGTTTCCTCCTTAAGGAAATTTGTTTTTTTGAGCCTTTTCGGAGGATGCAAATGAGAGTTGCCACGTTTCCTCGCATAATTCTCCCCTTATTGACTCTAAACAATATATTCTACATGAGGAAAGTTATTCCTTCTTTCGCTAAAAAAAATTTATCTCTTTAAAAATTTTTCTGCTAAGAGCACTGCAACATAGTCATCAACAGGCACCGGCGGTACTTGAAAGGATGTAGGCAGTAAACGTCGCCAACCGCGAGGCGGTTTTTCCTGCCAATAGCGAACCCGAGCTGCTTCTGTCGTTTTATATTCATCGACTATATGAAGCGTCAGATTTTTTTCTCTACTTTGATATTTTTTGAGTTCCTCCACTCTCTCCTTGGAACTCGTTCCATTGCCAATAATTAAATCAGTAACCGAAAACTTCTCCCGCCAAGCTGCGATCACCGACAAAAAAGTCGCCGTATCAATTACTTCCTGACAAAGCACCTCACCATTTTCTCTTAGCACCGCCAGACCGCATTTTTCCCGTCCCGGATCAATTGCCAACACAACCATAGTAATCCCCGCCTCATCGTTTCTATAGCCCCATTATACCATAACCGCTCCGGTCTATTTGCTACCCAGTGACGCACTGCACCTTTGCGCCTTAGATAAGAAGTGAGTGCTTCATATTACACAAGCGGAAGTCAAGTGATAACGTTGACGCGTTGTAATATAAAGTACTCACTTCGATGAACATAGCAAAAGGCGAGGACATCCGTCCCCGCCCTTCACAAAGCGTTATTAGAATTTCACGTTCACAGCCGCACTTGTGCGATTGTTCAACTTGTTGCCGTTTTGATCTTTGAAATCTTGATATTTCACAGTCAGTGTAGCATTTTTATCAAGGTTCGTATCATATTGGTATTCCATACCTTTGAAACCGTTGAAGCCTGATGCCGGGAATTGAATGTTCGCCGGAGTTGCTTCGAGGCCCGAGAAGGAAGTAAAGGCGTTCTGGCCTACGTTACGGTAAGTGGCGCTTAAACCAATATTATTAAATTTCACGCCGAAAGCTTTTGAAGTATTGCTTTCAGAAGCTGCCGTGTTGCGATAGTATTCGGCATTAGCAGTTACGCCATCCATGATTCCAAAAGAAGTATTCACACCGTAAATGCTATTTTTTTGTGTTTGATCTTTCAAGTAATCTGCAGTGACTTTCGCACCGGCAACGTTCGTATTGTATTCAGCACCATAAACGCGATCCCAGTTAGCAATTGCCAAATTGGAGAAAGCGGTACCGCCAAAGAGTTTCAAGTCGCCGAATTTAGCCGAAGCACCATTCATTTGCGTATCAGCCAAAAATCCAGAACCAAGTTTTAAATCTTGACGACCCACTGTTGTATTAAGGCCTAAGAAGTTACCTGTTACGTTTGCTGTGTCGAGACGCATGTTGTTTGTGCCGCCGTCAGCATTCACGTTACCGCTGGATAAACGAGCATTGAATTTCAAATTATCGCTGATTTTGCCGTCAAAAGAAACACGGGCTCTGAAATCTGTAGCATCATGGGAACCTGACATTTCGCCGTAACGAACACGAGCATCGCCAGAGATTTTCACTTGATTATCAAGTTGTTTTTGCATACCATCGATTTTCACACCAAGCGTACCAAGTTCTACGCCAAATTCCAACGCCAGCTTGTCCACAATAGCTTTTTGGCTTGCTGTCATCGTTTTGTTCATAGCTTTGGCTACCATTTGAGCCATTTCATAACGAGTCACTGTTTTGTCGCCTTTGAAAGTACCATCATTATAACCAGTAACAATTCCTTCTTTGGCTAATTGATTAACAGCGCCATAAGCCCAGCTGTTTGTCGGTACATCGGCAAAAGGATTCGCAAAAACCGGTACTGCGAAAGCAACAGCCAATGCGGTAGTTACAGCTACTTTTAAGAGTCTTTTGTTCACGATTTACGTCCCCCTAAGAAATTTTGTTTTGCGAGAGACTGATCAGTCACCTTTAGACATGACGCCATAGATTTTTTGAGTTGCCATGTTTCCTCAAAAACAAACTTCGTCACTTGCCCATCAGTTCTAATCGCCTTCTCTAGTTTACATAATTCTATAAACTATTCTTATCTCCTGCTTTTATCGCCACTGTAAATTTTGGCAATATCAGCACAACACATGGGTTTTATCTGTAAAAACCCTCATGGAGATCATAACATTTTAATTTACATAATACAATTTGTATATTCAGGAAAAAGAAAAGAAAGGAAGGCGTCTGAATTCTCCGTGTCACCGCGTCAACGTTAGCACTTGACTTCCGCTTATGACACGGAGAATTCAGACGCAAAGATGGGAGGGACGGGAAAAACAGACAAAGAAAACAACCACCAAATAAAAAAAGACTGTTGTATTAAGTATCTACTTAATACAACAGCCAACAAAACTTACGCTTTAAAATAAAAAGGTTTTCAGTAAGATGAAACCGCCGAGGAGCCAGCAATAAAAGGCAAAAGGCTTCATGGCGCTAATTTCGTTCGTATGGAACCATTTCATGAGCGCCCATACGCTGATAAACGCTGCTACGCCTGATAAGGCACCGCCAATCAGTGAAATTTGAAAAAGGCCTTCCGTTTGAGTATGTAACAATTTCGGTACTTCCAACAAGGCTGCGCCGACAATAACCGGTGTTGCAAGCAGCAAGGAAAAGCGGGCTGACGCTTCATGCTTTAAGCCCATCCAAAATCCAGCGGTCATACTAGCGCCACTGCGGGAAAAGCCGGGAATTAAGGCTAGCGACTGGAAAAAACCAATAATTGCCGCTTCCCCTAGCGATAAATCTTCGATTTCCTTACGGCCTCGATTTCTTAGGCGTTCGCCCCAATAGAGCAGAAAGCCGTTGACGATCAAAAATGCCGCGGCATTGGTCACATCGCTGAACATGTGACGAATCAATTTTTCAAAGCTCAGACCAATGACTGCCGCTGGCAAGGTGCCGACAATAATTAACAACAACAGACGACGATATTTTCGATTCCCTGTAAAGAGCGATTTGATGATACTAAGCCACTCACTGCCGAAGAAGAGTAAGAGTGCTACAGCTGTACCTAGATGCAGCATAACGACAAAAGGCATGAAATGTTCTTTTAAAAATTCCGGGTCCATATTCCAGCCGAAAATATAAGGAGTTAATACGCCATGGGCTACGCTGCTCACAGGGAAAAGTTCTGTAATCCCCTGGATCAGAGCAAAAACGATGGTTTGAAAAACAGTCACTTCTGGTCTCCACCTTTTTCATTGAATTAGGAAGGGGAATCAGGCTTAGCCTAATTCCCCCCTGGGTCTATTGTGAACCGAAACTGGGCTGTACTTTAATTTCAATCTTGAGCGGTCCAGCAGAATAAATGGGTTCCACTGTCACTGCCTTCAGCTCAACTGGACCGGTATAGCGTTTTACTTTATTCACAGCCTCAAATAGCTGTGAGCCGCTAATCGTCCCGACCGTGCCTTGCAGTGGGTCAGGTAAGATGCCTTGCTTGCGAGCTTGTTCGTTCACACGCCGCAAAAAGGCCAGCACCGTTTCTTCGGCCTGTTGGGCATTCGCAATTGGTGAAATCACCTCGCTATGAACCACCGTACCAGTACTGTAAATCAGCTTGTTCGGATAAAGTTCAAAATGACCGATGACGGGTTCCCCGTACACGGTATTATCAGCCGCTACAATCCGCACAATCGCATCCTGCTCAGATTGTAGTATGGCATCAATAATCTGATTAAATTCGCCTTGAGGAATCCACAGGACTTGAACGGATGTATCAGCAATCTGCAGCTTATCAAGCATGCTTTGATTTAAATCATAAATGTCCCCCTGCAAGCTAGCTATTGTTTCTTCGCGATTTTTGCCGCCAGCAACTACAAAATTACCAATGACCTCACCAGACCGATAAATAACCGTTCCTTCACGCACAGTCTGCAGGCCCGCACGTAATTTAGCCGTAACGTCCTTAAGCTGCGTCACATCTTTTTCCAGATTGGTTTTATCTGCTTCGAGGGTTTTCATTGTTTTACCTAAAGAAACAAGCTTTGCTTCGAGTCCCTGTTTTGTCTGTTGCAAAGCTGCTATTTCACTGTGAGCCATTTGCAAATTTCCTTCGGCAGCAGTAAGTTCTTCATTGACTGCGGCAAGAGCCGCTAAAGTCTTATCGCGTTCTGCCGTCACTGCAGTAAGCTGTTCTGTCGCTGCGCTCAGTTTAGCAGCTACGTCAGCCACCTTATCGCTCATCGCACTATATTCGGCGGTCTTATCGGCTAAGGCCTGACGACTGCTTTCCAGCTCCTGTTTTTGCCTGGACACAGACGTTGATAAATCAGTTAACTGGGCTTTCAGTGCTTCCATGCCAAATAAGGCCGTCCGGACATTTTGCGATGTCAGAGCTAAAATCCCGAGAGTAGAGGCAGAAATCAAGATTCCCGTAATAATTGTTACAACAATCGAAGTATGCTTCGGCCTAAGGCCAAAAATCGAAAGTTTCTTTTTACCGACTTTTGTTCCTAGTTTATCCCCAATATAGGCAATTAAACCGCCCATAATGGCGATAATTAGTACAAGGGTAATCCCGAACATGGTATTCCCTCCCTAGCGCGACGCTTTGCGTACCAGGTAAATCCCGGCAAGAAGGCCAATGAAATTCGGTATCCAGGCCGCTGCAACGGGTAGAATTGCTCCACCCTGGCCAAGCGCTGTCGCTACAGTCATAATCGCATAATAGATAAAAATAATGATAATACTGATGCCAAGGCCAATAGAGGAACTCGAACGGTGAGGCTGAAGCCCTAGCGGCGTACCAATCATGGCAAAAATAAAGCTAGCCATGGGGATTGCCAGACGCTGATGGAGTTCTACTTCATAGTTATTTGTATTAACATACTGACCTTTTAACAGCTTAATTTCCTGCTTTAACTCTTTAATCGTCATTTCTTCCATTTTCTTTTGATCGCGAGAAATGGCTTTGGGATCTTTATTTAACGGCAAAACTTGTTCCTGGAACTGCATCACCCGAATCGCTGTGGAGTTCTCCTGGGGCGTTAAATCATGAATTGTACCATGATACATAATCCATTTGTCGCTAAACCATTTGGCTTTTTCAGCATTTTCCACTCGGACAAGTTCGCCATTATCAAAATCTTGTACAGTGACGCCGATCATTTCATTCGTAGCGGCTTCAAACCGTTTGGCGTAAGTTAAACGTTGCAACGCGCCGTCCTTAATATCTTTGATAATGACATGTTCCTGCGACTTGGGAGCCGTATTTTGTTCAATATCATAACGTACAATATTATTATAGGCTTCATTAGCCCGCGGTACAACTAGTTCATTAAAAGCTACCGCAAAGACACTCACACCAAAAGCCACGATAAACACCGGCAAAGTGAGCCGATAAAAACTAAGGCCGCCAGAACGCATGGCTGTAATTTCGCTTGACCCTGACAATCGTCCAAAGGATAAAAGTGATGCTAGCAGCATACTCATCGGAAAAGTCAAGACGACAATGCTGGGAAGACTAAAAACAAAGAGCTTCGTCACAACCCAAAGAGACGCCCCGTATTTCGTAATATACTGAGCAATTTTAAAGAGAGTGCCTGTGCCGATAAAGACACTGGAAAAAGCGGCAATCCCAAAGATAAAGGGTCCTAATAGTTCACGAACAATATATTTATCGAGAATACGCATACAAATCTCCTACAAGCTGAAATTCTCGCCAAGATAAAATTTCCTGGCCACTTCGCTTTCCGCGATTGTCGTTGAGTCGCCGGAAATGAGAATCTGCCCTTCATTTAAGATATAAGCTTTATCGACAATGCTTAAGGTTTCCCGCACATTATGATCCGTAATGAGTACGCCAATGCCGCGTTCTTTTAAATAACTGATAATACCTTGAATATCGGCCACAGCAATGGGATCAACACCGGCAAAAGGCTCATCAAGCAGAATAAAGTAAGGATCTGTGGCCAAGCTGCGAGCAATTTCCACACGCCGCCGTTCGCCGCCGGATAATTCCGAACCAAGCCGTTTTCGCACATGCGTAACATGAAATTCTTCTAACAGCGATTCCTGCTTATCACGCCGTTCCCCTTTCGACAGCTTGGTCGTTTCTAAAATGGCCATCAAATTATCTTCTACTGTTAACTTACGAAAAATGGATGCTTCCTGAGGTAAATAGCCAATGCCAAAACGCGATCTTTGATACATGGGCATAGAAGTGACGTTTTCGCCATTCACCGAAATGGATCCCTGATTGGGTCGTTCTAAGCCGACAATCATATAAAAAGTGGTTGTTTTCCCAGCGCCGTTGGGTCCCAAAAGCCCCACAATCGATCCTTGGTCAACACGCAGACTGACGCCGTTGACCACATTGCGCTGTTTATAGGTTTTTACTAACCCGCTTGTCTCAATATACATAGCTTTTTATCCTTTTCATTCCTTCGGAGTAATCACAAGCTTCGTCCGGCCCTTCGCATCAGCAGTTTGGCTATCCATATGGATGGTCAGCGTATCGCCTGTGATCAGATTGCCTTCCTGCAAAGCTCTGGCATTGCCTGTAAGCACAGCCCGCCCCTTGCCTGCTGTCTGCAAGCCATAATAGTCTAGATGATCGCCTGTCGCATCGACTTGACGACTTTCACTGACTAAATGAACAGCACCTTCGCCAACAGCCCGATCTTCTTGATAGAACGCTTCAATTTTATTCGCTGTCATCACCCCATCAGCGCTCTCTAATCTTGCCTCTGAGGGAATTAAAGCATACTGCTTTTCTGAATCATATTCAATGGTCGAACCTGTCGCTTTCGACTGTCCTTTTACGAGGATGGGCGAACCGGTGGCAACCATGCGTGTATTGTTATAAGTCTTTACTTCGCTAGCTGTCAAGGTTGCGTCATCTTTTACGGCATGAACGCCGCCCGTAATGAGCCCTTCCATGCTCTTCATATTATAATGAACTTCACTGCCAGTAATGGTCGCATTTGTCTGTTTCATTACTACATTGCCGCTAGCATGAACCTGGCCCTGCGCCGCATCATAGTCAATGACATCAGCCGATACTTCTACTGGCTGCCCTGGCGCTGCGCCAACGGGGCTTGTCCAAGCCCAAACTGCCATTGAGACAGCAAAAAATCCAATCATCCATTGTTTCTTCACGGCTCCCGGCCTCCTTTACTTACCATATGGGCATGGCCTGTAACTTTCACTGTTTTTAAGAGTGTTTCACTTTCCATTTCGTCGCCTGTCAGAACGGTATCATCTTTGACGACACGAATACCGCCACTGGCATAAAACTTCTTCGCCTGATCCTGCCATTCACTACGTGGTGCCGTAAATTCACCGCCATCACTGGAAGTTCCTTTCACATCACCAGACAAAACAATATTTTTGGTTTTGGAATCATAGGTTCCATCTTGACTAACGATTTTCAATATCTTGCCATCCGCACTGTAAAAGGCTCCCTGCACTTTTTTCAGTGTTATATTTTGTGTATTCGGATCTACAGCAATCGCTTCTGCCGTGAGCTCCCAAATGCGTCGACCATTTTCCTCTTCGACAATCTGATTGCCGGCAAAGGTTAGCGATTCTTTGGGTGCAGCCGTTGTTGCCTGACGCGGCGGAGCTGCTGGCATCTCATCTTTCAAAAAATAATAAAGACCGCCGCCAAGTACGAGACAGATACTAGCGCCGATTACCCAAGCTTTCGGGTTCAAAGGGATTCCCCTTTCTTATTGGCAGAGTCCATTGCAACCTGGCTGTTTATACCGATTGATCAGGCTGTCCCACTTGCTCTGCGCTTTTAAAATCATTTCAATCACTTCACGTACAGCTCCCTCGCCGCCTTGACGCTGCGTAATAAAATGAGCTGCTTCTTTGGCTTCGACCGCACCATTTGGCACAGTACAAGCCAAGCCTACACTTAATAGCAGGGGCAGATCATTAATATCATCGCCAACGTAGCAAATTTCTTCGATTGAGAGCTTAGCTTCTTCCAGCAAGTTTGTCAACGCTGTCACTTTATCGCTAACGCCCTGATATAAATGCCCAATCTTCAATTCATCGCTACGCCGCTCTACAATTTGACTGGAACGGCCCGTAATGATCGCCGTTTCGAGTCCTGCTTCCCGACTTAACGCTAAACCCATGCCGTCAAGAACATGGAACGCCTTTAAAACTTCACCGTCGGCGCTAAAGAAAAGACGACCATCAGTCAATACACCATCTACATCAAGTACAATTGCTTTAATGCGACGCGCGCGTTCTTTTAAGCTGAGAGTTTCTCCTTGTGCCATTATACCACTCCTTGCCGCAATAAGTCAGTAAGGTGAATCATGCCAATCGCTTTATTTTCGCTATCGACAACAGGAAGCACTGTAATCGGACGCGGTTTATGCTTTTCCATCCGATGCAAGGCTTGCGCCGCGAGTTTCTCAGCCGTAATGACCGCAGGTTGCTTGGTCATAAATTCAGCTACAGGTGCGCTTAAAAATTCATAGCCTTTTTCCAGGCAACGGCGAATATCGCCGTCAGTAAGGAGTCCTAATAAAACACCGTCATGATCAACAATGGATACAGCGCCAAGACCTTTATCCGTAATTAAGAAGAGAGCTTCTTTGACCGACTTATCGCCAGTAATCAGCGGATTTTCGCTGCCGCCATGCATCACGTCCGCTACCGTTAAGAGCAGACGCCGTCCCAGGGACCCGCCGGGATGAAAGAGAGCAAAATCTTCAGCAGTAAATTTACGTTCGGACAGCAAGGCAATTGCTAAGGCATCGCCCATAGCTAAAGCTGCGGTAGTACTAGCCGTCGGCGCCAGCCCTAATGGACAGGCTTCTCTGGCAACAGAGGCATCTAGAAAAAAATCAGCATTTCTCACTAGCGTCGAATCAGCAGCGCCGCATAAAGCAATCACTGGCGTACCAATTCGTTTAAAAACAGGTAAAATGGCTAAGATTTCGCCTGTCTCGCCACTATTAGAGAGAGCTAATACCATATCGTTTTCAGTAACCATACCAAGATCGCCGTGAATGCCTTCCGCTGGATGTAAAAAAAGCGACGGTGTTCCCGTCGAAGCCAGCGTCGCCGCAATCTTCCGGCCAATATGGCCGGATTTCCCCATACCTGTTACAATGACGCGGCCAGGGCAGGCAAGAATGGCCTGTACGGCCTGGGTAAACTCAACATTCAGTCGAGGAACTAAAGCAAGAATCGCTTCGGCTTCGATCGCTAAGGCCGCTTTGGCCTGTTCTAACATTTCCATGGACTCACCGCCTTATTTATGTCTGCGCACGATGGCGTCAATTGCCACCGCATCAGCTAAAAGGGATTCAAGTCCAGCAAAATCAAGCATGTTCGGACCGTCTGACAAAGCTTCTTTCGGGTTATCATGGACTTCTAAAAATAAAGCATCTACGCCTGCCGCTACAGCCGCACGAGTCAAATAAGGAACAAATTCACTCTTCCCGCCCGACGTGGTACCAGCACCGCCGGGAAGCTGTACGCTATGAGTGCCGTCAAATACGACAGGGTAACCGAAAGCGCGCATAATCGGTAGTGACCGCATATCAGCAACCAAGTTATGATAACCAAAGCTGGCGCCGCGTTCCGTGAGCAGCAAATTCTGATTTCCCGCTTCTTCCACCTTAGTAACTACATTTTGCATATCTTCAGGCGCTAAAAACTGGCCTTTTTTTACACTGATGGGCTTACCCGTCTTGGCTGCCGCATAGATCAGATCGGTCTGACGGCATAAAAAGGCCGGAATTTGTAGCAAATCAAGCACTTCAGCTGCCGGTTCTACCTGTTCAATGGAATGAATATCACTGACAATAGGCACCTGAAGTTCGGTTTTGATGGCACGAAGAATCGCCAAGCCTTCCGTTAATCCAGGCCCCCGAAAAGAATGAATGGACGAACGGTTCGCCTTATCAAACGAGGCTTTAAAGATATATGGAATAGCAAATTTCTCGGCAATCGCCTTGATGGCTTTCCCAATCTTGAGACTCCGTTCATAGCCTTCAAGCACACAAGGACCGGCAATCAATACAAGGGGCTGCTCACCGCCGATTTTCACATTACTTACTTGGATAGTTCTCATCAAAAACACCTCCGGCAAATAGTTTGTTTACATAGAGGAGATCTTCCGGCGTATCGACGCCGATCAACTGCTGGTCTGTCGTAAGAACTCGGATTTTATAGCCGTGTTCCAAAGCGCGAAGCTGTTCTAACGATTCGCTGACTTCTAGCGGTGTTTGCGGTAGTTTTGCATATTCTAACAAAAAATCACGGCGATAGGCATACATACCAATATGCTTATACACAGTTGCTTTCGGCTCGCTGCGATGAAAGGGAATCTGTGAACGAGAAAAATACAGCGCATAGCCTTTTAAATCGGTTACGACTTTTACGACGCTGTCAACCTGATACTCAGTCGCATCAAGCGGCGTTTTCAGTGTCGCCATGGCTAGCGCCGGATCTTCCCTAAATACGGCAGCCAGATCATCAATAAGCTGCGGATCAATAAGCGGCTCATCGCCCTGCACATTGACAATCACATCGACATCGGGATACTTAGTCGCAACCTCCGCTAAGCGATCGGTCCCAGTCTTATGGTCTGGTGATGTCATGATCACTTTACCGCCAAAAGCTTCTACAGCGGCAAAAACCGCTTCATGATCGGTAGCCACAAGCACTTCTTGCGGCAACTTCGCACTTGCCGCCCGCTCATAGACACGCTGAATCATGGGTTTGCCCGCAATTTGCGCCAGTGGTTTGCCCGGCAGACGCGTCGAAGCATAGCGGGCTGGAATAATACATAATATGTTCATAAGACAAATTTCCTCTTTTCATTGGTCATCTTGGCAACAAGCTCCATAAATTCTTGTTCGCCGCTTGTCATCTGCACTTCAATGCCTAAAACGTAGAGAGGTACTGGTCTATCAGAATAAATGAACTCAGTCGGAATCTTGACCGCGTCTTTTTCTGTCGTAATGACAGCCTCGACTTCTTTCTCGACGGCCAAGTCCATGACTGACTGCATTTCAATCATTGTATAATTGTAGTGATCAGGATATCGTACGCCTTCCACAACAGCAGCACCGAGATCTTTAATGGTCTGCTCAAAAGAAGAAGGATTACCAAGAGCGCAAAATGCCAGCAGTTTCTTATTCGCAACCTCGCTCAAGGGCAGGCTCTTGCCGCGCGGCCGACGATACCATTCTTGAATTTCCATAAAACAATGCGGCGCGTGAACACTTTCCATAATAAGCGCGTCCGTATTGTAATGACGTAATACCTCGCTAATATTATCTTTCGCGCCCTGAGCTGACTGGTCCACACGAGTTAAGAGAAATACGTCGGCGCGACGCAGATTGGTTAACGGTTCACGTAACGTGCCCCGCGGCAACAAAAAATGATTGCCAAACATATTGATTGCATCAATGAGCACAATATCAAGATCGCGATGCAGCGGCCAATGCTGATAACCGTCATCTAAAATAAGCACATCCGCCTTTAATTTATCAAAGGCAAACTCGCTTGTCAAACTACGATTTTTGCCGATCACCACAGCGGCTCCTGGCACATTTTTCGCCAGCAGATAAGCTTCGTCGCCAGCTTCGCTGACGGTCATATAAATATTGCGGCCATCAGAAACTGTACCGACAGGCTCCTTCCAGCCAGCACGGTAACCGCGATTTAAAATCGCGACCTTATAGCCCATATCGCGAATAATCGCCGCTAGTTTTTGCGCCGTAGGCGTTTTACCGGTACCGCCTACAGTAATATTGCCAAGACTAATAACGAGGCAAGGCAGACGAAATTTATGGAGAATACCGATTTTATACAGAAAAAGCTTAAAAAAAACGCCAAAGCCATAAACCCAAGACAAAATCTCTAGTATATGTAAAATAATTTGATCACGCCAGCTATGGCGGTCATTATGAACTAAGGCATACAAATATTGCTGCAGCCGATCAAAAAAATGCATAATTTTCTCCTCGTCCCCTAGCCAGTTACTCCACATAGCGTTTCATATACTCCACACTTTTTTGGGCCGCTCCACGATTTTCTGTCATAATCTGCGACGCTGCTAACCCCATCGCCTGAGCCTGTAGCGGATTTACACAAAGAGCCAGGATTTTCTCACCGAGATCTTTACCATCTTTGACCGTAGCGCAGGCATTGCGGCTAGAAAGCAGTGCATAAGAGTCCTTGAAATTAAACATATGCGGTCCGACAAAAATCGGCTTGCCATGGGCTGCAGGCTCTAGTACATTGTGCCCCCCCTGAGCAATGAGACTGCCGCCAACAAAAATAATATCGCCAAGACTATAAAGGCGACCCAGTTCGCCAATTGTATCAAGTAAAATCACGGCTGCACCGCTCGATTTCCCCTGCATTTTACTGCGGCGACAAACAGTGAGCTGCCGCTCACGCACCAAGTCTTCTAGCATCTCGGCGCGGCGGATATCACGAGGCGCCAAAATAAGCCGGGCCTTGCTATACACAGCCACAAGCGCCTGGAAGGCTGTTAAAATCATTTCTTCTTCGCCTTCATGGGTACTGCCGGCAATAATCACCGGAGCGCTCAGGGAAGGGTCCCCCAACTGAAAAAGCTCACACCATTTTTGCTTTTCGTCTTCACTGACTTCACTATAAACTTGATCAAATTTAGTATTTCCGGTAACAACGATCTTCTTAGGATCAGCTCCGAGGCGTTCCACATAAATACGGTCAAGATCGGACTGCATACAAAAGAGACTGACTGTAGCCAGCATTTCCCGCAGAAGTGAACGAAGATGTTTATAGCGATTGACACTTTTATCACTGATACGTCCGTTGACCATCACTACAGGCACACTGCGGCGGGCAATAGCCTGCAAAAAGTTCGGCCATAACTCGGTTTCTACTAAGACGAATAAATCCGGTGCGACTCGATTCACCACACTAGCACTGAGCCAGGGCAGATCCAGGGGGAAAAAGAGGATCGCCGCTGCATCAGGCATAATTTTTTGCGCCATTTCGTGGCCTGTTGCTGTTACTGTCGTAACAAGAATAGGCCGAGCTGGAAAGGCTTTATGCATCTCTTTCACAATCGGACTTGCCGCTACAATTTCCCCCACCGACGCGGCATGAATCCATAAACACTGCTTATGGGCGACAGCGTCTAGCTCTGCTTGCGGCAAAAAGCCAAACATTTGCTTCATTCGTTTGCCAAAACCAGCTTCGCGGCTCCATCGCCATAAAAACACCGGCATGGCCAGTACAGCAATGAGCAAAGCTGCGATGTTATATAACAAGCGCACCAAATTTACCCCTTTCGCGCTCTGACCGCTGGCAGTTTACTTTTGGGAAGAAAACTGAACTTGGTAGAGTTTATAATAAAGTCCCTGACGCTCTAGAAGTTCCTGGTGGGCGCCACGCTCTACAATACGGCCTCGTTCCATAACAAGAATCATATCAGCCCGTTGCACCGTAGACAAACGATGGGCAATGACAAAAGAGGTCCGACCAACCATCAATTGATCCAGAGCTTCCTGTACAAGTTGTTCGCTTTCTGTATCGAGTGCAGAAGTGGCCTCATCAAGAATTAACACTTGCGGGTTTTTCAAAATAGCTCTAGCAATGGCAATACGCTGACGTTGACCGCCAGAAAGCTTAGAGCCCCTTTCCCCAATCATCGTGTCATAACCAAGGGCCATACTTGTAATAAACTGATGCGCATTAGCTGCTTGCGCCGCAGCAATCACCTGCTCTTTGGTTGCCGTTAAATCGCCATAAAGAATATTATCGTAGACAGTCCCATTAAAGAGAACCGTTTCTTGCGGTACAATGCCGATCTGCTCCCTTACACTGTTTAGCGTCACTGCACTGACATCATAATCATCAATGGTAATTTTGCCGCTAGTCGGATCATAAAAACGAGGAATTAAATTCGCAATCGTTGTTTTACCGGCACCGCTCGGTCCGACGATAGCAATCATCTGACCTGGTTCGGCCACGAGCGTAATATGATCTAAAGCGACTTCGCCCTCATTGTACTCAAAGGTTACGTCATGAAAAGCTACTTTGCCTGTAATCGGCGGCAAGGGCTTGGCCCCTGGCTGATCGGCAATCTCTGGCTTCGTATCAAGCACTTCAAATACGCGGTCAGCCGCTGCTAAAGCTCTTTGAATATTGCCATAAACACGACTTAATCGTTTTACCGGATTTGATAAATTGACAACATAAATCAAAAAGGCGATCAGTGAACCGGATGTCAGATCACCGTTAATAACTTCGCGCCCGCCATACCAAATAATAACCGTGACGCCGATGGCTGCAAGAAATTCAATAATTGGCGTAAGAGTAGCCATGAGCTGCGACGTTTTCATTTGCGCTCGAAAGTTAAAATAGTTTTCCCGATTAAACCGGGAAATCTCGTAGTCTTCCCGTACAAAGGATTTTACAACTCGGACAGCCGAAAGTGTTTCCTGTAGCACCGCCGTAATATCGGCCGCTCTTTCCTGCATATTCGTACTAGCTGACCGCAGTTTGCGGCCAAAAACCTCAATCGTTTTCGCTACAAGCGGCATCGTAATTAAGGTGAGCAACGATAACTGCCAGTGGATATAAAACATGGCGACAAGAGAACCAATCAGAGTGACTCCCTCCGTAACCATTTCGATTACATTTTCCACCATGGCGCTTTGCAACGCTGACACGTCATTGGTAATATAGCTCATAATCGTCCCAGTCTGGCGCTTTTCAAAATAAGACAGAGACAATCGCTGCAAATGACGATAAACAGCCTCACGAATATCAATAATTACTTTTTGACCAATATAGCTCATTAAGTAGGTCTGGCCATAAAAGAAAATGCCGCGAAAAAAATAAACAATCACAATGCCCACGGCAATATAATTGAGCATCATCATATTGCGGCTTGTAAGTACATCGTCAATTACATCTTTAATAATCCATGGCACATATAAATTAGCGCTCGAAGCAAAAACAATGCAAAGAATTGCCACGACAACGCGCTTTAAATAAGGTTTGACATAATTTAAAAGGCGAAGATAGGTGTTCATTACTTTCCTCCACTCTGTGCGGCCACTTCCAAGATGACGGCAGCCGCCCGTTTGACGGCGCCAGGCTCGCCCAGCTTATGACGTACGTCCGCTAAATCGGCTGCAATATGATCCCAAGGACTTTCCTTACGTAGTATGGCCAGACTTTCAGCCACAATAGCCGTAACCGTCACTTCATCCTGCAATAATTCTGGCACAACTTTACGACCAGCCACAATATTAGGCAGTCCAATATGAGGTATCTTAACCAAAGGCTTGCCTAAAAAGTAGGTTAACTTATTGACCCGATACATAATGACTACAGGCAGACCCATTAAGGCCGCTTCCAAGGTAGCCGTGCCGGAGGTAGCAATAGCAAGATCCGTAATATTCATAATATCATAAGTATGATCTCGCGTGATCGTCACAGCTAGACCAGCTGATTGAATCATGCCTTCCAGTTCGTCTGCTGCTATGGTCGAGGCTAGCGGCAAGAAAAATTGCGTGTCTGGTATTTGCCGCTCAAGTTCCTTAGCGGCCGCTAACATGACGGGAAACAATTTATGAATTTCCTGCTGTCTGCTGCCAGGCATAAGCAATATGCGTTTTTTCTTTGGATCCGCCTGAAAATAACGAAAAGCTTCTTCTTTGGACAAAGCAGGCTTAACGATATCTAAGAGCGGATGGCCCACAAAAGAAACATGGGCGCCCGCTTCTTCGTATACCTTAGCTTCAAAAGGGAAAATGGCCGCAACGCGATCCACTATTTTCGCCGTACTTTTCGCTCGACCTTTGCCCCAGGCCCAAGCCGACGGGCTAATATAAGAAACGACGGGAATATTCAGTTCCTTCGCTTTTTTCGCCAGCCTCATGTTAAAACCAGGGTAGTCAATCACGACTAACACATCCGGTCTTTCGCGACGCATGGTCTCCACTAAAAAATCGCGTAGGGCAAAGAGTCGCCGCAAATTTTTCAAGATTTCAATGATGCCGATGACGCCAAGTCCCGCAATATCATAGACAATATTGACGCCCGCTTTACGCATAGCGTCGCCGCCCATACCAAGTAGGGAAACGCCCGGGCAAAGCTCTTGTAAGGCCTGCGCTACCCTAGCGCCATGCAAATCGCCTGACGCTTCACCGACTGAAATCATTATTTTCATAAAGCACCTCTTTTATCCGAAAAAGCCACAGAAGCATAGAAGCACAGAGAAGACAAACCACCTCAGTGAATCGATGAATCTGCGGCCTCTTAATTACATGGCAACAATCACAATATGATGTTCTTCGGCCAAGGCTAGTACGGCTGCTTTATCGACTAGAAGCGTCTTTCCGGCTTCAATAACAAGGCCTGCCGCCTTCGCTTCAATCATTGACTGAAGCGTCTTTACACCAATACCAGGCATATCAAACCGAATGTCTTGCTGTGGTTTGGCCGCTTTGGCAACAATCACGCCTTGACGTCCCAACGCACCACCGCGTAAAATAGCGGCGTCAGTACCTTCAATGGCTTCTACAGCCAGAACGGCTTGATCTTTCACAACAACAGTTTGCCCAATATCGAGCCCGCCTATTGCTTTTGCCATAGAAAAACCAAATTTCATGTCGGCAAGTTGCGCTTCGGTCGGTTGCAACTTCGTCAAAACACCAGGCTGCGGCAGAAGTTGCTGGATCAGTTTCGTCTGATCGAGTACGCCAATCCCCGCGCCAGCCAATTCCTTAACAAAAGCCAGCATGAGCGTATCATCATTTTTATCAGGCAAACTCTGTAACAGCTTGATCATGCGCATATCCGGCGGAATTTGACCAGAAAAGAGAAATTCCTTCGTGACCTTGCCGAGAAAAGTAACTTGCTTGACTTGCTCCGCTTCTAATGTAGTAATAATCTTATCAAGCTGTCCTACAGGTATATCAACTACTTTATCGCAATGGGCCGAAAGTTCGCTGTCCGTGCCAGGCACTAAGGTGATAGCAAGCACGGCAAAGCCCATGCCGCGAGCGGCACGGGCAAATTCAACAGGCAATCTTCCGACACCGGCCAATAGACCGATTGTGTTCATCTGATTACTCCTCACTTTCATCTCGCCGACCGCGGCAAATACCGCGTTCTGCATTCCGTAAAAATCGTAAAAAATGTTCTACTTCTTCACAAGAATCAAGTTCCTGCTCCATAACAGCAATCGCCTGCGGCAAACTGAGATTGGAGCGGTACAAATATTTATAAGCTTTCTTCAAATTGCGTCGCGACATCGGATTCACTCCGGCGCGAGACATGCCCACATTATTAAGTCCCCGTACGCGAGCAGGATGACCGTCAACAATGACATATGGCGGAATATCCTGAACCACTTTCGTCGCACCGCCGATCATAGCATTGCGACCAATTTTCACAAATTGATGCACGCCAGCAAGGCCGCCGATGACAGCTCTGTCTTCCACTACAACGTGGCCTGCCAGAGTCGCTGCGTTCGACATAATTACATTATTGCCAACGATGCAGTTATGAGCTACATGGGTATAGGCCATCATTAGGCAGTTCGAACCAATCCGTGTTTCTTCGCCTTCCCCTGTCGCCCGATTTACTGTAGCAAATTCTCGAATCTTGGTCTGGTCGCCAATAAATACATAGCTTTTTTCACCACGAAACTTTAAGTCCTGCGGTTCCGCGCCAATAGAAGCGCTAGGATAAATCACACATTCCCGTCCGATACTCGTCCAGCCATCAATCACGACATGAGCCATGATTTTTGTTCCGTCGCCGATTACAACATTTTCACCAATTACAGCGTAGGGACCGATCTCTACATCTTTGCCGATACGAGCTGCCGGATGAATGACTGCCGTTTCATGTATCTTACGGATGGGTATGACTGCTGATTCTACTTTCATCCGCATTTCAACTCCTTTTTATTTTCAACTATTTGAACGATGTCAGAATCGTTTATTACTTTATTTTAAAATCCGACTAATGAGTCTAGTCTTCACTCGTCAAATTAGACCGTATTCGGCAAAAATAGATGAAAACAAAGATTTAAAATAATTTTTCAAGCTTGTTTCACTACTTTTCTCTTTATTTTGCATCTTTAGAGGACAAAGCAAACATAAATTCGCCTTCGGCCACAAGTTGACCGTCTACAAACGCCTGCGTCCAAATCTTACCGATGGAACCGCGAACCTTTAAAATATCCGCTTCCATGCGCACCTGATCGCCAGGAATAACAGGTTTACGGAATTTCACTTTTTCCATACCAGCAAAAACAGCCAGCTTACCGCGGTTTTCTTCTGGATACAAAAGAGCTACGCCACCTACCTGAGCCATCGCTTCTAGGAGCAACACACCAGGCATAATCGGTTTTCCCGGAAAGTGGCCTAAAAAAAAGTTTTCATTCATGGTAACATTTTTTATACCGACAGCATGTTTCATCGGTTCTATTTCAATAATACGATCCACTAACAACATGGGATAACGGTGAGGAATAATTTTTTGAATTTCACTTGCATCTAATATCATCAAGTACGCCTCCTTATAACTTTTGTGCAGCTTTATGCCTGTTCCTCTAAGATTTTCTTTGCGAGAACAGCATTTAACGCATGGCCTGACTTTACGGCAATAATATGCCCTTTAACCCGACCGGCCAAGGCAATATCACCAAGTACGTCAAGAATTTTATGCCGCACAAGTTCATCATGAAAACGAAGCGGTGTCAAAACTTCTTTATCATCATAGACAACGACATTTTCCAAGGTACCGCCCCGCGCCAAGCCCTTGGCCTTAAGCGCCTCTACTTCATGCATAAATCCAATCGTACGGGCTGGAGCAATTTCTTTTACAAACAATTCTGGGGTTATTTCATAGTCGCCGAATTGCGTACCCAATAGAGGGTGCGGATTGAGCGAAGTAAAAGTAATGCGAAAACCATCATAGGGTATAATAGCAATAAATTTGTCTTCTACATGGACTGATTGTGCCGTCTTAACTATGGTAATGTTACAAGGCGCGTCTAGTTCCTGTAATCCCGCCTGCTCGATCAAGCGGACGAAGGTCAGCGCACTGCCGTCGGCGACAGGCGGTTCCGGCGAGTCCATTTCAACAATACAATTATCAACGCCAAGTCCGGCAAAAGCCGCCATTAAATGTTCAATAGTGAACACCTTGGCTAAGCCAGCTTCCAGCGTCGTGGCGCGCAGTGTATTGGTTACTTGTCGAGCTGACGCTTGCACTGACGGAGCGCCTGGTAAATCGGTCCGAACAAAAAGAATCCCCGTATCTTGGGGAGCCGGCTTTAAAGCGAGATTTACCTCAAGACCGGAATGCAGTCCAATCCCAGTATAAGTAACTTCCTGGGCTACGGTTGTTTGGTATTGCATGATTGCCTCCTGCGAATTAACTCTTTTCATTCTACCGGAAAAATGGCCATCCTGCAAGATAAATCACGCTAAAGCTCTGGCGCTGATGCTCATTTGATACTCAATTAAGGCTTTATATTCACTCCCAATGACTGACTGGGGCTCCTGGAAAACAGTCTGAGGACTACCTGTTTCTACAATTTTCCCCTGATCCATAAGCACAATCCGATCGGCTACATGGAGCGCAAAGGGCAACTCGTGCGTAACAACTACCATCGTGCTTGCTTGGTACTTCGCTAAATCCTCCATGACCAGTAAAACTTCTCTGACAAGGATCGGATCTAGCGAAGCTGTCGGCTCATCCCAAAGCATAAGTTCCGGTTCAGCCGCCAAAGCGCGGGCAATTCCCACCCGCTGCTGCTGTCCGCCCGAAAGCTCTGTCGGCTTTTGGCTGCTATAGGCGATAAGACCCACCTTGTCTAGCGCAAGCTTGGCCTTATCTGCCGCCAATTCTCGTTCCATGCCATCCATAACTAAGCCCAGCATAACATTTTCAATCGCCGACAATCGTCCAATTAAATTAAAATGCTGAAAAACAAAACCCACTTTTTTCCGCACCTGCCGCAGTTCTTCTAAAGGCAGACTGACAAGATTTTGACCACGAAACCAGACTTCACCCTGATCAGGCTCTACGAGGCGATTCACCATGCGAATCGTCGTCGATTTGCCACAGCCTGACGGCCCCATGAGGACAACTGTTTCGCCGCGTTTTACGGCAAGATCAATACCAGCTACTGCTTTGACTGCGCCAAAGGTTTTATAAAGATCCTTAAGCTCCAATATCACTTCCTGATTTTGCGGCAAACCACTCTCAGCCATAGCCATCCTCCTTTATTTAAATTTCAGCAACCGCCGATTGAGTTGTTGCAGTAACCCAGGCCTACCGGCAGGAATCACAATTTCCCGCATAACCTGAGCAAAAGAAAGTCCTAGCGCCTCGCCTGCCAGCAATTCTTCCTGGGCAATCGGACTGATTTTCTCCGCATAAGCTGCTGTTACCAAACCAAAGACCGCCCCTAATACAGGGACTCCCAGCCAGGGCAAGTATGGGATACCGCCCTGTGCCAACAAAAACATACTTGTCAGCAATACAGCACCAATCATCATGCCATATAAGCGATGATAGCCTACCTTTCCCAACAAGCCCCATTTTCCGGTAAGCGTGCGCCGCTTCAAGGCACTCATCAGCGCAGTATGGTCAAGAACAAGAAAGACCACAGTAAATACACAAGCAGCAAGTCCCGCTAAAATAGCTTTGACTTCCGCTAAAATACTTAAGATCTGACCGCGCGGATCTGGTTCAATTACGCCAAGCGCCGTAGAGTAAACGGACAGATTATTGTGTCCTACCACTTTCGCCGCAATTGGCACGATCGCATCAGTACTCACTGTATTCGTCGTCAAAATTTGAATTCGTGCGCCGGGAATCACTTGTCCCGCAATGAATTTATCAAGCAAAGTAACCGTATGGGTAATTTCATCATCCTTCATATTGGGTACCGCCGCCGCCAAATACGCAAGCTGGCTTGTAATCAGCGGCGTATCAAGCTGTTGCAGTCGATTCAAGCTATTTGACGCTTGATCAAGACTACGCCGCGCTCCTGCCGTATCGTAGCGACGCAAATCGTCAAGCATGGCCTGTCCGCTTGTCGTCACCGAGTCAACCGCACTTTGAGCGGCTCTCGCCTGGCCTGCTAAATTGCCCATGGCTTGCACTGTGTTTTTGATACTTGTTAAGCCAGCCTGCGCGGTAGCCGCACTTGTGGCCGCATTACCGGCGTCAGCGCTGACAAGCTTTAATACTTGAAGTACGCTGGCAATATTCCCCATGGCCTGAGCTGAGGAATCAAGCTGCACGACTAAGGCATCTGTATTTAAATGAATCAAACCGCTTGTAGCCTGCTCGACACTGCGTCCAGCACTGCGCACCGATTTCAGTGTCTGATCGAGTTTATCCAAACTGGCGTTATACTGATCAATCGCGCCGTAAGCCGTTTGACTTAAAGCTTTCGCATCGCGAGTATAGTCGGGTATCTGTCCGACAAGCTTGCCTGTCTCAGTTAGGGCGCTAGCAAGTTGCAGCCGCGGCGACTGATATTGAGCCCCTCCCGCCGCTTCGCCAATCACATTTTGGTCAACACGATAGGCCTGCAACGATTTTAAATTGGCGCCGTCTCCTTGAGTAATTGCCGCCTCGGCACTACCGTCGCCACGAACAGCAGTTACAACAGCTAGTATATGCTCTTTACCAGCTGTCTCACCGCGGTTTGGCACTGTCGGAGCATTGCCTTGAAACAGCAGGGTATCACCTAGTTTATAGGGAAGGCCAGCCGGAGAAATTACCAGTTTTGCAGCATAAGACTGTAGAAACCGTTTCATTTCCATCATCGTACTAACCATATAGGTCATATCGTCATTTTTACCGTCAATTGATACATTTTGCGCCAAAGGCAGCTTGAGTGTCTGCTCCATAGCAGAGCCAATCTGCTCACCAGTCCGAATGGGATTGGCTGGCTCACTGCCGACAGGAAAGCTAATCTCCATGATCTGATAACGATCAAGGAGACTTTTTATTTGATTCGTCACATCAGCAGTCTTACTGGCATTGCGTAACAAAACTCCAATGGCCGCACCATCATAAAACGAGAACTGAACGCCTTCTAAGGCATCCACTTGCTCCATCACTTGATTTTTGGCGCCCTCCGGCACACCACGAATCGTAATACGCGGCTCAGTTAAGACGCCTACCCCAGCGCCACCGGGAATACTACCGAATAATTTGCCTAAACTGTTATAAGTTTGTTTGTTTTTCAAGGCTTCTGGTAAAGCTACAAAAAAGCTCGTTTTGCCGGAAAGGGTCGGCCCTTCCTTAAATTTCGCACCAGGAATGCTTTCCTGTATCATTTTCGCTAAATGCTCGCTCGTATCTTCTTTCATTTCTTCCCGAGCCGTAATAATCACATCATATTCGCCGGATTCACCAACAAGATTGGCTATGGTCTTAGCAAAGTAGGCATTCGATGCCAATGAAAGAGATGCAGCTAAAGCCGATCCCACAAGAATACTAAGAACCAGTAGCAAGGCAATCTCCTTTTTCATTTGCAATTCACCTCATTTTCGACCTCTAGTATATCATGTATATCATTTTTCAGTCTATATTTATATACTATTTATTAATAATGTATATACTGGAGCATTTGCTAACAAATCCCCTCCTCAGTATTTGCTAAAAGAGCTAATTATAACCACAGCTCCCTTTTAGCAAAAGGGAGGGGATTTGTTACAACGCTTCAACGTTAGCACTTGACTTCAGCTTTTGTAACAACTCTCCTCCCTTACCAAACTTTGTGCCAAATATCTTTTAATCACACATCATAAATAAAGTTTTCAAAGCAGCTCCCTATACTATTGGCACTTCATTCTGCTGTATACCATTGCCCCATAGCAGCCAGCAAAACAATAGATATGCTATTGCATACATTGGATCAAGCGTAATAGTGACGACGTTCCTTACGCTCCTCTCACCGCCACCTAGCAAGAAGAGCATAGGGCTGCTTACATAAGCAGAGGTCAATTACCAACGGTGAGGCGTCTCATCCGCCACCTAGCAGGAGGAGCATAGGACTGCTTACATAAGCAAAAGTCAAGTACCACCAGGGGAACTGTCCCATCACCACCACCCAGCAGGAGGAGCATATGGCTGCTTACATAAGCGGAAGTCAAGTGCCAACGTTGGAGCGTTGTAACAGCCATATGCTCCTCTGTCTACAAAAAAACTGCCTCGATTTCTCAAGGCAGTTTCCTTTTATAGCTTATTTATCCTTCTGTTGGCGGTTTTGTTTTCCAGCGATTATGCAACCAAAACCATTCGCTTGGATACTTACGAATATGACCTTCTACAACTTTGGTGACAGCCTGGGTCGTCTTCTGAATCGCCTCTTCCCGCTCGCCCTCGGCCACGCGAATCGCCGGATAGATATCAATGCGATGCTTTCCTGGCGCTTCTTCCGTAATAAAGGCTGGGATAATAGGCGCGCCTTTCAAGCGGGCTAAAGCCGCGGCCCCTTGCGGCGTCGACGCCGCTTTCCCGAAAAAATCAACAAATACGCCAGGCGGCCCGGCATCTTGATCTGCTAACAGGCCCACGATCATGCCTTGTCCCAAAAGACGCACCATCTCACGGACACTACTTTTATACGTTACATGCATGCCCGCCAAAGTCCGGTACTCGTTAATGAACTGGTCCATCGCCGAATTTGTCTGCTTTTGCACAACAGCGACTAAGGGGAAACCGTGCATCGCTAAGGCAGCGCCCATGATTTCCCAATTTCCACTATGAGCCGTAGCTAAAACTACGCCGTGACCTTCCGCCAAGGCTGCGTTCATGTGCTCTTCACCAGCAATCGTCACATGGGCGGCAATTGTCTCTTTCGTTACTTTCGGCAAATATAAGACTTCCATCAGCATCGGGCCAAAGCGAACAGCGCTTGCCTTCGTTAATTTTTGGGCGCTAGCCGCATCAATCCCCAAAGCCTGCTGCATATTTTCACAAGAAAGCAACCGCCTTTTTTTCGGCACAAGCAACCAAAAGAACTGCCCAAGACCGCGTCCAAGACCATAGCGAAGCGCTGGCGGCAAAAGGCAAATCAATTTACTTAAAGCCTTTATCAGAATATACAAGTGTATCCCCTCCTATCTGGTAAAATTAATACCGTAATAAGTGTGATGCCCCCGTAGGCCCCCTTCTAGCTTCAGACTGGGAGCAATCGCTAGACGCAAGCCGTAATTCATCGTTTTGCCGTCATATTCGCCAATGACCGTGGACCAAGGGTTTAACGAAGCTTCTAGTGCACCAAAAGAACCATTATAGCGGCCATCGCCAGTTCCGACATGAAGGCGAAAACCAAAAGGTAAGGTTTTACTCATTACAATATATTTAGTGCGATGATTTTGCTGAAAGGCGCCTTCAAGACCAATCGAAATTCCTGGAGTAAAAATTTCTTCGGGGATTAGGTTATATTTAGCCTGAACAAAGGTTTGCTGCGAATGACCATGATATTTGATATTCGTTAAACCGAGTTCTAAATTTCCGCCAACACCAAGAACAAAGTTTTCCATGAGCCCCTCATGTACCGAATCAACGCCGAAACTCAGTTGGCCACTACGAAGCACATCGGCCGTTTCTGTATTAATTAAACCAGTTCCGCCTACTAAACTGGGCGCAGCGCTAGCTAGCGGCAAATAAGCCAGCCAAGCCGCCACAATCAAAAGATATTTCACAAACTTCGATCCTTTCTGTGTGTACTTATGCGCCCACGGCAAAACAAGCCTGACCCATCGGCCAGGCTTGTTTACTGTATCAGAGCTTTCAAGGCCGCTCTTCTAATTGACGGATTTTACGCTCTAAGTCCTTTACTTGTTTCATCAAATCCGGCAGCTTTTGAATCGCTGCTTCGGCGCGAAGCCATTCACGATGAGGCCGCGCCGGAAAACCGGCAAAAAAGGACCCTGCCGGTACATCTTTAATCGGTGCTGAACGAGCTGCAAAGGTGCAGTTATCGCCGATATTAATGTGACCGTTACAGCCGCTTTGACCGGCAAAAGTAACATGGTTACCAATTTTAGCGCTGCCTGCAATACCAGTAAAGGCAACAAATAAGCCGTCTTCGCCAACTACTACATTATGAGCAATATGAACAAAGTTATCAATTTTCGTACCGGAAGAAATAATGGTGCTACCGGTAGTAGCCCGGTCGACGGCTACATTCGAACCAATTTCCACACGGTCGCCAATTTTTACATTGCCAACCTGTGGCACTTTTTCATGCTTGCCTTTTACCGTAACAAAACCAAAACCATCACTACCGATCACTGTATTGGCATGAATAATACAATCGCTGCCAATTTGACAATACTCGCGAATTGTTACACTAGGATATAAAACCGTATTCGCACCGATTACGGTCCCATGGCCGACATAGGTGTGAGGATAAATCACAGCATGATCGCCGATTTTTACATTGTCGGCAATGACCGCATAGGGCATAATCGCAACATTTTCGCCTAAAATCACATTTTTGCCCACCACAGCAGTCGGATGAACGCCAGCCTCAATTTTCACAGGTGGGAAAAAAAGTTCCAGCAATTTTGTAAAAGCTACACGGGGATTATCTACCACAATAGCCGCTTTAGGAAATGTATCTGCTGCCTCAGGCGGAATCATCACAGCTCCCGCCTGTGATAAAGCTGCTTTTTCTAAATGAGGCGCTACAGCAAAAGTAATATCCGTTTCCTTCGCATCTTCCAGGTTAGTAACACCCTGAATCTCAATCGTTCCGTCGCCTTGTAAAGTTCCCCCAACCACTTCAGCTAATTCTTGTAATGTTTTCATTAATGGAAGCCTCCAGCATCGCTCTGCGCTGTGTATTTACTGAATCCGTTTCAAAACATCGTCGGTAATATCAATCCCGCCTTGAGCAATACTGTTTTTATAAATCACAACACCAAGATCCTTTTCTTTGGCAATCTGCTCTAAGGATTGTTTAATATCCGCATCAATTTGACTTTCTAAATCTTGCTTAGTTTTCTGAAAGTCGCCATAAGCGGCCTCCTGCTTTTTATTAAATTCTTCGGGACTCAGCGAAGCTTTATCTTTATCAAGCTGATCACTCAATTCCTTGCCTTTGGTATTAAGCTGTTCTTGCATGGTCTTGATTTTCGGACTATCTGACATGATTTTGTTCACATCAATTACACCGATGGCAGACTGCTTACCACAACCGCCTAAAAATACAGCGGTGAGCAACAGTACCAATAAGGCCCCTACTGCTTTTTTCGTCATTTCATTTCCTCCTGTCTCCTGGATAATTCAACTTTCATTCCGTTAGGATCTAAGCTCTGACTGAATGAAGTTTCATTTATTATGCACAGGAAAATTATTTCTTAAACTGACGAATCACTTCATCAGTAATATCGTCGGCTTTTAAGTTAACTGCTACACTGGTAATCACAATGGAATACCCTTTCAGTTGAGCAGTTTTCCCACATAAATTTTCAATATCCTGAAAAATCAGCGCATCAAGCGCATCAATTCGCCCTTTTAATTGATCGAGCTGCGCAGCATCCTCAGATGTAAATAGAGTCTCCGCCGAACTTTCTGTTGACTGTGGCGGCACCGCAGCTGCCAAAGCCTGTGAGGCTGACAGCGCTTCCTTAGCGACTTGCTCGTGAAGCGATAAACCATATTGATCTAACTCGGCGCTAGCCGCTTGCTTTGCTTTAGCCATCTTCTGATCAATCAGCTCGGTTAACTCTGTTTCTTTTGTTTGTAGTTTTGCTGCTTTTTCTTGATTGATTTTTTCTTCTTTGGCCTGCAAAGCCGTAAGTTCCTCTTTACTCAATTGCAATGTTTTGCGCTTCAGTTCAATATCAAAGAGTTGGCTTTGATATTCTTCATTCAGCTTCGCCACGTAATCATTATACTGCGTAGCCGCCTGCGCCCTAGCCTCACTTTGCTGCGTCGTTAAAGCGGCGTTAAGTTCCGCCTGTTTTGCGAGCATTTTCTCCTGAAACTGCGCCTGAAGCTCGGCCGTTGGCGTCACTGTCGCCCCATTTTCTAGCGCTGCTGGGTTTCCATCGGTTCCGTCAGTAGCAGCGGTCGCTTGGCTTTGTCGCCCCGCGGCAAACTGCTGCTTAGCCAATAAAACTTGAAGTTCTTTCGCCAAAGCAGTGCGTTCTGCTTGTTTCGGATGAGAAGCACTCGCTTTGTCCATATCAATGATAGCAATTTTGTCTTTTTCCGGTTCAACTGATGCTTCTTTGGGCTTTGCACCACAGCCGCCTATAAGCATCACCGCAAGCAATAGCCCGATACAGGCAGTGAATACCACCAGAAATCGATTGGATCGGTTTCGCATCGAATCACCACTTTCAACAGGCAAATTTTAGGGCAAGGAAGAACCGAGCACAGCTTACACCGGCTCGGCTGATCTTTTGCTTCTTCTTTATTTACCGGTCAGTTTTTTAACAACATCATCGGTAATATCTTGTCCGCCATATACTACAGACCCTTTTTCGAGAACAACCGTCAAGCCTTTAGCATCAGCTACGCTTTTGATTGCGCCATCAATCTGGTCGCGAACAGGAGCTACTAATTCCTGCTGTTTCAGTTGTAAACGTTGTTGCACTTGGCCGTAATAATCTTGTTTTTCTTTATCATTCATATTTGCTGTTTTACTGTCAAAATCTTTTTTTGCTTGATCCACTTCTGCTTGCATTTGCTGATCGATTTTAGCAAGATCAGGATGCTGTTGGAAAATAGAATTGCTGTTTACTACGCCAATTGTTGATGAAGAAGATGCAGCTGAAGCTACTTTCCCGCCGCTCTGCGTCACCGCAATGGCGCCGACTCCCAGTAAAAATACAACGGCAACAGCCAAAGATACAAAGCGAACTACTTTTTTGTTTTTTAACGCATTTAACATTAAATACCCCTTCTTTCCCATACAAAATCGAATACCATAGACTCTAGTTCATTATAACAAGGCCGCTCGTTACATTCAATGATTATCTTGCTACATGCCTAGAGATTTCCGACTAATCTAAGATAATGCTCATCGCTTGTAACAACATATTCAGCACTCAAAAAATCATGAATTTTATAACGCAAGGCAAATTCATTGTAATTTCTGAGCGGTACTCGTTCCAAACGGAGCATGTAGCCTTTACCTAGCTCCTGCTCTATAAACAGGCGCGTTTCATGATCATTCAGACTGTACTTAAAGCCGCCAAGTGTTTGTTTTGAAAACCGATAGGCATAGCCTGGTGAAAAATCCCAGCTCATAGAACCTGTTACAACATTGCTTTCCACAAAAAGTTCATTGCGGGGATTCACCCATTTGCCCACATGAATTCGGGCTGACGTATTATTTTGCTTCCGTCCTGTATCGAGATACCCTTCGGCAAAAAAACGATACTTTGTCGTTTCCGGCAGCAGTACAAACGTTGTTACATTCGCCGCTGATAAGACAAGACGGTAAGTAAGACCATAACGCTGTGTCATTGGCAAAGCCTGCACCCTATCCAGCATTTTCTGCTTAAAATAGTCACGCTGGCGCTGTACAAACGATATAGGGAGACCGCGAATTTCCTTCGCCATCTCTTCTAGCGGCTCTTTCGCATCATAAAGCAACAGGCTCGGCAAAGTGTGCGAACGAATAGCGACTTCTGTGAACTGAACAATTTCTCCTACAGGGCTCAGCGTCATTTTCACAGTGGTTACAGGCCCTGGTATCACCTCAAAGATAGGGCGAAACTCAGGCAGTCGGTCAGCAACGAGGTCTCTAAGACTTTCTTTTACCAGGCTTGCAGCCCAATCCACGGCATCAATCGGCAGCCCCACTAAATTCTCCTGCAGCCGCTCTGGCACAGAAACAAGTTCTTGACCTGCTAGCGCTGCCATTTCTGGCGATAAGCCCGTAAATTCGACATCAAGCCGAACTTCCTTCACCGTAGCGCCCCAAGGCTCTAAGTTGACTCTAATTTCGGTCTCCTGGTCGGCAAAGACGCTTACAGACTGTACGGAGTAGCCGACAAGAACCCGCTCAAAGACTTCTTTAATTACTTTTTCATAAGCGCTGTGATTTGCCGCGACTTCGGCTATCGTTCTGCCTAGTAAAATATGCTGCCCCACTGTCGAAATACTTGCTTCCATCCGCTTTAACGCTTTGGGCGGCGGTGGCGCTGTTGAATTCACATTGACGCTGAGCGTTTCAACAACAGGCTGAGCTGCGACTACGGGCGTCAAAACCAGTAAGAACAACAGAGTCAGTAAGCTATAGCGCCAAACTGCACGAATAACAGCCACCTCCCCTCTGCAGGCTATAAGGAAAAGTCAGGCGATTTACCTGACTTTTCCTGTTGCTTAGCTTGTCTTAAAATTCATTCGTTTTAGAATTGGCCGCCAAAGCTGAAATGGGTTTTATTCCCCTGATCCCCTTTAGCAAAGTCAAAACGAATTGGACCAATCGGCGTGGTGAGACGAATGCCTACACCAACGCTCTTTTTGAGATCGCTGACTTTAAGCCCTGTATCATTCCAGGCATTACCAACATCGCCAAATACTACGCCTTGCACTTTCTTGATAATAGGAAACCGGTATTCCGCTGAAGCCAATACCATACGGTTGCCTTTAAACTGATCGTCATCATAACCGCGCAAATTGTCAGCGCCGCCGACAGAAAACTGATTTGCTTCGGAAATTTTACCTGTGGCATAACCAGCAGTGAGACGAACGGCAATGACATGATCATCATTAATCTTAAAGTAACGACGACCTTCTGCCGTGTATTTGTTAAAATTGAAGTCGCCTTTCATGAAGCGTCCGGCAAATTCACCACTTAAAGAATAGCGACTGCCTTCCGTTGGATTAAAGACATTATCACGATCATCATAAACGCGCGTCAAAATAACACTGCGTGTCAAACCAAAATTATCTTTCAAGTAATTGGTAAAATGAGGATCGGTGGTTTTGGAGTAATCAATATCTCCCGATACATGGCTAACCCATGTGTCTCTCCGGTTCTTAAAAGTAACATAGTTCTGCAAATATTCATTGGCAGGACGACCTAGCGTAACTTCAAAGCCCTTACGGTTTTTGTCATAGGTAGAACGACTGGCTTTGTCGTCATAGCTGCCATCAGAACGATACACGCCATAATCAGTATACTGATTCGTCATGTTATAGATACTAAAACCGATAGAAGTTTGTTGGTCATCAAGCCATGGGTGCGTATAAGAAAATTCATAATTTCGGCTGCTGGCATTGCCGCCGAACTCCCAGTGAATCTTCGCCTTGTCACCTGTTCCGGCTAAATTATTATCACCTAGCTCAATAATACCAACAAGCCCGTCATCATGACTATAACCGCCGCCAATAGAGAAAGTCCCTGTTTTTTGCTCGACTACATCGGCTTCCATCGATACGGCATTGGGTTCACGACCGGGGTTGAGTTTCATATTGACATCTTCAAAATAACCAAGATTATAGATCTTTTGCATGCTACGTCTTGCCAACTTAGCATTAAAAGGTTCGCCTGGCTTAATCGTCATTTCGCGAGTAATTACATAATCTTTGGTCTTTTGATTGCCCTTAACAACAATATTCTCCAGCATTCCTTCATTGATCGTAATCGTCAACGTCCCATCAGGGCTGGCGCTTACATCACTGACTTTTGCTAAAATATAGCCCTGATCATGGTAGTACTGCTCAATGGCCCGCATATTTTCGTTGAGGCTCTTCATATTGATAATACTGTTTTTAGGAGCTTGTACCATACCAAGAATGGCTTCCGTCGTAACTTTCGTATTGCCTTTTACAACCACATTCGTTAGTAAAGGATTCTCTAAAACAGTGTAGGTAACTTTAACTCCTTCTGGTACCTCGGAGAAATTCACCACAATATCATAGAAGTACCCAAGATCATAGACGGACTGCATGTCCTTACGGACTGCATCGCCTGTGAGTACATCGCCGGGCTTTAGCTGAATCGCTGCAAGAATCTTCCCTGTCTCTACGGTCTTATTACCACTTACGGCAACAGCCGCGACTGTTTTCCCCGTCATATCAGCGGCAAAAACAGAAGAAGTTGACCCTAGAAACAAAACGGTACAGAGAAAGACGGCAACTATAAACAGCCCGTAGCGTCTTGTATTCATGTATTCCCTCCTTATAGAACTTTCAACTCAACTTACTGACCGCGCAAAGATTTTCCGGCAGCCCGAATTAGCTGCTGCATTTCTTCCGGCGCTACGACTTTTGCCGTGTCCTGCGTCGGAACTGTTTCAGGGACAGGCGCTTTGCGAACAGGTTCTGAAACTGTCTGCGGCGCTGTCGTCATCAAACTTTGCTTAGGCGGCATTACATCAGCCTGCTTTTCTGTCACAGTCGATTTTGTTTCAACTGGATCCGTTACGGCAGGCACAGTGGGATGGACAGGTAATAAGGGTTTTGTTTCAGCTATCTGCGGCAAAACTTCACTTGTCTTTTGCTGCGCCAAATAAACATAGGCGCCCCCTATCCCTACAGAAACAAGTAAAGCAGCCAAAGAGAAGGCAGCTAGCTGCTTTTTCCAAGAAAAGGTCTTCTGTTGAATCGTTTTTTCCTGGATATGCTGAAGTTCAGCCTGAGCGAGCATAAGATTCAGTTTTCCCTGCGTATCTTTCTCGCTCTCAAAAGCTTGTTCAGCCCGATGCAGCCATTTTTGCGCTGACCGGAGATGTGCACTGATTTTCCCTTTAAATTCACCCATATTGACCACCTCTATTATAACCACATTTTATAATCAAGGGAAGGGTCCAGATTCTGGTCACTTAAATTCGTCTTTTTTTTAGCTTTTTTCCAAGAAAATCGCACATTCTTGCCGTTTTTTGAGTCATAATCACTTATTTTCATAATTTATCATTGATTTTATACGAAAAGCTTACCAGTTTTGCATTAACTTAGCCATCATACCGCGAATTCGCCGGATTCCCTGTTTCTGTAGACGATACAAATGGGATACGCTCACATCAAGCGACTGAGCTAAATTCTTAGGTTCTTGCTCTTCTAAATACATGCCGCTGACAGCAATTTGTTCTTTCTGCGGTAAGCGGTCAATAGCATTCTTTAATTGACTGACTAAAAAGCTTTGTTCAGTTTGAGACGCTAGACTAGGACCTTGATCGGCTAAATAATCTCCTAATGTGGCAGTATCTGCTTCATTTACAGGTCCGTCCATATAGGCCCAATTTTGCTTGCCCTCCTTCGCCAGATAGTTCAGCATCCGCCCGCGAATCCGATGAAGCGCATACACAGCAAAGGCAACATTTCGCTGTGGCTCATAGCTTTCCGCCGCTTCAATCAGACCTACAGTTCCTTCTTGAATCAAATCAAGCATCAGCGTTTCGCCAGCGCGAAACCGGCCTGCTGTTTTAAAAACCAGGGGCTGGTAGCGTTCAATGAGTTCGCTGCGTGCTGCTAAATCATCGCCGTCTTTATAGCGAGACCAAAGTTGGGCCTCGGCCGCGGGAGTTAAAAGCTCAACTTTATTTAGTTCTATTAAATAATCCTGCAAACTCATTGCGTCCATCCTATTCTTACAAAGTGTTTCCCGCTTCAAAAAGCATAGCGAGTTAGAATATTAAATTGCGTCTTCTTCACTGAATCATAATAAAGACCACTGCTTACATGTTCATTGAATTGGTAGAGGACGCCAATCTTCTGTGATGAGTTATCGACGCCACGAGAAAGGTTTATGGAAAAACGGTCTGTTAAATATTTGCTAATTTCTACATTATAAACATCACGAGAGCCTCGTCCGACTGTCCCATCAGTTGTCAGATAGTCGGTACTTCTTACAATATGAAAGTCATCCACACCAAAAAAGTCCTTTAAGGTATTTTCCACGGGACTGAAGAGCTGCGCCTCAATACCAGAGCTTACGACACTGCCAACTTGATCGACGCCAAACGAAGTATCGGAACTTTGCCGCTCAAAATAGCGACTTCTAAGCGTCAGCAGTGAAAGAATGGCTTCCTGGTTCATCGGCGGATTCGCTGATAATTTAAAATTCATCGCATTGGCTGGACCATTAACACCTAACGTGACGGTGGTCTGTTGCGCTAGATTAATCTGCTGAATCTGGAAATAAGAAGTTAGCTTTATGACAGGCATGAGCCCATTATAGGGTGTAAACTCAGCGGAACCGGAAACAATCTTAAAGGGCGCCGTAAAATAGGTAAGCTGACCACGACTCACAGTAAATCGGCCTGTTGGCTCAAGCTTTTGCCAAGTACCGCCAAAAGTCGTTTTTCCCTCAACATAAAAATCATACATATAAGGGTTATAAAATCGGACATTTTTACCGGCCTCTACTGTAACATCAAGCCCCATATCAAAGTTAGTAGGTTCCATGTCAGGGATCATTGGAATATCAATCTGATCGCGTTCAAATAACACCTTACCAGAAAGCAGCGGTTTTCCCGCTTTTGGCATTAACTGCAGCGAAGCACTGACAGGGCCTTTAAAGTTGCGATGATCAATTTCTAACGCGTTAAGATATAGATTAAAAGCATAGTCTGCTAAAGATCGCCCGCGAATCGCTGCTGAACCGTTGAGGGTAAACCCACCTTTTCCCATTGTGCCTTGAAACGTGTTTACAACTATTTTATCACCTTGTAGGCTAATGGCAATAGACAAGTTTTGCAAAGGCTCTTTTAAATCAGAAAATTTGATCACGCCATCAAGAACTGTAAAATCGCCTGATACCTTAGGATTATCAAGTGTACCGTTTACATAAACGATCCCTTGAGTCTGTCCTGTCGCCCAGGCCACTCGCTTAGTAAGAAGTGGCAAAATCCCCAAATCTGCTTGGTCGAGCATGATTTTTAAATCCATTTCCCCGTCAGACACAATCTTTTTGCTCACCTGACTATAATGGGAATTGGTAATCGGCGAAAGATTAGGCCAAATTTCACTGTCACTCAGCGATTTTAGCGGTATTTTCCCAGTAGCACTGGCGACATAACTGTTTTTCGTCAAGGTGATCTGATTAATATCGATTTGCTGCGGCGTAACAATAAAACTGCCGCTAAGCGTATCAAAACTCTGATCTTGAATACTGCCATTCGTGATACCAATAGAAACAGCAGCTTGCGGCGCTTTTGTATCGCCCGTAAGTGTCATGGCAATTAAGGCTTCGCCATGGACAGGAACTTTCGTATCATACCAAGCCGAAAATAAACCGCTATCAATTTGATTGCCGAAGACATTCAAATTGATTTGCCCCTTTAAATCGGCTGATCCGGTTACGACAAGCCGCCCATTGCCCTGCTGCGCCTGAAAATGATTCACTGTAACAACGTGATTTGCCAGTGACAAGTCAATATCAATATTTTCTAAGGGATAGTGTTTGATCGTCCCATGATCCAACTTAGCCCGTAAGGAGGCTGTAGGATTATCCCAAGCGCCGTAAGCCTGCATTTCACCATTGAACAGGCCAGTGACCTGATCTGGCGGCAAATCAAAGAAAGGCATCAGCGTACTGACGGAAGCATTTGAAACCTCCATCACGCCGCCCATAGTCTTGTCAATCAGATCCAAACCGCCGCGTAAGCGGAAGGTTCCGCCGCCCTGACTAAAGGTCAGATCCGGCACGGTAAGAGTTCGTTTATCAAGAATTACATGGCCTAAAACTCCGGTAATCGGCTGACCTTTCACTTTTACATTTTGCGCTGTCAATTCACCAGTAAAAACAGGATCATCTGGCGTCCCGGTCAATTGTCCGGCAAAATCACCGCGTCCGGTGACCGGATAAGGCAGTTCGACGAATAAGCGGTTTAAACGAATATTTTTAATATCTACGGCAAAATTCATTTGTTTATTGGCATCAATGGTACCACTCAATTCAAAATTCGCTGGTACTGCCCGTACTTTTAGATGATCGACGGTAGTAACGCCTTGATGGTGCTGGACCAGCGCTTCAGCCTGTCGAATAATATAACCACGATAGCTGCCATCGGTAAAGTTTGCAGCCATGAACGCCTCAGGCTGCTTGATTGTCCCTGTCAACCGCAAATCAGCATCAATATTGCCAGTCAGTCGTTCCCCAGGAGCTAGAACGGCCACAAGATCTTCCGCTCGCCCCTTGGTTAAGGCGGCAGTTAAGTCGATGCGCTGTTCACCGGTAAATTCTATGGAACCCGTCAAATGGTACCGTGTCACAATTTCCGGACTTAAAAGCTTCGGATCACTTTTTTCCACCTGACGATGATACTCTGTATTAACTTCATCAAGATACAGCCTATTCTGTGATACGTGAACACGCCCGCTCAGTTGGTCAAAGGGCTGACTTGCCAAACTTCCCTGCTCTCCTAGAACCTGTCCGGTAAAAGTCGGCTCATTCAAAGATCCGCCTAACTGCCCTCCCAGAGAAAAAGTCCCTTTGACGGGAATCTCGCTATAAGCCGCCGCCAAAGGAGCGGCATTAATGTCTTGGGCCCAAATAGAGCCTGTCAATTGACCTTGCCGCACCGCAGCAGAGAGAGAAATGGAGCCGCCGCTTATTTTAGCGCTAGCCGCCTGCAGTAGCAGAGAGCCGTCGCCATTTTTTTGTCCAGTGGCTGCTAGCGACTGAAAGTCAATTCCTTGCACCGTTCCCGCCTGCATAGAAACCTGGCCAAAAACAGTAAGCTGATCAACTGCTAAGGGTCCTGATGCCGCTAGGGAAAAATCGGCATAACCAGTAAGTGGCATTTGTAGCGCTGCCTCAAGTAAACTCGTATCAATATGCCAGCCAGAAAGCTGAAAGGCCGTCTGCCCCTTGGCAAAATCCACCGTCCCGGCCCCACTGGCATTACCCCCGAAGCCTAGCAAAGAAAATTTATGTATAGCCAGCTTTTGATCGCTGTAATGAAACTGTCCATAGACATGGTCTACGGCGTAATTCCCTAACTGCATTTTATTTACATTCACAGAGCCCGCCACATCAGGAGCTTTCGCTGTACCTTGTACCATAATATTTAAATCAGCCAAACCAGAAAGAGGCTGATTTAAACCGATTTTCGCTAGAGGTAATCTAGCAAGCTCGGTTTGATGCGTAGTAAGCGCAGCAGAAAAAACTGGCTCGGCGCCGCTATAGTAGACTTCACCGCTTAAAGCAAAAGGCTGCCCGTCAAATTCGGCTTTGCCGCCATAGAGGTTGATTTTATCAGAGGTAAACGTAAGAAAAGCGCTTCCCTGCGAAAATTCCTCGCCTTGCCAAGAAAAAGCCGCCTGTTTTACAGCGCTCTCACCAGAAAAGAGCAGCGATCCCTTATTTCTCTTGACAACAACTGTCACATCTTCTAGCTGGCCGCCGTGGATATCCAGCCCATTTTGCCCCAAAACTTCCGCAACGAGCGGTAAAAAGGGCGAAACCTCTACTTTTGACGCAGTAAGCTCAGCTTGAAGATTTTCCTTATCTTTGATAAATCCCTCTAGTGAAAAAGGTTGTCCAGCGGCAGTCCCCTTTAGCGTCATAGCTACAGCAGGAAACTGGGCCAAGTCAGCTGTTCCGTTCAAGTCTGACAGGACCCATTTCCCCTGGGACAAGGTAACCGTCACTTCTCCCTGCTCTATCGTAACCGTGCTTTTTAGCGGAGATTGTCCGCTCGTCTTCGTTTGAAAAAGTTTTTCTATATTCCAAGTTCCAGCAGCGTCTTGCCATAAAAAGACTTGGGGCGATACCAAATCAATGACCTCAATCATTGACGCAGCCGACTGACCGCCAAAGAGAAACTGACGCAATGAAAAAACCAGATTTACTTCCCTACTCTGGCCAAGCAATTCTCCCTCTTGATCCTCTATCGACACATCGCTTAAAGATAATTCACGAAAAGAACGAATCCGAATCGAACCGATTTTTACGTTCTGACCAAGAGCCTTAGTCAATTCCCCACTGATTTCCTGCGAAATCCCAACCATGACCTGCTGACTGTGGCTCAAAAAAACTGCGCTTCCCACAATTAATAGCAGAAAGGCAAGTAAAATAACTATTCCTTTTTTCGGCATAACGAGCCTCCTGCAATTCACTTACAGAGAAGTTCGACATCACTTCTAGGCCTTCCTCCATGACAAGAAATAGAAAATCGCGCCAACCGCTTAGAGGCTGGCGCGATACATAGCTTATAGAACTTCTATTTTGCTACAGCAATTCCCATGGCTTTATCTAGCTGTGCTTTGCTTGTATTGTAATCATAAAGGGCTTGTACAGCATTTGTTTTGGCTGTTGTGAGGTTTGTTTCAGCATCCATTACATCGGTATTGGTACCAACGCCAGAAGAGTAACGGACTTGAGCAATCCGGTAGTTTTCTTCCGCTTGATCAACGGCAACCTGCGTTGTAGCAATCCGTTTTTCCGCTTCCCGCAAGTTAAGGTAAGCCTGTTGCACATCAAGAATTACCGTATCACTCGTCTGACGAGCCGTATGCGTTGCTTTCTCCACACTAGCAGTCGCTTGTTTTACCTGCGCTTTGGTAATGCCGCCGTCAAAGATATTCCAAGTAGCCGATACGCCTACTACCCAGTTATAATTAGACGTTCCAGCAAACTTCGTATCGTTCCAGTCGGTCATGCCGCTCGCCGTAACAGTAGGTTTGTAGCCGCTATTGGCGACAGTAACGCCTTCCTTGGCCGAAGCAATGGCAAGATCAGATTGCGCTTTATCAGGGCGGTGCGCTAAAGCGTATTTTGTCGCATCCGCTAAAGCGATCTGGTATTTCGTATATTTCAAAGTATCTTTAATTTTAAGTTCCGTATCAAGCGAAATCCCCATCACATTATTCATGTTTGATAAGGATAGCTGATAGGCATTTTCGGCTTTAATTAAATTTTGCTCAGCATTGGCTAAGTTAACTTGTGATTGCAAAACATCAGATTTAGCAACAGTACCTACGGCATATTGAGCTTCTACATTTTTAAGATGCTGCTTCAGATCGCGAACGGCTTCCTGATTCACTTTCAGCATATTCTGAGCTTCCAAAATTGCATAATAGTAGACAGTGGCGCTATAACGAATCTGTTGCCGTGTATTTTCTAAGGCCAACTGGCTGGATTGGTAGTTCAAATCCATTTGATTGACGGTACCTTCTAGTTTGCCGCCTGTATAAAGCGGTACAGACAAGCTCAATTTGTTATCATATTTATCGGTGCTGGAGCGAGGCGTAAAAGTTGTACGGGATACGGTAGAACCAATGACGTTGCCATTGGAATCAACAACCTGACTCGCTCTGCTCGTACTTTCCGACGAAGGCGAACCAACGCGCTGCGCCGAGAAGGTATAGCTAAGCTGCGGCTGATAGCCATTTTTCGCTTGATCTAATTCGGAAGCAGCTACATCGAGACTAGATTCAGAGATACGGATAGCCGGATTATTCTTTAAGGCAATAGCAATACTATCGTCCAAAGAAATTTCCAGTGCCGCCGCCGACGCCTGTGGCGTCACCAATGCAAGGGAGCCGCCGATCAGCAGCAAGGCTAAGCTTTTTCGCAAAAAAGTATATTTTTTATCTCTCATTATGTATTAAATCCTCCTTATGAATTACAAAGTGCCGCCAGAGTGACTAGCGAGTCAATTATGAATTTATTATAGGGTCCTTTCCCTCTAGTGTCAACATTAGAAGGCATGGCGCAAACCAAAATACGTATTTTGGCTAGCCTCGCGATTGATGCTATCGGTTTGACCAATCAGAGAGATACTATCGGACAGTTTGTACTCACTGCGCAGTCTTACCTTCACTGCATTAGGATCATAAACATCGACAGAAAAACGCATTTGTTCGCCCACTTGAGCATCAAGACCGACGCCGGCCTTGCCGCTAATGACTCCCATGCGTTTGCCAAAACCATTTGTTTCACTCCCTACTTGAAAATTAAGTCGACTGCCATCACCGATAGAATCCACCCCCATTAAAGCATAATTTTGTGGTGTAAACTGCACCCTTAGATCTGCATCGGTGCGATATTTGCCCCGTTTGGGATTATAAAAAGCATCAACAGAGCCGCTAGCTGAAATATTGCTGACCTTACTTAGCAGCTTGTTTGCCTTTTCACTGGCATCATGGACGTTTTGCAGTGTTTCTTTCAGATTCGCCGCTGTTTTCGGATCAGTTACAACGCCTTCGAGCGATTTCGCCATCGCCTCAATCCGATCACTTGTCAGCTTAATATTATGTACGGCTGCCGCCAGATCAGAGGCCGTCTGGCCATTATTATCGACGCGACTCAGCATGGAATCCACGCGATCGGCTACGAGACGCAGGCTCTCTGACATAGCCCGCATATTCTGAACCATGGCATTTACATCTTGTTCATTATTTACGGCCATTCTTGCCAAACTTGCTGATAAGGCATTTAAATTATCCGTAATAACTTTGGCATTGAGCGCTGAATCTTTTAAAGCAGCCTTGACTTTTTCATCACCAAGAATATCATTTAATGATTGTACGAGTGCATGAACATCACCAAGAACTTTTTCCGCTGAGGCTATGAGAGTGGCGAGCCCCTGCGGCTCATCTCCCTGCACAATAGCGCCTGGTTCTAGCATCGAACTGTCTGTTGCCGCTGGCGGAACAATGGAAATGAACTTTTCGCCAAGCAGTCCGTCAGACCCGATCGTAAAATGCGACTGAGCCGGTATCGCTGTATCTTTTTTGATTTGCATAACGACACGAATTGCACCAGGCTCGATGGACACGGTTTCCACCCGGCCAACTTGAACGCCAGCATAACGCACAATATTGCCTGGCACGAGGCCAGCCACATCGCGAAATAAAACGGAAACAGGATAGCCTTTTTCACCAAAACTAAAGTGACTCAGACTTATAATCATTCCCGCCAAAAGCGTCAGCGCCGCTATTGTCATCGCTCCGACTTTGGCTTCTGTACTTATCACAAATCGTTCCTCCTTTTCATTAAGTCGCGCTGTTTAGCGCCATAAATAAACCGTTCAATCAGAGGGTTTTGCGAGTTTTTAAACTCTTCCGGTTTGCCAACTTGAAGAATGCGGCCTTCATGAATCATGGCCATGCGATCAGCAATAGCAAAAGCGCTATCCATATGATGCGTCACTACTAGACTGGTCACGCGCATGCGCCGCTGCGTACTAACAATCAGTCGGTCAATCGTGGAAGACATTATCGGATCCAACCCGGCGGAAGGTTCATCATAAAGCAGAATTTGCGGCTCTGTCGCAATGGCCCGGGCCAAGCTCACCCGTTTTTTCATTCCGCCGGAAAGTTCATTAGGCCAGTCGTTTTCACGGCCCCATAGCCCAACCATTCTGAGACAACGGCGCACGACTTTGGCTATGTCTGCTTCGCTTTTCTGACCATGCTCACGCAACCCAAAGGCGACATTTTCGCCTACCGTCAAAAAATCAAAGAGCGCTGAATACTGAAACACCATTCCCATTCGTAATCGTACTTGATTCAGCTGCGTTTCGTTCAAAGTAGAAATTTCACAGTTATCTATATATATTTTCCCTTGTGTTGGTTTCAGAAGACCAATCATCAGGCGAAGCAACGTACTCTTACCAGACCCGCTTGGTCCGATAATGACCATGGTCTCCCCTGTTTCTACTGTTAAATTGATATCTTGTAAAATAAGGCGGTTGCCTAAGGACAAGCTCACCTCTTCCAAGCGAATCATCGGCATTCCTCCTTGTTGCCGGCGCTAATAAAGTAACAAAGATAAAAAATAATTGCTAATAAAGATTAAAATAATCGAAGTAACGACAGAGCCTGTCGTGGCTTTACCGACTCCCTCCGCGCCGTTTTCTGTAGTTAAGCCTTTATGACACCCCACGAGAGCAACAATCATACCAAAAAACATGGCTTTGATGAGCCCGCCTGTCACATCATTCGGCACAGAAAAGACCTGAATAGAGTGAATAAAAGTCGACTCGGCAATACCGGCATAGCTTGTAGCCATAAAGTAGCCGCCTAAAGTACCAATTACATCACCTAATACCACAAGCGCCGGCACCATGATCAAACAGGCAAGCAGTCGTGGCGCTACTAAATAAGCAATTGGATTGACCGCCATCACTCGAAGAGCATCAATCTGCTCCGTTACTTTCATCGAACCAATTTCAGCGGTAATGGCCGCCCCAACACGGCCTGCCACAACGACACCAGTGAGCACCGGCGCTAATTCGCGCCCCATAGCAATAGCAATGACGCCGCCGACCGATGATTGCGCACCATATTTAATAAATTCATGGGCAATCTGCACTGTCATAACCATACCGGTAAATAACATGGTAAGCAAAACAATAGGCAAAGAATCTGCCCCTAAATGACCCATCTGCTGCAACACATGACGACTATTCGCCGCAGGTAAGAGCATAAAGGCATCGCGCAGCATATAAAAACTACGGCCAGCACTTTCAAATAAACGAATGGTTGCTTTACCGATTTCACTTAATACTTTACTTAGCATGGCTTCTTTTTCCTCAGCCCCTTCAAAATCGTAGTATCTTTATTCCCTATCAACAGAGAAATTCCCTGCTTGCGAGCGTTTTTTCGACAAAGAGATGCGAGAAAGCAGGCAATATCTGTATAAGATATTGCCTGCCTGAAAAAGCAAAATTATTTTACCATAATCGTAATTTGTGTATCGCCGTCAATGACAAAGTCAGTTGCTGCATTCACTTTTGCTTTTGCTGCATCATTAGACGCTTTTGCGTTGGAAACAGCTGTTGCCGCAGAAGTTTTATTGGGGGCTTTATTCCCCTTAGCAATTGCGGGACCATCGTTTTCCTCGCCTTGATTTTCAAGAATTTCCACGACAATATCATTATTACGGTCACGTGTAGCTAATTTATTCACTATCGAAGCAAAGGTACGTTTTTTCACATCACCGCGCAACGCATCAACATCAATTCCTTGCCGTTTTAACAGCAAGTCAGCCAGCGGCACCATACCGCCGCCGCGCACTTCCAGCAACATATTGCCAGAAGATTGGTTTTTGGGCACTTGATATTGAACTGTTTTGACGACAGGTGCGCCGCGATAAGGCTTTAAGGTTACGTCAATAGCAACGGTATCACCGGCTTTTGCTTCCCCTTTCGCCGCTTTGGCGCTAAGAATGGTCGCAGTCTTCCGCGCCGCTTCTACCTCTACGTTTACCTTCACATCAAATAAATCTACATGGGAAAAAATATTGCTTGTCAATAAATCTAATGCTTCATGAACTTCGCCTACAGCCATTTCACTGATTTTACCAGGTGCATAAAACATATTTTCCCGCTTTAACGTTTCGCCTGGAAGATTGCGTCCCGTTATTTCGAAGGTAACCTTTGCTGTCCCGCCGCCTTGGCGGTCCATCGCTTTGTCTATGGCGTTAAAAACACCAGTAGCTCCGAGAATTGGCGCAAGTTCTTCATCTTGCACCACCTGGTAGTCTGACTCTTGTGTCCGGCCTAAATCCTTATCTTGGATTGTTACCGCGAAAGGAATTACATAAGGAAACTGATTGAGCTGCCCCGAAATTCCGGCGCCGCGGTCTTGGGTAATCGTTCCCACTAAGTCGCCAGTTGTTCCAACTTTAAAAGAACTTTCCTGACCAATTACCGTCGTGAAAATGTAGGCATTTGTGGCAAAATAATTCACGGTGCCTCGTTTAAGAAAGGGATGCCCGAAAGCTAATACTTTATTACCATCCACATAAGTCACGGTTCCCAAGGCGCCGATCGATACGTCGCCACGGACCAGTTGAACGCCAATGGCGCTGCCTGGTTCAATTGGACCATAATTTGTGCCACTTGGCGCATCGCCCACGGAAAAAGGGACGAGATGAAGGGGAGCAAGATCACTTGTTAAACGATCTAACGCCGCCGCACTATAGCCAGATACCATTAATGGTGTATTGAGCGGCGCAAAAAAACGAGTCTTCTTGTCAGCCGCTTTCTTAAGTACTACGCCTGGCTCAGCTTCTTCTTGGCCGTCATCGGAGCCGTTTCCGGTTTGATCAGGCGCTTCAGCTGTATTTTCCGCCTCTGGCTCTTTTATCAGCTCCGGTTCCGTCGGAGTCGTCGGATTAAAATCAAACGTTTTGATCATGTCGCCAATGGGTGTAACCATTCCCACGCGATGATCCGCATTGGGCCAACCATAAGCAATGGCTCCCACTAATTTCCCTTGGATATAGACAGGACTGCCGCTCATTCCTTCAGCAATACCGCCAGTTCGATCAATTACCGAGCCTGATGTCTTAACAAGAATCAAATCGCCACTCGGGCCTTTTCCTTTCATGACACCGAGAACTTCTACGTTAAACTCCTCGATTTTCGTACCAGAGACAACTGTCTTGGCAATGCCTGTCATGCCTGGCTGAATCTGATCCACAGGCAAAAAATCAGGCGCTGCCATAGCTATCGGCAGACAACCCATCAGGACTGTCAGCAAAGTTATGAACAGCACCCGCAAAAATTTCCCCAAAAAGCTCATCCTCTCTATCGTCTCTGCACTGCTTCCAAGCGGACCAGCACATCTCCTGTATTTACTGTGTCGCCTGGTTGCACAAGGACCTGACGAACAACACCGTTCACATTCGCTCTAGTAGCCGGAACGAGACCGACTGGCGTTGCTACCATAACCAGAGGCGTCCCCACCGAAACATGCATTCCCTCAGTAACGAGGCTCTGCGCCGCGACTTTTCCCGGCACAACGCCTTTTTGATCAACTAGCCCAGCAGCTGATGAATAGGCCGCAACGAGCGCCACCAATAGAATGGTTATACAAACAATTTTCATTTTGGTGCCCATAATAAACACCCCTTTTACCTCTTTACTCAAAGTAACTTCCTACCTTCATTATAGCTGATTATCAAACGAAAGCAACATAAATCATTTCTTCGGCACAAGAATCAAGGCATCGCCCACTAGCCGCTCTTGACCATCGGAAGGTTTATTTTTCACTTCGTCCTTTACTACCATATCGCTGGAGCCGCCGCCGTCAAAATTCATAGCATCAACCGCCCCTAGTTCTTTCATAAAATTCGCTAATTCTCCTAGCGTATAACCTTTGCTAGCATGACGACCATCAACAACGACAAGCAGCACATGATTGTCCTTCGTCACACCTAATGCCGTGCGCGGCGCTCGACCGATTGCAATATCATCAGGAAATTCTTCCGCTGTTGTCGTTAAAAAAACTTTACCGTCCCGTACGAGTGTTGGGCCAGCGCCAATGGCAAAAGGAGCTTTATTAAATACGTCGCCGAGAGACTGTTCGATCGTAACTACATCGCCTACCTTCAAGCTTTCCATAGCCTTTGCGGCAGTACCATGAGCCGATAAAACGACGCTTCCGCTAACAAGCTTGGTATCTTGTGGTGAAATAGCCGTGATCTTGCCATTTGTAACAACATATTCGCGGCCAAACTCATTCGTCTTTGTAGATGAACCATAATAAGAATTATAAAGGGTCACAGCATCTTCACCGCGTTCACAGTTAATGCCGTTTATAGCTAACGTGCGCTTATCAGGCAAGCGAATACTCCCTTGATAATCTACTTGATCAAAAACGAGTTTATTATCTGTTGTAATTGCCAAAGCCGTCCGCGTAATATAGGGAATACTCACAATCGTGTCATTCAGTTTCAATAGCCCGATAATTTCGCCGTTAGGGGCAAAGTAAGAACCGTTTATAGCAGCGACTGCTTGATTCCGTTCCGCCATATCACTTACGGCTTCCAACCCAGGTACGATGGTGTTTGATAGCACAGGGCGCAGATTATATTTCGCCAAATCCGCTTCGACAACATAGGTTTCTACCGGTCCGAAGGCTTCATTACGCAGCCAGTAGGTATAAGTGAGCCCTGGCGCTACCGTTGTAACGGTTTTATCGCCACTTTTCAGTAAATCGATGACCAGGCGATTGGGATTTGCTAACGAAAAAACTTTCGCCGTCACCTTATCTGTAAAAGAAATCGTAAGCTTAAGATGATTTCCCGCTGCTTTATCCCAGCGAATTGCCGTAATATCCTTATCTTTTATCGCGGGAAGAGCAGCCCCTGCCGTGAGTGTCGTACTAGGCAAATCAATCGTAATTTCGCCCGCCGTACTCGCATCGACAGTATAATCAGGCAAAGCCCCTATTTCCAAAACAAGACGTACTTTATCAGACGCTTGACTAAACCGGATTTTCTGAACTTGACTCGCCGTAGCCGCAAACGCAAAGCTTTGCAGCACCAAAACTAAAAATAAGGCAAACACTATAGACTGACGTACGATTTTTTTCATAATTCTCCTTCTTTATCTTGGTTTTGCAGAAGGCAAAACCTGACACTTTCGTGTCAGGTCCTGTATCCTAGGGGATTATTCCTTTGCTTTATAAGCAGCCTTCGCATTAAGCGGCGCTAGCTGCTTGTAGATCACATCAGACAAACCAATGCCACCAGCCTGAGAAAGATTTTTAGCCATTTCGCTGTCAAGCATGGATTTTAAAATATCATCTTCGTTACTGTCGCCCAAAAGCGAATCTTTGGGCACAGTAGAACGCATAGTGCTTAGCATCATGTTAATAAACACCGATTCCATGTCCTGACAAACCTTTTTCAGTTTTTTATCTTCCTGTCCTACCGTCGCGCCCTTTTGCATAGCTTGGTCAAATTGACTGCGAAACTCGCTGCCGTCCGACTTTGGCAAAGTCGCAGTCGTGGCAGGACCAGAAGCAGGCAAATTCGTTATTGTCGCATCTACATTCATAAGCGAATGCCTCCTGCTCAAAGTTTAAATAATTTGCAGCTCAGCATGAAGCGCACCAGAAGCTTTAATTGCCTGAATAATTGATATGATATCAAGCGGTGTCGCCCCTACAGCATTGAGTGCATTTACCACATCGCCCACACTGGAGGAAGGCGGTAATACGACCAAATGTCCAGGTTTTTCTTGTACATCTACTGTCGTGTTGTTTGTTACAACAGTAGAACCGTTCGAAAAAGGTGCTGGTTGTGAAACATCTGTTGTCTTACCAATTTTCACCGTCAAACCACCTTGCGCCACAGCCACTTCATCAATCGTTACATTCGTCCCTAAAACAATTGTTCCAGTCCGCTCATTAATAACAATTTTAGCAATGGCATCAGGATAAACTGGCAGTTCTTCCAAAGCGGAAACAAAACCAACGACATTTTCGCTAAATTCACTAGGAATGTTCACAGCAATGGTTCCGGGATCTTTCGCCGAAGAAATAGAACCAAACCGGCTGTCAATCGCTTCGGCAATACGCGAAGCTGTTGTGAAATCGGGCTGTCCTAAGGATAAACGAATCTCACCGTCTTTGGCAAATTGTACTGGTACATCTTTTTCCACAATCCCGCCAGCAGGCACCCGGCCTGTAGTTGGAAAGTTTTTCGTAGCACTGGCGCCGCCACCACCGGCAGTATAGCCGCCAACGGACAGAGGTCCTTGCGCCACTGCATAAACAGAGCCGTTAGCTGCTTTCAAGGGCGCCTGCAAGAGAACTCCGCCCTGTAAGCTTTTGGCATCTCCCAGAGACGATACATTCACATCAAGCGTGTCGCCTGGTTTCGCAAAGGCCGGCAATTCTGCTGTAACCATAACAGCAGCCACATTCTTGGCCTGCAGTTGCGAGGGACTCATCACTACGCCAAAGCCCTTTAGCATATTCGATATGGATTGCAGCGTTTCCACGATTTTCGTACTATCGCCGGTTCCATTTAAACCGGTTACGAGACCATATCCAACTAGTTGATTGCTGCGTACCCCTTGCACTTTCGCCACATCTTTAATCCGTGTCGACTGATAGGCAAGGGCCGGAGTGATTCCGAGACAAAAGAGCAGCAGAACTAGAATTGCAATTCGTTTTTGCATAAAACCCTCCACAGCTTTCTACGAAACAATTAGAATAGGAGATTAAAAACTTGTGTCAAAATACCTTGACGCTGTTTCCCCGCCAAAGGACCATTGCCTTCAATCTTCAATTTCGCTTCCGCTACATTCGAAGATAAAATGGTATTGTCATAAGCAATATCGTCAGGCCTTACCGTGCCTGTGACCGTAATTTTCTGCACTTCATCATTTTGATTGATTGTCTGCGTGCCGGAAATCATTAGATAACCATTTGGTTTCACGCCGACAACCTGGACGGTAACACGGCCAGTCACCGTATTTGTATTCGTTAAAGCGCCTTTTGCCGAAAAAGAATCCGAGCCGCTCGCTGTCGCACTAGCTAAAAAGTGGAAAATACCTGTCCCCGCATTGAGCGTATTACTGCCGGACTTTGAGTTAGAAGCATTGCCACTTCTGACGGCGCTAGAGTTTTCACTAATTACAATCGTAAGGGTGTCACCAATCGAATGAGCCCGACGATCGCTAAACATACTTTGCGCCGAGTCATTCCACAACGAATCAGCAAAGACTAGCGGCGAAGCGGTAAAGAGCCATAAAATTGTCAAAAGGAGCACACGATGTTTATAACGCCAAAACTGCATGGCAGATTCTCCTTTCCGATGTTGGCCTAAGGTCTTGTAAAGACCTCCGCCGTATTGGCATCAATTACTTTTGCCGAAACAACTTTTTTTGATTTTAAATTTTGCACTTTAATGATTTGATTTATACTGCCGTTCTCCATAGCTTGACCTGTCGTCGCCACTTCAATCGAACCGATTCTAGCAACAAGTGACAAGAGACTGCCGCGTTTTATAACCTGCGGCATCGCCATAAAAGAACTTTGTAACATCGTCCCTGCCGCTACCGGCCGCTTCAGCACCATCCCTTCAGCCTGACTAAGCTCTGAAAAAAAGCCGCTAGAATGGCCGATTTCGCGACGTTCTAACTGAATATCGCTAGCAGAAATCATATCACCATTTTGCAATGCCCGCACCGTCGTAACAACATTTTTAAAAAGATTTACATCTAGTTTCACTGTGACTTGACGATAGGGCTTATGATCTACAGAAACAGCTACAAGCGCTGTAACAGGTCCGATAAAATGAATGCCCGAAGGAAACCGAACGTCATAGGAAACTTGCCCGACTGGCGCTAAAAGATCGGCGCCGCCCAAAGGCTTTATTTCGCAATCGAGACCTACCGTTTTGCTTTTAACCGCTTGTTGCGCCTGTTCCAGCAAAACAGCTTCGGGAATAGTTTGCGCCGACGTAGTAATTCTTACACTATCAGGCACTTGCCAATCAATATCGCTTAGATCTGCCCAGGCTCCCGCTAAACGCATCCTAAGTAATTCCGGCGTTAAAATCGTCGCAAATCCAGGCTGCGCCGCCGTACCAATTTTACAGCGGCTTAAAGTCGCAGCACGTTCGTTATCACCAGTAATTGTGGCAATATCGCCTAAGTACAACACACCGCCTGACACTGTGATCTCCGGCGCCACCACAATCGTAACTGGTGCAGCCCAAAGCACAGCTGAAAAACACAGCGAGTACAAAACAAGAACAATCCAGACAAGAAGGGCTTTATAGATTTTCATCTTAACGTTTTAAATTAGCCGCTTGTTCCAACATGGAATCTGACGTCTGAATCGCTTTGGAATTAATTTCATAAGCCCGCTGTGCTGTAATCATATTGACCATTTCTTCGACAACCTGCACATTGGAAGTTTCCAAAAACTTCTGTTGAATCGTACCTGCCCCATCAACACCTGGATTAGAACCGACAGCTTGACCAGAAGCAGATGTTTCGACAAGTAAATTACGGCCAATCGCACTTAAACCGGCTGGATTGATAAATCTCGCCAGTTGCAACTGCCCCAAATCCTGCGCCGCCGTTTGGCCAGGAACAGTAGCCGATACTCTTCCGTCTGAGGAAACGCTAACGCTCGTCGCCGTTGAAGGCACTGCGCTGACATTTTGCAAGGGATAGCCGTCAGACGTAACAATTCTTCCCTGTGAATCCAATTTAAAACTACCGTCACGTGTATAGGCAGTAGTACCATCAGGCATATCAATCTGGAAAAAGCCATCGCCTTCGATCATCATATCATACTGGTTACCCGTCTGGAGAGCCGAACCTTCTAAATAAATTTTCTGCGTCGCCACTTGCTTTACGCCACTGCCCATCTGAATCCCCGATGGTACAGTCGTATCCGGTCCTGTAGCAACCCCAGGCTCTCTTAACGTCTGGTACATAAGATCTTGAAAATCAGTCCGACTTTTTTTAAAACCGGTCGTATTTACGTTGGCAAGGTTATTTGAAATCACATCAATATTGGCTTGCTGCGCCGTCATGCCTGTTCCGGCTGTCCATAAGGCTCTCATCATAATGAATTATCCCCCTCGTCGTTTTATATAGACCTGCCTCATTCATTCAGCAGGCAGCGGCTTCCGCAAAGCGGTCCGGCCGCTTATGATCTTTCCCTTTATACACGGCCTACTTCATTCACTGCTTTATCAAGCAAACTGTCCTGGGCTTGTACCATTTTGCCGCTCATCTCATAAGAACGATACCCAGAAATCATATTTACCATTTCTGAAATAACATTGACGTTAGATCGTTCTAAAGATCCTTGCTGCACCGTCCCAGTAGCTCGTCTTGGTTGGGCTTCATTGGTCGTAGAAAATAAATTGCTGCCTTCTTTCCGCAATACACTTCTATCATTACCGAATTCTACAAGTTGCAATTGACCGGTCGGCTGACCTGCCACGGTGACGCGACCATCAGAACTAATTGATGCTGTCCCATCAGGCAGAGTAATCGGACGATTGTTGGTACCAAGCACCTGATAGCCATCAGCAGTTACCAGCTGACCGCGACCGCTGCGAAAGAAAGCGCCATCCCGAGTATAACGTACGCCGTTTGGTGTTTGTACCGCAAAGTAACCACTGCCTTGCACGGCCAGGTCTAGAGGATTTCCAGTTGGCTGTAATTGGCCATTCGTATAAATCGTAGCGATTTCATTGACTACATCACCATACCCCATACCACCGATTGGCGCAGCGCCCGAACCGTCTTTGCCAGTTCGTTCGATTAGGAATGTAGCAAAATCTTTCGTTACAGTAACATCCCGCTTATACCCTGTCGTATTCACATTCGCGAGATTATTGGCTATCGCATCATTGCGCAAACCTTCGGAAACCATGCCTGCCGCCGCTGTATAAATGCCTCGTAGCAAAAATCTCAACTCCTTTTTTCTCTGCCTGACTGCGCCGCAAAATGCACGCAGTCAGGGATTTTTTCTGATAGCTTTTGATAGCTTTTGATAGCTTTTGATAGCTTTTGATAGCTTTCTTTAAGCGATACCGCCTTTTTTCAGCGTTGTTAAACTATCTTGAATAGTTTCCAATGAATCTAAGGCTTTACCAGTACCTAGCGCAACACAAGAGAGAGGGTCTTCTGCTAAGTAAGTAGGAATTCCTGTTTCCTGGTTAATCAGCTTGTCCAACCCAAAGAGTAAAGAACCGCCGCCTGTCATAACAATGCCGCGGTCCATAATATCAGCCGCGAGTTCTGGCGGAGTCACTTCTAACACAGATTTGACACAATGAACAATGAGGGATACCGATTCGGAAAGAGCTTCGCGCGTTTCCGCCGAAGAAATCCGCATCGTTTTCGGCAGACCAGAGACCAGATCGCGTCCACGAATTTCCATCGTTTCATCGCGTCCGGTCGGAAAGGCCGTGCCAATATTGACTTTGATCTCTTCAGCAGTCCGTTCGCCAATCATAATATTATATTCTTTTTTCACATACCGCACTAAAGCTTCATCAAATTTATCGCCGCCAATGCGAAGCGATTCACTAACAACAATACCGCCCAAGCTTAGTACTGCAACATCGGTCGTACCGCCGCCAATATCAACAACCATAGAACCGCAAGGCTCGGCAATATCAAGACCAGCTCCCATGGCAGCAGCTAGTGGCTCTTCAATCAAAAAGGTTTTACGAGCGCCAGCCTGCATCGAAGCTTCGAGTACAGCTCGTTTTTCTACCGTCGTTACACCAGAAGGAATACAAATCATAATACGAGGTTTAAAAAAGCTGCTTTTGCCTGCTACCTTTTGGATAAAATGGCGAAGCATGCTTTCCGTCGTATCATAATCAGCGATGACGCCTTCTCTAAGCGGACGAATCGCAATAATATTGCCTGGCGTTCTGCCTAACATTCGGCGAGCTTCCTCGCCAATTGCCAAAACCTTATTCGTATCCCGATCAATTGCCACAACGGAAGGCTCTCGTAATACGATTCCTTTTCCCTTTATGTAAACCAAAACATTGGCAGTCCCTAAATCAACGCCAACATCCATTGACATTCCAAACATGCTTTTACCCCTCTCGTCTTCTTCACTGCTTGTACCGTACGGCGATTCGCGCTATAGATACATAAGTGTTACTTTATTTCTACAACTTTTGCGAAATACCTTTATTTTAAGGCCCCTTTTCCTAGGACTTTTCGCAGATTTCTTTCGTAGATTGATATTTTTTTCGCGTCGCTTCGCCGCCACGAATATGCCTTTCCGCTTTATTCAGTTCTAATACCGTCCGCACTTTAACTGCCAGGGGTTTATTCAACAGCGGCAACCGTTCAATCATATCCTTATGGAAAGAATTACCAAAACAAAAAAAATACGGACTGCCTTTTCATCTCGGCAATCCGCAGTAGTTTACGATCTTTCAGTTCATTGGCTGATTTGCAATTCAGAAAACAGTTTTAAGAAAACTTGGATTTCTCCTTCTACTGTTACAACTATTTTATCAATAAAGTTCTTTAACATAGCATTATCAAACAAATCAGCTGCCAAGAGACTTTGTATACTGCTGCAATAATTTTTTATCTTACTCTCCACCGAACTCAATCCAGATGTATTATCTTCCATTGATGTCAGTTTCTCTTCATAGACAGCAATCGCAGTATTTAATTCAGCAGTTCGTCCTTTTAGCTCTTCCAGACTTATGGCGTCTACTTCAAACATTTGGCGTTGTTTCGCTTTTGTTTTTTTAAGTCTTGTCAGTTCACTCATAATAAAATCGTGAGAAACGTCCTGTGTGCTTGGCTTATATTTCTTATTAAATTCAGCCAACGTCTGTTTAAGCAGTTTATCTGGCGATGAGATGAGCCTACTCAAATAGTTCTTGATTGCCGCTAACAGTTCCCGCTCATCAATCGTCGTATGATTATGACAAAACTCCTTGCCGTTCACATTCCGACCACCACAACCCCAACGGACATACTCCTTAAGCCATTTTCGATAAATTCGTCTAAAACTATAGCCACAATCGCTGCAATGAATTAAGGTACTGAAGCAGTATTTATTGGATTGACGAGTTTTCGTCAGTCGAAACATCGCTGTGCGTTCAGCCAGCAAAGCTTGCGCCTTATCGAAAATATCTTGCTCAATCATAGCCAAGGCTGGCTTATCGACGATATATTGCTTGTCCACTTCATTTTTAATCCTTTTCCCAGTCAAGAAATCTTTAATAGATTCTTTGCCATTAATGACCTTGCCAATATACAGCGGGTTCGTCAATATGGTGGATATGGCCTGTTGTGACCAGCGGCACTGCCGCTTTGTTAGGACCCCTTCTTGATTTAACCGTTGCGCAATTTTATAGGTTCCTTGCCGCTCATAGACATAATAATGGAAAATTCGTTTTACCACTTGGGCTTCATAGTCATTGATGGTCAAATCAAAATACTGGCCACAGGTCTTGTCATAACCATAAACTAGATTTGGTACGCGGCCTCGTGCAGCATTACGTTTTTTCCCAAATTTAACGCGCTTAGACAGGTTGGCCGATTCCTCCTGTGCTACGGCTGCCAAAATGGTTAGAGTGAGCTCGCCGTCATTACTGGACATATTGGCAGTTACAAAGCGGCAGTCAATATTTAACGCTTTCAATTTTCGTATACTCTGAAGGAAATCTACCACATTGCGGGCCATTCTTGATACATCTTTGACGTAAACACAGTCAAATTTCTGCTGCTGCGCATCATACATCAGCCGACTGAAGTCTTTTCTATTTTTCAACTTCGTACCGCTTATGCCTTCATCAGCATAGACTTCTACGAGCTTCATTCCTTCTTTTTGGGCATATTCCGTAAAAAAATCCCGCTGCATCTGTAGACTCATTAATTGATCTTCTTTCTCCGTAGAAACTCGACAATAAGCAGCCATCCTTCTTACAAGCCCCCTCGCCTCTTCCATGCGGCGCTTCCCCCCTCAGTAGAGTAATCTTTCGCGGTAATAAAAAAACTGCCGCGGCTAAGGATGATGGACTTGTTTACTGTCCTCAGAGTTTGATGCTGTCTCCATTTCCTTGGTAATTTTGTTGATTAGCGCCTCGGCTAAGATTTTAGGTAAATGCTTGTCCACATTCTCGACTGTGTTAGGGTTAATAAATCGTATATTTAGACTCATCGTGGCCCCTCCTTGATCGCTATATCTGATCCCTTACATTGTACTTTTCAAGGTCAATAATTATTACCGCTAAAGACAAAATAAAAAGTGTTCCATTAAGCCAGTGTGTTCATGGACAATCGCCCCAAACACAGCTAACTTTTACGGAACACTTAACTTATCATCATTTTTCTTTATTATAATTACGTAACAGTTGCTTTATCCTAGCAGCCACTTATACCGATCTTTCTTTGCTGTTATCTGGGCAATAATACATGGTGAAAAAGTGTTTCCAGATCACGCTCAACCGCTTCAACTGACTTTTCTACTTTCATGCGTAGCAAGCCGCCCTGCCAGCAATCCCACACTAAATCGGCTAACGCTTGGGATGATATATCGCGGCGAACCTTGTTGAGCTGCTGTCCATCAGCCAAGTGATCCGCCAAAACAGTCTTAAACTTAGCTATGGACTCGTGAAGAGCCACACGACATTCTTCACTAACCTCGCTAATTTCAGCAGCCATAGTCCCTAAGAGACAGCCTTTTTTTACGGCCTCACAGCGATATTTTTCCGTCACTGATAAAAAAGCCGTACTTAGCGCCTGATAAGAGTCTGCCTTTGCGGTTGCATCTTGTAATAAGAGCAGCCAATTTTCCAAGTTCATTGCCGTATAATACCGTATCACCGCAGCGCCAAACGCTTCTTTGTTCGCAAAGTAATTATAAAATGACCCTTTGGGGATCTTCGCGGCATTGGCAATATCCTGAATTCCTGTGGCGTTATAGCCTTTTTCCTGCAATAATTGCAATCCCGCTTCTAATATTTGTTGCTTTGTCTTTTCTAAATCAGAACTTTTTCTTCTCACGGTCCAGGAAAACCTCACTTTTTTAGGATAATGTGGTTTCAGCGCCTTTACTAAACAAGACGAGATCTTGCTCTCTCCCTTGATGAATTTTAGCTGCCCAAGCGGGGTCGGCTAAGAGGGCTCGGCCTACGGCAACCAAATCAAATTCATTTTGTTCTAGTCTAGCCATGAGGGGCGCTAAACTACTATGATTGGCCCCTTTTCCTTCGGTAAAAAATTCAATAAAATTCGTATCAAGCCCCACAGAGCCTACGGTAATAGTAGGTTTTCCTGTTAACTTTTTCGTCCAACCGGCTAAATTCAGGGGTGAATCTACAAACTCCGGTTCCCAATATCGCCTGGTAGAAGCATGAAAGATGTCAACGCCTGCCGCACTTAGCGGTGCTAAAAAAGCAGCCAGTTCAGTTGGATCACTCGCCATTTTAGCCTGATAATGACCCAGTTTCCACTGAGAAAACCGAAAGACAATCGGAAAATCATCACCAACCGCGCTACGACAAGCTTTAATAATTTCCGTAGCAAACCGAGTCCTCGCAACAAGATCCCCGCCATATTCATCGTCACGCTGATTCGTATTCGCCCAGAAAAACTGGTCGATCAGATAACCGTGGGCTCCATGTATTTCAATGCCGTCAAAGCCTAGGCGCTTCGCTTGCCGAGCTGCTTCCCCAAAAGCTGCGACAATTTCCTGAATCTCACCATGGGTGAGCGGCTTTGTCATCTGTTCACCAGAGATCACGTCAATTCCCGATGGACCTACAGGCGCTACGTCTGGGTTTGGATTCTGCCCTTGCAGTTGGCGCGCCATGCCAACATGCCATAACTGCGGGATAATTTTACCACCTGCTTGATGAACTTCTTCTACCACCTTAGCCCAACCGTCCAATGATTCCTGTCCAAAAAAATTGGGTCGCCCTAAGCCTTCGGCAGCAGCCGGATGATTAATGAGTGTTCCTTCGGTAATAATAAGTCCGGTTTCATTCTCCGCCCGGCGCCGGTAATAGGCAGCGACATCAGCCCCCGGTATGCCGTTAGGTGAAAATCCCCGCGTCATTGGCGCCATAACAATTCGATTAGACAAGCTCAAGTTTCCTAGGGTAACTGGCTGAAACAGTAAATCTAAACTTTCTCTATTCATAATTAACACTTCCTATTAATTAATATTTTATATTCTATATTTATATTATATGACCAGTCGTTTTAAAATGTCAAGTAATCATTTCCATAAAAAAATGTACCTGCCATTCATCGACAGGTACATCACAGCTGGAACGTATTATTTTAAAAGCACTATTTGATCAAACTTTAAATTTTGACACAGTGGCTTGCAGAGTTTCCGCCATCGTCGCCAAGGATTGACTTGATGCCGCAATTTCTTCAATCGATGCAGCATGCTCTTCGGATGCAGCCGAAACATGCTGTGTCTTACTTGCCGATCTTTTGCCGATTTCATCAATATTTTTCACAGAAGCTACAATCTGCTGACTGCTTGACGCCATTTCCTCAAGCGCCGCCGAAATATCAGTCACTTGCGCCGATACAACATCAACAAGAGAACCAATCTGTTCAAAATTCTTGCCAGCACTTGCTACAACATCGGCTCCTACCTTCACTTCGTTGCTGCCTGCCTCCATAGCGGCAACAGCTTTTGCTGTTTCACTTTGTACATCGCGAATCATAGCAGCAATCCGCCCCGCTGCTTCTTGCGACTGCTCTGCCAGTTTCCTGACTTCTTCCGCTACAACTGCAAAGCCACGGCCTTGCTCGCCAGCGCGTGCTGCTTCAATCGCCGCATTCAGCGCCAAAAGATTAGTCTGCCCAGCAATGCCGGCAATTGTATCAACAATCTGTCCGATTTCCTGCGATCGTTCACCGAGTTTTGTCACAGCCGAAGCGGAAGAGGAAACGGTTGTTTCAATGGCATCCATTTGATGTGCTACCGAATCGGCCGATTTAGCACCGGCCTCAGCGGCCGCCACAGTTTCGCCTACGGCTTCGCTGACTTTTCCCGCATGGGAAGCAATTTCTTCAATCGCTCCTGACATTTTCAAAACAACGCGAGTTGTTTCATCAATGGCCATAGACTGCTCCTGCGCTCCCTGGGCAACTTGTGTAATCGCGCCAGTTACTTCGCCTGTCGCTTTCGCCGCTTGATCAGCGCCTGCCGTAAGTTCTTCCGATGAAGCTGTCAATTCTTCGGCACTTTGATGAATACGTGACACGAGATTGCGAAGATTATCAGCCATGCGACTTACTTCGCTAGTAAGCTGGCCGATTTCATCATGATATAAAGGCCCGCTCTGACGAATCTTAAGATCCCCTGCGGCCAATTGCTTTACTTCTGTGACAAGATTTGCCAATGGTAAGGCAATTAAACGAGAAATCACCCATCCCAAGGCAAGCGAGAAGAGCACCGCCAGCAAGGTTACCGTCATGATCAGCCGATCATTATACAAAGCGACCTTATCACTGGTCTCATTCTCCGCCTCGGCTTGTTTCGAATTATATTCAACAAGCTGGTCAAGCAGTTTATTAAACTCATTTAAATGACCTGCTGCATTCTGAACAAAAAAAGCATGTCCGGCTTCCTGTTGACCTTGCAGCGCTAGGTCAAGCGATTTTTGCCAGCCATCACGATAGGCGCGCATTTCCGTCAACGCTTTCGATATGGTTTCAGCCTCATAGGAATCAAGCTGCGTGTTGCTGTAATCTGCTAAAAGTTTTTCTACTTTTGTTTTATGTTCTTGGATTTGCCCAAGCAGGTCTTGCTGCTGTTTTGGGTCTTTCGCAAGAAACACAGCCAGAGTTAATGTTTCATTCAGCCGACTTTCGGCGCGGACGCCATTGAGCCATTGGATTGGCAATAGCCTATCCTTATACATATTACTCATCATAGCCGACAGATTATTGGCAGCGTAATGGCCGGCATAGCCCACAACACCTAAAAAGAAGGCCATAAGAACAATCAAGGTAAGAATTTTAACCGATGTCTTCAAATTACGAAACAATCCCATGACAAACACTCCTCCGACTCATATTTAATGAGAACGATTCTCATTATGTTGTAAAAAGGGGACCAACAAAAGAGAGTTCTTACCATAAGGCAAGAACCCAGTAAGGTAAAACCCGCCATCCTGTTCATTATACTGCGACTTTCGACCTAATACAATGGTACAGGTGTTATTTTTTACCGTTCTCTTTTAGGTTATCTTTCTGTATAGTGCTTTTGCTCACGCCAAAACGCGCCGCGGTCTGCCTCACTGTTTCACCACTTGCTAATATATGCTCACAAACATCGAGAACCCGTCTGCGAATATAGTCTTTCATCCCGTCCGACTCCCTTCCTAACTTGCTTGCTACCATGTATATGCGAAGTGAAAAAAAACATGACCGCCCCTAAAGCCAATTGTCTGGATCTTCAAGCCGCCCGGCAACTTTTATCGTAATATGAAGGTGTATATAAGGCTCATCCTGACAAGATCCACTGAGACCAATGGTGTCGCCGCCTGCCACAACTCTACCTTGTGTTACAAAAACTTGACTCAAGCTCTCATAACGAACCTGCCGCTCACCTGACTCAATGACTAGCGTGAGTCCCCGTCGTTTGTCTTCACGCACTTCGGTGACAGTTCCCGCCCACATCGCTTGAACCGGCGCTGCTTGCTCAGTCAATAAGTCACAGCCATTATGATAGCGCCAATCATGAAATGCCGGATGAATCTGCCAACCAAAGTGCCAATACACACTGCCTTGGCTCGGTCGATACACACGCTGACTGCTCGCGGCAGGTTCACCGGACTGATCCGCTGAAATCTGCGGCGTTGTTTCTACCGCGACCGACTGCTTTCCAAACAAGTTCCAACTGCAGGTAACGGCAATTACTAAGATTAGAAATACTCCAAATAAAAATAAAGTAATAAACAGAATACGCCCCTTTGCCACAGCAATCACCTCTGGCTGTAGGCTATCCAAAATCTCCCTTGTTTATACATAAGAGGCGGAATTAACCGCCCTGCAATGCGCTAAGCAGGGTCTTGGGATAATAAAATAACAGAATTTGTTTATAATCATAACCAGCCTTAGCCATCCCATCGGCGCCGTACTGAGAAAGGCCTACGCCGTGACCGTAGCCTGTTGTATGAAAAATATACGAATCTTTCGTTATGGTAACGGTAAAATTAGTGGAATGAAGTCCCAGCTTTTCCCGAACTTCCTGGCCGGTCAAAACCTTATCGCCAAAACGGACTTTGTCTACTCTGCCTGATTCAGTCAAGCTAAGAATATGCACCTCTGTCGGTTTAGCAGTACTCTGACCAAAAGCGGCTATGCTGCCTTTATTAACGCCAAGGCAGTCTTGCAGTTGCCGCAAAGTATATTCTTTATCTTCTTGATAGCGCGGCGACTGCCTGTCCCAATTATTCGTTACACTGACAAGATAAGGATAGTCACTTCCCCATACTTCTCTAGAACTTGCCGTTTTCGGACCCGCGGTAGAGTGAAAGACTGCATGAATCGGTTCGCCTTCATAGGTTAAAATCATTCCCGCTGTTTTCGCTACAGCCGCTTTTATTTTACTATTCTTAGCCTCATATTGTCCTTGCCAGCGTTTTTTTCGTTCTGCTTCGCTGATCCAAGCCTGTCCCTCTCGGTAATCGCTGCTAATATCGGCGCCAGGATGAGCTGGCGCTCCCTTGCCGCCAAAAATTTTCAAAGTCCTGACCGCATAAGTTCGAGCCGCAACAGCCTGCGCCGCTAGGGCCTCGCTCTCAAATTCAGCTGGCATCTCAGCAGCCACAACACCAGCTACATAATCTTCCAGATCTAAATCAATAATTTTCTGTACTTCGGCCTGATACAATCGCACGGTAATATGTTCATTATAGCTGCCAAAGGGCATAGAAAAAGGCATTTTAACACGAGGGCCATAAACAATCAGCGCCGGAAGAATTAAGAGCACAATCAGTCCGCCAATTAATATTTTCAGGGCTGTTTTCACCCCTCCTCCTCCTCCTTTCAAGCCCCCCAATTATCCGGTTCCTTTCATTCTATGAAGCCAAAATTAAAAAAATACTTCCTGCTATTAGCAGGAAGTATCTTCATACATATTCTCTCGTTATCGATCAACCCGGGAAATATCGGCACCCAGTCCGCGCAGCTTGTTGACAATATCATCATAACCGCGATCAATATGGTGAATATAAGAGATTTCCGTCGCCCCATCAGCAACAAGTGCCGCTAGGACAAGCGCCGCGCCAGCTCGAAGATCTGTCGCTTTCACTTCACAGCCAGTTAGACGTTCTACGCCTTCCACCAAAGCACTGCGGCCTTCTATCTTGATATTTGCACCCATTCGTTTTAGTTCGTCCACATGCATAAAGCGATTTTCAAAGACAGTTTCTGTGACAACACTCGTACCACCAGCGACTGTCATCAGAGCCATAAACTGAGCTTGCATGTCTGTCGGAAAACCGGGATATGGCAAAGTCTTAATATCAACAGAACGAATCGAGCGACGGTTATTGCCGCGAACCCATACACCATTCGTGTCTTCTTCAAGCTGAATTCCAGCTTCTTTTAGTTTGGCAATGACTGGTTTTAAATGCTCTGTCAAAACATTGTCAATCCGAACTTCGCCGCCTGTCATCGCCGCAGCTACCATATAAGTCCCGGCTTCAATGCGGTCCGGAATTACGGCATGAACAGCGCCACGCAATTCTTTTACACCATTAATTTTAATGACATTCGTGCCAGCACCGCGGACCTTCGCGCCCATGGCATTTAAGTAATTTGCTAAATCAACAATTTCCGGTTCTTCCGCCGGATTTTCAATAATAGTCTGTCCAGAAGCAAGGCTTGCCGCCATCATTAGGTTTTCTGTCGCGCCAACACTAGGAAAATCCAAATAAATGCGCGCGCCAACCAGTCCACTGGGAGGTGCTGCCGCCTCAATAAAGCCATGACCTAACTCGATCTTCGCTCCTAGAGCTTCAAACCCTTTTAAGTGAAGATCAATTGGACGAGTTCCAATCGCACAGCCGCCTGGCAACGAAATTTTCGCTTTGCCAAAACGAGCTAAAAGCGGCCCCATAATCAAAAAGGATGCTCGCATTTTTCGCACCAGTTCATAAGGTGCTTCTACTGTCGATATATGAGTGCTGTCAATATGAAGCGTCGCCGCTTCACTTGCATCTACCTTGACACCCAAGGTTTTTAAAACGGCGCTGATCGTCCGTACATCTTCCAAATCAGGAATCTCTTCCAGTGTACTCGGAGTGGTTCCCAGAAGGGAAGCTGCAATAACAGGTAGTACGGCATTTTTCGCTCCGCTGATTTTCACTCGTCCTGCTAATTTATTACCGCCCCTGATAACTAGTTTTTCCACAAAAGTTCCTCCTACGCCAACTCACTGCGCGTTCGTTGAGTCATTCTTATCTAGTTTACCATTAAGCAAGCCCGACAGGCAAGTATTTATATTGTTGTCATTTTATGAAATGAATATGCGAAAATCCAAAAAGAGGCTATAGGTCACTTTTTCGCAAAAATGACGCCATAGCCTCTTAAACAGGACATGAAAAATTATATACGCTGCGCGAAATTAATGATGTTTCGCTCCAAAGCTAGCTACTTTCAACCGGACTATCGCACGAGATAAAGCAGCATGAGCTCTTGCCTCATCCACTTCGCTGCTAGCAGCACTCAAACGTTCTTCCGCACGTTGCTTTGCCGCCTCAGCTCTTTCTACATCAATTTCTTCGGGCAATTCGGCACAGCTCGCCAAAATAGTAACCTTTTCCGGCTGCACTTCGATAAAACCGCCACAAAGAGAAATTTGATGTTCGCCATCCGCTGTCAACAGACGCAGTGGCCACGTATTTAGAGCGGCAATCAGCGGCACATGGCCTGGCAGAACGCCAAGATCGCCGTCAGTAGCCCGCGCAATTACCATATTGACATCACCGGAATAAGCCAGTTTGTCAGGAGTTACAATGTCCACACGAACAGTTCTGGCCATTGCTTATTCCCCCTTCAAAGTACGAGCCTTTTCGATAACCTCGTCAATTGTACCAACCATGTTGAATGCTGCTTCTGGCAGATCATCATGTTTGCCGCTTAAAATTTCGCTAAAGCCGCGAATCGTTTCTTTCAGTGATACATATTTTCCTGGCGAGTTCGTGAAGACTTCCGCTACAAAGAACGGCTGACTTAAGAAACGCTGAATTTTTCTAGCTCTTGCTACAGTGATCTTATCGTCTTCCGACAACTCTTCCATACCAAGGATGGCAATGATATCCTGCAACTCTTTATAACGTTGCAGAATTTTTTGTACGCCGCGAGCTACACGGTAATGTTCTTCCCCTAAAATATTAGGGTCCATAATACGGGACGTGGAATCAAGCGGATCCACAGCCGGATAAATACCAAGCTCAGCAATCTGACGCGACAATACTGTCGTTGCGTCAAGATGGGCGAATGTCGCAGCTGGCGCCGGGTCAGTCAAGTCATCGGCAGGCACATAAACAGCCTGAACGGAAGTGATAGACCCTTTTTTCGTAGAAGTAATACGTTCTTGCAGCGCACCTACGTCAGTACCCAGCGTTGGCTGGTAACCAACAGCGGAAGGCATACGGCCGAGTAGAGCCGATACTTCCGAACCAGCCTGAATGAAACGGAAAATATTATCAACGAACAGCAGTACGTCTTGACCGCCTACATCACGAAAATATTCCGCCATAGTCAAGCCCGTAAGGCCTACGCGCATTCTGGCTCCCGGTGGTTCATTCATCTGACCATATACGAGAGCTGTTTTATCAATAACGCCAGATTCTTTCATTTCTGACCAGAGATCATTTCCTTCACGGGTACGTTCGCCTACGCCAGCAAACACGGAATAACCGCCGTGCTCAGTAGCAATGTTTCTGATCAATTCCATGATCAAAACAGTTTTACCTACGCCAGCACCGCCAAAGAGGCCGATTTTACCACCGCGGGAATAGGGAGCAATAAGGTCAACAACCTTAATGCCTGTTTCCAAAATCTGCGTTGAAGTTTCCTGATCTTCAAAGCTCGGAGCTGACCGATGGATCGGCCAATGATCGTCCGCTACGACTTCCGCCGGATTATTATCAACGGCTTCTCCTAACACATTAAATACCCGACCGAGCGTGCCCTTGCCTACGGGAATCTGAATCGGCGCACCGGTATCAACTGCATCCATGCCGCGTGTCAGGCCGTCCGTAGACGACATGGCAACAGCACGAACCGTGTTGTCTCCCAAATGCTGCATGACTTCAGCTGTAACATCCAACTTAGCGCCATCCGACTGTCCCTGAATTTTAATGGCATTATAAATGGCAGGGAGCTGCTCGGGGGAAAACTCAATATCTACAACAGGACCAATTACTTGTTTCACTTTTCCGATATTCACAGGGTTCCCCCCTCCTTAAATTCACTATTTAATGGCTTCAGCGCCACCCACGATTTCACTGATCTCGCGAGTAATATTCGCCTGACGAATTTGATTGTATTTCAGGACAAGCTTAGCTATAAGCTCCTGGGCATTATCAGTAGCCGATCCCATCGCCGTCATTCGTGCGCCTAATTCGCTTGCCGCCGACTGCAACAAAGCGCCATAAATGGTAGACTCAAGATATTTTGGCAATAATTCCGCTAAAACGGCGGCAGCATCCGGTTCAAAAATATATTCCCCAGCACGCTTTTCGTCCGCTTCTACTTTTGCCTCTGGTTGCGTCATGGGCAACAGTTTTATAACCGTCGGCTTTTGGGTCAGCGGCGATAAAAACTGCGTATAAGCCATATAAATTTCATCATACTCGCCTTTTACAAAACCATCTGCTACCGCGCGAGAAAGTTCCACAGCATTTTGATAGGAAGGTTTTTCAGAGAATCCAATAAATTCCTGATCAATGCTATAGTGGCGGCGCCGGAAATAATCACGCATTTTTCGGCCCACCGTAATGAGCTGTACATGATCATGACTCTTAAGGCGCGGCACAACTTCCCGGACTAAGTTTGACGTATAAGCGCCAGCCAGTCCTTTGTCCGCATTAATGAGTAAATAGCAGACTTTTTTTACGTCTCTCGATTCCAGCAGCGGATGAGAGATATCGTGAGCATTAGCAGTTACACTCTCTAGCACTTCCCGGATTTTATCGGTATAAGGCCGGGAAGCTGCTGCTTTCTCCTGCGCTTTGCGCAATCTGGCGGCAGCAACCATCTTCATAGCCTTCGTAATCTGCTGAATGTTTTTTACGCTTTTGATGCGACGACGTATGTCCTGTGTACTAGGCATCCGTTATCACCTCGCTGCACTGTCTTCAATGCTTACAAAAGTATCTTTGAATTCTTTAATGGCTTTTTTCAGCGCTGCTGCCGTTTCGCTGTCAATTACCTTCTTCTCGCGAATCGATTTGCCGATTTCTGCATAGCTTGTACGCATGAATTTCAGGTAATCCTGTTCGAGCTTCGTAATATTTTCTACAGCTACATCATCAAGATAGCCGTTAACAGCCATATAGATTACAAGCACCTGTTCTTCTACAGGCATCGGTACATACTGGGGCTGTTTCAAAACTTCCGTCATGCGGTCGCCGCGGTCAATTAACGCTTTAGTCGCTTTGTCCAGATCACTGCCGAACTGAGCAAAAGCTGCCATTTCACGATACTGCGCCAAGTCAAGGCGAAGCGTACCAGCTACACTCTTCATGGCTTTTACCTGAGCACTACCGCCTACACGCGATACGGACAGACCTACGTTAATAGCTGGACGGATACCAGAATAGAAAAGTTCGCTTTCAAGGAAAATCTGACCATCTGTAATGGAAATTACGTTAGTCGGAATATAGGCCGATACGTCACCAGCCAAAGTTTCAATAATCGGCAAAGCCGTAATGGAACCAGCGCCAAGTTCATCGGATAATTTAGCAGCCCGTTCTAACAAACGGCTGTGTAAATAGAAAACGTCACCGGGATAAGCTTCACGTCCTGGCGGACGGCGAAGTAGAAGCGACATGGCGCGATAAGCCGCTGCCTGTTTGGAAAGATCGTCATAAACGCAGAGGCAATGGCCGCCTTTATACATAAAATATTCTGCCATAGCAACACCGGCATAAGGAGCGATATATTGCAACGGTGCACTGTCAGAAGCAGTAGCAACAACAACAATCGTATATTCCATCGCGCCGTGATCTTCCAGCGTCTTCACAACGCGAGCTACGGTCGAAGCTTTTTGGCCAATCGCAACATATACGCAGATTACGCCTTGGCCTTTTTGATTAATAATCGTATCAAGTGCAACAGCTGTTTTACCAGTACCACGGTCACCGATAATCAATTCACGTTGTCCCCGGCCGATTGGCACAAGAGCGTCAATTGCTTTTAAGCCTGTCTGAAGTGGTTCGTGAACGCTTTTACGATCAGCAATACCAGGCGCTTTAAATTCTACAGGACGGAATTCCGTTGTTGCAATTGGGCCTTTACCATCAATCGGCTGCCCCAAAGGATTGACAACACGACCTACCATAGCTTCGCCAGCAGGAACCTGCATGATGCGGCCGGTACGGCGCACTGTGTCGCCTTCTTTAATCGTCATTTCACCGCTCATAAGAACAGCGCCGACATTATCTTCTTCCAGATTCAAAACCATACCGAAAACGCTACCGGGGAATTCTAACAGTTCACCGGCCATAGCCTTTTCTAAGCCATGGATACGAGCAATTCCGTCGCCTACCTCGATGACTGTACCAATATCATCAACATTGAGGTCGACTTCATAGTTTTCAATCTGCTGTTTGATGATAGCCGTAATTTCTTCTGGCCTCATTTTCATACTTACTTTGTCACCCCAATCTTCGTCGCTTGCGATTGCAGCAGTGCGTACTTCATAAGGTCAAGCTGACGTTTTACGCTGCCGTCAATCAGTTTATCGCCTAATTTAATGATCATGCCGCCAATAATGGAAGCGTCAATGTGTTCTTTCAGTACAATGGTTTTGCCCATAACGGCTTCAAGCTTTTGCTTCAAAGCAGTCTGCTCTGCTTCGCTTAAGGGCAGAACTGTTTTTACTTCAGCAATAGCAATATTACGTTCTTCATTTGCTAAGCTAATAAATTCCTGAATCATTTGCGGTAAAAAAGTCTCCCGACGCTTGTCAACGACAAGCAAGAGAAAGCGAAGAACTTCCGGGGTTACTTCCTTACCGAAAACTTCCTTTAACAAGGATTTTTTTGATTCAGCTGGTACGCGTGGATGATACAGAAAAGTCGCCAGCTCTTTATTGTCAGCTACAGCGCTTTGCACCATCTGAAGCTGCGCTTCTACTGCAGCAAGCTCGTCCTTTTCTTTGGCCAACTCGTAAATCGCTTGAGCATATTTTTGGGCAAGCTGCTGCACTAACATGGCAGACCACCCGTCTTCGTTTCATCTAATTTATCAATGAAATTCGCTACAAGTTTCGCATTTGCTTCATTTGTCATGTTTTCACTGATAATTTTAGAAGCTGCTGCTAATGATAAAGCAACGACTTCTTGCCGCATTTCATTAATCGCTTTATCGCGTTCGCGGCTAATTTCTTCCTGAGCATTTTTCAGCAGTTTCGCGCATTCCTGACGCGTCACTTCTAGTTCTTCGTCGCGTTTTGCTGCCGCAAATTTTTCAGCTTTGTCAATAATAGTCTGTGCCTGGCTGCGAGCTGCCGCCAACTGACGTTCTAAGTCTTGTTTCAACGCTTCGGCTGCAGCGCGTTCTTTCTCTGCCGTCTCAAGACCTGAGGCGATTTTCTGCTGCCGTTCATTGAGCATTCCCACAAGGGGCTTATAGGCGACTTTGGTCAGAATGGCCACAAGAATTAAGAAATTTATAATTTGCGCTATAAGCGTCGCATCAATATCAACCAATGAGGCCCCTCCTCCTTAGGCGTGTAGGGAGGCGACAGACCCTCTAGCCTGTCGCCCTATACCGCTTTTCTTGATTACTTCGTAAACGGGTTGGCAAACATCAAAACGAAAGCAATAACAACAGCGATGATTGGCAATGCTTCGATCAAACCAACAGAGATCAGCATGTTAACAAGAATCGTGCTTTTTGCTTCCGGCTGTCTAGCCATACCTTCTACGGCTTTAGCCGTAACGAGACCGTCACCAATACCTGCGCCAATGGCGGAAAGACCGATAGCTAAACCTGCTCCGATAACCGAAGCTGCGATAATAATTGCATGTTCCACAATAAGTTCCTCCTTTTTTTCATTCCATTTTGTTTAGAAAAGTCTATTTTCAATCATTAGTGGTTGTCATTTAAGCTGTTTGACAAGTAAGACATTGTCAGCATGGTGAAAATAAAAGCCTGAATCACACCGACAAAGACACTGAAAGCCAGCCAAATTGTCGGAACAAAGTACGGCACCAACATGCCAAGCACAATGAGGAGAACTTCCCCTGCAATAATATTTCCGAATAGACGAAAAGACAGTGTAATCGGCTTGGCTAATTCTTCAATAATATTAATGGGCAAAAATAAAGCGTACGGCTTGAAAAAATGTCCGATATACGATCCGAGCCCTTTATGCATAATGCCCAAAACCTGTATGAGAACAAAAACCATAATCGCCAGCCCTGCTGTCGTGTTCAAGTCGCTTGTCGGCGAACTAAACTTCGGAATGAGTCCAAGCCAGTTGCTGATCAAGAGAAAGAGAAACAGCGTAATGATCATCGGTGCAAACTTGAGGCCTTTCGGGCCCATAGTGGATTCAATTTGATTCAAAAGCGCTTCTACAGCCATTTCCAATAAATTTTGCCAGCCAGATGGCACTAGTGTCAGCCGTCTTGTTGCTAAGATTGCGATAATAATAACAACCGCCATAGTCAGCCACGTCATAATGAGCGTGTCTAGATGAAAACTCAGGCCGGCAAAATGAGCAATCTGATGTGAGCCAATTGCATGTCCTTCACCATGTTCCATCAGAAATCCCCCCCTTTCTTATTTCATTTAGAAGAATTTGTGTTTGATAACAAACACACAAGCAGCCCCCAGGAAAACTATATGAAGTGAGAAAAGCCCCACGACTGCTGCCAAAAAATCGAGTTCTGGAACTCGCAAAGAAAAATAAAGAATAAAACAGACAAATACAAGACGAATTACCCAGCCCACGCGCATGGACCAAACCGCCTTCTTCGGCGGCAGGTTGGCGCTTTTTTTTACGCGGATCATCACCAGGATAAAATAAATATAAGCCGCCACGATACCAAGCAAGAGTCCGGGCAGCTTATCACCATGACCTGATAACCACGTACTGCCAAGCAGGAAGAACGACCATAAGGGTAGTCCCCAAAAATAGGATTTTTTCATCTCCCCAAAATCGGTTCTCATACAAAAAGCGCTTCTTTCATTTACTATCACCATAATATTCAATTTTTTTGACTGGCAACAATGAGCTTAAACACTCCCACGCAACCAGCTAAAGCTCCCAGCGCAATTCCAATGATCGTTCCCCAAGGGTAAGTGGCAAAATAGTGATCCCAAAGCCGCCCTATCCCTATTCCTACAGCAAGTGTCGAAACAAGCGTAAGCCCTAGAGCCGATACAAGATTCAGCGCCTGCAGCAAAGCATTTTTGCTATTCTTGCCCATCTTTGCATCCCCTTCATCTTCAAAAAATAGCATACCCTGGAATACGCTTTTCTATGATTTCGGAAATGGCATGAATAGTATTTGTATATATTCTTCACACAATTAAAAATTCCTCCTCGATTGTGTAAAAAAGAAGATTTTTGTCTAGTTATTCTATAAAATTGCTGAAAAACGCTAAATTTATTTCAAATACAAAAAGTCCGCATCACAATAGTATGCGGACTAAATTCTTATTCGTTTTTGCAAACAAAAGGAGCTGGCATTGTTTGTTTCAAGCCATAGCGACATAGAATCGTTTCAACAATCCGCCGCGAAGAAAGTCCATCACCATAAGGATTGCAAGCCCCAGCCAACTTCTCATAGTCGCTGCGACTACTTAAGAGCAATGAGGTTTCCTGATAGACTCGTTCTTTTTCTGTACCAATCAACTTTACTGTACCGGCAGCGATTGCTTCTGGTCGTTCCGTCGTATCGCGCAAAACAAGAACTGGCTTACCTAACGACGGCGCTTCTTCTTGGATTCCGCCCGAATCGGTTAGAACCAGATATGACCGCGCCAAGAGGTTCGCAAACGGTTCATAGTCCAGTGGATCAATAAGATGAACTCGTTCTACACTGCCAAGTTCGGCCTCAACAACTTCACGTACTTTCGGATTTTTATGAACCGGGAAAACGACTTCTACATCAGAAAAATCATGAACAATCTGCCGTAGCGCTTGATAAACATGGCGCATCGGTTCGCCAAGATTCTCGCGGCGATGAGTCGTCACTAGCACAACGCGGCGCTCGCCATAGGGGATCGAAGCTAACAGCGGATCAGAAAATTGATAGGTTTCACTTACCGTTGCTTTCAAAGCATCAATGACTGTATTGCCTGTAACAAAAACATTGTCAGCAGAAATATTCTCTTTCAAAAGATTTTCTTTCGCTGTCGGCGTCGGTGCAAAATGCAGTTCTGCTAAAGAACCAGTCAGCTTACGGTTCATCTCCTCGGGAAAAGGCGAATATTTATTGCCTGTTCTCAGCCCCGCTTCCACATGGCCTACGGGAATATGATGGTAGTAAGCGGCTAGCGCTCCCGCAAAAGTGGTTGTCGTATCGCCATGAACAAGAACAATATCGGGTTTTTCGGTGGCAAGGACACTGTCAAGACCATGCATGGCTTTGGCGGTAATATCAAATAGAGTCTGCCCTTGCGCCATAATATCAAGATCATAGTCAGGTTGAATCGCAAACAGGCCGAGGACCTGATCCAGCATTTCTCGATGCTGGGCTGTTACCGTAACAATCGGCTGGATGAGATCGCTATATTTAGCAAGCTCTAGCACCACTGGAGCCATCTTGATAGCTTCCGGTCTTGTGCCAAATACAGTCATAACTTTCAGACGAGCCAAACAAATCACTCTCCTAATTAGCTAAAAGAGGCAGGCCTTGCGCCCGCCTTTGTGGTTTCTTGCTATTTTTACTTTAAAATCATACTCAGGAATGACTTTGCGCCGAATCGTTCTGTTTCAGAACGCCCACCTTCCGCGCCCCAACAAAAGCAAGCGCCAGGAGGCAGAAAAGAATGACGGCAGCAAACCCCATATTTACTTCTGTCAAAGCAATTGCGCTAAGACCGAGGCAGCCACTGATCACATACATGAGTAAAACAGCTTGTTTCTGTGATAAGCCCATAGCTAACAAACGATGATGCAAATGTCCTTTATCAGGCTTAAATATGGGCTGTCCGCTATTATAGCGGCGAATAATTGCAAAGGTTGTATCCATAATCGGCAGCCCCAAAGCTACGATCGGCACAATCAAGGCAATCGTTGCAGCGGATTTCACAGTTCCCAAAATGGAAATCGCCGCAAGCATATACCCTAAAAACATACTGCCTGTATCACCCATAAAAACTTTAGCCGGATTAAAATTATGCTGTAAAAAACCAAGGGCGCTACCAGCAAGAGCCGAAGTCAGCACAGCAACAATCCAAAAATTCTGTTGCAAAGCCACGAGCAAAATCGTAAGCGCTGCAATTGTTGAAACACCAGCGGCCAAACCATCTAAACCGTCAATTAAGTTGACTGTATTGGTCAGCCCAACAACCCAAAGAATCGTAATCGGTACAGAAAAATATTCTACATAGATCATATCCCCGAAAGGATTTGTCAACCATTCAATCTGAATATCAAATAAAACTAAAACAATCGCTGCAGCAATTTGCCCGAGAAGTTTCACTTTTGCTGGCAGCTGCAACATATCATCAGCAATACCTACAAGCAAAATTACGGTACCGCCAGCGAGTAGGCCAAGAATATCTTTATCCATATGCATACTTGCCAAAACAGCGACGACAAAACCGATGTAGATTGCCAGTCCGCCCATCCGCGGAATCGGATGCTTATGCACTTTGCGTGCGTCAGGCGCGTCCATAGCCCCAAGTTTGATTGCCAGCTTTATTACGGATGGAGTAATGAGATAAGCCAAAACTAAAGCCGTGATAAAAGCAACAACATAAGATTGCACAATTCATGCACCTCGTTTTCTAATGTACCTAAGGTAAGTTCAAAAAAACTGACCAGGCACCAACAGCCCTATTGTACCAAACCACGTAAAAACTTGTCAATGAAAGCCTGTACATTCCTGTCTGATTTACCGCGTAAAATAGCCCCGTTTTTCCAGTTTTTCTACATGCTCAGCTACAAGCGCGGCAATATCAACTTGATAGCGGTCAGCGAGAATATACATCATCGTAAAACAACACTGCGCTACATCTAATAGTTCTTCGGCGCAACCATCTAGAGCAGCCGCAAAGTCAAGCTGAACGGTTTCACCGGAAGCGCCTGTCATCTTGCCTAAATACTGCGTCATCTCGCCAAGCTCTTCTTGAATCTTACAAACCGTCGTAAGCAAAGTTACTTCATCAAGATAAAGCCGCGGCAGCCGTAATGTCTTAAAGGAACCGCAAGTTGCAATCTCATAGGTTTGCCCCTGATCAAAACAGTAGCCTTTTGCCATAAGTTTCGCCAAATGTCTGTCAATCATTTGATCAATCGTCAGATGATACTCATCTTCCATCACAAACAGCATGGTCACGCAAACCTGAGCCACATCTAACAGTTCTTCCGCCACCGAACGCAAAGTGCGCTGGGCTGCCGTCAGATCAACTGCCTTGCTTGGTATCGCACTGATCTGTCCGACCTCTTCCGATCGTCCATACGGCAAAAAGTGCAAAACAGCCCGCGCCAACTCCCCAGCTTCTTCTACTGCTTTTAAAAGAGTCGAAGAAAATGTCGGTGTCAAATGATTCAATTTTGGTAAGCTAATTGTATCCATTTTGTTTTCCTTTCATTCCTTGTTCAATCCAACGACAAATGTCCCATCCTAAATTATATCTTCGCAGGGCAGATTTTGTATATTTTATACTTAAAATTAAGTTATATCTCTATTGTAGCATAAAAATAGGTTAACTGCTTATTGACAGAAGATGTTTCATCATGCTACAATCTAATAGTGTCCTTGGAGTGATACTCAAGTGGCTGAAGAGGACGGTTTGCTAAATCGTTAGAGGTCGCAAGGCCTGCCAGGGTTCAAATCCCTGTCACTCCGCCATAATAGGAAGAACCGGTTATTTACGAAGGTAGATAGCCGGTTTTTCGCATTTCCCAGCCTTTTTCGGGTAGACGAAAGGGAGATATTACTCATAACGCGTCACCGTTAGCACTTGACTTCCGCTTTTATGAGCAATATCTCCCTTTCTGCCTTATCACAAAACAGTTGTCATAAGCTCAAAACCACGATTAATGCTTAATTCTACCTATATGAGTATACACCCCTTTTGCCTTATCACGAAATCATTGCGATAGGCTCCAAACCACACCATACCATTAATACATGTTCCGCTTATATGGCTGCCATTCCTTGCAAAATCATTCCAACAAGCTCAAACCGCACTATTCGGCGCACCTAAGCACAAGGGATGGCCTGCCATACAAGCGGAAGTCAAGTGCTAACGTTGACGCGGTATGGCTGCCATTCCTTGCTCACCGAGGCAAATAGACGATTTCAATCCACGGCGCCAGCGAAAACCACTCGGTATGAGGCTCGTAGTCTCGAGCAAAAACAACGCGCTGAATTCCTGATGTAATAATCAGCTTCTGGCATTCCGGACAAGGCCTATCCGTGCAGTATAAGGTAGCCTCATGACGTTCATCAGGCGAGCATTCCAGCAAGGCGTTCGGTTCCGCGTGAATGCAGCGGATACAATGGCCATCAAGCATGAGACAACCTTCTTCAAGGCAATGAGGCAGTCCTGCCGGGCTGCCGTTGTAGCCAGTTCCTTTAATCCGTTTGTTTTTCACAATGACAGCGCCGACTTTTCGCCGCTGACAAGTACTGCGTTCAGCTACCTGAAAAGCAATATCTAAAAAATATTCATCCCAGTTTTTCCGCATAAAAACCCTCGCTTTACAAATACGCTTTTGCAAAAAAACGGCAGTGGACAGTTCCCTAGAACCAAGTCCAACTGCCGTTTTTCTTATTTTGTACCGAAAATCCGGTCGCCTGCATCACCAAGGCCAGGAACAATATAGCCATGGTCATTCAATTTAATATCAACAGCTGCTGTATAAATTTCTACATCAGGATGCTGTTCATTGACAAGATTAATGCCTTCCGGCGCTGCAACAAGACACATAAGTTTAATGTTCTTAGCACCGTGACGTTTTAACAGATCGATCGCCGCAGCGGAAGAACCGCCAGTAGCGAGCATTGGGTCAATAATGATGAAATCACGTTCTGTTACATCGGTCGGCAGTTTGCAGTAATATTCAACTGGCTGCAAGCTCTCGGGATCGCGGTATAAGCCGACATGACCGACTTTTGCTGCGGGAATCAGGCGAAGTACGCCGCTAACCATGCCGAGACCGGCACGCAGAATTGGCACAACACCGATTTTTTTACCTGCCAACATTTTGCAATGGCATTTTTCTACAGGTGTTTCAATAACAACGTCTTCTAAAGGAAGATTGCGAGTAATTTCATAAGCCATTAGTGTAGCAATTTCTTCAAGAAGTTCACGAAACTCCTTTGTTCCTGTATTTACATCACGAATCAAAGATAGTTTATGTTGGATTAAGGGATGATTAATTACATGAATCTGCATTCTGTTATCTCCTTCGTCTCTTTACGCTTTTTCAGGATAAAGAGGGAATTTTTTGCAAAGAGCCGCTACTTTTTCTTTCGCAGCCACTTTTATGGTTTCGTCATTTGGTGCGGTCAGCACTGACGCAATTACTTCGCCAATCACTTCCATGGCGGCTTCGTCCATGCCTCGCGATGTTACTGCCGGAGTACCAATCCGAACACCGCTAGTCACAAAGGGGCTGGCCGGATCAAAAGGTATGGTGTTTTTATTCACAGTCAAACCAACTTCATCTAAAAGATGCTCCGCTTCTTTGCCTGTTAAGTTTTGCGGCCGCACATCTAGCAGCAATAAGTGATTATCCGTACCACCCGACACAAGTGTGCAACCGGATTTCGTCAGTTGCGCCGCCAAAGCTGCCGCATTTTTTACTATCTGCTGCTGATAAGCTTTAAAAGCTTCCGTGCTAGCTTCCTGCAAAGCAACAGCTTTCGCTGCAATCACATGCATAAGCGGGCCACCTTGAATTCCAGGGAAAATCGCTTTATTCACTGCTTTCGCGTACTGCTCTTCCCGGCAGAGAATCATACCGCCACGCGGTCCGCGTAGTGTTTTGTGAGTCGTCGTCGTAACAATATCAGCATGCGGTACAGGACTGGGATGAAGGCCTGCTGCCACAAGCCCAGCAATATGAGCCATATCGACCATAAGCAACGCGCCTGCCTCATGAGCAATCGCTGCAAGACGGGCAAAATCAATGACGCGCGGATACGCACTGGCGCCTGCAACCAGGAGCTTCGGCTTATTTTCTAACGCCAATTTGCGCACTGCGTCATAATCAATGCACTGGGTCTGTTCATCAACACCGTAAGCAACAACTTTAAACCATTTACCGGAAAAATTAACGGGGCTGCCATGAGTCAAATGACCGCCATGGGATAAATTCATACCGAGAATGGTATCACCAGGTGAGAGCAGGGCGAAAAAAACAGCCATATTCGCCTGAGCGCCAGAATGAGGCTGCACATTGACGTAAGGAGCGCCGAACAGAGCTTTCGCCCGATCAATAGCCAATTGTTCTACTACATCGACATGTTCACAGCCGCCGTAATAACGATGCTTGGGATAGCCCTCAGCATATTTATTCGTCAAAACAGAACCTTGCGCTTCCATAACCGCTTCACTGACAAAGTTTTCTGATGCAATCAGTTCCAGCTTATTTTGCTGACGTTGTTTTTCTAAAGCAATAAGTTTAGCAATTTCCGGATCTACCTGTTCCAAGAACGACATGATGTGCCCCCTAACAAAGTGTTGTATTATTTGACGAGTACTTCTTCATGATAAACAGCCCGTTGACCACCGATCAGCTTAGGTCGCGTTCTTGCCGCCACCAACAGAGCTTGTCCAATTTTTTTTTGCGTAAGACGCAGTGGTACAGCTACAGCCTTTAAGTGCATGCCAATGAGCGTACAGCCAATATCCAGACCCACATGAGCCTGAATCGTTTCTACCACGACAGGATCACTGAAATCGTTCATGGCCTGAGCCGCTAACGCACCGCCCGCATGAGGCCGCGGCAATACGGAGACTTCTGTCCAGCCGTATCTTTCCTGAGCTTCCCGTTCTACAACGAGAGCCCGGTTTAAATGCTCACAGCATTGTATGGCTAAAAAAACCTGACGACGAACGGCGGCCTGACGAAGCTCTGCTAGCAGAATTTCTGCTACAGCCTCCGAACCGGCTGAGCCGATTTTTTCCCCTTTTACTTCACTGGTACTACAGCCCACAACCAGAACCATCCCAGCTTTTACCTGAGCTTTCATCAGCAGTTCTGTAGCGGCCTCACGGGTCGCCTGACGAATTTCTTCCAACCATTCTTTCTGTGACACCTATGCTCACCTCTATTGTTCGAGTTCACTAATTTTGCCAACACGACGCTCATGACGACCGCCAGCAAAAGGAGTATCCAGCCATGTATCTAAAATCATACAAGCAAGCCCCGGTCCTGTTACCCGCTCACCCAGAGCCAAGATATTGGCGTCATTATGCTCGCGCGACATTTTCGCTGAAAAGACATCGCAACAAAGAGCGGCGCGAATTCCTTTTACCTTATTAGCTGCAATAGAAATACCGATTCCTGTGCCGCAAATAAGGATTCCGCGCTCATAGTCACCGGCGACGACAGCTTCAGCCACTGCTTTGGCATAGTCAGGATAGTCCACCGATTCCTCTGTATAAGCGCCAAAATCGTGAAATTCGATCTGTCTTTCTTCCAGGCGCGCTTTTAGTTCTTCTTTCAGACGTAAGCCGCCGTGATCACTGCCTATTGCAATTTTCACTTTTGTACCCCCTTTGACTATTCTCCTCATGATTCTCCGTTTACTGATTTTTTCCTGCCGAAGTCTGCAACTTTTCCCAGGCAAGATCAACAAGTTCTGATAGCATGCGGGCGCAACGCTCATATTCCGCTAAATCACCGCCAAAAGGATCTGACACATCGGCAAGGTTGCCCGTATATTCCGCCAAAGTAAAAACTTTGCTCTTAGCCTTAGGAAAGAGCTGCAATACTTGATTTTTATGGCCTTGCGTCATAGTCAGTATAAGGTCGGCTGAAACAAGATCATCTTCCGTCAGCAACCGTGAACGATGCATCTTGGCATCAATTCCGCGCGATTTCATCGCTTGCGTGGCTCCCGCCGAAGCGGCCTGACCAGGAAATGCCGCCAGACCGGCTGATTTTACGGTAAAGGCATGCGTCATTTCCGCTTCTTTAATGCGCTCTTGCAGCAAGAGCTGCGCCATAGGACTGCGGCAAGTATTTCCTGTACATAAAATGAGAATTTGCAACAAAGGACTCTCCTCCTTCTATTTTAGCCAAAAAACTCGTAACAATGTCTGCATGCCGAAAGCGGCTAAAAGCAGTCCGCCTAGAACAGGGGCATAGCGACCTACGAAAGCTCCCAGCTTATCGCCTAAAGTAAACCCGCAAAAGCTAATAACAAAAATCGTCAAGCCGAGAATTAAGCTGAAAAAGAGCAGATTGACTTCAAGTATGCCTAAGCCAATTCCCGCAACAAACGCATCAAGACTGACACTGACAGCCAGACTCACTAAAGCGCCGCCGCGCAAGCGGCAAGATCGCATTTCCTGGCCTTGTTTTTGCTCCCATAGCATGTTGCAGCCAAGCAAAATTAAAATCGTTGCTCCAAAGGCGCTCGCCTGAGCCGTAAGCACATCGCCAAGTAAGTGACCAAAAAAATAACCAGCCCAAATCATAAAAATATGAAAACAGGCAAACACCACAGAAGAAAAGAAAATGCGTTCTTTCTCAAGCCCTTGCATCCCAATCGGCACAGCCACAGAAAACAGGTCAGCCCCTAAGGCAATGCTGAGTAGTAAAACCTCCCAAAGCGACATAGGCCTCTCCTCCTTTTAGTAACTATATGAAGGAAAAAAGCCGCGCAAACCTCTAGGATTATACTTTTACAATCTGCTGACCGGCCGCTTTACGCAACCGATTCATCACCGCTCGACCAATTCCCGATTCAGGAATTCCCTGCGCTAAAATGAGATCAACCGATTCATGGTCAAAAGACCGTAATGCGCCAAAAATCTGTCCGGCAACAGCATCGAGGTCTAAGAGGGAACCAAAGGTTTCGACAGATTCTACCATTTGAAATAGAGACCGCCACTCTTCACAAATGAGCAGCCCTAGCCGCCGTCCCTGCTTTGTCTCTTCCGCCACTCGCTCTTGCATGGCCGTTTGCACGGCCTGCTCCGGTCCTTCAAACAGTATCAGCGGCGCAGTTGGCGCATAATGGCGATATTTCATACCAGGCGCCTTCGGCGCTGCCTGGGCGCCTAAAGATAAACCAGGATCGACCTCGACTTGTCCTAGCTCTTGTACAAGCATTTCATAGGTAATACCGCCTGGTCGCAAAATTACCGGAATATCACCAGTACAATCAAGCACCGTAGATTCCAAGCCAATATCACAAGGTCCGCCATCAATAATCATATCAATTCGTCCGTCTAAATCCTCCAACACGGCCTGCGCTGTCGTCGGGCTAGGCTTGCCGGAGCGATTGGCGCTCGGTGCTGCGATCGGTACATTAGCCGCAGCAATCAGCTCCCGAGCAATTACTGAGGACGGATAGCGCACAGCAACGGTATCAAGTCCGCCAGTTACCGCCAGGGGAACGCGCGAACTCTTCGGCGCGATAATCGTCAAAGGACCGGGCCAAAAGGCTTGTAAGGCTTTTTCCGCTGCTACCGGCACTGTCGTAACCAGTTCATCGAGCATGGCTAAAGAGGCAATATGTAAAATCAGCGGATTGTCGGAAGGACGTCCCTTGGCGGCATAAATCGCCGCCACTGCTTCAGGTGAGTAGCCATTCGCGCCTAAACCATACACTGTTTCGGTAGGAAAAGCCACAAGACCGCCCTGGCGTAGCAAGGCCCCTGCTGCTTCAATCACTTTATGGCTCGGATTTTCCGCCGACAATTTATAATAATGAGTTTCCATTGTTATTCCTTCTTTGATTCTTTTTTTACAAAGACCATAACGCGTTCAATCCCGCCATAGTCCTTCACAATCTCCTGTACCTGAAAGGGCGATACTGCAGCGAGTGCCTGCAGTGGTTCAGCTTGATCAATTCCAATTTCTATCGCTAGAAACCCATCATCCGTAAGCAGTGGCGCGCAATCACATAACAAACGTCGGTAAAAGTCAAGGCCGTCGTTGCCGCCTTTTAAGGCAAGACTTGGCTCTTTTAATACTTCCGGCGCTAAAGTCCTCACCTCGTCATCAGGAATGTAGGGAGGGTTGGAAACAATCGCTTGAAAGCGTCCTGATAAAGCCTGCGTAAAATCGCCGCAACATAAGTCTAAGCGATCCTGTACCTGATGATTCTTGGCATTTTGCTCAGCTACAATAAGCGCTGCTTCAGAAATATCAACAGCTACCGCCTTGGCTTTAGGCAACAATGTCAACAGACTTACGACAATTGCGCCGCTGCCTGTACCAAGATCAGCAAACGAAATATCCTCATATTGAGCAAGACGCTTTTGGACTGTTTCTACAAGAATCTCTGTATCAGGGCGCGGAATCAGAACGGACGGGGTAACGACAAAGTTAAGGCCCATAAATTCTTTATAGCCTGTAATATAAGCAACAGGCAAACGCTGCGCTCGTTCTTTCACCGCTTCCCGATAAGCAGTAAGTTCTTCTGGCGTAAGCGGCTGATCAAAGTGCACATATAAATAAATTCTATCTTGCTTTAAAATATGGGAAAGCAGTACTTCGGCGTCAAGGCGCGGAGATTCCACGCCTTTGGCTGCAAAGTACTGCTTCGTCCAAGCTAAAATACGGCCAATCGTCCACATTTCAGCCATAGCTACTGCCCCTGCCGCAGCCGTTCGCTTTGATCCGCCGTGACCAAAGCATGAACAATTTCATCAAGATCGCCGTTAAGAACAAAATCTAATTTATGAAGAGTCAGACCAATCCGATGATCGGTCACACGGCCCTGCGGGAAGTTATAGGTCCGGATCCGCTCGCTACGGTCGCCTGTCCCAACTTGACTTTTTCGCTCCTGCGCCACTTCAGCATGCTGTTGCTGCTGGGCTAATTCTAACAGTTTTGCTCGTAATACGCGCATGGCTTTATCACGATTTTTCAGTTGGGATTTTTCATCCTGACAAGTAACGACGACGCCTGTTGGCAAATGAGTAATTCGCACAGCCGACTCTGTCTTATTGACATGCTGTCCGCCAGCGCCGCTGGCACAATAGGTGTCAATTTTTAAATCATTTTGATTGACGTCAATATCGACTTCTTCGGCTTCTGGCAGTACAGCAACGGTCACTGTTGATGTATGAATCCGCCCGCCAGATTCTGTCGTCGGAATCCGCTGTACACGGTGCACGCCGCTTTCAAATTTTAAGCGACTGTAAACGCTATCGCCCTCAATCAGAAATATAACTTCCTTGAAGCCGCCAAGTTCCGTCGGATTCGACTCAAGTATTTCCGTACGCCAACCTTTTGTTTCGGCATAACGCGTATACATGCGGAAGAGATCACCTGCAAATAGAGCCGCTTCATCGCCGCCGGCGCCGCCACGAATTTCAACGATAACATTTTTACCGTCATTGGGATCTTTCGGCAACAGCAGAATACGCAATTCCTCACTCAGGACGGCAAACCGATCTTTTAGCTCATTCAATTCTGCCTGGGCTAAAGAGCGCATTTCATCATCGAGTTTTTCTCGCAAAAGCTCTTCTGTATCAGCGAGTTCCTGATGCACTTCTTTATATTCGCGATATTTTGCCACAATTGGCATAAGCTGGGCATGAGCGCGCGTATGCTTTTGCCACTGAGCTTGGTCAGCCAGTACAACAGGATCGCTAATTAAATTTTCCAGTTCTAAAAATTTATCTTCTATGGCCTGTACTTGTTCAAGCATGGTCATCCACCTTTATTTCTTCACTTAATACTTGTTCTGACTCACTAGCCGGATTGACTGCTTCCAGCGCAGCAACGGCAACTTCAATCTGATCATCGCTCGGTTCACGGGTCGTTAAATTCTGCAGCCATAAGCCTGGTTGAATGGCAAATGCCACAAAGGAGCTTTCACTGCGTCCGGCAAAACGGATTACCTCATAAGCAAGACCGGCCACAACCGGCATAAGAATAATCCTTGAGACGATTCGCTCGATTAAATCAGGCCACCCGAGAAAAGCAAACAACACGATGCTTACGACCATGACGATCAAGAGAAAGTTCGTACCGCACCGCGGATGCAACCGACTCTGCGGCCGAATATTTTCTACCGTTAAGGGAAGTCCTTGCTCATAGGCGTGAATCGTTTTATGCTCAGCCCCATGATATTGAAAGACACGCTGAATTTCTCCCATGCGCGAGATTCCATAAATATAGGCAAAAAAGATCACAAGCCGCAGCAATCCTTCTAGAAGGTTGAGCAAAATCGGATTATCTAGCGAAGAATGGAGGGCTTTCGCCGCATAGGTGGGCAAAATCACAAACAAACCAATGCCAATTGCCAGCGAAACGATCATCGTCATGGCAATTTCCTTATCAGACAAAGCTTCCTCTTCTTCACCGGCCGCTTGCGCCGAATAGGAAAGCGATTTTAAACCATATACCAGCGACTCCACTAACGCAACAACGCCCCTAAGCATCGGCTTCTTTAAAATAGGATAGCGGTCCATAATTGAAGTCAGGGGCGATTTATCAATCACAATCGTCCCGCCTGGTTCGCGAACAGCTGTAGCGATATGCTTCGGCCCGCGCATCATAACGCCTTCAATCACAGCCTGGCCGCCAATATATACTTTTGGTTTCACTCCAGTTCTCCTTTGATCCATTGTTCTTCTTGTCTATATTATCTGATAAACTAATAGATATAAATACAGCAGAGCATGTATGTGCTCTGCTGAACCTATCGTTCTTAGTTACCGTAACGTTTATTGAATTTTTCAATACGACCGCCAGCCTGAATGTTTCTCTGCTGACCCGTATAGAAAGGATGGCATTTAGAGCAAACATCAACGCGCAGTTCTTTTTTCACAGAACCCGTTGTGAATGTGTTGCCACAGCCGCAAACTACTTTGGCTTCGCCAAAATTAGGATGAATGTTTTCCTTCATAATTTCTGCACCTCACTTTTACTAGCATCACCATGTTCTTTGACATAGTGCATAGAACCCCTACAGTTTACCTATGAATTATAGCACAATCGACTTTTCTGTGCAACACGAAAAGCGAAAGAAAAACCAAAGAATTATTCTTCCTTAGTATAATGGCTGAAGCTGCCAATCACGAGGGATGGCGCCGCCTGCTGCAATCTTTTTATCATGGGCTTTACGCCTATAGCGGCTGAAGTCATTTGCGGCATAATGGCCATGAGTTCATCAGGGTCTACATTCAAATTACGCAACTGAATCATATCAATCGCGAGTTCCTTGATAAAGCTCTCCCAGGCAGCGACTTCCGACTCACAGTCATTGATTCCTGGGAAAAAGAGCATATTGAGCGATACGAAAACACCTTTGCTCTTGGCATAGCGAATCGATTCCTTTACCGCCGCCAAATCATAACCAGCCCGGTAATAAGCCTGATAGACAGCCTCGGTAGGACTGTTAATGCTGACACGCATACTATTGAGTCCAGCGTCCACAATCGCCTTGATTCCTGTCGTAAAGCCCGCGTTCGTATTGATATTGAGAATTCCTTGATCGGTTACGGCACGAATCTGTTGCATCGCAGCAGCAATCGTTTCATAGGCGAGCGATGGCTCCCCTTCGCAGCCTTGGCCAAAACTGATGATCCCATCTTCCGCTGTCGCCAGATGATAAGCGCCAATTTCCGCCACCTCTTCCGGTGTCGGCGTAAAGGCAATGCGCGTCTGCGGCGACGGGCAGCACTCTGATGGTTGCAGCGAAATACAGCCAAAGCAATTGGCGTTACAAACAGGCGACGTGGGAATTCCCGCCTCCCAGCGGTGATAAAAAAGATTTTGCGCCGTACAGCAATGCCAGGAAAGCGAACAACTCCCCAAATGTTCTACTAAGCGGTTTTTCGGAAACTGCTCCGCAAGCCGCCGGACCTTTCCCTTTAGTTTCGGCGTATTATAGGCATAAGGATGCCACTTGGCATTATCATCACTTTTCACAGCAGCTACATAAATTTCATCATCAATAAGCGCCGCCGCCGTATAGCCGTAGAGCGGCAAAACTGGTGCAGCGTCCGCTTTAATAAAAGCAGGCATCAGCGTCCGCGTATAGCCTACAGGCAGCATAGCCGCAACAGCAAGCCCCTGATTCGTAAGTGCCTTTGCTTCCCCCTGCTCCCAAGCAACGGCGCGCCGTCCTGGCAGAAACATTAGTTCAGCCCCTTCGGGCAACAAAATCATATTTTCTCGCGAAAGCGGCACAAGGCAATCGCCGCTGCGCCCGACTGCCGCTTTGCCTGGCTGATCAAAGATTTCGCCATGTTGATCGGCAAATAAAGTGGTAATCATCATTTCACCTCACTCATTCTTGTTATATCCATTCATGGCTGCCGTAATTCCCTCTTGTAGCCATGCTTCTACCGCTTGTTCCGAGCGCGCTAAGGCCGCTTCAATGGCTTCGCTTTCTTCTGGCGTAAAGGGGGTCAGCACATGATCAACGACTTTGCGTCGGCCGCCAGGATGACTGATTCCCACTTTCAACCGAGAAAAATGATTGTCCCCTAATTCAGCAATCATTGACTCAATGCCGCGGTGGCCGCCAGAAGAGCCTTTCGCCCGAAACCGAAGTTTGCCAACAGCAAGATCCATATCATCATAGATCACCAGCATGTCAGCTAAGTCGATTTTGTAGAAGTTCGCTAGTTGGCGTACAGCTACACCGCTTAAATTCATATAGGTTTGCGGCTTCACTAGAATCACTTTTTCCCCTTGAAAGCGCTGCTCCGTAATGAGCGCCTCTTCCCAGCGCCGCCAATCAGGCGTCTCCCAGCGTTTTGCTAAGCGATCCACAGCCATAAACCCGATATTATGACGCGTCGCCTCATATTCTCTGCCGGGATTGCCCAGACCGATTACTAATTTCATTTATCTCACCTAAAATCCTCAAGTAATAAACTATTACCATTCAACCCAATGGGTATAATATAGCAAAAGCGCTAACCTGTTGCAACAGCGCCCGCTTTCTCCTTGGCAATATTTCATCTATTATAACATATTTCGGTATAGCCCACAGCCGACCTAAACCTGATGTACAAAAAAAGGCCGTCCCCTAATAAGGGACGGCCATCTATTCTATGAAAAGCAAGTTTTGCTATGTTTAACTATCTGCTTGCTTCGAGTCGCCAAATTAATCGTCAAATAATTTGCTTACGGAAAGTTCGCCGAAAATACGAATAATGGCTTCGGCCATAAGCGGTGCAACTGACAAAACTTTAATTTTATCTATTTTCTTACTGTCAGGCAAAGGAATTGTGTTCGTAATGATCAATTCCGTAATATTGGAATCTTGAATACGCTGTACAGCCGGATCGCTTAAAACGCCATGAGTACAGCAAGCATATACGCTTTTTGCGCCAAGCCGCTGCAGAGCTTTAGCACCTTCGGTCAAAGAACCAGCCGTATCAACAATATCATCAACAATAATTGCATTTTTCCCTTCGACGCTGCCGATCAAGTTCATTACTTCAGCCACGCCTGGTTCGGGGCGGCGTTTTTCAATAATAGCAATCGGCGCTTCCAAACGGTCAGCTAATTGCCGCGCTCTTGTTACACCGCCAAGATCTGGTGAAACAACAACTAAATCACCCAAGTTTTTAGAGGTAATGTAATCAGCCAAGATTGGACCGCCAGGCAGATGGTCCACAGGAATATCAAAAAATCCCTGAATCTGACCAGCATGCAAATCCATCGTAACAACACGAGTCACACCAGCGGTGGTTAACAGATTCGCCATAAGTTTGGCCGAAATAGGTTCCCGTCCCCGTGTTTTACGGTCTTGCCGCGCATAGCCATAGTAGGGAATGACGGCAGTGATATGGTTGGCTGAAGCCCGTTTCAAAGCATCTACCATGATCAAAAGTTCCATGTAGTGATCATTGACCGGCGTGCAGGTAGGCTGAATAATAAATACATCGGTACCACGAACGCTTTCGCCAATCATAACCTGTGTTTCCCCATTATTAAAATGCCCTACGGAAGCTTCCCCTACGGCGATTCCTAAACAAGCTGCAATTTCTTCAGCCAGCTTTTTGTTGGCATTGCCGCTGAATATGCGCAGCCGTTTACTGTCATCTAACATCACTTGTACACCCTCCAAAATTACTTTCTTTTGTTTTGCATTTTTTCGGTCCATCCCGGCAAAATCGTCTGCCGACTTCTTGCCACTCCTAATGCTCCCTTGGGAACGTCTTTCGTAATCGTCGATCCTGCCGCGATAAAAGTATCGTCCTCAATCGTAACAGGCGCCACCAAATTGCTGTTGCAGCCAATAAAAGCATGGTCGCCAATGGTTGTCCGATGCTTTTCATAGCCGTCATAATTGACTGTAATCGTACCACAGCCAATATTTACATGCTCACCCATATCGGTGTCGCCAATATAGCTTAGATGGGGCAGTTTGGAACCTTTACCTATTGTAGAATTTTTTACTTCCACAAAATTTCCCACTTTAACGCCAAAAGCAAGATGCGTATCAGGCCGTAAGTGAGCATAAGGACCTACAATAGCCTGACTTTCCACCGTGCAGTCATGGGCATAGGAAAAGTGGATCGTCACGTCGTCACGAATGCGGCAGTTCTGCAACCTACTGTTCGGCCCAATTTCACAGCCACTGCCAATCACCGTATCCCCCTCAATCCAGGTAAAGGGATAGATGATCGTATCCGGACCAATCGTCACCGTTTCGTCAATAAAGGTAGAGTTCATATCCATAATCGTAACGCCTTGATCCATAAGTTCATCAAGTTTACGCTTACGCAATACTAATTCGGCTACCGCCAATTGGCGCCGCGAATTAATCCCGCTTGTCGCCTCATAGTCAGCAGCGGCTACAGCCCAAACCTTTTCTCCATCTTTTGCCAAGATAGCGATTACGTCAGTGAGGTAATACTCGCCTTGCGCATTATTGCAATTCGTCGCGGCGAGCGCCTTAGCCAACGCATTTTGTTCGAAACAGTAGATCCCTGTATTGATTTCGCGAACAGCTAGTTCTTCCGGCGAAGCGTCCTTTTGCTCTACAATCTTTACTACTTGACCAGCTTCATCGCGAATCACCCGCCCATAGCCAGTCGCATCAGGCATATGAGCCGTAAGGACTGTCGCTTTGGCCCCGGCTGCCTCATGCTCTGTGAGCAGATTTTGCAGCATCTCTACTGTAAGCAATGGCGTATCGCCGCAAAGCACCATAACGGTTCCTTCTCCAGTGGGAAGCTGCGGCAGCGCCTGCAATACAGCATGCCCCGTTCCAAGCTGCTCTTTTTGCTCAGCAAACATAGCCTGTCCCGCTAGAGCCTGCCTCACTTGATCGCCGCCAAAACCGACTACAACAATCTGCTGGGAAACACCAGCTCCCTTTGCCGCATCGATTACATGCTGTACAAGCGACTTACCGCCGATCTTATGAAGGACTTTCGGCAAGGATGATTTCATCCTTGTTCCTTTGCCCGCAGCTAAAATAACCGCCGTACAGGGGATATTCGTCATCTAAATTCCTCCTGACAGAAAAATTCGCAAAAGTGCACAACGAGTTCTCTTCGACAAAAGTCTAACTATTCCTTCACAGAATAGTTAGACTTTACAAGATTTCTTGTAAAAAAATAGTATCCTAAATCACCGTAACCTGATACCCTTCGTGCTGCAGCAAAGCAACAATTTCGGCTGTATGGCCGCTATCGCGCGTTTCCAAACTGATTTCAAGCACAGCTTGGCCAATCGGAACTTGGCGTTCAATCCGATCATGTAGCACATGCACTACATTTGCTTTGGCTTGCGCAATCAGCGCCAATACGTGCTGCAACGCCCCTGGCCGATCAGGTACAAGTGTGGCAAGTTTCACGCGCCGTCCTGATTGGACCAGACCGCGTTCAATCATTCGGGCAATAAAGTTCACATCAATATTACCGCCAGAAATGAGGCAAACGGAATTCCCCTTAAATCTTCCCTTGCTTTTCAGCGCCGCCGCCAAAGACACTGCGCCAGCGCCTTCGACCATGAGCTTCGACCGTTCCAACATTAACAAAATGGCAGCGGCAATTTCTTCTTCCTCCACAAGCACAATTTCATCAATGGTTTCATCAATAATGGGAAAGGTTAAATCCCCGGGAACTTTAACGGCAATCCCGTCGGCAATCGTCGTCGCATCACATATAGGCGTAAGCACATGACGCGCTTTGGAAAGATACATACTCGCCGCACCGCTGGCTTCCACACCAATCACTTTTACGTGAGGCGCCTTGGCTTTGATATAGGCGCCGATTCCCGCCGCCAGACCGCCGCCGCCAATGGGCACAAAGATCTGATCTACGCTGGGAAGTTGCTGCAAAATTTCTAAACCAATCGTTCCTTGACCGGCAATGACCTGTGGATCATTAAAGGCATGGATAAAGGTCAAACCTTCTGTTTCTTTAAGCTCTGCCGCCTTTTGATACGCCTCGTCATAACACGAGCCATAAAGTACTACCTTTGCGCCATAACCGCGCGATGCCATAACCTTGGCCAGCGGCGCTGCTTCCGGCATAACAATCGTAGCAGGAATATTTTGCAGTCCTGCCGCATAAGCGACTCCCTGCGCATGGTTTCCCGCTGAAGCGGCAATAACGCCATGACTTTTTTCCGCGTCTGATAAAGAAGCAATTTTATGATAGGCACCGCGAATTTTAAAAGAGCCTGTCTTTTGGAGATTTTCGAGTTTCAAATAAATCGGCTGACCTGCCATTTCACTAAAAGTTCGACTGCGGTCAAGCGTCGTAAAGTGAATGGCATCCTTTAAGGTTTCATAAGCAAACTCGATATCCTGCGCCGTTACCGTTTTCATAAAAAATCCTCCCTTTGCCTATTTTACAATACGGGTCGAATCTGCACAGTTTTATTATGCTCATTGACGCTTTCCAAGATAAGCAACGCCGTATAATTTTCAATCATCTTCACTTCTGGTTCCTGTGTCGCCACAAGAACGCCAACGCCCACAGCCTCAGCGCCAACCTCTTTGGCTAAATCAACCATGCCAGCAGCCGTACCGCCAGCTTTCATAAAGTCATCAATAATCAAGACTCTAGCGCCATCGCGAATCGCCCGTTTCGGTAAAGACATGGTCTGAATCCGCCGGGATGAGCCTGTCACATAATTAATGCTTACAGCCGATCCTTCGGTTACGCGGCTGCCGCGGCGTACAATGACCAAGGGAACGCGAAACGCTCTGGCCGTCATAAGCGCTAGAGGAATTCCTTTGGTTTCTACTGTCATAATATAGTCGGGATTGGCATCACGAAACCGCGTCAAAAAGAACTCACCGACAAGTTCCATAAGCCCAGGATCAAAGAGCAGGTCTGACATATATAAAAAACCGCCGGGAATCATCCGTTCTGCTGTACTCAAGCGCTCAGCAATCGCCGTTAACTCCCTAGCGATAACAGCTTCAGAATGATACGGCAGATAACGAACGCCGCCAGCTGCACCAGATACGGTTTCTAACGTTCCCATTTCAAAATGCTGCAGTGCTTGCTTAATTGTCAGCATATCTTCACTCAGGGTTGATTTTGCCGCTGTAAAGAGCCGATTAAAATAATTTAACGGAAAGAGTTGATGGGGATGGTCGACAAGAACTTTCGTCATTGCCACCAAACGGTCCATTCTCCGTACTTTATCCATGAAAAGTCCTCCAGTTTACCTAAAATTCCGAACATTAACTGCTAAATTTCTATTTTTATTCACTTTCTCTCTTTTCGCGGTAAATCCTGCTTATTTTTTTCGGCAAAAAAATAACTATCAAGAGGATTCCCCTGATAGCTTCTCTTTTATGTTTTATAAATTGCTTTTGTCTTGCTAACTCTATATTAAAATCGCCTTCGCTAACAATCAGAAGTTTAATTTGTTAACCGCCGTAAAAAAGCAGTAGCCGTCTCCAAATCCGCCGCCTTATCAATATCCATAGCCACCAAAGGAAACGGACCATTAATCACCACGCCCTGAAAACCCAACAATGCCGATGCCCGTTCTTCAATATGCGACAAGGAAAGCTGCCCCGCTAAAAAACGTAACAGAAAAGAAAAACCTAAAAAGCGGCAAAGCGCTACAGGCTGTTTGCGATGCTGAAATAAATAGTCGGCTTGTTTAATGCATTGCGGCAAAACGGCTGGATTGGCCAAAAAAAGATTGCCGCCCGTAAACAACCCATCCTTAAGCTTCACATAGGTTCTTTTAGTCGTGCGAAAGGTTTGATCCATAATCGCTTTCGTGACAACAGGATAATACAAGTCGGCTGTACCAGGCAAAGTAGCTGCAAAAAAATCACGGACAGTCTGGCCCGTCAAAAGCGGAATATCGGCGGAAGCAATGAATACTTTTTGAGCCGCTTGCACCTCGGCCAACCCTCGCTGCAGACTTTCTAATAACGTAGCACCGCCTGACACAATCGAAACAGCGGCAGGGAAAGCGCAGGAAGCAAGCGTAGCGATGTCGCCCACTACGATAATTCGCTTGACAAGATCGCTCGCTAGCAGTGCCTCTATGACCCAAAGCACCATAGGTCTTCCGGCAATAGGCAGCAACGCGCGCTCTTTCGTTTGGGTAATTTCATATAAGTCATGACCACTTTGTCCGCCAGCCAAAACAATAGCGTCTAGTTTCAAAGCCCTGCGCCTCCTGCGACGTCAGGTTAAACCTGACGCCGATGGTTCATATCTAGGAGTAACGTTTGTTCGGCATTTTCCATATGTTCACGCGCTAATTTCTGAGCTAGTTCCGGATCGCGGGAAGCAATGGCCTCGACAAGGCGGCTATGCTCTTCCAACGTATTTTTAATTCGGCCCGGAAAAGCCATAGAAATAGAGCGAAACCGTGTAAACTGTTCGCGAAGATTATTAATGATCCCAACAAGCCGATCATTGCGACAAGCCCGATACTGAATATCATGAAACTGGCTATCCAGCTCAACAATTGGTTCCATATCGTTTTTCTCGATACATTCGCCGATTTGCACTAAAATTCGCTCAAGCTCTTCTAACTCTTCATCAGTAATTCGCTCTGCTGCCAAACCGGCTGCCAAAACATCCAGGGCTGTACGAATTTCAAATACCTCATTGACATCTTTGATTGATAAATCAGCTACATAAGTACCGCGCCGAGGAATCATAACAACAAAGCCTTCCAGCTCCAGTTTACGAATCGCCTCTCTTACAGGCGTACGGCTTACGCCGAGTTCCTCAGCAAGCTGAATTTCCATAAGCCGTTCTCCCGGCTGCAGTACCCCGCTCGTAATCGCCTCGCGAAGTGTTTCACTGACCACTTCCCGCAAGGGCTTGTAACTATCTAATTTGATCGGCAATAGACGCCTCTCCATCTTACACGTTCCTCCCCACAACATTTTTCACCACAGTAATAAATAAATCTTCTTTGTCTTGCAACTGCTTCGCGGCAGCCAAAGCCTTGTCTCTAGTGGTAAACAGGGCAAACACCGTCGGGCCACTGCCTGACATCAACGTCACAAGCGGCGCCGCTTGAGCAAGCTGCGCTTTAATAGCGGCAACTTCAGGATAATGCGCCAGAGTAACTGATTCCAATACATTGGCACTGCTTTGCACTAAGGCCTGCATATCGCCACTAGCCAAAGCTTTGGTCATGACCGCTACATCAGGGCGACATGAAACTTTTTCAGCCGAATAATTTTGATAGACCCAGCTTGTCGCCACAGCAAGCGACGGTTTCACCAACAGAAACCAGAGGGGTGGCAAATCGGGCAAACGCTGCAGCTGTTCGCCGCGTCCTGTAGCCAGCTGCGTCCCGCCAGTTAGGCAAAAGGGCACATCAGAACCGACTTTTGCACCAATTGCTTCGAGCTCTGCCTGCGACAAGCCAGTTTGAAATAATTCGTTCATCCCGATTAATACGGCGGCCGCATCAGAACTGCCGCCAGCCAATCCCGCAGCCATAGGGATTTTTTTATGCAGTGTAATGTATACGCCAGCCGATAGCGAACAAGTCTCCTGAAAAAGAGCGGCCGCCCGATAGGCTAAGTTGGACGGTCCGCCTGGCAAATCGCTACGATCTGTACACACCGTAATTCCCGATGGCGCCGTTTCCAGCGTCACCTCGTCATACAAATCAACAGACTGCATAATCATATTGACGGCATGATAGCCGTCGGAACGTTTATGGAGCACATCAAGAGCTAAGTTAATTTTGGCATAGGCCTTTACTTCTACCACGGCATCTCCTTATTCCTTCACTTGGCGCAAAGCCGATTTCGGCTTTTACGCATCCTTGTCCTTCTATTTTACAAAGTCCTATTCGACAAAGTCAAGTAAATGCCTGCTCAACAGGCTCGCTTTCGCCGGAAAAAGAGTGAGGATCCGCTGCGGCTTCTGCTTCATAAGCTGTTACGATTTCATCAACCAAGCGATACTTCTCATAAAAGATAACAATTAAATCTCCTGCCTTAGCCTGCGTTAAAGCCGCTCGAACTGCTTCTGTTTCTGAATAAATCACTTCAATCTGCTTGGCCGTAAGCCCGCCTTCCATCATTCCCCGCCGCAAAAGTGCAGCTACTTCACCGGGACGGCGACCGCGCAAATCCTCATCTTCCTTAATAATTACCTTGTCAAAACCGCAGCCAGCTTTACGTCCGATATTTAAAATGCAGCTATCCTGCCGATCGCCTGGCGCCGCAATGACGCCGACAAGTCGTTTCGCGCCAAGCTGCTTCACTGTCTGAATCAAAGCACTGTAGCCTGCTGGATTATGACCATAGTCAATACAAACTCGCACAGCTCCTACTTGCCGAATCGTCAAACGCCCTGGATTTTTTTCAAAGGAAACGAGTCCTTCCTCGATTTTTGGCAGTGGCACCCCTAAAGCAAAGGCGGCAGCAGCGGCAATTAGCGCATTCTGTACATTGTGCAAAGCGGCTCCACCTAACGTAATCGGAATTGTATGAATCGGTGCAACTGGGCGCGCTTCATTGCCTTTTGCCTGATAAATCATATCATTTTTAACAAAAAAGGCTTCACCGCCGACACCCAAATGGCGCCGTACAATCACATTTTCAGCGGAAAGACTGAAATAAAGGCATTTCGCTTTTACCCGCTTAGCCATAGCAACTACTTGCGGATCATCGGCATTAATCAAAGCGGTACCGTCAGATTTCACTCGCTCCAGCACCAGCGATTTAATATAAGCCATATCATCAAGACTTTCGATGCCGTATTGCCCCAAGTGGTCTTCCGTTATATTTGTCACAACACCGACATCGCAAAAATCAAAGGCAAGGCCCGACCGTAAAATTCCGCCACGGGCTGTCTCAAGAACCGCAATCTGCGTAAGCGGATCCCGTAGTACAACCGAAGCGCTAGCCGGACCGCTGCGATCGCCTTCTTGAATGCAGGTATTGCCAATAAAGATTCCATCTGTACTCGTCATTCCCACAGTAAAACCTTGGCGACTTAATATATGGCTTACGAGACGTGTAACTGTAGTTTTGCCATTCGTACCCGTGATCGCCGCAATGGGAATCCGCCCTTGGCTACCGTCGGCAAAAAGCATATCCACTATGGCCCCAGCCACATCGCGCGGTTTCCCTGCCGACGGATATAAGTGCATACGAAGTCCCGGGGCCGCATTAATTTCAATAATCGCTCCCTGACCTTCCAGTGGCTGACAGATTGTTTTGGCTACCACGTCGACACCCGCTACATCAAGTCCAATTAAGCGGACGGCCCGTTCTACGGTAGCGCGAAAGACCGGATGTAGCGCATCCGTCACATCCACTGCCGTACCACCTGAGCTAATATTGGCATTCTCTCTGATAAATACAAGGCGTCCCACTGCCGGAATACTGTCAGGACTTAGCTGTTGCTTAGCCAAAGTGCTTAAAGCAACGGCATCAAGTCGAAGTTTGGTCAGCGGTTTTTCATGCTCTTCGCCCCGCAGCTCATTTTCGTTTTCCTTGGCGACAAGTTCACGTACCGAGTGCAGTCCATCGCCAAGAACCCGCGCAGCCAAACGTTCCGCTGCCGCCACGACCTTCCCGCCCACCACACAGAAGCGATACTGATAGCCTGGCACATATTCCTCAATCAGCACCGTATCACTATAGACTGCGGCGGCCTCATAGGCGCGTCTTAGCTGCGCTTCACTTTGTATGTCTAAGCTCACGCCGCGCCCTTGATTTCCATTGACAGGTTTTACCGCTACAGAGCTGGTAAACAGCGCCGCTTTCGTCGTCGCTTCTTCCCAGGAAGATACGGCAAAGCCGCGCGGCACAGGAATAAGATTCTGGGCTAACAGGCGATTTGTCAGTTCTTTATGACAAGCCACATCGACTGCAACAGCACTGCTTTGATCCGTTAAAGCCGCCCAGATTTTTTGTTGCTTACAACCATAACCTAACAAATACAAACTGTCGCCGTCTAGCTGTGTAACCGGAATATGGCGTTTCTCCGCGGCGTCAATAATTGCTTGTGTACTTGGCCCTAAAGCATATTTTGCTGCTGTTTGCTTAAGCTCTTGTACAAAGCTTTCACCAAAAACTCTCTTTTCTGCCAACACGAACCGCAGCAGCGCCTCCGCTAATTGAGCCGCTTGCAGCCCCACCATTTTTTCCTCATAACTATAAACTACATCGTAGTGTCCTGCGCCTTCGGTCCGACGCGTTTTGCCAAAAGCAACGGAAAATCCAGCTAAATTCTGCAGTTCAATCGCGACATGTTCAAATACGTGAGCTAGATAGGTTCCCTCCCGCAATCGTTCCACAAAACCGCCGGGATAGCCTCGCGAGCAGCTATGCTTCGCCAGGGAAGGCAGACATTGCAATAGGCGCTCTGTAAAACCGCCTATTTCCCGAGTCGATACAGATTCGTACTTCCCAATATCTACAGTCGCCTTGATTACTGGTGAATAGCTGTAAATATTGGGGCCGTCAATCGACCGCAATGCTAGGATATGCATGAATATATGCCACCTCTTTTAGGAATTAACAAGATAAGGAACACGATTTTTCAGATCAAAGCCAAAGCCAGAAGGCAAAATATGAACACGCAAGTTGGTAATTGCTAAGGGATCAAGAGGATTTGATTCGGAAATATTAGTGTGAAGAATCTGCTTGCCATCAACAATCGTTACTGTCTTTGAGCCAATCACCCGACATTTCGCATTATCAGCTACCACCAGCGCCGTATCCTCATCAATACCGACTCCCAAAACAAAGGGATTTTGCGCCACAGCTGACAACAGACGATTCATCCGGCCGCGCTGGGCAAAATGCTGATCAATAACGACTTCTGCCAAAAGTCCCATGCCGTGTGCCATCGTCATAGCCTCTTTCTGCGCCGACTCATTGGCTTCGCCCTCTACAATCATCGTATCGCTCATAACCGAAGCGCCCGCACTTGTTCCAGCAATCACGACACCGCGTCGATAGGCCCGGCGAATGGCGCTTTCGACTTCTGACCCGCCAAGAATACTGGTAAGCCGTAGCTGATCCCCGCCAGTAAAAAAAATGCCAGTAGCCTCTAAAATCATTTCCGCCAAAGGACTGCCATTGGCTGTCTCACGATTATTAATGTATAAAATGGACGATTCCTTAGCCCCTAACGACAAAAACAAAGTACGATACTCTTCGCCCAACTCCCGCGGATATTCACTGGCGGTAGTAACAATCACAATACGTGACTCCCGGCCTTGGGCCATACGCAAAAATTCTTTTAAGATCACACAGGAGTCTTCTTTGTCTTCATTGCCGCCAATAATCATCAGGTTACCTGCTACTTTTTCCCCCATGACGGACCTCCATTTGCCTAGTATAGCCATATTTTTGCCAAAGAGCGGCTCTATTTATGCAAAAAGAACAAAACACAAAAAAACCATCGTTGTCATATAAGTAAAAAAACAAACTGTTTGCATAAGAAGGAGGAAGTCGCATGCTAATTCGCATCTCATTTACTCCCCCACAATCCCGATGGAAGGAGAACCCAACTACGGAAATCCCCTTGGACACCCGAGCCTATAGTCAAGCGAAAGCAAATCATATTCTCATCGAAAAATCGCGCCGCCAGCTTTCCCTGTTGCAGGGAAATCGGGTCTTCCGCCAATATCCGATCGCCATTGGCAAACCAGGTACGCCAACGCCAGTGGGAAACTTCGCCATTGCTGTAAAAGTTGTAAATCCCGGCGGAGTCCTCGGCACGCGTTGGTTGGGCCTAAACTATGACACGTACGGCATTCATGGCACCAATCGTCCCTGGCTGATCGGCCAACAAGTATCGAATGGCTGCATTCGCATGCATAATTCCCATGTAGAGGAACTATTTGGCCTGACCTTCGTCGGTACGCCTGTGGCGATCCGGGATTAGTCGGCATAAAGCAGCCACAATATCCTTTGCTAAGGCGCGTCGCTTAATGAGAAATAAAGCGAGCGCCTGTCGTTCAAGCGAACTGATCGCCCATGCAGCGGGAATTTTTTGGATCATTTCGCAAAAATCACGATCTGTCAGTGAACAAAACCGTTCTTCATACGGTAAAAAATCAGCGGGATACAAGATTTCCCGCAATAAAAAACCATACAAGCCAAACGAATTGAGCACAATTTTTTCGGCTTGCCGCAATAGTGACTCCACTTGCCAGCGCCCGCGATAGAACAAATGAGAATGATCAATTGCATAGATTCTTGCACCCGTCTTTTCCCGGCAAAACAGCAAATTGCGCCGATTGCGCGTTCGGTCAAAATTGTGAAACAAATGATCGAAAAATAAAATTCCAGCCATTTCGCGGCGATTCACGGCGCCAGAAACACTTCTCGCCGTTACGTAATAGGCTTTAGGTAAAAACTGAGACGCAAAGTGTTCTGATAGCGCTACTGGCTGCCGTAGTTGCCGACTTAAACCCGCTGCTATAGCAGGGTCAAAAGCAATCAAATCACCAGGAGGAAAACAGAGCTGAAGTTTTTGGCCAAGTTCTTTCGCTAAAAACTCATTAACAAGTACTTTGCAGCCCAAAGGATTGGATTGCAATTTAACCACATAAGAATTGCCATCATCAGCCAAAACCAACAAGGGACGCGTCACGCCCCGATTCATTGGCCGCAAAAGCTTGATCCCCTGTAACATCACCATCACCTGCTTTTCTTATGCATTGATAAGTAAAAACAGCACCTACCGGTGCTGTTTTATTATCCCTTTGGCGCCGTGGGCATTGCATTCAGCAGCCAACTGGCAATCCAGCCTGTTGTCGTGCCATCAGGCAGAACGACACGATTCCAGCCGAAAGCACTGTCTTTTAATGTAACCACATCGCCAGTATTTACCTTTGTAACAACAGGGAAAGTGGTCCCTGGTCCTGTACGCACATTCACATTCGTACCTTTTACTGTAGCTGTACCTGACACAGTTCCTTGCGTCGTACCAGCCACAGGCTCCATCCCTGAAATCATCATATTTTCCGGTATATAGCCACCTGTCTGCGAGGCAGACACAGTATTACCGAACTGCCCTGATGCGGAAGCTGAATCATTGACAGCGCCTGACGCTGTAGCCGTTTCCAGGGGGCCAATTTCATTGATAGGCGATAGGGCATATACATCAAGAGAAGTTGTTGTCGTAACTCGAGTCCAGAATTTAAGTACAATGGTAATATGCACTTTTCTAGGATCACACCAACAGTCAAAATCATAGTCGACAAATTCCATAACTACATCGGCTGTAGCATTCATCCCTGGCGCTGCGCCTGGCAAATCAATATCTCTCGTAAATCGAATGTGTTTCTTCTCATGAGCAAATACGGGCTCATCAGGTAAGTTGGCTACATACATGACCTTGACTTCTAAATTGCCGCGAATAATGACCTTATCAAAAATCACATCGATATCAGTAATGCAGATATCTTTCACGTAAACATCAATGACTTGTTTGATATCTGGTTTATCGCTTGGTAACACAATATCAAACTCGACGACCCGCTGATTCGTCCCTACTCCGAGTACCTGCTCGACGTCAATGGTTTCCGGTCCTGGCTGCGGGCAGCCGCAAAGAACATCGGCGGAATTGACTGTTCCCGTACCGCTCACCGACGTAACGGTTGTCGTTGTTGCGCCCGTCGAGCCTGACGCCTGACGGCTAAGCTCTTCTTTCATTGCTTTCCCCCCTTTGCCTGCATTTTGCCGGCTCAGCCTTTGGGATTTGTCGGAACAACGCCATAATTGAGCTGCACTTCCCTGTCGGCCATTACTTTTGCCACGATTTTAAGTACAACCGATACGTCAAATTCGCGCAAATGGCAATGATGGTGATGATGGTGTCCGTCACAATCGTCGTCGCAGTCATGGTGATGATGATTGTGGTGGTGATCGTCGCAGTCATGATCGCAGTTGTCCGTATCGTCATCATCAGGATCATCGCAATCGTCATCATATTTTTTAAAGTTATAAGCTCGCTTATAATCATCATCATCTACATCATAATCGACAAACTCAATGATTACACTAGCATCGGCATCCATACCGCGGCGCGCTCCCGGTAAATCAACATCTCGCGTCCATTTATAATGCTTAATTTCAATGGCATGCACCGGCAGATTCGGTAGATCGGCCACATAAATCGTCTTAATTTCAAATTCGCCGCGAACAATTACTTTATCATGAATTACATCAACACTATTGATTTCTACATCTTTCACCAGAACATCGATAATCTGTTCAATGGCCGGTTTTGCCGCCGGAACGGTCACATGAATATCCAGCACCAGTTGCTTTTCATTTTCCCCAATTACCTGCCTGACAACAATCGTTTGCGGACCGGTCTGTACGCCAAGTGTACAAGGGTCGCCATAAGCACGAAGGTCTTTTTCGTCCACGCAGATCCCTCCTTTGAATACTCTTACCTTACCTATATGAGCAATCGCCTCATGATGTGAATCCTTGCCGCAAGGCTTAGCAGGGATTTCGGCAGTTTCTTCAGGCTTTGTTCATTTATATGCAGGAAAATCGCCCTCGGTGCCTTAATAATTCTAATAGCCGCCAAAATTTTCGTTTTGATACTACTTTTAAGGAGAGGATCATTCATGTCACGCCATTCCACAGGATTCTTGCTTCGTATCGGCCGCATTCTCTTGCGCAAAATGGCCAAAAAACTTTCCCCCTCTATGTATGAATACATATCTCTCAATCTGCCGCATATGATTAGACAATATATCTGGGTCGCTGTCGGCAGCATGATCGGCGGTATCAGCATTAACACTTTCTTCGTACCTCATCACCTGTTGAGCGGCGGAATCAGCGGTATTGCCATGATCATCTATTTTCTCTTGCAAACACCGATTGGCCTGATGACCACGCTGCTAAACATACCAATTTTTTACTTAGCCTACCGTATGCTCGACAAAGAGTATGTCATCGGCGCCCTCTACGGTCTGCTGATTTTTTCCGCAGCACTTGATACTACAAAATTTTTAGCTGATTATAATTTTATTGATGATATTTTATTAGCCTCCGTATACGGCGGCATCTTAAGCGGCATTAGCGCCGGCCTCATCTTTCGCGTCAATGGCAGCAGCGGCGGCCTCGATATTATCGCCGCCATCATGAAACGCTACTACGGCTACAGCATGGGGTCCGTCAGTTTCGCCATTAACTGTGTAATCATGGTCATTGCGGGGATTCTCTTTGGCCCTAAATCAGCTATGTATACCTTATTTGCGATGTATACAACCTCGGTATTAACTGACAAGGTTGTTGAAGGCTTTAACCGCCGTAAAACCATTATGATTATCTCTGATAAACACGAAGAAATCGCTACAGCCGTCCTAAGCCTGCTTGGCCGCGGTGTAACGATCTTAAAAGGGGAAGGCGCTTTTACGCGCCAAGAAAAAAAGGTTCTGTATATTGTCGTATCTTTTACTCAAATTGCTAAAATTAAGCTACTCGTTGAAGATATTGATCCATCATCCTTTATGATCGTCCAAGATGCTGCCGAAGTTTCGGGGAAAGGCTTTACTCACTAGCAAGCGGCACCATCGCGACGCCTGCCTCATATTATGTAAAAGACTCCCCACTGAGTAACAAGGAGGCCTTTGCATGAATGAGGAAAAAATGTATTACCAGTCCAAAATGGAAGAATGGGACGACATGAAAGACTGCTGTCACATGAAAAAGGAGCCTAAATTCATTTCCTGCGCTCCGAAGAAAAAATGTGTAAAAACCTTTGACTGTACCTTTAAACTCTACCGTATGTGCTATTACCGCCTGTATAAAGTCTGCCATGCCTGCGGCCATGAATATGATTTTTATCAGCACCGCGGGACGTGTCCGCGCTGCCAGAAAAAATTCTTTCATATGCACACAGCGGATCTATCCTATAACGAATATGATATGGACTAAGTAAAATAAAAAGGCCGTCTCGCAAAAACAAACCGTTTTTGCTGAGACAGCCTTTTTGATTATTACTTACCAATAAATTCCTGTACTACATAAACATCACCTTTACCATCATAAGCTACGCCAATACCAATGTTCGTATAGTTTGGATTTAAAATATTTGCTCGATGGCCGGAACTGTTCATAAACGCCGTTTCTGCTGCAGCAATCGTCTGATTGATCGCTAAATTTTCCCCAGCGGCCTTATAGGTAATTCCAGCTGCTTTCATTCGGTCAAAGGGCGACTGTCCTTCGGGATTCACGTGAGCAAAGAAATTTCTAGCAATCATGTCTTTGGCATAATTTTCACCCAAAACAGTTAAACGGGAGTCAACAGCTAGCGGCGCCAATCCGTTCGCTTTGCGGTCAGCGTTCATTAGTGATACTGCCTGTGCTTCCGCCGCCTGTACCGAACCCGTTGAGGCTGTGCTCGTCGTGGTGTTGCTGCTTGGTTTTGTCGTTGTTGTTGTACTTGTCGTTGCCGCCGTATCTTCCGCGGCACTCGTCGCTTGAGTGGAACCTTTGCCAGCGCTTGGCTGATGATCACTATGCCCGGCAGTCAGAGCCAAAAGACCGAGTAGCGCTAGAGCGCCCGCCCCACCAAACTTATTGCCTGATGGCTTGTCAGTCGCTTCTTTGCCGACTGCCGCTGCTGTATCAGCGGCAAAAGCAATACCGCCCCAGCCGAGCGGCAGTGAAGTAACTGTCAATGAAACTGCGAGAACCAACGCGCCTGCCTTTTTCGTTACCGATTCTGTCAGAAATTTTTTCATATCATCTACCCTTCTAGCGAGATAAAGATCTCACAAAGCTAGTAATTCGCGCTAGAAGGGAAAAACCCTGTTAACATAACGTTGGTAATATTAGTAAGGCGTTTTCGGCAGCCCCAAGCGAAATTTCCCCCTTGTTTCAATACCGCCGACACCCTCAACGCCAGTCACAGAGGAAGTAATCGTATCACTTAAATTAATGGCCTGATTAATGGAAGTAAAAGCGACTTTTTCAGCAATAAACACGGGGTCATAGGCGTGAATAAAAATGCGCGTCGGAGAACTGGCAAAATTAGCGCCAGCAGCAATAATCGCTTCAAAGTAAGACTGGCAGGCCCCAGCAAATATCACCAGTTCATCACGAGACGGACATAGACTGCGCACATTGAGAACCGACTGCACAAAATGCTTGGAGTTACGATAATTCTCTATATTGCGGCAATCCTTTTTCCCATTGCCGCTTAAAGCGTCATGACCTGTAATAACCAAAATATCAGGCCGATATTTCTTCACTACAGCGACAATCTGTTCGGGTTGATTGGCCTCACTAATCCATTCGCCATCAGCTTCTAGGTTTAATTGACGATATGTTTTCAAGCACATTTTTAAATATTCCTCGTCACCATCAATATGCAAAACCCTACCGGGAATATCAAAATAACTATATTTTTTCCGATCACCGCGCCAGAGATTTGGCATCCGATCAGCGGATCTTCGCTCCATGACGCGACTTAAACAATCACTGCGCTTTTCTTCCAGTCTTTTAATTTCCACCCGTAAATGCTCGGCGTCGACTCTCTCTACATCATCAAGCGGCGCATCGGCTAATAACCGCATATGAAGTCCTTTTAACACACAGCTAGGTTCATATTGGTCCTGCTCACAGATATCCATAACCTTAAATACAATATCGCCGCCATGGGATTTACGAATCACTAAATCGCCCACTGCAATCGCCACAGGCATCCTCCTCCCCTGCATTATAGTATGCGACAGAATTTTGCTTAGCTACAAATCTCCCGGCCGACACTGTGACCAACAGTACGCTCTTTCAATATACTGTAATAATCCTGCCAGGGTAAAAGCCTTTGAGGTGATGTCCTTGATCACAGTTGTCATTCCTGCTAAAAACGAAGCAGGCCGCATTGCTACGGTCATCCAGAATGTATCACTGCTTCCTGTCGATCATATTATTGTAGTCATCAACGGCGCCACAGATAAAACGCTCCGAGACGTACTGGAACTCCCGGCAAAAAAAGTCCAGCTCCTCTATTTCCATGAAGAACTGGGCATTGACGTTCCTCGCGCAGTCGGCGCCAAGCTGGCCTGTTCGCTGGGCAGCGACACGGTCCTCTTTGTCGATGGCGATATGGTGGGAACCTTTAATGAAAACTTATTAGAACTTATCGAAGGAATTACTATAAAACACTTAGATATGGCCCTGACCAACTGCTATCCGTCGCCGCCCCGCCATATTGAACGCTACAATCCAACCTTCCAGTGGCGCTATAATTTAGCCAAAGAACTCGGCTTCGAAAAAAAGCTGGGGCTGGCAACACCAGCCCACGGTCCTCATGCTCTATCTCGCCGGTTCTTAGAAACAGTCCCCTTGGCGGAACTGGCTATTCCGCCTGTCAGTCTGGCCTTAGGACGTCTGGCAAAACTGAAAATTGATATTGCCGCAACAATTCCCCACTATCGCCTTGGCTCTTGTGTCAAAAATTGCATCCATAGTCAGTTGATTATTGACACCATTGTCGGCGACTGCCTGGAAGCTATTGCCGCCTTCCACGGCAAAGAAAGAAACCGTTTATGGCAAAATAAAACCTACCTGGGTTATCACCCAGGCAGGCGCTTTGATGTATTAAAGAAATTTTTAGACTAAGCGGCCCTCGGGGCTAACCCAAGTTTTGCATAGCCGTATAGGCGTTCGCGAGATCGCCAAATTCCTGAAGCGATAAAGTTTCGCCGCGCCGACTGCCGTCAATAGCAGCGCGATGCAGCATTTCTTTCACTTCGTCAGCAGAAAAACTGCCACTCTTTAAACTATTTCCCAGTGTTTTCCGGCGCTGAGCAAAAGCGGCCTTTACAACACGGAAGAACAGTTTTTCGTCGGCAACAGCGACTGGCGGCGCCGTTCGAACGCGACAGCGAATCACCGAAGAAGTAACAGCAGGCGCCGGAATAAAGGATTTCGGCGAAACATCAAAAACAATCTCTGGCTCTGTATAGTACTGAACGGCCACAGACAAAGCGCCATAGTCTTTGCCGCCAGGCTTTGCCACCATCCGTAGAGCCACCTCGCGCTGAATCATCGTCACTACGAGCGAGATTGGCAGTCGTTCTTCTAACAGCTTCATAATAATTGGTGTCGTTATATAGTAAGGCAGATTTGCCACAACTTTGTAAGGTGCTGTCGCCATTTCCCGGGGAATGTCAATTTTTAAAATATCGCCGGGAACAATTTTTACATTGTCATAGGCATCGAGCGTTTTTGCCAACACAGGCAACAGTTTTTTGTCGAGTTCGACAGCAACCACTTGCGCCTCTGTTTCGGCAAGGCCTTGTGTTAAAGTTCCAATGCCAGGACCGACTTCTAAAACATGGTCGGTTGCCTCTATTTCAGCGGCAGCTACAATCGACTGAACAACAGATGGATCTATTAGGAAATTCTGTCCTAGCTTTTTACTCATAGACAAATGAAACGTTTTTAAAATATGCAGCGTTACGTCGCGTTGGGCAATACAGGGAGATTTCATTGTTCATCCTCCATTTGTCGCAGTGCCGCCTCATAGTCCTCGCGAGTCACGCCGTAATGATTCAAGCGCTGCAAAAAAGTTTTTCCATTGGCAAAGCCAATTCCTAAAATTTCACCTAACTGGCGGCGGCGCTCCGAAGCGGCGGCGCACCCTGTCAGACCATCACGATTTAAATCTTCTAAAGAAAACTCCGCTTTCGGCTCAAACAAAGTATAGCGAACCTTCTGCAAGGCTGCCTGAATGGACGCAGCAGAAGCCTGTTCGACGCCAATATCATTATGAGCGATTGCTTCTCGTCGGGGAATATAAGCATGCTGAGCTAAAGGAAAGCGCTTCATGAGATAACGGCGAATCCGTTCACCGGGGCTGTCAGGGTCTGTTAAAATAATAATTCCTCGTTTCTCATAAGCTTGTCTGATTTGTTCAATCGTATGTTTTAAGAGCGAGTAGCCGCCTGTAGCAATACAGTCAGCATCAACAGCCTTCTTTACAGCCACAATATCTTGTTTTCCTTCCACGACAATGACTTCTTTCAGCATGCCTTATTCTCCTTTATTCACAGAAAAAGCGCAGGGTTGCCCCTGCGTACCGCTTTTTCTGCAAGACTATTCGCCTAATACATAGACTTTTACAGTACGCCGGCCAAAGCCTTCCGCGCTACCGTAATCTTCCATGCATAAATCAATGCGGTCGCCCATAATTGCACCGCCTGTATCAGCGGCTAAAGCCAGACCGTAGCCTGGTATGTAAAGTCGAGTACCTAAGGGAATTACCGAGGGATCGACAGCTACGATGCCACGTCTGGCAGCAATGCCACTGGCTGTAATGCCAGAACCACCGCCATCATAAGGCGTGTAGGCTGTCGCTTCCATATAAGCGATGCGGCGAAATCTTAAATCGCCGCGCGAAGTCGGTACAGTATCACGCATACCGACCCGAATTACCTGAGGTTGGGGAGGTACAAGGATTTTCTCTGATACAACTTCGCTTTTTGTCATAACACCATCAGTAAAATGTTGTCTGACAGTCATTTCTTTTATTCCTTGACTTCCGTCACTTTCAACTTTCTCGATGCCTTTTTCCAAGGTAGCATCGCCTTGACGCACGACAGGAATTGGAGCAGCTACCTGTTCGGTAACCACTTTCTCTGACAACACCGTGACAGTAATCGTCATGCCAGCTGTTGGCAAAGAATCGGGCTGAGGGGAAATTTGAACCTGTTCCAAGGGAATCCCTAGGGAACTGACCACTTCCCGAACAGTAGGCTTACCGGAAACAACCTGGGTGGTTTCGCCGCGATAAATTACTTGTAATGGTATGGCGCGGTATACATGAATGTTTGTGCCGCTAACCAGTTTTTCCGTAGACAGTCGAACCTCATCACTTGGTTCGACCACTACCTTGGCTTGGCGCAATACATCCTGTACATTCGAATGGTAAGTAGTAACGGCTAGTTGTTTATTATCGACTGTAATAGTTACATTTTTATAGGACCATACAAACCCAGTTGCCAGTAGTGATGTGATGATCAGCATGAGAAAAACCGCTAATCTTTTCCGCCCCATTGCAGAAAAAATGGGCTTTGCATCACTCATTTAATACCCCCTTTCGTATTTGAGTTCAAATTTTAGCATAGGAATCAGGACTTTGTCAAGTTAGCCTGTCCTAATTTCTCTAGACATAGTTCTTTGGAGCCTGTCACAAAATGTCCTTATTTCAACTGTTACAGACCGAGTAAAGAGCTTGGCTATACTTTACTATATGCTAAAGGTACGGAAAATATGTGAAAAAGCAAAACGACAAAAAGAGGCGCAAAGAAAACGCGCCTCTAAACAGATTACTCATTCGATTGATTTTTAAGCAATGCCAAATAAATTTTGCAAATTATTCGTAGTTACGGCCATCACTTCTGACCGATCTATGGCGCGTATCGCTGCAATTTCATCAACAACGTAATTTACATAAGATGGCTCATTGCGTTGCCCGCGATAGGGATGTGGCGTAAGGTAGGGACAATCAGTTTCTACAACCAGCGCTTCAAGGGGTACTGCCGCTACAATCTCTTTCAGCTTACGACCGTTTTTAAAAGTAAGAGCACCGCCGATGCCTAGGTAGTAACCTTTTTTAATCAGTTCCTTCGCCATTTCGAGGCTACCGCTGTAACAGTGAATAATCCCAGTCAATCCCTGGCCTTCTGCCTTTAACGCCGCCATCATATCACCATGGGCGTCACGAGTGTGAACGATAATGGGAAGCTTTGCTTCTTTGGCCAAAAGCAGTTGGCGCCGAAAAACCTGCTGCTGAATTTCTCGCGGCGAATTATCGTAGTAGTAGTCAAGTCCAATTTCGCCAATCGCAAGGACCTTGTCTTGTTTTGCCCACTCCAAAAGAGTGTCATAATCACTTTCCATAACACTTTTTGCTTCATGGGGATGAACCCCGATTGCCGCGTAAATCATAGGATACTTTTCAGCAAGTTCTAACGACTTTTGTGATGACGCCATATCGGCGCCAATATTAATCATGCCAGTAATGCCAGCAGCAAGAGCCCGCTCAATCACTAAGCTCTGATCTTCGGCAAAACGGTCGTCATCTAAATGGGTGTGCGAATCATAGAGCGCCACTTTATTTCACCTTGCTGCCAGCAGGCATGCCTGGTACTGATACAACTTTAAGTTGATCATCGCAGGAAGCAGCTAACACCATGCCGCGTGATTCGATACCGCGGATTTTAGCCGGCTTTAGATTAATAATCATGACGACATGCTGACCAATAAGTTCCTCTGGCGCATAATGTTTTGCAATCCCTGACACAATGGTACGCACTTCGCCGCCAAGATCCACTTCCAGCTTCAATAATTTATCGGCCTTTTGAACTTTCTCCGCTGCCAGGACTTTAACAACACGTAAATCCATTTTGGCAAATTCATCGATTGACACTTCCGGTAACGATTCCACCGTTTTTTGCGGTGCTGCCTCTGAAGCAACCGGAGCCACTGGCGCTTCTTCTTCTTTTTCTTCAATACGCGGGAAAATCGGTTCTGGCTTAGAAACAGTTACACCACTGGCTAAACCGCCAAAAGCAGCATCGCGAAGACGCACATCAGCTAAGTTATCACCCAAGCCAAGCTGTGACCAGATTTTCCCTGACGTTACTGGCATAAAGGGAGAAATAAGAATAGCTACAATCCGTAGCGTTTCTGCTAGATTGTACAGCACTGTGGCCAGACGACTTTTCGCCTCGCTTTGCTTCGCTAAAGCCCAAGGCGCTGTTTCATCAATATATTTATTGGTGCGGCTAATGAGCATCCAAACATCCTTTAGCGTGACCGTAATATCAAATTTATCCATAGATGCTTCATATTTTTTTACGGTGGCGGCGCATAAGGCTTCTAAGTCCTCATCAATAGCGGCTTTTTCGCCAGCAGGCTCAATGACGCCTTGTTGAAAGCGGCCAATCATGCTTAAAGTACGATGAAGCAGATTGCCAAGATCGTTGGCAAGATCGGCGTTAATTCGATTGATCAAAGCCTGTCGTGAAAAATTGCCGTCGGTACCGAGCGTAATTTCGCGCAACAGAAAATAACGAATGGCATCAGGACCAAACTCGTCAATTAATGCTAGAGGATCAATCACATTGCCCTTCGATTTTGACATTTTATCGCCTTCGACAATGAGCCAGCCATGGCCATAGACTTGTTTTGGCAATGGTTCGCCAAGCGCCATAAGAATAATTGGCCAAATGATCGAATGGAAACGAACAATTTCTTTACCGACAAGATGCAAATCAGCTGGCCAATATTTTTCATATTTTTCTTTGTTGTCAAGATAGCCTGCTGCCGTAATATAATTGACAAGTGCGTCAAACCAAACATAAACTACATGCTTTGAATCAAAAGGTACAGGAATACCCCAATCAAAGGTGGTCCGCGTTACGCAGAGATCTTCAAGTCCCCCTTTAATGAAATTAATCATTTCATTGCGGCGCGATACTGGTTGAATAAAATCAGGATTTGCTTCAATATATTCAAGCAGTCTGTCCTGATATTTGCTCATGCGGAAAAAATAACTTTCTTCCTTTACTACTTCTACTGGACGACCACAATCAGGGCATTTGCCGTCGACAAGCTGCCGTTCCAGCCAAAAGGTTTCGCAAGGTGTACAATACCAGCCTTCGTAAGCTGATTTATAAATATCGCCTTGATCGTAAATTTTTTGGAAAATATGCTGTACCACTTTATGATGGCGTTCTTGCGTAGTGCGGATAAAATCATCGTTAGAAATATTCAGTTTCTGCCATAGATTCTGAAAACCTGCTACAATTTTATCAACATACGCTTGGGGCGTTACATTACTTTCTGTAGCTTTCCGTTCAATTTTCTGGCCGTGCTCATCAGAACCTGTCAAAAAAAAGACATCGTGGTCTGTTAGGCGCTTATAGCGAGCAATCGCATCAGCCACGCTGGTGCAGTAGGCATGGCCGATATGCAATTTATCGCTCGGATAATAAATTGGCGTTGTGATATAAAAAGGTTTCTTGCTCATTGTATCCTCCTTTAGTAAAAACAGCTTGCTAAATTCGCTATTGCTTTTTATTATAAGCCTTCCAAGCCCTTCCATGCAATTTTTGTTCACAACTTCTTGATTTTTGGTGAAATCCCATAAAAACTGAGCTGCTTGCTCTAATAAAAAGTTCGTTTTGTCGAAAAAAAGACTGAATTTTCCCTTGTTTTTTTAGGTTGACAAGCCTTGTAATTTTTGGTATTATTTAGTCAGACATATTTTGTCGAATAATGTTGTGTGGGAGGAAGTTAAAAATGAAATCTACCGGTATTGTACGTAAAGTCGACGAATTAGGCAGAGTCGTTATTCCTATCGAACTACGTCGTACTCTCGATATTGAAGAAAAAGACGCCTTGGAGATCTATGTGGACAGTGATCGCATTATTCTGCGCAAGTATGAACCTGCTTGTGTATTTTGCGGCAACGCTGACGAAGTAACGAACTTCAAAGGCAAAAACGTCTGTAAAACCTGTTTGCAGTCCATGAGCCAGTCTGCTACGTAAATAAAAACAGCTACTGCTCGATGCAAGCAACTACAAAAGAGGGAGTCGTAAACCAGGTTGTTATAGCCTGGTTTACGACTCCCTCTTATTCTGTCCGTTCTGCTTATTCACTTTTTTTATTGCGATTCGCTAATCCTTGCAAGCTAGTACAGCCTGATATACTTCGCGTTTCGTAAGATCATACTTAGCCGCAACTTGACGCATGGCCTCTTTCGGCGCGAGGCCTTCAGCCGCAAGCGACGCCACTGCCGCAGCAAGTCCAGCTTCATCCGGCACAACTAACTCTGTTACAATTTCTTGTTTACAGCCGCTCACCACCAGCGAAAATTCTCCTCGCGGCGGCTGCTGCGTAAAATGCTCAATCAACTCACTCAGCGTACCGCGCACAAACTCCTCAAACTTTTTCGTAAGTTCACGGCCTGCTACTGCCGGTCTATCACCCAAAACCTCGCGCAGCACAGCCAAAGTAGTCAGCAAATGATGGGGCGATTCATAGAAAAGCAGCGAATAGGGATGCGCTTGGAGCGAATTCAAAAGTTCGATCTGCTTTTTTTTCGTTTTCGGCAAAAAACCTAAAAAGGTAAAGGCCCGAGTATCCAGACCTGAGGCAATTAACGCGCATAATGCAGCATTAGCGCCAGGCAGCGGTACTACAGCGATACCAGCAGCGATAGCCAGTCGGACAAGATCACTGCCAGGATCACTAATACCAGGCATACCCGCATCACTGACCAGAGCAATGGACTGACCTTGTTGCAACTTTTCAATCAGCCAAGGGCCTGCCGTCTCTTTATTATGTTCATCATAACGAACAAGCTCTTTATGAATCTCAAAATGAGCCAAAAGCTTACGGGTATGGCGTGTATCTTCAGCAGCAATCAAATCAGCCTCTTTCAAACATTCCACCGCCCGAAAAGTCATATCGCTCAAATTGCCAATGGGCGTTGGGCATAAGTAGAGTACATTGCTCACAGTCTGTCCTCCTTCGCAGCGTAGTAAGACCGCACTTCCTTAGTATAAGTACCGTCTGCCTCATGGACAATCAACGGCGGCAAAACCGTGAGGCCGCTCTTCCCGCCGCGCACCCCTTCGACTAGCATCATATTAGCTGGTTTATGAACAAGTGGATGAACAAGGCGCAACCGTTTTGGTTCAAGCCCCGCCTGATGCATCAGTACGAGAATTTCCGTCATCCGTTCCGGCAAGTGGACCATGACAAAGCGCCCGCGAAACTTGGTCCAAAAGGCAGCGGCCTTGAGGACATCAGACAAAGAAGCGTTCACCTCATGACGCGCTGTCGCCACGCCAGCCTTAGCATTTTTTTGACCTGTCCCTAACAAGCGATAAGGTGGATTTGCAATGACTAAGTCTAGCGATCCCGGCGGCAGATCGGCGGCAAACTCGCCCGGACAGCTATAGTCGCCAGAAAGGATCTTAATAGTTTCATCTAAATCGTTCAAGGCCACACTACGCCGAGCCAAATCAGCCATACGCTCATTACATTCAATGCCCGTAATTTCGCCAGCGCCTCTAGCAGCCAAAAGTAAGGCAATCACGCCAGTTCCCGTACCTAAATCAAGCGCTTTTGCTTGGGGCCGCAAAAAAGCAAAATGAGCCACAAGAACAGCATCGAGCGAAAAGGCAAATTCCTCTTCATGCTGCAAAATGCGATAGCCGCCATAAAATAATTCATCAATGCGTTCGCCAGGAAAAAGCTTCATATAATTGGCTGGTCACCCTTTTCTACGACTTCGTCCCAGGGAATATCCAGCGATTTTCCATCATTTAATTGAATATGGGCCGTTTTTTTCGTTGTATTCAGCGAAACTACCTTACCTTCGCCCTGAAGTGTCAAAACTTCAAGGCCCACCTTCGGCGCCATAACCTTTTTGGCATGGCCGCAATAGCAGTGGCTTTCATATTTTAAGCAGCACATAAGACGGCCGCAAATTCCCGAAATTTTGGTTGGATTGAGCGATAAGTTCTGATCTTTGGCCATACGAATCGACACAGGCTCAAAATCGCCTAAAAATGTGGAGCAGCACAACGGTCTCCCGCAGCAACCAATCCCCCCCATCATTTTTGCTTCATCACGCACGCCGATTTGCCGCAGCTCAATCCGAGTACGGAAGACACTGGCAAGATCCTTAACGAGTTCACGAAAATCAATGCGGCCTTCGGCCGTAAAATAAAAGATAATTTTATTTACATCAAAAGTATACTCTACATCAACTAAGTTCATGGGAAGCTCATGGGCGGCAATTTTCTGCTCGCAAATCGTAAAAGCGCTTTTTTCCTTCTGACGATTTACCGTAACCTTTTGCTCATCCTCGGCTGTGGCCAAGCGCAAAACAGGTTTTAATGGCTGAATAATATCTTTTTCCGCCACATCGCGCGGTGCGATAACAACATCGCCAAATTCTAGACCTCGCGCCGTCTCTACAATTACGTGATCATTCGCCGAAATGGCGAGTTCTCCCGGATCAAAATAATATATTTTTCCCGCTTTTTTAAAGCGAATCCCGACTACTGTGGGCATATAAGTTCCTCCCTAAATACTGCTATTACCGCTTCGCCAAAGACGGTGAAGCGAAAGCGCTAAAGATTCAAAAACAATGCGGGGGTTTCCATTTTTCTGCAGGGCCATCTCCGCTTCCTGCAACGAAAAAACCATTCGCTCCCAAACGAAAACAGACTGCTGGCGGTCAAGTAGCGGCAAAGCGTTGTCCTCGGTGCTAACAGCGAGTTTTGCATAAGCCCCTGAGTCGCATAACTCGCGTAATATGCCATCACGCAGTAACAGCTTACAAAAATAAAAAAAGTCACTGCGCGTCAAAGGTGTAAGGGCCTCAGCTAGGGCTTCGCCATGGGCGAGCAGCTTACTCTGCGGCAAAGTAAAGAGTTGCTTCAACCAGTCTGCTGCAACCCGACGCAGCTCGCGTCCGTCTTGTGACAAAAGCTCACGAGCTCTTCTTACACTGCCTTGACTTAGCCTTGCGGCCAACTGCGCTTCCGAGCGCGACCACCCTTCTTGGCAAAGGGCAGCTTCCAGTAAACTCTTCGAAATCACTGAAAAATGAAAGCGTTGACACCGGGAAAAAATAGTTTCTAAGAGTAGCGATAAATCTTGCGCTACAAGAATAAACGTAATGCTTCCCGGCGGCTCTTCTAATATTTTCAGCAGGCTATTCTGCGCCTGCTGCGTCATTTTTTCTGCCTCATCAATCAGAAAAACCCGTCTCTGGCCCAAACGCGGCGAAAGTGCGGCTTCCTGCTGTAATTGGCGTATCTGATCAATTTTTATAGATGATCCGGCAGGAATTACTTGGATAAAATCGGGATGGTTTTCTGCGGCGAAAGCGCGGCAGGACAGACAGTGTCCGCACGGTTCGTCTTGGTCAGACTCACACAACAATGTTTTAGCTAAAACAGCAGCAATCCGAGCTTTGCCGATTCCTACTGGTCCGTCAAATAACAGTGCATGAGCCACAGTCTGCTGTCGCAACACTTTTCTAAGCACAGCAATTTCCCGTTCATGGCCAATAATCGAATTCCAGTCCATAAGCTCAGTCCCTTACATATACAAATCGACAAGCATGCCGCGAATTGCATCATGCTTGGCCATGATATCTAACTGCCGTTCCTGGCCCACTCGCACATCTTCCGCCATGTCAGATAGTGTATTATCAATCTTCTTAATAATTGTAAACATTTTCTGGCGACCTTGGCGATCCCAACCGCGATCGGAACTGACAGCATACATGCGCCCTACGGCTTCGCCGATAAACTGGCGCACAAGTTCACGGTAGCTTTTCAATTCACCATAAGTCGGAGCCTGACTCAGGTTAGTCCCCTGCTCCTGGATCTGCTCCATTAACTTATTCAGCTTTTCCTGATACTGTGTTTCCTGTGAATTGAGCAGCTCTGAGGCAAAATGCCCTGGAGATTTTTCCACTTTTCCTTGATTATCGCGATCACTTATTAGAGGAACTTGGCTTTTGCCTAAATTATTAATCTTCACAGGGTTTCCTCCTGTCTTTCAATCCCTCGATTTTCTCAAAAGGCTGTCACTATATAGTATCGATAGAAACAAGAAGCTTATAAGTAGAATTTATCAATTTATTTTATCATACCAGTCTGGCTTGGTATAGCAAAAGATTATTTCAAACCTTGTCTTTTCAAATAAGGTTTTACCAAATCATAAAGTTCTGCATGAATCGAATCAATCGATTTTACCTGATCCCCCTCAACACAAGAAACCTTTTTCCATCCGTACTTTTGTGCTAAAGTCTGTGAATGCTCATAGCAATGAGTCAGATACGTCTGATCCTGCTCATGAATATCCTTGCTTTCGCCTGACTTGAGCGAGCGTCCTGCCATAAGCTGCGCGGAAAAAGTCGGCGGCATATCTAAAAAGAGCACGCAGTCTGGCACAGGCAAAGCGAGTTTATGAAACTCTAAATCCCACAGCCAATCAAGATAGACGTCCTTTTCTATGGCGTCATCAATTTTAGCTGCTTGATGGATCATATTTGAGGTAACGTAGCGATCGGCTAAAATAAGACCGCCAGACTCATAAAAAGCGCCCCAATTCATTTTCCAGGAAGCAAACCGATCCACGGCATAAAAAGCGGAAGCAGCATAGGGGCTTACATCATCGGCTTTTTTGCCAAAATCTCCTTTTAAGTACATCTTTATTAAAGCCGATGACGGACTGTCATAATCGGGAAACTCCACTTTCCTTATTGTTTCCCCTTCGGCCTGCAATCGCTCAAATAGCAGTTTCGCCTGAGTAGCCTTTCCACTAGCATCAGTGCCGTCAATAATAATTAAAGTTCCTTTCATTCCCCTTGCTTCCTCTCTGCTCTAATCACTTTAATCGTCTGCAGCGAATGATCCTCTGGCCCGGCTACATTGAGCCCGGCCTGCTGCATGCGGCGACAGTAGTCAATAAATTCAGCCGTAATTTCCTCACCCGGACTGACAAGTGGGATTCCCGGCGGATAAAAGGAAAGAACTTCCGCGCTGATCCGTCCAACTGCCCCGCTAAAGGGAATCACTTCTGTTGCTGCAAAAAGCGCCTCTCTTGGCGATAAAATCAGTCGTGGCAGCCACTGTGGACAAACCGCTTTAGCCAAGATCTCGCTGCGCTGTTGTTTTCTGGCGTCAAAAGCCATTGCCGCCAAGGCATCAATCAGTTTTTGAATCGTGGCTTTCCGATCACCAAAGGTAAGCAAAAAAAGTACGTTGCGCTCATCATAAAGTTCTACTTGAATCTTTTTACGCCGCAGAAAGGCTTCCGCTTCTGCGCCAGTCATCCCTAGGCCCGAAACCGTCACTGTTACTTTCGTACGATCCAGTTCATAGATCCCCGGCAAACCGATCTTTTCGGCGCCAAAGGAGTACAGCCCCGGTATCTGATTCACTTGTGAACGAAAAAAATCAGCTAAAGCCAAGGCTTTCGTCATAAGTTTTCTGCCTGAGCAAGCCATCTGCAACCGCGCCGCCTCCAAGGAAGCCAGTAAAACATAGTTAGGGCTAGTAGAGTGCAAAACCTTAAGCATGGAATTCAAGCGGGATGAATCAATCCGCTCGCCCTGTCGATGCAACATGGAACATTGCGTCATAGCGCCTAAAATCTTATGAGTGCTTTGCGCTACAAGATCAGCGCCAGCCGCTAGTGCAGCAAGAGGCAGGTCCTGATGAAACTGTAAATGCGGACCATGAGCTTCATCAATGAGTAGCGCCATATTATAACGATGAACCAGATTGGCGATAGCTGCTAAATCAGCAGCAGCGCCATAATAGGTAGGGCTTGTTAGTAAAACGCCTTTTGCATCAGGATGGGCCATTAAAACAGCTTCTAACGCCTCAGGACTCACGGCCATGGCTAAGCCGAGCTCGACGTCAACTTCAGGTTGCACATAGACCGGCCTAGCACCGCTTAAGGCAAGACCACTCAGGCAGGACCGATGGGAGTTCCGCTGCAAAATCAGTTTATCACCAGGTCCAACAGTTGCCAGAATCATTGCTTGAATGGCTTCGGTAGTTCCATTTACTAAAAAAAAGCTCTGATCCGCTCCGTAAAGCTCCGCTGCTAACGTTTCAGCCGCCAATAAACAACTTTTCGGTTCAGCCAGATCATCCCATTCACTCATGAGCGACAGGTCATAACGCAGCAACTTTTTGCCCATCAAATTTGTAAAGGCTTTGTCCATGCCGCGCCCCTGCTTATGGCCTGGCGTATGAAAGGGCATAACATCTTCCTCTATATAGCGCCGCATCGTGGAAAGGAGCGGCGTTTCTCCCTGTCGGTCAAACTTCTTCATAACCACACCTCTTGTCAGACCACTTACAGTAATGGCAACTTCACAATAATCTTTAAGCCTTGTTCTGGATTGGAACGAAATTCGATATCCCCGTTAAGCAAATGAACCCGCTCTTTCATTCCCATAATCCCAAAGCTTTCTTTTCCCACATGATCTAGATTGCAGCCCTTGCCGTCATCTTCGACAATGACCTGTACTGCCCTGGGGCGAAATTCCAAAATAACTCTTACATGGGTCGCTTCCGCATGCTTTTCAATATTATTCAACGCTTCTTGTACAATTCGAAACAGACCAACTTCGACATAGGAGTCTACGCGTTTTTCTTCCCCAATTACCTGAACCTCGGCGGAAACACGGCATCGTTCCTTCACCCCATCAAGAACACGACGGATCGTCGGCACAAGACCGAGATCATCGAGCGTCATGGGTCTGAGATCAAAGATAATTTTACGCGTCTCCTTTAAACACAAGCGAACTTGTTCCCGCAACGAACCTAGCTCATATTTACACCGTCCGATATCTGTATCAGCAAGCCGCTCACATACCTCGGCCCGAAATACCAGATTGGCCATCGCCTGGGCTGGACCGTCATGAATTTCGCGAGCAACACGACGCCGTTCCTCTTCCTGAGCCTGAATAATCTTCGCACCAAATTGCTGACGCTGTTGCATCGTTTCCAAACTGCCTAGCACGGCGCCCATCTGGTTGCCCAGAAACCCCAGTGCAGCAGCAACCTGAGACGATAGACTTTCCGCCTTGTCTACAGTTTCTTTCAACCGTTTTAAACGAATATCTAAATCATCGCGTTTTTGCCGCAGATTCTGTTCTTGCGCTCTGGCTACAGCTAGTTCAATTTGAAGACTATTCGCTTCTTCATAGGCACTTTTTATATCGGCTTCTTTGTATACGCTAAAATTGCGACTCACTTCCATAAGACGAATTCGTCCCCGCCGCTCCTTGCGCTCCAGCTCATCAACTTTAAAAATAACTTGGATCATTTCTTCTTTGACAATTTCAGCATCACGTCTAACATGATCCATTTCGGTCCGGGCAGCTTCATAAATCTCATAGATTTGTTTTTTCCCTTTTTCTACCGCATCCACCGTATCTTTTACAATTTTATCCAAATCAGTAATAGTAAGTTCAGCCATCTCAGTTCACCCTGTGCTCAAATTCAAAATCTGCAGTCTTTCGGTGATTCGCCGCGACTTACTTTAATCCCTGCCCCAATCCCCCTTGTATTCGCCTCTTTCTCAGGTATATAATAAACTTGAAAATAATTTTCACAAATGCCCCACTATTATGATTTTTATTTCGCAATACCCACTTCATTTCCTTGCAAATTAAAGGAGGATTTCTCATGAATTTTGTAAATGCACTGACTGATGACAAAAGCTATCAAGTGTTAGCCGATCTTTTGTCGCCGATTCCACTACCGAAGATGGTTAAAGTACGGCAAACCTTTGACCGTCCGCAAGAAACAGCGATTCCCCAAAGTCTAAAGAATCAGTTTACCGCTGGAAACTTTGCCGCTAAAATCCAGCCTGGCATGAAAATCGCCGTAGCCGTAGGCAGTCGCGGTGTTGCTCAAATTCCGCTTCTAGTCAAAGAAACGGTAGCCTTTCTAAAAGAGCAGGGAGCGCTTCCTTTTATTGTCCCTTCTATGGGAAGTCACGGTGGCGCTACGGCCGCCGGGCAACTAGAAGTACTGCATAACCTCGGCGTTACCGAAGAAAGCGCTGGCTGCCCCATTCGTTCTTCCATGGAAGTTGTTGAACTCGGTCGCCTGGAAAATGGCCTACCTGTGTATCTTGATCGTTATGCCAACGAAGCGGACGGCCTCGTCGTCATCAATCGGGTGAAACCGCACACGGCCTTCCGCGGCGATTCGGAAAGCGGCATGGTTAAAATGATTACCATTGGTCTTGGCAAACAAAAAGGGGCTGAATCCTGCCATGCTTATAGTTTTAAATATATGGCTGAACATATTGTAGCCATGGCCAAAATTGTTCTAGAGAAAAAAAATGTTCTATTTGCTGTTGGAACCGTGGAAAACGCCTATGATGAGGTGGCTAAAGTCGTTGTTGTTCCGCCAGAAAAGCTACTCGAAACAGACAAGGCTCTGCTTATTGAAGCGAAAGCCAACATGCCCAGCCTGCCGTTCAAACAAATTGACGCCCTCATTATCGACCGTATCGGCAAGGACATCTCCGGCGACGGCATGGACCCCAATATTACCGGCCGCTATCCCAGCCCTTACGCCACAGGCGGACCAGAGATTGCCAAAATGGCGGTCCTTGATCTAACGAACCGCTCGGAAGGCAATGCCAACGGCATGGGCACAGCTGATTTTACGACAAAACGACTCATTGATAAAACAAATCTTTTTGCTACCTATGCCAATGGCCTTACCTCGACTGTCGTCGGTCCAACTCATATGCCTACGGTTCTTGCCAATGATCTAGATGTCTTAAAAGCCGCTGTCAAAACCTCCAATGCTCGTGACTTGACGCAGGTACGCCTTGTAAGAATTGAAGATACACTGCACCTAGGTGAATTTTATATTTCAGAAGCGCTTATCGCCGATGCGAAGGCTGCTGGTCTGGAAATACTCTCTGAACCGGCATTCTTTGAATTTAACGAAGCGGGAAATTTATTCTAGGAGGTCTTCCTATGGCTCAGACAAATTCGGCAAACATAGTAATTGCGGGAAACGTACTGCCAATTCTGCAGGATACCCTAGCCCAAAACGGCCAGGTTCAACAGTTTCTCGATCCGGCAGGAAAAGACCGCGTTGCTTTTGAGGCATCGCTGACAACAGCCGATGCGCTCCTTGCCACATCAGCAATTACAGTTAATGAAGCGTTGTTAGCTAAAGCGCCAAATCTAAAAGTAATATCCCAACCCAGCGTGGGTGTCGATAATATTGATTTAGATGCCTGCACGGCCCATAAAATTCCTGTCGGTCATACGCCTGGCGTCTTAGTCGAAGCAACAGCCGATCTGGCCTTTGGTCTCCTGCTCAGCGCCGCTCGCCGTATTCCGGCTGGATGGAACTTTGTCAAATCCGGTGCGTGGGGGAAAAAACAATCCTTTGCTCTTGGTGTTGATCTCTATGGCAAAACGCTAGGCATCGTCGGTATGGGACGAATCGGCTCAGCCGTTGTCCGCCGCGCCCAAGCCTCAGGAATGAAAGTGATTTATCACAATCGCCATCGTCATCCTGACGAAGCGGCGCTTAAGGCTGATTATGTTTCCTTTGATCAGCTCTTAGCATCAGCAGACTTTGTTCTGCTACTTCTACCGCTTACCAAAGAAAGTGAAGGTCTCTTTAACCGAGAAACCTTTGCTAAAATGAAACCCTCCGCTTATTTAATCAATATCGCCAGAGGTAAGATTGTCGATTCAGAGGCTTTATATGACGCGCTAACAACCGGGAAAATCGCTTTTGCGGCGCTTGATGTAACAGACCCTGAGCCACTGCCCGGCGACCACAAACTGTTAAGCCTTGATAACATTCTTGTTTCACCGCATATCGGCAGCGCTACTAAAGAAACGCGCCATGCCATGGCGCTCTTAGCCGCAGAAAATCTCTTATCAGGCCTTGCCGATAAAGCCCTTCCCGCTTGCGCTAACAGCGCTGCCAACTACAAATAAAAAATGCAAAAAGACTCTTGCCTGATTGATGGGCAAGAGTCTTTTTATTTATTTCATCGAATCGCTTACTTATTTTGTCCAATCGCTGTGGAAAATTCCTGCTTCATCAGTCCGTTCATACGTATGAGCGCCAAAGTAGTCACGCTGCGCCTGGATCATGTTGGCAGGCAGCACAGCCTGACGGTAGCTGTCAAAATAGTCAAGCGAGGCGCTGATGGCTGGCGTCGGCACTCCCAGTTCCTTGCAAGTTTTGACAACAAGACGCCAATTGTCCGAAATCCCGCCGATGGCGTCAAGGAAGAACGGATCAAGTAACAAATTAGGAAGGGCCCCATTACGATCAAAGGCTTCTTTAATTCGTTCCAAAAATACCGCCCGGATAATGCAGCCGCCGCGCCATAAGAGCGCTAAATCACCAAAATTCAGATTCCAGTTATATTCCTCGCTAGCCGCTTTCAACAGGGCAAAGCCTTGAGCGTAAGAACAAATCTTCGATGCATAGAGCGCATCGTGAACTGCTTTGATAAAGGCTTCTTTATTGCCAGTAAAAGCAATTTTCGGACCCGTAAGAATCTGACTCGCTGCGACGCGTTCTGTCTTATAAGCCGACATGCAACGAGCAAAAACAGCTTCGGTAATCGTCGGGGTCGGCACGCCAAGATCCAGGGCGCTTTGCGACGTCCATTTGCCTGTTCCTTTTTGCCCAGCCTTGTCGAGAACCATCTCAACTAATGGACGATTCGTTTTTTCATCAACGCGTTCTAAAATATCGCGAGTTATTTCAATCAAATAGGAATCAAGGACGCCTTCATTCCAAGTCGCAAAAACCTCATGCATCTCTGCTTCGGTTAGGCCAAGAACGTGTTTTAAAATATAATAAGCTTCGCTAATGAGCTGCATATCACCATATTCGATGCCATTATGGACCATTTTTACATAATGCCCGGCTCCGTCAGGTCCTACAAAGGAACAGCAAGGATTGTCGCCGGCTTTAGCGGCGATTTTCGTAAATATTGCCGCTACCTGTTCATAGTCTGCTGCTTTCCCGCCAGGCATCAAGCTGGGACCATTCAGCGCCCCTTCTTCGCCGCCTGACACGCCCATACCGATATAACCAATACCACGCTTCTCTAATTCAGCAAAGCGGCGCTGCGTATCTTGAAAGAAAGAATTACCGCCATCAATGATGATATCACCTTTTTCTAAGTGCGGCACAAGTTCTTCAATCATGGCATCAACCGGTGCTCCGGCTTTCACCATAAGCATAATTTTTCGCGGCCGCTCCAGCATATTGACAAGTTCAGTAATGGAGTAGGCGCCGCCAATGGGCAGTGCAGCTGGTTTCTTGCCGAGAAATTCTGTGACCTTCTTAGTAGTACGATTATAAACGGCTACAGAAAACCCCTTTCCCGCCATATTCAGCACAAGATTTTCTCCCATGACAGCTAAGCCAATCAAGCCAATTTGATACATACTTGTTACCACCTTTCTACTTTTGGAAATTTTTTTCCTAAATTAAATCCGATATTGAAATTTATTTACTTTTATCTTAGCATTATTTTCTCACTGAAACAAGAAAAAAAGACGGTACTCTCAACTAGAGAAGTACCATCTTTTACTTTATAATCAGTCAACAGTCTGCTTGACTTCTTCCCAAACGATATAATTTGCCTTGGCAAAACCATTAAAGATTGTTGCCGATGCGCTGGTATAGGCACCGCAGTTCGGCACAAGCAGCAAATCATCTACATTCAATACAACAGTTGGCTTGTCTCTAAATAGAACATCAAGCGAGTCGCAGCTTGGCCCGGCAAAAGTCGCCGCAATCTGTTTTCCTTCATTGAAGCTTTTGAGTTCATAATCCCAATGATCAAAAATGATTCCTGAAAAAGTTCCGTAAAGACCTTCATCAAGGAAATACCACTGCTGCTCATTGCGTTCCTGCGTCCCGATCACGCGGGTAATCAAGTTAACAGCAGTGCCGCAAATAAAGCGGCCTGGTTCAGCCCAGATTTCTGTATTGGGAAAATATTTGTCAATAGCCTCCTGAATTTGGTCTAACATCGTTTCAATATCTATTGTTTCATTGGAGGTCGGAATGGGAAAGCCGCCGCCAATATCAAGAATTGTTAAATCAAAACCGCGCGCCTGCGCTTCAGCATAAATGTTATGGAAAATCTCCATCGCTGCAATGTAAGCCTTAGCATTGGGCGACTGACTTCCCACATGGAAGCAAAGACCAGCCACATTCAGTCCCTGCGCTTTAGCAATGGACAAGAGCTTAAGGGCATCTTCCGGGGCAGCACCAAACTTTTTATTCAAATCAACTAAAGCCTCAGGATTATCGATCCGTACACGAAGCAATACAGTCCCACCAGGAATCGCTTTCGCCATTTTGTAGATTTCGCTTTCGCTGTCAAAGGTCATCTTATGAACGCCTTGTTTGCCAGCCATAGCCAGGCCGCCGCTCGTTTTTACCGGATTGGCGTAAATCATTCGTTCCGCCGCAATTCCCATTTGGGTTAATGCAGCCATTTCACCATCGGAAGCAACATCAAAATAAGATCCGAGCTCAGCTAAAGTGCTAATAATCCGTTCGTCAGGATTGGCTTTCACGGCATAGTGAATCTTGACCTGCGGCAGATGCGCCTGCAGCATCCGGTAATTATAAGCAATTTGCTCCGTAGACAGAACGAGTAGCGGTGTTCCGTACTTTTCAGCAAGTACCTCCACTGCTGCTTGGGGTAATGAAAAAACTTTTTGCATGGCCATTCTCCTGTCTTTCTAAATTCTGGCTTCCGGTCCGAGGTCTCGCCAAAAAGCACGATATGATTTTAACACAACTGACCAAAAGTGCAATAAAAAATTGAGAAAAACAAATTTTTTTTAAAGACAGTTTACACTTAGCCTGTACAAAAACAATTTTTTCTATGCCTGTTACGAAAAATAAGCCACACCGGACTCAAAAATCTTCTGATCTTTGTTGCCAGGTACATTTTTACCAATTTGCGATCCTCGCCGTTCCGAGTGTCCCATCTTACCAAGAATGCGTCCGTCAGGACTTGTAATCCCTTCAATCGCCCACAGCGAACCATTGGGATTATAAGGCATCTCGACCGCGGGCTGACCAGTAGCATCAACATACTGGGTAGCAATCTGACCATTCTTAGCTAAAGTATGCAAAACTTCCGACGAAGCAATGAATCGACCTTCGCCATGAGAAATGGCGATAGTGTGCTCTTCTCCCAGCTCAGTGAGCGCGAACCAGGGCGACAATTTCGACGTAATTTTCGTCTGTACATAAGAGGACATATGACGTCCGATGCGATTATACGTAAGCGTCGGCGCCTGCGCCGTGCTAGCTTGAATCTTGCCATAAGGCAAAAGTCCCAGTTTAATCAAGGCCTGGAAACCATTGCAAATTCCCAGAATCAATCCGTCTTTTGCCAGAAAAGCGTCAACTGCTTCGGCAACTTTCGGACTTCTAAACAGAGTTGCAATGAATTTGCCTGATCCGTCAGGCTCATCACCAGCACTAAAGCCGCCTGGGAACATAATAATTTGACTTTGCGCCATTTTTTTCACCAGCTCGTCAAGCGATTCCTGTAAGTCCTGGGGCTGTAAATTGCGAATTACAGCAATTTCTGTATTGGCGCCAGCTCGCTCAAAGGCTTGCGCTGAATCGACTTCGCAATTCGTGCCAGGAAATAAAGGAATCAAAACTTGCGGCTTTGCCAGTTTGAGCTTAGAATGTCTAGACTTTGCTTCGAGTGCCGCAAAAGAAATCGCCGGAATTTCAGGAGAAAGACCAGAAGGAACTACCGCGGGAAATACTTTAGCTAAGGGCTGCTCCCAGGCTGTTAATGCTTCATGCAAAGCAATTTTTGTTTCGCCAATACAAATGGTAGCATCGTCTGTTGTCTGTCCTAAAACTTCATAAGAGCCAGCAGCAAAAATCGCAGCAGGATCGACTGTATCAATAACTTCTAATACGAATGCGCCATAGTCAGGTTGAAACCATGCTTGCGGTTCTTTCGCCGCAGTAAGCGCTAAGCCGATCTGATTGCCAAAAGCCATTTTGCTAAGCGCCGCTGCCAGACCGCCCTCACGAACAGTCATAGCTGCTAGAACTTGGCCTTGTTTAGCCATCGTATGAATCGTACCATACAATTCTTTTAACGCTGTAAAATCTGGCATGAACGCAGCATCCTTCGGTACAGGCAAATAGATGATTTGGTGTCCAGCACCCTTGAGCTCAGCCGACACAGCCTGCGAGGCTTTCACAGCAGCCACGGCAAAAGAAACGAGCGTCGGCGGTACCGTCAAGTCTTCAAAAGTTCCTGACATACTATCTTTCCCGCCAATGGCAGCAACACCTAGCTCCTGTTGCGCCGTATAAGCGCCAAGGAGTGCACTAAAGGGTTTGCCCCATTTTTCCGCATCAACGCCCAGTTTTTCAAAATACTCCTGCAGTGTCAAATAGACTTTTTTTGCATCACCGCCCAAAGCGACAATCTTAGCAACAGAAGCAACGACAGCATACAAAGCGCCATGGAACGGGCTCCAAGTAGCCAGCTTCGGATAATACGCAAAAGTCATCGCTGTAGCATCATCGGTTTCACCATGACGTACGGGCAATTTTGCTACCATCCCCTCCGTGGGCGTAAGTTGATTCTTCCCGCCAAAAGGCATCAACACAGTACCGCGGCCAATCGTCGAGTCAAACCGTTCGGCAAGCCCCTTTTGGCTGCATACATTCAGATCCGAAAGTGCCGTAAGCCAAGCAACTTTCAGGTCAGGCAAAGCCGCCAAAACAGGATCTGCTATTTCACTAAACGGATTTTTTTCTAAGGGCGCTGCCACCTTTACAGTTGTCTTTTGTCTCACGCCATTTGTATCTAAAAAGCTCCGCTGCAAGTTCACGATAGTTTGACCGCGCCATTTCATCACGAGTCGTCCTGTCGTCGTAACCACGGCTACAGGCGTTACTTCCAGATTCTCTTCTTTGCCATAGGCAATAAAAGTTTCCACCGCTTCAGGCGCTACCACAACAGCCATGCGCTCCTGCGATTCAGAAATAGCCAGCTCTGTACCATCAAGGCCATCATATTTTTTCAAAACCCGATCAAGATCAATATCAAGACTATCCGTCAATTCACCGACGGCAACAGAGACGCCGCCAGCGCCAAAATCATTGCAACGCTTAATAAGACGACTCACTTCACTGCGGCGGAAGAGCCGCTGAATGGCCCGTTCGGTCGGAGCATTTCCTTTTTGCACCTCAGCACCGCAATTTGCCAAGGAATCATCGGTATGGGCTTTCGAGGAACCAGTCGCACCGCCGCAGCCATCACGACCAGTCCGGCCGCCAATTAACAGAACGCAATCGCCCGTAGCAGGCTGCTCTCTTACGACATTCTCCCGCGGAGCCGCCGCAATAACAGCCCCTACTTCCATCCGTTTTGCCACATAGCCAGCATCATACACTTCCGTGACCTGTCCGGTAGCAAGACCGATTTGATTGCCATAGGAGCTATAACCAGAAGCAGCGCCTAGGGTAATTTTGCGTTGCGGCAGTTTCCCTTTCAGCGTTTTTTCTACGGGCGTACGAGGATCACCGCTGCCAGTTACTCGCATTGCCTGGTACACATAGGAACGACCAGACAGTGGATCGCGAATGGCGCCGCCAAGACAAGTCGCCGCACCGCCGAAAGGTTCAATTTCGGTCGGGTGGTTATGCGTTTCATTTTTAAACATAACCAACCATTCTTCATCTTTACCATCAATCGTGACAGGCACAACAATACTGCAAGCGTTAATCTCCTCAGACTCGTCAAGTCCCTTTAGATCTCCCGCTTGCTTTAATTCTTTCATCGCCATCAAGGCAATATCCATGAGGCAGACAGGGCGCAGCTTCTCGCCGTATACTTGGCGTCGACCAGCTTGATAGCGTTCATAAGCCTGTTGAATCGGCGCAGTAAGGGAATGATTCGCAAATTCAGCTGCTTCAATTTCCGTCTGAAAAGTCGTATGACGGCAATGATCAGACCAATAGGTATCAAGCACCTTAATCTCGGTCAAAGTAGGATCACGGTGCTCTTCTTCTTTAAAATAAGTCTGACAGAAAGCGAGATCGGCAGCGCTCATAGCCAAACCAAGGCTTGCGAGACAGTTCTGCAGTTGTTCCGAGGAAAAATTACAAAATCCCGTCAGTACGGCTACATCGGCAGGAACCTCGCTGCTTTGTTCCAAAGACTCTGGTTTTTCCAGCGATGCCAAGCGGCTTTCCACCGGATTAATACAATAACTTTGTATGCGGCTTACTTCTTCTGCCGACAACGCGCCATATAAAAGAATCACTTTGGCTGTAACCACTTTAGGACGATCTTTTTGCGTAATAAGCTGTACGCACTGCTCCGCGGAATCGGCCCTTTGATCATACTGTCCCGGCAGATACTCCATTGCGAAGACCTTGGCATCAGAGGGATAAAGCCAAGCTTCATCATAAACTACATCAACTGGCGGTTCCGAAAAGACAAGCTCTGCCGCCTGAGAGAATTCCGCCTCTGTTAAACCAGCTACATCATAACGATGGAGAATCCGCAGATCTTCTAAAGAGCGAATACCAAGATTTTCAACCAGATCCTGCTTAAGAGCCTGTGCTTCTACAGCAAATTCAGGACGCTTTTCTACATATAACCGTCTAACCATACCTGTCATTCTCATCATTCCTTTTATATTTTATCGGTAAAAATCCAATAAAGATCTTCTTCTATTCTTCCTTTACAAGGCTATTGTAGCATAGTAGTATTAATAAATAAAATGAATCGTTTTTATATATTTGATTAGTCCTGCTAATGAGTAACTTTGCAATAAACTACGAGGAGGCTGCCCTATGAACAATAAATCGATTAACTTTGAACAATACAAGGTTTTTTTTCATGTAGCGAAAACACTAAGCTTCTCGAAAGCAGCTGAAGCTTTATTCATTTCCCAATCCGCTGTAAGTCAATCAATTCGCCAGTTGGAAAAAGAATTACGAACACCATTATTTTCTCGTACAACAAAACAAGTGCGCCTCACTCAGGCTGGCGGGGTTCTATTTCACCACGTCAAAGAAGCTTGCCAACTTCTCGAACTAGGCGAACGGGCCTTGGACAATCTGCAAGATTTATCGCTGGGCGAAATCCGGCTTGGCGCCAGCGATACGATCTGTCGTTACTATCTATTACCTTTTTTAGCTCATTTCAAAAAAAAATATCCCCCAATAAAAATAACTTTGATTAATCGTCCCTCCCCGATTTGCCTGGACCTGCTTAAAGCTGGCGATGTCGATCTTAGTATTGTAAATATGGCCAGCCAACCGTCTGACCCCCTCCTGCAAAATTCCCCGCTTGTAACAATCCACGATGTCATTGTAGCCTCGCCGCAGTACCCAGCGCTGCCCTCAGCAGCTGTACTACTAAAGGATTTAGTAGAATTCCCCTTTATTTTGCTAGAAAAAAATTCTACTACAAGACGTTACGTGTCAGACTTTTTAGCAGCACAAAACATCAACCTTGCACCCGAAATTGAATTAGGCAGTCTTGACCTCTGCCTCGATTTTGCCCGAGCTGGCTTAGGGCTTACCTTTGCTGTACGAGAGTTTATTACAAAAGATCTAGCCGAAAACAAGCTGAGGGAAATTGCCCTCACCCAAGCATTGCCCCCGCGACAGATTGGCCTGCTTACGCACAGTCGAATTCCACTGTCCGCCGCAGCTCACACCTTTTGCGAACTGCTCTTGCAACCTTCTAGTATGGCTACCGCCATTACCAACTGAAAAAATTACCACAGGAATTTTTGACAAGAATAACAAAAAAGCCGCCCAGCAAAATGCAAGGTGCGGCTTTTTTATTAACGATACCGTTTCATAATCAGAACTTCTACACGACGGTTTTTCGCCCGTCCGTCTTCTGTATCATTGCCCAATATCGGACGATATTCACCATAACCAATCGCACTAAAGCGCGCCGGATCAAGTTTTACATCCTGAGCAAGAAGAAATTTCATAAAATTAAGCGCCCGCTTCGAACTGAGATCCCAGTTCGAGGGAAATTCAGCCGTATTAATCGGCAAATTATCAGTATGACCAGAAATTATAACATGCTGCGGCAATGTCGCCAAGAGCTTCGCAATTTCCCCGCCCCAGCGCTGCGAATCCGGACGAAGCTCAGCCCGGCCGGAAGCAAATAGAGCCGTATCCTGAATGCGAATCATAAGCCCCTCTTCCGTCAATACCGTCTGGAGCTGTCCGCCTAAATTGTTCTGTGCAATATAAGCGTCCACTTTTTTCTTGACTTCATTAAGCTGTACAGCTTCTTTCACTTGTTCTTTCAACTTTTCCTGCCCAGGATCCTCGGTCGGCGTATTGGGATTGACATCGCCCGCAATAGACATCTGATTCATCACCGAAGGTCCGCCATTGAAGGCAGCATTAAAAGACTGTGCCAGAACTTCAAACTTTTTAGAATCTACTTGCGCTGTTGCAAATAGTACAATAAACAAGGCCAAGAGCAACGTGAGCAAATCAGAATAAGGAATCAGCCATGTTTCATCAGCATGTTCTTCATGATGCTCGGCCGGCTTTTTCTTTGCCATAATGAATTACCCTTCCGATTTTTTCTCAAGCAAAGCGGCCCGCTCCGCCTGGGGAATAAAGACCATAAGTTTTGCCTGCAGGGCGATCGGTGAATCACCAGCCTGCAAGGACAGTACACCTTCCATAACCATGCGGCGCATCTCCGCTTCTTCACCGGAGATCATTTTCAGCTTATTCGCAAAGGGATGCCACATAACATAACCGGTAAAAATACCAAGCAAAGTTGCTACGAAAGCAGCGGCAATAGAGTGACCGAGTTTTTCAATATCGCTTAAGTTACCTAAAGCGGCAATCAGACCAATAACGGCGCCAAGTACGCCTAGTGTCGGCGCATACATACCTGCCTGCGAAAAAATCAGAGCGCCTGACCGATGACGTTCCTGCATCGTATGAATTTCAGCTTCTAAAACATCCTGAATCAGCTCTGAATCCATACCATCAACAACCATGCGGATTGCATTGCTCATAAAGGGGTCTTTAATTTCATCAATCCGGCTTTCCAGAGCCAGAATACCTTCGCGGCGAGCAATCTGCGATAATTCTACAAACATGGGCAAAAGCTGCGATTTTTCCATAAGTTCCTGCTTTTGAAACAGCAGTTTCATGAGTTTCGGAAAATCTTTTAGTTTGTCCATCGTGAATGCATTACAAAGAGCTGCGGCCGTTCCGGCAAAAATAATCAAAAAAGCGGCTGGATTAATCAGCGCGCTGGCGCTGGCGCCTTTTAAAACCATGCCGACGCCTACGGCTAGAATTCCGCCAACCATACCTATTACTGTCGATATTTCCAAAGTTTCTTCCTCCAGTCCCACTATCAGCCGCGCTGACTCGCGTTTTTCCAAGTACATAAACTATTCCCTGTAAAGAGCCATAATCCTGTTATTCGACAAAAATCTTTTAATAAAATTAACAATAAAAAGATTCCAGTTTGATTGTAAGGTTTTATGACAAAAAAAGTCAAGCGTTAAAGGCCATAAGAATCTAGGCTATAGGTCTCAACCTTTGCCCATAATAAAAAAAGCCTTCCTTAAGAAATTCAGAAAGGCTGTTTTACCTATTACAAATTTTTAGACTTTAGGAATATTGCGTCCTGAAAAAATTTCAAGCATTTCCTTTTTAATACGCTGCTTAATTTTTTTCTTTTCCCCTGGCAACAAATCTTTTTTCCCGGTGCCAAAGAGATAGTTATCCATATCGAATTCTTTTAAAATCATCTTAGTATGAAAAATATTATCTTGATATACATTTGTATCAATCATTTGATACTGAGATTTTAAATCGCGGGAAATATAGTTTTGAATCGAATTGATCTTATGATCAATATAAAACTTCTTGCCATTCACATCACGAGTAAAACCTCTGACGCGATAATCGACAATACAAATATCAGAACAAAAGCTGTTAATCAAATAATTTAAAGCCTTCAGCGGCGAAATCTGACCGCAAGTCGATACATCAATATCCGCGCGAAATGTACTGATCCCTTGGTCGGGATGACTTTCAGGATAGGTATGGACCGTAATATGGCTCTTATCCAAGTGCGCCACGACACTATCACCGCTAAATTCTTCCCCATTGGGCCCTTTTTCTTCCGTCTTATCTTCGGCAATCAGCATCGTTACGCTGGCTCCCTGAGGATCATAATCTTGCTTAGCAATATTTAGAATTGTAGCACCAATAATATTGGCTACTTCGGTAAGAATACTCGTTAAACGTTCCGCCCGATACTCCTGATCAATATAGGCGATATAGGCCTGCTGATGCTCCGGTGTTTTAGCGTAGCAAATATCATACATGTTGAAGCTAAGCGTCTTTGTCAAATTATTAAACCCATACAATTTTAACTTCTTAATCCCCTTGATTTCCATTGTGCTTTTACTCTCCTTATATGGTTTACGAATGACAAAACACAGACCTATGAACTAAAAATTCAAATCTCATGAATCATTCTAATGATAAACCATAAGAAATGCAAGCAGAACTGAAAGTTAAATGCTGGCAGATACCAGCTTACTATTGTAAGACAGAGTCAATGACACGCCAGACATTTTCCCAAGCAATTTTTTCAATCTCCCTTTCCTTGAACCCAGCTTGTTCTAAGGCGTGCCATAATTTCCCCATTTGGCCGCTGTGAGCAATTTCCACGGAACAGTCAATCCCATCAAAGTCAGTTCCTAACGCAATCACATCAATGCCGCCAACTTGTTTCATATGCTTGATATGATGCACCATATCAGTCACAAGGCTTGTCGCTGAATTCCCTAGAAAGTGGTTGGAAAAATTCAGTCCCATGACACCGCCATTTTCCGCTAAACGACGAATCATCGGATCAGTAAGATTCCTGCTATGATTCGTCAAGGCCCTGCAGTTCGAATGAGACGCGACAAAAGGCCCGTTTAGCGTTTCAGCGACATCATAAAAACCCTGATCTGACAAATGCGACACATCCACAAGCATGCCGAGTCGCTCCATTTCACCAACCACATCACGACCAAATTCTGTTAAACCAAGTCTCTGACCCTCATGATAAAGATGGGGCCAGCCAATTTCGTTGGGATAATTCCAAGTCAAAGTCAAAAGACGAATTCCCTGCGAATAAAAATAATAAAGATTTTCCATGTATCCCGCTAACGCGGCGCCTTCTTCAATCGTCAAAAAAGCGCCGATCTTCCCGGCCTGCCGACATTCCCTGAGTTCTGTCCCGTTCCTTACGAGCCTAAGTTCGTCTGGTATAGCCGCCACTTCGTTTTGAAACCGCTCTAGCATAGATTGACAACGGGCAAAACAGTCAGGATGCTCTTGTTTATCCATAAATAAAGCAAAAAATTGACCATAGGTCCCAGCTTCCCGCAGTTTTTTTACATCAACGGCATAAGAATTCTCTCGCAGCGAAGCTTCTTTATCAGCCATAAGCTTCCATACTGTATCACAATGCAAATCAATCATATCTCACCGCTCCCTTATAGGAATTTCTTCGTGCTATTTTCCCAAAATCCCCCTGTCCTTACAAAGTCTTGGTGTCAAGTAGAAAGATTTTCTGAACTTTGAAAAAATCTAAGAAAATATAAGGATTTTTTTCTAATAAAAAGAGGATTTTGACTATTTTTTCTGAACTTTATATTTTGTAGGAGAATTTTTGCAAGCCAAATGTCGCTACTTCTCTGAGCTTTCTTTTTACTTGCTTTTATATTGCTTGAAGCAATATAAAATAAATAAAAAATGACCACTAGGAAGGGAGTATGATTTATGCCAAAGATCATTACCTGCTACAAATGGGTGCTTGATGAACAGGATATCAAGGTCAACCCGACTACACTGGCCCTGGACACGAGCCGGGCGAAAAAGAAAATCAGCGATTATGACAAAAATGCCATTGAGGTAGCTACCCAGCTTTTTGAAGCCCACGGCGGCAGCTCAACCATCATTTCCTATGGCGGAACAGATTTAAAACAATCACTAAAAGATGCCTTATCGCGCGGACCGGAAAAAGCCATCTGGGTAAGCGATGCCAACGCTGAACAAGCTGACGGTTATGTGACAGCAAACGTCTTAGCGGAAGCAGTAAAACAAGCTGGCGAGTATGACATGATTTTGTGCGCCGATGGTTCCGCTGATGTCTGCAATCAGCAGCTTCCCGCTCGTCTTGCTGCACTACTTGACGTTCCGGCTATTACTTCCGTTGTAAAATTTGAAGTAGAAGGCACTAAAGTCACAGCAACGCGCCGTGTTGGCGATTCGACGGAAACAATCATCGTGGAAGGCCCAGCCGTTTACAGCGTTTTGCCGGAAATTGCTCAGCCGCGCTTCCCCACCGTTAAACAACTCATGGGAGCCTCGAAAAAACCTCAGACAGAAATTAAAGTTGCCGATTTAGGATTGCCTGAAACAAAACTGACCGCAAAAAGCAAAGTTAGAAGTATCACAGGTTATGTCATGTCTCGTAAGAATATGCTCTTTAAAGACGGCTCGCCGGAAGAACTGGCTTCTCAAGTCGTTGCGAACTTAACTAAAGAAGGCGTACTATAAGACGCTAGAATTGAAAGGGGTTGTATGATAACATGGCAGGAATTTGGGTATATAGTGAAGATGCCGTTTTGGCAAAAGAAATGGTAACCCTAGCCAAAGAACTGGCTAAAACGAACAATCAGCCGATTGGGGCTGTCACCTTGTGTGAAGATACGGCAAAAGAACTGACTGCACTGGGCGTGCAGAAAGCGATTGTCTTAAAAGGCAATTCTACTTGGGCGGAAGCTTATGAACAAGCCCTAGCCGACACACTTGCCGCAGAAGGCGCATCGATTGTGCTCATCGGCGGAACTGTGTCTGGAAAATATACAGCTGCAAAAGCAGCGGCCCGTCTTGACGCCGGTCTTGCTACGGACGCGACGAAAGTGTCCTTAGAAGGCGATGAAGTCGTCATTGAAAGAATTATTTACGGTGGTTTGGCCGTTTCTACGGAAGCGCTTTCCTATCCAGCTTTCGTAACCATCCCGCCACGTTCCTACGACATTAGTGCTGAAGCAGCTAGCAGCGGTGAAGTGATCGTTAAAGAAGTAACAGTCGATCCCAAAGTTACTGTAGGTGCAACAGCTAAAATAGAACGCCAAGGAGTTGACATCTCCAAAGCAGAAAAAGCCGTCGGCGTAGGCCGCGGTGTAGGCAACCAGGAAGACCTTGCTATGATTCAAGCGCTGGCTGACGCCATTGGCGCTGAAGTCGGCTGCACGCGGCCGATTGCCGAAGATGCCAAGTGGTTCCCTATCGACCGCTATATTGGCATTTCCGGTAAAATCTTTAAAGGCAGTCTCTATATCGGCGTAGGCACATCCGGTCAGATTCAGCATGTGTCAGGCATTCGCGACTCAAAAGTAGTTGTCGCCATCAACACTGACGAAAATGCGCCAATTTTTGCTGCAGCCGACTATGGTATTGTCGGAAATTATGCTGAAATCGTCCCGGCTCTGACTGCAGCCATCAAACAAGCAAAATAAGATTCGATAGGGGGCGAAGTTTGTGAGCGAAGAAGAAAAAGTTGACGCGATTATTGTCGGCGGCGGCGTAGCAGGGTTAGCCTGCGCCTATAAACTAGCTACCGAAGGCAAAGAAGTCGTTGTCATCGAACGGGGGTCCTCCTGTGGCGATAAGAATTTGACAGGCGGACGAATTTATACCTATTCGCTGCTCAACTTGCTTGGTGAAGAGCTTATGGCCGAAGCACCACTGGAACGGCCCATTGTAAAAGAACAAATTGCCATGACCCATGCCAAAGGCGCCATGACAATTGATTATACCGACTACGGTTTTACCGAAGGCGTGCCACAGTCTTATTCCATTTTACACGCTGTTTTTGATCCTTGGCTGGCAGAAAAAGCCGAAGAAGCTGGCGCAATGATTGCGCCAGGCATTTTAGTAGAAGAACTGATCGAACGGGATGGAAAAATTGTCGGCGTAAAAATGGGCGATGAAGAAATGTTCAGCGACATTGTCATTGCTGCTGACGGTGTAAACAGTTTTCTCGCCCAACAGGCCGGACTGCGTTCGGATTTAAACGATCACGAAGTAGCTGTAGGCGTAAAAGAAGTCATTGAATTGCCGGAAGAAACCATTACGGACCGCTTTGGCTTACAAGCCGGTGAAGGCGCTGCCCGACTATTTCTTGGCGTGTCTGAGGGCATGGGCGGCGGCGGCTTCTTATACACCAATAAATCAAGTATATCACTAGGTCTTGTGGTCAGTCCTAAGGACTTAGGCAAACATAATAAACGGCTCCACGAAGTCATGCAGGATTTCAAAATGCATCCTGCCGTTTACCCGCTGATCGCTGGCGGTACAACGACAGAATACGGCGCCCATCTTGTCGGCGAAGCTGGTTATCACGGTCTCCCGAAACAGTTGTATCGTGAAGGCCTTGTCCTAATCGGCGACGCAGCTGGCCTATGTATTAACATGGGAAGTACGATTCGCGGCATGGATCTGGCAATTGCCAGCGGCGTAGCTGCGGCAGAAGCCATTTTAGGCGCGAAATCGCCCAGTGAAATCGGCCCCGCCTACACGGCAAAGCTAAATGAAGCCGTATTGCCAACAATGAAAGTCTATGCAGGATATCCTGTCATGATGGAATTACCGCGTCTCTTTACGGAATATCCGCTTATGGCGAATGAAATGATGCACTTCTTATTCGCCGTCGATGGCAGCGTCCCGGCAAAAATGCCAAAAGCAATGCTGGATATTGTGAAGAAAAACGTCGGTATCGGCGCAATCCTGTCCGACGGCTGGAAGGGGTTTAAAGCCTTATGACTGTAAAAAAACAAGCTGTAGAAGAATTACTTGGCTACAACAAGTTTAATGTGGACGAAGAAAATGCTCACATTGTCATCGACAAAGAAATTTGCGCCAAATGCAAAACCAAGCCCTGCTTGGTAGCTTGTCCCGCTGTGCTTTATCGTCAGCAAGACGAAAAGAGCGATGTTACCTTTGATTATGCAGGTTGCTTAGAATGCGGCACTTGCCGCGTTGTCTGCTTCAATCAAGGCAACAAGGGCATTGTCAAATGGGTTTACCCCAACGGAACCTTTGGCATTAGCTATCGTCACGGTTAAGACTATTTAAATAAGATCGCCACAGCCGAATCGGTATCGGCCGTGGTAACAAAAAGAAGCTATCTGTCATTAAGACCTACGTCAAAATGGCAGATAGCTTTTATTTATTTTCTCTGCTGCTTAAATCTGTTGGGCATCAGAAGGAACTGTCAAGAACTTCAGTTCGGGATTCCGTTCAATAACCCAATTTAAGGACCATTCATTGTTCACAAGAGCTACAGGCCGCTCTTTAATATCAAAAACAAGCATGCCGCTTTCCATGCTTTTTACTTTTTTCATATCGACAAGGTCACCTGACTGACTATAAAGCCAGCGGGCCACGCCAAAGGGTAGACGATTCATGAGAATATCCACGCCATATTCATTCTTTAGCCGATATTCAAGCACTTCAAACTGAAGCGTACCAACAACACCGACAATAAAGGATTCGACCGCGCTATCATGTTGGCGGAAGACCTGTACGGCCCCCTCTTGGGTCAGTTCGGTCATCCCTTTTATAAACTGTTTCCGACGCATCGTGTCTTTCGGTTGTACTCTGGCAAACTGTTCTGGCGGGAATACGGGGAAATCTTTAAACTCAATTCGTTTTCCCTCATCACAAATCGTATCACCGATCCCAAAAACGCCAGGATCAAACAGGCCCACAATATCACCAGGATAGGCTTCGTCAATTAAAGTCCGCTCCTGCGCTAAAAACTGTTGTGGCTGTGAAAGTTTGATCGCTTTGCCGCTACGACCATGGTACACGCTCATCCCTTTCGTAAATTTGCCGGAACAAATCCGCATAAAGGCAAGGCGATCGCGATGGGCCGGATTCATGTTCGCCTGAATTTTAAAAATAAAGGCAGAGAAAGCGGGATCTACTGGATCTACTGGACCTTCCTCTGTAAGACGAGGCGCTGGCGCTGGCGCTAAATCCAAAAAGGCCTCCAAAAAAGGTCTCACGCCAAAATTACTCATAGCACTCCCGAAAAACATGGGTGTCAGCTCGCCATTGCGTACTTTTTCAAAATCAAAAGCGTCGCCAGCCATATCTAGTAGTTCAATATCATCAATGAGCGACTGATGAACTTCCTGACCTAACAGCTCCTGAAAAGCAGGATCATCAACACTTCCCTGCTTGGAAGGCAACACAGCCGAACCGTGACTGCCATCCTTCTCAAACAATTCAACCTGGGCGAGCTTACGGTTATAGACGCCAAGATAACTTCCGTCCACACCGATAGGCCAGTTCATGGGATACGCGCGAATTCCTAGCACCTGTTCTAGTTCTTCCATAAGGTCAAAGGGGTTTTTCCCAAAGCGATCCAATTTATTGACAAAAGTAAAGACGGGAATGCCCCGCTGCTTACAAACATAAAACAGTTTTTTCGTTTGTTCTTCCACGCCTTTGGCCACATCAATAAGCATGACAGCGCTATCAGCAGCCATCAGCGTGCGATACGTATCTTCACTGAAATCCTGATGGCCCGGTGTATCCAAAATATTAATACGGTAGCCTTGATAGTCAAATTGCAATACACTCGATGTAACCGAGATACCTCTTTGTTTCTCTATTTCCATCCAGTCCGATACAGCATGCTTCTGCGCTTTACGGGCCTTTACAGAACCAGCTAAGCGAATTGCACCACCATAGAGTAGCAGCTTTTCCGTCAAAGTTGTTTTCCCGGCATCTGGATGGGAAATGATGGCGAAGGTTCGCCGTTTATTCGTTTCTTCTACTAGGGACGACATGTACAGCCTCCTACATATTTACAGACTCAAATTACTCCCCATTAAGGGCAACTCTCTTTGTACTATAGAGATCTTCCCATGCTTTGTCAAGCGCCTTATAGTACATTTTTCAGTACTTCAATGACTTGATGGGGCACTGTCAAATTCGTTTGTAATTCCATCGCACCTGCCTGATTTTTCACTCCGGAGATCACTAAATAATCAAGCAGTCGATAGCCCATCACTTCGATATCAGCTAAAGGAGAATGTAAAATAGCCTGATGGAAATCCACCGTTATATCATTCCCGCGAAAGGTAATATTCATATCAGGGTTGACCGCGCTTACACCAGCTAGCTTTGCGACCATAGCCATACTCATGAAAGATGCCATGAAGGAAAGGATCGGCCGATCAGGCATGCTCTTGGAAAGTACCTCTATCTTGAGGATTGAATGGTCTTTATCATGTTCCAATTGATGAATTTTGCAAACTAACTCTACTGTGCCAGACTCTTCACTGACAAGGTGGAGTTTCATTTTATTATCGCCAAGCGAAGTCATTTGGAATTCTTTTATTTTAGGCGAGTCAGCAATCGCCTTACGTAAAATCTCATTGCTCCATTCATCGGCTACGACGATTTTCCCTGTTTCCAAGCCGTCCAAAGTCTGATGATCCCAAACTTCTCTGAGTTTCCCCATCATCTTTGCAATATCGGAAAATTTAGTACTCATATCCCAAGCCTTAGCCGGCTGAGCAACTTCTACCATCATCACAGGCATATCCATCGTAATTCCTCCTTTTCTGCTTAGCAATTCTGCCGCAGATAGGTTGTAAAAAACTCTATATTTTCTTTTGCCACTAAATGGCGGTCCGTATCAACTGTAATCATATGATAGGACTCTTCTAAAATCACTTTGCGAATTGATGTAGATCCAACATGCTGCTCGACATACTCGGCATTCTTTAGACTAGCCGTATCATCTTCACGAGCATGGAGCAGTAATATCGGGGCGGTAACAGCTTGCAAATGGCTTTTCACGTGGTTAATAAGTCGAAAATTTTGGTCCATTGCCAAACCAGGTACGCGATCATAAACCATTTCTGAAGCATTTTTCAGTACAATACTCCGCAGTCGATCATTTTTTATACCGTAAGGCGGCCGCTCTGTAAAAGAATAAAAATATTTTAAAGGCGTACAATAGACTAAAGGAATTAGAAAGGAATACCAAGGTATCGTCCAGCCATCATAAAAAAGCGTAGTCGACATCAACGAAACTGCTGGAATTTCGGGAAATTCCGCCGCAAGCTCCAAAGCTAGCACAGCTCCCATACAAAGGCCGGCAACGCCGACCTGTTCGTGCGTTTCTTTCAAATGCAAATAGGCTTCTCTCGCACCTCGGTACCACTCTTGCCAGGGAGTCTGTTTTAACACTTCAATCGTTTCATTATGACCAGGCAAACAAGGCGCATAAACAGAAAATCCCTTCTTGTGGAGTTTGTCTGCCAAAAATTTCATTTCAAACGGGTTACCCGTAAGCCCGTGAAGCAGCAATACCGCTTGATCGCCGCCAGTTAATTCAATTTCATATTTGCTCATGTTACTTCTTCCACCCTATTGATAAATTCCGTTTTTCCCTGTCCTTAAATATCAAGAAAACCGTTAGCTCCGAAGGTCGCTAACGGTATCCTGTGCCTCAGCCAAAAAGAGCACAAATTATAAATGCAAACGGTGCAAAATGGCTTCAAAGAGTTTAATAAAGAGATCAATTTCTTCAAAGGTAATCGTAAGCGACGGCGCCAGCGTGAATACATTCTTATAATGGCCGCCCACGTCAAGAACAAGACCATACTGCTTGCCGTCTACTTCAATATCGCCTTTCATTGCTTCGTCGACAATGCGATCTGCCAAAGCCTTGTCAGGCGTAAAGCCGTCAGATGTAGTCATTTCAATGCGCAATGCCAGTCCCAGACCGTCGACATCGCCAATAACACTATGACGCTCTTTCATTTTCTTCAGTTCTTTTAAGAGATAAGCGCCTTTTTCGGCCACTTGTTTTTCCATATCCTGATCTTTGCAGAATTGAAGCGTAGCTAAACCTGCCGCCGTTCCCAGTGGATTGCTGGCAAAAGTAGAATGCGTCGATCCAGGCGGGAAAAGCTGTGGTGAAATCAGTTCTTCTTTGGCCCACATACCGGAAATCGGATTTAAGCCATTAGTAAGTGCTTTCCCGAAAACAATGACATCAGGATCAACATTAAAGTGCTCTGTCGACCAGAGTTTTCCTGTACGATAGAAGCCCATTTGAATTTCATCACAAACAAGAAGAATGTTATGTTTCTTCAAGATTTTCTGTAGTTTATTAAAATAATCGCGCGGCGGAATAATATAGCCGCCTGTAGCTTGTACTGGTTCAATATAGAATGCAGCATATTCCGCTTCATTGACTTTCGGATCTAAAACACCATAATATTCTGTTTCAAAGAGTTTTTCAACCTGTTGAATACATTCATACCCGCAGCTTCCAGCCTGTTTGCCGTAGAAACAACGATAGCAGTAAGGATAGGGGATGAAGTTCGCTCTGTTACCAAAATGGCCATAGCGACGACGATAGCGGTAGCTGCTCGTAATCTCCGATACAGCCAGAGTCCGGCCATGATAACCGCCCATAAACGCAAACATCAAGGACTTGCCATGCTTATAATTGCGTACCAGCTTTAAGCTATCTTCTACAGCCTGAGCGCCGCCTACGTTGAAATGAACGCGGCCCTTGGAGCCGAAACGATCTTGCGTCGCTTTCGATAATTCATAAGAAAGCATAATCTTTTCTTTATGGAGATACTGGCAGGCTAACTGCGGCAATTTTTCCAACTGCGCCTGATGCTTTGCACCAATTTCTTCATTCTTATAGCCAAAGTTTACTGCCGAATACCACATTTGCATATCCAGATAGGGTTTGTCCTGTCTGTCAAACAGCCAGGAGCCTTCACAGTGATCGAAAATTTTGGCCGGATCAATATAGTGAACCGTATCGCCAAAGGAACAATACTCCGCTTCTACTGCGAGCAGTTCTTCATCCGTCATTTCTTCCCATTTCATACATATAGCCTCACTTTATATAAATTAAGCCTGGTTAGGCAATACCTGCCTGGCTCTTTTGCCGCACGCGTAAATCCTGCTGAATTTCCTGAAAAGATCGGTAAACGCAATAATCCAGGCCTTCTTCCTCACAAAAATCAACAAGCTTGGCCTTAGCATAGACAAAATCAGCTTGCTTAGCTAAACAAAAATCGCTGCGTCCATCGCCGATCAAATACACGGGCAATCCCCCGGAAATTACTTCGGCTGTCTGGCATTTACACGTCCCTGAGGGGCAGTGCGGACTGTTATGAGGATAGGACGTCATAAAAGCCCCCTCATGCTCTTTTAAAGTATTAGCATAAACAGCAAGACCTTGTAGCCCGTTCTGCTCTAAAATCCGCTGAATAAACACTTCAAAACCATCGCTAATAATAGCCATAGGAATTTTTTCTCTTTGGGCAAACTGAACAAACGCTCTAAAGGATGGGTCAATGGATATGGTAGAAACAAACTCTAAGAGTTCTGTAAGCGGTCGTTTCACTAAGGCCATCTGACGGCGCAAACATTCCTGCGAACCAAAGATGCCAGCTTCCCACTGCTTTTCGATAAACTCCCATTCCGGTTCGGCAAATTGCTCCAATACCGCATCTGTTACATCTCTATCGGCTATCGTACCATCAAAATCGATAGCTAAAAAATAATCCATAAGACAAAAACTCCATTCTTTCTCATCTATTGCGATCACCAAAGAGATAGTTCTTGCTTGGCTTACACGTTTATAACTATACCACAAAATGACCCAGCACGAAAGGAAATCATAGTCTTTTTACCTAAAAAAGCCCTTTTTTTGTCACAGTCTGGCGATTTTTTTCTTTTCCCATAGCCGCAACCACTGGGTTAAAATTTGGTAAGCAATCGCCGTATCAGTTATTTCTCGCAGAGCAGCTCGAAACGCTGGATTTTGTAAATCCGGCGAAAGCTTTAGTGCCTGTAGGGAAAGCTGCAACGCCTCACAGACTGCTACTGGTCCAATCGATAAAGCCGGACAATTCGCCCTGTCATTATCAAGAACCAGCAAAAGACGATTCTTGGCTGAATAAATCAGCGAACAATCTGCTTGTCCCACTTGGGCTGACTGCGCAAGAAAACCGGCAAATACAGTTTCCATAAATAGCTTCATTTCTCTAAGGCAAAGCGCGGCGTTGGCAGTCTCTACTGGCGGCAACTGCCAACGCCAGCCTAGACACAATATTTTTTCGCATAAGTGCAGCGGCGGCGCGAGAGCAATGACGCCAACTTCCCGCCCAGCTAAAGTCAAGCGACGGTAAGACTTTACCGTCGTAAGCTTCTCCCAAAGACCATAGACTAAATCCGCACTGCTTTGATCATATTGATAAGAGCTATCGATAGGATCCGCTAAGGGCCGTACAAACCGGACCTGACCATGGACAATGCCTGCCGTAATATAAGCGCGCTCAGCGAGCGGCGCTAGTAGCAACCGATCCACCAAAGCACTAGCGAAAGGATAACTGCCTGTTGCTCCTTCCGCCCTTTGCTGAAACGAAGCAGGCAGCACTTGCCAGAAATGACTGAGTTCATCAATATAGATAGCGCCAGCATGACCTCTGGCTAACAGACAATGCCGCGCCATGAAAGCAATTGGCTCTTTCGTGCCATTTGCAATCAATTCTACTTTACGCTCCTGTGGGCCGCGAAATCCATCGTATAACTGCCGACTCATCCTGGCAGCTTTTGCCTGGGCCTCACGTTCCGCAGGTTCGCAGCCATAAATTCTCTGACAAGCCGCCCGCCACCGCTGCGGCTTCACCCTAACAGTAAAAGCTGCACTTTGCAGGTCTTTTTCGCTACCAGCCAAAAGCAAGCTCCGCTCTTTTAAAGCAGGCAGCGCAAGCGGCAGAGGCAACGGCGTTTGCCGTGGTAAAAACAAAGCAGTGAGATGCTGTTTTAAAGCCGCTTCCCATGGCGAAACACCGAGACCTGCAATAACAAGCCCAGGCCGCGTCACAGCTCTTCCTACTCGCCCCAGCCGCTGCTGAAACGCCGCCTGGCCAAGTGTTAGATTAGGCAGCAAACAGATGTCAAGCCCGCCAATATCAACGCCCAGTTCCAGCGCATTTGTGGCAATAAGCAAAAGAGGCCGCTCTACGTGGTGACGGAAAGTCTGTTCTAACTCTCGTCGCTCCTCAGGCAACAGATCCGCGTCATAGAGTAAGACGGGCTGCGCCAAGTGCGGTTTTAGCAAAAACCGCAGCCGACGGCTCATGGCCTTGCTTTGACAAAAGTACAGTGCCCGGCTATGCCGAAGGGGTTTCGCTGTTAATAACGACGTCAATTCCGGTCGTCCTGGCTGCCGATCATAAAACAACACGATTCGTTTTAACGCGGCTTCACGTTGCTTCAAAAAGGATTTTGCCGCCGCCAGTGAAATAAACTCAACAGTTTCGGTGGCGCTCCCATCAATATGAAGGATCGCAGACTTCGGTACTGACAACAGACGAGAAGCAAAATCAATGGGCTGCGGCAGCGTCGCTGAAGCCAGAAAAAACCGTACTGGCGAAAGCGAAAAGACTTCCTTGAGCACAGCAATCCGTTTCATCAGATAGGCTGTTTGCGCCCCAAAAATCCCCTGATACTGGTGGGCCTCATCAAGCACCATCACAGCAAGCTGGCGAAAAAAAGCCCCTTCCCTGAGCAAGGAAAAATGGACTTTATCAATCGTAGCCAAACGCAGCCTGGCTCGGCCAAAGGCCGAAGTGCCTTGATGTCGCTGCATCTGGGCATCGTCTTGACTTCCCTTCCAAATGGTCCAGCAAATGGGCTGACCAGCAACGACAAGTTTTCCAGCCATAGCTTGCCCCGCGTGATTATAGGAACAGTCCGTTGAAAGTGCTGCCAGTCTTTCAGCCTGTCCCCACAACAGCGCCTGCGTCGGCAGGCAAATAAGCGCAGTTGTCTGAAGTGAGCGACTCAAAGCCTCCAGAACAAACGATAAAAAACACAGACTCTTGCCAGATCCAGTCCCGCTTGTCAAAATCAGATGAGCCGTCGTCTGGCAGGCAGCTACTAAAATCTGTGCCTGATGCTCATAAATTCCGCTTTTGGCTTTCGGTTCGTAGCGAAGAATGAAGTCGTTCATAGCTTGTGGCAAGGAAAGTTCCGTCAGGGGACGACTGTGCGGCAGCAAGGTCCGACAAGCGGCAGCTTGCGGCAGCCAAACTCCAGGAAACCGCTGCTCTAGATCCGCTAATATCCGCCAAGTCGACCAAATTTCGCTTTCGCTGTTTTCGTGCCGCTTTATCCAGGAAAACATGCTTGTCGCCTCTTTTTCTCTTTCTTAGTGTTTCGCGAAAAACAAGGCCCTTCCTGTCATAAAGTAAAAAAAAGCCCCCGACACAAGGCCGAAGGCAGATGGGGCAATTTATTGGGGATCGATGATGGCTGCGTCCCCTTCTTCGCCAGTTCGAATCCGAACGGCATTTTCTAAAGGATAGACGAAAATTTTCCCATCACCGACTTCACCGGTGTGACAAATCCGTTTCGCTGTTTCCACAACAAGCTCCACAGGCACTTCGCAAACAACTGTTTCCAGCTTTATTTTAGGAAGCAGACTAATATTATATTCTTTGCCGCGATAGACTTCTTTATGGCCTTTCGTCAGACCGCACCCAAATACTTGAGTAACAGTCATTCCGGCAACACCGATTTCATTTAAAGCATCTTTTAATTCTTCCAATTTAGCAGGACGAGTAATAATTTCCACTTTCGTAATCTTTCTCATAGGCAACCTCCTCAAATGATATAAACTGTCGGTCTTCTCTTATGAGTTTACGCTAAAGTTGTTTTGGTAACAACCTTTTCTGACGGGGACTCGCTTACCGCGAAGGAAATCTGTGAACCGATAGCAATATCCTGATGAGCATAGCCGCGTTCGCCATGTTCTGAAAGATCGAGACCTTGGCTTTCTTCGTCTTCACTAGAACGAAGGGTAAAGACTAACCCTACGGCTTTTAAGATAATGAAAGTCATTACAGCCGCAAAAGCCCAGCTTGTAGCTACGCCAATACATTGTGTTGTAAACTGCGCAGCATTGCCATAAAACAGGCCGTCAGCGCCAGCCGGATTCACTGAGGTTGTAGCAAAAAGGCCTGTAGCCAAGGCACCCCAGGTACCGCCTACGCCATGAACGCCAAAGGCGTCAAGCGAATCATCATAGCCTAATTTAGCTTTCGCTACACTAACCGAGAAGAAGCATATAACACCTGCCACTAAACCAATTACGATAGAGGCAAGAGGAGTTACAAAACCGGAAGCTGGTGTAATCGCTACAAGACCAGCCACGCAACCGCTTGCGGCGCCAAGAACAGTCGGTTTACCATGAACCAGCCATTCAGTAAATACCCAAGATAAAGCAGCAGCGCCAGCCGCTGTATTCGTAACAAGGAAAGCGAGACCAGCCAAACCGTTAGCGCTTAACGCGCTGCCAGCATTAAATCCAAACCAGCCAAACCAGAGAAGGGCTGCACCAAGTACTGTCATGGGTAGATGATGGGGCAACATAATTTCATGGCCATAGCCGCGCCGTTTGCCAAGTACGAGAGCAATGACTAACCCAGAGACACCAGACAAAATATGAACGACTGTACCACCAGCAAAATCAAGAACGCCTAGGTCCTTGAGCCAACCGCCAGTACCCCACACCCAATGAGCTACTGGATCATAAACAAAAGTGGCCCAAATCAAAGTAAAAGCTACAAAAGCCGGGAATTTCATCCGTTCCGCAAAAGAACCCGTAATAAGCGCCGGTGTAATGATCGCAAACATTGCTTGGAACATTACAAAAACATATTGGGGAATCGTTGCTGCATAATCGCTGTTGGGATCCATACCAACGCCATTTAAACCAAACCATTCCAAACTGCCGAATAAATGATTAATATCAGGTCCAAAGGCAATACTATAACCCCAAAGTACCCACTGTACCGAGATAAGCGCTACAATAAAAAAGCTCTGCATAATTGTGCTGAGTGCATTCTTAGTTCGCACCATACCGCCGTAGAAAAAGGCAAGACCTGGCGTCATAAGCATAACAAGCGCCGCGCTTACAAGCACAAAGGCTGTGTCGCCGCTATCAATTTTTGCCGCATCAGCCGCGTCAGCTGCCGCTGCCGTTGCTGTTCCATCATCGGCAAAAGCCACAGGTAAGATGACCATTGTAAAGAGTAAACATAAAAGTATAATAGCCCAACTTCTTTTCATCCCAAATCCCTTCCTTTGCCTAAAATTCCCTCAAAAAACTACAAAACGCCCAGGAAAATAAAATTCCTGAACGTCATTGTTCAAAAGAAACACAAAAAGCCTCCGCACGTATTGACTACGCTGCGAAGGCTTCATTGCCTGTAGGTTATGAGGTTATTTATAATAATAACAGCGAGCTTCTCGTCTGTCAAGAGGCTCCTTAAAACAATTTACAACTTTACATCTTTTTATTGTTTATTGCCTCAGTCAACTACAACAGTTACCTTATTCATTCTGTCGCCCTGTTCAATGAGATCGACAACATCCATATCGCTAATGACTTTACCGAAAACCGTATGCATGCCATCAAGATGGGGTTGCGGTTCATAGACGATAAAGAATTGGCTGCCACCTGTATTCGGCCCACGATGAGCCATCGATAACGAGCCGCGTTCATGTTTGTGAGGATTTCCTTTGGTTTCACAAGGAATCGTATAGCCAGGACCGCCAGTGCCGTCGCCGCGCGGGCAGCCGCCTTGTGCTACAAAGCCGGGAATCACGCGGTGGAAAGTCAATCCGTCATAAAAACCTTCCGTGATTAATTTTTCAAAATTAGCTACAGTGCCAGGTGCTTCCTGTTCGAAAAGTTCAATTTCAATAATACCTTTATCCATTTCAATTACAGCTTTTTTCATAGTGGAATTACCCCTCTTTTCTACTAGTACTTCTCTTATTATGCCATAATATTGCCATTTCTACTAGAGCTGCCTCTAAGCTTTACCTTGGCTTAAGAATTCACTCTTTCAGTCGATTCTCGACCTTGCTCATACTGATTCAGCAATTCATCGAGATATTGGCTCATATCCAGCACATCAGGGTGACGCAAGCCCTTTAGGCTGACTAGCTTATATAGGCCTGACCGCACTTCCTCTATACTTGCCACTACTTGCTCACCCCTCATCTTTAGTCATATTTTACATTATATGTTATTTATTACACAAATTTCAACTTATATTTTAAAAACAAATTTATGACTTTCTTGGTATACAAAAGGATATCTTCATTAAATAGCGAAAATTTACAATAGATTAAATCTTTCGCCATTACCAATTGTGTTTGAGCGATTTTAAAGGAGGATTTATATGACCACAGTTAAAATTCCTTATGCCAAAAAACATCTAGAGCTTTCAATTCCCGCTGATCGACTGCAGGGTATTCTTCAATCCAAAGCAGAAAGTTTTACCGCTGAAGCTGATGAAGCGACACTTGTAAAAACAGCTTTAGCCAATCCGATCGGTTCGCCGCGTCTCGCTGAACTGGCCAAAGGAAAAAAACACATTGTGATTATCACGAGCGATCACACCCGCCCCGTTCCCAGCCGCATTATTTCGCCGCTCTTAGTAGAAGAAATCCGCAGTACCAATCCTGACGGAAAAATTACATTCCTTGTTGCTACAGGCTTTCACAGAGCCACAACAGAAGCAGAACTAAATGCCAAGTTTGGCGAAGCCTTCCGTAAAACCATTGATATTGTAATTCATGACAGCCAAGATGACAGCGCCATGGTGAAAATTGGTGAACTTCCTTCCGGCGGCTCTACGATTGTTAATAAGCTCGCTATGGAAGCAGATTTACTCGTCGGCGAAGGCTTTATTGAACCGCATTTTTTTGCCGGTTTTTCTGGCGGTCGCAAGAGTGTTTTACCAGGAATCGCTAGCCAGGTCACCGTTCTTTACAATCACTGCTCACAGTTCATTGACAGTGAAAAAGCCCGCACTGGAAATTTAGCGGAAAACCCAATCCATAAAGATATGCTAGCCGCTGCCGAGCAGGCTAAGCTGGCCTTTATCCTCAATGTGGTCATTGATGCTGAGAAAAAAATCATTAAGGCTTTTGCCGGCCATTCGGTCAAAGCCCATGAAGAAGGCTGCCAATTTGTCGGCGAACTGGCTTCCGTCAAAGCTTGTCCTGCTGATATTGTCGTCACCTCCAACGGCGGCTATCCCCTTGATCAAAACCTCTATCAATCAGTAAAAGGCATGTCTGCAGCTGAAGCTACAGTGAAACCAGGCGGCGTTATTATCATCTGCAGCGCCTGCAACGACGGTCATGGCGGCAAAGCTTTTTACGATTGGTTTGCCAAAGCTCCCGGCGGTGCTTCGGAAGTCATGGAAAAAATCATGCAGATACCTGCTGAAAAAACGATTGCCGATCAGTGGGAGGCACAAATTTTAGCTCGTATCCAGCTAAAAGCCCATGTTATCGTAGTCACAGATTTGTGCGATCACCAAATGTTTAAAGATATGCAAGTTGCTGTGACTAGCACCCTCGAAGAAGCCATGGCCGAAGCAGAAAAGATTGTTGGCGCAAAGGCTTCCATAACCGTAATTCCTGATGGCGTCTCCGTCATTGTCCGTCCGTAAAGCGCAGTTGCTCTTACATAGAGAAAAACGATGCCAAGTGCCTCCGTGGCGCTTGCATCGTTTTTTTTGCCATTTTCCGCTGATAGACTCAGCTATTTTAAAAATTCCCCATATCAGTGATTCGCAGAAATATTTCAATGAAGTTTCTTGATTTCTTTGAGCTTGTTATAAAGTGTAGCTAGAGAAATTCCCATTTTGTCAGCAATTTGCCGCTTTGCCGCCAAACTCGTCCCATGAGTCGCTAGCAATCGTTGCAACGTACGCCGCTCAAAGTCTTTCACGAGTACAGCCAACGATTCGGTATAATTAAACTCGTCTAAATTTCCTGGCGCCAATCGCTTCGGCAGATGACTTAACGTTAGAGTCGTTTCATCGCACATATTGACAGCATATTCGGCCATATTTTTTAGTTCCCGCACATTGCCTGGCCAATCATAGTTGAGCAAGGCGCTGTACACGCTAGTATCAATCAGAACAGAGCGGCCTGCTTTTTTCATAGCAGCAGAAAAAAAGTATTTTGCTAATAAAGCAATATCTTCTTGCCGTTCTTTCAAGGACGGCACCGTAAAGTTCATAACATTTAACCGATAATACACATCAGAACGAAACTTATTTTCGGAAGTTAACTGATACAGATCTTGATGTGTCGCGGCAATAATCCGTAAATCCAGAGAGATTTCAGTCATTTCACCGATACGTCGAATCGTTCGTTCCTGAAGTACCCTTAGCAGCTTCGCCTGAGTTTCTAAAGGAAGTTCAGCAATCTCATCAAGAAATAAGGTACCGCCACTAGCCATTTCGAACAGGCCAATGCGTCCGCCCTTTTTTGCTCCCGTAAAAGAGCCCTCCTCATAGCCGAAGAGCTCGCTTTCTACTAAATTCGGCGCAATGGCGGCACAATTGATCGCCACAAAAGGACCGGACCGTCTAGCACTCGCATGATGAATCGCCTGTGCAAACAACTCTTTACCAGTACCGCTAGCGCCATAAATCAAGATATCGGCATCACACTGCGCCGCCTTTTGGGCAATGTGAATCGTTTCCTGTAACGCTTTACTCTGACCTAAAATATCGTCAAAAGTATACTTTACCTGATATAGTCGGTCCACTAAGTTTTTTAGCTGACGACTCCGCTTCGTTACTCGCTCCACTTCAGCAGTAAGACGCCGCACTTCCGTAATATCTTTAACAACTGACACCCCGCCGCAGATAGCGCCGTTTACACGAATCGGGGCCATATCAGCTACGTATTCGATGTCGCCTTCGCGACGATAGGCGCCATAAACAGCCTTACCTGTAGCAATCACTTTCGGCAACATCGCTCCTGGTCGAACATCCGATAAAATCCTGCCTAAAATCTGTTCCTTTTTTACACCAGTAATTCGCGTATATTCATCATTAATGTATTGGACAATCTGTTTATGATCAATAACTAAAATGCCGTTATTTAACGAATCAAGAATTTGACCGTACCACGTTTCCATAACGTCTCTCTGCCGCGGCTGCCCCATCGAAAAACCTCCTGCAACAGTGTCGCTTTAACTAGCTTCTGTCTTTGACGTATTATTTCCGCAAATTAAGCCCTTTTTCCTGTCACGTTGCATGAAAATTTGCAAAAAAACAACAGCTCTCATAAAATGAGCTGTTGTTTTTTATCAGTCGCTATCTTGTTCCTGAGTCGCTGTAATGTTGCTACGCTTCGGGAATCTCTAGATTCATCAGCGCTGAGCTAAGCGATTTTCCGTGAGCGTCAAGTGCTAAGGACCTTGTTACACCACCGCCAAGAGCATCATAGAGCACAAAATTCAAGGCGCCAATATTGGGCAAAGTATAACGGACTACTTTTCCTTTTACAATCTGAGAAAAATGCTTTTGAACCGCTTCTGCTGTAACATACTTTTCTAAACGAGAATAATCTTTTGAATCGTAGGCAATGAGCGATATGTTAGAAATATTGCCTTTATCGCCTGTTCTGGAATGAGCAATTTCTCTTAATTTCATCTTATATCACCTCATAATGCAAAGTAGCTTTCACAAGGTCCCGCGGCAATAGTACCGATAAAACAGCAACAACCTCTTTGGCGCTTTTTGTGGCACCGCCGCCGCCCGCCGGACCATTCGTGTACAAGCTTTCGACCTCATTGCCAATACGCGTCGCTTCCTTCAGCGTCTTTGTCCGTGCGGCAACGCGAAGGCGTACTTCATAGGGAGAATAAGAACCAGTGGAAAGAGCCTCGCCATGAAGCGAATTCATGCCAATAAGATCGAATTTAATCTCATCATAAGAAACGCCAGTCAGTATCAACCGTTCTTTAACAATTTCCAAGGCCAGTTGAGCCCGCTCAGCTGCCCCCGGTCCGGCATAGCTGATTTGCCCTTCCCCAATATAGCTATCGCGATACCCCACTGATACCTTGAAGGAATCCGTACGAGATCGTCCCGTCGCACCACTGACAGAAACTGCATCAGGTCGCTGCTCTTTAAACGAAACCGCGGAAAAATCAGCCACTACATCAGGCGTCAAGTAGGTTTTCGGGTCGTGAATTTCATAAATAAGCTGTTCCTGGCAGGTCGCTGGTGTGACTCTGCCGCCTGCTTCTGCGACTTTCGTGATAATAAAGGAACCGTCTTCTGCCGCTTCCGCAATCGGGAAACCAAGACGAGCTAAATCAGCTACATCTTTGTAACCGGGATCAGCAAAATAACCGCCAGTTACCTGCCCAGCGCATTCCATAAGGTGACCAAGAACTGTGCCCTTACCTAAAAGATCCCAATTGTCTAAAGACCAATTAAATTCATAGACAAGCGGTGCTAAAAACAATGCCGGGTCGGCTACACGGCCAGTAATAATTACATCAGCCCCTTCACGAAGTGCCGCCACCATAGGAGCGCAGCCAAGATAGGCATTGGCAGAAACAATCTTATCTTTGATCGTTGCCAATGGCTGACCTGTTTCTAAAATTTCATAATCATGAGCCAATACATGCTCAAGGACATCATCGCCTAGCACTGCCGCAATTTTCAAATCCTTAAGACCAAGCTCCTGTGCAATTTCCTTGATTTTTTTAGCGCCTGCCGCCGGATTTGCCGCCCCCATATTTGTGATAATTTTGATACCTTTTTCTTTGCAAATCGCCAAAACGGCATGCATCCGATCAGCCAAAAGCGCGTCATAGCCGGCATTCGGATCGGCTAATTTTGCCTTTTGGGCCAAAGCGATTGTTCTTTCTGCTAAGCATTCAAAAATTAAATATTGAATGTTTCCCTTTTGGGCCACTTCAACAGCTGGCTCAATTCTGTCACCGGCATAACCAGCGCCAGAACCAATGCGAATTTTTTTCATTGCTTATCACCTCATCCAGTTTTTACATTTATTATTAGAAGGGGAAAACGCCGATACAGGCCGCGGCAACCGTCATAACAATCGAAGCGCCCCATAAATAAGGAATTGCAAATTTTTGGTGTTCCCCGAGTTCTACACCAGTCAAGCCAACAATCAAGAAAGTAGCTGGCGTCAAGGGACTCACAGGAAAACCTGTCGTCATTTGTCCCATAAGCGACGCCTGAGCAACTTGAATCGGCGCTACGCCAAGCATTTCAGCGACCCCGGCCGCTACTGGCATTACACCGAAATAGAAGGAGTCAGGGTCAAACAACAAGCTCAGCGGCATGGCCACTAGGCCCATCGCAAACGGAATATGGGAAGCCAATGCCGGCGGAACAAAGGAAACTGTCACCTTCGCCATTTCCTTGATCATACCGGTTCCGCCCATAATTCCCGTAAAGGAACCAGCCGCCAATAAAATCCCAGCCATCATCAAGGCTGCTTTCGCATGAGCGTCAACGCGTTTTTTCTGCATATCCACATTCGGATAATTGATCATTAATGCGATTACCGTACCAATCATAAACATAACGGCTGGATCGACTTTACCGCTAATCATAGTTGCCATGACACCGAGAGTTAAAACTACATTAACCCAGAAAACCTTAGGCCGTCTAAGTTCAATTTCCTCTGCCTTAAGTTCTCGCTTCAGAACTACATCGACAGACTGACTGCCGTCAATACCGAGCCGACGAGCTTCCTTTTTGCCAAGGATATAGGCGATAGTAAATACAAAGACAAGTCCGATGATCTGAACCCACACAAGGGGAGTAAAAATCTCTGATACCGGAATATTCAACGCCGCTGATGAACGAAGCGTCGGTCCGGTCCAAGGAAGAAAGTTCACACCGGCTGCCAAAGAAACCATAAGGCATAAAATCCGTTTATCCATCTTAAGTCGTTCATAAATTGGGAGCATCGCCGGAATCGTAATGAGAAAACAAACTGCCCCTGATCCGTCTAAGTGAATCAATAGCGCTAGTAGCGCTGTTCCTACAGTAATGCGCGCCGGATTACTGCCTACGGCCTTTAACACCGCATTAATAATTGGATCAAACAAGCCTGCATCGCTCATCACGCCAAAAAATAAGATCGCGAAAACGAACATTGTTGCTACAGGCGCAATCCCCTGAATTCCTTTAATCATAAATTTACCTGTGGCTAGGCCAAAACCGCCGATTAGCGAAGCGGCAATCGGCACAGCAATGAGTGCTACAAGGGGCGACATCCGTTTTGTAATAATAACGCCAAGCAGAGTGACTATGGTAACCAAACCCAGAAGTGCCAGCATATTCTTTCCTCCCATACGATAATTGTTTGTTAAATATATCACAAATAACAATTGCAAGTTACATGCCAATTTGCAATATAGCCAATAAACTGAAAAATCAAGGTTTTCGTCATTGATAATTATTTACAATTCCAGAAAATTAGAGGTCAAATATTTACTATAGCGCTGCTTCGCGCGATAACTGCATTTCTTGTTTCTATTATTTTAGAAATACCTTATAAAACTTTAGAACACTGCGTCATCTCGCTTTCATGAATCGACAAAAAATATATTTTTAGCGTATAATTTAAGAGAATAAGAATTTTTCGCTAATATCAACAGCATAATCAGATCGAATTGGCTTTAGATAAGGAGAAAGTACGATGAATCAAAAATTCTCATGGTGTCTCTTATTCGTACTGCTGTTTTTTTTCGCACTCCCTACAGGTATGGTACGTTCAGAAAAGGCGGCAAAAAAAGTTTTGATTCTCTACTCTTATGGCGCTGATCTTCCCGTGCAAACTTTGTTTACCCAGGGACTGCGGGAAACGTTGAAAGAAACAGGCGGCAATACAGAATATATTTACGAATATCTCGATATGGCGCGCTATACCTCCCAGGAAAATTATGAAACGCTGCTAGCCGAATTTCTTCAACAAAAATACAGTCAAAATCAGCCAGATCTTATTGTCACCCATTTCGTCCCAGCCTGCAATTTTATGATTCATTACGGCCCCAAAATATTTCCTAAAGTCCCGGCTATCCTCAGCTTTTACGAAGGCGAAGGGGAGCAACATGGCGCTTTGCCGCCGAACTACTATGATGTCATCGGCACTTACGGGATTGATACAGCTGTAAATCTTATTTTGAAGACACGGCCGCAAACAAAAAACATTTACGTCATTGCTGGCGACTCGCCGCGAGAACGTCAAGCCATAGCGGTAGTAAAGCGAGAAGTGGAAGAGTTTACGAACCAAGTTACTTTTACCTATTTAAATAGGCAGCCTTTTGCTCAGATGACGGAAACAGTCGCTACGGCTGAGCCAAATTCAGCCGTATTGTTTCTCTTTCTCTTCAAAGATGCGGCAGGGCAAGCCTTTATTCCTGGTACAGCCTTACAAAAACTCCATGCGGTGTCGCCTGTGCCAATCTACGGGTCTGTATCCATTTATTTAGGCCAAGGCACCGTTGGCGGCTACATGGAAAGTCAAGAAGTGTTAGGAGCCCGTTCCGGCAAAATTGCCGCCCAGCTTCTCAGCAAAACGGCTCCTGTTCCCGAAACGCTGCAACGAGGCTCTGCCGCTGAATATCTCTTTGACGCGCGCGAACTAAAACGTTGGCAAATTTCTGAAGACACACTACCAGTTGGCAGCAAGATCTTATTTAAAACGCCATCATTTTGGGAAACTTACCGCTGGTACGTCCTAGCGGCCTTGTTATTACTGCTAGTTGAATCTATCCTTATCATTGCCTTGCTATTAAATCGCCATTATCGTAAAAAGGCGGAAGCCAGGGCCCATGATGAAGCAGAAAAACAAGCAAAACTACAAGAACAAATGGAAAAGCAACTAAAACTGGCAGAAGAAGTACAACGTTCCCTACTGCCGCAAGATTGTATTAACAGGAAATTTCTCCTGAAAACTCTATTTCGTCCACTTTCCATTGTCAGCGGTGATTTCTACGGCTATCGCTTAAGTAACGACGAGCAGCACCTGCATGGCTTTTTACTTGACGTGACGGGCCACGGCGTCTCTGCTAGTCTTCATACCGCCGCGATTAACAATATGATCGGCTTTTATTTAAATCAAACAAATCCTTGGACGTTGGAAAATCTCGCTAAATTGAACGAACAACTCCTCAACTATTTTCAAGACAGCAGCCTTGCGGCGCTTCTCGTCTTTACAGCTGACTTTAACCAACACACCCTTACTTGTGTTTCCTGCGGCATCAATACCTTCCTTGTTTCTACCCAAAATAAAACGGGCCTTATTTCGCTTCCCGGCATGTATCTGGGAATCAGTCAAAAAGCCCAGTTTAATACACTTCACCTTCCCTTGCAATATGGCGACACTTTCTATTTTATGACTGACGGGATTTATGATAATTTACCAAGCAACATGAGTGAACAAGCTGGTAATTTTGAAAAATCCTTTACGAATTTAGCACAAATGCCGCTTGGTCAATTAAATCCTGATGACCGAACCGCTTTATGTCTTAAGATTCTTAATGGTAAAAAGCGACCGCTCTATTTCGATTATTCAAATAAGGCCGAGCGGCGGAACGTTCTTTATCGCATGAATCAATTCCTTTGCGAATGTACCGGTACTGAGTCATCACAGCCCTCTATTCTGTTAGGCGAAGCTCTGACAAATGCAGTAAAACAGGGGAGCCGAGTTCGCGTAAAAATCAATGTAATCGGCGCCCGTCTAATATTACGCGTCAGCGACAACGGCCCCGGCTTTGCCGGTAATGCGGCAATCAAGGAACTACAAAAGCTCCCCGCCGAAAATATCTTTATTCACTTGCTTGAAGCTGAACAAGGCCGCGGCTTGGCCATTATGCTGCTTTGGAGTGAAAAATTCCTGTATAACCGACAAGGAAATGAATTGCTACTTGTATATGCCTTACCGCCAAAAAACAGTTAAAAAGTAAAGGGCCTGCCCTCGTTACGAGAGCAGGCCCTTACTGATTCGATTTACATTGCAATAAACTCATAGTCCCTGTGAATTGCTGTTGGCGTGTTTTTTCGCAAACAAACCTTTGATTTTATTCCAGTAAAAAGAAACTGGGTGATCTTCTACATAGAGGAAGATAATCGGAATAATAATCAAAGTAAACACCGTCGAGGAAAGGAGCCCGCCAATGACAACCCAGGCCATGCTGACTCTTGTTTCCGAGCCTGCTGTCATCGCTAAAGCAGTTGGCAGCATCCCCACAATCATCGTAAGAGTCGTCATAAAAATCGGTTTGAGTCTGGCTTTACCTGATGCAACAATCGCTTCACGAGCTGACATGCCTTCGCCCATGAGCGTCAGAGTATAGTCAAGGAGTAGTGTCCCATTTTTAGCGACAACACCGTCCATAACGAGAATTCCGATCAGCGAATACAAGTTAATCGTATTGCCAGTCACTGCTAAAAAGATTAGGGAACCGATCATCCCCAATGGTAGCGAAAACATACGAATCACTGGTGTTGCCACTGATTCATAGAGAATCGCCAGCAGCATATATACGAGGATGAGCGATAATACAAGAGCCTGCGCCATTTCGCTGAAGGTACTCATCATATTATCAGCTTGCCCGGTAAAGCGATAGGAAACATTATTTCCTAAAAGCTCCGGCGTCATTTGCGCACTAATATCTTTGAGTACATCCTGCAGCGATCGATCCGTAATATTCGCCGCAATATTAACGGATTCTTGCTTATCGACCCGTCGCAGCATGACTGGCCCGACACCATCTTCTACTCGAGCGACATCGCCAAGTCGAACAAGATTATTGCCAGCTTGCAGTGGAATCGACCGCACATCTGAGGCTTTAAAGCCATCACTGCCTTTTAAACGGACATAAATTTTTGTATCTTGTCCGTCATTATTCGGATCGTTGGCAAAATAACCCGCCTGGGAGCCAGCAATAGCGCCACTAAAGACATCATTAATTTCATTGGCTGTCGTATTATAAAACTTTAATTTTTCCCGATCTACATTGAGTCGTAGCTCTGGTGTTCCTTCCGTATAAGAACTGCGAACATCTTTTACTCCCTTGACTTGCCCCAAGGCTTCTTGGACCCGATAGGAAGCTTTGACAATTGCATCAAGATTGGTACCACGCAATTCAATTTGTACCGGCGAATTATTGGGACCGCCACCGCCAGTACCTGTGCCGCCCGATACGCCGGCAATAGAAGACTGCGTCTCGCTAACCTGAGCCGTAGCGCCAGGCACTTCCTGGCGTAGATATTGTCTGACTTCATCAGTTACTTGCCAAACGCTGCGGCTGCGCTCGCGCCGATCTACAAGTTGCACGCTGATGCCGCCATAATTTCCCGCTGGGGACCCGACACTAGACAAATAGTTTGTCACTTCTGGTATCGTCGCAATAAAATCTTCCACTTTGCGAATTTCTCGGTTTGTCTTATCAATATTCTGTCCTACAGGCCATTGCAGCATAACACGGAAGCTGCCTTCATCGGTCTTCGGCATATATTCCGAGCCAATAACTCCTAACGGAATCAATGCGGCGGCGCCAAAAAAGACGAGTAAAATCATGGCAATCAGTTTGCGTTTATGTCCGAAGCTCCAAGTCAGAGCTTGTTCATAGCGGCGAATGGCCCCTGTTTCTAGACGATTCATGAAATCCCATACTTTCCCTTTGGGCTCATGATCAGCACTTTTAAAAAAGCGCGAGGCCAGCATTGGCGTCAGTGTAAATGAAACAAAGAGTGAGCAAAGCGTAGCAAAGACGATTGTCAAACCAAACTGGCGGAAAAACTGGCCAGTCATTCCATTCATAAAGGCAATAGGCAGAAAAACAACCACGTCGCAGAGCGTAATCGCAATGGCCGCCATGCCAATTTCATTTCGCCCCTCTTCAGCGGCAATCTCGGGATCTTTGCCTAGTCGCAAATGGCGATGAATATTTTCCAGTACAACAATCGAGTCGTCAACAAGAATCCCTATACATAGCGACATCCCCATCAGCGACATCATATTGAAGGTAAATCCCGCTATATACATGACAAAGAACGTAGAAATCAATGAAGTAGGTATGGCAATTAAGACGGCTGCTGTAGAACGCCAACCCCGCAAAAAGAGGAACAGCACCAGACCAGTCGTAAAGAGGCCTTCAATCAAAGCCTCTAAGGTGTTATGCAGCGAGTCCTCAACATACTGCGAAGAGTCTGTAATCGTAATAAACTGGAAATCAGGATACTCAGCCTTTAAAGTAGCAAGCTGTTCTTTGACGGCTTTGGCTGTATCAACAATATTGGCATTACTGTTTTTGTAGACCGTCATGGAAATAACGTCCTGCCCATTCGTTCGGGCATAGCGAGTCACGCGGGCGTCCTGTTCCTTTACGGTAGCTAAGCTAGTTAAAGGAATATTAATCCCTTTATTGTTGGTTACATGGATAGATGCTAGTTCTTCCGGCGATGCGAACTGAGCCGTAAGCCGCACATTCGTTTCCTTATTATTGGTGTAGACAGAACCTGCGGGAGTCAGCACATTTTCTTGGGTAATCCTGTTTACAATCTGGCTTAAGGACATATTATAATAAGACAACTTATCCTTATCTACCTCAACAGCCACTTCTTTGTCACGACCGCCATAAAGCTGCACATCAGAAACGCCGCTGGCGCGCTGCAGCCGTTCAATAAAAATATCATTGGCCAGACTGTAGACATCACTTAAGGGCTTATCGGCAATGACGGAGATCTCCATAATTGGCGAAGCATTTACATCACGCTTAATGACGGAAGGCGTCTGCACTCCTGTCGGCAGTCGCTTAGTCACTGAGTTCACATATTGAGTCGCATCAATCGCTGATGTATCCACATTGGCCCAAAACTCAAACTCTAAAGTAATCTGGGCTTTTTCCGGTCTGGCTACTGAAGTCATGTGCTTTAAATTGGATAAAGATGATAAAGCATTTTCTAGTGGCTTAATAACATCTTCCTCAACCTGCGTGGTACCAGCACCAGGATAATTGACCGTAACTGTCACATAAGGCACATTGATAGCAGGCAAAAGCTCCACGCCGATCCGGTAAAAGCTAAACAAACCGAGAACGACGAAAAACAGTACAATCATAGAAATGCCTACAGGCTTTTTAATGGCATAACGAGTGATATTCATGGCTGATCACCTGATTTTGTCGTATCAACAAGTTGAGGATTGATAACAAGCCCCGCCCGCAAACGAGCCAAGTTCGTCAAAGCGATTTTTTCACCTTCATTAAGACCTGTAAGAATTTCGATAGCATCATCGCCGCGAGCGCCTAACTGCACAGTTCGTTGTTCCAGCGTATTATTCGCGCCGACAACAAACACATAGGCTGAGCCGTTTTTCTCCACTATAGCGTCTTTCGGTACAGTCACTGCCTGGGGCCGCAGCACGGAATTAATAATCGTCCGCGTAAACATGCCGCTTCGCACTGAACTATCAGGATTATCTAAGGCAATCCTGAGCATAAAGGTCAGCGTCGTCGCATCACTAGCAGGACTAATATAAGTAATTTTTCCCGGATAGGTTTTACCAAGTGACTCTACGCCTACACTGACAGGCATTCCGAGCGATAGCGCTGGTAAATCCTGTTCCGAGACTTGACAGTCCACATAAATATGGCTGTTATCAAAAATACTGAGAAGTTTTTGCCCTGCTTGCGCAATGTCGCCTGCTTCAATCTGGCGATAACCAATCACGCCGCCGCGTGGCGCAGTAAGGACAAGATCATTGCGCTGTTTTTCCGCCGCACTGATACTATGTTGCGCTTTGAGGGCTGCTGACTGAGAGGATTGAATTGCCGCAGCCATGCCCTGATTCATCTGATTCTCTAACGTATCGACTGATGCTTTGGCGTCAGCCACTTGCTGCAAACTGGTATCAAGGGCCTCTTTGGAAATAGCGCCTGCTGCATATAAGGCTTTATTGCGCTGATAGCTTGCTAGATTTTTTTCATAGTCCGCTCTGGCGCGATCATAATTGGCATTAAAAGTGGCCTCAGTCGTTACAGCATCAGCAGCAGCCTGACTGTAGGCCGCCCGGTTCTGCGATATGGAAATATCAGCATCACCCGTATCTTGAACAATAAGCACCTGCCCCGGCTGAACAGCTTGACCAAGACTTACATTCACTGCTGTAACGCGCCCTTGATATTTCGCAGCAATATCCACTTGGGCTTCCGGCACGGTCTGCCCAGTTAGCGAAATCCGTTTGACTAAATCACGATGCGTAACCGTACCGACATCTACTGTCGTAGCAAGGCGACCGCCGGCTTTGTCTGCACTCGCTTTATGGGTGCTCCAGTAGCGAAAAGCAAATAAAAGTCCGAAACCAATACAAATTACAAGTCCCATATACAGCAACCGCTGCTTGCGGCTTGCCCCCCGCCAAAATATCTTTGTCATTGTCGCTCCCCTTTTCCTCGCTAGTGAATATCGGCTCATTCCGTTGCCTTGCAGCCAAGATTTTCTCTTACTGTACCATGAACCTATGACAATCCGATGACAAATGTCTTAAAAAGAACGGCTCGCGGCAAAGTCAATAAAAGCTTTTGCCGCTTTTGATAAATAGCGTCCTTCATACCAAGCTACGCCGGCCTCTATATAGAGAGGTTCAGACAACTTTCTCGTAACGATATTACCATGTTTAGCTGCGATGGCGTCAAGCACAAAAGAAATACCAACTCCCTGCTCCACCAGTCCTAACACCGTCTCAATCTGCCGCGACGCAAAAACGATTCTCGGTGTAAAATGATGTTTTGCCGCCTCTTCCATAATGACTTTACGAAAATAAGTATCTTCACGAAACAAGATAAAAGGATATTTCGCGAGTTCGCTAAAGGGAACCTGCTTGGCCTGAGATAAAGGATGATCGAGGGGCAGACAAAGCAGAATTTCGCCTGATGCGACAGGCACCGAGCTAAGCTCTGGCGGCGCATTTGATAGAATCATAATCCCAATATCCAGTTCCCCCTGCTCCAAGCGACGACGAATCGACAATGATCCCTCTTCCACAAAGTGCAATTCAAACTGCGGAAATTCCCTGGCAAATTCAGCAAATAATAACGGAAAAAAGAAGGCGCCCACAATGGGCGTTACGCCGATTTTAATCGAGCCTTTCTGCAATAAGCGATAGTCATGCATTTCCTTAATAGATTCAGCCAGCTTTCCTAAAATCTCATCGACTCGCCCCAGAAAAATCTTACCCTCCACCGTCAAATCAATCTGGCGCTGCCCCCGGTCAAGGAGCTGCACGCCTAGCTCCTCTTCCAGTTTTTGAATAGCCACAGAAACAGACGGTTGGGCGATATGAAATTGCTGCGCCGCCTTCGTAATGCTTTTGACCTTTCCCACAACCTGAAAATATTCTAACTGGCGTAAATCCATAGGCGCCTCCCTAGTTAAAACATAGTTTATAACTATTCTAACATAGTTAGTTAATATTTTTCATGTATAAAAAACGTGACTATACTTAGAGTATAGAACTCATTACGGTACTATATAAAGGAGGATTTCCCCATGCTTATTTTGTCTTATCTGGCTTTAGGCCTCTTTATTGGCGCATTCGGCACTTTAGTTGGCGTTGGCGGCGGCTTTCTGCTTGTCCCGCTGTTTATCATGGTTTTTCACTGGTCACCAGCCCATGCGGTCGGCACCTCTCTGGCCATCGTCTTTTTGAATGCCTTATCAGGTTCTATTGCCTATGTAAAGCAAAAAAAGGTTTACTATGATGCAGCCATCCGCTTTAGTCTTGCCACTTTACCTGGCGCCTTCCTTGGCAGCTATCTTGTTCAGTACTTTACCGGCGCAACTTTCCGCACCGCTTTTGGCGTACTCTTACTTATCATTGCCGTGCTTATGTTTTTCCGGCCATCAGCCAAGGGCCAGCAACCCGCTTTTGATGCGAAAACCTTTACCTACAACCGAGTTTTCGGTGTTTTGCTAAGCCTCGTAGTCGGCTTTCTTTCCAGTATTCTTGGCATTGGCGGCGGCGTTATTCATGTACCGGCCATGGTATATCTCTTGTCTTTCCCGCCCCATATTGCTACAGCCACATCGCACTTTGTCTTATGCATTTCTAGTTTTGTCGGCGTTATTTCCCACTTCCTGCTTGGCAATATCTTGCTCATGCCAGCTGCTACCATCGGCATCGGCGCCGTCATCGGCGCTCAGGCTGGCGCCAAACTCTCGACCAAAACAAAATCGCGGGTCATCATGATTTTATTGGCAGTGGCGCTCTTCAGTCTCGGTCTCAGGCTGATTTTTACAGCCCACGCGTTTGCTTAAGAAGTTTCCCTATTTCAAACCATCAAACACAGACTGATTCTGTTCTTGCTAGCACAAGGGGCTGCCGCATACTGCGTCAGCCCCTTTAACCTACTTATTGAACTGGATTTTTGAGCAAAGTCAATACTTCAGTTACAGCCGTTCCCACCATGCTCGATAAAGCCTCTACGGTAGATAAAGCGCCGTCCGTATCGGAGCGGGAAATGCTTTTATCAATCATAAACGCGCCAGAGGACGCCGAATACACTTTTAAATCCACAGCCGCATCAAGCGGATGCACCGCAAAAAGCACGACATAATTCACATGGCGTTGCGCACTATAGGCGGCAAGCGAATCAGGTGTAGCTTCTGTTACACTATGAATATTATAATCGGTCAAATCACGCAATACCTCGCTGCCTGACTGTACTTCACTGCCAAGCATTAGCAAATTGACTTTCAAGCGAATGACTTCATTCAGCGCCTTGTTCATCAAATCGGTTCCTGGCACATAATGACCTGATGTATCGATATACAAAGCAACAGCAGCCAAAGAATTATCACTCGCTGCCGCAAAAGCCCTAGATCCTAAAGTAGGCTGCAAAACAAGCAGTCCCAAACACAAAACAATCATAATTTTTAATCGCAAAAAGCTCACTCCTCTTTAAGAAAACTTAAAAAATCTTACCTTAGTATTATAACGCGTCCTTCTCGGAGCGGCAATTACAGTAAAAAAGAAAGTATCTAGCGCAGGAATTCTCCCGTCCCAAGCGAAAACATTGGTAACATTGTCTTGCGAAAGGGGTTTTGGTTATGTCTCTGTCTTACTCAAAAAAAACGATCCAATGGCACCTTCTGTTATTTCTTCTATTCTTTGGGCTGCTGACGGTTCTGTATCCGACGATCTCGCAAGCAGCTGAACTGGAAACAGATCTTGTCAAAATCCCGTTGAAATTGCCTGATGCCAATTACGATCTAGATGGGAAAATCTACAAACCAGAAGGAGATGGGCCTTTCCCCCTTATTGTTTTAACCCATGGCACGCCGCGTACCGCCACCGATCGATTACTTACTAATGTCAATACTTACTTTAGACATCAAGCAGCGTATTTTGTCAAACAAGGCTACGTCGTTTTATTTGTTGTAAGGCGCGGGTTTGGCGAATCAAGTGCGCCTTATGCCGAAGCAACGACTTTAACAGCAGGTAGGCGAAACTATACCCATGCAGGCCTCGAAGCGGCAAAAGACCTCTCGGCGGCCATTAGCTTCGGCAAAACGCTTCCTTATGTCAATCCCAGCAAGATTATTCTAGTAGGTCAATCGACTGGCGGACATTCTGTGATTGCTACTGGCTCGCTACAAATCCCCGGCGTGATTGGTATCGTTAATTTCGCTGGCGGTCGCGGCTCTTACGCTCCTGACCAAGTCTATAATAAAGATGATTTGATCGCCTCGATGGGGTTCTTCGGCAAAACCTCGCGAATCCCCACACTCTGGCTTTACGCTACGAATGACCATTACTTTAATCCTGATTTAGCGCAAGCCATGGTAAAAGCCTATCAAAGCGCCGGCGGCAACGCTGCTTTTGTCACCCTACCGGATTTTAGCGACGATGGTCATCGGTCTTTCGTGGGAAACCAAAAGGCCTGGTCCCCGGCCGTAACGGCTTTTCTCGCAACACTTTTACAACAAAAATAGAAGTAGCTACATTATAAGACAAAAGCTTCGGCGATGTAACGCCGAAGCTTTTGTCTTATTTTTCGTCTTCCTTTTCCTTCATACGGCATCCCTGACAACCTTTAGAGCAAGCGCAAGCGTCACTGCCCTTGACCTGCCGATAAGCAAGACGGCCAAGATAGAAGACCGCGCCCAAACCAATCAATCCTAAAAGAATATTTTCCATATTCCCTCCTCCTAACGCACTCCGAATAGCAGCCCGCCATGATATACGAGAAAAGCCATCACCCAGGCGACAGCCGTCGTATAGATCGAGGCAAACAGGGCCCATTTCGTCGAGTTTGTTTCGCGCCGGATGGCGGCGATTGTCGCCACACAGGGCGAATAAATTAAAATAAAGACCATCATAGTATAAGCGACTAGAGGATTCATCGCCGGATCAGCCGCTAAGGCTTTAGCCAGCTCACTACCTGTTTTCCCGCTATCACCTACGCTGTAAATTGTTGCCATAGTACTTACAATCACTTCTTTTGCTGAAAAACCAGCAAATAAGCTAACAGCTTGTTTCCAAGTAAACCCAAGCGGCGCCACAAACGGCTCTAAGGTCTTACCGATTTGCCCAGCGTAGCTTTGCGCCAGTTTTTCGCTGGCCTGCGCCTGCTTTAACTCTGCCATCTGGTCGTCCAGCTCTTGGGACAGTTCCTCAAGTTCGTCTGAATTATAAGAATGGCTGTTAACCTGCTTCTCATAAGTTTGCGCAAGCTGAGCTTGCAGGACATCATAGTCGGCACTATAAGAAACTTCCGTCGGATAATTCGTTAAGAACCAGATCAGAATGGATACTGCCAAAATAATCGTGCCAGCTTTGCGGACATAAAGAATCGTTCTTTCCCACATATGCAGCAAAATGCTTTTCAGCGAAGGGCAGCGATAAGGTGGCATTTCCATTACAAAAGGTTCGGTATCACCCTTTAATAAAAAAGTTCGCAGTAAGCGGGCCATAAACACAGCTAGGAAAATGCCTAAAATATAAATTGAAAACAGAACGGTTCCCGCCATATTCTCGGGAAAAAAGGCGGCGCAAAGCAGCGTATATACAGGCAACCTGGCACTGCAGCTCATAAAGGGCGTAACCAAGATCGTCACAAGACGGTCGCGGGGGTTTTCCAAGGTCCGCGTTCCCATAATTGCCGGAACACTGCAGCCAAATCCCAGTAATAATGGAATAAAGGATTTGCCATGAAGCCCCACTTTATGCATGATCCGGTCCATAATAAAAGCGGCTCGCGCCATATAACCGGAGTCTTCCAACACAGCAATCGCCGCAAAGAGGAGCAGAATAATCGGGACAAAAGACAAGACGCTGCCAACGCCGCCAATCACACCATCAATCAGCAGATCTTTCAGCCCGCTCTCTGGTAACATCTCACCAGCATATTGGGCCAACAACGAAAGACCTGCTTGAATCGCCTTCTGCGGACCCGATCCAATCGTAAAAACGAGATTAAAAACCAACCACATCATAGCTAAAAAAAGCGGTATCCCTAGCAGCCGATTCGTTAGCACCGAGTCAATCCGATCTGATAAAGTCTTTGCTGACGGCGCCTCGCATAAAACAATGCGGCGATACAATTCGCCAACATACTGATAACGTTTATCAGCTACAATGCTGGCCACATCATCATCAAATTGAGCAGCAAGATCTTTGCTTAAGACCGCAGCTCGCGCTAACAGTCGTTCACTGCCAGGTAAGTCTTTTATCTGACGAATCACATCGCGATCCTCTTCCAGCAACTTTAGCAAAAGCCAACGTTGCGGGTACTTCAGGGCTACCACGTTTTCCGGCATTAAGGAACTTAGCGCTTGAATCGCTGCCTCGATTTCCCGGCCATAATCTAGTAAAAAGCCGCTTTGCGGCTCCTTTGCAGCCGCTACAGCCCGTTGCAGCAGATCTTCCAACCCACGTTTTTTATTTCCCACAGTAGTCACAACAGGCACGGAAAGGATTTCGCCTAGCTTCTCCAGACTAAACTGGAGTCCTCTAGCTGCCGCCACATCAACCATATTTACCGCTAACACCAGTGGTCGATTGAGTTCCAATAACTGCACAGCTAAATAGAGATTCCGCTCCAAATTGGAACCGTCTAAAACATCAATAACAACATGAGGCTGTTCTAACACAATAAAATCTCTCGTAACAACTTCTTCAATAGAATAAGCAGTCAAACTATAGGTCCCTGGCAAATCAACAATTGTCAGTTCTGTGTCCTGAAACAGCTTGCGTCCGGCCTTTTTTTCCACCGTAACGCCTGAATAATTACCGACATGCTGATTCGAGCCTGTCAAATGGTTAAAAATCGTTGTTTTGCCGCAATTCGGATTCCCGGCAAGAGCAATCGTAAGGGATGACCTAGACATTCTATTCTCCTTAACTAAGCCTTGCTGTTAGGCAAGACAACATACTTCATCTGTTACAATTTCTACTTCAATATATTCAGCTTCCTGCTTACGCAGCGACAAATTAAAAGCTTTCACTTTAATTTCCATAGGATCGCCAAGGGGAGCAAATTTCTGCACTTCAATCAAGGCGCCCGGCACAATCCCAATATCAAAAATCCGCCGTTTAATCGGCCCCTTACCAACAATGCGCACTACGCGGGCTTTTTGTCCAGCTGTAAGTTCGCTAAGCGCTTGCGCCATGCCATCGCCTCCACTCACCATACCATAAAGGTATTGATTATCATTTTCATTGTAACGAAATTAGCGCTGCCTTGTCAATACCATCAGAACGTCCAAGGGTTCGCCGCAGTGTAATCTTTCTAACTATTTTTAAAGTGCAGCCATTTTTCACCTTGACAAAAAAAATGTTACCTTGTATACTTAATTTAAGTTTTACAAGATTACACTATTTAAAACAACTTCATTATGCTCCATAAAAGTAATGACGGAGACACCCCTTTATGATTCTTTTGTTTCAGAGAGCCGATGGTTGGTGCGAATCGGTAACAAGCTCTTAAAGGACATCACTCCTGAACTGCAACGCTGAATAATAGTAAGCCGCGCCGGAATCAACTCTATTATAGAGTGCAACCGTTACCTTGCTAGGGTTGTTAGACCTAATGAGAGGCAGTTCTTTTTTTATGATAAAAAGAACTGTGAAAAAGGGTGGTACCGCGAGATAGCCTCTTGCCCCTTGAATGACGATTCAAGGAGTCAAGCGGTTTTTTTATTTTCAGCGTTCGGTTCGATGTCGACGCGAAACGCCGCTGTTACTCAACAAATTTATCTATCAGGAGGATCGTGTTATGAATCTCTTAGAAAAAATAGCTACGTTTATCTGTAAAAAGTTCACCTTATGGGTCATTCTGTTTTCCTGCATCGCCTTTTGGCAGCCAACGCCATTCAAACCGATTGTTCCGGCCATTTCTTATCTGCTTGGCTTTATTATGCTCGGCATGGGCCTTACCATGTCGCTCGATGATTTCAAGCTTGTTTTAAAACATCCCCGCGAAGTCTTCTATGGCGTATCCTTCCGGTATCTGCTCATGCCCCTCATTGGCTATGGCGTTGCCAAAGTACTGGGATTGCCACCGGCCCTAGCTGCTGGCGTTGTGCTCATCGGCGCTTGCCCCAGCGGTACCGCTTCCAATGTTATGTCCTTTATCGCCAAAGGTGATACGGCGCTTTCCGTTACCGTATCCAGCGTAAATACCATTTTAGCGCCGCTGCTTACTCCCTATATTTTCTTAGTCTTAGCCGGATCGTTTATCCCCATCGATGTAACTGCACTCTTTATTGAAATCGTAAAAATTGTCCTACTACCTGTAGCGACAGGCGTAGCCTGCCGGATGGTCTTTAAAGAAAAATTAGATCAAATCGTTCACATTGTGCCTGCCTTTTCTGTCATCTGCATTATTACGATTCTGTCCTGCGTCGTTGCCGTAAACGCTGCTAAACTAGCTACAGTCGGCCTGATTATTGTGGCCGCCGTTTTTCTCCACAACAGTCTTGGTCTCCTGCTTGGCTATGGTTCCGCTCATGCTGTTAAAATGGGTGAAAAGAAAGCGCGGGCCATTACCTTTGAAATTGGCATGGAGAATTCTGGACTTGCTGTAGCCCTCGCCATGGCCCATCTTGATCCCATGGCCGCCCTCCCCGCCGCCGTATGCAGTATCTGGCAGAATATCAGTGGCAGTATTCTGGCCAGCTATTGGGGCTCCAAAACAGAAAAATCGGCGATGGTCTCTGACCTTGTGGATTCCAAAGCCTAACTTTCCCTAAGAACTCGCCCCACCAAAAAACAGCTTCTTGCAATCAATAAAAAAAGACTGCCTCCCAGCTCATATGCGAGCTTATGGGAGGCAGTCTTCTTTATATCATGCAGTAAAACTTACCGAATCACATCTGTCTTCATGTAAGGCCGCAAGACTTCCGGTACAATAACCGAACCATCTTCCTGCTGATAATTTTCTAAAATCGCCGCAACCGTACGGCCAATCGCTACGCCGGATCCATTCAAAGTATGAACGAATTCTGGTTTTGCTTTAGGCTGGCGTCTAAATTTGATATCAGCCCGTCTAGCTTGGAAATCTTCAAAGTTTGAACAAGAGGAAATTTCACGATATTTATTAAAGCTTGGCAGCCAGACTTCCAAATCGTAGGTCTTAGCTGACGAGAAGCCCACATCGCCAGTACACAATAGAATTACACGGTAAGGCAAACCTAAAAGCTGCAGCACTTTTTCCGCATCGAGCGTCAGTTTTTCTAATTCATCATAAGAATCTTCGGGGCGACAGAATTTTACCATTTCTACTTTATTAAACTGATGCTGACGAATGAGGCCTCGCGTATCACGGCCAGCGGCGCCAGCTTCCGCCCGGAAACAAGCGCTATAAGCGGTATACTTGAGTGGTAAGTCAGCGTCATCAAGAATCTCGCTGCGATGATAGTTGGTAATTGGCACTTCCGCTGTAGGAATTAAATAATAATCAAGACCTTCCAGCTTAAACATATCTTCAGCAAACTTGGGCAATTGGCCCGTACCCATCATACTATCTTTATTGACAATAAAGGGCGGGAAAAATTCGGTATAGCCATGGTCGCCAGTATGCAGATCAAGCATGAAATTAATCAACGCCCGTTCTAAACGAGAACCAAGACCTTTACAGAAGGTAAAGCGAGCTCCAGTAACCTTGCCGCCACGTTCAAAATCGAGAATTCCGAGTTTTTCGCCGACTTCCCAATGGGGCTTTGGCTCAAAAGAAAATTCGCGGGGCGCGCCCCATTTGCGGATTTCCGGATTATCATTCTCATCTTTCCCCACTGGAACCGATGCATGCGGCACATTGGGAATGCTTTTAATAATGTCGTCAAGTTTTGCTTCCACTTCTTTGACTTGGCTGTCAAGCGAACTAATGGCTTCACCAACACCGCGCATCTCGACGATGAGCGACTCAGCGTCTTCGCCGCTTTTCTTACGGCGACTGACTTCTGCTGATACGCTGTTACGTTTACTTTTCAAAGCTTCTACTTCAGCCAGCAGCGCACGGCGCTGCTTTTCGAGCGCTAAAAAATCTTCTAGACTCATTGCTGCGCCGCGATTTTTTAAAGCTTGTTCCACTACCTCAGGATTTTCCCGTACAAATTTAATATCTAACACGAAGAATACCTCCTTCATAAAATAAAAAACATACAAAAAACTCTCGCCCAAAAAACAGGGACGAGAGTTTTCCCGCGTTGCCACCCTTATTGACTCTATGAGTCCACTTTCATCAACGGATAACGGCCGCAAGCCGTGCAGTTTCCCACAAGCTCCAGGGGGGATAGATATGGACTGCTGCTGGCTCGCACCTACCGCCAGTTCTCTGAAAACTGCCTCATAATCGTAGTCCTGTCATCGCCAAATTCATCTATATTATAAGAGAAATTTTCTAGTATGTTCCTATTTTACTATATCTTACGCCTTGGCGCAAAGTTTTTTACCTATTTCCGTTCTTGCTTTTGTCCATCCAGGTAAGAAACCGCACTCAAGGCCGCGACTAACCCTTCCCCCACAGCTTTAGCAATTTGCCAAGGTTTACCCGTGCAATCACCGGCGGCAAAAACGCCAGGCACATTTGTAGCCATTTGCCTGTCCACAAGAACAACTTTATCGTCTAATTCTAATTCCGGTAACAGTGATTCCACCGGATCCGATTCACGCATAATAAATAAGCCGTCAATCGGCAAAGCAGCCTGATCGGTCATGAGCTCAGAGACTTGTTCTTCGCCGCAGACCTTTTGCGGCTTCGCGGCAAAAACCGCAATGGCCTTATCGAGTCTCTCGTAATTCCCTTTGTATTGCGGCAAATAAGTAACGCTTTGGCAAATTTCAGCTAAGAAGTTGCTCTCCTCTTCCGCTTCGGCGGTGTAAGATACTACCGCTACATTTTTCCCGCGATAAAACATGCCGTCGCAAGTGACGCAATAGCTTACGCCGCGCCCTAACAGCTCTTTCTCTCCATCAAAGAGGTTTGCCATCATCAGGCCTGTTGCTAAAATTACACTTTTAGCCTGATAAGTTTCTTTCCCTGTGACTAACATAAAATTAGGATTTGTTGCAAAAATATTAACAACCTTCTCTTTGACGAGAACAGGCTCGCGACTTAGGGCATGCTGCGAAAAAACATCCATCATCGCCGCCCCTGTAACATTAGGAAGACCTAGGTAGTTATCAATCTGATGGGCCTTCTGCAACTTGGGGCTAAAGGCCAAATGCTCAAATAGTAACACACTCTTATTACGATTTTTTGCTGTTAAAACAGCTGATAATCCGGCAGGACCGCCGCCAATCACGGCAATATCAAAGACATCGGCCATAATACGACCTCCTTTTCTTAAGGGTTTCCTCTTTTTTAAGAATTAACCGCTTAAGCAAAAAAGTCCTGCAAGATAATTTTTAAAGAAGTGGACTTATAATCCCTTTTGTTCAATCCCGCTAAACAAAAAGCCTAAGTGAGCTGTCGAATTCATCAATACCAACCGCCACTTGCCTTCGCTATATTCTACCACATTAATACAGGTATTATCCTGTTTCACCTGCCAAAAATGATCGAGGCCAATATCGAGCATATCGCACAAAACGGCTTTGTTTACAGCATCATGGGCCACAACTAAAATCGTCTTGCCGTCATGCTTTGCTGCATAATCACGGAAGGCGGCCATGGCTCGGTCACGAACCGTGGTAATGCTCTCGCCTTCTGGCATCGTTACACCGACGACTTTGGTGCGCCACTCTTGCAGCATTTCAGGGTACTCAGCACCGATTTCTACGGCCAGCTTTCCTTCCCATAGACCGTGATTAATCTCTAGCAACCGTTCGTCTTCATAAACAGGCCCGTCATGATAGGCCATACAGAAACCCGCCGTATCTTTGGCCCGTGATAAAGTGCTGACATAGCACAAATCAATGGGAATCTCTTTCAGCGCTTCAGCCACAGCCTTGCCTTGCGCCAAGCCGCGCTCACTGAGTGGCGTATCAATCTGCCCTTGATAGCGCCCTTCCTTATTCCAAGTCGTTTCGCCGTGACGCACTAAAATAATCCGTACCAAAATAATTCCTCCCTTAATCGTGGTGACAGTTAATGATCCATTACTAACAAGCCATCAGCAAGCAGCGACAGTTGCGCAGCCTTTACTCCTTCGCCAAGGCTGCAAGGTACTTTGAGCGCTGTCAGCGTCATCTCTAGTGCGGCGATTACAAGCAATACGTCCGTCGGCGCCACATAGCCTAAATGACCGATACGAAAAATTTTATTTTCCAACTGTTTTTGACCGCCAGCTAAGGTAATTCCGAAAAATTCGCGCATATGGCTTTGAATCGCCTTGCCGCCAATTCCCTCTGGCGCTTTTACTGCCGTAACTACATTAGATGCTCCGGCTCCTTGCGCAAACAGCTCTAATCCTAAGGCTGTGACGCCAGCGCGAACGGCCCGTGCGAGAATTTCATGACGCCGAAAAATAGCGTAAAGGCCTTCTTCCGCAATCATGGTAAGAGATTCTTGCAAGCCAAAGAGCAGGCTTACAGGCGGTGTATAAGGATTCTGCCATTTCGCTAAAGATTTTTTAAGCAAAGCCACATCCCAATAGTATTTTGGCAAAGTGCTCGTTTCATAAGCGGCCATAGCCTTACTACTTAGCGCCATAAAACCAAGCCCAGGCGGCAACATAAGCGCCTTCTGGGCGCCTGTAAATACAACATCAAGTCCCCATTCATCCATTTTTAGCTCAATAGCGCCCAGGGAGCTTACAGCATCAACAATCACCAGCGCTGGATGAAAAGCCGCCGCTGCCGCTGCCGCTAATTGCTGCAAAGGATTCGTTATCCCTGTAGATGTTTCATTATGGGTAATAAACACGGCTTTAATTTCGCGGTTCACATCTTGCTCTAACCGTTCTTTCAAGACCTGCGGCTCAGCGGCGCAGCCCCATTCTACGGCAAGCTTTTCCACCTTTAAGCCAAAGCGCGTAGCAATATCGGCAATGCGGTCGCCAAAAACGCCGATCGATACAACAAGCACCATATCGCCAGGCGATAAGACGTTGACGATCGCTGCTTCCATCATGCCAGTACCAGCCGCTGGATAAATCAATACAGGCTCTTGCGTTTGAAAGATCCCCTGCATCTCAGTACTGACTTTCCGAAACATCCCTTCATAAGCTGGGCCCCGATGATTAATTACAGGCCTATCCATAGCTTGCAGCACTCGTTCAGGCACATTCGTCGGGCCAGGCATAAATAAAGTGGGTTTTTTTAACATTTTGATCGTCTCCTTATCGCTAAATTCACCAAAAAGCTGCTCATAAAAAAATAAAAAGCCCTCATCCCTGATAGGGACGAGAGCTTTTCCCGCGTTGCCACCCTTGTTGCTATTACGCCAACTCACTTCGCGATAACGGGCGACTCCGTCTTGCTTTATCACTAGAAGCTCCCAGGCGGAACATCGGCACTATCCAACCGGCTTGCACCAACCGCCGGCTCTCTGTATGTCTACTGTCCAATGGGTCCTGCTCATTGCTAAGTCTTTATACTTTTATTATAACAATTCCGATTATAATGGATCTCTGTTATAGAGTCAAGTGTCTTTTCTATAAACGCAGCCTTTGCAATAAAGCGCTATTTTGCCAGACAAGCCCCTTTTGTTCCAGCGTGAACGGCCACGATTCCGCCTGTTAGTTCGTAACAACAGGCGTCAGCAAGCCCTGCAGCGATGAAGCTTTCCTTTACAATCTGCTGATGCGGATACAGTTTCAGCGACTCCGGTAACCAGCGATAAGGCCCTTCTTGACCGATGCCCAGTTTCCCCAGGAAAGGCAAAACCTGTTCAAAATAGAAATAGTAAAGCTGCTTAAAACCGGGCATACTTGGCTTAGCGAGCTCTAACGAAACGACTCTCCCGCCAGGCTTCACTACTCGAACCATTTCGGCAATCACCTGCTTATAATCAGGCATATTGCGTAAGCCAAAACCAATCGTAACTGCTTTAAAGGTATTGTCAGGAAACGGAAGTTCCATGGCGTTGCCCTGTAGCAACTTAATCATCGGGGCATAATCGGTTGCAGCAATATTTTCTGCTGCTTTGTCCAACATGTTCTGACAAAAATCAAAGCCAACAATCTGACCTGTCCCCATAGTCTTTGCCTGTTCTAGCGCCAACATTCCCGTACCGCAGGCCACATCCAAAGTCAAATCGCCTGGACAAAGATTAGCCTTTTCTACAGCAAAACGGCGCCAATACTTATCCTGATTAAAACTTAACGCCGAATTTAACAAATCATACTTTGATGCAATCGTTGTAAAAACTTCATGCACATATTCTTGTTTACTGACACCGTCAAACTGCTCCAAGGCAACTCGCTCCTTTTATTTAGACTGCATCGACAGCTTTCTTTATAATAAATAAAACTCTTTATTCTTATTTATTATACTCTCTTTGGAAAAGCTTTTTCAATCTTTCCTGGTGCAGACGACAGGGAAAATTTATCCGGTGGAGAATTTTATAGATGAACTTTCGTATAAAAGGAGTGTCGTAACATGTGCGATAAAGGTTATCAGCAAGAAACAGGCAAAGTACTTAAGCAATTAGAGAAAGGCGCTTTTCTAACGACAAGCGACGGCTCAAAGGTTAATACTATGACAATTGCCTGGGGTAATATTGGCTTTCTGTGGGGAAAACCGGTGTTTACCATTCTTGTCCGCCAGTCCCGCTATAGTAAAGAGCTACTCGATCAGCACGGCGAATTTACTGTAAGCTTTCCCTATGGCGATCTCAAAGAAGCGCTGGCGCTGTGCGGCAGTAAATCAGGCCGCGATCTTGATAAGATTGCTGCTGCTAAACTCACAGCTGTGCCAGGAAAAAAAGTTGCCGTCCCAGTAATTGGTGAATGTGACCGTTTTTATGAATGCAAAGTCTTATATAAACAAACCATGGACAGCGCCGCACTGGATGGCGCTGAGCAGGACCGCTGGTACAAAAATGGTGATTATCATACCATGTATTACGGTGAAATTGTAGCAAGCTACGATAAATAAGTCCGATTATGAATCGGCTAAAAAAACAGGCTGGCAAGCCGCAGCAAAAGCTGCGCTTGCCAGCCTGTTTTTATTAACTTCCCGAACGGGCTTTGAGCCAAGGTTCGCTCCAATGCCGTAAAAAAGTCTTAGCCGCTGCTTTTTCTAAATCAAAGCTTGCTGATTTAACAGCAGCTGTCAGTTGACCTGTTAGCTTTAGGAGTTGTTCATTTTCTTCTTTTCGTTCTTTTTCGAAGTCCGCCGCTTCGGCATGCTTTAAGTACAGCTGTAGCCGGAATTCTGTATAAAACCGTCGCACCTGCGCCGCATATTGACTCAGCTTTTGCCCTAAAAATACAGCCGTCGAATCAGGAATAATCTCATCTTCGACTGCACGGAAAAGCGATAAAAAGCGGCTGTCAATCATTTCTATCTCTTGGCGCCACCGCTCGCCCCACTGCTCAGCTAAAGCCACAGGCAACTCTTGTTCTTCGCACTGCGCCGTCAACAATGCCTGGTCTTGAGGCATCGTAACTGTATAGTATTCATGAAGCCGTATCTGGGCCTCAAACAGCGCTTCCATTAAAGAAAAATGAGTAATGCGCCAGCGTATTGTCTTAAGACCTTTTTCTAGGCGATCGCAAATAAAATCAAGCAAAAATATCAGGCTGGGACGATCCTGTTTCTCTAACGCCGCCAATCGCTCTAGCACGCCCTTTGACGCTAAAACACTTTGCAGCGACTCGCCAAGCTGCGCTACATCTTGTTGCAACAAAGCGACATCACTAAGCAAATCTTGCAATGTCACACTGCACAATTCATTCAGGCAAGCCTGACGCGCTAACGCCTGTTCTTTGCCAGAAGGGGGATACACGGAAAAGTCAAAAGTCTGCGTTTTCTGAAATAACTTATGTAAGACCTGCAGCAAAGGGCCATGCTCTGCTGCATAGGCGTCAATACCATCATGGAGCTTATCCAACCAAGTTTGCGCTAATTGATAAAATTGTAGAACTGACGTTTTTTCCGGCAACTCTACAAGATCTTGCCGACACAATCGAATCAAGTCGGGTAAAGCGTAGTCCTTTTCTAAGGGAGAACTCTCCTCTAAGAGTTTAGAATATTGTTTCATCAACTCGCGGCGCCGAACAAATTTATTAAAAATCTCTTGCTGGGCTTCGTTGTCAAAAAAAGGAAATAGACGTTGTTCCAGAAAAAAGCGTAGCAGACGTCGTTCACTCTCGAAACCATCGGGATAAAGTCGGTTATGACGGTCCACCTGGAACTCATCAGTCTCAAAATTGCGATTACAAGGATACAAGGCGCAATTAGGGTAGTCCCCCGTGTTATAACTAAAATCGACCGAGGAAATAAATCCTTCTTCCGTTTGAAACCGTGTCTCTTCCTGCCATTTTTTGCGGCACAGCACCTGAAAATTAGCCGTAAAGAAAGGAAAGGAGCGATCTTCCCAGGCTAGTTTAAAATCGCGGTAAGAAGGAACAGACCAGTCGCCAAGCTCATGCAGCGTAATCTGACTGACAACTTCATTTCTTTTGCCTGAAAACAGTTCAACATAATCAAGATTCGGCCATAACAGTCCTGTATGCCTGTCAAAGACCCAAAATGGATTATTTTTAAAAAAGTACCAACGCTTTTGCTTCATAACCGCGAAAAGCTCTTCTTTTTTCCCTTTTGAACGTTCCTTTAATACAGTCCTTAGTTCATCAAGCTGACTGTCAATAATTGCTACAGTCAGCCCCGCTTGCTGTCGTTCTAGCTCTTTCTTCTCGCGTTGCACAAGCAGCGTCCGTTCCTGTTCATATAAAGTACGCAAATTCTCCACTACATCCTGCTGTGACGCCCCATCGAGAAACTCGTTAAGCTGATAAAGCGCTTGTTCTAAGACACTTTTTCTGCCGATTAAATCGCCTGAAACCACAGGTTTCCCCTCCTTCCAGCCCGCTAGCCGCTATTTTGAAGCAGTTTCTTGTTCTTTTTTTTCTTCTTTGGCTTTATGCCAGCCTTCTCGCGCCATCTTAAGAATCCGCGGCTCCATTTTCGCCTGTCGGTCAGAAACAATCTTGCCGAAATAAGACAAAGCTTCATCCAAATGACCGGTACGCCGATAAAGCTCCCCAATTAAATATTCCACGGTAATACCGCTCATATTGCCAATGGGCGGTCGCTCTTTCAGTAAAGCTTGTTCATAAGAAAGTCGCGCCTGTTCTAATGCTGCCAGTTCATTCTCTTTTTCCTCTAACTCGCGGTACAGCCAAGCTAAACGCAAGTATAAAGCAGCCATCCGACTGGCGGAAAACATAGCTATTTTACCGAAAAACAAAGCCAATTTAAATGTCTCTATGGCACTTTCACAGGTTCTTTCCCCACTATAGTCCACATGTACTTCCCGCGTCTTCAAAAAAGCCGCAACTTTATCTTTGGAAGCCTGAGTCAGTTCAGAAAAGTGACTGTCATATGCAGCATAACCGCAATGAGGGCAAACCCAGATGCTGTAATAGTTAGGGTTTACTTCTTTATAGTACGTACAAAAATCACCATCTTGATGTGTCATCGTTAAACGAGAACGTGTCTTCGTTACCTGAAAGGACTTTTCGCAGATTGCACATTCCTTATCCGTCTCATAAATTGGAGCTACCATAATTCATCATCCCTACCTCTTTGAGCAAAGTGCCTCTTATTGTGACATGTATTCGACAGCGTTGAGAAAATTCCTGTCACAAAACGACTCTTGCTGTAGGCAGTAGAGCTGATAAAAGAGGCCACGCTTTGCTAAAAGTTCCGTTTGTGTTCCCTGCTCCGCAATATGATGTTGCTCAAGCAGATAAATCTGATCCATTTGCGATAGCTTAGTGAGATTATGCGTAATGGTCAGCACGGTTTTGTCGCGAAAGAGAACCGCCATTTCCTGTAAAATAGCATTTTCGGATAAAGCGTCAAGGTTACTTGTCGCCTCATCACAAATCACGAAAGCAGCATTTTTAAGTAGCGCCCGGGCAATGGCGACGCGTTGCCGTTCCCCGCCAGACAAGAGACACCGCTTTGCCTCACTGTCTCCTAGGGCAGCGTCTTGCTTGTCTTGCCAAAGCTCTGTCAGCTTGGCTGCTGCAATCGCTTCAGCGAGTTCTTTCTCTGTCGCCGCTGGCCTCGCCAGCAAAATATTATCTCGCAGACTCGTATTAAAAATATGGGTCTTTTGACTAATAACAGCGATCTTCTGCCGCCAATGCTCTGGCGCTATTGAACTTACGTCCTGTTCGCCATAAAGAATCCTGCCATTTTGCCACGGAAAAAATCCTAACAAGAGATTGGCGAGTGTCGTTTTGCCAGAACCACTGGCGCCAATCAGCGCCACCTTCTGCCCTGGCTTAATGGCTAGAGTAATATTTTCTAGTAAAGGCTTTGTCTGCCCCTCATAGAAAAAAGTAAGATTTTCTATTTTGATCGTGTCAAGTTTAGCCAAGCTTGAAGCTTTCGCTTCGTTCACTTGCCCTGGCAGCTCGCGCCTCGGCTCGCCCTGAACACCAGCACCGTCTATCGGCATTAGAGTGATCAAACGTTTGGCCGCAGCCTTACTTTCGAGAAAATGGAAGGGAAAGTGGGGTAAAACCGCTACTGCTTCAAAAGAACTTTGCAGTGTTAAAGCGATTACAGCAAGACTTACGCCAGACAAAGCTCCTGAAGTAACAAGCGGCGCAGCTACCATGACTCCCAAGAGCATTGTCAACTGGGTAACAAGATGTAGTAAGGCATCACCACTGCCTTTCGCCACAGCCGTTTTGACATGACTTTTGCTATAGGCATCACTCCATGCTCTCAACTGTCCTTCATAACGTTCTTGTTGGTCATACGCGGCAATCTCAGTGATTCCTTGCAGCGAATCAGCGAGCGCCGCTTCTAAGGCAGCTCGTTGCAAAGCTTCCTGCTGACGCTGCGCTTTGCTCAGCCAATACAGTAAAACCGGCACAAGCAGACCAGCTGCACTAAAACCAAAAAGGAGCACAAAAGACAGGGTAATATCATACGTTCCTAGCCACGCAGCCGTACTAACTGCCACAATAAAAGCTACGCAGGGCGGCGCTAACACTTTTAGATAAAAAAACTTTAGCGTCTCCACATCAAAAACAAGACGGCTTAATAGATCGCCACTACGCAACTGTAGCCACTTCGTCTCAGGCAACGCTTCAATGGCCTGATAAGCTAAAACACGCAAGTCCCCTAGCAGTTGAAAGGTCACATCATGAGACACATAGCGCTCGGCATAACGAAACAAGGCTCGGGAGATGCCAAAAAACCGTACACCAACAATGGCAATATTAAGTGTATACAGCTCAGGATGAAGCGCCGCCTGAGAAATCAAATAAGCGGAAGTAGCAATCAATCCAATATTGCTGCCCACAGTCACGGCCCCCAGCAGCACTGTCAAACAAACCAGTTTATAATGGGAGCGCAGCAGTCGCACAAGATAGACGAGTTCGCTCATAAAGACCTCCTATAGGCATGAAACAAATGAGCATAGAGCCCACCTTGCGCCACAAGTTCATCGTGCTTGCCTTGTTCGACAATTTGCCCTGCCTGCAATACCACAATTTGGTCAGCTGTCATGACGCTTGATAGGCGATGGGCAATAAACAAGACAGTACGATCAGCCATTAAATTCTGCAATACCTGCTGCAAATCAGCAGCAGCCTGTATGTCAAGACTGGCGGTAGCTTCGTCAAGAATCAAGCAAGGCGCATCTTTCAAAAACGCCCGAGCTATAGCCAGTCTTTGCGCCTGCCCGCCTGATAGAACGCGACCGCCTTCACCAATGACCGTCGCATAACCGTCAGGCAAGTCAGCAATGAAATCCGCAATTTGAGCCTGACGGCAAGCCGCTTCCACTTCATTACGACTTTTATTTAGACCAAAGCAAATATTTTCTTCAATCGTCCCATAGAAAATATGAGGGTTTTGCGGCACATAGGCAACATGAGCCAACCAATCAGAGCTTTTTAGTTCGGAAAGCGATTTCTCATTTACATATACAGAGCCAGAATCAGGTGCCAAAAAGCCTAAAAAGAGACGACTTAAGGTCGTTTTACCAGAACCGCTGGGCCCCACAAGAGCAACAGTCTGACCCCTGGCAATCGACAGCGAAATATTATGTAAGACCGTTGTAGTACCGTACTTTACTGTAACATGATCCAGTTTTAAAGCAACGGAGCGAGAAAAGGGCAGCGGCTCTCGTCCCGAAAAAGTGTGGGGCGGCGTCAGCGCTAAAAAATCAAAAACCTGATGGGCCGCTGTTGTACCCGCCATGGCAGCGTGAAAATACGCGCCAAGCTGACGTAACGGTAAGTAAAATTCCGGTGTTAACAATAACACAAAAAAGGCTTGTTCAAATTCCATGTGGCCATAGAGAAGCTTTAGACCGACAGAGACAGCGATGAGTGCCGTACTAATTGTCGCCACAAGTTCTAAGACGAAAGCCGACAAAAAAGCAATTCGCAATACTCTCAGTGTTTTATCGCGAAATTCGCTGCTTAGCCGCCTAATGACGGTAAACTGGTCTTTACTGCGACCAAAGAGTTTCAGCGTATCAAGCCCCTGCAGTACATCAAGCAAATGAGCGTTAAGACGGCTCAATACTTCCCATTGCGCTTCATTGAGTTTGCCAGCCTGTTTACCAATGAGAATCATAAATAAAGGAATCAAAGGGGCAGTTAGCGCCATAAGCACAAAGCTAGAAAAGTCCAGCGAAACCGTTAATGCCAACAAACTGACAGGAATCAAGCCCGCTAAACATAGACCTGGCAAAAACCGAGAAAAGTACTCTTCCATACCATCAATTGCTGCAGTAACCTGATGAATCACTTGTCCCGACGGCAGCGGTGCCAAGCCGACAGGGCCAAGGTGAAACATATGAGAAATCACTTTATGCCGCAATGTCTGTTGCACACGACTGGCAAATAAATGGGCTGCCGTTTCCTGTCCGCGCATCACTGCCGCTCTAAGCAGCGCTAGAACGACTAGCCCTGCAATTAACTCTTTGCTAGCGGCCAGCGGCTTTCCCGCTAAAAAACAGTTTTGCATAAGCAGCGTCAGTAAATAGGCTTGCCCCACGGCGCCGCAAGCACTAGCTAAACCAAGGGCAATGAGTCGCCAAAAGGTATTTTTTTCATTTTTTCCTGCCTGCAGCAACGTTCGGTCAATCAAAGAAATCCCTACTTTCTCTCCATCCTAAGCCAGTTTTACTGTTTGTAACGAAACTTCAAAGAAAAGCCGGCTCTAAGAGCCGGCTTAAATTATTGCTTGTTGTCTGTCACGAACTAGGAAGACTTAATATTCCAGATCGTGGGGATCTACCCGTTTGGCAAAACGATAATAGACCCAACTCTGATAAATGAGAATAATCGGCACAAAAACCAGAGCTACATAGGTCATGAGTGTTAAAGTCATCGGCGAAGCTGCCGCATTCGTAATCGTCAAACTCCAGCTTGGATTGAGGCTTGATACCATAATCCGCGGGAAAAGTCCGGCAAAGTAAGCGATCGTCGTAAAGGCAATCGCCAACCCGCTAAACAGAAAGGCCAACCCGCCTTTTTTACTGTAAAAAAAGAAGTAAGATGCTAAGAAGGCTACAATCGCTAAAACAAAAGCGACGAGCGATAGTGTGCTTTGAAACATATCGGTGCTTGTAAAGCTGAGACCGAAGAGGGCCAGACAGGCTAATGCCGTGCCAAGACCGATTTGCAGTGCTGCCGCTCTAGCTCGGTCAGCAAGTTCCTGACCGACCTTTAAATAGAGATAGGCCGCACCATGATAGAGAAAGACCAGCAGAAAAGCAATCCCACCTACAAGCGTATAAGGAGTCAAGAGATCAAAGAAAGTACCTACATACTGCATTTTAGCATCAATTGGCGTTCCGGCAATTAAATTACATACAGCAACGCCCCAGAGAAGTGCCGGAATAAAACTGCCAATGGCGAGAAGCCAGTCCCAAGCATTACGCCAGGCCGGACTGTCTTCTTTGCTGCGAAACTCAAAAGCGACGCCGCGAACAATCAAGCCAAAGAGCATAAGAAACAGCGCCAAGTAAAAGCCACTGAATAAAGTAGCATATACATGGGGAAAAGCTGCGAAAGTTGCACCGCCTGCCGTAATCAACCAAACCTGATTTCCTTCCCATACCGGTCCAATCGAATTAATAATCTGACGCCGTTCACTATCACTACGTCCCAAAAAGGGCGTCAGCATGCCTACGCCCCAATCAAAGCCCTCTAAGAAAAAGAGCCCGATAAAGAGTACTGCTACAAGGACAAACCACACTAGATTCAGTTCCATAATGTCGCCCCCTTGTTCGTCTTAACTGTAACAGCGGGTTTACTGTCAGGCCCAAGTTTAATAAACTTGATAAACAAGCGAAGTGCTACTGCAGCTAAGAGACCATAAATCAATGTAAAGCCAACAAGCGAAATCATAATACTACCTGCCGGAACTGCCGTAGAAACACCTTCAGCCGTTTTCTGCAGTCCTACTACAATCCAAGGCTGCCGTCCAGCTTCCGCTACAAACCAGCCTGTAGCATTCGCAATATAGGTAAGCGGCAACGTCCAAAAGAGAATTTTCAGTGCGGTTGTCGCTTCAGCAATTTTTTGTGTATAGACGAGATAAGCGCCCCAAGCAGCCAAAAGAATCATAAGCGAACCAACGCCGACCATAGCTCTAAAGGCCCAGAAAGTAGGAACAACAGCGGGAATATAGTCGCCAGGACCATATTTTGCCGTATATTCTGCTTGCAAGTCTTTCAAGCCTTTAACTTCACCCTGCGTCGAGTTATAAACAAGGAAGGAAAGCATGCCTGGAACAGACACTTCCATATCATTTTGCTGTTTTTCTTCATTAATCGAAGAAACCAGCGAGAACGGCGCCGATTGCTCGGTATGCCACAAGGCTTCCAAAGCGGCCAGCTTCATGGGCTGCGCCTCAGCCAAATACTGCCCTGATGCATGACCGGCCCCTGCTGTAAGCACCATACCTAACAGCGCTGCCGTAACACCGACTTTCATCGACTTGGTGAAAAATTCGACTTGATTTTTCCGCAGCAAATGCCAGGCACTAATCGCCATAACGAGGCTGCCTGCCGTAGCAATCCCGGCCAAAACGACATGAGGAAATTGATGTACTACATAGGGATTTGTTACTACAGCACCAAAATCGTTCAATTCGGCCCGGCCATTACGAACCACATAGCCAACAGGATGCTGCATAAAGGAGTTAGCTACGAGAATCCAAAAGGCTGATAAATTACTGCCAATCGCTACACACCAAGCTGTAGCGGCATGAGCTTTGGGCGAAAACCGCTCCCAGCCGAAAATCCAAACACCCACAAAGACAGATTCGAGAAAAAAGGCTGTTAAAGCTTCCAAGGCTAGAGGCGCCCCAAAAATATCACCCATAAATCTTGAATACTCTGACCAATTCATACCAAAGTGAAATTCCTGTACAATCCCGGTGACAACACCCATTGCAAAATTAATTAAGAATAATTTCCCCCAAAACTTGGTCATCTTCTTGTACATTTCATTTCCTGTGCGAACATACATGGTTTCCATAATGGCAATTAAAATCGTCATCCCCAGTGTAACGGGCACAAACAACCAATGATAGGTCGACGTAATCGCAAACTGCCATCGTGCTAAAATGAGCTCCATACTTTACCCTCCCATCTTTTATTCCTCTCGTGCTAACATCTCGAAAGAAATCTTACGTAAATCCTCAACTAGCGAATTCTGCACTCCTGCAAGTGCGTAGTGGACGCGGCACTGCCCGCCATTCAAGCGATTGCACCTTTCCGGACCGGCTAGACAACGATGAATATTAATGGGTCCTTCCAGCGCTTCAATAACATCATAAAGCGAAATGTCCGCTGGCAGCTTTGCTAAGGCGTAGCCGCCAACAACGCCGCGGTAAGAACGAATAATACCTCCCTGTGTGAGAGAACGCATAATTTTGAGCAGAAAGCGGGCGGGAATATTCTCCTTTTCAGCCAAAGTCTGACCTCTCACTACCGTATCCGCCGCAAGTTTTGAAAAATGCAAAACGACCCGGAAGGCATAATCAGTTGCTTGATTCAACTGCATCTGCAATCGCCTCCATTCAATACATTACCACTTTGGTATTAATTACATTTTAGCACTTTATTTTTTCTTTTGTCAACCTTTTCTCACAAAAAGATTCCTTGTAAACAAAAGCAATTCTCTCTTATTTCAATAGGATATTTCGCTTGTAGCGAGAAGTGAGCTTTGCCAGCTTTTGCTGCAATTCTTTGGTTAGATCGCCTTGTGTCAGTCTATATTTCCAGTTACCGCCCACAGTGCCCGGCTGATTCATGCGAAATTGACTGTCTAAATTGAGCAAATCCTGTGCTGGAATGACGGCACAGACCGCTTTACTGGCATAGGCAAATTCGATCAGCTTCATCGCCGCAGTTTCTTCGTTGACACTACCAAAGGGGCCTTGTAAACAGCTTTGTTCGTGCGAGGCTGCAAGCATTTCCTGAATCCAGCCGCGCGTCGTATTGTTATCATGCGTTCCCGTATAGACGAAAGAATGACGCGGAATCGCAATCGGTGCACAGCCCGCTTCGGTTTTATAAAAGGAAAAATGCAATACCTTCATGCCTGGCAGCTGGAAAGTCTGTTTCAGTTCCTCCACTGCTTCGGTAATATAACCGAGATCCTCAGCCACAAGCGGTAATATATCACGCCCCTGCTGCAACGCTTGCAGTAGCTTAGCATCAGGCCCCTTGCGCCACTGCCCCGCCTCAGCCGTAAGCGCTCCCGCGGGAATTGAGTAATAGGCTTCAATGCCTCTAAAATGATCAAGCCGCACTAAGTCTACACAGTCTAGCAGTACGCCAAGGCGGCGACGCCACCAGGCAAACCCCTCTGCTTCATGCTTTTCCCAACGATAAAGCGGATTCCCCCAAAGTTGTCCCGTCGCACTGAAATAATCAGGCGGCACGCCGGCCACAGCTACAGGTGTTAACGCTTCGTCAAGTTCAAATAAGTCGGGACGACTCCAGACATCGGCACTGTCGTAAGCCACATATAAGGGCATATCGCCGACAATCACAACGCCTTGCTGCTTGGCATAACGGCGTAAAGCCTGCCACTGCCGAAAAAAGTGATATTGTAGAAAACGTTCAAAACTAATCTCTTCCGCAAGTTCTGCTTTCGCTTTTGCTAAAGCAACTTTCTCGCGATACTTTAATTCTTGCGGCCAAAGACTCCAGGGAGACCCATACCGACGTGACAAGGCGGTAAATAAAACGTAATCTTCAAGCCACTCCCGATTGGTTTCGCTAAAACTAGCTACATCGCTGGAAAAAGCAGCCTTTTGTTTATCATAAATCTTTCGCAACGCCGAAAGCTTCCAAACTTTTGCCGCTTCTAATTCTTGCGGCTGCTGGCTATAGTCCCAAGGCTCACCAGCAAGCTCGCTTAAATCAAGTAATAGCGGATTTCCCGCAAAAGCGGAGGGACATTGATAGGGCGAGTCGCCAAACCCGACGGGATTTAAAGGAAGGATCTGCCACAGCGACTGATTGGCTCCTTGCAAAAAGTCAATAAAGTCATAGGCTTCTTTTCCCAAGGAACCGCAAAGATCTTCTGTTGGCAGCGATGTGGGATGCAATAAAACGCCAGCACGGCGCACGCCTTGTTCACCCTTTTGCTCCTTTGCTTGACTTTCGTCATAAAAAAGTACCTTGCCGCTATACGGGCGAAGCGTCAAAATCACTTGATCGGAATCACTGCGCAGAATCGGTTCTTCAAAGAGAATATCTTCAAAATCAGCTAGCTGCGTCCACTCGATCGGTAAAAGAACCGTTTCCCACTGACTACTGCGATTTAAGACAATAATGGCTTGCTGCACTCCGTCGCTGCGCCGATAGGCATAAACCTGCTCGCCTAAAGCTTTCGCTGTAAGATCTCCCTGACAAAATACCGGGTAGTTCTGACGCAAAGCAGTCAGTTTTTTATACCAAGAAAGCAGTTCCTCATCGGCTTGGCCCCACGGATAGGTCCGTCTGTTTAAGGGATCTTTATAGCCTTCTACGCCAGCCTCATCACCGTAATAAATACAAGGCACGCCGGGAAACGTCATCTGCCACAAAACCAGCAGCTTTAATCGGTTTTTGGCAAGACGGCGTTCTTCTGGCTCCAAAGCACGACGACTCAACTTAGCAATCGGCTCCTCGCCCGTATAAGAAGAGTCACCGAGTAAGGAAAGCGCTCGTGGTACATCATGACTATCAATGAGATTCATGGCGCTGTAAAAGTGTTCCTTGGGATAATTTTCATAAAGGCTCATAAGACGGCGATGCGCGGCGTCAGCGCTAATATGGCCTAACAGAAAGTCCAGCGTAATCCGGCGGAAGGGATAATTCATCGTAGAATCGAGTTCTTTCCCTAACAAATATTCGCGTTTTTCACCATAGCTTTCTTTGCGACTAGCATCTTCCCACACTTCCCCCAGAACAATCGCCTCTGGATCCGTTTCTTTGACGGCCTGACGCAGCTCCTGTAAAAATACCGGCGGCAATTCATCAACCACATCAAGACGCCAGCCTTTAGCTCCGGCCTTCAGCCAACTGCGAATGACACTATTTTGATCACGAATAATGAAGTCTCGGTAACTTTCATTCATTTCTTCTACATTGGGAAGCGTATCAATGCCCCACCAACTTTCATAGTCAGCAGGATACCCCTTAAACCGAAACCAGGAATAAAAAGGCGACGACGGCGACTGGTAGGCGCCAATACTATCATAACGGCCATAGCGATTAAAATAGCGGCTGTCACTGCCAGTATGGCTAAATACGCCATCTAAAATGATATGAATCCCCAGTTTTTCGGCTTCGCGGCAAAGCTGTGTAAACTCTTCCTTCGTACCAAACTGGGGATCCACTTGATGATAATCGCCTGTATCATATTTGTGATTGCTAATGGATTCAAAAATAGGATTGAGATAAAGAATGGTAATCCCGAGATCATAAAGATAAGTCAATTTTTCGCGGATACCGGCTAAGTTACCGCCAAAAAAATCATAAGCCATAATTTCCGTCGTCTGAACATCTTTCGTATACATAGGCGTATCATCCCAGTGGGCATGAACGAGCGCCCCCGGCGGATAGGGTCCCTCTTGTTTGCCGCCGCGGCAAAAACGATCCACAAAAATCTGGTACATAATACCTTGCTTATACCAGTCCGGCACAGTCTGCTGTTCATAGACGGTCAATTGGTATGCTGGCGGCGGCTCTGTCAACAGTTGGCCCTTACCGCCCAAAACTTCCCAATTATTCCCATAGTAATAACGGCAGTTATCAGCTTCCAAGATAAAATAGTACCAAATCAGCCCTGGTCGTTCTACCGTAAAAGAGACCTCATAAAAACCACTGGCATCCAAGGTAAGGGGGAGAATTGTCTCCCCCGTGCCATCTTGCCACAATCGAAGTTGTACCGATTGCCAAAGCGCCTTTTGATCCGTTTCAAGGCGCAAACATACGCGCGTCATAACAGCAACAGCGCCAAAGGGACTGCGATACTGAAGATCCTGTGAGTCGTGAACAACGATCCAACTGTCCATCTGCTTCACCTGCCTGTTTCCTAGCAATTAGTAAACGGGTTGTACTCGCCAAATGCCGATTGCATATTCATTAATCGTCCGATCACTGCTAAACTTACCAGAAAAAGCAATATTATTAATGCCCATCCGCGCCCACAGCGCCTTGTCACGGAAACGGTCAGAAATTTTCTGCTGCGCCTCACGATAGGCCGCAAAATCGCGCAACACAAAATATTCATCACCATGCATAATACCGTCTTGAATCGCTCTAAATTCATCGGGCCCAACTGGTAGGAAACCATTGGTCAATTGATCTAAAACAAGTTTAATCCCGCTGTCGTTTTCATAAATTTCCAGAGGTCGGTAGGAGCCATTCGCGTAGTAGGCTAAAACCTCATCGGCTGTTAAGCCAAAAATGACAATATTATCCTCGCCAACTTCTTCGTAAATCTCAATATTTGCTCCGTCTAAAGTTCCGCAGGTCACAGCTCCGTTCATCATAAACTTCATGTTCCCCGTACCTGACGCTTCTTTGCTTGCTGTGGAAATCTGCTCGCTCACATCGGCGGCGGCAAAAATCATTTCGCCAAGTGACACGCTGTAGTTGCCAATAAAAACAACCTTCAACTTATCATTCACTCGCGGATCATTATTAATTACCTGGGCCACTGTATTAATCAGCTTAATCGTCTGCTTTGCCAAATAATACCCGGGCGCCGCCTTACCAGCAAAGATATAGGTATGAGGCGTTATATCCATGTCAGGATTGGCTAATAAGCGATTATAAAGATCCATGACATGAAGGATATTGAGGCTTTGCCGTTTATAGGCATGAATCCGTTTCACCTGAATATCAAAAATAGAATCTACATCAAGGGTAATTCCATTGACTTTTTCAATATAGTTAGCTAGCCGAATTTTATTTTGTCGCTTAATCTCTCTAAATTTTTCCTGAAAAAGCGGGACCTCGGCAAACTGTGCTAAGCGGCGTAAGTCCGTAGGATGGTGAATCCAACTATCGCCAATGGTTTCAGAAATCAGTTTCGACAGCTTCGGATTGCTCTTAATAAGCCAGCGACGATGAGTAATCCCATTTGTTTTATTATTAAACTTATAGGGATAATGCAGATAAAAATCACGCATAACGTCTTTTTTCAAAATTTCTGTATGAATTTCGGCTACGCCATTGACACTATAGCTGCCAACAACAGACAAATTGGCCATCCGCACAAAACCATCGGCGATAACAGCCATATAATGAATCTTATCCCAATCACCAGGATAATGGTTCCAAAGCTCCCGACAGAACCGTTCATTAATCTCATTGACAATCATATACATCCGCGGCAGCAGCCCTTGGAAAATCTCGATGGGCCATTTTTCCAAAGCTTCTGGCATAATAGTATGATTGGTATAAGAAATTGTATTTGTCGTAATATGCCAAGCCTCATCCCAGTTCAAACCCTCTTCATCCATGAGAATACGCATAAGCTCAGGTACACAGAGCGCGGGATGAGTATCATTAATATGAATCGCAACATGATCCGCTAAATTCATGATGGTCCGATGATGCTTTTTAAAGCGACGAACAATACTTTGAAGTCCTGCAGATACAAAGAAATACTGCTGTTTTAGTCGCAGCACTCGACCTTCGTAAGAAGAATCTTCAGGGTAAAGAATTTCTGAAATGGCCTCGACGGCGTAACGGTATTCCATCGCTTTTTTGTAATCGCCTTTATTGAAAGCCGTATCAGCTGTTTCGGCGCTCCATAATCTAAGCGTATTGACTGTATCGTTTTTATAGCCGATCACGGGAATATCATAGGGCACAGCTAAGACCGTATCATAATCTTTATGGCTAAATTTCGGTTCGTCCGCTGATTCATCCACTTCAATCCGTCCATTAAAATGAACTTCCACTGCTTTATCGGCTTTTCTCAGTTCCCACATATAACCGTTCTTCAACCAGTTATCAGGACTCTCTACCTGAGCGCCATTGACCATTTTTTGTTCAAAAAGACCATACTTATAGCGAATTCCATTGCCGTGACCAGGTAGTTTCAAGGAAGCGAGTGAATCAAGAAAGCAGGCGGCAAGACGGCCTAGACCGCCATTGCCAAGGCCGGCGTCAGCTTCCTGTTCTTCTAGCTTCGTTAAATCGACACCTAACTCATCAAGCCCTTCCTGCCAGGCATCTAAGATTCCCAAATTGAGCATGTTAGAGCCTAAAAGACGGCCGATTAAAAATTCAATCGAAAAATAGTAGACCTGCTTTTCATCGTCGACTTTATAAACAGAGTTCGTATCGACCCATTTCTTTAAAATGAGATCTCGCACTAAAGCGCTCAGAGCTTGATATTCATCAAGCGGCGTCGCCTCTTCTAAGGTTTTTCCCTGAAGCGTCTTCAGCTTGTCCACAAACTGTATTTTAAATTCTTCTTTATCGGCCAACATCATCGTTTTCGCCCTCCCCGCTCATTCGGTTAACTGTTCATACAGGCTAATATACTGACGGGCTGACTGTTCCCAGCTAGAATCATACTTCATAGCGGCGCGAGCCAGTTTATACCAGGTTTTTGAATCCTCACGATACAAATTTAAGGCGCGATTCACTGTATAGAGAAAATCATGGGAACTATAGGGTCCAAAAGTAAAACCATTGCCTTCGCCTGTGGCTTCATTGTAAGAAAGAACCGTATCCTTGAGGCCGCCAGTTTCTCTGACAATAGGTAAACAACCATAGCGCATAGCAATCAGTTGTCCAATACCGCAAGGCTCATACAGCGATGGCATCAAAAAGATATCAGAACCAGCATAAATTTGCCGAGCCAAATGTTCGTCAAAAAAGATCTGCGCTGAGATTTTCTGGGGGTGACGATGATTGGCTATACGGAACATACTCTGATAGGCCTCATCGCCACTGCCCAGTACAATAAGCTGCACATCCTGCGTTAAAAGTTCATCAAGAATCTGAGCCACTAAATCAAGACCTTTAGAAAGATCCATTCTTGTTACCATGGCTAATACAGGGGTCTGCTCATTCACAGGCAGCCCGAGTTTTTCTTGCAGTTGCACCTTATTTTGCAGCTTACGCTTGACTGATTGGCGCGTATAATTCACAAAAAGCGCTGAATCCGTATGAGGATCAAACTCTTCCTGATCAATGCCATTGACAATGCCATAAAGCTCACGGTTTCTCGCTTGCAGTAAGCCATCAAGTTGTTCGCCCCGGCTTCGATGCTGAATTTCTTTCGAATAAGTCGGACTTACCGTTGTTAATAGATCAGAATAGACAAGCCCCGTCTTTAAATAATTTACGTTACCGAAAAACTCCATCTTATCGTCGGTAAGATATTCAGGCCCTAATTCCAAAAACTCCATAATTTCCGGCGGGAAAACCCCTTGGAATCGCAAGTTATGTATCGTAAATACGCTCTTCATATCTTTATAAAGCGGCTCTTGGCTATAGCGTTCCTTCAAATATAAGCTGACAAGACCTGTATGCCAGTCATGGCAATGAAGGATATCTGGCGTAAAATCAAGCAATGGAATACTTTCAAGCGCAGCACGGCAGAAAAAGGCAAACCGTTCCGCATCGTCAAAATAGCCATAGAGGTTTTTCCGTTTAAAATAATACTCATTGTCGACAAAGTAGTAGGTAATACCATGGTAAGTGACTTTTTCAATACCGAGATACTGTTGGCGCCAATTAAGATTCACTGTCGTTTCTGCGACTTTTTCCATAGAATCTTTAAACTGGGCGCCAATACAACCGTATTTGGGCATCATAACTCGTACGTCCAACCCATGTTTGACTAGTTCAACCGGCAAGGACCCCGCGACATCGGCTAATCCGCCGGTTTTCGCAAAAGGAGTTGCCTCCGAAGTTACAAACAGGATTTTTTTCATACTATATCACCGTCCCTTTTTTTATAACCAAAGGATATCGTTTTTCGCCAATTAAGCGTTTGCCCTTGGTAATCTTTACTTCCTTATCGCAAATGACATTTTCTAAAATAGCCCCTTCGCCGATCTCGCAGTTCTGCATGATCAGACTATCGCGAACAGATGCTTCTTTTTGCACTTTCACCCCCCGGAATAAAATCGAATCAGCCACCTGTCCGCCAATTTGGCAGCCATTGGCCACAAGCGATCCTGTTACTTGTGCTGCAGCACGATAAGCAGCAGGCGCTTCATCTTTCACTTTTGTATAAATCAAACCCTTATTGAAAAAGATTTCTTGCCATACATCGGGCCGTAGTAACGCCATATTATGATAATAGTAGCTAACAATGGAATGAATTCTACCAACATAACCGCTATGAGCAAAGCCATAAATATTCAGCTTTTCTAAATTTTTAATGATAAGACCTCTGACAAACTCTCTTTCGCCGCGAGCGATTGATCGGTCTACCAGATCAATCAGCAGTTCCCGGCTCATAAGATACATTCCCATTGCTACTTTGTTCGTCTTCACTTTCGAAGCATTCACTTCCATATCAATCACGCGATGCTCGGCATCAGTCGACAAGGTTGTGCAGTTTATAAAATCGTCATAACCGACAGGCGTCTGATGATAAATCACCGTAATGTCAGCGCCAACAGCTTCATGAAAATCACAGGCTTCGCGAAAATCAATATTGCAGATGCAGCCGCTGCCAGAAAGCAATACGTATTGATCGCGGCTGCGCTGTAAATAGTCAAGATGTTCATAAATACTATGTAAGTCACCAGTATTGCAGACATTTTCCGAGTAAACCGGCGGCAAAATAAACAGGCCGTCGCGTTTTCTAGCCAGATCCCATTCCTTGCCGGAACGCAAGTGATCCATAAGCGAACGATATTTGTCACGCAGCAAAATTCCTACATTGCTGATATCAGAATTGACCATATTCGATAAGGCAAAGTCAATGAGTCGATAGCGGCCACCAAAAGGCAAGGCCGCCAAAGGGCGGTCAATGGTAACCTCCTTGATAAATTCTTCGCTTTCTGTCAAATTAATTAATCCCATTATGCTCCGCATGGCAAACTCCTCTCCGCTATCAGCCAACCTGCTTATTTTTCCCGGCGCCTTTTTTATCGCGCACACGGGCATTTTCTACAACAACCGTTACATTCCGCTTATCATTTTCCACTTCCGTATCGCCCACTTGGCAACCCTCTTCAATCGTCGCTTTGCGGCAAACAATCGCCTTAGTTACTACTGCACCTGGTTCAATGACGGCATAAGGCATAATCACCGAATCAATAATCTTCGCGCCCTCGCCAACGACAACACCAGGAAAAATGACCGAATGCTCTACTTCGCCAAAAATTTGCGACCCTTCACTAATGAGCGCGTCTTTCACTTTGGCTGTTGGTGCAATATAATGCGGCGGTCGTGTTGGATTGACTGAATAAATCCGCCAATTGCGATCATACAAATCAAGCTGCGAATCCCCGCTAAGCAAGTCCATATTCGCTTCCCAAAAACTGTCTACCGTGCCTACATCTTTCCAATAGCCAGAAAACTTGTAGGCAAAGAGTTTATGTTTTTCTTTCAGCAGTTTGGGGATCACATTTTTGCCAAAGTCATGACTTGACTTCGCATCTTTAGCATCTTCCTGCAAGGCCTTTAATAGCGGTTTAACCGTGAAAATATAGACGCCCATGGAAGCGAGATTATTTTTGGGATGTTTCGGTTTTTCTTCAAATTCCTCAATGCGGCCATTATCGGCCGTGTTCATAATACCAAAGCGCGGGGCTTCTTCCCAGGGAACTTCAAACACGGCAATTGTCGCATCAGCCTTCTTCTGACGATGAAAATCCAGCATTTTGCTATAGTCCATTTTATAAATATGATCGCCTGATAAAACCAGGACGTACTCCGCTCCAAATAGTTCAATAAAGTTGATATTTTGATAAATGGCATCAGCTGTTCCTTTATACCATTCACCGCCCTCTTCACTAGCATAAGGTGGGAGTACATAAACACCGCCGTTCTGTCTATCTAAATCCCAAGCACTGCCAATGCCAATATAATTATGGAGAGCTAACGGACGATATTGCGTCAAAACGCCCACTGTATCAATGCCGGAATTATGGCAATTACTTAAAGGGAAATCAATAATTCTGTATTTACCGCCAAATGGTACGGCAGGCTTTGCAAGTTTTTTCGTTAAACTCCCGAGTCTGCTGCCCTGGCCGCCAGCCAAGATCATAGCAATGCATTCTTTTGCTTTCATAAACATCCTCCTTTGGATACTTTCGCCTCTGGCGTAAGCTTTACGGTAAAGTATACAGTAGCAAGGGGAGGCAAAGTAGCCACAATGGAATAAGGCTTGCCATGCCATGACACCTTCTCCGCCTGCAAGGGCTGATTTCTTTGACCTGATCCCCCAAATTCAGGCCAGTCACTATTGAGAGTTTCTTCATATAGACCATCAAAAGGTACGCCAAACCGATAGGCAGCTCTGACCACAGGGGTAAAATTACATGCTACAATGATAAGTTCGCTAGGTTTTGCTGTTTTTCGCATGAAGATAATAATGCTCTTATTAAAATCCGTGTGATCAACCCACTCTAAGCCCTGCCAATTGTCATCAAACAGCCATAAAGCGCGCTGCTCGCGATAGCAATGGTTGAGTTTTGCCACAAAAGTCTGCAGCCTGCTATGCATATCATATTCAAGCAGATGCCAGTCTAGACTCTTGCCTTCATCCCATTCAATAAACTGACCAAATTCACCGCCCATGAAGAGCAGCTTTTTCCCGGGATGAGCCATCATATAACCGTAAAAAGCCCTGAGATTGGCAAACTTCTGCCAGTAATCACCGGGCATTTTACTCAAAAGAGATTTCTTGCCATGAACCACTTCGTCATGTGATAACGGCAACACATAGTTTTCTGAAAAAGCGTACATAAAGGAAAAGGTCAGATGATGATGCAGCCATTTACGAAAAATCGAATCAGCTTCCATATACTTGAGTATGTCATTCATCCAACCCATATTCCATTTATAAGTAAAGCCAAGACCGCCCACATACGTCGGTTTTGTAACAAGCGGCCATGCTGTCGATTCCTCAGCCATTAACAAAGGATCCGCTACATGTTCATAAACAGTACTATTAATTTTCTGGATTAAGCCAATCGCTTCTAAGTTCTCGCGACCGCCATACTTATTGGGCGTCCAACTTGTTTTATTGCCATAATCCAGATAGAGCATACTGGCTACCGCATCAATGCGCAAACCATCTATATGATAGGTTTCAAACCAAAAGAGAGCATTTGAAGTTAGAAAGCTTTGTACTTCCGTTCGCCCATAGTCAAAATTTGCTGTTCCCCATTGAGGATTTTCCGCTAAAAATGCATTACCTGATTCAAACAGCGGTTCACCGTCAAAGCAACGCAAACCATGGTCATCACGACAAAAATGCGCCGGAACCCAATCTAAAATTACACCAAGCTTAGCTTTATGACACTCATTGACAAAATGCATAAAGTCATGAGGTGAGCCATAACGGCTGGTCAGTGAAAAATAACCGGTGCTTTGATATCCCCAGGAAGCGTCTAAAGGATGCTCCGTAAGGGGCATAAGTTCAATATGGGTATAGCCCATTTCCTGTACATAAGGAATTAGTTCTTTCGCTAAATCACGATAGGTCAAAAAACCGCCATCATCATGGCGGCGCCATGAACCGGCATGAACCTCATAAATAACCATAGGCTTGCTGCGCGACTCGCCTGTTTTCTTCTGCGCCTGATATGCCTGATCCGTCCAAGAAAACCCAGATAAGTCAACCACGACAGAAGCGGTTAGCGGCCTTATTTCGCTAGCAAAAGCAAAAGGGTCCGCTTTTGTTAAAACAGCTCCATTCGGAGCGGTAATTTCATATTTATAAAGAGCTCCGACAGAAACCTCAGGAATCCATAAGGACCAAAGCTGATCAGAAATTTTAACTAGTGGGTGCGCCAAGGAGGACCAGCCATTAAAGTCGCCGATTACACTTACCGCTCTAGCATGAGGCGCCCACACAGTAAAACGAACACCTGCTACACCGTTTTCCGCCATAATATGGGCGCCAAAAAAATTCTGACAGCGCACATGATTGCCTTCATGAAACAGATGAATATCTAAATCTCCTGGTTTACTTGCTTTCATTAGAACACCTACCTTTTCGTGTCCATCACGAGAAAACTTTTTTCGGTAAATCAAAAGGTTTATTATGTATTACTTTGTCAAAATTACAGAAATCCCTTTATTTTCCCTAGGTTTTTTTGTAAATCACCTAAGGAAAAAGGACGAAAACACCCCAAGACTGTATCTGACTGTTTTCGTCCTTTTATCATACTAAGTTGTAGTTTGGTGACCGTCCCAGTTTGGCTGGAGCCGAATCCATGCCGCTACGGACTGAATCATTGTCGCGGCAAAATCATCAAGCGAAACCCCTCTTGCCAAAGCATCACTATTGGTAATCATAAACAGCAAACGATCATCGTAATAAATCCCAATGCCGGTATCTTCATTGCTAGCAAAGAGCCGATCGGTTGTGAGTTGCGGGCGAAGCGTTAACTGATATAGCTGCCCTGCCGCACTGTAAGCCCGGTATAAAGGATCGCTACCATTTAATACATTCGTAAAAGGCGGCAATGACCAATCCCCCTCGTACACAACGCCAGTAAGCCCGACCGCTTTCGCATAAGGGTGAATTTTAGCATCAACTAAATATTTCTTCGCCAGCCGAATCCGTTCCTTACTTTCAGGATGATCGGAAAAAAGATCTTGCGAATCTTTCGGTTCCAGTACAGCCAGCTTTTCGAGTCCCATGAGCATACTATAGGGGCTATACCCGGCTTTCGTACTATGAATAAATCCTAAATAATCGGCTTCCCGTTCATCACCGCGGCTATGACCAGCCATAACGGCTTCCATAAAAGCGGCTTGGGCCATAGCGCCTCTACCTTGTGTCAAAATGGCCAGTAGAATCGTCATGGTCGTACCTTGTTCCATTTCAGTAATCGTATGACGTTTTACAATATGACCGATTTCATGGCCAAGTACACCGGCCAATTCATCATCAGATGGCATCAAATCAATGAGCCCTTTATACACATAGATGAAGCCACCGGGAACGGCAAAAGCATTCACATCTTTAGAATCAAGCACCTTAAAGGTATAAGAAAGGTTGGGCCGATCACTCACTGCAGCCAGGCTTGCGCCAATTCGCTGCACCCTAGCCTGCAGTAGCGGATCTTTTACCAACGGAATTTGTCTTTCTACCTCTTGGGAAATTTTTTGGCCCCACTGTACTTCGTCTTCTGTCGACATGGCCGCTACTACAGTTGTCTGTCCGGAAATATATAAGAAACAAAAAACAAAAGAAAGCGCCAACAGTCTCTTTCGCCATACTAGCCAAAAATGTCCCCATTCCCTCATAATTACCTCACACTTCTATAGAAAGCTCTTATTTTAGCTGTGAGTCTGTTCTTGCTTCAGAAAAGACCATAAAGCCAGAATAATTGCTGTCGTTTTGCCTTGTGCTAAAGAATCAAGTAATTTTTGCCGTGTTTTTTGTTTATGCTGACGAAACGCTGTCGCCAGTTCCTTATGGTAGGCTGCCGTGATCTTGCCTTCTTGCGCCAAACGCCGCATTTGTTCTGCCAAAAAGAAAACTTCTCGGAACGGCTGATACAGTTGGGTGATCTGATCCAATTGGTCTAATGCGGACGCTTTTAGCGGTGACGCACCGATCTTCTTTAAAAATCGCCAAATAAATTTATCCCACAACTGAAAAACCGTCTCTGCCGCTAGACGACTGCCGCCACTAGCGCAAAAAGCAGCCTCGGCCTCAGCAAAGCTCAGTAACAGCGACAAAGTATCTTCACCAGTCACTTTGCTTTCCGTCACAGGAAGCCCTGCGGCAGTCAGGCCGCGCTGGAATTTGCTGCGTTTTTCTAATTGCAAACTGTAGGTTTTCGCTAGCAGTGCGCCTAATTCTAATAGATCACTGGCATCGCCTTCTTTTAGTTCCAACTCTAGTTCTGCCAGTTCATCCGTTTTCTCTTTTCCCACAATCGTCCCTTGATCGACGGCCGCTTCAATCAAACTATCGCCATAACGCAGTAAGAGCCGATGCCGTAAAAACTCTGTTGTAAACAGCGGCTCAAGGCTCGCTTCTTTTACGGTAGTGGTCAACAATGGATAAATAACTGTATTTTGAAATGCTCCAACAGAGGCCTCTGGAGCTGTCAGATCTACATTCCACTCCTGTCGCTCATGAAGACCACCACTGCTTTTTCCGCCGCCTTTTACTGTTGCTTCATAAGCGACACCCGCTTTGCGAACCCGAAAAGTCAGGCGACTCTTAAGCAAAGATTTATCCGGCGTATCATAATAAGTAGAAAGCAGCATATCTTTTTGCCACGATTCCACTGAAAAAGTCTCCAGGACGGGATCTTGCACTAAGGCCGCAATTTCCTCTGGCCGATTCATGCGGAGTTTTAATTCAATTTCTTGTCCTACACTCATTGTTCTTGGTATCCTTTCTGCAGCGCCTTAAGTCTCTCCTGCTTTATAGTAAAGAAACCTGGCGTCCAATATAGGCCTTTATATTAAATTTTCGTTTCAAACCGCCCTCGCTCATGTAGCGGATTTTACCAAAGATGGCGCGATTGGCAAAAGCGCGGTCATGAACGCCGCCAATACTCCAAGATAGACCAGCATAGCCGTTAGGATCCCGTCCATCCAAGGCATATTTATCATTTAAGTAAATGCCAAAAGACAGCGCTTCTTCCGGCGAAGTCGTCCATTCTAGCAATTTTTTCGCCCAATACATTCTGAGATAACCGTGCAGATGGCCTGTCGCTACAAGATCTGATTGCATCCTGTTCCAAAGCGGATCATGGGTCGCCGCCGCTGCTAACGCTTCTAAAGAATAAAGATAAGGCCGCACATCGCTTTGATGCTCAGCTAAAGTCGCCTTAGCCCAGTTTGGAAAAGCTACTGTACTATCATAGTTCTCTTGATAATAGCAAAAATTGTCGGCCAGTTCACGTCTCACGATCAATTCTTCCAAAAATCCTTCAACCGAGGCGCCGCTACCGGATTGTAACGCTTCCCAGGCAGCCCGCTGCGGTGCAATTTGCCCAAAATGAAAATAGGGCGACAAACCAGATTGTCCTTCTTGCAGCGGATTATTGCGATCTTGTTCGTAAGCTTTCAGCTTTTCCTGTAAAAAATACTCCAGGACTTGCCTGCCCGCCTGTGAACCAGGCAATAACTTTACCGCGCCGACGGCTAAATCAAGCCGCAAAAATTTTCTTAGCTGCGTCCAGTCAGTAAGCGGCAATTCTTTATCAGAGACATAAGGATGCTCTTTCAGCGATGGAAAATCCGTCAAAAACGCCGATAACAACCGATGCAGCTTTGGTCTAATTGTATAAGCGCCGTATTCCGCTTTCGCTGAAGCTAGCCAACAAGGAACCATATTATGACCGTCAACTTGATAAAAAGGAACCTTTACCCCGTCGATTACCTGACTCAGCCAAGCTTGCTTAATTTTTAAGGGATCAAAATCGGTTACGACTAGCCGTGCTGCCACCGAGACAAAATACCGAATCAAATCCTTTATATCACCTGTTACCACTGTAAAAGAAATCTGCTTTTCGCGAAGCCGGGCTTCCGTCTCAGCAAGTCCTCGCAACATAAAATCATATTGTCGCAGCGTCGCCCCAAGAAAGGCTGGCGCGAGATAAAAGACTACTAAGAGTGGCGCTTGTCGCTCTAAGGCCTTCTGTTGGGCAAACAACAACGGCCAATTATCATCAGCTCGCTGTTCCCGACTCATCCAGTAGATAACTGGTCCTGTACCCTCTTGGCCCGCTTGCAGCAGTCTCGCTCTCTGTTCCATCATCACAGCCTCACTCTAGTTTCAAAATACTTACATGACAATCGCTTCCATTGCCGCCGCAACAGCAGCGCCAATACCTGAGCCATCTTTACATAAAGTAAGTTCAATCCGCTCAGCCTTTTCCCCGAAGAGACGCACTAGGCCTTCACACACCAGTTTAGAGTATCCTGGCATTTTCTCATATAAAGACCCGTCAATGGCAATTCGCTGGGACAGTCTTAGCTTCGGATCATGATAGCGCAAAATTCCTGCAAAAGACGCTGCAGCAAGTAAAGCGGAACGATCAACCAGTTTTTGCGCAACCTCGCAAAGCAGCGCAGACTCGCTTGCCGTAACTATAATACCGTACCTTGCAGCTATAGCTTGTGCCTGCTCTGGCGCTTGTAACAACGCCGCCAAGGCCGCGCCGGAAAAATCTGGTGTGCAGGAAACTTCTCGTTGCGTCAAATCGGACAAAACAATAGTCGCCAGTTTTCCCAAATAGCCGCCGGAAACTGCTTTCTCTAAGTGTTGCGCTCCAGGACAATCACTGTTAGCATCAAGCTGTCGATCCCATGCGGTTGCGGGAATCAAAGAAAAGTTACCTGATTCTAAATTGACGATCTCTGTCCTCCCCGCCTTCTCGCTAACGCAACAACTATTGAAGCCAGTGCCGCAAATGACCCCGATCGTCACATTTTCCGTCAAATAAGATGCAGCAAGTAAGGTCGCTACGGTATCATTCAATACGGCTACTGGCTGAATCTGGCCTAATGAGCGTTCCAAAAGAGCCGCTTTGAGCAAATTCGTCACATCTTGCCCAACAACACCGCTTGTGCGAATTTCTTTGGTCCAAGCAAGTAGCACAGCTTCATTTTTCATTGTTTGCTGAAAAGGAAAAGAAAACGTATGGCCAAGAAAATAGGGGTTCTCTGGTTCAACAAAAGCGGCAATTTTATCAGCAATCGCCCCAAAAAGCTCCGCGCCCGTTCTTTCGCTACTTGTATAATCAGCGTATTCGCTTTTCAAGGGAAAAAGAATCTGTCGTTTACTTTGAAACCGTCTCGCACCTAATAGTTCTACTTCCAGTAGTCTGACATTGGTACCGCCAAAATCAAGCGTTAAAAAGGTACCTCTCTCCTGCCCTGTAGCCGGAGACAAATAGGACGAAAGCATTTTAAAGTCAGAAGATTTTCCTAGATCCTTCCGCTCCATTTGCTGACAAAAGTCTGCTGCCATTGCTTCAAGCTGTTCATCTGTGAGGATTAAACTCTTAAGCGCTGCTGCCGTCATGGGCCAGCCTCCTAATCTCTACACAATTATCCGACAAGGTGCTTCCTTCACCCAAATCAGTTAAGTTCGGCGATAATAATGCATTAACAGATCGGCCCGAAAGAGTATCTGCCAGTCGCCATACGCCTTCGGCGACAACGGTTCCCGCCAACACTTTCCCTGGCCTTATTTCAGCAATAAATTGAGCACTACCCCAAGGGTTAAACACTTCAAGTAAATCACCATTTTGTATTTGACGAGCTGTTGCATCAGCTTCATTCATAAGTAAAGTCATGTTGCCGCGCCGCTGCCTTAGCCGCTGTTGTTCCGTAAAAGTTGAATTCAGTGTATAAACACTAGGCGCAATAACCAGGTGCAAGGTTCCTTCGCCGCCGTAAGGGGAAATATAGCGAGGCATTGGTTCAGCTAACTGCTCATTATAGATTTCGATCTTACCTGAAGGCGTCCTAAAATCAAGCTTTAGGTTTTCCCCTAAATTAGGCGTTAGGGCCTTTCCTTCTTGCCATACTCTTGCTGCTAAACCCTCACGCAGCTTATTAGGAATTTCCCATACATGATCAATGAGCGTATCCGCTTCTTGCGTAAAAAAGGGATCATCAATTCCCATATACTTTGCAAGGAGACAGAACACGTCCCAATTTGACTTACTCTCGCCGAGGGGGTTAATAACCGGATAGGAGCGTTGCAGATAATGGTGACCATAGGCGCGATAAAAATCACTGTGCTCCGCCGATGTCGTAGCAGGTAATATTATATCAGCCAGCTTGGCCGTATCAGTCATAAACCGTTCATGCACAACAGTAAATAAATCTTCTCGCAACAGCCCTTCTATTACGCGATTTTGGTCAGGACAAACAGCCGCCGGATTACAATTATAGACATAGAGACTATAAATTGGCGGTTTCTCCTCACACAAGGCCTTTCCCAACTGATTCATATTAATCATACGAGTCGGCTTGTCGATAAAATCCTCCCGCGTAATGGCGTCTGCCGCAAAGGCCTGTTTCATGCTTGTGCTATTAAAACAGCCGCCGCCACGTACTTGCCACGCTCCCGTTAGCGCGGGCAACAGTGAGATTGTCCGTATCGTCATTGCGCCATTGCCATAACGACTCATACCACTCCCGATTTGAATGTACGAGGCCTGCGCCTTACCATATTCCTCCGCTAATTTTCGAATAATTGGCGCTGATACGCCAGTAATAAGAGCTACGTTCTCCGGATCATACTGTGGCAGAATTTCCTTAGAAAATTGATCATAGCCTAAAACATATTTGTCGATAAAATTCCGATTTACATAACCTAACGCTTTGAGCATATACATAATGCCTAAAGCCAAGGCGCCATCAGTACCGGGCTTAACTAAAATGACCTCATCAGCTAAAGCAGCGGTCGGCGTATGATAAGTTTCAATCAATATAACTTTAGCCCCACGGGCTTTTGCTGCTCTTAAGTCCTGAATAAAATGATAATTTGTAGCTACCGCATTCAATCCCCAAATGATAATATAATCGCTATAAGCGGCTTCTTTCGGGTCCATTCCCTGCGTTTTTCCCATTAAAGCTTCCCAGCCAGCGCCTTTGGCGGGAGAACAAATTGTTCGAATCAAACGGGAAGCGCCGATTTTATGAAAAAAGGCATGCCCCGCATTGGTCTGCAACATTCCCATGGTTCCCGCATAAGAATAAGGCAAAATGGCTTCTGCGCCATGCTCTTGAATCAAGGCTTTCCACCGTTGTGCAATAAGGTCTAAAGCCGCTTCCCAGGAAATGGGCTCAAATTGGCCGGTGCCCTTCGGTCCGCTGCGACGGAGCGGCTGCAATAAACGATCTTTAGCATAAATGGTTTTATGATATAAACTCATTTTACCGCATATCTGACCTCGTGTATAAGGATGATCGCCATCGCCATTGACTGCAATAATTTTGTCGTTTTCCACAGTCATGGTTAAGCCGCACGCATCAGGGCAATCGAAGGGGCAAACTGATCGTTTTATTTCTACTGCCATATTACTCCGCCTTTCGAAAGAAAAACCAATGAACCTTCTGTCCATTGGTTTGTTATTTGTACCTATTTTATACGACATTGATTTAACAGTTCCTGCCGACTTGCTAGTCAAAACGTAGAAAAGTGATATGTTGTCAACATGTTGTGGATAACATGTGTATAAGTCGTTAATAACCTGTTGAATTTTTGGGATATTATGTGGAAAACAAGGCAAGTTATGCACAGTATATCCACATCTTGTGGTTTAAAAATAATACAAGCTTAACATTTAGTTAACAAATGCTTGTAATTAACTATTTTAATACATTTTAAGCTTTATTGTTAGGTTATAACTATCAAATGCAATAAATCTATAAATTTTATGTACAACAAAAAACCACTTCTTTACGAAGTGGTTTTTTGAAATCAGCAACTATCTATCCTCCCAGGCCGTCGCCAGCCAAGTACTTTCGACGTATATGGGCTTAACTTCTGTGTTCGGGATGGGAACAGGTGGAACCCCATAGCTA
>NZ_JBVXUT010000003.1:0-519953 GCF_055901755.1 Pelorhabdus sp. sgz311001
CAGACCGGCTACTGATCGTCGCCTTGGTGAGCTCTTACCTCACCAACTAGCTAATCAGACGCAGACCCATCTTTTAGCGGTAGCTTATAAATAGAGGCCACCTTTCCTCTTTCTCCCATGCGAGATAAAGAGCTCATTCGGTATTAGCAACCCTTTCGGGATGTTGTCCCCATCTAAAAGGCAGGTTGTCTACGTGTTACTCACCCGTTCGCCACTAAGATCCATTGCTGAATCTCCGTTCGACTTGCATGTGTTAGGCACGCCGCCAGCGTTCGTCCTGAGCCAGGATCAAACTCTCCATAAAAGTTTTATGAAGAACCGATAAGGCTCTAAATATCAAATAAAGAAATTATTTAAGTTGGTTTCTTGCGAAACCCGCACATCTGGCTTGTTGTTACTTATCCATCGTTTAGTTTTCAGAGAGCCGCTACCGAAGCAGCTTAGATAGTTTATCATTTTTCGAACCAGTTTGTCAAGTACTTTTTTCAAAGTTTTTTTCCGAAACCGTTTCGCCTTCGTTTTTAGAAGCGATGATTCTTTTCTGTTTTCGTGTCGCTCAACGGCGACTTGTATATAATAGCACAGCAGATTCACTTATGTCAACACTTTTTCGCAAAGTATTTTTAAGATCCTTTTCAGCCCTATAATATATTATGATTTTGCTTAAAGCGTCGCAAGAAAAGCAGCACTCAGCCACATGACAATAGCCGATCCCTTTTGCAGCCATTTCAAAATAAGCGGCGCTGTGTCAAGACGACGGACAATACGCCCGAGTAAAGCTAGTAAAAAAAACCAAAACCAAGAAACGCCAATACAGGCTAAAGTAAATCCGATCTTTTCCATGCCTTGATAAGCCAAAGAACTTGTTCCAATAACACCGACCGTATCCAAAATAGCATGGGGATTTAACAGCGATACACTCATAGCAAACAAGATACTCTTTTTAATCGTTACCGCTTCTTGATCGCTATTAAGAGCCTGTGTTTTCATATGCCAGTACACCCAGCCCATATAGAGGAGAAAAACAACACCGCCAGCCATAAGCAGCAGTTTTACAAATTGAAAGGTAAGAACAAGAACAGACACGCCTGTTACTGCCAAGGTAATGAGGAGCGTGTCACACAAGCTTGCTGTAATAATGACTGGTATAGCCCCGCTAAACCGCGGCTGAACAGCTCCCTGCGTAAACACGAAGACATTTTGCACCCCCAGTGGCAAAATCAAACTAAAAGCGAGTAAAAAACCATGAAAAAAAGCGAGTATCATCTGTAAGCCTCCTGCTTCTTGCACTCAAAAATTGTTGCACCTTAAATTCAAAATAGCAAAAAGACCGAAGAATCCTCTACAAAAGAATTCTATCGGTCTTTTTCTCTTATCTAGTTAAAGCATTTGATTACCCTTTTTGCGGACGCATATAAGGGAATAATAACACATCACGAATAGAAGAACTGTCAGTTAATAGCATAACCAAGCGGTCAATACCAATGCCCAAACCACCTGTTGGCGGCATGCCATATTCTAAGGCGGTTACATAGTCTTTATCCATCATATGAGCTTCATCATCGCCTGATTCGCGTTGTTCCACTTGCTTTAAGAAACGACCTTCCTGATCAATCGGATCATTCAGCTCAGAGAAGCCATTCGCCATTTCACGGCCAAAAATAAAGGCTTCAAAGCGGTCGGTAATCGTTCCATTGTCTTTATTGCGTTTCGCTAGCGGCGAAATTTCAGTCGGATGGCCAATAATAAAGGTCGGTTGAATCAAAGTTTCTTCTACTTTTTCTTCAAAGGCCTTGTTTAAGATACCGCCAATCCCGTCACCCGAAGTGTATTCTACATGAATAGAATCAGCCCACGCTCTAGCTTCTTCGATTGATGCAGCCGCGAGAAAATCAATGCCAGTCTGCTGCTTTACAGCATCTGCCATTGTCATGCGATTCCAAGGTGGAGTTAAATCGATCTCCTGGCCTTGATAAGTAATTTTCATAGTTCCGAGAACGCGTTGCGCAATCTGCGATACTAACTCTTCGGTCAAGTTCATTACTGTATTGTAATCGCCGAAGGCTTGATAGATTTCTACCAGCGTAAATTCCGGGTTATGTTTTACTGATACGCCTTCGTTACGGAATACGCGGCCTACTTCATAGACTTTTTCGAAGCCGCCGACAATAAGACGTTTCAAGTAAAGCTCCGGCGCAATACGCATATAAAGATCCACGTCAAGTGCATTATGGTGGGTAATAAACGGTTTTGCTGCTGCACCGCCGGGAATTCCATGCATCATTGGAGTTTCTACTTCCAGAAAGTCTTTTTCATCAAGCAATTGCCGTAATGTAGAAATAATCCGGCTACGCTTAACAAAAGTATCTTTAACTTCTGGATTCATAATTAAATCAAGATATCTTTGGCGATAGCGCATTTCTACATCTTTTAAGCCATGGAATTTTTCCGGCAACGGACGCAGGGCTTTGGCCAAAAAAGTAAACGTAGCTGCTTTTACGCTGATTTCGCCGCGTTGTGTGCGAAATACCGTGCCTTCTACGCCAATAATATCGCCGATATCTGCAAGGTGAAGCTCTTCATACTTTGCTTCTCCCATCGTATCTTGGCGAAAATAAATTTGGATTTTCCCACTCATATCCGTTACATGAGCAAAACTTGCTTTGCCATGGCCTCTTACGGCAACAAGCCGACCACTGACTTTTACAGTCTGACCTTCTAAGCTGTCAAAATTGTCTAGAATCGCTTGCGCGTGATGCGTAGCGTCATAATTTCGACCAAAGGGCTCAATCCCTTTGTCGGTAATGGCAGCTAACTTCTCCCGGCGAACTTTCATTAATTCATTTAGATCTTCCGTAGCGGCAACCTGTTGATCACCGGCTGCTTTATTCTTACTCATCTTTCCTCTTGCCCCCGATAACAGCACACCAATTAGCTGCGTTTAATAGTTAAAATTTCATATTTTAAAATGCCTGCTGGAACATTCACTTCGACCACTTCGCCAATCTTACACCCTAAAATAGCTTGCCCTACAGGTGATTCGTTGGAGATTTTGAGTTCACTGGGATCAGCTTCGGCAGAACCGACAATGGTATATTCCAGTTCATCATTAAATTCAAGATCTTTTAAAATGACAGTAGACCCAATAGAAACGGTGTCAATACCGACTGTACTCTGATCAATGAGTTTCGCATTGCGCAGGGATTTTTCTAATGTAAGGATTTCGCCTTCGATAAAGGCTTGCTCATTTTTGGCGTCTTCATACTCGGAGTTTTCGCTAATATCGCCAAATTCGATTGCCTGTTTTATGCGCTCAGCTACTTCTAAGCGGCGCACTGATTTTAAATGTTCTAGTTTGTCTTCCAGCTTTTTTAAGCCTTCTCCGGTTAAAATTACCTCTTTTTCAGCCATATGTCTGTCTCCTTTAACCCTAACTTCACTTCTTGCTGACACATTACCGAGATTACTGCGTTCTGACTTTTTCCTAAAAATGGGCAGAATAATATAAATAGTGCCAAGCCATAAACTTGACACTTTCTACCTAAACTAAAGCGAATGAATCACAACACATAATTCCCCTTAGTTTTATGCACTATTATAGGCATAAAGCAGTGGTTTGTCAATCATTACTAGCCTATCCCCTTTGCCAGATACCCGCTATCGCCCTGTACTTGTAGACGAATTTTTTCAATGTCTTGATCGGTCAAAGGTTTATCGAAGCTGCGCAGACCAGCCAACCGAAAGTGATGTTTTTTCGCCATAGCGCTAATCCATTCAATTTGTTTTACCGAAATATGACGCCCAAGCGTAAAGTTTTTTTGATACTTTTCTAAACAAAGCAAGATTGTTTCAGCCATACAAGCATAAGCAGTCCCTGGCGGAAAGCCGAAATCAATGCCAAAATCCACTTCCCCTGGAATTTTCACAATTCCTCCATCAATCACTAACACATCCTTACGAACAGAAGCTACAGCTTTCGCTACATTGCGCGGTCTTGCTACATCGCAGACGACGGCCCCACTCTTTAAGTCAGTTGGTTCAATTAAGCTTTCCACAGAACTCGTTACGGCAATAATAATATCAGCTGCTTTTAAAGCAGCCTTAGTATTTGCCGTTACCTGCACAGCTAAACCTGTGCTTTTTAAGATCTGCCCAGAAAGTTTTTCCAACCGACTTTCATCACGGGCCACTAAGATAAGATCAGAAACTTCCCGTGACAAAAGTTGTGCACAAGCTGCGCCAATGGATCCAGTAGCTCCCAGAATAACGACTCTAGCTTCTTCTAAACAAATCCCCATCTTATTCGCCGCTTCACGCGTTCCAGCTAAAGCCATCGCAACAGTATAGCTATTGCCAGTCGTAACAGGTATCGTTAAATTTTTCGCTATCGTAATGCCTGCATCGCCAACAACCGAAGTAAAGGCGCCGAGCCCCAACATCTCAGCCCCAAGTTTTTCTGCAATCTTCCCTGCCCCAATAATCTTTTTCAATACGACTTCTTCCGGCAATTCCATCATTTGACGAGCGGTGAGCGGACAGCCGATAAACCAACCTTCTGCTTGACCATAAGGAGATGATATCCCCTGTATTGATGAAACTTTTAACGGCGGAATATATTTGATCATGCCTTCAACCCAACGATCCGGCCACGTCTTTGTAAACGAAAATTTGCGTGAAAAATCTTTTGCGGTGAGCGGGTGAACAATAAAAGCAAATTTCTCCATCCCAATTCCTCCCTGCGACTTGCCTTCTTCAGGACAAATGAACAATGCGCGGCTGAATCTGAAGCCGTTCCATCAATTCTAGATATTCTAGGGGCGTAAGCGCTTTTGGCCAACGCCCACTATGAGCAACTAGCAGCGCTTCAAGAATATTGGTGCCAAAAGAACGCCCCCCCATGCTCGGAGTCGTTGTGACAACGGTAGCTGCCCCTCTTGCCGCAAGCAGAGCAAGATCATCCTGCGTTACTGTATTGGTCAAAATTAATTTCCCCGCAAGCTTTAGTGGCATATACCGTCTAATAAAATGAAAATCACCGGCAATAATATCGGCTTCTTCAAAGAATCGGGAATATCGTGGCTTTGACTCGATCTGCGCTTTGCCCATAGGGTAGAACCAGCCGACAGGCAATTTCGTAATAACAGGCGCTAAAAAAAATGCCAGCCTTGCTAACGTTTTGAGGCTGCGAATCGGAACAGGCCAGCCCAGGCCAAATAATAGGTCGCCAAAAACCACTTGGCAGCCTGCCTGTACAAAAGCTTCCGCCAAGCCAAAGCGATCTACTGCGCAGACAAGCAGAACTTTTTTGCCTTGAAAGGAAAATCCCGTTTGCTCCAAATAAGTAAGTACTCTGCGTTCTAAGGTGTTTTTTATGCCGCTGCCGTCTACAAGGGGCGATTTGACAGCTGCTTTCGCGATCTGCGCCGCTTCATAAAAGCAATACCGTTTGTTTCCAGCATAAATATAAAGATCAGTCCCCCCTAGACCAAACGCGGCGACACGGCCATCCATAGCCTGAATCAGCTCAATCGCTCTTTTTTTATCGCCATCAACCCCGCGCCGCTCTACTGTATACTTTTTTCCTTCCAACCATTCTGTTGTACAATGATTACGCTCTGAAGAACCTAGACTGACACTTAAAATATGGTTGTTTGTCATAATGCCTGCTTCATTCCCCTTTAAGTCAGCTCCGGTGAAAATTTCCATCTCCTGCTAGTATATGTTACCGCTTTCCCTCCCATACCAAAAAAGAAAGCAACTCGAAGCGAAATACCTCGAGTTGCTTTCTTAGCGCTTTAATAAGTCTCAATCTTTGCAGCTACAGCACGAAAATCAGCTTCACTTTCGGCCTGATTAAACAGGCGGCGAAGTTCTGCCGAGCCGGGAAGCCCCTTCGTATACCAGGCTGCATGCTTACGCATTTCCCGAATACCAATATGAGCGCCTTTATAATACATCATCAATTCAAAGTGTTTTAATAGCATCGCTATCCGTTCTTGCCGCGACGGTTTTGCCATTTTTCGACCTGTTTTCATATAGGCGATCGTCTGCTGGAAAATCCAAGGGTTCCCTTGGGCGGCACGGCCAATCATAATTCCATCGCAACCCGTTTCTTGCATCATGCGGCAACCATCTTCAGGTGATCTAATATCGCCATTACCAATAACCGGAATCGTCACAGCATCCTTCACGGCTTTAATAATGGACCAATCAGCCTCGCCAGCATAAAACTGTTCACGCGTACGGCCATGAACCGCAATAGCCGCCGCTCCAGCCTGCTGCGCCAACTGGGCAATTTCTACCGCATTCACTTCCGCATCGTTCCAGCCTTTACGAAATTTCACGGTGACAGGAATCTTCACTGCAGCAACCACCGCCGCAATCACTTCATAGGCTAATGCTGGTTGACGCATCAAAGCAGAACCTTCACCATTTTTAACAATTTTCGGCGCGGGACAGCCCATATTAATATCAAGAATATCGGCACCAGCGGCTTCCACCATTTTAGCCGCCTGAGCCATTTCCGCTGGTTCGGCGCCAAAAATCTGAATAGAAATTGGCCGTTCGGCCGGTTCAATCCTAAGCATTTCGTGAGTATGTTTATTATTATAAATAAGACCTTTATCACTAACCATTTCAGCGACGACTAGAGGACACCCCATTTCTTTCGCCAACAATCGAAATGGCAGATCACAAACACCAGCCATAGGCGCTAAAATCACAGGATAAGGTAAATTGATCGGCCCGATTTGCATAAATCAGCCTCCTTGCCTTGTAACATAATAATACCTTTAGTAGTATAGCCGAAAGACTGGGAAAAGAGCAACAAAAAAAGAAACCGCCGTACCTTGACGACAGTTTCTTTGATTTACCAATTCGCATTAACAGTTTCTTTCGTAAATAATCCGCAAGCCTTCTAACGTTAAAAAAGGCTCTACTACATCAATCGCATCCGTTTCCTGAGCAATCAGATTGGCCAGACCGCCTGTAGCAACAACATAGGCTTTATGGCCTAGTTCTTCTCTCATCCGTTTTACCAGTTCATTGACTTGTCCGACAAAACCATAGATAATACCTGATTGCATACTGCTGACTGTACTGCGGCAAATTACATTTTTCGGTTTAATCAGTTCAATACGCGGCAGCTTGGCAGCACGTTGGAACAAAGCCTCAGAAGAAATGCCAATACCAGGGGCAATCGCGCCGCCTAAATAATCACCGTTTTGCGCAATCGCACAGAAGGTAGTAGCCGTACCAAAATCAACAACAATTAAAGGACCGCCGTATTTTTCATGAGCGCCAACGGCATTGACAATCCGGTCAGCTCCCACATCGCGGGGGTTTTCATACCGTATAAAAATACCTGTTTTAATTCCCGGCCCCACAACAATGGGTTCAACGCCAAAATACCGCTGGGACATGCGAGTAAGCGGTACCGTTAAGGGCGGTACAACGGAAGAAATAATGACGGCATCAATATTTTTTACGTCAATTTTCCCATAGGCAAACAAATTACAAATCAGCATGCCATATTCATCAGCTGTTTTTTGTCTGTCTGTCGAAACCCGCCAGTTCACACGTAGTTCTTTCTTATCATAGACTCCGAGTACAATATTGGTATTCCCCACATCAAAAACCAAAAGCATGAAAAATCCTCCTGCCACTTAAATTGTGAATTTTCTTAGTACTTAGCACGAATTGACACATCACCAGCAAGAACTCGCTCAATGCCGCTTTCCCGTTCAATCAACAAAGCGCCGTCTGAATCAATATCAACGGCCTTGCCGGAAAAACGCTGATCAAAGCCAATCACATCAACAACTTTGCCTAAAGTAATCGATTTTTTTCGCCATTCATCAAGTAGTGGTGCAAAGCCTCGTTCATTAATCTGATCATAAGCTCTTTCAAGCTCTTCTAATACTTTACCAAGAAGCTGCTTGCGATCCACAGGGGATCCCTTCAGTTTAGCAAGGAAAGTCACTATGTCTTTGAGCTCGTCCGGAATTTCTGCTTCATTAAAATTCACATTAATCCCCATGCCGATCACAATATAATTAATCATATCAAGGTCAGCATTCATTTCCGTCAAGATTCCAACAAGTTTCTTACCTTCATAGAGCAAATCATTCGGCCATTTGATGCCACAGTGAATCTGGGTTTCGCGAAAGATGGCCCGTTCCAAGGCTACAGCTGCCATTAAATTGCATTTCGGCGCATCATAAGGACGAAATGTTGTCGGTCGTAATACAATGGAAAGCCAAATTCCTTGATATTTCGGGGAATACCAGCCTCGAGCCAGGCGACCTTTGCCGGCACATTGACTTTCGGCAAGAACAATGGTTCCTTCCGGGGCGCCTTTTAACGCAGCATCCCTGCCAATGGCATTCGTCGACTCCACTTCATCAAAGTAAAAAATTTTTTTACCGAGCCATTCTGTGGTCAAATGCGGAATGATTTCTTCTGGCCGCAACCGATCTGGTGCCAACAGCAATCGATAGCCGAGTCTTGTATGAGACTCAATTTCATAGCCAGCCTGTTTTAATGCCTGGATATGCTTCCAAACTGCCGTTCGGGAAACAGAAAGCTGTCTAGAAATTTCTTCGCCTGATAAATAGTCGCTGCTATGAGCGCGAAGTAATTCCAATATGGAGTTACGCACAGAAATTCCTCCCACAATTGTTAGCTTTATGATAACCGCTCGTTAACTATCTGTCAATCAATTCCGCCAGCTAAAGCCGCGGGAATATCAGCTCTTTCCCAAACAATATTATCAATGAGTCTTGTCCGTCCAATGCGAACAGCTAAAGCGATCAGTGCGCTGTCTTGCACTTTAGGCAGTGGCGCCAAGGTTTGATTGTCTACAATCACAGCATAATCAATCTGCGCCAAAGGTTCCGCTTCAATCAAAGCGCGCATAGCGCCAAGAAGTTTCTCACTGTTTCTTTCGCCCGCTTGTAAGCGTCGTTTTGCTAAGGCAAGCGATTTACTTAATACGAGAGCCGCGCTACGCTCCGCTTGATTTAAATAAACATTACGCGACGACAAAGCTAAGCCGTCTTTTTCGCGCACGATTGGCACAGTAACAATCGTAATGTCCATATTTAAGTCTGCCACCAGCTTTTTAATAACAGCCACTTGCTGGGCGTCTTTTTGACCAAAATAAGCCTTATCGGGCTGAGCAATCTGAAACAATTTAGTAACTACTGTGGCTACACCACGAAAATGTCCGGGGCGCGACTGACCGCAGAGGCCTTCGGTAAGACCTTTTACTTCCACAAAGGTCATCATATTCTCATAACCAAACGGGTACATTTCTTCCACGCTAGGTGCAAAAACGAAATCCACGCCAGCTGTTGCGGCCTTTTGACTATCACAAGCCAAATCGCGCGGATAGGCGGCATAATCTTCGCCTTGACCAAACTGCAGCGGATTCACAAAGATACTTAGCACAACAATATCATTTTCCGATCGAGCTGTTTGGGCCAGTGTTAGATGCCCATCATGTAAATACCCCATGGTCGGAACAAGTCCCAGACTCTTTCCTTCGCGATGCGCTTGTTTAACTTTTTCCCGTAAAGCTGCAACAGTTGTAATAATTTCCATGTCCATCCCCCTAAAGTTAAATTTTTCTAAAATAAAAAGCCTTTCCCGACGGAAAGGCATAAAGTATCGCAGCAAGCGCTTTCCGTCTCAGTCGCAAAGATCTAAGCGGCAAATCTATAAAACTGTCTTAATCACTTGTTCTAACGGCCAGTCAGACTCCCCCAAGGATGCCTGCTGCTTGCTACCAGCTTAATCATAGCATGTCTTTTTCCTCGGAGCAAGGCAATTGATGGATTTTAACAGGTATGACCCCAGTCCCCCTGTTAGATGAGATTAATTTATGATAGCATAGAGTGAGACTTGTTTAAGGAGGAACTTTCATGATTAAAATCCTCATTGCTGACGATGAACCCAGCATTGTAGAAGTAGTGAAACTCTATCTTCTACAAGAAAACTTTGAGGTTTACTGCGCCTATAACGGAACGACAGCACTGGAAATGGAGGAACAATATAAACCAGACCTTCTCCTGCTTGACATTATGCTGCCAGGCTATTCCGGTTTGGAAATCTGCCAGGCCATTACGCGCGACGTACCGGTCATCTTTTTAACAGCCAAAACGGCAGAGCAAGATAAGATTACCGGTTTTTCTCTCGGTGCTGATGATTATATCACGAAGCCTTTCAGCCCCAAAGAATTGATCGCCCGCGTCAAAGCAGTATTGCGTCGCAGCAATCTGCTCTTTGCGGAATCGATTCTAACTTTCCCAGGCCTCACGATCAATCCGACCTCACATGTAGTGAAAAGTAATGAACAGACCGTGGCGCTCTCCCCGAAAGAATATGAATTACTACTCTTTTTGGTACGCCATCCGTCGCAAGTATTTGATCGCGATCAAGTTCTAACAAATGTGTGGGGCTATGATTTCGACGGCGATGACCGCACCGTTGACGCTACTGTAAAGCGGCTTCGTCATAAGCTTGCTGAACCTGCAGCAAACTATATTCATACAGTCTGGGGTAAAGGCTATAAATTTGAGGTGCCAGAGTCATGATCCGTTCTATTTTCGGCCGTATTCTTCTTTCCAATTGCGTTGTTATCCTAATTACTGCCGTAACATGTCTACTACTGACAGGCTATCTCTTACATAGCCATTTTGTGGAAGGCCAAAAAAATGATATTCTCATGAAAGGCCAAGCCGCCCTGAATTTAATCATTGCAGAAAATCGTCATGGCCACAAACAACTGCAACAAAATATTGATAAAATCAATGAACTCGTCGGCGCCACTTGCTGGATCGTCGACGAAAACAGTCAAACCGTTACAGGCATCCCCCCCGAAAATTGGCTGGTCGATTATCCCGAAGCCCAAGGAGCGATTGCCAAGCTGGCAAGAGAAAAGGGCGAGTCTTGGTTATATCGATCGTCACGCCGCGGTGATCGTTCCATTCTGTTAGCGTTAACCATTCCAGAAATCAATCAGCCACGTATCCTTGTGATGCACGCTTCCACGCCGCGAGTCAATAAACAGGCCGATCGCGCCCAGCCCTTGCTTTTATACGGCGCTATTGCCGGTTTACTTGTTGCCGCAACCTTTGCCTTTTTCATTTCTCGCTCGCTCACCTGGCCGTTGGCAAACATTAGTAACGCCGCCCGCCGTTTTGCTTCCGGTGATTTTAATGCCAGAACAACGGCTACAGGAAATAGTGAAATCGGCCGCCTTGGTCAAACCTTCAATTCCATGGCTAAATCCTTTGCGGCAATTGAACAAAACCGACGAGAATTTCTAGCAAATGTAACCCATGAATTAAAAACTCCAACGACTTCCATTCAAGCTATGACGGAAGCACTCCTTGATAATATGGTTCCGCCGCAACAAGAGCGCGCCTTCTTAACGGCCATTTTGCAGGCAAGCCGCCGCATGGATCGACTGACAAATGATTTATTAGATTTGTCGAAACTAGAAGCAGGTGAAATGCCAGCGATTCAGGAAGTCATTGAGCTGGCTGGATTTTTAAAAAATCAAATCAAACTAGAGTCTATTCTCTTTCAAGAAAAAGGAGTTCGCTTAGAACTTGATGTAACAGAAGGCCTCTATGTTTTAGCAGATTCCTGTCGCTTAGCCCAAGTCCTGACAAATCTACTAAGTAATGCTAGACGATATTCCCCACCAAACACACTAGTCACAGTAGCGGCAAAACGTCAGGGAAAAAAAGTCCTTATTACGGTAGTAGACCAAGGCAAAGGAATTGCAGAAAAGGATTTGCCCTATATTTGGGATCGTTTTTATCGTGTGGATAAGGCCCGCTCCCGTGAAGATGGCGGCACTGGTCTCGGTCTTGCCATTACCAAATATCTTGTAGAGTTAATGAATGGTCGTATTTATGCGCAAAGTACCCTAGGCCAAGGATCTACCTTCACAATTGAATTACCCCTATCGTCTTAGCCGCTAAAATAACGACTTAATAAAAAAGGTCCGCAGCACGATTCTGTGCTGCGGACCTTCGCAATTTTAAACATTAAATTTTTAATCGTCTTTACTGTCAGAATCTGATTTTTTAATATAGACGACTTTCGGTGAATCGCTTGATTGCGACATATCACTCGTCTGCTCTTTGGCCGGTTCTACCACAGGGGAAATAGCAGCTGAACTTTCACTGGTATTTTCTGTCGCAGGTTTTTCCGACAAGGAACCCTTTTCCAGAAGTTCCGCCAATTCAGCGCCTTCAAGAGTTTCTTTTTCCATCAGAGCCTGAGCAATCAAATGAAGTTTGTCAATATTATCACGCAGCATTTGCTCCGTTTTTTCGTAAGCGTCTTCAATTAAGCGACGCGTTTCCTTATCAATGGAGTAAGCCACTTCTTCACTGTAATTGCGGTCGCGAGAAATATCGCGTCCCAAGAAGACCTGCTCTTGTTTACGACCAAAAGTAATCGGTCCAAGTACATCGCTCATGCCGTATTCTGTAATCATCTTACGAACAAGTTCTGTAGCTCGTTCCAAATCGTTTTGCGCCCCGGTGCTGATTTCATCTAAAATGACAGCTTCCGCTACACGGCCGCCTAACAAGGTTTTTAACTGATCAAGCAGTTCCGACCTAGTAGCATAATAGCGATCTTCTTTTGGCAACATCAGCGTATAACCGCCAGCGCGACCGCGAGGAATAATCGAAACTTTATGAACAGGATCGGTATGAGTGAGCAACATTCCGATCAGAGCATGCCCTGCTTCGTGATACGCAGTCAGCTTCTTCTCTTTATCGCTAATCACACGGCTCTTACGTTCCGGACCAGCTACTACCCGTTCCACCGCTTCTTCCATTTCCATCATGTCGACACGGCGTTTATTGCGGCGAGCTGCGAGAAGCGCCGCCTCATTCACAAGATTACTTAGATCGGCACCAGTAAAACCAGGCGTGCGTCTTGCTAGTACATCAAGATCTACCTCTTTTGTTAAGGGCTTTCCTTTGGTATGAACCTTTAAGATTTCCTTACGGCCTTTTACATCAGGACGATCTACAACAACCTGGCGGTCAAAACGACCAGGACGCAGTAGTGCCGGATCTAAAATATCCGGTCGGTTGGTTGCGGCAATAATAATAATGCCTTCATTAACGCCAAAACCATCCATTTCGACTAGCAGCTGATTTAACGTCTGTTCGCGTTCATCATGGCCGCCGCCAAGACCCGCTCCTCTTTGACGCCCTACGGCATCAATTTCGTCAATAAAAACGATACAGGGAGCATTTTTCTTAGCCTGTTCAAAAAGATCGCGCACACGCGATGCGCCAACACCGACAAACATTTCCACAAAGTCAGAACCACTGATACTGAAAAAGGGAACGCCTGCCTCGCCAGCAACCGCTCTAGCCAAAAGAGTTTTCCCTGTGCCTGGAGGTCCAAACAGGAGAACGCCTTTCGGAATACGAGCACCTAAATCATTAAATTTCTTAGGATGTTTCAAGAACTCAACAACTTCCTCGAGTTCTTGTTTGGCTTCATCAGCCCCGGCTACATCTTCAAAAGTAACCTTAATTTTATCTTCACTATGCAGCTTTGCCCGGCTCTTGCCGAAACTCATTACGCGATTTCCCCCGCCTTGAGTCTGTTGCATAATAAAGAACCATACGCCAATCAAAAGCAGCATAGGCAGGATTGACGAGAAAATCGTCGTCCACCATGGCGGCTGCGGCGGCTGTTCCGCTTTAATATCGACCCCTTTATCGCGCAGGGAGTTGATTAAAGTAGGATCATTCGGCGCGACTGTCGTAAACTCTTGACCATCTTTTAATTTTCCCTTGATCGTATTATCCACAATCGTCACGCGGTCCACATTCTGGTCGCTCACTTGTTTTAAAAACTGCGTGTAGCTAACCTCCTGCTTCGTCACCGTTCGGGATGAATAATAATCAATAATGGAAATAGCAATGATGATGATCAACAAATAAAAACTGACATTGCGAAAAAACTTGTTCAAAATAGCCCTCCTCTCACTGGAGTACATGGAAAAGAATACTCATATCCACAGTAGATTATTATATCATAAGTGATCAATAATTTACAAAGAAACTTATTGAAACTTTCCATGCGCTTTTTTATGCCAGTGATCTCTATTTACTGTATATTTCTGGTTTCAAAATACCGATAAAGGGCAGATTGCGATATTTTTCTGCATAATCGAGACCGTAGCCGACAACAAACTCATCAGGTACATCAAAGCCGTTATAAGCAATTGGCACGGCTACTTTGCGTCTTTCCGGTTTATTTAAAAGAGTGCAGATTTTAACGCTCTTTGGATTGCGCGACTTAATGTAATCAATCAGATAATTTAAAGTAAGGCCGGAATCAATAATATCCTCAACAATAAGTACATGCTTTCCTTCTACATCCTCGTCAAGATCTTTTAAGATACGCACAACGCCGCTAGACGAAGTGGACATACCATAACTTGAAACAGCCATAAAATCAATAGCTACAGGAATTTTTATCGCCCGTGACAAATCGGCCATAAAAATAACGGCGCCGCGCAATACGCCTATCATTAAAATTTCTTCGCCCGCATAATCAGCTGAAATTTTCTCGCCCAGCTCTTTTACCCGCTTTGCCAGCCCTTCCTGACTGATTAAGATTTTTTCCATGTCTTCTACCATTACAAATCCTCCTGATATACTAGGGATAATTTTAAGAAACGTCTTGTTGCAGCGCTTACGGCGGCAAGAGCAGATTGCCGCAAACCACAAAGCCACAAAATTCCTTGATCATTGTATAAGATCGGAACTTTGTCACGACTTTCCTGCGGCACCTTATGGTCAATCAGATATTTTTTAATCTTTTGCGTTCCCTGCATCTGAGACGGTGTAAAACGATCTCCTGGTTGCCGAGATCGTATGAAAAGCGGCGGCGTCAGTGCGTCATAGTCAAACCAAGCTTCGTTTTTGTCAGCTTTTAACGGGGCTTCTGTCGTCACCACGGCCTCGATCGCTGCGGCAAAAGAAAAAAGAATCGTTTTCCCGGGAATAGACAGCGCCTGTGGCGCAGTGGAAGCTATCGCTTCCCTTTTAGTCCCCTGCCGCATAAGCTTGACAGTATCATACCCTTTATAGGCAATCAGCTTCTGCGGTAAAGGATAATAGGTCCCTACCGTCCAGGAAAAAAGCATCTTTGACAACTGTTCAACATGATGAAAGCTGATTCCTCTTAAATGCCCCTGTTTTTTTTCAATGGCTAAACGAAAAACTTCTCGCTGCACTGCTTTATGATATGACTGAAGACGCTGCGAAACAAAAACCCCATCCGCTTCTTCCCACACCGTATTCTCATAGGCCTCATAAGCCGCCTGCAAAAGAAAATCATGCTCTTGCTGTGCGATTAATGCCGTACGGCAAAGCGACTCCTTAATATGGTTATTATACTCTAGTTGCAGAGTTGGTAAAAGAGATAAGCGTAAACGATTACGAAGAATTTTCTGATCCGTGTTCGTACTGTCATAACAAGTCTCAATACCAAGCTTCGTCAAATATTGCTGAATCATTTCCTTATTTACCGCAAGCAGCGGCCTAATTCGATTGCCATTCTTCGGCAGAATGCCTTTGAGTCCAGAACTGCCGCTACCGCGCAGCAAATTCATCAAGACTGTTTCGGCCTGATCATCTTGATGATGACCGGTAGCAATTTTTTCCGCGCCAACTTGTTTTGCCGTTTCCTCTAAAAAACGATAGCGCAAGATCCGCCCGGCTTCTTCCAACGAGAACCCTTGCTGCTTGGCATAAGAACTGACTTCACAGCGTGCTACAAAAAAAGGAATCTGAAGGTTATCACTAAGTTGCTTAACATAGGCTTCATCTCGATCGGCCTCCGTTCCTCTGAGACCATGATGCAAGTGAGCAAGATATAGTTGATGATGATATGTTTTCTCTAACTCTTTCAAAATACAAGTTAACGCCACAGAGTCACTGCCGCCAGAACAAGCGATAATAATCTTATCGCCTTGCAAAATCAGTTCGTGACTATCAATAAACGTTTTAATTTTTTCTAACATTCTTAGTATGACTCCCTATTTTACGGTTTATCATGAAACGAAAAAAGCTTACACAAACAAAAATCCCAAAAGCAATCGCACTGGCAGTAAGCAAGGCGCGCATAGCCATCGCCGCCCCTTGTTCATACTGGCCTTTTACTAAGTAAGTCATAGCCAAATAAGCTTCCCGACCGGGAACAAGGGGAATAAATCCCGGAATTAAGTAAATCGTCGCTGGTTTTTTCCACCTTCGCGCAAAAACTTCCGAGAGAAATGCCGCAGCTACCGAACCAAAAAAACTTGCTGCAACCCAGTGTATGGACACTAATATCGAAAGTTGCTGCGTAAAATAGGCGCCTGTGCCTACAAAGCTAGCATAAAACAACGAAGCCCTAGGAATACGATATAAAATGCCAATAGAAACGGACATTATAAAAACAGTTAGCAGCGAATACAAGTCCATGAAGACCTCACTCAGCTGCCATGGCCACAACTAAAATCACGCCCATGGCAACAGCTCCAGACGTCAATGCGGCTTCCAGACTGCGAGAAATACCGCTTAAAAGATCGCCCGCAATGACATCGCGAATTCCATTAGTCACTGCCACACCCGGAACAAGCGGCATAATGCCGCCGCTAATCATAATATCACTGTGCAAACCGGGCCAAGCAGAACTGCAAAAAAGACCAATAGCGGCGGCCAATACCGCGCCAAGAAATTCATGGGTAAAAGTAACGCCGTGAAACCGTGAAACAAGATGAGCCAAGAGGCGTACCAAAAAAGCAGCAACAAAAGCGGCGACCACGTCTAAAAAAGCCCCATGCTGCAATACAGCAAAACCGCCGCCTACTATGCCGGAAGCCATCATCGAAGGTAACAAGGAAAACCCAGTCCGTTCTCTAGCGATTCTAAGCAACAAGGGCTGTACACTTTCTGACCCGATTCGGTTATCGACTAAACGGTGCGATAGTTCGTTCACCTTATCAATGCGATCTAGATTAATCGTTCGGGCCGCTACCCGCCTAAGCAGCGTAATACTCTCATTATTATGACTCACTAAGGTTACAAATACGCCAGTCGGTATAACAAAGCTATCGACAGACGCTGCGCCTAATGCTTTGCCCATACGGCGCATCGTTTCTTCCACGCGCGATGTTTCCGCGCCATTTTTTAGCATGATTTCACCGGCGAGTAGTACGAGACTGCCTGTTTCTGTCATCATAAAAACAGACCCTCCTTTTTATTTTCTCTTCGTTCAAAAACATTCCTGCTCTTTTTTTACAACCCGCTCGTTTTAGAATACCCTAGCATGAAAGGTTTCATGAAAAAGAAAACGGCAAAGGTCATCCTCTGCCGCCATTGCTTATTTTTTTAACGATTTACCTTGTTAAGACGTCCTACCAATACGGTCATATCATCGACTGTCTTACTGCAAGACCGCCGCTGCGCTTCTTGTAGCAACGCTTCAGCAATCTGTTGCGGTTCTTCTGAGGAAAGGCACCGTAAATAATTGGCTAGCCAGTTACCTCGTTCTGTTTTGCCACTATCACTCACGCCGTCGCTAACTAGCACCACAAGATCGCCTACCGTTAACTGAACGGAAACAGGTTCAAGCCGCTGAGGAACAATCCCTGCGGGTGCGGAACAATACTCGATGGTCATAACTTCCTTCACGCGCTTGACATAGCTGGGAGCTGCGCCGATTTTAATAAAATCGGTTTCACCAGAGTAGGCATTGATAACAGCAAGATCAAGTGTAGGAAAACTTTCTCCCGACTTTTGTGCAATCAGCAGCGCATTTACTGTTTTCACCGCTGTTTCCACGGAAAAACCGGCCTTAAGGAGTCTTTCCAAAAACTTTACAGCTTTCGTACTTTCTTGTGCGGCCTCACTACCTGTTCCCATGCCGTCACTCAAAATCATAATAAACTTGCCTTCCGCCAGAGAAAGATAGGAGCATGTATCGCCCAATTCCGCTCCTGGCTGCTGCGCTGCGCAGGCATATCCTACTTGCAGCATCATTTTTGCTGCCGTTTTAAACGTAATTTCACATAAGCTACCTTTTTCCGCCGAACCGCACTCTGTCGCCATTTCCAATACATCACCAGTTAGGCTCTCAGCCAAAGGCAACAACGTATGGCGACATTCTTGATTTTTAGAGCAAGGCGCTTTTTCGATTTGAAGCACCTTTGCCTGGCTCTCACAAAAAACAGTAGCAAATTGCAAGGGACAGGCTAAAGCAGCAGCTTCCTCCTGGAGCCTCGTCGCCAATACAGTATCTTGCCGCGGCTTTTTGACAAGTTCCTGCCGCAAATTTTGCAAAATATCGCTTAAGGCCAGCATTTGTTCGCATGCCAAATGACGCGTCTCATTGAGTTGCAGCTGCCAGTAAGATCTAGCCAGTTTTTCTTCCGTTACTTTCAAAACTTGCGCCATTAGCTCTTCTGGTTTTAAACAAATATCTTTAAAGTACCGCGAAATGGTTTTATTCCCTTGCTCCGCTCGTCCGGCCAAGATAATCAAAGCTTCGTAACTCTGATAAAAAGCGCTCCCCCAGCATTCTTCGCGCTTTGTACAACATTCACAAACCTGCTGTCCAACTTCAACAAGCAACAGCTGCGCCTCATATTCTTCCACGTCTGCTTGCTTTTGCCCCTCCCTACTTCCCATAGCTTGTCCTAAATCGGAAAATAAAGCAGCGAGCTCAGCAAGTTTTTGGCTGGAAGCGGCTTTTACAGCATAATCAGTCTTTTTTTCAGGTCCTACCAAACGACTTGTGAGCGAAATGTATTTTAACGGACAGAATAAAAAGGCGCCACAACTTATTGCTCCTTCAGCCAGCCAACTGGGAGAAACGCCTTGTCCTAAAAGCAAAAGCACTAAGCAAAACCCCATAAGATAGGCAAGAGCAGAAGCGTATTTGCCGTTTTGCCGTACAGCGCCACCCAGCATACCAGCCATAGCAAAAAGCATCATAAACGAAAGTGCATCCTCACTGACAAAACCTAAAATCATACCTGTACAAAGGCCAACAACGGCTCCGATTCCAGATCCGCCGCTAAAAGCCAACATTAAAACAAAAAAGCTGCCTAATATGTGACGAAGCTCCCAACCATAAACAACGGTAGCGCCAATCCCGCTAAGCGCCAGCGATACGAGAACAAGTTTTGCTAATAAGACTTCTTTAGCAATCTGAGCCTGAAAAAAATCCCCTGATTCGCCTAAAGCAATCGTAAAAACATAGTACAAAAGAAAACCAAAAAAACCGTTTAAGAAGGCGAGCATCACATCATAGAGCGAGAAAGTAGAAAAAAAGAGTAAACTTAATTTACTCGCTATTAGCAGAGTAAACCAAAATAACATTTGCCAAAAAAACCAAGTCGCTACGCCTTTCTTCTTCAGCCCATAATGATGATAAATTGCCATAGCAACGCCATAAGCGCAAGCAGCTTCCCAGCGTCCTAACGACAAAGCTCCAAGCACTACGCCAACGGCTGCTAAAAACCGGCCTGGGGCAAATCGGTACGCTAAAGCACCGTAAAAAGCGATGCCGCAAGCGTCCAATTCTCCCAGTATGACAATGCGACTCAATAAAAAAGCAACAATACCCTGAAAAAGAATTTCTCCTACTCTACTTTGCTGCAAGGTTAGTTGCCGCTGCAACGCCATAACCCCTTTGTTACAAAAGGTTAATCCTTTTCGTAGTAATGAAAAATTGTCGATTTCTTTTACTAATTCCCGCGGTACTGAAATAACGGTAACTTTCGGCATGGATGATTCCTCCTTTTGTCAGCTTCTTATATTTTACAAAAATTACCATACATTTTTTTGTCTGAATAAAGAAGGAGATCACGCAAAAAAACCGGCATTTTATCCCAAAATTGTAAATAAAAACACATAAAAAAAACAAGTCTAACAACTAGACTTGTTTGTTTCATTTATATCATTATAGAAACAGCTGATACATTACTCGGCCCGGCGAGCAGCACCACGACCGCCGCGCTTTGATTCCGTATTGCGTTTTAAGTCAGATAAACGTTCATCGCTGTCTTTTAAAAACTTACTTAACTTGTCTTCAAAGGACGGCGCATTAAAACGCGGACGCCTGTTCTCATTGACATGTGGCTTTCTATAAGGTTGCTGTGCGGGTACTTCTTTTGGCGCTTGCAATTGCTTAATAGATAATCCTATTTTGCCGCGTTCATCAATCGAAAGAACTTTTACCTTTACGGTATCTCTCTCTTTCAAAAAATCCTTAACATCACGAACATAAACATCGGCAACCTCTGAAATGTGAATAAGACCGACTTTACCTCCTGGCAGTTCCACGAAAGCACCAAAATTCGTGATTCCTGTCACAACGCCTTCTACCACGCTGCCAACTTCAATGGACATACTAATCAAACTTCCTCCTTAAAAAACAATATTTGCAATCATATTATAGCCTTGACAACAAAAGAGTGTCAAGGAATGCCGCAAAAATATAAAAAACTATCACTTCTTAGCAGCACGGTAAGGAACTTCTCCGGGTCGAACCAGCCCCAAATCTTCGCGGGCTACCTTTTCAATATATTCGGGAGTTTCCAGCTTGGCTTTTTCCTCAAGAAGCTGATCATGAATTTGCTGTACTTCCGCCAAACGCTGCTGATTGGCAAGCACTTCTTTGTGGATGGTCCACATTGATATGCCTTGGGAAATAAATAAATATACAAAGCCAACCCCAATTAACAGGATTACACTTCGATACCAATTAAATCTCATTGCTTTTCCACGCATTTTTTACACCGCCAGCTTTTCGTTTCGCAAATTCACTTACATTTGTTTTATTTATTCGCCTAAAGCTTATTACAATCCTGCTTATTAAAAAATTTTTTCCAGCGTCGCCGCCCCTGTTGGGCGAGCTTAGTAAAGCCGTAAAACGGCGCTAGACTTTTTCGTACGAGAAACAGGCAGGGCCCGATCAGTAAAAAATAGACAAGCTTCAGAAGCTTTTGCCAAAGAAACTGAAATAAGCGCAAACTTTGTTCGATCCCTTTGACAGCCTGTCTGCTCAAAAATTGATAGTAGGCAAGAACTCCACCTAATAAACTGATGAAAATATAAAATCTCAGCTCACCGCCATTATTCCAGACAAGTACCAAAAATACAACAATAGCAGAAAAAAGCCAAAAAATAAGATCAGCAATTCCTGCAATAACTGAGCGGGGACGACTACGACGACGAAACACACGATACCAGTCAAAACAAAAAGCCAGCAGCGCTCCGGTAAGGCCCAGCCACAAAAAAGTCGCTAGATCTTCTCTCATCACGATCTGTTCGTCCTCCCTGATCAAACAATTACTTAAGCAGTCGCTGCAACAACCCTTTTTTCACTTTCATTTCTTCATCATAGGCAATAGAATGAATCATTCCTTCAAAAACAAGATTGCCATCTTCTAAATTAAGTTGTTTTATATTGAGTCCGCTTCCCTTGACTGTTAAAATTCCCTGTTCCGTTTCCATAATCACTTCTCGCTCATCAAAACTAGCTAAATTAATTACACCGTCAACAGACATTTCTTCCCGTTCTGTCACACAAAACTGATGGCGCCAACGCGCTGTTTTTTCTTCGCTTGCCATAACCCCTCTCTCCCTCCTGTTGTCCTCCGCTATCAATATATGAGCTATGCCGTAAAAATAGAATAAAAAAAGAGCTGTCGCCAGCTCTTTCAATATCTTTGTTCAATTGCTACGCCTTGAAAATAGTGAGCAATAATGTCTGTTGCACTTGTACCCGACTTAGCTAAAGCGTAAGCGCCCCATTGCGACATTCCCACGCCATGGCCGAAACCGCGTCCACTAAAAATAACCTTACCGCCACTTACTTCCACTGTATCAAGCAACATCGATTTGACCACATCACTGCCCAAAGCAATGCGAAGTTCCGGGCCACTTACTTTTACGGAATGATTCACAGTCAATTCTTCGGCTCGACCGGAAGGTCCTTTTTGCGTAATCTCCACAGCATCAACTGTATTTACCTTTTGACCGATTTGGGCTAAAGCTGTCAGCATGGCCTCGGTTGAAACTGTTGCTTTCCAGTTGCGCACCTCGGGCGGCGCTTGCTCATCAGGCGAGGCAACAGGGGAAATATAAGGCGGTTCCGCATCCTTATAATTAAGGCCTTCTTTGGCAGTAGCCGTCATACCGCCGGCGCTAGCGTGAAACCAAGCCGTAATCAGCTTGCCTTGATATGTAACAACCTTGCCGCGCGACATTCGAATTGCTTCGCGAACATTGTCATTGATGGACTTCGCATCATAAGCCTGGAACTCCTTAATATCTGTTGACGCCTGGGTACCGCGCGCTGGCACACCGCCTTTGCTCTCTATCGCCTGTAACGTAAAGGTCCTGGCTAAAATCGCCTGAGCGGCTAGGGCTTCTACTGGCCAATCGGCTTTCATTTCTCCCGCTACGACACCAGCAATATAATCTTCCAACGACATTTTCTTCGTTTGTCCAGTTTCGTGCATATAAACCGTAATTTCTGGCTCATTCTGACTACTGGAAGGCGGCGTCGGCTCCGTTTCCGGCTTTTTCTGCGGTGAAAAAAGTGTACAGGCGCTTAACATAGCAATCACCATAATACTGCAAAGAAAAATCACGAATTTTTTCTGTTTCATTTTAATTCGTCCTCCTTTGCCTGTAGTATGCCGCCTGCAGTACAATTTATACTTTGAAGCGACTGATAAGCTCTGCTAAGTCATCCGCTAGGATTTTCACTTCAGCAACAGCTTCATGAATTTGCCGCGAGGCATCGGCTTGTTCTTCGCTAACTGCCACAATTTCCTGAACGCTTTCACTATTGGCCGACACTAAATCCATCACCGATTGCACGGTCTTCACCGCCGACTGACAAAGCTCTACCTGTTCATCCGTCTCTTGGCGTACAACTACTGTATTTTCGTGCATGGAAGCGACAGAAGCAACAATTTTCTCAAAGGCAGGTCCTAAGGACTGAGCTGCGGCTACTCCATCGCAAACCTTATCAAAACTTTGGCGCATTGTAACGGAGACCGCTTTGGTTTCGTCATCAATTCGTTGAACCACCTGAGAAATTTCTTGAACAGAAGCAAGGGACTGATCGGCTAGCTTGCGGACCTCATCAGCAACAACGGCAAAACCACGTCCTGCCTGTCCTGCTCTTGCCGCCTCAATGGCGGCATTTAGCGCCAACAAATTGGTCTGCTTGGCAATACCGCGAATCATATCGGTAATTTGACCGACTTGCTTAGCATTGTTTTCTAATAAAGCCATTTGATCAGCAGTACCACTCATAGTTTCTTTTACTGCTTCCATATAGCCTACTGTTTTCTGCACTGTGCTTTGTCCGTCTATGGCCGTATCAGAGCAACTGGCCGCTTGCAAGGCAATATGGCTAATGCTGTCAGCCACCCGTCGACTTAATTCGGAAAGCCCTTCAATCGCTTCTGTCGTCTCTTTCACTCGTTCGCGTTGGTTTTCCATGGAAACAGCAATAATCTGCACCGCTTGACTTACCTGTTCGCTTGCCTGGGTCGAGCCTTCAGCGCTTACAGCAACCTGCTCGGCGGCAGTTGTTACAAAGTGCGTCGCTTTCTTTACAGCCAAAACAATTTTTCTAAGACTCTCCATCATGAACCCAAAGGAACGAGCTACCTGACCAAACTCATTTTGACTTGTACTTGCCAAATCTTGCCGCAAATCGCCTTCTGCAGCAAGATTTACTTTTGTAACAAGCGTTTTAAGCGGGGCCAAGAGGCGACGTGTAAAAAAGAGACCGCCAATGATAAATATCGCCACGACAATAAAAGCCGCTTTGATACTTTGATAGACACTGTCATAAGCCCCTTGGAGCGCCGCAGTCTTGGGATAAAAAGTCATTACAACCCAGTTCGTATTCGCTACAGAACGATAGGAAATCAAATAATCCTGCCCGCGTACGATAGCTGTTGTATCGCCGCTTTCTTGCGCTACAGCTTCATTGTAGTAAGATTCATTGAGTTGACGCTGCTCCTCTACAGCACTAACATCAGACTGATAAAACAAAGGAACACGATTTCGATCAATGACAATCATATTATAGCCGGGATTTTGCGCTAAGATCGTCTCAACAATTCCTTGAATCGTCGCTAAGGAAATTTGACCAACTAAAATACCTTGTATATTCTGGCTCGCCCCTTGTAGCGGAATCGACCCCAAGACCGCCAGCTTCCCATGATCTTTTACAACATTCGAAAAAGCAACTTTTTCGGTATGAATTTGCGAAAAATACGCTTCTTTTGCTACATTTGTGACAGGAGAAGCATCTGTGCGTACTAATTCTTGACCATCTGATCGAATCACGGCTAAATTATCCGTACCATAATAAGGTTTTACGGACGCTAAAAATTGCTTGGCATCATCGGCCTGAAGGGAACGTATCTCTGGTCGTGAAGCAGTAGCAAGCAAAAAATTACGCTTAGTAAGCATATAATTTCCTAGTTCACTGGCCACCCGCTCCGCCACTTTACTATTCTTATCAACATCAGTCTGAATCAGTCCATTCATCGTTTGACTTGCAAAATAAGAACCAATCAAAGCCACCGGAACTGAACAGGCAAGAACCATAACCAAAATAAATAAAAAAGCTAAAGAAGAACACTTTTGTTGCCAACTTTCACACCAGTTTTGCCTATTAAACCCACGAAACCCTTTCCCCTTTTGCCAATACGTACGACCTTTATGCCAAACCCAAGCCAGACCTTTGAACATGATACCCCTCCATCAGTTCTTTTGTGCATGTCCATGGTATCATTGCCGCCGCAGTCTTCCTAGTGACTTTCCCATTTCTTAACATTTAGATAACCAAACCTTCCAAATACAAAATCAGTGCTGATCAAACACAAAAATGGAGCTATCGTAGTTCAAACCAATCCTACTCTATAGCGTGATTACTGCCAAAAAACCACACCCTACAAGTAGAAATGCCGAATACGCTAACCCCATTTTCCAACAGTCAAAACTGTACTATCGGTTTTTAATGCTTTGCTGCCGCCGTCCGCCTTTTTATAATCCTGCCCGGGATAGCAAAGAGTAAATTGAAGATCAAAATCATGACAATAAGCAAAGCACCCGTGCCATTGGCTATATCCATTCGGTCAGGGACCAGCCCCACAGCCATGACATACCACATGTGCACAGCCAGCGTTTCACCAGCGGCCGTAGGGTCAATATCACCAATATGGCGCGATACGGTCGTTCCTGCTGTAAAAATCAATATAGCTGTCTCCCCCAAAGCACGCCCCGCCGTCAAGGTAAGTCCCGTAATAATACCAGGTAATGCATTTGGCAATACAACATTCCAGATCGTCTGCCACTTTGTAGCACCAAGCGCCAAACTGGCCTCACGGTAATAGGCCGGTACAGTTCGAATACTTTCCTCTGTAACCCGCACAAGCACAGGCAGGTTCAAGAGCGACAGTGTCAAAGCGCCGCCTACAATGCTAAAGCCCATTCCGAGCATATTTACAAAAATAATCATACCAAATAGCCCCAAAACAATCGAAGGAACTGTGGCCAAGCTTTCTGTACTTAGGCGAATCATATCAGTAAGCTTATTTTGTTTCGCATATTCCGCTAGATAAATTCCAGCACCGAGTGCGACGGGAACGGAAAACAGTAACGATAAAAATAAAATATAGAAAGAGTTGAATAATTGTCCGGCCACACCGCCGCCAGCGCGAATATCACTTGACGGGCTAGTAATAAAGTTCCAGGAAAGAACAGGTAGTCCTTTCACTAACATATACAGTAAGAAGGCGGCAAGAATCGCCAAAATGAGAAATCCCGCCACCCACATCAAGAAAGTAGCAATTTTATCAGTTAACTTTGCAGACATCAAGCCATCCGTCCTTTCGCCACACGGCGCATAATTAAAATCATGGCAAGTGATAGCAATAGCAGCACCAGCGCCATCAAAAAGAGAGAATTCCCCCAGGCAGAACCAAACGGAGTATTTCCCATTTCTACAACAATTTCACTTGGCAATGTTGCTGTAGGCATAAACAAGGACTTTGCCAACTGCGGCGTATTACCGATAACCATTTGCACAGCCATTGTCTCACCAACCGCTCTGGCCATAGCCAAAATAATTGAAGTAAGAATGCCTGGTACAGCAGCAGGAATCAGCACCCGCCACAAAGTTTGCCAACGTGTAGCGCCTAATGCTAAAGAGGCTTCTTCTAAAGCAGTTGGAACAGCACGAATCGCGTCTTCGGAAATACTAATAATCGTCGGTAAAATCATAACAGCTAAAATCAGCGCCGCTGCCAACAGACCAAAGCCTGTGTTTGTATGAAAATAAGTTCGAATTGCTGGTACTAGAATCGTCATTCCGACAAAGCCATAGACAACGGATGGTACAGCCACATAGAGATCCGTCGCTGGGCGCATAATTTCCCGAAGCCAAGAGGGAGCAATCTTAGCCATAAATACGGCACCGGCCAAACCAAGCGGTGCGCCAATAATTACCGCCAGTAAGGTAACTAGAATTGATCCAGAAATAAAACTGAAAGCACCAAACTTCCCATCAGAAGGACTCCATTTTGATTGCGTAAAAAAATCTATCGGACTTACTTCTTGAAATGTCATAAGCCCCTGCTGTCCAACAAAAATAATAATTGATAAAATAATCAATGTCATGAGACAGGCACAAGCAATAAATAAATAACGAATATACTTATCACAAGTTAATTTAAATTTATGCCTGTTATCTTTCGATTCAACTAAAGTTCTGGCCAATTCCATAGTCCCACATCCCTCTACCTTTCCTAAACCATTCGTTTAAGTTGTTAAATTCATTATAAAGCATTGCCCTGAGCGATCTGTTAATGGATTGTTAATTCTTTGTTAAAACCAAACAGAGGAGCTATAGCGAAAACGCTATAGCTCCTCTGTCCTTATTTAAAAAGTTTACTTCTTCATTTTGGTCATAGGGATGAAACCGTTCTTTTCAATATACGTATCTTGGAACTCTTTGCTCAGTACATAGTCAAGGAAAGCTTTTACTGCACCAGTAGCTTCGCCCTTTGTATACATATGCTCATAAGCAAATACAGGATACTGACCATTGATAACAGCATCAGGTGAATATTTTGTGCCATTGAAAGAAAGTGCTTTGACCGTCTGATCAACATAAGCGGCATCCACATAACCGATAGAACCAGGCGTACTAGCTATAGCGCTACGTACAGCTCCGTTAGAATCTTGAATAACTGCGTTATCAGTAAATTCAGCGCCTTTCAACACAACTTCGCTAATGGTAGCACGAGAACCGGAAGATTTAGCTCTATGAATCAGTGTAATTTTGGCATCTTTACCGCCAACGTCTTTCCAGTTAGTAACCTTACCAGTCATAATATCGATATATTGCTGTGCTGTCAGATTCTCAACCGACACATCCGTATTGGCAATAAATACGAAAGGAGCAACAGCAACCTGATGATCGACTAAACCTTTATCTTTATACTCTGCTGTAAAAACTACGTCAGAGTTCCCAATATTGACTGAGCCTGCTGCGACTTGATTTAAGCCTGTGAAAGAACCGCCGCCAGCAATATTTACTGTTACCTTACTATATTTTTTCTGGAATTCTTCCTGAGCTGGTTTCAAGAGCGGCAAAAGAGCTGTCGAACCAGACGCCGTAACCGTTCCTTGAATTTCATCTGTTGCCGCTTTGGCTTTGTCGCTTCCGCCGCCACAGCCAGCAATCAAGCTTGCTCCCAGCATTAATGTAATAGCTGCCGTTAAAAATTTGGATTTCCCGAGAAATTTCATTTCATTTCCTCCTCGAAAGTTTGAGTTTCATTCTTGCTTTATTATAAAACAATGCTTTTCCCACTGTGTTAAAGCCATGTTACGTTTCTGTTAAATCCGACGGGACCGGACGCAAATTGCAAACAGGCTCTACCATTTCTTCACTGAAATAGCAGCTTTGCCAGTAAAGCTTACATTTTTTCTTTAACAGGCTGGCTGCTTCAGCCACAGCTTGGGCTGATGGATATTGGCGCTGCTTATTTGTGACAATCGCAATACTAAGCGATACCAAAGGAAAACGTTCCTCTTTACCATGACGGTTTTTCGCCAAAATATAGCCTCTGGCTAAATCGCTTTCGCTATATAAAGAGCTAATCTGCCGATCAAACGCGGCTGATAACTGGCCGCAAATATCTTCTACATTCCAGCGCCTCAAAACAGCAATAAAATCATCGCCGCCAATATGTCCCACAAAGGGTATCTCGTCAAGGCCGCGCGTCAATTCTTGCTGAATAACGGTAGCTGTTAGATCAATGATTTTATCACCGCTTTCAAAGCCGTACACATCATTGTAAGGTTTGAAATTATCTAAATCAAAATATAAAATCGTATAGGGTTCGTTTTGAGCTAGTACCTCTTTAATCGTGCTTTCAATTAAAATATTACCAGGAAGACCTGTCAATGGATTAGAATGTTTCGCTCGATTTACTTCCAGTTGTGTTGTTTTTTCTAGTAAACGCCTGACCGTAATGACACCGTAATACTCGCCATTTTTTGTGATGATAATATAGTCATACAGTGTCTCATCAGAACGAGAAATAGCCATTTTAGACACTTGCTCTAAGGGCATGGCATAATCCACAACAATGGGGTCCTTATCCATCACTAAAGAAATTTTACGATTCATATACAAAGCGACACCGTACTGAGTTCCCAAATTGCTAAAAAAACGATCTTTCATCAATAAACCCACAGGCTTTTTTCCTTCTACAACACATACGCCCATACTTTTCGGATTATTGTTGAAATACTCGATGACTTCATGTCCCAGCGTTGTTGGCGTAATACAAGGATCACGACGAGTAATTTCACCAATCGGCATTGTTACTGGCGTATAGAACGTTTCTCGTTTTTTGCGCCTTACCCGTTCGGCAATATAGCCGCGCACCTCACTGGCGAGCGGAGTAATATTCTCTGAAGGCTTTTGCAAAAAATAGCCTTGCCCATAGGGAATGCCAATTTGAATCAACTCATTGAGCTCAGCAATCGTTTCAATCCCTTCGGCAATCATTTTAATATTTGTTAAAAGCGAGAAGTCATGGAAAGCCTTCATTAGGGCCTGCTTGAAAGGATCTTTATCAATATGACGAACTAGCGCCATATCAATCTTAATAAAGTGAGGATTGGTTTGCGCCAGTGTATTTAACCCTGCATAGCCAGCGCCAGCATCGTCAATGGCAATTTTATAGCCCTGCTGTCGAAACTGTTTTAAGATCCGGCGAAAATTTTCATAATCCTCAATAGCTGTCCCTTCGTTAATTTCAAAAACGATTCGCCGCGAAGCTCCTGGCAAAGCAGTCATACTTTGCTGAAATAAGCTACTATTAAAACGTTCATCGCTTAACACGAGCGGGTCAATATTCAAAAATAAAAGTTCCTGTTTTTGCAGCAGCGCACTCTTAGCTAAAGCCTTTTCCCGACAGATCATTTCCAGTTCCCATACGCATTGAAAGCGTCTAGCCAAAGAAAAGAGCATATCAGGACTTTCTAAAAAGGATCCCTTAGGACCGCGACTAAGCGCTTCATAACCAATGACAGTTCCATCAGAGAGAGATACAATGGGCTGCATCACTGCACGGATTTGTTGTTTTTCAAGAATCTCCTGAAACGCTTTAAAATAGTTCTTCTCATTACTTTTCGGTTCACCATTCCAGGCATTAAAGCTTTGAACCAAAGCAGACATCCTTTTCCACCTCATTATTTTCCCTTATGGCTCTATTTGTTTCATCATACTGTGTTTTTCAGCTCTTATTGTTAATGAATCATTAAAATTTAATTAAGATCGCTACTAAGAAGAAAAGGCATCCTGTATAATGAAAAAAGAATAAGAGTATACCGAGGGGGATTCTCATGTTTCGCTTAGGCATTCGCACTCGCCTCATCTTTGCTTTTTTTATTATGATTTTTTTATCGCTCTTTCTCACTGGCAGTTATGTTTTATGGTATTTTTATAATCATGATCTCAATGCGCTGAAGGCTACTATGCAAGTAGAGTGTCAAATTATTGAGGAATTGCTCCATGACGAGCTTTCCGACGCCTTGCGCCGCAACAATATCGACAATAAAGTAAAAGACCTAGGCAGTAAAATTAAGATGCGGATTACCGTCATTGACCAGCAGGGAGCTCCCCTTGCCGACTCTTCCGCTAATCCCGTGTTAATGGAGAATCATCTGAATCGACCAGAAGTTCAGTCTGCTCTATCAGGAGCGGCTGGCATGTCAATTCGCTTCAGTGATACAACAGAAGAAAATCTCCTCTATATGGCAATCCCCGTCTATAATGATCGTGAGCTCATTGCAGCCATTCGCATCGCTACGAGTTTATCGCACATTGAAGAAGGCTTTCAAAAAATTCGTAACGCTATGCTGGCAGCCTTTTTCTTTGCCTTTCTTCTCGCAATCGCTTTGAGTCTACGACTGGCCCGTAAATATACTGAACCCTTAGAAGAAATTGCGGAAACAGCTCGGGAAATTGCCGATGGAAAACTGGAGGCCCGCGTATATTTAAAGACAGGCGACGAGCTTGAAGTACTCGCTCATGCAATTAATCATCTCACTTCGAATCTAGAGGATAAAATCACTGAAACGATTGCAGAAAAAAATAAGTTAGAACTGATTTTAGAACACATGGACAACGGTGTGATCATGTTTGATAAATATGGCAAAGTGGTATCAGCCAATAAAATGGCTACACTTAACTTTTCGATCACGGAAAAAATGATTGGTCAACATAACATGAATGTCATCGGTAAAAGCCAGCTTGATAAAGCCTTGCAAAAAAGCATTTCTTCTGGCGAAAACCAGATCATTGACCTAAAGCGGCAAAGTGATGTCTCCCGACAAATTTATCAAGTCTCGCTTGTACCGATTCAGGAAAATCATCAAGATATTACAGCAGTACTGGCTGTATTCCATGATATTACGACCCTACAGGAACTCAATGACCGCCAAGCTGATTTTGTCGCCAATGCCTCTCACGAACTGGCTACGCCGCTTACAGCAATAAAAGGCTTTGCCGAAACACTCCTGGATGGCGCCATGGAAAGTCCCAGCTTACGACAAAAGTTTCTTACAATCATTTTTAACGAATCAGAGCGAATGACTCGTCTCATAAAAGATCTGCTACAACTAGCCAGATTAAACCGCCAGCCAGATCAGCCTAAAACCGTCTCTGATCCTGTCGCCTTATCGCCAATTTTAAAAAGTACTGCCGAAAATCTCCTGCCTTACTGGCAAGATAAGAAAATTGACTTTACTGTAACGCTGCCACCCCATCCCATCTTTGTAACCGCCTCAGCCGATTGGATCAAGCAAATCGTGACAAACCTGCTAGAAAACAGCGCAAAATATACACCTGAAGGCGGCAAAGTCTATCTTACTTGCAGCGAACAAGGCAAGTCTGCCATTATTACCGTGAAGGATACTGGAATTGGCATCCCCGCCAAAGACCTGCCTTATATTTTTGACCGCTTTTATCGCGTTGACCGGGCCAGAGCTCGTACAGCTGGTGGCACTGGATTGGGTCTTTCCATTGTAAAAATGATTGTAGAAATGATTGGCGGTACCATTACCGTGACAAGTGAAATCGATAAAGGTACCACATTTACTGTTACCATTCCCACAGCCATTCATTTTGGCTAAATAAAGTTTTATAAAAATAAAAAAGGAATGTACTTTCGATTCCCCTTTCGAAAGTACATTCCTTTTTGTTTTTAGTTGTTATAAACAACTTATTTATTCAAACTTTCGGCACCGCTGGCCTGTAGCCAAATAGATTGTCCATTCAGCAATATTTGTTGCATGGTCCGCAATTCGTTCAATGTAGCGAGCTACAAAGAGCAACTGCGTCGCCTGAGAAATCGTATGAGGATCTTCCATCATATAGGTTAGCAGTTCCCGAAAGAGTCGATTATAAATATGATCGACTTCATCATCGTCCATACATACTTTTTCTGCTAAGGTAATATCTAAATTCACATAAGAGGTTAGCGAGTCCTGTAGCATTTTTTCCGCGACTTCCGCCATAAACGGAATATCGACAAGCGGTTTAATCAGTTCTTGATCGCCAATTCGAAGCGCAATCTCAGCAATATCTGTGGCGTGGTCTCCCATTCGCTCCAAATCAGTTACGATTTTCAAGCCAGTACCAATCACCCGTAGATCTTTGGCTAATGGCTGTTGCCTGGCAATCAGCACCATGCATTTATCTTCAATCTTCTCTTCCAATTCGTCAATGATATCATCGCTGTCAATCACTTGACGCGCCAAAGCAAGATCCTGTTTAGACAAAGCTTCCACCGAACGGATAATTGAATCCTGTACTTTATTGCCCATATCCATAATATCTTGGCGCAAATCCTCTAAAGCATGACTGTAATTTTCTCTTGTAGTCATTTGTAACTCTCCCTTCTCCTGGCTTAACCGAACCGGCCCGTAATATAGTCTTCTGTCCGCTTATCCTGAGGCCGTGTAAAGATCGCGTCAGTCTGCTCATGTTCTACTAACTCTCCGTTTAAAAAGAAAGCAGTATAATCAGATACCCTAGCAGCCTGCTGCATGTTATGGGTGACCATAACAATCGTATATTTCGCTTTCAGCTCAGTGACAAGTTCCTCAATTTTCATTGTGGAAATCGGATCAAGGGCGGAACAAGGTTCATCCATAAGCAGAACTTCTGGTTCTACTGCGAGAAGTCTAGCAATACAAAGACGTTGCTGCTGACCGCCAGACATGCCCATGGCGGACTGATCGAGACGATCTTTTACTTCTTCCCAAAGAGCAGCGCCTTTTAAGCTGCGTTCTACAAGTTCATCAAGTCGTGCTTTATCATTAATACCATGAATCCGTGGTCCATAGGCAATATTTTCATAAATCGACATAGGAAAAGGATTGGGACGTTGAAAAACCATCCCCACGCGTTTTCTTAGCATAACCACATCGACGCTGGGATGAAAAATATTCTCGCCATCAAGCAGAATATCGCCTTCGATGCGTACGCCACTGACTAAATCATTCATTCGGTTCAAGGTTTTCAGAAAAGTGGACTTACCACAGCCGGAAGGACCAATCAAAGCCACTACACTGTTTGCTTGAACGTCGAGCGAAACTTTTTTTAACGCCAGCGACTGCCCATAATATAATTTCAATTTATTGACTTGTATTTTCTTTTGAATGCCTGATTCATTCGTGAATTCCATAGTCAGACCTCCTGTCGTATCTGTTTAGCACTATACCACAGAAAGGGTCCGTTTATTGTTAAGAAAAGATTAACTTTTGTTAAAGTTCACTTAGACGGTAGCCTACGCCTCGTACCGTTTCAATAGCCTCAGCCACTTCTGGCTCTTTTACTAGTTTCGCCCGCAAGTGACGCACATGCACATCGACGGTCCGCGTATCGCCAAAATATTCATAGCCCCATACTTTTTCGAGCAATTGCTCTCTTGTATAGACCTTGCCGATATTCGTAATAAACAATTTTAAGAGCTCGTATTCTTTCGGCGTAAGCTCCAGTTTTTCATCACCTAAAAACGCTTCATAGCGCGTAAAATTAAGCCGTAGCTTACCAACAGCTAGTTCGCCTGATGCGGCGGGCTCTTTCCCGCTGCGACGCAATACCGCCTTAATCCGCGCTATTAGTTCGCGAGCGCTAAAGGGCTTCGTCAAATAATCGTCGGCCCCGAGTTCCAGTCCCAATACCTTATCGACTTCTTCGTCTTTTGCTGTCAGCATAATAATCGGAATCGCCGTTGTATCTTGATTTTGTTTTAAGGCACGACAGACCTCCAAGCCGTCTAGGCTTGGCAACATCAAATCGAGTAGCACTAAATTTGGTTTTTCTTTTTTAACGAGTTCTAAAGCCGCTAAACCATCGCCGCATTCCACCGTTAAAAAACCAGATCGCTCCAAATTATACTTTACCAATTCCCGAATATTTTCTTCATCATCAACAATTAGAATTTTACCGGCCATATTCCACGCTCCTGCAGCATTCTTTTCTTCAGTTTGATTTCATTTCAAACTGCTTTACTATTAGAATAAATAAAAACCAGGTTTTTAGCAACCTGGTTTTCTATGTAGCAGGGAAAACTATTCTTATTGATTTACCAGATCTTTTAAGCCTTTACCAGCTTTAAATACCGGAGTTTTCGAAGCAGGGATCGTAATTTCATCACCAGTCTGCGGGTTACGGCCTTTTCTTTCTTCTCTTGCTTTTACTTCGAAAGTACCAAAACCGATAATTTGTACTTTGTCGTTAGCCTGCAGAGCACCTTCAATACTTTCAAATACTGCATTCAAAGCTTTCTCCGCATCTTTTTTTGTTATACCGGCTTTTTCCGCTACACTCGCTACAAGTTCAGTTTTATTCACAAAATCTTCCTCCTTAACGTAGAGCTTACGTCTAGCATTATTCGCTCTTTCTGTTTTTATTCCTTCTTTAAAATAAAAAAAGTGCCGATAAGTCCTGGTTTTTAGCGTTTTTCTTTCTTCTTAGCTTCTTCCCAAAGCAAATCAAGCTCATCTAGTGTTACATTTTCCCATAAAACCTGTGATTCGGCAAGTCTTTTTTCAATAAATTGAAAACGACTTTTAAATTTTTGATTCGTTCGGTTCAAAGCAGTCTCAGGTTCGACCTGTAAAAAGCGAGCTAAGTTGACTAGCGAAAATAAAACATCGCCCAATTCAGCCTCGATGGCCTGCTGAGCGCCCATAGCAACCGCTTCTTTAAGTTCCGCTAATTCTTCCTGCACTTTCTGCCAAACAAAATCAATATGGGGCCAATCGAAACCGACCTTTTTCGCTTTTCCTTGCAATTTATAAGCCTTTAGGAGCGAAGGAAGATCGCCGGGAATGCCGTCAAGTTGCGATGGACGTTCGCCTTGTTTCTCTAGTTTTTTAATTTGATCCCAATTCAATACAACCTCAGCGGCATCCTGTACCGATATGGATCCGAATACATGCGGATGACGTCGTACCATTTTCTCTGTCACCTGATCAATTACATCCTGCATAGAGAAAGCCCCTGACTCTTCGGCAACGCGAGCGTGAAAGACAATTTGCAATAGCAAATCGCCGAGTTCTTCGCACAACAGTTCGGCATCTTCCTGATCAATCGCTTCCAGCACTTCATAAACTTCTTCGACCATATAACGTCTGAGGCTGCTATGAGTTTGCTCAATATCCCAGGGACAACCATCTTGCGCTCGTAATTTTGTCATAATATCGACAAGCGGCGTCAGAGAAAAATCCTTCTGCCGCGAGGCAATCGCCGGAACATAAAGACTTGTTAAATGATCAATGACTGGCTGCCTGTCCAATTCATAGAGAAAAATAGGACGAATTTCTTCGTCAGGCAGTCCAAGATTTCTGATAAATATAACTTGATGCTCGTCAGGATAAAAATCCATTAGAGAAAGCTTTACGTCAGAAGCAATTTGCTGATTGTAGACCTGCGAGATAACTAATGCCGCCCCGCTTGCGGCAACATTTAGATCAAGTTTTGCTCCATCTAAAATTGCTAGCCCTGCCAATGGGTCGATTTCCAGTTTGGCGTATAAGACTTCTAAAAAGCTCATGCCAGGCAAAATAGTAAGAGGAATATTAGCCTCAACTGCCGCCTGACGCAATAAGACAACAGTCTGCTCAGCAACCAGCGGGCTGCCTGGTACAGCGTAGACAACAGCTTCTCCGGCCTGGGCCTTAGCAATACAAGCAGCGACAATGCTGTCGTACACCGCTTCGAAGGAACTGCCAGTATGATAGGCAGAATCAAAAGTTTCAAAAGAAATTCCCCGACTTCTTAATCCAGCCACGGACGGATGAATGGCAGTACGAAGATACAGCGAAGTAGCCTGCGTCAAATAGTCCAAGGTTTCTACTGTTAAATATTCAAAAGGCCCGGCGCCTAAACCGACTACTGTGATCGTGCCTGAAGGTATACTTAATTTTTGCAATTTGTTTTTATCTCCTTATGGTAAATTGGTGCAAAATACGGCTTAGGGGTAAACCGATTTTAGGGATTCTTTCCATATCGGTCTGGCAAAATCCTCCCAAAATCAAGAAAGTCACCACATAGACAACGATTCCGCCCATAATGGCCCCGCCAACAGCAGCTCCATTATGGTAGAGTGCTGTCATCGCAGTATGATAAATAAATAAGACAGTCCCTCCCATACACAGCGTAGCTCCCAAAACAGGGCCAAGTCCTTTTAGCGGCCAAGCGCTATGGAGGGACAGGCGCAACGCTGTCAAATTAAGCATAGACGCCACAAAAAAATCAACAACGGTAGCCCAAGCTGCACCGGTAATTCCCCAGTCAGGTAAGGCTGTCAGAGTGTAGTTTAAGAAAATTTTTACTACGGCGGCAATGGCAAGACTGACCACAGGAATCAACGTATGACCTAATCCTTGTAAAATTCCAGTGGTCACTTGCTGCATGCCAAGAAACACAATGCCGCAAGCCAAGATACTCGTAACCGGACCGGCATGATTCGTACCGTAAAGCAGCAGTGAAAGCGGCCCCGCTAGTAAGTACAAGCCCATCGAGGCAGGTATAGTGATCCAGTTAGCCAATCGCAGCGCCAATTCCAACTTTTCGATTAGCGCCTCTTTTTGCTGAAGCGCTGCTGTCCTTGCCACATCAGGCACCAGACTTGCCGCTAAAGCTCCCGTGAGAATCGTTGGCACGTTCATTAGCGTTACGGCCATGCCTGCCAAATACCCAAACAGTTCTGTAGCCTGTTGAATCGTATAGCCTGCCATTTCCAAACGTAACGGCACAATCATTAAATCAATACTCGCCACAATGGGCATAATAATATGAGCTAGCGATACAGGCAGCGCAAGACGAATCAAGCGAGCCATGACGCTAGTAAAACGCTCCTTACTTTTCCAACCTAAACCAATCCGCCCGCGTAAAAAAAAATGCTTATAGCGATAATCATAATAGATAAGCAAGCAAAGGCCTGCCGCCGCTCCCGGAACAGCGCCAAAACTAGCGCCAGCTGCCGCATAAGCAAGACCTTGCGGCAAAAGCAAAAAAACGAGCCCCAACATTGTCACAATCCGCACAAATTGTTCAACGACCTGCGACAAGGCTGTGGGAACCATGGTTTGACAGCCTTGAAAATAGCCGCGGTAGCTTGACATGACTGTAACGAGAAATACAGCAGGAGCTAAGACAATAATTGCATAATAGGCCCGCTGATCGCGAATAATTTGCCACGAAATCAGCCAAGAAGCCCCATAGTATAAGAGCAATGAGAAAAGACAACCAGTAATGGTAAGCAAAATAAACGATAAGCGAAAAATTTTCCGAGCGCCCCCATAATCACTAAGCGCTGTCCGTTCGGCTACAAGAACAGAAATCGCTACAGGTAGTCCTGCTGATGAAAGCCCTAGAAACAGCAAATAAATCGGATAGGCCATTTGATATAAGCCAATCCCTTCGCCGCCAAGCAGTCTGGAAAGAACAATGCGATTTGCTGAGCCCATCAACTTTACCAGGATTCCTGCCGCTGTTAAATAAAAGGCCCCTTTAAAAAACGACTCCTCCCTCATAACGCGTCATCCTTTCAGACCCATTTCGGCCGCTCTTTCCCCATATAAAAAGTAGCGAACAATTGGCTCGCTACTTAGATACGTACAAGAAGAGGGAAAACTATTGCGCCATCTGTTTTGCTAGAAATCCAGCAGCTGTTTCTGCCAGCTTATGTTCCATTTCCCCCATGACCACACCAGGCTGCTTCGTGCAAATTATCACAGCGCCAATGGCATCGCCCTCGACAATAATCGGTGAGATCACCTCAGCTGTAAACACGTTCGCTAGGGTCTCTGCTTCGACATCGCTATTTTTATCATAATAATGTGTATATTCTTCTGGATCATTAATGACTACTGTTTTGCGATCTTCCATCACTTTTTCAACTACAAGTCGCAGAGGCTTACCGAGAAACTCCTTTTTCGAAGCGCCGGCGACAGCAACTATCGTATCGCGATCAGCAATAAGCACCATGTGAGAAATTGCTTCATGCAAAGCTTCGGCATATTCTTTCGCAAAGTCTCCTAATTCTCCTACTGGGGAGTACTTTTTTAGGATAACCTCGCCTTCGCGATCAACATAAATCTCTAATGGATCTCCCTCGCGGATTCGTAAGGTGCGACGGATTTCTTTCGGAATCACTACTCTGCCTAGATCATCTATTCTTCTCACGATTCCAGTCGCCTTCACGCGTATCCCTCCTATTCTACATTTTTTTTACAATTGACTGCAGTGATAGTATATATCTTTCCAGTTCTTTTTATTCATGATCGTCTTTAGGCAGTAAACAAGAAAACAAGTCACAAAGCCAGTAAAGCGGCTCTTTCGCTAAATCCTTGGTTCGAATTTTGAGGCTAGGTGGCGGTCCTTGCAAAAGGGTAATCCGATTCGGGAACTGCTGCTTTACATTTAGCAGCGTTTCTACTTGTAGATTCGGCTGCTCAAAAAAATGAACTTCGGCCACAAGAGCCTTTTCGGTAACGGCTTTGACTTTTAAAGCACGAGCCAGATTTTTCAGCCTAGCCACAGCTAAAAGATTTAGTACAGGCTGCGTCGGCTCACCAAAACGATCAATCAATTCATCAAGCAGTTCCTTGATTTCGCCTTCGTTGCGAATCGCGGCAATGCGTTGATATATTTCAATCTTATGCGCTGGCTCTGCAATATAGTCGCCACTCAAATAGGCTTCACTCTGCAATTCCAATACAGGTTCCGGTACAGCTTCAATGACCTTTCCTGTTTTCAGTTCCTGCACAGCTTCATCAAGAAGTCGGCAGTACATTTCAAAACCAACGCTCACAATATGACCATGCTGCTGAGCGCCCAATATATTTCCGGCTCCACGAATTTCCAAATCACGCATAGCAATTTTAAAGCCAGCGCCGAGTTCCGCGAACTCCTTAATAGCCTGCAAGCGTTTTTCCGCTACCTCTGTCAATACTTTGTCACGGCGATAGGTAAAGTAAGCAAACGCTAACCGATGGGAACGGCCCACACGGCCACGCATCTGATACAGTTGTGATAAGCCGAAGTGATCGGCGTCGTAGACGATAATCGTATTGGCATTTACAACATCTAGCCCATTTTCAATGATACTTGTACAGACAAGAACATCATATTCCCCTTCATAGTAATCAAGCATCACCTGCTCTAATAGCTCTTCCGCCAGCTGACCATGAGCAGTTTGAATTTTCGCATCAGGCATCATTTCACTAATTTCACGGCTGATTTTATCAATCGTCTGTACTTTATTGTAGACAAAATAAACCTGCCCGCCCCGCCGCAGTTCGCGGCGAATGGCATCACGAATAATTTCTTCATCATACTCTACAACATAAGTCTGTACAGGAAAGCGTTCTTCCGGCGGTGTTTCGATAATACTAATATCGCGCGCTCCCACTAGTGACATATGCAGCGTTCGCGGGATTGGCGTAGCACTTAAAGTAAGCACATCAATCTGATTACGCCATTTTTTATATTTTTCTTTCTGAGCTACGCCAAAGCGCTGCTCCTCGTCCACAATTAAAAGGCCAATGTCTTTAAATTTTACATCAGACTGTAAAATCCGATGCGTTCCAATCAACACGTCGACTTTTCCTTCTTTGAGTAATGCCAACGTCTGTTTCTGCTCTTTAGTACTACGAAAACGACTGATCACGTCAACCACAGGACCAAACCCTGCAAAACGAGCACTAAAAGTTCGAAAATGCTGCTGTGCCAAAACGGTAGTCGGTACAAGAACAGCCACTTGCTTGCCACTCATAACCGCCTTAAAAGCCGCCCGAATCGCCACTTCCGTTTTACCAAAGCCCACATCACCACATAGCAGACGATCCATCGTCCGCGTCGACTCCATATCTTTTTTAATCTCAGCAATCGCCGCAAGCTGATCGGGGGTCTCTTCAAAAGGAAAGGCTTCTTCAAACTCAGCCTGCCAAGGTGTATCAGGCTCTGCGGCAAAACCTTGCGCCATTTGGCGGCGAGCATAGAGTTCTACAAGTTCTTTGGCCAAATCAGCAACAGATGCTTTAGCTTTGGAAGTTGCTTTCAGCCATTCACTGCCGCCCATCTTACTTAGTTTTGGCGTTTCGCCTTCAGAACCAATATATTTCTGCAGCAAATGAACCTGATCAGTCGGTACATAGAGTTTGTCATGACCGGCGTAACGAATCAAGAGATAATCTTTATGAATTCCGCCGACATCAAGCGTTTCGACGCCTACATATTTACCAATACCATGATTCACATGAACGACATAATCGCCTAAATTAATATCGCGAAAATAGGTAATTTTCTTTTCTTTTGAGGGACGTGACCGCATTTTGCGTTTCTGTCGCCCCCAAATATCAATTTCATTGACAACAACAAGCTTCGCATGCGGCATTTCAAAACCGGAAGACAACGCGCCAAAGGTAACAAGAATACTACCAGAAGCAACCGTTACCGGCTGAGCCTCAAAATGAGCCTGCACATTTTCCTGACGTAAATGCTGATAAAAATGCTTGGCCTTCTCTTCTGAACTAAAGAGTAGCAAAACCGTATTTTTCCGTTCTTGCCATAAAGCCAGTTCTTTCATAAATAAGTCAATCTGGCGATGAAACGGCGTAACGCCCTTCGATGATAGACTAATAATCGTGCTAGGATCTGTATGAGGATTTTTTTGGAGCAGTAACGTCAAATAGACCAAGTTTGCCGACTTGGCCGCTTGAATGAGTTCACTCCAGGAAAAAACTCGTTTTTTATATTCAGGATTTTCTTTCACTACCTTAGTCATTGCTTCACGCAACCGCATCGGTTCATCAAAAATGACATTCGCATCAGACGGCAGATAGGAGAAAAAGGAATCGCCGCGACCAATCTGCACCGTTTCATGGACAGGCAAAATAATAAGCTCTGTAATACTTTCTATGGACCGCTGCGTTTCTAATGAAAAAGTACGCAGTGAATCAATCTCATCGTCGAACAACTCGAGCCGCACTGGGTCTTGGGCGGTAATTGGAAAAAGATCAATAATACCGCCGCGACTGCTAAACTGCCCGAGACCACTAATACTATCAACTCGCTCGTAGCCGATTTGCACAAGCTTTTGTAATAACGCTTTCCGATCAATCCGTTCTCCTAGCTTTAGAGAAAATCGGCTCGCCTCAAAATCGGCTCGCGCCGTAACACCTTGTATTGCTGCTTCTGCTGTCGTCAAAATGATGCCTTTTTGTCCTGTAAGCAAATGGCTAAGTACTTGATTGCGGCGGGCAGAAAGCTCTAGACCCCTGGCTGTTGCCGTAAAATTCGCCATATCAGAAGGCGGGAGAATCTGAATTTCCTGATCCGCTATAATTACCGACAGATCACTACGAAACTGCTCTAGCGCTTCTTGACTCGCACAAACAATCACTGTCGGTTTAGGCGCTTCTTCATAAGCTAACGCCGCTAACAAATGTTTGGGCGCACCAGTCAGACCGTAGAGCAAACTCTGGCTCTGTTTGACTTTAAACACAGCCAAAGCTTGTTCTATCGATGGATCTTTTCGCAGAAGTTCATAAAAATAATGCATTCTTACACCTCGTCTTATTAAGACGCCGAAGCCTGTTTTGCGGCAGGCCCAAAAAGGGCTTTAGCAATGCTAAAGCCCTTTTTGGCGCTCTTTTTATTATTGTATGAAATGATTCGTAAAAGCAGACAAAAAAAGCCCCGCTTGTTCTTGCTCTTTGTAGCAAAGATCACAAATTGTCTGTACAGTCACAGAATTTTTCTCAGAATCAAATTCAATTATATCCCGCCACTCTTTTTCAGTCAAGCAATCAAACCCTAATTTTGTTTCATCAAGGCTTTCCACGAAAAAGCTAGTAATCCACTGCTGACAATGAGAGCAGTAATAGCTTACCTCCATGCTAGGACCTCCTTGAATGTCGCTTAGTAAAATAAAGAAAAACCCATAAGTTATAGCCCACATGGCTAATCGTACCAGCTAAAATTCCCAGTTCGATTTGATTCGTCTGACTAAAGATAAGATTTGTAATCCAACCAAAAGCGCTATGTCCCAATAAACTGAGCAGCGCGCTTTGCTTGCCGCCCTTGGCCTGGAAAAGTTCACACAAACCTTCTACGCTACCAAAGGTCATATGAACAACGAAAAGTGAGACACCAAAGTACCATGCAACGCTACTTTTTAGGACCTCCTCGGCCACAGGCCCGACTGTAATCAAATGCCAATTTCCCAATCTTTTTACCATGGCTGTATTGCCAAAATAACTCATTACAGCAGTTAGAAAACCTAATAAAAGTGGCTCGCCGTAATCAAACATTTTCATTCACCCTTACAGCGCCGGCAAAAGTGACAGTGGGTCTAGCGGCTCACCAGCGCACCGTATTTCAAAATGAAGATGCGGTCCTGTTGAATTCCCCGTAGACCCTACAGCGCCAATTACTTGACCGCTGTGAATAAACTCTCCAGGCTGAACATACACTGCTGATAGATGACCATAAAGGCTCTGAAAATTTTGACTGTGTTCAAGCATTACAGCATAGCCATAACCGCCGTTCCAGCCAGCTAAAGTAACCTTACCATCTTTGGCTGCCTGTACAAGCGTCCCTGATTCACTCGCTATATCAATTCCTTCATGAATTCTTCCCCAGCGTAGGCCAAAAGGCGAAGAAATCTCGCCAATAATAGGCCACAAAAACCGACCGTTTCGGCCACGGGAAACGCTTTCGTTCCGCCATTTACGGCCTTGTGGAATAATTAAAAGCTCGCCGGAACGCAATTGAATCGTTCGTTTATTGTTGCGACTGCAAAGAGCCTCTAAGGATACGCCATAGTGCTCGGAAATGGACCAGAGAGTTTCCCCATTTTGCACTTCATGGAGCAGATCATTTTCATCTGAAATATCTCGGTCTTCTTGTTTTTCTTCGGCATTTTTCACATCAGCAACATAATCATTCAGAACAGGGGCTTCTCTGTTCTCCCAAAACAAGTTCGGCCCTTGCCAAAAAAGGCTGAGCAGAAAACAGAGCAAAAGCAGGAAACCTTTCATGCACTCGCCCTTTCTATTTGCAAAAATAAAAGCTACTCTTAGTTTGCACCAAACATGTTCTTTTATACAAAAAAACAGAGAATGCCGTAGCATTCTCTGTTTATAAACTCACTAAATTGATTATCGTTTCAGAGCAATATTTTTGTCATCGAGTTTATGAATCGCATCAACAAAGCGAACGGTACCGCGTTTATAACGCATCACAATCGAATGAGTTCTTACGCCGCCGCCAAAATAATGAACACCACGAAGCAAATCGCCTTCCGTAATTGCCGTACCAGCAAACATAACATCTTCGCCATGAACTAAATCATCAATTGTCATCACTTTATTCAAATCACTAATGCCCATTTTGTGAGCTCTGGCAATTTCTTCGTCATTTTCAGGCACAAGCCGCGCCTGCATATCGCCGCCTAAGCATTTTAAAGCAGCTGCTGCAACAACGCCTTCTGGCGCGCCACCAATGCCGAGAAGCATATGAACACCAGTTCCTTCAATGGCTGCATTAATTGCTGGCGATACATCGCCATCGGAAATTAGTTTAATGCGAGCGCCAGCATCACGTACATCTTTAATGATTTTCGCATGACGTTCACGATCTAAAGTAACAACTGTTAAATCCTCAATCTTACGGTCTAAGGATTCAGCAACAACCCGTAAATTTTCAGCAACAGGTGCATCTAAATGAATTTTGCCTGCCGCCTTTGGACCAACGCAGATTTTCTGCATGTACATATCAGGTGCATGCAGTAAACCGCCTTTCGGGGCAATAGCCAAAACAGCGATAGCACCAGGAAGTCCTTTCGCTACAAGATTTGTTCCTTCTAGCGGATCTACAGCTATATCGACTTCAATTCCACCAGCACCAACTTGTTCCCCAATGTACAGCATTGGAGCTTCGTCCATTTCGCCTTCACCAATTACGACGCGACCGCTGATCGATACACTATCAAAAGCGCGACGCATTGCATCAACAGCAGCTTGGTCAGCTCCGATCTTGTCTCCCCGTCCCATTAAACGTGCGGAAGCAATCGCTGCTGCTTCAGTTACCCGAACAAATTCTAAGGCTAATTCACGATCCATGTTTGCATCTCCCTGTCATTTCTTCAAGCGCCATTTGCTGGCGCTAAACTCATTACATATTCGCTTGTTTCCAGTCCTCTAAGAAACGAGCAATACCCGCGTCCGTTAAAGGATGGTTCAATAGAGACAACAGTACTTTATAAGGAACTGTCGCAATATGCGAACCAGCCAACGCCGCCTGTGTGACATGCAAAGGATGCCGCACACTTGCAGCAATTACTTCTGTGTCAATATCATGTAAAGCAAATATATTCGTAATCGTCTGCACTAATTCTACGCCATCTTGGCTAATATCGTCAAGGCGACCTAAAAAAGGGCTCACATAAGTTGCCCCAGCTCGAGCGGCCAAAAGTGCCTGATTCGCCGAAAAAACCAGCGTTACATTCGTTTTGATTCCTTCCGCCGTCAGTGCAGCAACGGTTTTCAAACCTTCCGCCGTCATGGGAACCTTAACTACGACATTAGCCGCAAGTTTCGCCAGCACTCTCGCTTCAGGTAGCATTTCTTCATAAGTTGTTCCAATTACTTCAGCACTAATTGGACCAGGAACAATCGCTGCAATTTCTTTAATGACCTCATGTATATTTCTTTTTTCCTTGGCAATCAGCGAAGGATTTGTCGTCACACCAGCAACAACACCGAGTTTAACCGCTTCCTTAATTTCATTCAGATTGGCCGTATCTAAGAAAAACTTCATATTCAACCTCCTGCCTTCAATGTTTGCGCCGGGAACGGCGCAATGGCACAATTTCGATCGAGTCGCGGGCCTTAAGCAACAGAACATCCTCTTCGGTTAATGCCGGGATAATCTGACGCCCGCCGCATTGACCGCATAGCAGCTCGACATGATCAGGTAAAATATCTGCTTCAATGGCCGTGCCGCCGCAACGGCAATAAACACCGCCCCGCTCCGCAATATCATGAACCAAATTAATGATTTCTAACATGACCTGCGAATTGGCTACAGCCTCTTCATGATCGGCATACGAATTTTCTGGAAAAATATTATCAAGCTCCCGTTTATGGGCGGCAAGCATTTCTTCAATCGCTTGGCGGCTTCCAACAAAGCCAAGCTCTAAATTTTCTTCCACGCAATAAACCTTACTTACCTGTTCCTGCCAAAACTGCCGATTTTCCATCACGATAAGATGGTCTGTTTCACAGACCACACAAGGGATTTGTAATAGAGATTGACGCACACCAACACTGATTACACTTCCCTGACAGTGTCCACAGCTGCAATAAAGCGATTTCGGCAGATTTTTGCCTACAGCAAACCGTGACAAATCATGGGTGATTAAACTCCCGCATTTTTGACAATATAAGGCCAGTGTAGTTTGAGTGCCAATTACCATTATCTCTCCCTCCTTATCTATTCTTTTCGCCACCCAAGATAAAAGTCCTGCAAAGAAAATGCTCCGGCTAGCCGGAGCATTTTCCTACCCAATTTTCGCTTGTGAACCTTCTTCTTGCGCTAACTGCTGAATCCGTTCGCAAAGTGCAATAATATCAAAAGGCTTAGTAATATAATCGTAGGCACCAATTTCTCTAGCCTGATTGACAAGGTCAAGCTCGCCATAGGCAGTCATCATAATTACCTTATCGCCTAGGCCCGCTTTTTTTAATTCCCGCAATGTTTCAATCCCATCCATACCCGGCATTTTCATATCCATGAGAATAAGCTGCGGCTGACATTCTTTCGCTTTTTGCAATCCTTCGTAACCGTTAGAGGCAGCTACCACAAGGTGACCTTCCTCTGTTAACACCTCTACCAGAAGCCGCCGAATTCCAGGCTGATCATCGATCACCAGTACTGTGTAGGACAAACTCTCCACCTGCTTTCTTATTTTGCGCCTTAGCTGCATAGTGTTCTTGTTGCTGTTATCTATTACGGTTATTCGCACGAAAAAGAAAAAGTCCTGCTTTAATTACCAAAAATTACAAATATCCACCAATAAATTGGCTAAACCAAAACACAAGAAAAGTGCTCCCCAATAAAACTAGCAAAAGTCCAGCTAGCAGCGGCGAAAGAAGCAACAAAATCGCCTTGGCCCTAGTCAATTGATAAACCGATATCAGCGCACAGTAAAGCAGATAAACGGTCCAAATCGCAATTCCTATGGCAACTGCCATATTCCAGAGAGTCAAAAGTGTTCCGCTAAGCAAATAGCTTAACACCGAACAAGGCAAAAGAACTAGGCGAGGTAAGTGCGCCATACCTAAAGCGGCAAATAAGGCAGTAACTTTGCCCTTACCACCGCTTAATTCCGCTATCAAATGATACAAACCTGTGCCAATAATCCAAATAAGAAACGTAAATAGCGTTTCATGAAACAAGAAGAAAGAAAAAAAGTACCCTTCTGGCGACTCTGTCAGCATTTTAGCGAAAAGCAACGAGGGGGCTGTTGCTGCAAGAATCACAAGCAATAGCGCCAAAGCGATCGGCGCCCCAAATTGGAAGGAACGAAAGGCTTCACGGGGCTGAAAAATCACATCATATAAAATTTCCCAGGTTGATTGCATCCTCTCACCTGCTCTCTGATAACGGCAAAGCCAATGGCCCCTGCAGCAATGTCGCCTGTCCATCAGCTAACTGTTTCATAATGAGCTTTTCAAAAGACAGTTTGCTATCAGCGCCAACTAAAACTGCCAAGGGATTCTTTTTGCCATATTCCACAATTTCCGGCTTTCCTTTGAATCCAGCAAGTGCTGCCGCGCCATCAATTGCATCATAGAGATTGCCATATTCATCAACGAGTCCCAAATCCTTAGCCTGATGCCCCGTATAAACACGGCCGTCAGCCAAAGAACGGACTTTCGCCGGATCCATATGGCGGCCCTCAGCAACAACGGCCACAAACTGCTCATATAAATCATCAACCATAACCTGAATTAACTCCCGTTCCTTGGCTGTCATGGTTCGTTCCGGCGATAAAATATCTTTATAAACACCGCTTTTTATTTTTTCTTGATGCAAGCCGATCTTTTTATAAAGCTCTTCTAAATTTGTATAGGGAATATATACGCCAATACTGCCGGTAAGAGTAGCTGGATTGGCATAAATTTTATCCGATACAGCAGCTAGCCAATATCCGCCCGAAGCGGCCATATCTCCCATAGAAGCAACAACAAGCTTACCGGAAGCGCGCAATTTTTTGATTTCCTCGCCCACTTCCTGCGCCGCTGGCGCACTGCCGCCAGGACTATTAATTCTAAGTACAACAGCTTTTACGCTTTTATCATCTCGTGCTTCATGAAGCTGTTTGATGACCTCGTCCGTTCCCCCTTGCTCACTGAACATACCCATTTGCGAACGGCCGCCATTAATCACTCCTTCTACGTAAATAACAGCGATTTTTGCTTTTTCCTCTTTCGCTTGTTTTTTTAGACTGGGAATCACCATAAGAGCAAGCGCTGATAAAGTAAAAACAGCGATCAAAACATAGACAACTGATTTTTTATACATCATGGACTCCCTCGCTTTGGTTAACTGCTTTTGGCAAAAGAAACTGTTGGCATGCCAACAGTTTCTTCATTGCATTATTTCTTATATTGTAAGCTTGCCGTAACAAAATCGCGGAATAACGGATGCGGCGTTGTCGGACGAGATTTAAATTCAGGATGGAACTGCGTTGCTACAAACCAAGGATGAACTTCTTGTTTCAGTTCCACAATTTCGACAAGACGGCCATTCGGCAGAGTTCCGCCAATAACCAAACCGCAATCTGTCAAAGTCTGTCTATAGGCATTATTAAATTCAAAACGATGACGATGACGTTCATAAATAATTTCATCTTGATACGCCTTGTGAGTCAAAGTGTTTTCCATGACCTTACAAGGATATACGCCGAGTCGCATTGTACCGCCTTTATCGACAACTTCCATTTGATCAGGCATAAGGTCAATAACTGGATGCGCCGTGTCAGCATCAAATTCGGTACTATGAGCGCCAGTCAAGTGGCATACATTACGGGCAAATTCAATAACAGCCGTCTGCATGCCAAGGCAAAGACCGAAGAATGGAATTTTATTTTCCCGAGCATAACGAATTGCTTTGATTTTTCCTTCGATACCGCGATCGCCAAAACCACCAGGAACGAGGATACCACTCACACCAGCAAATACTTCTTCTAAGTCAGTTGCAGGCGCTTCAATTTCTTCTGCATCAACCCATTTAATCGAGATCTTGGCATCATTAGCAATACCAGCATGATATAACGATTCAGTCACACTCATATAAGCATCATGAAGCGCCACATATTTACCAACAACAGCAATTTCAACCTGTTCTTTCGAACCATGAATTTTATTGACCATCTGATACCATTCCGTCATATCTGGCTCAGCCGCTGAAAGGTTCAGTTTTTCCATAACAATACGATCTAAACCTTCTTCAGCTAACATTTGCGGGACATCGTAAATGGATGAAGCTGTTTTATTTTGAATAACCGCATCAGAATCAATATCACAGAACAGAGCCAATTTATCGCGCATATCTGGCGAAATTTCATGTTCTGTCCGACAAACAATAATATCCGGATGAATCCCGATGCTGCGAAGTTCTTTAACACTATGCTGCGTCGGTTTGGTTTTCAGTTCGCCAGCGGCTTGAATGTAAGGAACTAGCGTTACATGAAGGTAAAGAACGCCGTTACGGCCAACTTCTTTCTTCACTTGACGAATTGCTTCTAGAAAAGGCAGACTTTCAATATCACCTACAGTGCCGCCGATTTCGGTAATGACGACATCAGCCTGTTCTTCTTTACCCAGACGATAGATTCTTTCTTTTATCTCATTCGTAATATGAGGGATAACCTGAACAGTACTGCCCAAATAATCGCCCTTGCGTTCTTTATTAATGACAGACCAGTAAATTTTCCCTGCTGTTACATTCGAACTCTTACTCAGATTGATATCAATAAACCGTTCGTAATGACCTAAATCAAGGTCCGTTTCGCCGCCGTCTTCCGTAACGAATACTTCACCATGTTGATAAGGACTCATCGTTCCCGGATCAATATTAATATAAGGATCAAATTTTTGAATTGTTACACTCAGACCTCGGCTTTTCAGGAGCCGACCAAGAGATGCAGCCGTAATCCCTTTACCTAAGGATGAGACAACCCCCCCGGTTACAAATATATACTTTGCCATAAAATTTCCTCCTAAATATTTGACCACTCAGCCAATATGTTCATAATTGTATCGCCAGCAAAAGCAGCTGTCAAGGCAGTTTCAAGGTTTACTACGCTTCTTCTCTATCGCGCAGCAAAAGATCATCGTCACTGTCGCTTGCTTCCTCATCTACTTCTTCATCATACTCTTCATCATACTCTTCAAGCTCTTCTAAGTCACTTTCATCCTGTTTTGCCAACCGAGGCCCCCATTGATTTAAGCCCCAGCGACCATTGCCTAAATAGACGAAACGACTGTCCATATTAATCTGGGTATGAATTTCAGCCATAGCCTGCCCCATTGAAACCGAGCGCTTCGGCTTAATTTCCAAAACCTTAGCAATTAAGTCTTTAAAATACATTCCTTCGCCCGTTTCCCGCAGAATCTGGCAGGCAATATCAATTTCCGCAATATCTTTGTTCATTTGTTGCACGTTTCTTTTCCTCCCGAAACAAATTACATTTTATCAGGTGCTGTAATTCCTAAGATTTTTAAAGCATGAGTCAGCACTTGCAGAACCGCTGTAACAAGAGCCAGTCGCGCTTGCTGCACTGGCGCCTCTACACCAATAATACGGCACTGGTTATAAAAAGAATGGAATAAAGCAGCAAGTTCATGAGTATAGCGAGCAATCCGATGAGGTGCTCGTTCGGCTGCAGCCCAGGAAATTTCCTCGGGATATTCGCCAATTTTCTTAATCAAATCAATTTCTTGCTCCTGCTGAAGAACTGTCAAATCTACTTTAGCCAAGTCCGGCAAAGAGATTCCCGCTTCAGCAACTTGATGGAAAATGCTCTTTATTCTAGCATGGGCATACTGAATATAGAACACAGGATTTTCATTAGACCGTTCTTTGGCCAAATTCAAATCAAAATCAAGTTGGCTATCAATGGATCGCATAATAAAGAAAAAGCGAGCTGCATCTGTGCCAACTTCCTCAATCAATTCCGTTAAGGTTACGCTTTGCCCAGTCCGTTTAGACATCTTGACAAGCTCGCCATCACGAAACAAATTGACCATCTGAACAATCAATACTTCCAAGTTCTCGGCATTATGCCCCAGAGCCGCTACAGCAGCTTTTACACGACAAATATAGCCATGATGGTCAGCGCCCCAAATATTGATGACCTTATCAAAGCCCCGTAAAAATTTGTTATGATGGTAGGCAATATCGGCAGCCAAGTAAGTAGGCACTTTATTGTCACGAATAACAACCCGGTCTTTATCATCGCCATAAGCCGTTGACTTGAGCCATAAAGCGCCATCTTGTTCGTAAAGCATACTTTGTTCTTTTAAAACTTCACAGGCTGCTTCAATGGCTTTTTCGTTATGCAAAGTACGCTCACTGAACCATACGTCAAAAGCCACATTAAACGCAGCTAGATCCTCTTTTAAATGATTCAGTTTTTCCGTTAAAGCCAATTCTTTAAAAACTGCTAACCGTTCTTCCAGGGAAACACTAAGATAGCGGTCGCCTTCGGCAGCAATAATCTGCTTGGCTGTTGCAATAATATCTTCACCATGGTAACCATTTTCAGGAAACTCAGCGTTTTTTCCTAAAAGCTCTAAATAACGAGCATTAACGGAAGCCGCTAAATTATCAATTTGATTACCAGCATCATTAATATAATATTCAGCCTGTGCATTATAACCAGCAGCGCGTAATAGATTGACTAAAGCACTGCCTACTGCAGCGCCACGGCCATGACCGACATGAAGCGGTCCTGTCGGATTCGCACTAACAAATTCCACCTGCACTTTTTGGCCTTGTCCTTTTGTTGTGTTGCCGTAATTTTCTCCAGCAGCTAAAGCTTCTGCCAACAAATCGTACAGCCAATTCTTTTTTAAGTAAAAATTAATAAATCCCGGTCCAGCAATTTCCGTCTTTTCCAAAAAAGAGCCTTTCATACGCTCCGTCAAAGCTACAGCAACTTGACGCGGATTCATACGCGCTGTTCTCGCTAACTGCATGGCAAAATTCGTAGCAAAATCGCCAAATTCTTTTTGGGGTGGTACTTCTAAAATAATATCTGGGAATGTTTCTGCTGTAAAAACCTTATCAGCTACAGCCTGTTTAGCAGCTTCATAAATAAGGTTTGTTAATGACTCCTTAATATTCACGATTTTTCCTCCTGTATAACAATGGCTAATCGGTTTTCACTTTGCCATTGGCCTTCCATTGTCAAGTCATAATGAATTTTGATCTCGCCGCAACCTTGTTCTAGATTTATCGACAAAGATCGAGTCTCAATTGACAATGCAAAAGCTCCGTAAGGAGTCTGATACAAACTTTCTCTGATTTTCCCTTCTTGAAATATCAGTTTTTGTTCGACCTGCCCCATGCGGAGAATAATAACCTCAGCTGGATCGACTTTTAGTACCGTATGACCGGCTTTTAAACCGCTGAGTCCGCTTTCTTCATACCGAAAAAAGTCCTTATTGTTTTTTTGATAATGAGTTCCTACGCTGACAAATTCAATTTTATTTTCTTCGCCAGAATGATCTTTTTGGGTTCCGATCACGGAAATAATTACTTTGCCCATAGCATCTCCTTCATAACTGAATCTATTATAGCCTAAAGCGTATTGATTTTCCATAGCCAAAACGGATTCACAGGCAAAAAAAACCGTAGCGCCGCCCTTTGCGTAAAATCCACAAAGCAACGGCGCCTGCCCGGAAGATATAAAAACTATATCTTCCTGCTTTTAGTCTATGCCTCAGTTGCTAAATTATACAACAAAATGATTTTATTTTCCTCTAACTATATTTTTTGTAAACTTCAGCCATGAGCTAGCAAAGTCTGACAAAATAAAATTTTGCCACGTATCGCAAAAATTCTTCGACACATAATAATAACGGTTCCAAAATAAGTTCTGCAGGAGGTAACTATATGACAAACAAAACCAGTCAATCTAAAAACACCAGTACTATGCAAAGCAAAAACGAGTATGGTACAATGACTGCCAAGCAAGACGCCAACAATGATTATTCCTCCTCTTCCGCCGCATCATCAACAAGCAGCATGGCATCAGGCGCTGGAACAAATACCACATCTTCACAACAAACATCAACTACGAAAAACAAACAAAGCAAAGACACCTACGGAACTTTAACCGCCAAGTATGACAGCAATAACGATTACGGTGAATAAGAAAAAAGCTGCCCTTTTCAAGGGGCAGCTTTTTTTCTATAAAATATTTTATTTCACTTTAAACTGTTCAATCGAACCTTCTAACTCATTGGCCATCGCGCTTGTTTCTTCCGACGCAGAAGCAACGGTTTCCATCGCAGCCGACTGCTGCTGCGCTGCCGCCATAACTTCTAAACAATGAGATGCCACTACTTCAATAACAGATGCCAAAGCATCGATCACGCGAACAATTTTTTCCGAATTTGCTACTTCTTCTGAAGTAATTTGGAAAATTTCCTGCGTATTTTCCTTGGCATGTTCAAACGCTTCTAAGATTTGATCAAGGGCTTGTCCCGCTTCATTCACTGTTAAAACCCCTGTAGCGATCTCTACTGAATTTTGCTGCATCGTAGACACAGCCATCTGGGTTTTTTCCGTGACCTTCTTCACAAGTGCCGTAATTTCCTGAGCCCCGTCGTTGGATTGTTCCGCCAATTTTCGTACTTCCTCAGCTACAACAGCAAAGCCTTTACCAGCCTCGCCAGCTCTAGCAGCTTCAATGGCCGCATTTAGTGCCAGTAAGTTGGTTTGATTCGCTATAGATGTAATCATATCAACAATGGCGCCAATCTGTTGTGAGTACTGATCTAAATCGGCAATAACTTGACTCGTGTGCTCCGATTGATTTTTGATATTTTCCATGTTATGAACAGATTCATTGACTTTATTGCGGCCTTTTTCCGCTACAGCCATTGTAGAAACGGCTGATTCCATGGAAGTCTGCGATTTAGACTTAGCAATTTGAATCAAACTTGATAATTGCACTAGCGACTGCGATGCTTCCAACATCGATTTATTGCCGGAATCTGCTTCCTTAGCGAGATTTTCCATGTTGCGAGAAATTTCTTCACTGCTTGCAGTAACTTCCTCCGTCGAAGCAGCCGTTTCTTCCGAAGCCGCTGCAAGTTGTTCCGATGAGATTCGAATATTGCTAATCATTTCCACAAAATTCTTATGCATTAACCGCAACGAATCGGCCAAATCGCCAAATTCGTCATTTGATTGCCAATGAACTTCATCACGCAAATCGCCATCGGCATAAGCATTGGCTATCCCAACAATTTCAATCACCGGCTTTTTAATAACCCGTGTAAGAACAATCGCGGCAAAAACAGCAAAAAGCAGTGAAATAAGACTCAAAATAACGGAGACATAAATCACGCGATTTGCATTTGTCATACTTTCTTGCACCAAAGAATCAGCATGAGCTTTATTGGCATCAGAGAAAAAATTAACCGATTCGTCAACTTCTTTCGCTAGCGCCCGTGCCTGCTGCGCTACATTATCCATTTTTTGTTTTGCTGCTAAAGCTTCACTCAAATTTCCTGCCGAAAGATTCGTTTGATACTGCTGCGCCAGCGGCATATATTGACTTACAATAATTTTCTTATAGGTTGTAGTTTTATCAATTACAGCTTGCACTTCCTGCCGTTTATCCGCACGAGCCATAGCCAGCAGCTTTTGCTCCAAGGCAATCGTCTTATCCATTTCAGGCTCAACCTTTTGATAAGAGCTTTCATCACCATAAGCCACATAACTGCGAATTGCTAAAACAGCTTCTTTATACTGACTGACAATATCATCAGACACCATAACCCGCTCGTTTGCCCCATTCACTGCCGCTAGCAATTCTTTCGAGTTCGTCAGCGAATAAAACGAAGTCCCCGCCATAATTACGATTAAAATAAGAATAAAAGCCATTACTCCGGCAATTTTTTTACCGATTGTCATTTTCCCCATATTGGCCATGCCGCCAACCACCCTCCTATCAATCTAAAAAATTCACTACAATTACTATACAAAGCGGTCATTTCCTTGCGTTAAGCTCCCCAAAAAAGCCTCTGTAAAACCTCTATGTATCGCGATAAAGCAAATCTATTGTCAAATATTATTCGCCACTTACTGGTAAAACCCTCTTATCATGTAAAAAATTAGCGTCAAAGGGCGAATTGGGGAAATAAAAAAAGCCAGCGTCAAAACACCGGCTTTTCCTGCAATCAATCCCATTATAAACGCAAAGACGCTTCCGCCGCTAAAGGCGAACGTTCACATTCATCATGACTCAGGGTTACCTGATAGCAAAGCGCTGAGCCGCGCATTTTTTCACTAGCGTAGACAAGTCCATTTGATCGACTGTCTAGATACGGATGATCGATCTGAGCCGGGTCACCAATTAATATGATTTTGGTACCAAGCCCCGGTCGAGTGATTACGCCTTTCGCCTGCCGCGGCGTCGAATTTTGCATTTCATCAAGCAGCATCCAATACCGTTGCAGCGAACGGCCGCGTTGATAAGCCAACGCTTCCGTCTGAATAATCCGTTTATCAAAGAGCATCTGAACCGTATCTTCGGCGGCAGCTAAATCTTTCGTATCTTGGATCATTTCGGCATTCCCATTCATTAAAGTAAACAGATTATCACGAATGCCTCGCATAAACACGCCGATCTTATCGCTTTCTGACCCAGGAAGAAAACCAATCTCCTCATCCATGGGAATATTAGGGCGACAAATCAGCAGATGATTATATTCGCGGGGACAACAGTCCATTGTTTTATATAAGCCGACAGCTAAAGAATAAAAAGTTTTTGCTGTGCCAGCCGGCCCCTTAATAATTACCAAAGGAGCTTGATCGGCGCTCATCATGAGACATTCCTGCATGAAAATCTGCCCAACGCTGCGCGGCGCAATCCCAAAAGGATTATGGTTCTTATAACGAAGATGCACAATCTTCTTGCCGTCAAAACGACCTAAAGCTGTGTGCTTTTCCTTCTCGGTTGAGCGAATCACCAAGAATTGATTTACCGTAAGTTCCTGTGCTACAAGACGTTGTGCGCCTTCATCATACGTAAAAACATCTTCTGGCCTAATAAAATGCTCTTCGCCAGCATGGAAATAGTCGAGTAGCTCAGATGATGTATATACAGTAGCGCGGCCTGTATACTGTTCTTCCATAACAGCAACTTTTTCATTACGAAAATCTTCCGCTGTGATTGTAAGCACCGCCGCTTTTACTCGCATATTCGTATCTTTGGAAACTAAAATAACCTCTTTTTGCTCGTCGGCAAGACCTTTACATACTTGCAAAATTCGATTATCGGGCTTTCCTTTTTCCCAATAGGGGCCGACAGATGTGGAAAGATGATTCGTCTCTATCTGCAATATACCGCCTTCTTCGTTAATTGCGACACCTGTTAAAAGATTGCCCCTCATACGCAATTCATCAATCAATCGACTGACTTGGCGGCTGTTTGCCCCACGATCAGACGCTTCTTTCTTAAAGCGATCCAGTTCTTCAAAAACAACTTCAGGAATAATGACGCAATGTTCGTTGAATGCAAAGATAGCGTTAGGAGAATGCAGCAACACATTTGTATCGAGAACGTAATATTTTCTCAACTTTTTTCCTCCTTTTTGTCTTCCCACACCGTCATGATTCTGCTAAAGACAAGCAAAACAGCCCTCAAATAACTAGCATCACCTACTATAATGTATTCAAGAAAGCCAAGTAAATGTCACCACTTATCTTCTTATTGCTCTATGGACAAAACTCCTTTGCCGACAAAAAGACTTAAGAAAAAATTAACATAAGTAAAAGAGACTGCCTTCATCAAAAGACAGTCTCACCGTAATAATTCCTTTTTATCGCTCCAAAGCAACAGTTATTTCACTAAGTCTACCGGAATCTTAACAACGACCTTTGTCACAACATCAGCGTGATCGCCAACACGTACCCCAGGCCGATGAACATCTTCGGGAAAGTAAATAGCGAACATGCCAGCTGTAAGTGTTGTCATAACTTCTGTTTCGACAGTACTGTAAAAACAGAGATCCTTATCCTGCAGCAAATCTTCAGTCACGACGGCGGCTGGCGTAAGTAATGCCCAACCGATCTGTTCCTGACCAGCTACAATATATTGGATATCAATATACTTTACATGATTTTCGGGACGACTCTCAGCAAAGGACTTTGCTTGATACTTTTGCAGCAAAGCAAAAATGCCTTTTTCTAGTTCATAGCGTCCTTCCTGTAAGCTAGAAAAGTCCGTATCTTTGAGATACTTTAAAGCATAATGAAAAACTTCGCCATAGCGCTTCACTTCTTCTACTGTCTGATCTACTCTGCCAATAATCATAGCTGCCACCATCCTCCATATAATAAAAAGCACTGCGCTTCTCAGCGTTCAATAATCGTCGTATTGCAAAGAAAGGCCTGTACTTCGCGATCTGTGGGATATCCTTCAATATCGCCTGTAGCCGTTACGGCCATAGCGCCAACAGCATTGCCAAGGCGACCAGCCTCGTAATCTGATAAATTACGTAACTTCCCAGCTAAAAATCCGGCGGCAAAGCCATCGCCGGCACCGATCGGATCTACCAGTGTAACTGGGCAGCCAGGTACCTTTAACGGCTCTTCTTTCGTAAAAATAGTACAACCAGTTTCTCCTTCTTTAAGAATTACCTTTTTTACGCCTTTTGCCAAAAGATCAGCAACTACATCGCCTAGTTTTTGTCCAGGATAAAGCTGCTCTAATTCCTTCTCGCCCGGGAAGAAATAATCAGATAGTTCCGCTAACTTCGTCAGCACCGGCCGCGCTTCTTCTAAAGACCATAATTTCAGACGAATATTTGGATCAAAAGATATCTGTACGCCATGTTTTTTGGCAATCGTCACAGCAGCGAAAACCGTTTCTCGGCAACTGTCGCTAAGCGCTGGAGTAATTCCCGTTATATGGAGAAATTTAGCCGCCTTTATATAATCTTCATCAAGGTCTGCCGGTGTCAAACGGCTGGCTGCCGATAGCTTGCGATAATAATATACGCGCGATTCGGCACCTTCGCGACGTTCTTTAAAAAAGACGGCCGTAGGCGCCTGTCCGTCAAACACAACTTGCTCTGTATCAACACCTTCCCCGCGAAGAAAGTTACGAATAAACAGACCAAATTCATCATCACCGAGACGACTAATCCAGCCTGCCGTATGACCAAGTCGACTGGCGGCAATACATAAATTAGACTCTGCCCCGCCTAAAGTTTTCGTAAAATTTGTTACATACCGCAAGGAACCAGTTTGCTGCGGATTCAGCAGCATCATAGTTTCACCAATTGTTACAATATCAGCCATAATAGGGCCTCCTTCATTTTAAAGTTCATAAAGTTTCTGCCGCAAAAAACCAAGTTGACGCGATATTGCTAACGCACTTTCTACCATCAAGGTTCCTTGTATTTTGATCGCCGCCTCATCCATGGAACTGGCGGGATTCGCTACACTAATTGCCGCAACTGCCCTATCTCTGCGGTCAAAAATCGGCGCAGCCACACAAAAAATATCCGTCTCATTTTCACGTTCATCTAAAGCATAGCCGCGTTGTTTGATGAGAGAAAGCTCAGCAAATAAACGCTGCGGCTCCGTAATGCTAAAAGCGGTTTTACAGGCAAGACCCTTTTCACGCAACAAAGCTTCTACTTTTTCCTGCGGCCAAGCAGCTAACAAGGCTTTACCAAGTCCCGTACAACTCATCGGATTGCGCGATCCTAGCAACGCGCCCGTAAAAATAGCAGAATGAGGCTCCACTTTATCAAGATAAACGATTTCCCCATGATTTTCTGTCGCCAAAAAAGCTGTTCGCCCCGTAGCAGCCACTAAATATTCTAGGCGAGCTCTTGCCGCACGATGCAAATCAGCCTTCGAAAGAAAAGCGGCTCCCACTTCAAATACTTTAAGTCCCAGAGTAAAAGCTGCGCCATTTTGCTCATCTAATTCTAAAAAACCTTTTTCCACCAGCGTATAGACTAAATCAAACGCACTGCTTTTCGGAATCTGAAGTTCACGCGCAATCTCAGCTAAAGTTAAAGAGCGGCTGCTCTTCGCTGAAAGGACGAGAATATCTACAACGCGGGCGGCAGATTTATTCGATCGAACACTTGCCATAACCACACTCCATTCACATATATGAATGCCATTCACATATCTGTCTATAAACAGTATAAAACGCCGTTAAGAAAATCGTCAAGATTTTTTTGAATAATCACACGAAATAGTCAAAATTAAAACAGCCCTTAGGCTGTTTTAATTGACAAAAATACAAATTAGACCAAACGATACCCGTACTGGAATGACTTGCCCTTTAATTGATGGAAATGCTTTTTTCGCCATTACTTCCTGGGGTTCTAAGTCATAGCTAATTCCTTGATTCGAAGAATTTACACTGAAAATTCCATTTGTTAAATTTAAAAACTCACCGGCGCAATCTTTGGCAAAGGCATCTACAGTACTACTGATTTCCTCGCCGCTAAATCGTTTTGCCAAAGCTAACAACGTGCTATCATCCATTCCTAAGCCGGTAAGCAAAGAATCTTTACTGACCATATTCTGCGTAACAAGCCAAGGAAAGGAGGCGCCCACAACCGGATTATTCTTTAACAAGACCGGTGTCTCATTCAAAAAGCGTACAATATTCCGCAAAGTGAGCGCTGCATAATTGTAGTATGCGTCAGCTTTTTCTTCGCGGCGAAAATCAAGACTAAAACGTACGATGGCATCAATATCCGCCTTAGCCAAAGCCTGAATATGTTCATCGGAAAGTTGATTTTCCGCTTTATAATTTGATAAGGCCTCATCTACTTCACTGAGAGACAAAAAGCCTTTATCGACAATAACCTGACTCAAATTCAAATATTTTTGTTCCTGTGATTTTAGAAGTTGTTCCAACTGCTGTTCCGTTAAATAACCTTTATCAATAGCCAACTCACCAAACCGACGGTCACGTTTTTTCTGCAACGCATTGATCTCTTCTACCTGCGTCACTGTCATATAACCTGCATTCATAGCTAAAATACCGAGTTTTACACGAACAGACTGCTCTAAGTCCAGCGCTTCTTCCACCTGTTCTGCTCGAAGAATTCCTTTATTCAATAAATATTGTCCAAAATATTGACTAAACATATTCTCTCTCCTTTAGCCTCGTACGTTTGCAATGGCTTTTGAAATTTGCTCTTGCTCAAAGGGTTTTTGAATAAAGTCAACAGCGCCTAATTTCAAAGCAGTAATCAGCTTTTCCGACGTACCTGTCGATGACACCATTACAACCTGAGCCTTACCGTCAAAAGAACGAATTTGTTTTAAAGCCTCGAGCCCATCACATTCAGGCATAACAATATCCATTAAGACTAATTTAGGCTTCTCAGACTGATATTTTGCGATTGCCTCCTGTCCATTGGCTGCTTCAACTACCTCGCAGTTAAACTCATTCTCTAATAATGTTTTTAGCTGCCGACGTACAAGCATCGAATCATCACAGATCAACACTTTTATTTTAGCCACTTCCATCATTCGTCTCCCTTTCCCTTTGCGTTTATCCAATACGAAATAGGTGATACTACCTACGATTGCCTACGCTACATATATTATCTTTACTTGAAACAAATTCCTGCAATATAAATGTTTTTTTTACATTTTATTGAGTAATTCTGCCTGCCTTACGAAAAAAAGGACTTTTTTCATAAAACTGCGAAGTGTAGTAAAAACTTGCTGCATAGGAGGCTGCCATCGATGAGTCAAATACAAATTGCTACGTTTAATATAAATTCGCTCCGTGTTCGATTGCAAGATCTTTGCAATTGGCTACTGAAAGAAAACATCGATATGATCGGCTTACAAGAAACGAAAGTACAAGATCCAGACTTCCCCTGGGAACCACTCCAGCAAATTGGCTATCACGCTACCTTTCGCGGGGAAAAAGGAAAAAACGGCGTCGCTATTCTCAGCAAAGAAAAGCCGATCAGTGTCACCTTTGGCCTTGACGAATGGGGCGCTGACGGCGAGGCTCGCCTGATTGCAGCTAAATTTTCCGCCTTTACGATTGTAAATACCTATGTTCCTCAAGGACGTGAAGTTGGCACAGATTATTTCAACTATAAATTAGAATGGCTGCGCCATATGGGCGATTATTTCAGACGACACCATGAGCCTAATGAACCGCTCCTCTGGCTCGGCGATTTTAATGTAGCGCCAGATCCCCTTGATGTTTATGATCCGAAGCGTCTTGCTGGTCGTGTCGGCTTCCATCCAGCTGAACAAGAAGCGCTAGCTAGTGTCCGCGAATGGGGCTTTACGGATATTTTTCGCAAGCATTGCCCGACAGGCGGCTTATATACTTTTTGGGATTATCGGATTAAAGATGCGCTACCGCGCGGCCTTGGCTGGCGAATTGATCATATTTATGCTACTGCGCCTTTGGCCGCAGCTTCCCAAAAAGCCTTCGTAGCCACAGAACTGCGTCAAACAGAACGACCATCAGACCACGCCCCGCTTGTTGCTACCTTTCATTTATAAACGAAACAGACAGCAGTTCCCTTTTCCCTATGCGCGGAATAGAGTAACAGCAAAACTTGCCTTTACGGAGTGATTTTTCGATGAACTTTGATAACTTACCTTTGCTGGCCATTCTTGTTCTTTCAGTCATTGGCCATAACAATTCAGTCGCGATTGCTGCTGCATCCTTATTATTTTTAAAGTTACTCGGCCTTGATCAGTACTTTCCCTTTATCGAAAGCCACGGTCTTTCTTGGGGCATCATTATCCTCACAATGGCCATTCTTGTTCCCATTGCCAATCAGAGTATTACCGCTAAAGACATGGTAACATCTTTTCGCTCACCTGTAGCTTTTATCGCACTAGGAGTCGGCCTGTTTATGGCCTGGATTGCCGGACGAGGCGTTCCCTTTATGTCGTCTGCACCGGAAGTCATTACGCCGCTATTAATTGGCACCATTATCGGTGTCTGCTTTTTTCAAGGTTTGGCCATTGGTCCGCTGATTGCCAGCGGCGTTGTTTGGGGAATTATTTCGCTAAGCCGCTTCTTTCACTAATTTAGACTGCAATCAGTAAAATGAATAAGAAGAGTGTTGCTAACCGCCAAATCGGTAGCTACACTCTTCTTTTCTTATCTCTAGGCCCTATGAAAAGAGCTAAATTGTTCGTGAAGTTTTAATAATATTCGTTAATGTAATTCATACAAGCAGGAAAGAATTGATCCAGAAGTGCCAACGCCGCCAGCGGCGCTTTGATTTTTCCCATTTTGTGTAGTTGGCTAGCAGAAACTCGACCAAAAAGCAATTGCGCTAAGGTACCGCTCGTAAAACAGCATTCAGCCCCGCTAATCATCTCATCTGTCAGCTTTACCACTTGCCCACGCCCTTCTTGAACCGTAAGCGCAAAGGTGCCGTGATTCCACGTCGCCAAGGGATCATTTACGGCAAACACAATTCGCCCTGTTGCTACTGGCGGATAAGAAACCTCCGACAGAGCTTTTACCACGTCGACAATACGAGCTGTCATAAAAGGATAGATTGATACGCCCACTTTAGGGTCTGGTAATGAAAATAACGTTCCATCATCAATCGGCGCCAGCCAATAGAGACGACTTACTTGAGAGCGGTGATTATAACAAAAACGCAACAGCGCCTGTTTAGCCGTTTCACTCCGATAAGCCATTTCCTTTACCACAACTTTATCTTCTTTCAACATATAAAAAATATAGCCTACCGCCTCATCGGCTTCAAACAGCAGATAGGCATGGCCCTGATCAGTCTGATGTTCTTCGTAAAGCTGTCGCCAGCTTGCCGCTTGGCGCACAGGATAGCCATGCAGATCTTTCGTATAAGCTTCATAAACTGGTTGTAGAAAACAAATGTTTTCTTCGGTCACAGCCTTAAATACGCCATCTCCAGATGCAGCAAAACGCAAATCTGCCAAATCAACATCATACAGCAATGAATGATAACAAAACTCAAAATCATAAGGATAATAAAAAATGCCTTTAAAGGGCATTAACAAAACTACCCACTGACCACGCCGCCTCATTTCGACCAAAGATTCGGCTAGAAGCCCCCCAATCGACTTTTGGCTGCGAGCCTCCGGCGCTGTGGCCACGCCCACAATGTACGACGTAGCAAACTCTTGGCCCCGTAGAAAAATTTTATAAGGATTTAGATGGAGACAACACAAGAGATGCCCATCCTTAACACCAGCCAAAACATTTTCTGGCTTATAATATTTCCCGAAATACCATTCAAAAAAAGGGTGTCCCTCTGGCTCAAAACAGTAAGACCATAATTTTTTGATGGCCGTTTCTTCTCGCGGTTCAATCAATCGATACTCCACCTAAAGTCACCCCTCGGCAGTAATCATCACATCATATTTTTCTACCATTTTCACGGGATGATAAGACTCTTTCGCTTGGCGCAAGCCTTCCATTCCCATGTCTTCTTCCCGATTAATATAAGTCATATTTTCCCAAGCGTTACGACAAAACTCTTGGTTAATGGCTTGATAAAGACCGCGAATATTGGGATTGCCTTTTTCTACATGGATGACCGCCGTATCACTATTAAGAGGTTCACCAATCGAAAAAGCCTCCATTTTCCCATCAATCAAGATGACACCGCCAGTCAATTTCATCGCGGCAAAATGATCCAGCATATCAATGACGGCATCCTTTTCCAGATCAATTTCACTATCTTCATCAAGACCTCTGAGTTCATACCATTCCAAAGCCGTTTTCTTACAACTCGGCAAAAGATCTGGCGTCAACGGCAAATACTGGTATTGACTGTAAGTGCGTTTAAAGTAATTTAAATGATTTTTCTTGCTGCTATATTTGCGGCCTTTGAGCCATTTTAGATCTTCGGCTAGGTAGACATAGTCGAAGTTTTTTCGGTCTGCTTCAAACGTAAAAAGGTTAGGACGCGCTGCCTCAAGCGCTGCCTTATCGTCTAAAGTCGCTCCTTTTAATAAAAAAGGCTGACCTAACTCCTTAAAATAATCAATTACCACAGTAAGCGCGGCGGCAATCGATCCGCCTGTAGCTTTCGGAATGGGCGGTAACATGTAAGTATGGTCGTGATGAGCGGCTCTAACACACAAGCAGCCTTCTACTTCGGCCCACTCAATATTATAAGGTTTCCGCCACATGTAAAAATTAGTGAAAGTATACACCGAACTTTCATAGCGATTCGCTTGAAAGTAACTGTCAATAAGCTCTTTATCTTCTAAAACAATTGGTCGAAATAAAATAAAAACCACACCCTCAAATTTTTTCTGTCTAACCCTTATAGTACTGCAAACAAAAACTATTGGCAAATATTTTCTTATTGATAAAGACTTTATTTATAAAAGCACCCAAAATAAAATAGGTACAAACAAAAATAAGTAAAAACCAGTTGTTAATACAAAAGAGGCTGTAGCGATATGAATATTTAAACGATATAGCCTAGCTGTAAGCACAGCATTAATGGCTGTAGGCGTGCTGGAAATAACAAGAAGCGTATACAGTGCGACTTTTTCTTCAACAAAAGGATAGGCCATGACAAACAAAATCAATGGAGTTGCAATAAACTTTACCCATAGTAAATCAGCAGTTTGCCGCCAATGCGAACGAATTTGGCCGAAATCCATAGCATAGCCTACAGGAATTAACGCTGTCCAAGCGCCAACATGGACAAGTGCTTGAAATATCCATTCAAAAAACGCAGGTCGTTCAAAACCACTAATACTAAGACCGAGTCCCACAAAAACACTAAGGGTTGGTAATTGATTTCGATTCCAAAGAATCTTTTTCCATGAGATTCTATGACTTTTATCACCCTTACTTAAATCGTAATAGTGCTGAGCCATGGGAAAACAAAACAGGAACAAAATCAAATTTCCAAAAAGTAAAATAAGTACCGTATAAGCATACCCCGGTTCGCCATATAAAATAAAAGCGACTAAGCCGCCTAAAGTGAGAGTATTAGACAAAGTAGCCGCAAGCATATAACTGCCTTGATCGAGCGGATCAGGATACTTTTTCTTACTGCCGCGGTAGGCGATCATGGCTGGTACAAAACTCATAATCACACCAAGAATAGGCAAATATAGCATATGCATTGAAATTTTCATTTGCCAAAAAGAAAGGATCGTCAAAAAAGGATACACCACGAGCAAATTCACTACGATAACCTTATCAAAAAAAGCTTGGCGTCCAGCCGAAAATCGTCGCAATAAATAACCAACACAGAGCGGTAAAATAACATCTACGACAAAATAAAGGAGCTTTATCAGTAACAGCAACCACTCAACCTCCTTTGTCAAAGTAGAAAAAGGCCCAGCCCAAAATCTGGGCAGGCCAATTTTTTCTTTCGTCATTTTATTTTACCACTGAAACTACCGTAGCGTCAAACCTTAAGAATCCCAATAGAATTTAAGAAAACTACAATAAGCAGAATCGGCGTAACATAACGAATCACAAAGTAGAAAGCGGAAAAAATTCCGTCAATCGACAAAGTGCCATCATTCGAAAGTTCGCGTTTCAAATCTTCTTTTTTGAGCACATAGCCAATAAAAATTGAAATTAACAGCCCGCCCACAGGCAGAAGAATATTTGAGGAAATATAGTCGAATAAGTCAAAGAACCCTTTACCAAAAATGGTCACTCCGCCTAACAAGCTATCCTTATCAACTGATAAAGATGCTAGAATTCCAATTAGAGCGATAATGACGCCATTCATAATAACCGCTGTTGAACGTCCCATTTTCCGCTCTTCTACGCAATAGGCTGTCGGCACTTCCACGAGAGAAAGCATGGCCGTTGTTGCTGCAATGGATGTCAAAAAGAAAAAAGCTACAAGCAAAATACTGCCAAAAGGCATTTGCGAAAAAACAAGCGGAATTGTCATGAAGAGCAGTCCCGGTCCAGCACCAGGCTCCATACCAAAAGAAAAGACCGTAGGAAAAATCGCAATGCCAGCAAGCATAGAAACAGCCGTATCAGACAGCGCTACTTTTCCGGCGGTAGCAAAAAGATGGTTGTCTTTCGTAAAATAGCTGCCATAAGTAACCATCGTGCCCATGCCAAGTGAAAGCTTAAAGAAAGCCAGTCCCATGGCAGTTAAAATTGCTGTCGACGTAAGTTTACTGAAATCCACTTGGAATAAGAAATTCAGGCCTTCCGAAGCTCCCGGTAAAGTGAGGGCCCTGATATCACAAATAATAATTAGGATAAACAGCAAAGGCATTAAAGTTTTCGTAATCTTTTCAATCCCTTTCTGTACTCCCATTACCAAAATCGCACAAACAACCAAGAGCACTATAAACTGCCAGATAATTGGCGATAGAGGACCGGCAATGGTGCTGCCAAATTCACTTTTGGCCGCCGCCATCGTAATTCCTGCAAAATCCCCTTTTAGAGCCTTAAATAGGTATAAGTACACCCAGCCAGCCACACAACTGTAAAAAAACATAATTAAATACGCTGCCGCCACACCCATGAGGCCTGATGTATGCCAGCCACTGCCTGGTTTTAAAGATTTATAAGCACCAACAGGATTTTTGCGCGTCTTACGACCTACGTAAAACTCACCAACCATAATCGGCAGGCCAATAAACAAAATACAAATAAAATAGACCAGTAAAAAAGCGCCCCCGCCGTATTCGCCTGTTAAATAAGGGAATTTCCATATATTTCCCAATCCAACTGCTGAGCCTAATGTTGCAAAAAAGACCGCCAGACCAGAAGAAAAGGTTTCCCTCTCGCCTGTTTTAAACGACTTCGCCACAAACTTTCCTCCTTTTCAGACTTTTTGTTCATATTATCATAGCCTGCAAAGAAACGTCAATCAAAACTAATCATTTTGTACACTTGTAAAGGACAAAAGCTTCCAGCGTCGCCGGAAGCTAAATGATTTTGTTTAGAAGAAAAAGTTAAATGTGGATTGAATGCTGTTATTGGTCCAATTTCCATTAATCGGTTTGATTCTGTCATAAGTAAGAGTCCACTGCACATTTTTCCATGGAACATAAACATAATCAAAGCGCCAAGCATTGATGCCATCAAAAGTATTTTGCCAAGATCCAGCACTATCTGTCGTGAGTGGTATCCAGCTAAAGGCGCCGCGATTCACATACCCGGCTACGCCGCTCGGCATATGCCGATAAGAAATCCCCCAGCCGCTGTCGCCCTGTTTAAAGGGATTTACCATATTCGTATATAGTGATGGATTATAATTGGTTGCCGCATACTTCGACTGAAGAGCGATAAAGTAACCACTCTGCTTACCTTTGAAACGTAAGGAAGCAATATCATCTGCTCTATTTTTCGCATATTCAAAGGACAAAGCTAACCCGCCTGGAATCACTTCTGCTGCGCCATTTACTACGAAAAGATTCAAATCTTTAATCCCATTATTATAGTTTTGCCGCAAAACATAGGCGCCAATATCCATCGTCTTTGTCGGACGATAGGTGACCTCGCCAAAATTAATCATCTGCCCTGAAGCTACTAAATAACTACTGCGAGCTACGCCAGAGCGAACTGTGAGCTTGCCTTTTTGCCTCGTATAATAAAGCCCTTCCGTGTCGCCTGTATTGCCAAAAAATGCGCCTTTACCAGGATACAATTGCATTTTCCCCATTTCTACGGTACCGCCAAACATATTCTTACCAGTTAACCAAAACCGATCAAAGCGGGCTGTTCCATTGTTACTTGTCGCTGTAGCTGTGTCACTTGTTGAGTTGAAACTCCATTTCGCCTGAACAAATCGCGCATTCCAGTCCCATTGATCGCCTACTGGCACGTTCATATAAATACGAATCCGTTCCATAAATTGATCTTTATCTTTCACCTTGCCATTTGTTGCCCAAGCACCTGTATTGTTATTCGAATCAAGCGAATTATGGGTATATTCCAAGCGATTATCAAAAAAGAAATTGACTTTCGCCTTTGCTTCGGCGCGCGCCGCCTGAGCCTCTACTTTGACTAGCCGCGCACCGATTTGTTTTAAATCATTATCATATTCCGCCGCCAATTTTTCTAGCATTGCTTTTTGCTGCGCGTCAGCTTTCGCCATTTTTGTCATACCATTGGCAATCATGACTGCCATTTCATAGCGAGTTACGGTACGATCGCCATTAAACCGACCGGCATCACCTGATATGATCCCCTCTTTGGCAAGCTCCTGTACGGCATGATAGGACCAGTGTTGCATTGGAACGTCAGCAAACGTTTCTGGTGCCGCCCACACCGTACCAGAAAATACAGTTGAACAAGAAATTACTAGCGCCATTAGCATCCTTTTCTTGCTTTTTTGCTTATGCATTATTCTCATATCCTCCCCGTCTCTCCTTTACCCCAAACTCCTCACATTTATACTTTTGCCAAAAACCGCACCAGTTGCGCCGTTAACAAATCGGGATCTTCCAGCGGCGGATTATGTCCAACCGCATCAAATAGAATAAATTCACCACTGGGAAAAGCCTTGGCTAGCGCTTGCCCCGCTTCATAAGGAATCACATTGTCAAGTTTCCCATGAATTACAAGAACAGGTTTCGCAAAAGCTGCCGCCATTTGGCTAAAATCAGCCCTTTCCAAAGCATGTGTATTGGGAATAAACGCAGCCTTAGCTTTCAGACACTCTCTTGTCATAAGTTCTTTAATTTCCGGTCTTACGGGAACCGCTAAAGTGTGTAGCAGAGAAGCAATCAGCAGTTCTTCCTGTGAAACAACCGTCTCCAAGGCGGCATAATTCATCGTATCGAGTCCGTGCAAAGAAACAGAGTCAATCAGAATCAGGCCCAGCAGCTTTTCGGGAAACAATTCAGCAAACTTCATAGCTACAGCACCGCCAAGAGAATGGCCGACCAAAATAAAGCTTGTTAATTCCATAGATTCTAAGGTTTTTTGTATATCTTTTGCGTGATCCGTTAGCGTCACAGCCTCACGTCCCGGTTGGCTCGCACCATAACCGTTTAAATCAACAGCAATCATTTGACAAGCAGATTCCAACCGCTTCATGACCATGTTCCACCACTGAGAAGAAGCTAAATTTCCATGAATAAAGACAACAGTTGTAGAGCCCTTTCCCTGCGTCAAATACGCAAGTTTACGCGATGTCATAAGGTTTCCCTGCCTTTTTAATATTTGTCAATCTCATAACCTGTCCAAAGATCAATGGCCTTGTCTTTATTGGCGGGAACAGGCAGCGTCATACTGGCAGGCGCTGGAATCCCTTTTTCCACCCAGTTCACAAGTACATCAAAAGATTGATGCACGTAAGGCATCAAGGGCTGTAATTTATGCTCTGAATCGACGCCTGGTTTATTAACCAAACCTTCAAAATGATTCCCTTGTTCAACCATATACAGCCTGTATAAGTCTTCTTTACCTTGTGACTTTACCAGCCGTTCATAGGCTTTCGCATGAACATTCGCAAAGAGCAGTGAATCCCAGGTTCCATGAACGGTAATCACTGGTTTTTGTATATTCCCGTTATTTTCAAAACGAGCGATACGGTCTTTAATAAATTCTGGCCGCGCCAACCAATCATAATGCTGATAATCTTCAGGATGAGATAAAAACTCCCACCAATTACGCGTAAGATACTCAGGATCGTATTTCATTCGGTGAAGATTTAGTGTGGGCAACCAATAGGCCGTACCATGGAGTGGCCAGAGAAATTCTGATTCGATCGGCAGTCCCAAACGTTCTAACGCCGCAATAGCCTGCTGTCGCCGCAGTGGATCGACCTGTGATTGTTTCAGTATCTCCCAGGAGTTTACTGCCGTAGTTAAACTTGATATTAGATTCTCCTCTCTAGCTCGCCAGAGAACACCTTCCCAGTCAAGCATGCCATCATATAAAGCACTGTCCTGTTCAATGGCGTAGCGCGCTATATAACCGCCGTTCGAATACCCCCATAAATAAGTATAGACAGGTTCTTTTCCCTTCCAGGATTTTAGCAGCGACTTCGCAGCAACAGTCAGCTGATGCAGCCGCAAATTCCATTCTTCTAAGGAATCCTCTTGACTGCTTAAAGCGTTCATGGCTTTCGCCCAAGGATAAATTTTCCCATCAGGAGCAGGGATTTGCTCGCCTGTTGTACCCTTATCACATACAGCATAGGCATAGCTGCCGCCTTGCTCATCGACTTTCGTCAAGACATAATCGCTAATTACAGCGTCAGTAGAACGAGCATCACCAAACCCTGGCGCCCCGACAACAACAAGTCGTCCATTCCAATTCTGCGGGATTCTAATTAAAAAATAGCAATCCTCGAAATACCCCGTGACTTCCCTCCCGGGAATTTTCAATTTCGGTTTATACCATTCCGGACGAACTGGCTTTCCGGAAGACCAATCATTTTCGCCTAGGGCCACACGCCGCGCTTCTGATAGAGCGCCAATAGCCGGATTATTCGTAGTAAGGTCGTCATATTCAATCACATTGACCGTATGTGCTCCAGGAAGCAGTGTGGACATTGCATATCCTGGTACAGAGAAGCAAATCAGCAGCAATGCCAGATATAAAATTTTGATTTTACTTCGCACCACTCTCACTCTCCCCATCCTCACTTTAGCTAGCATGACCTGCTGTCGTGCTTTGTGCCGCATCTTTGGACCGCATCAAAAAAACCAGCAGCGCTCCTGCCAAGAGACCGCCAAAACCGACTTGCCAGAGCAGATTGTAACTGCCTGTTGCATCATAAATAGCTCCGCCAGCATAAATGCCAAGGGCTGCGCCGCCTGCTCCGATCATCGCCATAGCACCGCTAACCGTGCCAAGACTTTTCCGTCCAAACGTATCTGCAGCAAAAGCGGAGAACAAACCATAGCTACCATAATGAGAGATGCCCATAATCACGACAAAAGCATAAGTCATGGTCATATCATGCGCATTTAGCAGCAGCATGGTCCCTGCCGCTTGAATGAGTAAGGATAAAATAACAGCAGTACGACGTTTAATAAAGTCAGAAATAGCTGGCCAAATCAACATAGATAATACGGCAAGGATCATATTCATGCCAAGCGCAACTGTTGCCGCGTCTTTGCTCAGACCCATTTTAATCAAATGCGGCACCTGGTGTACTTGCTGCGCCCAGCCGTTGCCGCCCATAACAAAATAAGCGAAAAACACACCAAGGGCTAATGGTGATGTAAATAGCTGCGTTAAGGTCCATTGCCGTTCGCCGCTTTGATCCGGTCCTGCTGCAGCGGCCACCATCGCTTGCGGTTTCTCCGTATCGCCATCAGGTAGCAGTCCCATTTCTTCTGGATTAGATCGCATGAAAAAATAAGCAGGCAGTATAACCAGAACAAAAGAGGCAATCCCCATAATACTTACAAGACCTTTCCAACCAATTGTCGGCAGCAAGTCTTTCGCCAAAAAAGTAAACACAGCGATACCGCCGGGAGATGCCACCAAGGCCATCGACAAAGCTCTGCCGCGTTTACGAACAAACCAACGATTGACCGCTGTCGGACCAGGAATCATGCCCATTCCCGTATTGGCAAGACCAAGTAATAAACCATAATATAAGTAAAACTGCCAAGTCTCAGTGACTGTCGTGACAAGTAAAAAAGCAATACCTGTCAAAAACCCGCCAACCATCAAAACAGTCCGTATTCCGACTTTATCCATAAATTTGCCAACAAAGGGAGCTGCCAAAGCATAAACAAGCATATTTGCCGACATAGCACCGGCAATCGAAGCTCGTGTCCAGTGAAGCTCGTCAAGCATCTGCAATTGAACGACGCCAAAAACACCTTTCGTCCCATAAGTAATCGCTACCGATAAAAAGGCAACGAAAACAATCCACCAGCCGTAAAAGAATTTCTTTTCTTGGCCCATATTATTTCCCCCCTTGCAAAAATTCGCTAAGCAGCGCATTATACTCCGTGGGATTTTCCATTTTTGTCATATGAGCTGCTTGCGAAATGACTTTTAACGTAGCATTTGGCAAAGCTTCCAACAAAAACTGGGCATAAGAAAGTGGCGTAGTTTGATCAAACTCACCAACAAGTAATAATACAGGTACTGTCATTTTATGATGTTCGTGGCGATAATCGGCCTGCAGCGTAGCGATGGTCGCCTCGCAATAAGGTTTCTTGCGGTTCTGAGCAAACATCGCTTCAATATCGGCTTTTACTGCTTCTGGTACATCAGGACGACAAGCCACAGTAGCAATTGTTGCCGCCATTTGCGCCATCGGCAAAGTGTCGATATTATGCAACCGTGTTTCTAAGCCTGTTGTTCCCATGGGCGGAGGATAAAAGCCAGCACTATCACTTAAGGTCATCGTAAGAATGCGCGAAAGATTATGTGCTGCAATCTCTTGACTAATCAGCCCGCCCATGGAGTGACCGACAAAGTGGGCTTGATCAATGTGCAAGATATCCATGAGTCCAAGTACATCCTGCGCAAAAAGTTCCATCGTAATGACTGCGTCATTGTCTTCACTTTGGCCATGCCCTCTAAGATCCATGGCAATAACACGATGCGTTTTCTGAAACGCTTCCATTTGCCGCTGCCAGGAACTACTATTCTCCCCTAGGCCATGAATAAACACAATGGCCTCACCTTCGCCTGCTGTTTCATAATAAAGCTGAATCCCATTCACCTGAGCTAACACAATATCAGCCTCCTTTAATTAGATTGCTTTTATTGTAACGAAAGGAAGTTACTAACAAGTTACGAAATAGTCACAAAAAAGGCCAAATTGCGAAAATTAGCAATTTAGCCTTTTGAAATGATACATTTTCAGTTTTCTAGGAAAATATATGATTATTCCCGATAACGCCGGAACAGTTTTACTGTTTCAGGCGAAGGCGTAACACTTAATTCCGTCTCTAGTACATCTACGCACCGCTGATACGTCCGTACTAGCATCACTTGATTTGCCTGTTTACCATATAGCTCCAACATAAATTGATAGGCTTTCTCCCAACAAATATCCTGACGCAAAATCCATTGCGACCAGCTTAGCGCCTGCTCATATTCTTGCCGCTTCATATGCAGCAAGGCTAATAGTTCAGCCCCGTTTACAGCTAAAGTTCTGAGTCGTTCTCGTTCTTTTTGCACAGCATCACTGCCACTTTCGCCAGCCAAATACTCGCCCTCATACCCTTTCAAAGCGTTTGCCAGGATCATTTGAGCCTTCTGATTCTTATCTTGATCATCATCAGTTAAACTTTCTTCGGCCAGCCTCATCCCCTTCGCTAAATCGGTCTCAAAGCAACTTACATCAATCACCATATTTTCAGAAAGCAATTGGTAGCAGCTGCCTTTCCTTATAATATAAGAACTAGGCGAACGAGGACGGCGCAACGGCTCTAATACAGCAAGTAAATCATGCAAAGCAGCTTTAAAATTCCGCAAAGCTGTTTGTTGGTTTACCTCAGGCCATAGCTCGCACATAATTCGCTCTTTACTCACTAAACAGTTTCTTTCTGTCAACAGCAGCCCCAAAAGTTGTCGTGAACTACCGCGCCGCCACTCTCTTGGCGCCACTTCATCGCCGTACCGCCACAGCTGCAAGGGGCCTAGCGTCTTGATGCGCAACTCGATATTGGTTTTATCACCGTTCCTATCGCTCTCGTCATATTCCGCCGACCATTCCGCAAAAGGCTGATAAGATAACGCGGCCACATTTCCTAGCAAAGAAGGGCCTTCCAACAAAAACTCATAACCATATTCCCCAACAAGCTGCGAAAACTGCTGATAGAATTCTTGAAATTCCGTCCGTTGTTTCAACTTTGCCGCCAAAAGGGCGAGCCACCAGAAAGAAACGGCCTGTCCAAACGAATCACCGCACGCAGAAAATAAAGCTAACCCTTTCTGCAAAAAGGTTTTGGCATCTGCCTGATTTTCTACCATGACTGCTCCCATTCCCAAGGTATGGTATAAGACAGCGGTGAACCAGCGGTCCTGTACTGTTTCAGTAATGGCAATTCCTTCTAAACCAATTTTACGAGCCTTCGTCCAGTCGCCCTTCAATGCATGAAGCAGCGATAAGCCTTGCAGCAGTTCTGTTTTACTGCGAGAAATCCCCATTCGTTCCGCAATTTCTAGGGCCTTGCCATAAAGTTCCCAGGCCTCTTTCCTTGTGGCTTCACGCAGAAGCAAAGCATGGCCCTTGCGCACATAGGCAATCGCCAAAACAAAGGGCGAGCGCATCTTCTCCGCCAAAGCAATACCAGCCTGAGCTAAGGAAATCGCCGCTTCCTGTTTGCCGCTATAGGTATAACAAAGCGATAATAATAGCGTCGTTTCACGAAACGAGCGCGGCACGTGATAGGATGCTTGTTCACGACTATAGCGTTTTTCTAGCATTTCCGTTGCTTCTTTCAATCGTCCTGTTCGCAATAAAATACGAGCTGCTAAATTATTTTTATCTTCTAACCCCAAGGGCATAATTCCAGTCATTAGGCGACGATACCGCTCGGCCCGCCGCGGATTGCCGCGGTTAATCATATTTTCAGCCATCAGTCCAAGTATCGCTGCTTTTTCTTGCGTCAGCTCTACATCTAGCGCTTTATAAGCTAATTTAAGATAATTTTGCGCATGAACTGGCTGAATAATATCAACGTAAGTTTCGCCAATGCTTCGCATGGCCTTACTCCAGCCACTAGAACACTTTGCTGCATCAAAAGCAGTCTTAGCCTGATTGTACCAGGCAATAGCCTGATCATAATGGCAGGCAAAACGGCTATCGTCGCCCAAAGCAAGATAAATCTCCGGACGCTGTCGATATTCGACAGGTAATTCCTCAATATAGTTTTTGAGCAATTTACCACGGCCGCTGCTAACCCAGTGACGGCCTTCTTCGCAAAGTAATTCACAAAGAGCTTGCCAATTTTCTGCTAACAGCAAGAACGGTAGCGCCCGTTCGATCAATTTGCGCTTTCTGTAAAAAAGGCCAATTTTATTGTAAGTTGCCGCCAAGTCGCCAATCCGAAATTTTGCTTCCCGACAAAGAAACTCACGAAATAAATTATGATAACGATACACATCAGGTCCCACTTTATAAAGAAACAAGCCCTTTTTTAAGGCTTTCTCCAATAAAGCGGCAAAAAACCGATCTCCCATAACCTCTTTGCAGTAGGCTAAGGAAAAAGAATCGGTTAAAGCGGTTTGCAATAGGAAGTTCTGCATTTCTAGCGTTTGTCTTTCTAGTACATCATAGGCTAAATATTCAAAAAGAGCCTTTAGCTTATCTGGTTCCAATTGCCAAGATTCCCCTGGAAATAGCCCCTCCTTTTGCCAATAATTCATGAACAACCGAATCGCAATAACCCAGCCCTCGGTATATTCATAAATCTGCTTGATCTGCTGCTTATGATCGAGTTTGCTATGAAATTGTTGGAGCAAGCTTTTCGTTTCGGTCAAAGAAAAAGTAAGCTCCGTTTCGGTAATATCCAAAACATCGTCGCTCGCTCGCAGTCGCTCCACTTCAGCTAAAGCCACCTGCTGCCTTGATAGCAAAATAACCTGTAACCACTCCGGTCGGCAAGCGAGAAAACGATTAAAGAAAAGGCGAATTTCGCTACTATCCTGTACATGATGCCAGTCATCAATTACCAGTATACTCGCTGGCGATTTGGAACTAAACAGCTCCATACCAGCCATTAACAGTGAAAAAGCAATTTTCCAGTCAAATTTTTCTTCTTCGCTGATTTTTTCTTCATACCATAAACGGATTCCCGGCAATAAAGCATCAAGCGCTCCGGCCAGATACAAAGAAAAAGTATATACATTATCATCTTCCGGTCCAGGATTGTACCAGCAGATTCGTTTTTTCCCCATTAAATATTGCACTAAAACGGTTGTCTTACCATAGCCAGCACCAGCAGTAAAAACAACTAAGCGCTTACGAGCAGCCTCTTGCAGCATCTGAATCAGACTCTCGCGAAGAATTACATCATTTTCTAAAGCAGGAATCGTCAGCTTACTTTGGAGTAATGTAACAGAGCGCATAAGAAATACCCCTTTGCTGCTAAAATAAACTTAAAAAAATCTAGCCTGATGTACTAAATAGCCGGCAAAGAACAGCAAAGCGCCAAACCGATGACCGGTCCGCCAAGAGCGCTTTGTTGCATAACGTCGGATCAAAAGTCCTGAGATAGCCAAACAGCCGAGGAAGGCCAACGCCAAAAAACCCGATCCTGCTCCTCGCTGCAAAGAATCCAGACCCGGATGACGCACATTCCAAATGCTCCATAATAAATAACCATGGTCAATTGCCAAGGTAATCGCCAAAACACCAAACCAAATATGCAGCCGTCTTAGAACCGTCACAGCAAACTGGAAGTTAGCCTGATACTTTGCTACCAAAGGAATTTTTTTACGGCCATAAATATAAAACTCGCGCAAGCCATAATACGCAAAAGCGCCAAAAGCAAACAGCAGCGACACTTTGCCAAGTTCTTTGCCGTCTCGCCCTAACTGACGTAAATCAATACTTGACATATCTTGATAAAACACATTGGCCCCAATCCAAAGGATCGTAGCTAAAAGAATCATAAAGCTAATCGACAAAGAGCGATCAAAAATCCACAGTGAAGCCTGATCAATCCATTTTTTCATAAGTAAATGTAGTTCCCTTCTATCGTTTCATTTAAGTAAACCGATACATCATTTCTTCAACTCTAATTCAGTCGTAAGGCGCTCCATACGGAAGAATTGTAATAGCGCTATAAATCGACGGTCTTGCACCGGATTTCCCGCAAGCTTATAGAGCTGCACGGCTTCCTCCATTTCGCGAGGCGACCACTGGATCACTTGCCGCGCCAGAGCCAACTCCTCTAAAACATTATGAAGCTGTTGGTCAAAAGCTTCTGTCGTCCGGATTGCCAAAACTTTGCAACTCGCTGATTTACTACGTAGATTTTCCGCCAAGGTAATCGGCTTCTTACGCTGCCGCATTAGTCGATTGATTGCCTGCGTCAAGTTCTCGCTTACTTTGTCCGCATAAAGATAGTATCCTGGCAACAAATCGAAGGTCTCTCCTGTTGGCGCCACTACAGCAGTTTTTGCCGTAAACTGAAACAGCGCTAAATAATACCCGCCGTCTTGCACTTCTCCCCTTAAAAAATTCCAAGGAATTGTAACTTGCTGCGGCATCACTTCATAGGCTAATTGGTCGTGCCAATTTAGCGCGAGAGGATAAAAATCCACTTGACCGCTAGCAGCGCAAAAAGTCTGGGCAAAGGCAAAATCCGTATGGTAGTCAGGCAGAAAGTAGCGTGCATAGGGCCAGTGAATTAAAATGAGAACACCACAGCCGATCTCTGCTTGGGCCAATTGCGTCAAGGTTTCTACATGACTACGTCCCCGTTCGGTAATCGCATCAGGAAACATAGCCACAGATCCCTCAAAGAGCGTACAGGATTTCACTTCCAGATAATAAGGCTTTTCATCTTTAGTCAACAAAAAATCAAAGCGATGCTGGCCAAATTTCACTTCCCGCCTCACTACCGTAGCTGTTTCTAGTCCTGGAACCTGACCTGAGCGCAAAAGCACTTCCGCTACATCATTGGCCCAGTGCGTATGCAGCATGATCCAAGTGTCTTCCCGCTTCACAGCCAAAACCGTATAAGGCAATTTTTGTTCTGGTGGATTTTTCTTTACATAGAGAGCTACACCGGCAAATAAAAGCTCCCACATTCTTCCAGGGTTCGGCATATAGGCAGTTGTTTCCTGTCCATTCACTGTACAAATCACAACAAAACGATTGGGCCGCCTAATAAAAACAGCTTCTATCACCGGAAAATCGCCCAAAGAATTTTTTCTATTCATTATGGGCCTGATATAAAAGATATAAAGCCTGAGTACCGCTATTTTCATGGCCTGCTGCCGCAAGTTGTTCATATAGCTCTTTCGCTAAAGCAAGACCTGGCAAAGCCAGCTTCATTTCCGCCGCCGCTTCCAAGGCAATCTTCATATCTTTAATAAAATGTTTCACATAAAAACCAGGCGCTTGATCCCCAGAAAGCATGCGCGGCGCTAAATTACTTAAGGAAAAACTAGCTGCCGCCCCTGTAGCAATACTTGTGAGAACCTGCTGTGGGTCAAGCCCGGCCTCTCTGGCGTAAGCCATGGCTTCACAAACCCCCATCATATTTGAAGCAATGGCAATCTGATTGCACATTTTTGTATGCTGCCCCGCACCAGGACCGCCTTGTTTCACAATATTGGTGCCAAGGCACTGAAAAATAGGCAGGGCCGTTTCGAAAACCTTGGCCTCACCGCCCACCATAATGGATAACTTGGCCTGCCGAGCCCCCACATCACCGCCGGAAACAGGCGCATCAAGCACGGCCACATCGCGTGCTTTTCCGGCTTCATAAAGTTTTTTTGCTAGAAGCGGCGAAGAAGTTGTCATATCTATAAGAATCGTTCCAGCCTTAGCCTGCGCGATCAGTCCGCTAGGAGCTAAATAGGTTTCTTCCACATCCTTCGGATAACCAACCATCGTAATAATAATATCGCAGCTTTGCGCCATCATAGCGACGGTTTCCGCCCATAAGGCGCCTTGCTCTAACAGCTTTTCCGCCTTCGCTTTCGTCCGATTATAAACCATCACGGAATAACCTGCTGTCAGTAAATGCCCAGCCATACTTTTCCCCATAACGCCTGTACCAACAAAACCAATTTTCGGCAATTTCATAATCATAGCCTCCAGAGTGTCTTTTAGAGAATTATACCACCTGGAAAATAAAAAAATCCACAAAAAAAGCACTTCTCGTGTGAGAAGTGCTTTTAGTAAGCAACGCGTTATTACAGGCGAACAACGTTAGCCGCTTGAGGTCCACGGTTTCCTTGAACGATATCAAATTCGACGTTCTGACCTTCTTCAAGGGTTTTGAAACCTTCGCCTTGAATTGCGGAGAAATGAACAAAAACGTCGTCTCCATCTTCACGAGCAATAAATCCAAAACCTTTTTCTGCATTAAACCATTTAACTTTTCCTACCATTATGAATGGCCTCCCGTAAAAGAAATCCATGAAAAAAGCGGAATACCTCAAACTGCTTTGTTCCTTCAACCTGTGACGATAAAGAGGCGCAAGATCGTCTTATGTATTACTTCACTTTTTTCCATGTCCATAATCATTATACCACAGCAAACGGATTTTGCAAATTTTTCGAGGCAATTTCTAAAAATTACTTTTCTGTAGGCAATTATTGCGAGCGATTTCTTTCCATTTCTTCGACAATTTCGCTCAAAAAAGCCCAGCGTTCCAGCAGAAAATCGAGCTTTTTTTCCATAGCCAGCTTCTCGTCATAGAGTTCTTGGAGCCGAAAAGCATCACTAGCAGCTCCCTCCATAGCCAAAGTCAAAGCCTTAATGAGCCCCTCCGTCTCTGCAACAGCCATTTCGATCCCATCATATTCTTTTTGTTCTTGAAACGTAAGCTTAACGCTTTGACGGCGCGGCGGTTGGGAGGTTTCCTTCACAACAGGCGCCACCGGTTTTTCTTTAGTTGAAAGCAGCTCTACAGATTTTTCTTTTTCCTGTCGTTTTGCTTCATAATCACTATAAGAACCGCTATATTGAACAACTTCCCCTGGGCCTTCAAAAGCAAAGATTTTATCGGCCATTTTATCTAAAAAGTAGCGATCATGGGAAACAGCGACCACGGCTCCTGCAAACTCATCGAGATACTCTTCCAAAATCGTCAAAGTTTCGATATCCAAATCATTCGTTGGCTCATCTAACAGCAAAACATTAGGCGCTCCCATTAAAATCCGCAGCAACTGCAACCGCCGCCGCTCACCGCCAGAAAGCTTGCCAAGCAGCGTCCACTGTTGACTACGAGGAAATAAAAACCGTTCTAAAAGCTGAGCGGCAGTAATTCGCGTGCCGTCTGACCGTTCTAAATAATGCGCTTCTTCTTCGATATATTCAATGACCCGCAAAGAATCGTCCATTTCCAAGGTATCCTGAGAAAAATAGCCGATCTTCACAGTCTGACCTCGCTCAATCACACCGCTGTCTGGCGTCAGCCTACCATCAATAAGATTTAAGAGCGTTGATTTACCACGACCATTGCTGCCCACAATTCCGACGCGATCATTTTTCAAGACAATATAACTAAAATCCTGTAAAATGACCTGTCCGTCAAAGGACAGCGTAACTTCCTTTAATTCCAATACTTGCTTACCTAAGCGGCTTGACAAGCTTTCCATCTGAAGCGATTCGCGATTTACACGCCGCGGCTGTTCCTTCAGCTCTTCAAAACGCTCAATCCTCGCCTTCTGTTTCGTCGAACGAGCTTGCGCCCCGCGCCGAATCCAGGCAAGCTCTCGGCGATACAGATTCTCGCGCTTTTCGGCCATTGCTTCTTCCCGTTCCAGCCGTTCCGCCTTCAACGTGAGAAAATCACTGTAGTTGCCTTTATACGTATAAAGGCGACCGCCATCAAGTTCAATCATGCGATTGGCGACACGATCCAGAAAATAACGATCATGGGTAACCATCAGCAAGGCGCCCTTGCGTTTATTAAGGAACTCTTCGAGCCATTCGACGGCCTCAGCATCTACATGGTTTGTTGGTTCATCAAGAATCAAGAGATCGGAAGGATAAACCAAGGCCCCCGCAAGAGCCACTCGCTTTCTTTGACCACCTGATAGTTGTTGCATCGGCGCCAAAAAATCAGTAATGCCAAGAGCTGTTAAAGCAGCTTTCGCTTCTGTTTCGAGCTGCCAGCCTTCTAACTCATCCATTTTAGCCGTTAAGTTCAGCAAGTGCTGTTGGGCCGCTTGGCTACCAGGATCTTGCTCTAAGGCCTGCAGCGCGGCCTCATACTGGCGCAGACAGACCATCACTGGTAAATCGCCGCTAAATACCTCTTCCAGTACAGTTGCTTCCGGCACAAAATCCGTCTGTTGCGGCAAATAGCGCACCGTAGCTGGGCTATTCACCCAAAGCTTACCAGCATCAGGCGAAAGCTGTCCGGCAATCAATTTTAGCAGCGTTGATTTTCCCGTACCATTTACACCAATCAAACCAATTTTATCGCCAGAATCGATATGCAGTGTAATATGGTCAAATAAAGTTTTATCAGAAAAGCCTTTGCAAAGCTCTTCACAAGCTAGAATATTCATCACTTCGTATCTCCCTAAACATAACGACAAGGCGCTCTTTTTGCGCCCTGTCAAGTTTCTTTATCGCTGCTTCCCGTTTTTGCGCCTCACTGCGGTCAGAGCAGGCCTCCCAATAAATCAGGGAAACGGGACGGCGCGCCCTTGTATAACGCGCCCCTTTGCCAGCATTATGCCGCTGAAGCCGCTGCTCCAGATTGACCGTCCAGCCTGTATAAAAAGTCCCATCAACACATTTTACCATATATACATAAGCCATAATTTTCTATTCAATCGTAATCTTATTGACGATAACGGGTTTCACGGGCTTGTCACGGCCATCCGTCGAAACTTTACTAATATTAAGAACAACAGCAAAACCATTAACCACCTTGCCGAAAATGGCATGATGGCGGTCTAGCCATGGCGTTTCTTTCACCGTAATAAAAAACTGTGAACCACCGGTATTCGGTCCAGCATTGGCCATTGCCAAAATACCAGGAGAGTTAAACTTTAAATCAGGATGGAACTCGTCAGGAATCGTATAGCCAGGCCCCCCAGTGCCATTGCCATTGGGATCGCCGCCTTGAATCATAAAATTGTCAATGACCCGATGAAAGGTTAACCCATTATAAAACCCTTTATTCACTAAATCAATAAAATTCTTAGTAGTTTTCGGCGCCTTGTCTTCAAAAAGCTCAACCTTGAAAGTTCCCATGGACGTATCGAAAACAGCAACATGGTTTTGTGCCTTCTCGGCTTGGTTTGCCGCCTGCGGCTCAGACTGCTTTGCTTGCTTTTCCGTTTCAGTGGGCGTACTGCTAAAACAGCCGCTTACAAAAAACATATTCACAAGAAAAATCGTTGTAATCATCAAAAAAGTCTTTCTCATCTTATTCCTCCTAATAATCTGCTTCTTAGTTTATATTCTGTATAAAAGCCTTGGTTCCTACTAGAGTTTCCGCGAAAAGAGGAAGTCCTTAGCTTGTTTCGTCCCAAAAGACACCTTTCATAAAATAATAAACTTTTTTCCATTGTGCATTGACACAATTCGGTGAAAATTCTATAATGATCTATGTAGGCGTACAAACACCCTTTTGAAAAAGACATTAAGGGAAGTTTTTATGACATTCTAATGAGATGGGGAGAAAAGAGATGTTAAAAACGAAAAAATTTCGTCTGACAAGCCTCTTGCTGTCAGGCCTGCTTGCTGCGTCTTTATTGAGCGGCTGCGGCGGTAGCCAACAAGCCGCAAATGAAATTAAGTTAGGCGCTAACCTAGAAATGACAGGAACGAATGCTACATTCGGCCAATCTGCTGCTAACGGAGCAAAGCTAGCCATTAAAGAAGTCAACGCCCAAGGCGGCGTACTTGGCAAACAGCTTTCCCTTGTCGTTGCTGATAATAAGAGCGAAGCAGCCGAAGCAGCCAATGCTATGCAAAAATTAATTACACAAGATAAAGTTGCTGCTGTAATTGCTCCAATTGCCTCCTCCAGTGTTATTGCTGGTGCACAGGTCAATCAGGACAATAAAGTATTAGCAATCAGTCCAACAGCATCCAACCCGAAAGTTACCGTTGACCCTGGTACGAATAAAGTTCGTGATTTCATGTTCCGAGCTGCGTTCATTGATCCTTTCCAAGGTTCTGTTATGGCTAACTTTGCCACGAAATCCCTCAAAGGAAAAACAGCGGCCTTATACCTCGATAATTCCAGCGATTATGCCAAAGGCCTTGGCCAATTCTTTAAAGAAACATTTATTAAAAATGGCGGAACTATTGTTTCAGAAGAAGCCTATCTAGCCAAAGATACTGATTTTAAAGCAACCTTGACCAAAATTAAAGCAACGAATCCTGATGTTGTCTTTGTGCCTGGCTACTATCAAGAAGTCGGCATGATTATTAAGCAGAGCCGCGAATTAGGCTTAAATGTTCCCTTCCTGGGCGGCGATGGTTGGGATTCAGCAAAACTGCCGGAAATTGCCGGTAAAGCTGCTTTAAATAACACTTTCTTTAGCAATCATTACTCACCTGATGACAACAGCCCGGCTGTAAAGACCTTTGTCGAAAGCTATAAGAAAGAATATGGCCAAACACCAGACGCTTTTGCCGCTTTATCGTATGACGCAACGAAAATGATCATTGAAGCTATGAAACGGGCCAATAGCGCCGAACCAGTAAAAATCAAAGATGAGCTGGCAAAAACCAAAGATTATCAAGCGGTTTCCGGTCTCATTACGTTCAATGAATTCCATGATCCCGTTAAGAGTGCTGTAATCATTGAAATGAAGGACGGTTTACAAACTTTCCGGGAAAAAGTAAATCCTTAAACGGTAGAGTTTTAAAAAATGCTTCGCCAAAATCATGGCTTACAAAAAAGCTGCCACCAACCATCGCCTGATACAGGCCTTGGTTGGGGCAGCTTTTCTCATAAAAAACAATATAATTTTAGAAATCAATCGCGAGGCGGAATAACTTCCAACCAGTAGCCATCAGGATCACTAATAAAATAGATTCCCATAGCGGCATTTTCATAGCAGATGCAGCCCATTTTTTGATGGAGCTCGTGAGCAGCAGCAAAATCCGGCGCCGCAAAGGCAAGATGAATTTCATTGTCGCCGAGATTATAAGGTTCTTTGCGATCTCTGAGCCAAGTCAATTCAAGCTGATGACTTGTTTGTCCATCGCCGAGAAAAACAAGAATAAAGCTGCCGTCAGCCGCTTCCTTCCGCCGCACCTCTTTAAGGCCCAGAGCCTCTTGATAGAAGGCTAAACTCTTATCAAGATCGAATACATTTAGGTTATTGTGTAAAAAACGAAAATTCATGTCTTATCCACTCCCTCCAATTTTCCTAAACAAATTTCCTTATTAAGGATTCGCCTTACAGCGATTCTTTCCTGCTCCAACAGTAAAATCGGGGTTCTTTCCTGACTACCAAAGGATTTTTACTCTTTTTAGAGAAATACTACAGGTAAATGTAAACCTGATTTACCACCAAAAGGAGTTGATTCACTTGGCACGCAACCTGCAACTTGACCCAACCGTCATTATCGTTTTCGGCGCTTCCGGCGATCTGGCTCAGCGCAAAGTATTTCCTGCCCTATATAATTTATACCTTGACGGTTATTTGCCGAGTCCTATCAAGATCATCGGACTAGCTAGAAGCAGCTTTACTGTAGAAACATTTCGCGATCGGTTGCGCCAGGGAATTGATAAATTTTCCCGCCGCGGTCCTTCACAGGATGCCGACTGGGAAGACTTTGCCGCTTGTCTGGAATACCTGCAGGCAGATTATAGTGATCCCGCCACTTACGAATACCTCTTATCCACAGCAGGCCGCGACTGGCCAACGCCGCCTAATCTCTTGTTTTATTTGGCCACACCGCCACTGCTCTTTTCGCCGATTGTCCAACATTTGGGCGAAAGCGCTCCGCTACGCGGCGACCGTCGGTATCGCTTAGTCATTGAAAAGCCCTTCGGCAATGATCTTTTATCAGCTCGACGACTCAACAGCGAACTGCTCAAATATTTTGCGGAAGAACAAATTTACCGCATTGATCACTATCTTGGTAAAGAAACAGTGCAAAATATCCTAGCCTTCCGATTTGCCAACGCAGTCTGGGAGCCTGTATGGAACCGCAATTTCATTGATCATATTCAAATTACTGTAGCCGAGCAGCTCGGCGTAGGCGAACGCGGCGGCTACTACGAAACGGCCGGAGCCCTTCGCGATATGATGCAAAATCATCTGATGCAGCTACTTTGTTTCATGGCTATGGAACCGCCTACGTCATTCCAAGCCGACGAAATTCATAATAAAAAAATTGATGTTATGCATGCCATCCATCCCATCTTGGAAGATGACGTCCCCTTCTACGCCGTACGCGGCCAATACGGCCGAGGCTGGATTAACGGCAAAGAAGTTCCTGGTTATCGCGAGGAACATGCCGTCGCCCCCGACTCAAATGTTGAAACCTTTGCTGCCGTAAAGTTATTTATCGACAACTGGCGCTGGCAGGGAGTCCCTTTCTATCTCCGTACAGGAAAACGCATGCCAGCTAGGGTTTCCGAAATCTCTCTGCAGTTTCGTCCTGTGCCCCATCACCCGTTTTCCCATCTAAACACCCAATTGATCCAATCGAACCGACTCGTTATTAAAATTGAGCCAAACCAAGGCATTTTGCTGCGAACTCAAGCGAAAGAGCCGGGTCTCGGCATGAAATTAAAACCGGTCGACATGTATTATTCCTATCGCGAAGCCTTTTCCTCCGTGTCACCTGACGCCTATGAAACATTGCTCGTCGACGTAATGCGCGGAGATCCGGCTCTCTTTATGCGGGCCGATCAAGTGGAAGCCGCTTGGTCCGTTATGCGTCCCCTTTTGGAAGTTTGGCAAAATGCACCGGAACTTAACTTTCCGAATTACCAGGCTGGTCAATGGGGGCCGCCTGATGCCGAAGCGTTGATTGCCCGGGACCGTCGTTCCTGGCTGTTACCAGCCTGTATGGAACCGAAAAAAGGAGGCTCCTCATGCTAAAAATTTATGAAACGGAAGCAGCTGCCGCGAAGGCAGCTGCCGATCTTTTTTGCCAGACTGCTTTACAAGCCATAGAGAAACAGGGCTGTTTCTATGTAGCCCTAGCAGGCGGTACAACACCGCAAAAAGTCTATGAACTCCTAAAAGAACCGCCCTACCTCACAACAATCCCCTGGAAAAAAGTCCATATTTTCTGGGGTGATGAGCGCTGTGTCCCCGCTAACTCGGCGCGCAGTAATCAGAAAATGACCTATGACGCTTGGCTAAGTCATGTCCCGCTGCCGCCGGAAAACATTCACACCATAAATACGAAAGAAGCGCCAGAGGAAGCAGCGCTTCGCTATGAGACAGATTTAAAAAACACCTTTGCTTCCGCTCCCCCTCGCTTTGACCTCATTTTTCTCGGACTTGGCGCCGACGGCCATACCGCATCACTCTTTCCCGGGTGCCCCGCCCTAAAAGAAAAACAGGCTCTCGTGAGAGCTGTATTTCCGCAAACACAGCCAGAGGCCCGTATCACCTTTACCTATCCACTTTTAAACCAAGCAAAAAAAATTGTTTTTTTAGCAACAGGAACAGCAAAAGCGGCTATTTTGGCAGAAATTCTAAACACTCCGCCACATGAACCGCCCTATCCTGCCCAGCTTGTTCAACCAACCCAAGGAGAAATCCTGTGGCTTCTTGACCAGCCAGCTGCCAAAGAACTATCGACAAGCACCTTAGAAAATTAAAGTTTCGCCAAAGCTTTGACTAATGTTGCTTCTTCAAAAGGCTTGACTACAAAGCCTTTCGCACCAGCCATAATGGCTTCACGAACACTATTCTCATGTCCCAGCGCAGTAATCATTAAGACTGTGGCGTTTTGATCAATCGCTTTAATTTGCTTTAACGCTGTTACCCCATCAGAATTTGGCATTGTAATATCCATAGTCACAATATCAGGCTGTAACGTTTGAAACTGCGTTACAGCCTGATTGCCGTCTGCAGCTTCCCCCACAACTTCATAGCCATTTTTCTGCAACATTGTCTTAATACTAAGGCGCATAAACATTGCATCATCCACAATAAGTACCCGCTTCATCAAACTCTCACCAGCCCTTACGAATAGAAATAAAAGATCAATACGATCACCGTAACATTACATTTTTCTACAAATAAATCGTTTATAAATTTATTGTATACAAGGCAACGCTTTTTGTCTATCCTTTATTTCCCGATTAAATAGCAAGAACTGGATCAGGTTACTATATTGTAATCACTATAGTAACGAATTGCTTAGCGACTAAGCCGCTTCATCTGCCAAAGTCCTGTCCCAATAAGAATGATCACATAGCATGCTAATACGCCAGCAGAAAACAGCGGCAGCGGCGCCCCACTGCCAACAAGACGTAATCCTTGACTAGCATGAGTTAACGGAAGCAACTGCACAACCCCCTGCAAAACAACGGGAAGTCTGTCGCTAGAAAAAAAGGTAGCGCAGAGAAACGACATAGGGGTCAATACATACGTGTTGAAATTTGCCATTTCCTCATGAGAATTCATTAACATCGCCGCAACAAAGCCAAGTGACGCAAACAGAGCGCAGTTTAATAGTAGCAGTAACCAAAAGCCCATAGAAAGCGATAATTTAGCGCCAAATACAAACGCTAAAATCAAAATAACCAGGGAAGAAATGACGCCGCGCAGCATCCCGGAAAGGACTTTTCCCAACACAAAAGCAGCAGGCTCAATCGGCGCAATCTGATATTCTTCTAGTGTTTTATGGTACAGTCTCGCCATATTTACGGGCGTCCCTACGGCGTTAAAGCTAATAATCATCGAGTTCAGCGCCACAATGCCTGGTACAATATAATCAAGATAGCTTCCCTGCTGTACCTGGATTTGACTGCCAAGGCCCCAGCCAAAGGCAACAAGATAGAGAATTGGCGATACCATACGCGATAAAATAAATCGCCCTAGGCGTCGGTTCAAAACTAGCCAGTCCCGCCAAAAAACTGTAAAAATATCAGATAGCATTATTCTGAAACCTTCCTTCCCGTAAGTTCCACAAACACATCTTCCAAATTCGTCTTTCGTAAGGCCGCCGTACCGCTTAACTGCCCCATCGCCGCCACAGCAGTTTCGCGCTCCTCAAAAAACCGTGCCTGCAAAACGCCCTCTTCCATCCATTCCAAAGCAAACTGCCCAACACGCCGACAGAGCTCTGTCGGCGTGTCCGTTACTAAGAGTCGTCCCTTTTCGAGAATAGCCACACGATCACAAAGCGCTTCTGCTTCCTCAATATAATGTGTTGTAAGAAGTACAGTCAAACCAGACTGATTGAGACTGCGAATCAGGTCCCAAAGTTTACGTCGTACCTGCGGATCAAGGCCCACTGTCGGTTCATCTAAAAAGAGAATTTTGGGTTCGTGCAGCAAAGCTCTGGCAATCATCAGCCGCCGTTTCATGCCGCCAGAAAAGGTTTGAACCATATCGTCAGACCGAGTATCTAATTCGACAAAAGCAAGCAACTCATCAATTTTCTTATGGCGAACCTCTTTAGGAATATGATGCAAACGCCCATGAAGCTCTAGGTTTTCCCACGCCGTAAGGTCCGAATCGAGATTAAAATGCTGCGGTACAACACCAATCAAAGCCTTTATGGCAATGGAGTCTGTCGCAATAGGTTCTTTTTGAATCAAAACAGAACCTTCTTGATAGGATGTCAGCATTGTTAGAATCCGGATCAAAGTGGTCTTGCCAGCGCCATTGGGGCCTAGCAAACCGAAAATTTCACCATCGCCAATGGAAAGATTCAAATGGTCAATGGCTCGCCTTTGCCCATACTGTTTTACAAGTTCGCAAATTTCAATCATAGTGTCTCCTCATTTCCTTTCGCCAGCGAACGGGCCAGTGATAAGGGCCTACCTGTTTCATCAAGCCAGATATCGGCCTCAATCCGAAACACTTCCCGCAACATCTGCTTGGTAATTACATCGGCAGGCGAACCAGCGCTATATAAAGCGCCGCTACTCAGCACAGCAATCTGATCAGAATATCGTGCTGCATGATTCATATCATGAAGTACCATGATAACAGTAATTTTTTCTTCCCGATTGAGTCTGGCAATGAGTTCGAGAATTTCTAACTGATGAGAAATATCAAGATACGTTGTCGGTTCATCAAGCAGCAAGAGACGTGGTTTTTGGGCTAAAGCCATCGCCAACCAAACTCTCTGACGTTCACCGCCCGAAAGAGTTGCCACAATCCGGTCAGCTAACTTTGTCAGCTGCGTTGTTTCGATCGCCCATTCAATAAAAGATGCATCTTCTTTTTGCGTATTTTTCCACCAACGTTGATGAGGAAAGCGACCATAACTAATTAAATCACGCACTGTCAAATCACTGGGAGCACTCGGCGTCTGCGGCAATACAGCCATAATTCGGGCCAACTCTGCTGCCGAAACAGCATAAAGCTCCTTGCCATCAAGCAGAATTTTTCCCTGCTGCGGTTTTAAAGCACGCGATAAGGTTTTTAAAAAGGTACTCTTGCCAGACCCATTTGGCCCAATAATCGAAACGATCGTACCTTCTTGAATCCTCAAAGATAAATCCTGGAACAAAAGTTTCGCGCCAAACTGAACGGTTACATTCTGCGCTATAAGCATTACGGTTCCCTCCTTAATAGATAGAGGAAAAAGGGAGCGCCAGCAAAAGCCATAATAATGCCCACAGGCAGTTCCACTGGCGCAAAAACCGTTCGGGCCATTGTATCGCTAAAAGTCACAACCGCCGCACCTAGTAACGCGGAAGCAGGCAGCACATAACGATAATCAGAACCAATAAGCAGTCTTGCTGCGTGCGGCACTACCAGGCCCACAAAGCCAAGCAACCCAGCTACACTGACAGCGCTAGCCGCTAGCAGCGCGGCCACAGCAGTGAGTAAGAGACGCGTTCTCTCGACAGCAAGTCCCAAACCAGCAGCCACTTCATCGCCAAGTTCTAATACATTTAAGCTACGTGTACTGAAAAAAGCCACGAGAGAGCCAAGTACCGTGTAAGGCAGCATGGCATAAAAATGGGGCCAGCTTCTTGCCGATAGCCCGCCAACCATCCACATGAGAGCGCCATGAACCCGATCACTAAAGAAGACTAATAAACCAGCAATGCCTGCTCCCAGAAAAGCCGAAACAGCTACACCCGCTAAAATAATCCGTACCGGACGAATGCCGCCTTTCCAGGCCAAAATATAAATTGCCATCGTCGCCGCCATAGCACCGCAAAAAGCTACTGGCGTGAGTAAATACTCCCAGTGAGGAAATAAAATCAAAATTAAAATACCAGCAAGGCCAGCCCCAGAGGAAACGCCAATAATGTGGGGATCTGCCAAAGGACTTTTCATGATCGACTGCAAAATAGCCCCAGATAAGGCTAGATTCAGTCCCACTAAAGCTCCTACAAGTGTGCGCGGCAATCGAATATTAAAAATAATCGGATTTCCCGCCCCTTGCGAAAAAAGCGTTGTAACAATTTCCTGCCAGGAAATTGTTACAGCGCCTGTAGCTAAACTATAGACAAAGGAAGCGGCAAAAGCCAAAACAAGCAAAGCTAAAACAAGTACGCGACGCCCAAGTCGACCATCGCCAGCAGAAAAGTTTTGTTTATTGAACACGGCCATACACCTCAGGATAGACGATTTTAGCCATATATTCTACAGCATCAGGAATCTTTAGACCAGGATTGAGCAAAAACAAATCAGACGGCAAAAAGTAAACCTTCTGGTTTTTCACAGCAGAGAGAGTACTCCAAGCTGGATTACTTTCTACATCGCTTTTCATCCTTGCGCCAATTTCCGCGGCATTGCCCATGGTGACCACAAAAACCATATCAGGATTGGAATCCACCAGTTTTTCTAAACTATAAGGCACATTATCACTGTCTTTATCAGGCGCCGTCGTTCCTGAAGCAACATTGACAAGGCCCAGACGTTTCGCTATACTGCCAGCAATCGTATTATCAAGCTCGACTGTTACACTTTTCGACGTAGCATGCAAAATCGCCACCTTCAACGGCGGTCCCTGCGGCACTTTTGCTTTTATGGCGCTGATTTTGTCTTGAATGGATTGCACTAATTGAGAAGCTTTGCTCTCCGTCCCGACAATCTTACCAAGTAAAGTAATCGTTGTCAGCGTATCTTCTAACGTCTTATATTTCAAAAGCAAAACCGGAATGTGATTACTTTCTAGCGTTGGCAAAAGCTTTTCATGCATTCCCTGCACGGCAATAACTAGATCCGGTTGCAACGCCATTACTTTTTCTAAATTCACATTATAGACAAAGCCGACTTCCGGCACAGAAGCAGCAGCCTCTGGCACCGATTCCGTTTTAGAACTAGGCCTGCCTGCGGCTTTCCCATCGACAGAATACAATAGATCTAAAAAAGAGGTAGAAAGCACTACGACTTTTTCCGGTTTTTTCGTTAAAGTAACTGTGCGTCCAGCATTGTCTTGTATGGTTAAATAATTCCCATCTTTCCCTTGATCGGCAGATTTTTGCGCACCACAGCCGGCAAAGAAAAGTGCTGCCACGCCACAAAGGAGTGCCAGCAAAAACATATACTTTTTCATTGCAGTCTCTTCCTTTCGCTGCTCCGTTAGATGCAGGAAGCGATTAGCCTCGTCTTGCTACAATGGTTGATAAATAGTTCAGTTTATGATCATCATTCAGATCAGACAAGTTATGTACCACTTGTTCGCCGTCTAGGCCGCAGCGGCTGATCATGACTGCTTGTTTGGCCAAGCCATGACGTTTTAATTTTTCCAAAACTTGCGGGAAATTTTTATAAACTTTCATAAGCACTACATTATCGGCTGTAGCGAAAGCCTGTTCCATTTTTTCTTCTTCCATCGTAGCTGGAATAATATTCAGTACATCGTCCCCTTCGACGATAGGATAACCTAATTTGCTGCCAATGGCGCAGAAAGCCGTAATGCCAGGAATCGTTTCAATGGGATGGCCACAGTCTTTTAACAGTCTGTATACATAAATATAAGTACTGTAGAACATAGGATCGCCCAAAGTTAAAAAAACAACCGTCTTTCCTTCATCTAAATAGTTCACGATCGTTTCCTTATTACTAGCCCAGGCATCATTCAATTGAATTTGGTCGGAAACCATAGGAAATACAAGAGTTGCAATTTCAGCCGTGTCCTTAATATAAGGTTTAGCAATTGTAAGCGCCACACTGCCTTCTTTCTTCTCCGTTTTTGGCGCAATAATAATATCAGCCGACTTAATCAAATTAATCGCTTTTAATGTAAGAAGCTCCGGATCTCCAGGGCCTACGCCCACACCATAAAAAATACCTGCCATTGCAAAAACCTCCATAAATTAAAAATAGGTCATAAAAAAACCTTTCTTAAAGCAAGAAAGGTCTTATTTCAAAAGAGCGCTGAAATCAAAAATCCTGGCTTTTGGCCAGGAAAAAAAAGATCGAACTCTTTAATCCCCTCCCCATCGCTCGTGGGTTAAAACGGTGATTGTTAAACAGGCAGTTCTCCTGACTCTGGATCATCGCTCATCCAAACCTTCCCAAGACAATCGTCTCAGTGGCATTTTCTGGTTTCGCTTCCCATTACAGTGGCGGGACCGCGCCGGCCTTGCACCGGACTTCCCTATTAAGCCCTATGGGCACCTATTTCAATCTTATGCAATTATGAAATAACAGTTAATGTAACTTATTTATATCACTTGTTTGCAAAAAAGTCAAACAAATCCGACTAGAACTACAAGTATGCCCAGCTCTCTATAAATAGAAAAACTGGGCTTTTTGCAGCTATTTGCCGCAGCACTTTTTGTATTTTTTCCCACTATTACAAGGGCAAGGATCATTGCGGCCTACCTTCACTGGCGCCACTTCACTCATGCTGCTCAGTTCCTGACAAGGCTGCAATTTCGCCGATTCATCCTCCACAAGTTCTACCGGTTTATACCCCTTCAACACCCACATGCGCGTCTGATTATGAAGCGCTGCCACATAGGGAAGCAAGGTATCTTGAAAAGATTCACTAGGAAACTCATACCCTTTTGACAAGTAAGCTAAGAGATCGCCACTGCCTTTACTATTGTTGATAATATAAAAACAATCTTCGGCTAATGCCGCCGCCTCTTCCCGATTGAGCGAATAGCACTCTTTCATAAACCGCAGGAAATTCTCTGAAGCAGAGTTTTTATCAACAAAACCGGGTTTACCAGCCTTCACAAATTGCTGCTTTAAAAAGGAGCAGTAAGGAAGTTCAGCACGACTTTTCTGTTCTCCTAGAATATAGGCCCGATCTTTTACACGATAATCGGCATAAACCTCTTTATCAATTACAATTTGACCATAGCAAGCCGCAGCTTCAGCAATGACCGCTAAGTAACGAGAAATATCCGCTTTCGCCGCAATTCCCTTTTCCTCTACTAATGCTACAAGCTGATCTTTTTCCAACAAACCATAATAATAAAGTAAACCTTGTGTAGCATAAATCCACTCAGTATTCTGTCTGATCATTTCATAAAGCTTGCCTTCATTTAAAGACTGAAAAGCCTGCTTCACACCAGTAGGAATCCAAAAAATCGTCTTCTCATCACAAGTACCAGTGCCTAAAAAGCCATAGCTTTTAAAATATCGAATAAAGTCAAGTCGTATTTTCGTGGTATAGAAGTTTACTTCTTGCGTGGCAAATCGTTTAAACCACCGCCACCGCTCTTCATCAAAAATCAGCGTCGCTGCCTCAGCAACGCCCGCTGGAATCGCCATAACAAGTAAATCGGCAAGCTCCTGTTTCTTCAAGTTGCTAGCATTCTTAACCTTTAAATTTATCCGTATTTCCGTCAATTCATCCTTGGTCAAATATCCTAAGTAACTCGTGAGTTCTTCCGGTCCACTCACCGCGCGCCATAAACGCTCTGCTAACTTTTTCTCCTGACGCTGAGCCTCTTCTATCACCTGATGCAAGGCTTCGGCTGTTTCATCGGCTGCTTCGCAGCGGATATCTTTCGAGTCTTTCTCGCTCACTTTCGTTCCTCCCATATTCATCACACAAACTACTTGGCGAATATCTTTCTCAACTCTATAGATTGTACACCATTTCACCGAGAATTGCCAAGTCATAAACAGGAAAAAAATACCAAACAATTCTTTTATTATTTTACCAGAAAAAATTACAGGACTTTTGTCGGAAAGCGCGAATAAGAAATGCCAATAATTTTTTTCTGAAAGGATGTATCGCATGGCCCATGCCGCCCTACGCCCAATGCTTCTAACCGCTTTTCTATTAGCTGCCGCCACTTCCCCAGTAACTGCCGCCCCCCTTACAATTGACGGGGAAACCACTCTAAAATATGAAACCATCCGTTATCATCGCTCTGACGTAGCTGATATCAGCGATACAGAGAGAACCTTGCGGCTAAATTTTCACCAAGCCCTTTCAGAACAAACCGAGATTTTTTTCCGCTTTGGCCATCAATCTTACGCTGGCTCTGCCACCAAGGAAAATAACAGCAGTCTAGATCAGTATGGCTTATTGATTAACAACAAGAATATGCTATTGAAAATTGGCAGCCAAGATACTTACTTAGGGGCTTACGGCGCGATGTTTGACAATAGCTCGAATGCCGGCTTTGGCATGTTTAAAGGAATCGACTGGCGTACAACGACAGGCCACATTCAATACCATGCCACCTTCGGCAAGTTAGATTCAGACTTATTCGCCGATCGTGCTAATCATATGATTTCCGGCGGCGAAATCGCCTACTTTGCTGGTTCTACTCGCTTCATGGCCAGCGCCCTTCACATCCCTCATCTGGAAAAAGCCACAACATTTACCGGCTTTAGCGTGAATTCACCCCATGGAAAAGCAGAGTATTTGGCTGAATATGTCCGTTCTTCCGCCCCTGATCAAAACCAGGGAATCCTAGTAGGAATCAACTATCAGCCCACAGAATATCAGGCGATAAAAATACTTGGCGGCGAAATTCAAGATAAGGCCGTACCAGAAGGGAAAGCAAGTCTTGGCGGTTATGATAATAGTCTAAGAGGCTTTCAAATCGCCTTCATCCAAGCTTTAACGCCGCAAGATCGCCTTTCCCTAAAGTACACAGTTGCTCAAACAATTACCTTCGATATTCCCATTCGCAAAACCGAAATCGAATATACCCATACCTTCTAGCATAAACGTGCTAGAAGTTTTTTTATAAATCGCGCTGAAAACTTTTATTTTTTACTATTATAATTTGACAACTAACAAGATTAGTCTTATAACTATAGTAGTTAGTTTTAAATCATTAGAGAAAGTAGTGATCTCCATGGGAGCCCCTGTCGGCCTTACCTTTCAAATTATTATTGAAACTGCCGCTGCAATAGCGGATCATACCGGATTAGAAACAGTAACACTAACAGCTGTAGCTGCAAAACTTGGTGTTCAAAAACCCTCGCTTTATAATCATATTGATAGTCTGGCCCATCTCAAACAAAGCCTTTCTATCTTTGCCGTAAGAGAAATGCAACAAAGAATCAGCCAAGCCGCTATTGGCAAAGCAAAACACGACGCCATTAAAGCAATTGCTCGCGAATATCGCACCTTTGCTCATGAGCGTCCTGGCTTATACAGCGCCATTGTCGCAACACCCAATCGGGAAAATAAAGATCTGCAGCAAGCGCTGCAGGATTTAATGTCAGTGATTCGAACCGTACTGAACGGCTATAACCTAGACGAAGACAATACAACCCATGCCTTACGGGGCCTGCGCAGCGTCATGCACGGTTTTCTTTCCCTAGAAGCGGCTGGTTGGTTTATTCAAAAAGCAAATAAAGAAGACAGTTATGAGCAAATGATTGCTACTTTTCTTTGCGGTATTGAAGCTCTCAAAGAAAACCGATAAGCGGAGGCCTGTTTATGGAAATGTGGAAAAGAAATTTGTTCATCTGTTGGATCGGCGCTTTCGCTACCGCCTCAGCCCTAAGTCAGATTGCTCCTATCTTACCGCTTTATGTGGAACACTTGGGAGTCTCTGATCTGGAAAGCATCGAAATGTGGTCAGGCCTTGCCTTTGGCATTACGGGAATGATGATGGCGCTCGTTTCGCCACTGTGGGGGCAAGCAGCTGACCGTTTTGGCCGAAAAGCTATGCTGCTTAGGGCCAGTCTCGGAATGGCGATTGTATTATTTTTCATGAGCTTTGTCACTTCAGTATATCAATTAGTCGGCTTGCGGTTACTCATGGGGACGATTTCCGGCTTCAACTCCGGCGCAATTACCTTGATTGCTACGCAAACACCGCGAGATCGAGCTGGTTGGGCTTTAGGCACCTTGTCTACAGGCATGGTTGGCGGCTCACTCTTAGGCCCGCTCATTGGCGGATTTCTAGCAGAGTTTCTCGGCGTAAGAAGCGTATTTTTATCAACAAGCGTTTTACTCCTTATCGCTTTTGCCCTAACACTTTGCTTTGTAAAAGAAAACTTCACTTTAGGCGATAAAAAAATCTTCACGACAAAGCAAGTTTGGCAAATGATTCCACAAAGAAAATTGCTGTTATCCATGTTTTTAACTACCTATCTCTTAAGCGCCGCCTTATTTTCCATCGAACCCATCATCACGGTCTATATCAAACAGCTCATGTTGGAAACCGATCATGTAGCCTTAATTTCTGGTTTAGTTTTTGCAGCTTCCGGGCTGGCAAGCATGATTTCCGCTCCTCGCCTTGGCAAACTTTCTGATAAAATCGGGCCGGAAAAAGTAATGACTGCTGCTTTATTTATTGCCAGTATTCTCTTTATTCCTCAGGCATTTGTAAAAAATGAGTGGCAGCTTCTCGGTCTGCGCTTTCTGTTAGGCTTAGCAACAGCGGCTTTACTGCCTTCTGTCAACACTCTCATTAAACGAACAACGCCTGATCAAGTAACCGGACGGATTTTCGGCTATAATCAATCGGCACAATTTTTAGGAATGTTCAGTGGTTCTGTACTAGGCGGCCAGACTGCCGCTTTTCTCGGAATTCGCTCCGTCTTCTTTGTCACCAGCCTACTCATGCTGATCAACGCCTGTTGGGTCTACTTTACAGTCCTAAAAGTTTCTGCCGCACAAAAAATCAAAGAAGAATCCTCCCACTAAAAAAACTGTCGCACTAAAAGCAGCTTTCCTATAAGAAAGCATTTTAGTGCGACAGTTTACATTTTTAAGAGCACTTTTTTAAGCGCACTTTTTTTCTAAGACTTCTTCACTCGTGATAGGCCGCCGCACAAGGGCATAACTAATAGCCCCGAAGAGGCAAAGAATACCACTCACCACAAAAACCATGTCATAGGAACCTGTCGCCTGCAAAATATAGCCTGTACAAATCGGCGCCAACGTACCACCGACAAAACTGGCAAAGTTTTGAATCCCGCCAAACGTTCCTACAGCTTCTGCCGGTGCCAAATCTCCCACTAAAGCCCACAGAACGCCAACCCGTAACGCCCCAGCAAACAGACTCACGGTAATGAGCGCAATGGCAATCGTTGTATCCTGTACGTAGTTGACCGGAATAACAGCGACAGCCGCTAAAATACAGCCCCCTACAGCCGGAACCATTCGCGCCTTAATCACATCCATACCACGCTTAATAAGATAGTCCGAAATATAGCCGCCAATCGGTACGGCAATAACTCCGGCAATAAAGGGAATGGCTGAAACCCAGCCTGCCGTTGTCAGCGACATATGACGCTGTGTTGTTAAATACGTAGGCAGCCAGGTAAAGTAAAGCCAAAATACATAAGACGTACCGGCATTGCCAATATTAAACCACCAAGACGTCGGATGATTGAACAGTTTCCAAAAATTAGGCTTTACTTTGCTGTTAGTAACCTCAACAGCTCCTTTTACGACAAATTCCAGATCATCCTTACGATAAAACTTTAGCCACAAAGCAAGTACCGCAAGGCCCATCAAGCCAAGACAGATAAACATGCCGCGCCAGCCAAGATAAATCATAAGAAAGGTAAGCAGCGGCGGCGCAAAACCATTAGCAATCTTTGGTCCTAAATTAATGACGGAAGAAGCCATACCGCGATCCTTTTCGGCAAAGTACCGTTGCGTAATCTGCCCGCCAATAATGAAAAAGGGCGCTTCCGCAATTCCCAACAGAACTCTGGTAATATACATAGATGTAAAACCTAGCACGAAGCCACCGGCAATCGTCGCTAGTGACCAGATTCCAATAGCGCCTAAAAAGATTTTATGAGTACCAAATTTATCGATAAACCAGCCTGCTGGCAAATTGGCCAGCGAATAGGGCCACATAAACGCCGATAACAGCAAGCCCATTTGAATCGGATCTAAGCCAAATTCCCGCGAAATTGTCGTATTGGCAATACTTAAATTTACCCGATCCAAATAATTGACTACAGATCCTAACAACATAATCGCGACAATAATCCATCGATAATCACGATACCATGGAATCGCTTCCGGTTGATTTCTCACATAACTTCCTCGCTTTCACTTCATCTGACAATTATTATAGCATTTTATCTGCTATCTCCTATGGCATTTCATAAAATTCAAATAAAAGATAGCTCATTCAAGGCAAATCGTACTTACATCACGAAAATTCCCCTATACAAAAAGTAAAAGGCCCCCCATGTAATAACATGATGGGGAGCCTTTCGTCTTAGCAAAACCGAAACAAACAATATTTTTATAAATCCTTACATAACTCTAAAGATACCAGTAAGCGCGACTACAGCAGCCAAAAGCATCGCGGCACCAGCAATCTTCATTAAGCCTTGGTAAAACTCTTCTCTAGCCTGGGCGCTTTCATGCAAAATAGTTTCATAGGCGGATAGAAGAATCGCCCCACCTGTAAACGGCGAAATACCTGAAATATGGGCGCCAACCGACATGGCTGCCATCATTTCGGGATAAGATCCAGTCCCTAATGCTTTGATAATGTCAGGAATCATAGTCGCTACAGTAGGCAGTACAACACCAGATACACTGCAAAATAGTGATAATAGACTGCTAGTCAGTGATACAAAGGCTGGCGCAGTAAAGGAATTCATAAAAGCGCTTAGACCTTTAGCTAACAGAGCAATGCCGCCAAGACTAATGATAATCTTCATCAATACACCAAAGCCAGTAATCAATATAATCGTGTTCCAACCAACAGTCCCTAGAACTTCCTTCGAATCAGCAGTATGAATTAACAGCAATAAGGTGGCAATCACAAAGGAAATTAATCCGACATTGGCTTTAAAGGCAAACACAAAGAAAACCATTAAGAGAATTCCCAAGAGAGTGACACTTTGCTTTTTATTAAAAGCAGGCAGTTCTTTAAGTTTAAAAGGTGAAGCGACATTAATTTTATGACCGCCATAATAAAAATAGAGCAAAGTAACTAAAATCGTAACAGAAACAAATTCACTAATCATCACTGAGGCGCTTAATGCCCCCTGTCCAGCTTCACGGGCTAGAGTATCAAGAATAATCCCATTTACAGCAACAGGACAAACGCCGCCTACATTCGTACCGAAAAAGCCCATCGCTCCTAACAACAGCGGCGAGACCTTCATTTCTTTGGCCAGCGACATAGAAAAGACACTCATTAGAATCAAACCAGCTAAAGCACCCGGGCCCACAGATGAAATCAGAATACTCACAAAATAAATGACAAAAGGAATCAAGTGTGTTTTAGATCCAGTTAAAGCAATGATTTTTTTAGCGATCAGCTCCATTGTTCCATTCACTTGAGCCACACCGAATAAAATCATTACACCAAGGAGCATCAAAAACAAACCTGTATTAAAACCTTTGATCATATCTACTTCAGGAGTCCCGCTGAGACGGCATAAAATATATGCCGCCATCAGCGCAATAAGCCCTACATTTTGCCTGGTTTTTAGACCGATTAAAATCGTTAGCACGAGAAAAACTAGCGAAATAACAGCAAAATCCATAACTTACTCCTTTCACTTTACAAACTGGCTAAGCCAATTTCAAAAGCTTTGACATTTACTGCAACAAACTGCGGTTTTACTGCTTTAGTAATAATCGCCCGCCAATCAATATCTTCCATCTTCAAAGCTTTAACCAAGGCGCCTAGCAGCACCACATTAGCGCTCTTCGGATTGCCTGCTTCAATTGCCAACTTGGCAGCATTAATTGCCAAAGTAGACGCCTTACCGCTCAGAGCTGCAATAATTCCGTCTGGATACATAGTTTTTCCTGCCAGAACTGGCATAGAAGGAATCTGATAGGTATTTACAACAATCTTGCCATCTTTTTTCAAAAACTTGGCATATCGTGCGGCTTCCATTTCTTCAAAAGCAACGAGTACGTCAGCACTGCCCTGGCCAATAATCGGCGAATATACTTTTTTGCCGAAACGTACTTGCGTGCTAACACTGCCGCCACGCTGACTCATGCCATGAACTTCTGACATTTTCACATCGTAACCATTTTCGATTAATCCCATAGTAAGAATTTTACTAGCTAGAATTGCGCCTTGTCCGCCAACGCCGACAAACAATACATTCTTTACGTCAGACATGGATTATTTCCCCTTCCTTTCAATAGCTTTTACCGGACAAACCTGGCTGCAAATCCGGCAGCCTGTACAATCGGCCTCACTAATGGCAACTTTCTTCGCGGCCCCATTGAACCGCAGCGCCGGACAGCCTGTGGATAAACATTTTTTGCAGCCAATACACTTCTCTGCATTTACCATGCAAGGCGTCCTATCAAGATCAAACTCTGCTTTATCTTCTTTCGAGAATTTTTTCAAAATACAAGGCCATTTCGTAATAATAACAGTTGGTTCTGTCTCTATACTGTAAGCCCAGTCAAAAGCCGCTTTCATATCAGCTAACTCTAAGGGATTTACTGTTCTAACCTGCTTAATCCCTAGCGAACGGACGACAGCTTCAATGTTAAGAACTTCGGTTACCTCACCTGAAAGAGTATAGCCAGTACCAGGATTCTCCTGATGACCAGTCATACCAGTAATTCGGTTATCTAAAATCGCACAGATCACCGAAGACTTATTATAGGCCACTTCGGTCAGCGCATTAATGCCTGTATGGAAAAAAGTCGAATCGCCCATGACACTGACAATCTTCTTCTTCTGACCGCTTTTCTCAAAGGCTTTCTGCATTCCGTGCGCAACGGAAAAGGCACTGCCCATACACAAAGCCATATCTTTCGCATTGAGCGGTTCAGAGCCGCCAAGCGCATAACAGCCAATATCACCGACCATAACAGTATCTTTTCGCTGCTTCAACTCATAAAAAAAGCCGCGATGAGGACAGCCAGCGCAAAGAGCCGGCGGACGATCTGTCGTTAAATTTCCTGGTACCTCCAGAGCTTCTACGGTCTGATTAAACACAGCCTTAGCAATAATATCTGGATTGAGTTCATCAATATCCGGAATCACTTCTTTGCCAATACAGTCAATACCAGCTGCTTTAATCTGCTCTTCCATAAAAGGATCAAGCTCTTCAATGATATATAATTTCTTCACTTTTTGACGGAAACTACGGATTTTTTCCAGGGGCAGCGGGCAAGTAAAGCCTAGTTTCAAATAAGAAGCTTTATTGCCAAACACTTCCTTCGCATAATTATAGGCAACGCCAGCTGCTACCACGCCAATTTCGTCCGTATTCCATTCTTCAAAATTAAGCGGTGTTGTTTCGGTATACTCTTTCAGTCGTTTATCGCGATCGACCATACCAATACGCAATTTCTTGGAAATAGCCGGAACAGGATCCATTTTTTCGCGATTCTTCACATAAGGAACTACAGGCACTTCCGTCCTTTCCCCTAATTCCACTAAACTTTTAGAATGGCAGACACGAGTTGTCATGCGAAACATAACAGCTACGCCATATTCCTCACTAACGCGATACGCTTCTTTTATCATATCTTTCGATTCCTGGGAGTCGGACGGCTCAAACATAGCAATTTTGGCGAATTTGGCATAATTGCGGTTATCCTGCTCGTTCTGGGAAGAATGCATGCCCGGATCATCAGCTGATATAAAAACAAAGCCGCCGTTCACCCCAAGATAACTATAAGTAAATAACGGATCTGATGCTACATTAACACCGACATGCTTCATAGCGACTAGTGAGCGAACCCCGGCAATGGCAGCTCCAATCCCCGCTTCCATAGCGACTTTCTCATTAGGCGCCCACTCTGAGTAAATCTCCTGATACAAACTTACATTTTCGAGAATTTCCGTACTGGGAGTACCGGGATAAGCAGAAGCAAAAACCACCCCTGCTTCATAGGCGCCTCTAGCTACGGCCTCATCTCCTGTTAGCAATTCTTTCATCTTGTTTCCTCTCCTTTACATACGCCTACTTTGGTAAGGCACGTATTGATTTCCGCGTCAATTGCTTCTCCCATTTCCAGGGCAGTAGCAATCACCTTATCTAGGTCATAGCCTGTTTCATAGCCAAGCGAATGCAGCATGTTGACCAGATCCTCTGTGGCAATATTTCCTTTAGCTCGCGGCACAAAAGGACAGCCGCCCATGCCGCCTAAGGAAGCATCTAGGGAAGTAATTCCGGCTTCAACAGCAACGAAGGCATTGATAAGTCCCATACCGCGCGAATCATGCAAATGCATTGAAAAAGCTTCTAAAGTTGTAAATTTCTGCTTCAACTGCTGCAGCACAGCGCGTGTATGAGCGGGGCTGCTAATTCCGGCCGTATCAGCTAATCCAATATTTTTAACACCAAGTGAAAAAGCAGTTTGGCATAAATTGATAAGCCGCTCTACAGGCACCTCATCCCCAAAAGAAGATCCCAAGGCACAAGCTAGCGCCAGGGTAATTTTTACGTCTTGTACTTCACTTGCCATTTCTTTAAACGCTGCTAACGATTCTGCAATAGAACAGCGTGAATTTCTCATATTGTGTTCTTCGCTAGCTGACAATACGAACTGAATCGTTTTGGCCCCAGCTGCAATCGCATCTTCTACGCCGCGTTTATTCAAAACAAGCGCCATCAATTCAAGCTCTAAATTATTCTCAGCGCCATATGACTGCAGACTTTGTAATAGTTCAGCCGCCCCGGCCATTTGCGGCACTCGCTTTGCATTCACGAAAGAAGTGACATCAAAACTCCGGGCGCCATAATCAATCATTTTTTTCACATATTCAATTTTTGTTGCTAGCGGAATCATTGTTTTATGATTTTGCCAACCGTCGCGCGGACAAGCTTCCACAATCCTGATCTTCCGGCTCATAAATTCATCTCCCAATTAATTAATGACTCCATCCTTTTTAAAAGCAGCAATTTGTTCTTGACTAAAACCAGCTTCAAGCAAAATCTCGGTATTATGTTCGCCCAAATCAGGCGCCGCCTGTTTATATTCGCAAGGATATTCGCTCATCTTAATCGGGTTGCCCAGTACAGTCAGTTCGCCTGCCGCCGCGTGATTTACCTTGACGAACATCTGCCGCACTTCGCTAATATTTTTGTCTTCGTAAACATCTTTGATATCATAGATCGGACCTGCCGGAACATCTACGCCAAGAATAATATCCACACACTCATTCGCCGTTTTATCACTGGCCCATTTGTTAATAATTGCTTTTAGCGAGTCGGCATTTTTCTTTCTGGCTTCTGTATCAATATATAAGGGATCATTCGCTAGTTCCGATAGTCCCATCGCTTCTGACAAAGCAACGAAATGCTTATCCGTACCACTGGCAATCACAAAATCAGCGTCTTTCGCCCGGAATGAATCATAGGGCGCCGAAGAAATATATTTATTGCCTGTCTTTTCAGGCGCTTTACCTTCATAGACATACTGCATGGCTTTGGCTTCCAAGCCGGAAACAATACTATCCACTAAGGCCACATCAATATGCTGACCCATTCCCGTTTTCTGACGTTTGATAATCGAACCCAAAATTCCAATCGCCGCATTCATGCCAGCCATCATATCGCCGATAGCCATACCAGCCCGTGTTGGTTCTTCTCCCGGCCAGCCTGTAATGCTCATAGATCCGCCCATAGCTTGCGCAATTAAATCATAACCGGGACGATTCGAATAAGGCCCGTACTGACCGAAACCAGAAATAGACGCAACAATAATTTTTGGATTTAAAGCTTTACAGGCTTCATAGCTAAAACCGAGTTTACCAATAACGCCTGGTTTCATATTTTCAATCAACACATCAGCACCCTTAATCAGTTCCGCAAAAATCTTCTTTCCTTCTTCGGTTTTTAGATTGAGACTGACACCGCGCTTATTCCGGTTTAAGTTCTGAAAATACATACTGCGCCCGGTTTTCTGCTCTTTTGGTCGGGCATTTCTGACAAACTCACCTTTTGTCACTAGATTTTCTACTTTAATTACATCAGCGCCCATATCAGCTAAAAACATGCCGCAATAAGGTCCTGATAAAAACTGAGTAAAATCCAAGACTCGAATTCCTGCTAATACGCCATTGCTCATTAATCAAACATCCTTTTCTTTTTAATTCACATACCAGCGTATGTGTTGGGCATTCCTCAAACATCTGCATACTAAGTGATGCTAGGGAATACCTCATCGCTCTAACGAATTTATATTTTTGCAATAACTATGCCAAATTCCAGCAATCACAAAAAAATCAGATTTTACGCACACTTTCGCCACCCATCCTAAAAAGCAGTCAACTCCATTCGTAAAAATTTCTTTACGCATTTTTACATAAATTAATCCCCTCACTTCATTCTGATAGTCAGAAGTTGAGGGGATTGCTCTGATACACGATTAAATGCCGTGACAATATTTGATTTTTTTCTTTAGCAACTGCTTTACTTTCCCACAAATTCAAGCTACATTTATAAATAATTATGACAAATACTTTTGGAATAGAAAGGAAGCTTAATGCGAAAAATCGCTTTTTTAACAGCCAGCGACACAGTTACGCAACTCGTAAAAAAATCCCTGGCAAATTTGCCGGGCCAAGAAGATGAAATTCTTATCGAAGCATTACGCTTTGAAGATATTATCAGCCAAGGCAAAGCCTTAGTTGACAGCGGCGTTCAAGTAATTATTACGAGTGGCGGAACGTATTTTGATTTATGCCGAGCAATTGATTCCATCCCCATTATCAATTTGTCGATTTCCACGAATGATATCATCTACACACTGAGTAAAATTCAAAACCACCACCGCTCTATTTATCTCCTGTTAAATGAGCGCATTCTCTTTGACCAGGATTGCTGTCAAGAAGTAATCGACAAAGAGATTCATCTTCTGCGTTATCAAGGAAAAGAAGATCTAGCGCTTCTCTTACAAAAAATCCCCGCTGACCCCACAGGCATTATCGTTGGCAGTGCCTTGCTAGCTCGCTTAACTGATGGCTCTGTTCCCACCGTGTCCATTATGCCAAGCTCGTCTACCATTTTATCGATTTACCAATATGCCCGAGACTTGATTGAACTAAATCTTCGCGACAATTATCGTCTTTCCGTACTAGAAGCCATTTTATCGAATATTGAAGACGGCATCTTATTTATTAATAGCGAGAAAAAAATCGCCCATGCAAACCAAAAAGCAGCCGATTATTTAGGCTTTTCGTTGATAGAAATTCCTGCATTAACGCAATTATTTCCTGATTTCAACCTGCAGACTATGACCTTTCCAACTAGAGAGCATGTAATCGAACGAGGCAAATATACTTTAATTGTCCGTCTGTCTTCTTTTCCCGCCAATAAAACCAAAGAATATATCATCGTAATTCAGGATGTCAGCAAAATCCAAGCGTTAGAGAAAACAGTCCGAATGAAGCTGACCCAAAAAGGGTTAACAGCTGCCTATATATTTTCTGATATTCTTACGCAAAACAAAGCTATGAAGGAACTAATTGCAACAGCGAGAACGATCGCCTGTCATGACTTTCCTGTTTTAATTCAAGGCCAAAGCGGAACAGGCAAAGAACTATTTGCTCAGAGTATTCATAACGAAAGTCCGCGCCGTAACGGCCCCTTTATTGCTGTGAACTGCGCCGCCCTGCCGGAAAACATTCTGGAAAGCGAATTATTCGGTTATGTAAGCGGCGCCTTTACGGGCGCTCGCAAAGAAGGCAAGGCAGGACTATTTGAACTAGCTCATCAAGGCACGATCTTTCTTGATGAAATTAACAGTATGTCGTTACATTTGCAGTCAAAATTGCTGCGCGTTCTGGATACGAAAGAAGTCATGCGACTAGGATCTGATTATATAATTCCTTTAGATATCCGTATTGTTTCGGCAAGCAACAGCAATTTGACATCCGAAGTCCACCATGGAAATTTTCGCCAAGATCTTTTTTTCCGCCTCAATGCCTTTACCTTAAATCTCCCCAGCCTCAATGAACGCAAAGAAGATATTTTATTTTTATTTAAGCATTTTATAGCCAAGCGGCGTAACGAGCCCTTAGAAAAAATCCAGCTCGCAAGCGGGCTGGAAGAAATACTTCTGAACCATAATTGGTGGGGCAATATCCGCGAATTAACCGGAGCAGTAGAGAAATATTTAATTTGGCAGGACAGGGATCAATATAAATATTTATTTGCGGAAACAAAACAAAAAGAAGCTTTACAAAAACGAGATCTCATTGATGATCAACTGCAAATAAACCTCAAAGAACTAAATAGTGTAATCGATAGCGTAATTATTCAAAATCTCCTTGATAAAGGACTCTCTAAAACACAAGTGGCTAAAGTATTAGGCGTAAGTCGTCAAACTCTGTTCAATAAAACAAAGAAATCTTGAAAATTTACTCATTCAAGGCGAATCGTACTTTCACTTTCCTGATTAAAGGCCTTAACATGGACAGCTAGCTTCTCAATATAAGCCTCATCAAGAATGCGAATACAGTTTTTCTCTTTCTTGATGATTTTTTTTGCAATCAAACGATTCATCACGTTATATAAACCTTTACGACTAATGGGGAAAAAATTACAAAGCTCCATTACGCTTTTAAATTGAAAGCGGTCAGTCTCGGCATTCTGTAATAGATAGAAAGCAAATAATTCTTCCGAACTAAAGAGATTCTTCATCATCAATTTTTTGTACATAATATAAATCCGATGACTTGTTTTATATAAAAAAAGCTTAAGAAATGCTGGATTCATTTTTAGCTTATCAAAGGTTGCTTGGTCAAGCCTTAAGAGTCGTACCGAACTGACGGCTTTCATATCGCAGGAAAAATTCTGTTCATAGATATAACTGATCTTGCCGACAAACTCATTTTCCGAAAGCTCGTCAACAAGAAAACTCTTGCCATACTCCGTAATACACTCCACGCGAACCGTTCCCTCAAGAATAAAGTAAATCTCTCTAAAATCTTCCTCAGAGCGAAGAATATATTGTCCCTTTTTATATTGGACAATAGCAATTACCGGCAAATACGCTTTAATATGTTCATAAATACAAGTATTAACTAACTCCACAGAGTATCCCCCACTCGCTCGTTCGTTTCTCTATCTTAATCATAATAAAAAACGATGAGGAATCGCAAGCAGCAATTCCTCATCGTTTTTCTTTATAAACACTCTTCAAAAAGGCGTATCATCACCAATATAGCAGGCTATATCGTGATTGAGATACAGATTTTGCAAGTTGTATAAAGTTTCCTCGGTTACATCGCCATGATTCATAAACTCGTAATTCTTGCCTAACTGCTGCCACTTCGTAGCGCCAAAGCGATGAAATTTCAGCAAGTTAATTTCATACAGATCATGTTGTTTCATAAAATCAATTACGTGAAGGGCATTTTCTACACTGTCATTATATCCGGCAATCGTTGGCTGGCGCAATACGAGGCGCCCCTGCCACCCTGACGGCTTTAAAGCTGCAATATTGTCTAAAATCAACTGATTCGAAACCCCAGTTCCCTGGCGATGAGCCGCTTCCTCCATATGCTTTACATCAATAAAAGCAAAATCAATTTTTTCTAATATTGCTAAAAAAACCGACTGTTTCGCATAGGCGCTTGTTTCGATCGCCGTATGAATCTGATGCTGCCGACAGCCTGCCAGGATCGCTAGTAAAAAATCGGCTTGCAACAAGGGCTCACCGCCAGAAAAAGTCACACCGCCTGTTGGTCCCCAATGGTTAAAATCACGGCGCAGTAACTGCAACAATTCCGCCACAGTATAAGTTTTAACACACTGCTTTAAGGCCTTATTGGGACAGAGTTCTATGCAGGAAAAAGTCGTGCAGTTCTGGCAAATCTCCCAGTCAAGCCGAGGCATTCCTGTTGCTTGCACTGTAAGCGCTTCGTTCGGACAAGTGCCAGCGCAAGCCTGACAGCCTTTATCCCCTTTACAAACCGCTTCGGCAAACAACAGATGAGGTCTCACAATCCAGCTTTCTGGATTGGCGCACCACCGACACTGTAGCGGACAGCCAGAAAAAAACACATTCGTTCGGCAGCCTGGCCCATCATGAACCGAAAAACTTTGTATATCAAATAAATAGCCTTTCTTTTCCATCAACTAACCTCAACGACCAGCATAGCCGCTGCAGGAAAAAGCGCCGCAAGTTGCATAAGCCCAGTGTTCTTTTTCTAAGCCCGTACAGGTCCCGACGCCATAATCGTCAGGATTACTAAAATGTTTGCAGTTACCGCATTTTTCCGCTGGCTTAAAGTCAGGACAAGCTTCGCTGCCTTCGCCGTCAATTACTACAAACTGTTTACTAATAGCGCACATGCCCTTTTCACAATCTAAGTTAATATAATTCTTACAGTCATAATGAGTCATAGTATTCGCCTCCGCTACAGATTATTATGCTTCGTCATATTCCGTCCGATAGATGACTTCATCTTGAATTGGTTTGCCAATTTCACACCAGTATTGCGTAAATCCGGCAACCCTCACCATGAGATCGCGATATTTCTCCGGCGCCTTTTGGGCATCACGCAAGGTCGCACTATCTACGACATTAAACTGTACATGAAAACCGCCTTTTCGCATATAGGAGCGAACGACATCAAGCAATTTTCTCGTGCCGCTTACGCCACGCACCGCCGAAGGATGCAGTTTTAAATTCATTTGCGAATTTTGATGAAGCGAATGGTCATAAACCGTAGCGGATTCAAAGATTGCATAGATTCCATTTTGATCCGTACCGGCAGCCGCTGACACGGAACCATCGGAATAGGTCGTCCCCGCTAGCCGTCCATCTGCTGTCGCTAACGTCACAAAGCCCTGCGGCCCATGTGTCGAAACAGAAATCTGGCAAAGATATAAAGGCTTGCCATAGTAGGAGCGATAACGCTGCGTCATTGCATGCATATAGTCATGATAGGCTTTAAAAATTTCGTCAGCATAAGAATTGGCATTGCCATACTTGGGAGCGTTGAGACAAGCCGCAAAAATCTGTTCAAATTGAGCGCTCTCTGCCGTATTCTCGCGGTAATCCGGTGAATATACGCCTGTATCATAAGCTGTTTTAAAGCCAAAGTTATGCAGCATCGCTTCAGTCATTGCCGCTAAGGTAAAACGATGCTTATCAAACACATTCTCTTTCAGCGAGGCTAAGGAATTAATGAAGGTGATCGTCCCGCAGGATTCGAAATTAATCGAAGCATTATAGCGAGCTCCCATTGTGCCAATATGTCTTCCTTTCGTAAAGCAGTCCGGTTTTAAAAGCGAATTCACTACCGGCATATTATATTTACGCCAAATATCCATCTGTAAGTTATTACAACGATTGACTACCTCTGTGGTCAGTTCCATATACGCTTTCCATTGATCAAGCATTGCATCATAGGAATCAATCGACTGCTTATGAGGCGGATAGACTTGCTTGCCAGTTCTACGGTCAAAACCATTTGTCAAAACAAGTTCTAGCACCTTCGGCATCGCAATAAAGTGAACGCCTGTACCGCAAGTCGGTGAAGCGCCGCCAGGAATCATGGTACGTTTGCCGTTATAGTCGAGCGGTAAAAAACAGCCTGGCGCCGATTCCAGACAGCCGCCCAAACACCAGGCTCTGGCATCATGCAAATCCATTCCTTCCGGTCCATAGTTACGCAGCATAAAATTCATACCAGTTTGGTTGTTCATCCAGGCGGGATAACCAAGCCCCAGCTTCGTACAAGACGCTGCTTTCATCAAGAAATCTTCCGGTGTCTTTTCGTCATATAAAATACTGAGCGTCGGCTGCGGCGTCTGATTGCGCATGCCTGCTTCAATAATCAAATACTCCAGCGGTGTTACTGCTGAGAGACCATCATAATTCTGACCGCCTAGCGACAAGTTATTAAAGGTATTGCCTGATAAAACACCGCCAGATACGCCAGCTGAAGCAAAACATTCAATACAAGTAATCTTAATGCGGTATAACTCCAAGAGTTCAATAACTGCTTCCTGATCCATTACTTGATCGATGATATCTTTTTCATAAAAGGGCTGAAGTACTTGACCAAGCCGTCCTATCGACAGGCCTGACTGCGGATCTTCGTTAACAACGCCTAAATGACAGCATAAAGTCAATTGCAGCGCTTCCCAGAACGAAGCCGGTTTCTTATGAGCAATATTGCTCATCACTTCATCAATTTTCTCATAGTTTTGCCTAAGCGCCGCGTCGGTTTCAATCGATGCCAGATACCGAGCCTGTCGGGCATAGTTTTCACACCAAGTACTCAGCCCTTTGGTAATCTCTTTCATGGCTACATAATAGTACCCCCGACTCATGCCAAAATCGCCGTCTTCGCCAGCTTCGCCCATGAGTTCCGCAATTTTCTGATCGCACATTTCCATAATGCGATCAAATCCATATTGCAGCGGTAAATAATAATTCATGACTTCTCGTCCTTGGGGAATGGCAAAGGAGTCAAACATACAGATGACACTGTCCATAATCTCTTTAAACTGACTGTAGCCTGGCGTCATTTGTGAATATTTATCACTCAATTCTTCCACGGAAATGCCTTTCCAAGGCTTTGCCGTCTTTACGAGAACCGGAATTTCCTCTTTACGCATGCCAAATTTCTTAGCAATCGAAATGACATTTCCCTGACTTTGCGTTACATTGCCGCCGCCAGAGCCAACGACGCTGACGGAATCAGCTTCACTCTCCGCTGGTGCATCCACTTCCTCCATGAGTGCTTCTGCTTGGGCATTAAAAAAGCTAGCACAAACCCAAGGAAAAGGAAAGGCGCCGCGAACATGCTTCGTTTTATTCATAACCAGTTTTTCATAAGGCAGAATAGTCGGTGTCATATGAGCTAATGAGGCCGCCACTGCTTTGGCTCGTCTTACCTCAAGAATTTCACCATCATTTTCCCACCAAGTGCGGTTATACCAGTAAGCAGCCTCCATATCAGCCGTTACTTTGAGTTTATAGTAAATATCCATTAATTTTTTCGTGCTTTCCTTCGGTTCAGGAATATCTGATTCTAATAAAGTATCCACATTACCTACAGCAATGCCGCGCTTTTTTAAAATCTCCTGAATCCGGCTATCCATTTCACTCACAGCGCATCCCCCTTAGCATTTCATCTACTACTACTTTAGTATAAAATACCACAGAAGAGCAGTGTAAAGTACACACTTTTGAGAATAAAACTATTTGAAATTTATGAAAAGAAAGAATCAAAGAGATTTATGAATATTAAAAGGCCTGTGGTTCCTCGCCACAAGCCTTCCGCATCTTCTCAAATTACTCAATTTCTCGATTTTCTATTTCTTCATTTCACAGCCGCACCAGGCATGCTTATTTTCATTCATCCATTGCTGCACCCGATCCAGTGTTTCGCCAAAGCGCTGAAAGTGGACCACTTCTCTTTCCCACAAGAAGCGCAGCGTATCTTTCACTAAAGGATCGCAGGTAGAATGAATCAAATGTTCATAAGTGGAACGGGCCTTTTGCTCGGCTGCCATATCTTCCGTTAAGTCGGTAATCGGATCGCCTAAGCAGGCAATGTATTTTGCCGTCCAGGGCACGCCATTGGCGTCGGTCCAAAAAAGACCATGGTCATGCTGTACATATTGGCCGTCCCAGCCAGCTTCTTGAAAATCCTTCGGGTCAGCGCCATCGGTCAGTTTATAAACAAGACCAGCAATCATCTCCATATGGGCAAGTTCTTCCGTGCCAATATCCGTAAGGATAGCTTTCGCTGCCCCTGTCGGCATAGAATAGCGCTGATTTAAGTAGCGCAGCGAGGCAGATAGTTCCCCATCAGGGCCGCCGTATTGGGTAATCACCAGCTTGGCAAAAGCGACATCGGGACGGCTGACCCGTACGGGATGCTCCATTGTCTTTTCATAAATCCACATTGTTTCTCCCCCTCTACATTTGCCAGGGCCAGGGCTGGTCGGCCCAATCCCATTTGCCTTCGACGCCGTGATGGCCTAACCATAAGAGTGATCCAAATTGATTCATATATTCATTTAGGTAACGTTCTACCACCTCTACGGCGCAATTATAGTCGTCAAGGGCTTCCTTGTCGCAAGGATGAGTATCTAAATATAAGGCAAGCTCAATGGCGACAAATTGTATTTCCTGGATCTTTTTCAATAACGCCATTTGGTCGCATTCCATAACAGGCTCCCCTCCGTTTTTAATCGCTCAGTCTTGACTCCATTGCTACTTTGGAATTGGATAAACGCCAAATAGCTCAGGAAATAAGGTTCCTTTACATAAGGCTTCCGCCGGTTTATAGGCGCGTTTATAAAACTGCCAAGGAACATAAGCATGAGCCAATACAAAGCGACCTTCGCGGCTCACAGCGTCTTCTTGGCAATCGGCAAGAAATTCATCATCTTGATATAGTTCTTCCATAAAATAAGCCTCCTTTACAATAACTCGCCTTCTTCCTTATTTTATGTGAAGGCGACTAAAAAAGTTTCCGCACCTTAAAAGAAAAAGCGATAGGCCGGATTCTTACTCGCTAAGAATTCTCGTCTATCGCTGATCTATTTTCATTATAGCTAACCGTTATACCCGGAAAGACTTGATGACCGTTTCCATTTTCTCAGCCATGAGCGCTAACTCACGACTGAAAGCGGCAATTTCCTGCATAGATGCTAATTGTTCCTCTGTCGCATCCGATACGGTCTGAGCCCTTTGCGCCGATTGCTTATTTAAAGATTCAATGGCTTGAACTGATGTAACAATTTTTTGGCTTCCCTGCGCCATAGTTTGAATCGCTGCGGCAATTTCTTTGATTTGTCCTGATACGTCTAAAACAAGCTGACGAATGCCATCAAAAGCTGTTTCGGCCTCTTGAACAACTTCAGAGCCGCGTTTGACTTCTTGACGACCTTTTTCCATAGCCTCAACAGCTCTCCCAGTATCGTGTTGCACTTCACCAATCAAAGCTGTAATTTTTTTCGCCGCCTCTGCTGACTGCTCAGCTAGCTTGCGAACTTCTTCAGCTACCACGGCAAAGCCTTTGCCTTGTTCTCCGGCTCGTGCCGCTTCAATTGCCGCATTTAAAGCAAGCAAATTAGTCTGACCAGCAATGCCGACAATGGTGCCAATAATTTCGCCAATCTCACTAGATCGATTGCCAAGCTGCCCGATTACTTGTGCGGAATGATCTACTGTTGTTTCAATCTGTCCCATTTGGGAAATGGCCCGCCCCATAGAATCACGTCCTGCATCAGCTCGATTTGCTGCGGTTATGGCTTTATCGGAAGCATTATTGGACTGCGAAGCAATCTGTTTAATAGATGTCGAAAAGCCTTCTACAATATTAGAAACCAGATTAACAGCTTCTACTTGCTCTTGCGTCCCTTGTACTACATCAGTGATTGCCACTGCTACTTGATTGGATGCTTCGGCTGATTTATCGGAGTTTTCCATAAGTTGCTGTGAGGCCATAGCCACCTGAGTGGAAGACCCTGATACGGTTTTGAGTAAATTATTTAAATTCGCTTTCATCGCATTAAAAGCGGTTGCCAAAGCGCCAATCTCGTCAGACCGCTCCATAACAATATCGTCTACACTCAAATTTCCTCGAGCAATTTCACCCACATTTCTTTCAATGGCAATAATCGGGTCGGCAACCTTTTTACTAATAGCCAGAGCCATGGAAAGTAAAATAACAAAACTTAAGACACTGACCCCGCCAAGCACAACAATATTTCGCATCATTTGCTGATTGTATTCCGCAGTTTTTGCAGCAACAAGCTTATCAATATCTTCAATCCAGTTTCCTGTGCCAATGATCCAGCCATAGGGCTTAAATAGCAGGCTATAACTGCGTTTTTGCAGCGCTTCCTGTTGATTGGGTTTAGGAAACCAGTAATCCGTATAGCCGCCGCCTGCTTTTTTCCCATTCGCAATGATGTCTTGAATAAATTTATTACCTTTCTTATCGACATCATCAAAGCGACTCTTGCCTTCTGCCGGACGCCCTAACAGAACGATATTGACGCCTTGCTCTGTATCAATCCAAAAATAGTTTCCACCAGCAAAACGAAGTTCGCGAACAATATCGGCAGCTCGTTTTTTCGCCTCCGCTTCTGATAACAGCCCTTTTTGCTGCTGTTTATAAATGGTATCAACAAGCGTATAGGCGACCTCTACCTGATTTTTTATATCATAATCGAATTGCTCCATAAGTACCGAACGATATTCCTGTAAATCTTTTTTCTCCTTTTGCATGGTGTCAAAAAGGTAATACCCGCTTAAAATCAAGACAACAGTCAAACCGGTTCCCAAAAATGCCGCAATTAATTTTTGTTTTAAGTTCATTTCGGCAAACCTCCCCGCTTAATCCTAGCTCTAACACCGTTATGTCGTTCTTGCGCTTTTTGTAATAAATTCTCGAAAAAAAACATTTTACCTGCTACTCTCCCGCCTTAGAAACCAAGGAAACCATCAAAATAGTCGAAAAATTACTTTTTCGCCATAAAAATAACTCTTCCGCTATTCTCCTAGCGAAAGAGCCTTGAATTCTTGGCCTTTCTCCTGTATGATCGTTATAGCAAATAAGTAAATCTTTGATCCAACAAAATCTTATATTACAGGAGTTATGCATGAGTGTTTTAACTGTTGAAAATGTAACCCACGGCTTTGGCGCCCGTAAAATTCTTGAAGACGCCTCCTTCCGCCTCTTAAAGGGCGAACATGTCGGTCTTGTCGGCGCCAACGGCGAAGGCAAATCGACCTTTTTAAATATTATTACTGGTGAATTAACGCCTGATGCCGGTAAAGTGGAATGGGCCCGCCGCGTCACAGTCGGCTATTTAGACCAGCATACGACACTAACAGAAGGAAAAACGATCCGCGATGTATTGCGTGACGCTTTCAAGGGTATGTATGATTTAGAAGCGGAAATGCTCAGCCTCTATGACAAAATGGGCGACGCTTCACCGGAAGATCTTGACAAAATGATGGAAGATGTCGGCGAAATTCAAAGCATCCTTGAAGAAAACGGGTTTTATATCCTTGATACGAAAATCGAAGAAGTAGCAGGCGGCCTCGGCCTACGTGACATTGGCCTCGATCGCGAAGTGCAGGATCTCAGCGGCGGCCAGCGTACCAAGGTTCTCCTTACCAAACTACTTTTAGAAAACCCTAGTATCCTCATCCTAGACGAACCGACAAACTATCTCGACGTCGAACACATTGAATGGCTAAAACGGTATTTGCAGAACTATGAAAACAGCTTCATTCTTGTGTCCCATGACATTCCGTTCTTAAATTCTGTCGTCAATGTGATCTATCATGTAGAAAACACGCTTCTCACCCGCTATACAGGCGATTATGAACAATTCCAGCAATTACACTCGATCCGTAAGGATCAGGAGCAAAAAGCCTATGAGCGGCAGCAACAGGAAATTGATAAGCTAGAAGACTTCATTGCCCGCAACAAAGCCCGTATCTCCACAACTGGCCGGGCGAAAAGCCGCCAAAAGCAGCTTGATAGAATGGAAATTCTTGAAAAACCCCGAGAAAAACCGAAACCAACCTTCCGCTTTGTGGAAGCCCGCACACCGTCACGGACGATAGTGGAAGCCAAAGATCTTGTCCTTGGCTACAATGAACCGTTGACTAAACCTGTAGATATTCTTCTGGAACGCGGGCAAAAAGTGGCGATTCGCGGCGTAAATGGCCTTGGTAAGAGTACGCTTCTAAAAACACTGCTTGGCATCATTCCACCGGTCTCAGGCAAGATTGACCAGGGCGAGTTTTTAGAGACTGGCTACTTTGAGCAGGAATCAGGCCGTAATAACAGCAATACAGCCATTGAGGAGATCTGGCAAGACTTCCCTGGTTTAACAAACTATGAAGTCCGCTCTGCCTTAGCTCGCTGCGGTCTTACTAATGAGCATATTACGAGCCAGATGATGGTCTTAAGCGGTGGTGAAAACGCCAAAGTCCGTCTCTGTAAACTTATGCTCAGAGAAATCAACTGGTTGGTGCTTGACGAACCGACGAACCATCTGGATGTCGAAGCAAAAGCGGAACTAAAAAAAGCCTTAATTGACTTTAAAGGAACCGTTCTGCTTGTCTCCCATGAGCCTGAATTCTATGAAGATTGGGTCACTCATGTTTGGAATGTAGAAAATTGGACGACGAAAGTGATTTAAATGGCTATTTAAACAACGAAAGCCGGAGAACAGCGAATGCTGTCTCCGGCCTTGTTATTTTGCGTTGGTTTAGGCACGCCCATACAGAACGTCAAGCTGTTCTTTTACATCAGGGTTTTCCAAATATTCATCATAGGTCATACGGCGGTCAAAGAGACCATTTGGCGTAATTTCCATAATACGATTCGCAATAGTCTCAACAAACTGATGATCATGGGATACGAATAGAATCGTTCCTTTATTATTAATCAGACCATTATTGAGAGACGTAATCGACTCTAAATCCAAGTGATTGGTAGGCTCATCCAGCAGCAGCACATTAGCGCCGCTCAGCATCATCTTAGCTAGCATACAACGAACCCGCTCGCCGCCTGATAATACATTGGCCGATTTTTGCGTTTCTTCCCCGGCAAAAAGCATCCGGCCCAGGAAACCGCGAATAAAGGTCTCTTCCTGATCTTTCGAAAAAGGACGAAGCCAGTCCACCAAATTATCTTCTGTATCGAAATAAGCAGAGTTATCTTTAGGAAAATAAGCCTGAGAGGTCGTAACCCCCCATTTAAAGCTACCGGAATCTGGTTCGATTTCTCCCATCAATACTTGAAACAGTGCTGTCTTCGCTTGTTCATCTGGGCCGACAAAAGCAATTTTATCGCCTTTGGTAACCATAAAGCTAAGATCCTTAAAAATCTGTACGCCATCGATCGTCAAGCTTAAGTCTTCTACTGTCAGCAGTTGATCACCTGCTTCTCGGTCGGCTTTAAAGTCAACATAGGGATATTTGCGCGTAGACGGCTTAATGTCTTCTAACGTAATTTTTTCAAGCTGTTTTTTACGCGACGTAGCCTGCTTGGCTTTGGAAGCATTCGAACTGAAGCGCTGAATAAAGCTTTGCAGCTCTTTCATCTGATCTTCTTTTTTCTTGTTCGCGTCTTTGGCTAGTTTTAAGGCTAGTTGACTGGATTCCTGCCAGAAATCATAGTTGCCCACATAAAGCGTAATATTGCCAAAGTCAATATCGGCAATATGAGTACAAACTTGATTTAAGAAATGGCGGTCATGGGATACGACAATAACTGTATTTTGAAAATCGGCTAAGAAGTTTTCCAGCCAGCGAATCGAAGCGATATCAAGGTGATTTGTCGGTTCGTCCAAAAGCAGAATGTCCGGATTACCAAAAAGTGCCTGTGCTAAGAGAACACGTACTTTTTCCTGTCCGTCCAGTTCAGCCATTTTTTTATAATGATAATCTTCGCCAATGCCCAGACCATTTAAGAGCTGAGCCGCTTCGCTTTCCGCTTCCCAACCGTTGAGTTCTGCAAACTCGCCTTCTAATTCAGCCACTTTCAAACCGTCTTCATCAGAGAAATCGGCTTTGGCATAGAGAGCTTCCTTCGCTTCCATAATCTCAAAGAGGCGAGAATGACCCATAATAACGGTCTTTAAAACCTCATGCTCGTCAAATTCAAAGTGATCTTGCTTTAATACGGCAAGACGTTCACCTGGGGTAATAATAACTTCACCTGAGGTTGATTCTTCTTCGCCTGATAAAATCTTCAAAAAAGTGGATTTTCCAGCGCCATTAGCGCCGATTAAGCCATAGCAGTTGCCTGGCGTAAATTTAATATTTACATCTTCAAAGAGCGCCCGTTTGCCGTAGCGCAGAGTTAACCCGCTTGTACTGATCATTTTCCTACCATCTTTCTGTAAAAATTCGTTATAAACAATAATATCTCACTATAGCATAAAAAAAAGGGAAAGTCGAATTCGAATTTTTTTCTTTACAAAAAAACAGCAGCGATGAATTCAACTGCTGTTCGTAAAAGCTTTATTTAGTTGCAAAAGTAAATAGCGTCACCTCAGCCGGACAGCCAAGGCGAAACGGAAGCCACTGGCCCGTCCCCGGGCTCACATAGCCGTAGCAGCCCTGATCTTCATACATGCCTAGCATATACTTATACTGCACTGGCGATAAAGATCGGCCAAAAGCGGCAATTTGTCCACCATGTGTATGGCCAGATAACGTTAACGGAACTTTCGCCGCAAAGGCTTCCGTAAAATAGTCAGGATGATGCGCCAAGAGAATCGTAAAGGCGCCAGAAGGAATCTTACTAAGCGCTTGCTCTAAATCTTTTTGACGAATCTGATCTGAGTCAGCGGTGGTCTTCCCCCAAGGATAATCAACTCCTGCTAAATAAACGGGGGTATCTCCCGGCAGAAGCAGTTGACTGCTATTATCAAGCAAAGTCACGCGGCTCTCTCGAATAGCTCGTTCAATTAAGGGCTTATTGCGAAAGTATTCATGATTTCCCCAACAAAAGAAAATTCCTTGCGGAATGGACGGGCTAAGCGCATTAAGCTTAGCAATCGCTGCCGTTAAAAGATCGAGGTCATCAATCAAATCACCAGTAATCACTAACAAATCCGGCTCCTCAGCTTTGACCAGCGCTAACGCTTCATCCAACTTTTCTAAGGGAAAGAAGGGACCTAAGTGGGCATCACTGATTTGGGCAATCTTGAACTGAGCTAAAGACGCTGGTAGCTGCGCAAATTTCACTTGCTGCTTGACCACATCGAGTCTTGTTTCTCCGTCTACAACACCTTTTGCCGCCAGCCCAAAAGAAGTGAGCGACACTAAGCCAGCCGCTCCGCCCAAAAAACGACGCCGCGATAGACCGCCTGAACGGGAATCGCTAGAATTCAGCCTGTTAGCCATAACCGTAAGCAAAAAGACAGCACCTAAGAATAAAGTGAAAAAAACTTGTCCGATCATCACCGCATAAGCACCGTCGAGAAGCATACGGAATATAGGCGTAATCGCCAGACTAGAAACCTTTAGCGCGCGGGGGATAAAAACCATGCCAAAGGAGAGCAGCGAAAGAATCCAGAAAGCCTTGCGCCAGGGCCGATACGCCTCTGCCCAACACTTACGACACAACAAATCGTTGACAGCAAGAATCACCATAGGCAGCGATACAAAGAGCAGTAAGAAAATATAGGAAGGTCCTGGCGTCTGTGTCATAATCAGCCTTTATTCGCTTTAGCCCAGCTGTCACGAAGCGAAACAATCCGGTTAAAGACAAGCTGATCTGGTTTCGAATCGACTGTATCAGTGCAGAAATAGCCCTGCCGTAAAAATTGATAGTGCGTACCACCAGCACTTGTCGCTAAGCTCGGTTCAGCCATACAGCCCGTAAGAGTTTCTAAGGAATTGGGGTTTAGCGTTTCTTTAAAATCCTTTGCATCAGCATCGTCGTCGTCGAGCAGCAAATAGTCGTACAAACGAACGGTTGCCTTCACAGCTTGAGCTGCCGCTACCCAATGAAGCGTTCCTTTAATTTTCCGGCCTGCCGTAGCGCCGCCGCTCTTGCTCTCTGGATCGTAAGTGCAGCGAACTTCTACTACCTCGCCAGTAGCCGGATCTTTAATCACTTCTTCACATTTAATAATATAAGCATGTTTCAGCCGGACTTCCTGGCTTGGCGTCAACCGGAAAAATTTTTTCGGCGCTTCTTCCATGAAATCTTCCTGTTCAATATAAAGCTCGCGGGAAAACGGCACCGTTCTCTCACCCATTTCCGGATGGGCTGGATGATTTTCCGCTGGTAGCTCTTCTACCTGACCTTCAGGATAATTGGTAATCACTATTTTTAATGGATGCAGTACGACCATGGCCCGGGCAGCCGTTTCATTGAGATCTTCCCGCACACAATGTTCCAGCATGCCAATATCAACTAAACTATTGCTTTTTGCCACACCGATGCGTTCGCAAAAATCACGAATCGCCGCAGGTGTATAGCCACGACGACGCAAACCGGAAATCGTCGGCATCCGGGGATCATCCCAGCCGCTAACCAGTTTTTCTTCGACAAGCTGGCGCAGTTTACGCTTGCTCATAACCATATGAGTCAAATTTAGGCGAGCAAATTCAATCTGGCGTGGTGGATTTTCCCATTCCAGACTAGCAAGAACCCAGTCATACAACGGACGATGATCTTCAAATTCCAAGGTACAAATCGAATGACTCACCTGTTCAATGGCGTCAGAAATGGGATGGGCAAAATCATACATAGGATAAATGCACCACGCATCACCAGTTCGGTGATGATGCGCCCGTAAAATGCGATATAAAGCAGGATCGCGCAAATTGAGGTTTGGTGAAGCCATATCAATTTTAGCGCGCAATACTCGCGAACCATCAGGAAATTCGCCAGCCTTCATCCGCGCAAACAAGTCGAGATTTTCTTCTACCGACCGATTGCGATAGGGGCTGTCTTTGCCTGGTTCCGTCAAAGTGCCACGATACTCACGCATTTCCTGCGCTGATAAATCACAAACATAAGCTTTTCCTGCTTGAATCAATTTAACAGCACATTCATAGAGAGTATCAAAATAATCGGATGCGTAAAACATGCGGTCATCCCAGTCAAAACCGAGCCAGCGCACATCTTCTTTAATAGATTCTACATATTCTACTTCTTCTTTGCTAGGATTCGTATCATCAAAGCGCAAATTGCATAAGCCTTGGTTTTCCCGAGCCAAACCGAAATTGAGGCAGATTGATTTGGCGTGGCCAATATGAAGATAGCCATTCGGTTCTGGTGGAAACCGTGTATGAACCGTCTTCGTGCCATTCGGCTTTTGTAAGTCTTCATTAATTATATTTTGTATAAAGTTAGCTGGTAGTGTAGTATTTGTCGTTGTCATAGCCCTAACTCCTCATGAAAATTTAGCGTAATTGGCATACTTCTCCAAAAAACCGGATTTTCCTCCCTTTTATTTAAAAGAGTCGTAAATTGCCTGATATTCAGGCGTCGCCGGAATGAGGGTATAGATGTAGACGAGAACACCATTGGGATCGAGCACGACAAAACTGCGTTCTCCCCATTGCTTATTCTGTAATTTCTGATAGATATGAAGTCCTTCTTCCTCTAATCGCTTGTATTCGGCATCCACATCATCAACCTGGAAAGATAACACAAGACCTTTACCGTTAAAATACATACCTTCTTCCCGCTCTGGTAAGGTAAAACTGATGCCGACAGAAGGCAGTTCTTTCGATACAAGCTCTACATACCAGTCACTTTCATAAACGAGCCGAAAATCAAAATGTTTCATATAGAATTCTTTCGACTCTGTTAATTTCTCGGTACTTATGGTCGTGTCCACCCGTTTCATCTTCATATAAATCCCCCTTAACCCTTTCGATACTAGTGTAGACATATATTACTAAAAAGATTCTGTAAGGAAAAGCTTTTTCCCTGCCTTGCCGCAATGAAACCACTCAAAATCCAGGAAAAGGCAGGAAAATCAAAGTCGATCTAGTATAGTTATATTTATGTTTACTCTTACAGGTTCGGCTTTATTTTTACTTCGTATCTGTAAACTTAATATACCCATTGTCATTGGAGGTTGTATTCATGGATTCACTGAAAAAACTGGCCCAAAAACACCATGAGTCAGTCATCGCCCTGCGTCGCCATTTCCATATGCATCCCGAGCTCAGCACTCAGGAGTTCAATACGCAGAAAAAGATCATGGAAGTTTTAACGGAACTGGGACTTACGCCCAAAGCAATTGCGAAAACTGGAGTTATGGCCGACTTAAAAGGTGCAAAGCCAGGTCGTTGTATCGCCATTCGCGCTGATATGGACGCCCTCAAGCTGCAAGATGAATGCGGCAAACCCTATCAATCGCAAAATTCCGGCGTATGCCATGCCTGTGGCCACGACGGCCATGTATCAATGCTTCTTGGCGTAGCTAAAGTACTTGTCGACTATAAGGAAAATTTAAGCGGTACGATTCGCTTTTTATTCCAGCCTTCCGAGGAACACTTCCCCGGCGGCGCTATTTTCATGATTCAAGATGGCGCTTTAGAAGGCGTTGACGCTATTATAGGCGCCCACCTTTGGCAGCCTGTACCGTCTGGTTCAATTGGCATCAAAAGCGGCCGCTTCATGGCCTCGCCTGATGAGTTCACGATTACCATTCAAGGCAAAGGCGGCCACGGTTCCATGCCGCATCAAACCATTGATGCCTTACTAGTGGCTTCGCAGATTGCTGTTGCATTAAATACAGTAGTCAGCCGCAGCATTGACCCCTTAGAACAGGCTGTTCTCTCCCTTGGCTATCTTCATTCAGGCGATACCTTTAATATCATCCCGGACAAAGCGGTTATCAAAGGAACGGTTCGCTCTTTTGATCGGTCGATCCACAATCTAATCTTTGACCGCATTCACGCAATTACGAAAGGGATTTGCGAAAGTGCTGGCGCAACCTATACGATTGACACCGTAGACAGTTACCCTGCACTCATTAATGAGGAAACAACGACAAATGCCATTATTCAAGCCGCTAAAGAATCGTTGGGAGAAGACAAAGTAATTGCTGTCAATCCGAGCATGGGCGCTGAAGATTTCTCCTATTACGTAGAAAAAGTACCAGGAGCCTTTATGTTTGTCGGCATTGCCAATGAAGCCAAAGGCATTGTCTACCCGCAACATCATCCAAAATACGATATTGATGAAGACGCCTTAGCCTATGGTATGGAAGTTATGGCTCGTACTGCTGCCAATCTGGCCGCAGAAAAATAATTGACAATATCAATAAACAATTAACAATCAATACTAAAGAAAAAGGACTAGGCGGGGAAACCCGCCTAGTCCTTTTATATTGCTTCCATTTATATTTTATGCAATTTCATATTTTTCTGTTTGTGTCTTTCATGGTAATGCTATTCGTGGCGCGTTTCTCTAACACCGGAAGAAGTCAAAAGACTTACCAGAACATAGACAACAAGATTGGCTACAAGGGCTACAAAACCAGCATTTAAATTCATGCCAAGAATCGGCGTCGGATCCATTTTTCCTAAGATCAAGCCAAATACGAGAGCTTCGCCGACAAGCAAACCAGAAAAAGCCGCGATTTTCGTTCCTTTATGCCAGAAAAGACCTAGAACAATCATCGGGAAAAACTGCGTAACACCGGAGTAACCCGTTAATAATAAGTTAACCAGCATATTGGGCAAGAAAATGGCTAAGCACAAGGCAATTGCAGTTAAACCAAGCACAGCGCCCTTGGCAACTTTCGCCGTTTTTTCCGGCGTGGCATCTTTACCAACAGTTTTACCATAGATGCCTTTGGTAAAGAGCATCGAAGTAGAAAGCAACAAATCAGCCGCAGGAATCATACAAGCTAACGCACCAGCGCCGCCAACGAGACCTAAGGCCCAACTGGGAAAGATCTGTTTTACTAAAGACATAAATGCCATATCTGGCGTTTTCAACGGTTCGCTAAGAACTAGTAAAGCCGTAAAACCGACCAACATCGGGAAAAGCATGCAAATCTGATACAAAGGCAAATATGTTGCGTTATGACGCAATACATCAGGATTTTTCGCACTAAAGCTGTTCGGCACAAAGTGAGGCCACATGTAAAAACCTAGAGCTGTCAACATGAGCGTCGACATAAACCAGCTCACATCAAAATTTTTCGTGCCGCCAGGTAAAGATAAGAACCCTGGTTTTGCCGCTTCAAGGGCTTCAAACATACCGCCGACACTGCCAAAAAAGTGATATGGCAAATATAGACCAAAGAAAGCCACGGCTATCATCATCAGAACATCTTTAAATACAGCTGTCGAGGCAACCCCTTTTAAGCCGCTCAAATACACAAAAGACGCAACAAGTATGAAAGCAATCATCATTGCTGGTACTCGGGTCAATAAACCGTAAGAACAGGTTTCAATAATAAGTCCCAAACCAGTAAGCTGTAATTGCAAGTAAGGCAGAAGAAAAGCAACGCCAATGACTGCTGTAAAAATGGCTAAAGGACGGCTGTTATAAAGATGCTCAATCAAATCCGGCTGGGTCATTAAACCATATTTCTTACCCAACGGGGAAATCTTCGGCAGTAAATAATAGCCGACAATATAAGCAAGAGCGCCGTAGCCAACAACATAAAAGGTCGGGCCGCCGCGGCTATAGGCCCAGCCGCTTGCTCCAAGAAATGCAAAAGCTGTATAAATTTCACCAGCTAAAATGAACCAGCTCAGCCAATGGCCGAAGCTGCGCCCGCCTACGGCCCACTCTTCTAGATTCATTTTGTGTTTTAAACCAGGCATCATGCCAATGCCTGTAGCAAATAAAATAAAGGCAAAAATCACGATTAATGAAATTATTTGGTCATTCATATGTATACACCCCATTTTCTACCGCAAAAGGTTTACGGCTCATGTTCTGCTTTGGCATCAATTCGATAAATGATCTGCAGACAAACAAAGGCTACAAAAATGCCTGCGACAAGCCAAAACCCTAAAAAAGGAAGCCCCATCACAATAGGATGAACCTGATTGACAAAAGGAACCATCCCTACAGTCCAAATAAATGGAATCAACGTCAAAATGACTTTCAAAAACTTCATAGCAACCCCTCCTTTTAAAAAAATAGAGACACTTCGCCTAAGTGCCTCTCCCTTGAGTAAATCAATTCTGTTACAAAAACATTATAATACGTATTTATCGAAAGAACAACTATTTTTTCGCACCACTTGTCTCCTGGGAAAGAGCAATCGCCTTCACAACTTCGCCAGCAATGATTAAACCGACAACCGAAGGAACAAAAGCGATACTCCCTGGGATTTGATTGCGCGTCGTGCACGTACGAGTACTGCCACTAGGACAAATACAGCTCGACGCACAACTAGAATTCTCTGTTTCCTGCGGCACTAACGGCTGTTCCTTCGAATAGACGACTTTCAGCTTCGGTATGCCGCGCTTTTTCAATTCCTTACGCATCACTTTCGCCAAGGGACAAACGGATGTCCGGTAGATATCAGCCACTTCAAAGCGCGTCGGATCTAGCTTATTGCCTGCTCCCATGCTGCTAATAATCGGAATATTACGCTTATTAGCCTGCACAACAAGATCAATTTTCGCTGTCACCGTATCAATGGCATCGACAATATAGTCATAGTCGCTAGCGAGCAGCCGATCGGCCTGATCTGGCAGATAAAACTCCTGAAAAATTTCGACTTCAGCTTGGGGATTAATCTCTAAAATTCGCTCACGCATGACCTCAACTTTCGGTCTTCCCACTGTTTTCGTAGTAGCATGAAGTTGTCGGTTAATATTCGTTAGACAAATACAATCATCATCGACAAGAACAAACCGTCCCACGCCGCTGCGAACTAAGCCTTCCACAACGAAAGTACCTACACCGCCAATACCAAAAATAGCTACCTTACTCTGTTTTAATTTTTCTAACCCTTCAGCGCCAAGTAAAAGCTCTGTTCTAGAAAATTTATGAAGCATCATGTCACCCTTTATTATTTAATATTATTTGAATTCGTCAGCCCCTAAAGCTGATCGGCATACAAAGTTAAATCATGGAGATCCGTCATATATTCATCAGCGCCAAAAAGATGTTTTACAGTATCCCGCGGCAAAGCGCCGAAGGCGGCGCCCCCGACAAGTACTTTTATATTATCAAAAGCCCTGTCTTTGCGCAGGCTAGTAATAATCTGCTTAGTATCTGGTAAATGATCCGAAAGAGTCACCGAAATCCCCAAAAGTTTCGGTTCTATTTGCCGCAACACGCCTTCCACATCTCGCGATGGGACATTACTGCCCATAAAAGTTACATCCCACCCCTTTAAAAATAAAATATCAGCAGCCATTTTAGCACCAAGCTCGTGATATTCTTTGGCTGTTGCAAAAATCACGGCTCGCGGCCTTACCGTTTCAGCTGACGGCAACGTTTCCAGCATCGCCCGAGCAAATAAAACTGCCATAACTTGACTAGCTGAAGCAGTAGCAATATGCTCTTGGGCAGCGCTAATTTTCCCCTGCTGCCATTGCTTACCAATATAATACATCACGGTCTTGACAATCTCTTCGTAAAAATCCAACAGCGAATCATATTCAGCCCTAGCTGTTTGAAAAACAGGTAAGGCCTGACTAAAATCTTTGCTAAGCAAAATATCTGCTAGTTCAGGAATCGTAAACTTTTTCGCGATAAGTTTATTTTCATCCTGCTCTTTGCTGGTTTGACTCGCTTCGATGAAAAAGGAATGATACATAGTGAGCTGTTGCAATAGCTGCGCTAAATCGACCATACAACGATTGCCACTTCGTTCTAGTAAGGCCTTTTCTAGGCTTTGAAAGAGAAGTGGAAAATATTCATAGGCAAACCCACGCGCCTGATAAGTCCCATAAAGCCAGGAAATTTGCTCAAGTAGCATTTTCTGATTCGCAAAGTGACAGTACACTAGCAAAATAGCGTTGAACCGATGCAGTATTTCATACATCAGTGGTCGTTGTTCGGTCTGTCGACCAATAAGCTGATCAAGCATGGGATGCTTTTCCAGTTGCTCTCGTGTTTTGAGAAAAACAGAGTAACGCGCCACTTCATAAAACTGCTTCGAAACGATGCTAATTTTAGGTAAAGAAACATCAACTACTGCTAATGACTCCATCGGCCCCTTCTCCTCTTATGCGTTTACCTTTATTGTACTATAGAATGATCACTCTGAAAACCTTACAGGACTTTTTGTTAGCTTTTTTTGATTTTTTATATCGTTTTTTGTCGACAGTCATCTTAATGAGCAGGATTTAATCAATAGGTTAGGGAAATAGTTACAATCGTCCTATTCTTTTTTGGGTTGGGAGTGAAATTATGAAAGAGCTGAATCTTTTACTCGCCACGAAGCAGAATCGAGACATAGATCTGATCCAGCAGCATCTTCAGCAATTTGGTTTTATCTTTACGATTACCCCGATTGCCACTTTAGAAAATTTCACAATGCACCTCATGCCATCTGCTTGGGATGTCATTATTGCCGAATATGAACCGTATTTCCTCTTAAAAGCCCTTACATTCTGTCAAAAACAGCAGAATTCGCCGCCTTTTATTATTCTAGCTGATATAGCCGATGAGGCTACGATTGTAGAGTGCCTCCATGCTGGCGCCTGTGATTTTATCACGCGCTCTCGCCTGGAACGCCTCGGTCCAGCTCTCCTGCGCGAACAAGCGGCAAATCGACTTGCTCAATTCGGCTCTTTGGCAAACACCGAGGATGGTAGAGATCGTTTTCGTTATTTAAGCCAACATGATTTCTTGACAGAACTATATAACCGTTCCTACTTTGAAGCGGAAATGCTACGTCTATCGCAAGAAAAATATGCGCCTATCGGTATTATTGTTGGCGACATTGACGGATTAAAACTTGTAAATGATACCCTAGGCAATGAAACAGGCGATGTTCTACTCATGATTGCCGCTGGACTTTTGCGCGAAGCGGCGCCGCCGCAAGTCTGCGTAGCCCGTACAGGCGGCGATGAATTTGCTATTTTACTGCCTAATACAACCTTGGCAGCCCTAGAAATCATCGCTAAGGAAATTCGCTATAAGACGGCTTTAATCAATCAAACACAACAAAGTCTCAATTTAAGCTTATCCATTGGGTATGCTTTATCAGACTGCAACCCGCATCCTGATTTAATTGCCTGCTACAAACAGGCTGACACTCACATGTATCGGGAAAAACTGCATCGTAATAAAAGCGCCCGCAGCTCGATTGTTCAAACAGCTATGAAGCTTTTAGAAGCGCGTGATTTTATTACGGAAGGCCATGCTGATCGAATGCAAGATCTTGCCGAAGCATTAGGAGAGCTGCTTGCTCTACCGCAAGAAAGCCTCAGCGATTTAAGGCTCTTGGCTCAGTTTCATGATATTGGTAAAATAGGTATTCCTGATCGGATTCTCTTTAAACCAGACAGTTTAACAACAGAAGAATACAGTGAGATGCAACGGCATTGCGAAATTGGCTATCGTATCGCCTATTCTGCGCCAGATTTAATTCCCATTGCTGAGCAAATTCTAAAACACCATGAGTGGTGGAACGGCCAAGGCTATCCTTTCGGCCTAGCGGGAGAAGAAATCCCGTTAGCTTGCCGTATTTTGTCGATTGTCGATGCCTATGATGCTATGACAAGCGACAGACCTTATCGTAAAGCCATGCCCTCAGAACAGGCGCTGCAAGAACTGCAACGTTGCGCCGGCAAGCAATTTGATCCGACACTTGTGGAAGTCTTTACTGAGTTAATAAAAAAACATATATCGCCCTGATAGAGAGGAAGTAAATTACCATGGACAAAACTTGTACCCCTGAAAATTCGCTATTCACTTTTTATGAAGCTCTCGGCTTTGAAGAGGTGGAAATTGAAGATGGTTTAACAGCGCTTTGTGTAGAAGAAAAATTAGACGGTCCCTACGGCTTGCTGACTGATGAAGCAGGCAATATCCCCGCTTCTTTAGCCAAAGGCCTTGTTTTTGCCTGTTATTCCGAGCAAGATGCTTTTCTCTGGAGCGCCACCTTCAAAAACTCCCAGCAGTTTCGCGATCTTTGGTTAAAGGCAGCCTCTCTGCCAGACCGCTTTGCCGCTATAGCTGAATATAGCCAAAAACAGCACGAAGAGTAGATAAAATTTAGTCAAGCTATTTTTCGCAATTTTTTGTAATATTGTTGTATTTCCCCTCACAAGAGCCTATAATAAAGCTAGAGAGACATAGAGAAAAGTAGTGAGGGGGATTTGAAAATGGCACAACTGGCGGCTATCTTACAAAGCGACTCAAACGCTACAGCAAAACACTTACTAGAAGAGCTTGATTCTTTGGAGGACAGAACCTGCAGTCACTGCACCCACTGTACAAGCTGCAACATAGAATGCGGCGATATTCGGATCTTTGAGAATATGCGTAAAGAAATTCTCGAACTAACAAGTCATTCCTACTAGTTAAACCGAGAAAAAAGGACTATCACCAAAGCAGCTATACGCTGCTTTCCGGCGATAGTCCTTTTTTACCGATCATTTACAATAACAGGACTTTTCGCCTTGTCTTTTCCATTAAAATCCCGCCTCTCCTCCCATTGCCGCCGCTGCCGTAATAGGCTATCATATTTATAATAAGCAACTATTATAATATTGTAAATTTTACGGCAATAGAAGGAGGTGTTCATGTATGCCAGCCCAAGAATTACACTCTTATGAATTACCAAAGTTAAAGGCCGGAATGCTGCTCGGCAAAAGCGTTCTCGATTTACGCGGACGTATTTTGTTATCAGAAGGAACTGTTTTGAGTGATCCGCTCATTGACCGCCTCTTCCGTCTCGGCGTAGAAGATGTAATGATTCAAGAAGAAGCTAGCGTAACACTGGAAGGTTCAGTGACACTGGAAGCTGCCAAAGTCGAATCATTGCACAAAGCCGCAAAAGTCATTAAAGACGCCTTTAAGGCCATTGAGCATTATGATAAAGTCCCCGTAAAAGTATTTGAAAACGTGGCTAAAAGCGACCTGATTCCCATTGTCAACGGCCCTGCTTCACTCAATTATTTAACACTCGATCACCCTGCTCCAGAATATCTCTTTAACCATTCGATGAATGTAGGCCTCTTAAGCGGCGCGATTGGCAAATGGCTCGGTTATGAAGAAAAAGCAATCTCTGATCTTATTATGGCCGGATTATTACATGATATTGGCAAAGCTAAAATCCCCGCGGAACTTGTAAATAAACCAGGAAAACTCTCTGAAGCGGAAATGAAGGTTATGCGTCTTCATGCTACTTATAGTTATAGTATGATCGCTTCCCTTCCCGGAATTTCCAAAGAAGCCGCTTTTGCGGTTCTCCAACATCATGAGCGCCTTGACGGTAGCGGCTATCCCGGCCATTTTACGGCTGATAAAATCCATCCCTATAGTCGTATTGTCGCCATCGCCGATACCTATGATGCCATGATCTCCAATCGACTGTACAGTGAAAAAGTAACTCCATTTGCCGCAGCGGAACACTTAAGCAAAAATATGTATGGAAAATTCGATATTGAAATTTGCTCAACCTTTCTCAATGAATTTGGACAATCTATATCAGGCAATATGGTCAAACTGACTGACGGCTCAGAAGGCCAGCTTATCATTACGGGTCCTTTTGTTACTGCCAAACCGATTCTTCATCGGTTAGATGGACAGTTTGTCACCCTACCCGATTTTAAAAGCATTGCCGAAATTATGCCTTATCCCATTTCTTCATAAAGGAGATGACAACAATGGCGGCCTTTGCCCGGCTTTATGCTTTAGACGATGTACACCCCGGTATGAAACTCGGTGATGATGTCTTAGATAGCCGCAATAAAATCCTCCTTGTCAAAGGTACGACTCTGAATGAGTCGCTGCTACTTCACCTGGAACACTTAGGGGTAGAATACGTTCCAATCGAAACGGAGCAGCCGGTTATTTCCATCCAGCCAATCGTGTTAGAAAAAAGCAAACTAGCCTTGCTTGAAAATGCCGTAACAACACTCAAACAAGCATTTCAAGTCATTGCCACACGCAAAGTCGTTCCTTTAAAAGTTTTTATAACGATTGCTGAAAACTATGTACTGCCCCTAGCCTTGTCATCTGGCGCCATTAGCTACCTCAATGTGGAAAATTCAGCAGAAGACTATTTGTATCACCATTCAGTCCGTGTAGGCCTCTTAAGCGGCGCCATGGGGAAATGGCTCGGCTATAGTCGCACAGAAATCAAACAACTTACGCTAGCAGGTCTTCTGCATGATATTGGCAAACTCACCTTAAATCAAGCACTGCTCGATAAACCGGTAAGCCTGAGCCCTGAAGAGTGGAAACTCATGAAGGAACACCCGTCGCAAGCCTATAAAATGTTGCTTAGCTGTCGCGGTATGGAACCGCCTGTAGCGCTTGCTGTCCTACAGCATCACGAACGTCTTGATGGCAGCGGTTATCCTGGCGGTTTTACAGCGCCAAAGATTCACCCCTTCGGCCGTATTCTAGCCATTGCTGACAGTTATGATGCGATGATATCAGACCGTTTATATCAAGAGCGTATGAGCCCCTTCCAAGCGATCCAAAGCCTCATTGGCGATATGTACACGAAGCTTGATGCCGAACTTTGTACAACCTTCTTAATTCAGTCCTCTTACGCAATGGTTGGCAACGTAGTAGAACTAGAAGATGGCCGAGAGGGTGAAATCATCTATTCAGGTCATTACTTAAGCCCACGACCCATTCTGGCCTTTGAAAACGGCGAATGTCTCTCGTTAACTGATTGGAAAGGCATTCAACGAATTCGTAGTTGTATCCCCTCTATTCATTAAAAACCAAACCGGAACAAGGCGCCTATTACAGTTGCCTGTTCCGGTTTATTTTTTCTGTGTCCTTATGCCAAATAGGTACTACCCAAAACCATTTTCAACACTTCCGACGAGCCAACGCCAATATCCATCAGTCTGGCATCGCGAGCATAGCGCTCTAAAGGATGATGCTTCATATACCCATGACCGCCAAGTACCTGCAGGGCTTCATAAGTAATCTCCTGCGCCGCCCGTGCACCATAGAGTTTAGCAATAGATGCTTTTTCACTATAATCACTGCCTGCGGCTCGTCCTTTGACAGCATCAGCCGTTAACAGACGATAGGCCTGTAAGGAAATGACCATGTTAGCCGTCTTTTCCTGCATCGCATAGAGCTTACTGATCGGTTTACCAAAAGCTTGCCGTTTTTTCGCATAGGCCGTAGCCGCTGCAAATGCGGCTTCAGCAATGCCAAGCCCCATAACGGCCATTCCTAGCCGTCCGCCTACAAGACCGTATAAAGCCGCTTTAAAGCCACTATTCACATTTCCAACAATCTGCTCTTCCTGAATCTCAACTTGGTTCAAGAGCAAGCTCGTCGTCTGCGAACTCCGGCAGCCAAGCTTCTCTAGCGGTTCCCCAATGGTGAATCCTGTTGCGCCTTTTTCTAAAATTACAAGACTAATTCCCTTAGCTCCGAGATCAGGCGCTGTTTTTACGGCAATAAAGTAAAGATCCGCCAAAGCGCCATTGGTACAAAAATACTTTGTGCCGGAAAGCGACCATCCTTGCTCTGTTTTTACTGCCAATGCCTCTATCGCCGCGGCATCAGAACCAGCTTGCGGTTCACTGATCGTAAATGCGGCAATCTTATCTCCCTGAAGCATGGGCCTTAAATACGTAGCTTGTTGCTCCTTCGTACCAAATTTCAGTAAAGTATCACAAGCCATCCAATGAACAATTAAGGTGAGGGCTACACCAGCGCTTGCTTTGGCGATTTCCGTAACAGCCTGGTAAACCGTTTCCACATCCCGCCCAGCGCCGCCATATTCTTGCGGATATTGACTCCCCCATAGCCCTAGCTCCTGTAAATCCCCCAACAATTCACGAGGAAAACGGTTCTCCTTATCAAGGGTATAGGCAAGCGGCGACAGTTTTTTATCGCAAAAGGCGCGGACTTTCTCTAACCACTCCTCCATGGCCTCAGCCTCCTAATACCATTTCGTGAAAATCATCAGCTACGTCAAAATCGGCCTCAGTAATGGCTCTAACATCATCAATCGTAACGCCAGGAGCCGTTTCTCGCAAAATCAGACGATTTTTTCCGACGTTAAATACAGCTTTTTCCGTAATAATCATCTTAACAGTACCTTTTCCGGTTAGCGGCAGCTCGCAACGTTTCTTCACCTTGGAAACTCCATCTTTATCAGTATGCATCAAACAAGCAACCACTTGCTTCGTCCCATAAGTCAAATCCATAGCGCCGCCAATCCCTGGCCACCATTTGCCTTTGCGCTTTACAGCCCAATTGGCAATATTCCCTTCCTGATCGACCTCTAATGCGCCTAAAATCGTGATATCAAGGAATCCCTTGCGCATAATGGCAAAAGAAACGCCCACAGAAAAGATTGATGCGCCTGGCAACATCGTAACTGGTTCGCCGCCGGCATTACCAATATCAGAATCGGCAAGATCGGCCTTCGGACTCGGTCCGAACCCTAAAGCGCCATTTTCTGTATGAAAAATTAAATTTACGCCTTCCGGCAAATAATTGACTGCTTGGGTAGGCATGCCAAAACCCAGATTGACAATCTGCCCATCCTTCAATTCCTGTGCCGCCCGTCGGGCGATCAATTCTCTCGGATCCATCAATGATACCTCCCTTATTTTACCTAATTCTGTATAAGCTACGCCTTCAACTTGCCTTTAGAAAGCCAGTCGCGTCGATAAATATCATCCTGTTCAGCTAATGTGTAACCTTTGACGACAGCATTCACAAAAATCCCCGGCGTTCCTACCCGTTCCGGTGAAATAGTACCGACAGGCACAATTTCATTGACTTCTGCAATCGTAAATTGTCCCGCCATAGCGACTTCCTGCTGATCATTAATTCCAGTCTGACGATATTCTAAATTGCCCATTTCATCAGCTCGCCAGGCTTTGACAATGGAAACTTCTGCCGTTAAAGCAGGCTCAATGAAGCATTCTATGCCATTTATAACAAGTTTCGCCTTCGGCTCTTCTAAATGAGGAAATAAGCCCGCTTCATCTAAGATTCCGACACCAACTGGAATGAGCGCCGCTGGCAATCCCACAGCCCCGGCATGGACCTTTTCTACCCAGGTTCCCATCGGAAAAAACTGCTTTACCATAAGTCTGTCAGCTAAATACTCTTCCGTAGATTCCGGTGTTGTCCCAACATGGCTTGAAATCAATTCTTTCACCATTTGATTCTTATAGAGAAGCGCTTTGCCAAACCCAGCTCTACCTGGCGTAATGGCAATAAGAGTCAGATCCTTTACCTGTTTTTCAATAAGACCTTCAATACATTTTAGGGGAGTGCCTACATCTAAGAAGCCCCCCATCATGATGCGACTGCCATCATGAACGACTTCTAGCGCCTCCTTCAAGGTCATAACTTTGGATTTCACAGTAAAACCCCTCCTTCACCAAGGCAACATAACTGCTACGCCTGGTCTTTTTGTCAATTTTATTAATTGCAAGAATAATGCCAAAAGTCACGATTCTTATTTTATCTGAGTTTCAGCCCTTCGATACGATTCGCCAACAAAAAAATTGCAAAAAAGCGTCACTAAAGGAGACACGCCTCCATGGCAAAGTGTCTCTTTTGGTGACGCTAATAAGAAATAAAATTGCATTCAACCCCTAATCTAATTGCAACCGTTTCAACTTTTTATATAAGACAGACCGCTGCATGCCCAATTCACGGGCTGCCGCTGCTTTATTTCCCTTATGACGCTCTAAGGCTTCCAACAACAATGTCCGTTCCTTTTCCTCAAGAATCGTTTGATAAGAACCTTCCTGTTCCAGTTTCTTACTGACTGGATCATTTTTCTCTAGAAAACCAGGTATAACTGCCAAATCAATAAGCGGCTCATCACTCCAGATTACAGCTTGCTCTAAAAGATTTTCTAGTTCCCGTACATTTCCCGGCCAAGAATAATTCGTCAGATACTCCATCGAAGCTGTTGTTACCCCGCGGGCATCCGTCCCCAGCTTCTTATTTAACTTATCAATCAATCCCGCAATAAACATGGGAATTTCTTCGCGTCTTTCTCGCAGCGGCGGAATCTCGATTTCTAAAACCTTCAAGCGATAATAAAGATCCTCACGAAACCGATGCTCGGCCACCAGTTGCGGCAAATTCTGATTGGTAGCGGAAATAACTCGAATATCGTCAAGTCCAATGGATTTCGTATCGCCAATACGTTCTACCTGCCGTTCCTGTAAAACCTGAAGTAACTTGGCCTGCATAAATAAAGGCATATCGCCAATCTCATCTAGAAACAACGTACCGCCGAGAGCCAGCTCAAATTTACCGGGTTTTCCGCCGCGGCGGGCGCCAGTAAAAGCGCCATCTACATAGCCGAACAGCTCTGACTCCAAGAGTGTTTCTGGTATAGCCGCACAATTAACACGAATAAAGGGACCTTCACTACGGGTGGAACGACTATGAATCGCTTCCGCTAAAATTCCCTTGCCTGTACCGCTTTCGCCAGTAATCAAAAGATTCGAACTCGTCCGGGAAGCTCGCCGCGCCAATCGCTTTACGAGCAGCATCCCTTCTGACTCGCCAATAATCTGCCGACAAGTGTGAAGTTCGCGAAAAAAACTATTGCGGCAAACATTCGGACGAACGAGCCGATTAGCTACTTCATGAGCCGTAATCATATCGGGAAAAAGCGTCTTGACAACAGCGCCAATAATTCGCTTGCCTTGTTTTAAGGGAAAACGAGCTACAACCAATTCATGACCGCCAAGGTTTAAGGTCTCTCCCCATTGCGAATGGCTTTCCGCTACCGTATCAACTAACCGGCAATCAGGAATGACCTCCCACACATTTTTGCCCAGAACCTCCGCTTCTGTAAGGCGAAGCAACTTTAAGAAAAAAGAATTCACATAAATAACTTGACCTGTTGCATCAATAGCTAAAACACCCTGAAAAGGCGTATCAAGCATCGCTTCTAGCCATTCATTCCGTTTGATTTCCACCATATGAGGCCTCCTTCTGTTTCTACTTTTATGATGAAACCGATCGCTGGGCCGCCCATCCACGGGCCAAAACAGCAATAATCACAATCACGCCACCGATGAAAGCATACTCTCCTGGCACTTCACCTAAAATGAAGAAAACCCAGAGTGGATTTAAAATTGGTTCCAGCGTAGTAATCAAAACAGCATCCAAAGCTTTTACATAGGAAATCGCCCAGGAATAAAGCACATAGGCCAAGCCGAGCTGTACTACCCCCAGATACGCCATTGCCGTTAGATTGGCAACACTAAGAGTAAGTTCACCCCAAAAAGGAAACGTCAAAAGAAAAGTGATTCCATTGCCAAGCAATATGGAGCTATAGGGCGATTCATCTTTTTGACGCCGCATGAAAATAAATAAAAAAGCATAGGCAATACCACTGCCAACGGCACATAAATTACCAATCATCCCATCAAGATTCACCCGATCGAAAAAGAAAAAAACCATACCGAGAAACACAAAAAAAATCGCAATCCAATCGCGCCGCTTCGCTGGTTCTCCCAAAAGCCAACCGCCGAAAAGCGCCACATAGAGCGGCGCCGTATACTGCAACAAAATGGCATTTGCCGCTGTTGTCATTTTAGTGGCAATAACAAATAATGTTACGGCACTGCAATAAGCCACAGCGCCGCCCCAAACGACAGGTCCCAGCCGCAAGGGCTGACGACGAAAACAAATTGCGATGACAAAGGCTGCAATGAGACTGCGCACCCCCGCTACAGCCAGAGGGTTCCACTCAACCCATTTGATCATTACGCCGCCGGTGCTCCAGATGAAAGCGGTGCAAAAGAGAGCGACTGTTGCTTTATTATTTATTGTCATGAACGAAGATGTCCTTTCTGAGCAAGAGCGAAATTATCGCAATACACTTTCTATTGCGTCTTTTTACTTTTCTGTTTACAAGATTGATCTGAAATGATAGTATGACAACGTTATTAAATTAAAGAGGTGTTAAGGATACATGGAAAAGTTAAACCTTTTGGCCCGCATTAACAAACTGGCAACCCTCGTACACAGCAAAGACGTAGCACAAACCCTTTCGACAGAAACGTTAACGGAATTAAAAGCGACTCTCGACGAAATGACAGAAGAATATATTGCAGCTTACTGCTAAAGAATCTATAAATAGAATTCTTTAGAAAAATTCCCGCTTTAAACAAAAAAATCCTGCAAAAAACAGCAGCCGGATCTCACTGATGAGATCCGGCTGTTTTGTTATATTTAGAATACCTCTCTACTTGTTAAAGCATGGCTAACCTTATAAGCTTCCCGTACCCATAGCAAATCATGGAAAACAGCTTCACTTAAAATTAGCCCTCTAGAAAGATTTTCTTCCTTTCGCAAAAATTCCAATTCCCCTGGCATATAAATTTTATTAACTTTGTCAGCATGACGCGATGCTTTCAAAGAATCAATCAACGCATCCACTCCTTCTTTGAATTCTTCCTTTTGTAAAAAAGCCTCAATGCTAATAGCGCCAAGAAAAAAACCTACACCATCTTTAATGCTTCCATCGTAATTCTTCGTTGCGGCTAAAAAGGCCCCGCTTAAGACACCGCTTAGCACTTGAACCATAATCGCTAAGCCCGATCCCTTATAACCGCCAAAAGGAACTACTCCGCCAATTAAAGCTTCTTTCGCATCTGTAGTAGGGTTACCATTACGATCAAGCGCCCAATCTGCTGGAATCGCTTGCCCTTCCAAGGCGGCGTTTTTAATCCGATTAAATGCAGCATTACTTGTCGCTGCATCAAAAACTAAGGGGTAGCGTTCTTGCGATGGCACAGCGATACAAATAGGGTTTGTGCCAAGAACACGTGAAGTCCCGCCATATACACTCATATTAGGATTACTATTACATAAAGCAATTCCAATCATATCTTCTGGCAAAGCCATCATCGCATAAAATCCGGCAATACCAAAATGCCGCCCTCGTTTCACCGTAGCAAAGGCGATACCTGCTTCTTTCGCTTTAGCAATACAGCGTTGCATTGCAAAAGTACCACTAACAGCACCTAAAGCAAAATCACCATCAATCGCCAAAGTTGCTGCGGTTTCTTTGGTAATTCGAATGTGAGGTTCAGGACGAAAAAGCGCTTGAGCTAAACTGTCAGCATATTCTCTGACGCGCGCCACCCCATGAGATTTCACGCCGCGCAGTTCCGCTTCGATGAGATTATCCGCCGTAATACAGGCATCAAATTCTGAGACGCCAAGCGAAACAAAAACAGCTTGGCAAAAAGAATGTAGGTCACGATGATTGATACAGTACTGCATCATGAAATCAGCTTCTTCCTTATTTATGAACTTAAATGGTTATACGCGGTCGCTGCTTACTTTATTTCCGAAGGAATTGTAAAGTCACCTTCTAAAAATTTTTCTGATAAAGCTTTCAATGTTCCATCTTTTTTCATATCTCTAAGAGCAGCATCTATACGGTCTGCTAATTTAGCTGATTCAGCATCTTTGCGCAAAATATAAAAAGTAGGAACAGGTGTAAGGTTTTCGCCAATAGCCTTAAGACCATAATTTAGCGTAGCATTTGCTTCCTTGACGGTAATCCGATTATCGATAGAGGCATCGGCCCGTCCGGTAGCCACCATATTAAGCGTTTCTGACGCGCCTTTATCGGTCAGCAGAAATTTGATTTGGGGCTCGGCTGTTTCATTATACTTTTTTAAATCCCGATAAGAAGGGCTTGTCGGTACCAAAGCCACTGTTTTGCCTCGCAAATCATCTAAGGTCTGAATATCATTTCGACTTTCTTTAATGACAATCTGATTGTCTTTTAAGTTATTGGCCTCTTTGGTAAATAGATATTTCGTATCACGGTCACTGTTATGAACCATTTGATTAGCGATTATATCTATCTGCTTCGCTTCAAGCGCCACAAAAGCACTTTCCAAACTCATTAGTTTATAGTCAAATTTAATATCGGGATTACGTTTTTCGATTTCCTTTAAAATTTCAATATCAAAACCTGTCAAATTGTTTTTTTCATCCATATAGGTATAAGGTTTATAGGTTCCCCTTGTTGCTACGTAGTAAGTCTTTACCTTACTGCTATCGGCTCCGTTACTCTTTGAACCGCAGCCAGCCGCCGCCAAACTAATAATCCCTATTACTACGATGGCAAAAAAACAGATCATTCTTTTCTTAATCATAGCGCGCTTCCCCTTTTACCTGCTCTAGTTTTTTCAGCCGCACAACAGCTTCCTGCAAAACACTTTCTTTCATACAAAAAGCGAAACGCAGCCAAACCCGACCGGTTTCACGCACCTGATCATCAAAATAAAACCCAGAAAGGGGGCGTGCGGCAAGCCCCACCGTCTCAATGAGATAACGCGCGAAATCCCAGTCGTCGGCAATACCAAACCGCGAAAAATCAGCTAAAACGAAATAGCCGCCATCAGGCTTTACATAAGGAATCTTCAGTTCTTCAAAAGCATCTGTCAAAATACTTAAGCGTCGTTTATAATCAACCCGTAGTTTTTCATAATACGAGGCTTTAACCTGAAGTGCTTCGACCATACTGATTTGAAACGGCAAAGCCGAACTTAGCGTCAAATACTGATGAACCTTACGAATTCCCTTGGTAACAATTGGCGGTGCAATCACATAGCCTAAACGCCAGCCGGTTACAGCATAGACTTTAGAAAAACCATTTGTGATAATCGTCTTTTCTCGTAAGCCAGATAAGGTCCATATCGGCAGCGGCGGCTCCGCTTGATAGTAAAAATCGTCATAAATTTCATCAGTAATTACAAACAAATCGTAGTCTCTCACCAGTTGAGCGACCGCCTCAGTTTCTTCGCGCGTAAAAATCCGTCCAGAAGGATTATGAGGCGAATTAAACAGTATTGCTTTCGTTTTTGGCGTAATGGCAGCAGCGACTTTTGCTATATCCAAATGAAAATCCGGCTCGATTAAATCGACATAAATAGGCCTCCCGCCTGCTAAAAGTATACCGCCTTGATAGGAAGCAAAGGCTGGTGACAAGATAATCACTTCATCACCGGGATCCAACAGGGCTAAGAAAGCGGCTGTCAAACTTTCCGTAACACCGCTGCAAACTGTAATTTCCGTTTCGAAATCAAAAGAAACATTCCACTTTGCGGCAATTCTCGTTGCAATCCCCTGCCGCAAGCTTTTCAACCCCATGGTCGGCGCATATTGATTGCAATCGCGCTGAATCGCGTCAATCGCCGCCTCCTTAAATTTTTCCTCTGTGGGATAATCAGGTTTGCCACTCCCCAAATCAACAGCTTGATAGTGCATTGCCAAATCACCTAGTTCCTTAAAGCTTGGAACTTGAATCTTATTCAGTCTTGTCGCTAATTTTCTTTCAGATACATGCTGCATTCCCGCCAACTCCTCCTCGACGTTTCCCGCTAGCCCGATAATAAAAAAAGGCCAGAGAAATCCCTTCTTAGGATTTTCTCTAGCCTTCATAGATATGATCAGCTTGACAGAAACAATAGTAAAATTCCTATAAAATATACTAATTGAAAATTAAATTACCATACTATCAAATTTTTGTCAATTGAATTTTTTAATCTGCACTATTTAGCTTGGCTTCAAATTCAGCAGGCGATGGCAGCGTTTCTACAGCCCACCAGGGATCGCAAGCTTCAAGTTCATGAAGCGCATAATTTCCTGTGGCTATCGCAATCGTTTTCGCGCCAATACTTTTACCGCAGCTCACATCATTGGGCGTATCCCCAATAACAAAAAACTGCAGCGACTCATGGTGGCCATAATGTTTTTTCATTTGTGCCAGAGCGTGTGCGGCAATATCATCACGGTTACTAAAACAATTGCAAAAGGCACTATGATCAAAATTAAAATACTTAGCAAGCTTAAAATGATTGAGCTTAATATCAGCCCCAGTCATCGTATTGCCTGTTAGCAGTAGCATTTCATAGTTCGCTTTCTTGCCTAGTGCTTCTAGTATGTCAATGACCGAAGGCATAATCCGTCCTTCTCTCACGGCAAGCTGAGCGGCTAAAAAGCGCTCATACGTTGTTGTAAGATGAACCGTTTCTTCATAGGAAGGCTCTTTTCCTGTGATGCGCCGGATAATCTGCTCAGAAATATAATGATCAGTCATCCCTGCTGTGCGAATCCCTTCAAAGGAAATGGATTTTCCCCATAGTTCGTTAACAGCTTGATCAAAGGCGATCAAACCGGCTTTGGCTGTACGAATCAAAGTACCGTCAATATCCCAGAATAAAATATTCATATTTTATACCCCTCTCATAATATAAAACCTAAGCAATTTCTGTAAGCTGCCAAGCCCCGTCAGGCTGGATTGTCAATTTTGCTTGATGAAATTGACGGAGCGTACCGCGATGTCCCACACTAACCAAGGCCGTATTTACCAGTTTGCGCCGCAACAATCCATATAGGGCTTGTTCACTCGGCTCGTCAAGGGCCGAAGTAGCCTCATCAAGAAACAACCAATCCGGTTGCTGCAATAGCGCTCTAGCAAAAGCAATGCGCTGTTGTTCTCCCAGTGATAGCAGATGCGACCAGTTTTCTACTTTATCTAGTTTATCAGAGAAAGCCTCTAATTGGCAAAGTTTCATAACTTCTTGCAATTTTTCTTCCATGCCCTCGCCTTTTCCGGGATAAAAGAAGGCTTCCCGCAGCGTACCTAGGGGCAAATAGGGCTTCTGCGGCAGAAACAACACCTTCGGCTGCTCAGGAAAAGCAATCTGCCCATTGCCAAAGGGCCAAATTCCAGCCAAAGTTCTAAGCAAAGTACTTTTACCGCAACCAGAAGGCCCCATGATTAACAGACTTTCTTTGGTCTTTAGCGTCAAGCCTAAATCTTTCAGTAACTTTTCGCCACTGGGCAAAGTCACATTTAGTTTGGCTACTTGTACATCTGACCGTTTTTCCTCGGAAATAGCTACAATAGATTCTTTTTGTAAATTTTGGACTTCTTCCATATGATCAATAAAACCAGTAAGACGGTTTACTACGGCGCGCCATTCCGCTAATACCGAGTAGCTATCCACAAAAAACGATAAAGCATCTTGTACTCGGCCGAAAGCGGAAGAAATCTGAATCAGTCCGCCTAGCTGAATTTGATTGCTGAAATACCGGGGCGCTGCCACTATAAAGGGAAAAATAATGGCAATTTGACTGTAGCCTGAAGTAAACCAAGTTAATTTTTTCTGGCATTTCATGAGTGCTTTAAAATTATCAAAAACGTGCTGAAAGCGCTTTTTTAGCACTTGACCTTCCTGGGCCTCGCCGCTATAAAAAGCTACCCCTTCGCTGTTTTCCCGAATTCGCACCAGTCCAAAACGAAAATCCGCTTCATAGCGTTGCTGGGCAAAATTAAGCCCGATAAGAGGACGACCGATTTTTGCCGTCAACCACGTACCGGCAATGGCGTAAAAAATGGCGACCCAAACCATGTAGCCGTAAATCGTCACACCAGAAACTTCGATGGTGCCAGATAACTGCCACAAAATGAAAATAAATGAAATCAGGGTAACGGAAGCTTTTAACAACCCCAAGCCTAGTTGAATCGTTAAAGTCACAAAGAGTTTCAGATCTTCACTAATTCGCTGGTCCGGATTGTCCGCTTTAGAGTCGGTAAGTTCTAGAAAATGATAGGTCTTATTATTAAGCCATTTTCCCAGGTATTCTTCCGTAATCCACCGCCGCCACTTGTTTTGCAGCATTTGCCGCAGGTACAGCTCATAAACAGCTACAAGAATATAACAAGTTGCCAAAATGCCAAACTGGCCAAGTGCCTGAAAAAAAGCATCCTCTTGTCTATTTTGCAACGTGTTATAGAATGTATTATTCCACTGATTTAACAAAACAAGTATGTAAACATGCGCCAACGTAAGTGCAATAATTACACCAAGCAGACCACGAGCTGGCCATTTTTCCCGGGAAAACCAGTAAGCTCGCGTCAACTGCCAGATTCTTTTTAAAAAAGTTTTTTTCGTCTTATTTACTGATTTCATAAGCCATTCCTTTCCCTGCCAAAATAAGTACTTTCACACTAATTGTTAAATAAAGGCTTTGCGGTTTCATCTACTCCTTATACTATGGACGCCTGCCAAAAACCTTTTTTGAAAATAAAGAAAACAAACAGCCCGCCCTGCCAAAAAGGATCACCCCTTCTTAGCAAAGCGGACTGTTAAAAATGATATTGCTATCTCGCCGATAGCATTAAGTCTGATATTGGACGTATTAAGCCTGTATTAGGCTGGCATTAAGTCTGGTATGCGCCTGTTTTATGGCAACATCGGCGCAATATTGGAAATCCATTTCAACTTGGGATCGTCATTTGGTACAAGTTTGCGGCCATAATCGCCGCCCATAACCCATAAATAGTAGACACGGAATCCTGGCGCTGAAGCAACAGGGTGATAGCCCTTCGGCAGAGCTACAGCATCACCATCTTTTATGATATGAGCTTCTCGCAGGGAAAGGTCGTCCGTATACATAACTTGAATGCCAAAACCTTCTTGCGGGGCTACCTTAAATAAATAAATTTCATCCATTTTCGCTTCATAAGGCGGATTATACGTATCATGCTTATGGGAAGGATAACTCGACCACTGACCGGAACAAGAGAAAGTTTCACCAAGGACAATCCGATGGACTTTTCCCTCCACTTTGTCTGTTAAAATATCATGGACATCGCGCTGCCAGTTTAAAACGCCGCGATGGGCCTTGCCAACCGCTTCGGGACGTACAATAAACGCCGGAAATTTCTTTTCAGCCGGAACAGATGCTACAGCCACTTCCAGTGCACGTCCGCCTGTTTCCTTGACTTCCCAGACACTATCAATCGGCACATACACCGTGGTAGCGGCTTCCGAAAATACATCTTTACGGCTTAAATGTTCGAATACTTGTCCATCAACAGTAATCTGGCAGGTTCCTGACAGCAAAACAAGCGCTACTTCTTCTTTAGCACTGTTGCCAGAATAGGTTTCTCCTCCCTGCAAAGTTAAAACAGCCATACCAGTAAATTCGGTCGTTTCACCGGCCTTAAACAGCTCTTTATAGCCCGCCTGCGCCGTAAAAGGTTTAAAATACTGCATAACTCATTCTCCCTTTCTCTCGTAAACTTTTCCACTAACATAATTTATTTAATTAATTAAGTTATTTGTATCATTCTTGTTTTCTAAAAAAAATCCTCCCTAAATTTAGAGAGAATTTTCTAAAATATTTATTCTACTTCCTCGCTAACAGAAAAAGCAAACAAGGGAGAATCAGCTGAATGCAATAATTTTCTTAAAGCCAAGGCACAGGCGCCGATGACGCCGGAATCAGCGCCCATAGCAGAAATTTCTACAGGCGTTACAGCGCCGACTTCAGAAAACACATGGGCGCGAACAACTTGATGCAATTCAGCTAAAAAAAGTTCTGCTGCAAAAGCGAGCTTGCCGCCAATAAATACTTTGTCAGGATTATAAAAGTTAATCATGTTAGCTACAGCCATACCCATATAACGCATTGCTTCTTTCGCTACAGAACTGGCGCAGGTATCCTGCTGATTCAAAGCTTGCAAAAACTCACCAACCGATAAAGTCATTTTGTCATTTTCATGCAAATGCTGCCAGTTATCTCTTACTCGCTGCAATAATGCCGGAGCGCCGCAAAGCGCCTCCAAACAGCCACGATTGCCACAACGACATAATGGGCCGTCCTCTTCCATAACCATGTGACCGATCTGACCAGCATACCCTTGTGATCCTTGGAAAATATTGTGGTTTAAAATAATCCCAGCGCTAATTCCCTCTCCCATATTAATATAAATCAAATTTTCACAGCCCTTGCCGCCGCCAAACCATTTTTCACCTAAAGCAGCCGCCTTAGAGTTTGTTTCCAGAAATACGGGAAGTCCCAGCGACTCTTCTAAAAAGCTTTTAATCGGATAATCTCGCCAAAGGGGACCCAAATTCACGGCCCGACGTACATCACAGCCACTTATGGTGAGCATCCCAGGAAAAGCAATTCCAATGCCAAGAATCTTCTTACTTTGCTGAGCGCAGCTTGCTAGCACTTCTTTCACCGCAGCTGCTAAGGCGGGCAAAGCGATCTGCGGCTCATTCATTGCCAAAGGAAAGCTCTTCAAGAGCTCCGGCTTATTCTGAAGATCCGCCAGAGCCAACGTCGTCTCTTTACTAGTAATTTCGATTCCCAAAACATAGGCCGCCTGAGCATGGAAGGCCAATTCGACTGGACGACGTCCCCCTTGCGACAGACCAAGACCGCTCTCTTTGACAAGACCTTGCTCAATTAAGTCGCGAATAATACCAGTAATGGCCGGTGGGGTAAGTCCCGTCATTTCGGCAATCTGCTGGCGTGAAATCGCTTCATTCTTTTTAATTATGTTGAGAATATTCATTCTATTTAACGTCTTCATATACTTGCTATTACCTGGCCGCTTCATATCGATCTCCTTCTACCTTACCTGCTAAAACTCGCAACAGGCTAGTTGTCACAAAATAATTCTTTTTAAAGATTCAACAGGGAGAGACAAAATCCTTTTGTCCCTCCCTGTCTATTCTTACCACATACTGACTATTGCTACCAACTATCCAGTGTATTCATTCATAGCGCAAAGCTTCAATGGGATCAAGCAAAGCGGCCTTACGGGCGGGATAAATTCCAAAAAAGAGGCCAATAAGCACCGAAAAGAAAAAAGCCGCGCCTACTGTAGGAAGCGAAACAACGGTCTGCCAACCAGCAAAAAAGGAAATGCCATAAGCTGTCCCAATGCCAAAAGCAATTCCTAACAGACCGCCAGCTAGACCAATTACCATGGCCTCAATCAAAAATTGCAGCAAAATATGGCGGTAATGAGCACCTAAGGCTTTACGGATTCCAATTTCCCGTGTCCGCTCCGTCACCGAAACCAGCATAATATTCATAATGCCAATTCCGCCTACCAAGAGAGAAATCGCGGCAATATTCCCAAGCAGCAGCGTAATGGTATTGGTCGCCTCACTGGCTGTCGCCATGACCGCTGCCAAATTTTTTACCGTAAAATCATCATTTGCCGTGGCGGCTAAACGATGTCTAGACCTTAGCAGTGAAGTAATCGCTTCCTGCAAATCAGTGATCACATCGCCGTTTTCCGCCTGAACATAAATCGTTTGAACATAGGTAATGCCTAGCAGCCGTTCCTGCGCTGTCGTGAGCGGCACAAGCACCGTATCATCTTGGTCCATGCCAGCGCCTGACTGCCCTTTACTTTCTAAGACGCCAATAATTCGAAAAGGGGCTTTATTAATCCGTATCGTCTTGCCTACAGGATCAATACCCGTAAACAGATTGTCAGCTACGGTCTTGCCAATTACAGCAACACGAGCGCGCGCGTCCACATCTTGAGTCGTAAATGAAGTCCCTTCGGCGATCGCCAGACTTCGAATCGAAAATAAATCAGGCGTAGTCCCTTGCACCGACGACAGCCAATTTTGATTGCCATAAATGAGTTGGTACTGGCGACTCACCACTGGCGCTGCCGCCAAAACACCAGGCAGCTCTCTGGCAATAGCCGTTGCATCTTTATCTGACAAGGTAATGCCCGAACCTGCCGCCTGCTTGGCTCCGCCACTGGTGGCCGTCCCTGGTGTAACGATTAGAAGATTACTGCCAAGTCCGGCAATAGAATTTTCTACCTTCTGTCTGACTCCCATACCAATGGAAACCATGGCAATAACGGCGGCTACGCCAATAATAATGCCAAGCATCGTAAGAATTGAACGTAGCTTATTTGCCACAAGACCAGCAAAAGCAATTCGAATGCTTTCCCAAAACATCATCAGGCCTCCTTTCGTTCATCGCCCATAATTCTGCCGTCTCGCACAAAAACGATACGTTTGGCCTGCTCAGCAATATCTATTTCATGCGTAACAAGCAGAATCGTCCGGCCTTGATCGTTGAGTTCCTGCAAAATCGCCATAACTTCATTCCCAGACTTTGTATCAAGGTTTCCCGTCGGTTCGTCAGCCATAATCAAAGTGGGGCGATTTACGAGCGCTCTAGCAATGGCAACACGCTGCCTTTGTCCGCCTGACAATTCGTTAGGCCTGTGGTCTAAGCGACCGCTTAGACCCACCATAGCTAACGCATCTTTGGCTAAAGCCAGTCGCTGCTCCTTGGCAAAGCCGCCATAAACAAGCGGCAAAGCCACATTCTGCAACGCCGACAACCGTGGTAAAAGATGAAAGCTTTGAAAGACAAAGCCGATTTTCTGATTTCGACAATCGGCTAAGGCATCATCGCTGAGATCAGCCACTTCCTGTCCGTCTAATTCATAAGAACCGTTCGTTGGTCTGTCGAGACAGCCTAAAATATTCATAAGTGTTGACTTGCCTGATCCGGACGGGCCCATAATAGCCGTAAAATCGCCTACCGACACGGCAAAATTCACATCAGCTAACGCTTGAACTTGATTTTCTCCCATAGAATACACTTTGCAAATATTCGTCAGTTTAATGCATATAGCCATGGTGATCACCTACCAAGTCCGCGCAGCATATTCATACCGCCAGCGCCTTGCGGGCCGCCAGAGCTTGTTGGTCCTGTCTGACTTTTTGCTTGCGGCAGAACCACTTGATCGTTGTCATTTAACCCACTCGTAATTTCGATCTGCGTATCGCTAGCAAGACCTGTCGTTACAGTTACGGCTTCGCTTTTGCCGCCGCGCAACACCGTTACTGTTGTTTGTCCGTTTACTGTTTTAAGCGCAGAGAGTGGTACAAGCAGCGCCTGCTCATTAACACCGACCGTAATCGTAACCCGAGCGGTCATCGTTGGCCGCAGCAATCCCGCCGGATCATCAATATCGACTAACACGCTATAATAAACAACATTTTGCTGTACTGTTGCCTTTTGCGATACATTGGCTACTACACCAGTAAAAACTTTTCCCGGATAAGCATCCACTGTAAAAGTTACTTTTTGTCCAGTTTTGACTTTGCCAATATCGGATTCGTCGACTTGGGCCTGAATTTGCATTTTGGACATATCCGCCACAGTCAGTAGCACCATGGGCGTAGAAATACCAGGAGCTACAGCCTGACCGGCTGGAATCGGTTTACCAATGACCGTACCGCTAATCGGCGCTTTGATTACTGTATCAGCGAGTTGCGACAAGGCATCATTATAAGCCGTCTGGGCCAACTGATAACTAAGACGGTCTGCAGCGAACTGCTGATCTGACATAGCTCCGGCCCTTCTTAATATTTCACTACGTTCATAAGTCGATGCCGCTTCCGCCAGTCGGTCACGGGCTTGCTGCACCTGACTTTGTAAGTGTGAATCATCAAGTGTCAATAAAATCTGCCCTACTGCCACTGCTTCATTCTCGCTAACTTTCACTTCCTTGATTAAACCGGATATCTTCGAACTAATATCCACCATATTGACAGGATTAATCGTCCCAGTAGCAGCTACTTCCGCCGTAATAGAGCCGCGCTCCACCAGTTTTGTGGCGCTACTGCTAATAGGAGTGCGGCTTTTACCGCCTTGAAAGAACAGGTAAAATACTGGCAAAGCAATGAGTAAAAGTAATGCAAGGAAGCGCCATTTATAGCGAAGCAAAAAACCTACCATATGTTACTTCCTCCTTTTACTTGCCGTCTACCGTAAGATTTACGGCCTTTTCTAAGCTGGCTTTCGCCACATTGTAATCATAGCGAGCCTGCGTCTCATTCGTTTTTGCTTGCGTTAAGGCCAGTTGCGCGTCAATTACATCAAGATTTGTGCCAGCACCAGCGGCATACTTCACTTTAGCAATTGATAAGTCTTCTGTAGCTTTGGCTGCGGCTTCACTTGAGGTTGTAATACGCTGCTTCGCTTCATTCATCGTTAAATAAGTTTGACGCACTTCGAGTTCCACAGCATTTCCCTGCTGCTTCGCTTGTTCCTGCGCCTTCAAAGAAGCCGCTTTCGCTTCTGCCGCTTTCGCTTTCGTCGCACCAGCATCAAAGAGATTCCAGCTTGCCGTAACACCAACGGACCAATTCCGGTTGCCTAAATCAAGATCTTTGCCTGACCAGCCTTCTGATCCGGTAAGACTCACTGTTGGCAGACGACCACTATTCGCAATCTGTTCGCCAACTTCAGCTGCTGTCACATTATTTTGCGCCTGCGCTAGTTCCGGACGATTTTGCGCCGCCATAGCAATGCTGTCCTCTAAAGAAAGTGTATACGGTTCAAAAGGCAATTGATCCTGATAAGAATAATCAAAGGACAAATCGCTGCCAATCGCATCATTTAACGCCGCCTTAGCCACATCATAGGCATTTTGAGCCTTCGTGAGATTCTGCTGAGCATTGGCCAATTCCACTTCACTGCGCAATACATCCTGCTTAGCAATCGTACCAGCAGCAAACTGCGCATTCACATTTTGCAGATGGTCTGTTAAGTTGCTTACCGCTTCCTGATTGACAGCAACCATATTTTTGGTCTGTAGTACTGTAAAATATTTTGTGGTTGCCGCTAAGCGCGCATCAGCCAAAGCTTTTTGCACACCAAGCTTGGCACTATCGGCACTCAGTTCCGCCTGCTTTACCTGTCCTTGCAAGCGCCCCCCGCTATAGAGCGCCCAGTTAAGGTGAAGTCCCGTCGATAAAGTGTCGCTGATTCCCTGTACAGCACCGCCGCGCGTTTCGCTGGCGCCTAAAGACAGTTGCGGCCATAAGCCTGATTTAGCGTCTTGGATGCCCCAGTTTGCTTTGTCTTCATCGGCTGCTGCTATTTTTACCGAAGGCTGATTCTTCAGCGCCATAGCCACACTATCATCAAGCGATAAGAGCGGAGCAGCGGCAAAAACCTGACTAGCAGCAAAAGCGAAGAGACTCGTAAGAGCTGCCGTTTTTCCGGTCCGAGATAAAGATCGTACCTTCATTTGTGTCATCCTCTCTGAATTTAAAAGCTAAAATAAAAAATCTGCGTCAGAAAGCAGCGCCTTAGCACTTGCTACTCTGTCACAGATTTCATTGTAGTCAGCCTTTTTTTGATTCTCTTTAGAGCGGCAGCCAAACCGATATAGTCGTTCCCGCCCCTAGAACACTTTCTAAACGCACCTTGCCCTTATGCTGATCAACAATCCACTGCGCAATGGCTAGCCCTAGCCCCGTACCGCCGCTTTGGCGGTTGCGGCCTTTGTCACTGCGAAAAAACCGATCAAACACAAAGGGAATATCTTCCGCCGCAATCCCGCAGCCCGTATCGGTAATCTTAAACATGATCTGCTCCTGCTCTCTGGCGCAGTAAAGCTCGATCAGCCCCCCTGGCGGCGTGTATTTCACGGCATTGTCTAAAAAAATAATCACAAGCTGCCTCAGTCGCTCCTGATCGCCTACAAGAAAAAGATCCTTGGCAATCGCCTCTGTTAACGCAAGCTTTTTCTGCTCCACGAGCGGTCGAAACTGCTCAATAATCTCCAGCAAGAGTTCACTAAAGGAAAAAAAGGTCTTTTCTAACTCTAAGCGGTTCGCATCAGAACGAGCCAAAGTAAGGAGCGTACCAATTAAATTCCCCATGCGAATGGCCTCACTTAAAATCACACGAAGACGCTTCAGTTCTGCTTGAATCGTTCGTTCTGGATGGCGCAATAATAGCTCCGTGCTGCTTTGAATAATGGCAATAGGCGTACGCAGTTCATGAGAAGCATCGGCCACAAAACGTTGCTGCTTATCCCAAGAGGCCTGAATCGGCACAAGGGATCGTTTCGCCAAAAAATAACTGGCCACAGCACTTGTCAATCCGCCAAAGAATAGGCTGATCATAATAATGCGGAATAAATGGAGCAATACTGCCGCCTCCGAGTCAATCAGCGCTACTGTCACTAGATCAGCCATATCGGCCGAAGGCTGCGCAATACTCTGCCGCCATAAACGATACACATGGTTGCCAATTCGATGAGTTTGGGGCTGATTGTTGAGCTGCTCAATCTGTTCGGTAATTTTATCCCGTTCCGCCACAGGCAAGGGCGCTTCACTAAAGAGTACACCTGCCGAGTTATGCCAAAAGACAAAAATTCTTGGATCTAAAAAGCCAAGTTCATCCCGTTTTCCCGCCTGTCTGTCGCGCCCCAAGACAAAAACATGGGCTTTTCGCGCCAAGGCATCATCGGTATCACGGTAGGTCTCATCAGCCACATAGCGATACAAAATGTAGCTAAAGCAAAGAAAGAACAGCAAAAACACCGAAAAATTCCAGATCGTAAGCCTTAGGAGCGTCTTTTTAAACATCGCTTACGCCTTCAGCATAAAGCCAACGCCGCGAATGGTATGAATCAGACCATCGCACCCAAAGGGAGCTAGCTTTTTTCGTAAATAATGAATATATAAATCAACGATTCCTTGTGTCGCTTCTGATTCAAAGCCCCAGATCCGGTCGAAAATCTGCTCACGCACCAAAATTTGCTCTTTATTTAAAATCAAGAATTCCAAAAGCTCATATTCCTTGCCAGTAAGCCCTAGGGGGCGACTGTCCATAAAAGCTGCTTTTCGTTTGATATCTAATGAAAGACTGCCGTAGACAAGGCTGCTCTCCTTGACGCCAGCTTGGCGCCTTAGCAGAACTTTGATCCTCGCCAACAGTTCGGCAAAGGCAAAGGGCTTGACGAGATAATCATCAGCGCCGCTCTCTAGGCCGCAAACCTTATCTTGAATACTGTCGCGGGCTGTTAAAAAGAGAATTGGCGTAACGATTGCTTCTTCGCGCAGCTGTTTTAAAATAGCCAAACCACTCATGCCTGGCAGCATCACATCAAGAATCAGCAGATCATAAATATTCTGCCTGGCCAGAAACAGCCCCTCATCGCCCTGCAGCGCCCGATCCACTAGATAGCCTTCTTCCTGCAAAAGCGTACTGACTGTATCTCCTAAGTTTTGGTCATCTTCTACTAGCAGAATCCGCAACACCATTCATCTCCACTACAACGCGATTTGCTTTCCCTAAACTTAGTATAGGCAAAATAAAGAAGATTCATCAATGAAACTTTACGTAGCAATACAAAAGGCTGTCAGGCTAAGTAAAAAATTTCGATAGCGAAATTTCCCCTAGCCTGACAGCCTGTTCAGTACATCTCATTCTTTAGTCGAGTCGATAAAGCCGCAAGGCGTTTTCACGCAAAATCTTTTTGGCAATAGAAATCGCCGTCGCCTCATCAATAATATCATCGTCAATCATCGAGCTTAAAGCAAAATAAACAGCATCGCGACCTGTTCTGGCGCAGGTATACACATAACGTTCGCCCCAAAGCACATCAGAGCCATAGAGAATTTTATCCCAAAGAAGCGGTTTTTCGAGCCAACTCCGCAGCATTTTAGCAATGATTTTCGGATGATTGGCAAACATAATGCGGCCGGAAATATCGATACACACTTGATTTGGCGTGAGACCGCCTAGCGCAAGAACTTCGGCGTTTTGGAACCGCGGATAACCGCCGTGTAAAATGACGATCTTAGCTTGTTTTAATTCTTCATCAGCAAGCATATTCGCAAGATTCAAGGGATCAAAATAATTCACATAGTTATCGGTAATCGCGTAATGAAACTGCACGGCCATATCGTGACGAACGATCCAGCGCATAATATGCCAAACTAGCAGATCTTGCAATCGGACATAAGCCGCTTCATCGCCTTGTTTCGCCGCTTCATAGAGATTTTCTCCCTCAGCTTCAGCGACTTTATCAAAATTCGTATCACGAGCATAGGCAATGACAAATTTGAACGCGGGAATATTTTTTTGCTGATAATACGCGGCAAGCACCGTATCGACAAAGGCCAAATACCCAGAGAACCCCGTTTCTTCATAGCCATTTTCCTGTTTCAGTCGGGCTAATTCATATTCAAAGTAACCGAGAAAATAGTCGCTTAAGACTCGTTTTTTCAAAAAACTATTATCAAAAGGGAATACTAAGGGATCAACGGACGGTACAAAGCGAATCCGTCGATTGTTTTTTAAAGCATCAGGTAAAGCAATGTTTGCCATGAGAATATCTACGCCCGACTTATCGAGCAATTCGTCAATCCACTTATCGATTGTTTGGCGTTTTTCTTCATAACGCGCTTTAAGCTGCTCGGTTTGTGCCGGATCAGCCATAGCTTCACGAGTAAAACCATAAAATTCTTCATAGGCTTTGGCATGGAGTTCACGCAAATAAGGAAAACCAGCACTGCTTTCTGCCGGCGATTTATAACCATCCACAGCAAATGGAATTCGCTGTTTTTCCGGCAGGTTCGAAAAATACATGGCAAAACCGGGGTGTCCGTGATCATCAATGAGAGCAATCGATTCAATAGTCTCTTTTAAGCGGTCATACATGGCAATCCCCTCCCAAACAAAAAATGGAAAAGCTGTTTCTTCTTCTAATCTATGCTAGACTGTTTGCCCTGTCAAGTAAAAGGTTCTCGCTAAGAGAACAATTCCCGCAATTCGTCTTCCGTCAACTTGCCAAGGAACGTCTCGCCTACGGCAAGAACATCTGAAACCATTTCTTTTTTCTTTAACTGCAGTTGAAAAATTTTTTCTTCAATAGTATTTTGCGTAATCAGCTTATAAACTTGCACAAAGCGCTGCTGACCAATCCGATAGGCCCGGTCTGTAGCCTGATCTTCTACCGCGGGATTCCACCAAGGATCACAATGAATCACCATGTCAGCGCCCGTTAAATTCAAACCGGTTCCGCCCGCTTTCAGCGAAATCAGAAAAACTTCCTTCTCGCCCTGATTAAACGCTTCCGTAAGGGAAAGCCGTTCCGCTGCTTTCGTCGCTCCATCCAAATAAAAATATTCAATCCCTAGTGCCTCTAATTCCGCCTTCAGCAAATGCAGCAACGCTGTAAACTGAGAAAATACGAGCACGCGGTGCCCACTGCTTAAGGCTTCCTGTAATAATTCTTTTAACAAACGAATTTTTCCACTACCGCCTTGATAATTTTCTAAAAACAAAGATGGATGACAAGCAATCTGCCGCAGTCTTGTCAATAAAGCTAAAATTCGCATATGACTTTTTGCCAAGCCTTGCGAACTTAGCTCCGCTTCAATTCCCTGCCTTGCTGCCACCAGCCAAGTAGCATAAACCTTTTCCTGCTCACTTGTCATCTGACAAAGCAGACGACTTTCCAGCTTGGGCGGCAATTCCGGCAAAACCGTTTCCTTCATCCGCCGCAGGATAAAGGGTTTGATTTTACGCCGCAACTGTTCACCAACCTTCTGATCTCGTTGTTGCTGCAACGGCATTTCAAACCGACTGGCAAATTTCTTATAAGTCCCCAAATAACCTGGCATCAGAAAATCAAAAATCGACCAGAGTTCGGTAAGGCGATTTTCAATCGGCGTCCCCGTTAAGGCAAAGTAGCTAGAAGCTTGAATTTTTTTCGCTGCCTTGCTATTTAAAGCTTGGGGATTTTTTATATTTTGCGCCTCATCTAAAATACAATAATAGAACTTCTTTTTACTATACAGTTCGATATCCCGTTTTAACAAACCATAAGAGGTAATCAATAAATCAGCCGTTTCACTGCTCAAAAGCAGTTCTTCTCGTTCCATCTTCGCCCCAGCAATGACCTTAACTCGCAAATCGGGCGTAAATTTTGCAGCTTCCTCCTGCCAATTATAGAGCAGCGAAGTAGGCGCCACAACAAGCGATGGATAAGGCGAAGCTTGTCGCCTTGCTAGTAGAAACGTCAGAACTTGCAGCGTTTTCCCCAGCCCCATATCGTCAGCTAAAATTCCGCCAAGACCATAATCCGCTAAAGCCATAAGCCAGGAAAACCCTTTTTTCTGATAATCACGCAGCGTTCCGCTTACACCGTCTGGAATCGAATAAGCAGCAACGCTTTTCCGTTGTAACTGGGCCGTCATCTCGGTAAGCAATTCATCTTTTTTCAAAGCAAAATCAGGATGATTTTCCTGAAACTCATCTAAATACAAAGCCCAGTACTTCGAAAGCTTCGTAAGCGGCCGCATTACATCGCTTTGCCGTAGTCCCAATTCGCTAATAAGCTCAGCAACAGTCTGGAAGGAAGCATCCTCCAAAGAAATAAAGGCGCCATCAGGCAAGCGATGATAAGAACGTTTTAGCTTATAGGCCGCTAACAGCGATGCCATCTCACTGGCTGAAAAATTACCATAGTCAAAAGAAAATTCCAAAAGATCTGTTGTTTGATTCAAGCGAACTGTCGCACCAAACTGCGTTGGCTTTAATTCCATAGTTTGAAATTCCTGCGAAAAAGAGACTTGGGCCATCTGTAGTAAAATAGCTAGACCCCGCTGCAAAAAAGAATACGTTTCGCCCTCGTCGCTTAGTACAAAAAGCCCCTCTTGCGCATTAAATTTTTGTTTCGCAAAAAACCCCAGCAAATTTTGCTCAGCCACAAAATCGCGAATCAACAGACGTCCGTCAGGCAGCTTAACAGGAAAGGTTTCCGTCAGCGGATTGCAGACATAATCACCATATTGAAACAGCACGCTGGCACTCATCCCTTGACCATAGCGGTCCAAGGACACGAGCTTTGCTAAAGGAAGACGTTCAATTTGTTTAACAAGCTGTGGTGAAACATTCACAGTGGCTATATTCTGCAGCGTTGGCGCCAAAATCCCGAAAAACTCAGAGAAATCAATGCGATCAATGGCAACCTCACTTTGACGACTGCGACTAAAGCTATCCAAAACAGGACTTAAGATTTTCGCAAACTCCTGGTCAACTAAGTAAATCGCATGATTATAGTAAAGAATCTCGCCGTTTTGATCTAGTTTTTCAATGATTTCTGTGGCACTTTGCCAAGCAAGACGCAAACCGCTTGCCGTCGGTTCCACCACAAAAGCAATAGGAGGCCTGCCAGAAGTAACCGTTACGCTTTGTTCATTCTGACGATTCAGAGAAACGAACAATGTTTCGCCCACTTGAAGCTCTAAAAAGCGGCGAAGCTGAAAATCCGTAAAATGACAAAACCGTGCTTCCGCGAAAACAGCACTTAAAGAACTGCCATACTGCCAAGCTGACCGCTGCATTTCTTCTCGATACAGATTGAGTAAAAATTCAACAATTCGCCGAGACTTCAGCTCAAAATCCATGAGCGAACGAATCGTCAGCGACTTTCCTACCAAAAATTCTTCTGTTTGTAACAGACTCTGCAAACATGGCAGTAAATTCTTAACAATATATAAACGGTCATGTCCCATGCTAAGCTGCAACAGCGCTTTCTTGCCACTGACGCTACCTTGTATTGCTAAATGGGGAATCACTTTAACAGTTGCCACTGCTTGATCCGCCCCAAAGGCGGTTTCAATCCGCTCTGAACTTTCCCGGCGAAAATGCTCTAGAAGCTGCTGGGCTGGCGAAACCGCCGCAAAAACAGACGAACTTTTCGAGAAATAGTGAGCCCAGCCTGCCTGAATCGCCTTTAATACGGCGACAATGTGCTTACAGGCGCCATCATACGCCGCAAAAGCCGGGCAGGTACATTGACAATCATGCATTTCCTGATGACGATCAAATTCAATGGCAACTTCATAAACTTGCTCGCCGCGCACCTGCGCCGTAAACATTCGTTTATCAAAACTGAAGCGAAGTTGTCTCACTCTCCCTTCATGAAAATAGCTAATTCCCTTGGTAAAGGTACTATTTTGTGTAACCATCGCCTGAATTTTTCCTTCTGTCAGCATAGCACCGTCCCTTTCACTGGCCTTCGACTGACTCTTGCAGCAAATAAGGCAGCATTTTTTCCAGCAACACGCCCTCTCGGCGCGGCGTTTGGGCCTCATAGGTCTTTTTCACAGCCAATTCTACAAACTGAATGGCCTGATCCATAGCCTCAGACAACGATTTTTGCGCTAAAAGCTGGCCTAACAGTAGGCTAGCAAAAAGATCGCCTGTACCAGGATAGGAGACAGGAATCCGTTCGCTAACCTTCTGCCAAAATTCCCCTGACACGCTATCATAGCCAGCATTCAGAAGTTTTCCACCAGCTAAAGGAATTCCCGTAATAACAACCTTATGCGGTCCAAATTGGCTGAGAGCAATAAGCCACTGATGAATTTTTTCGGGTGTACCCATAGGTGTTTCATAAGCTTCTTTAAGCAAAAAACAAGCTTCCGTATAGTTTGGCGTAATAACGTCCGCTTGCTGTACTAAACGACGCATATGTTCTTGCATGGATTGCGTGTAAGGAGAATAGAGCTTCCCATCATCGCCCATTACTGGGTCAACTAGAATCAACGGGTTTGTGGCAGCAAAGCGATCAATCGCGGCTAAAACGCCATCAATCTGCGCTTCTGACGCCAAAAAACCACTATAAATCGCTTCGAAAGAAACTTTTTCTTGCTGCCAGCTTGCAGCAAATGGGGAAATATATTCCGTAAAATCGCAGGAGGCAATATGAGAAAACCCGCCGAAATGGCTGCTAAGAATTGCTGTAGGCAAGGGACAAACTTGAATCCCCATTGCTGACAATACTGGTATAATTACGGTCAGAGAGCAACGTCCAATGCAAGATAAATCATGAATTGCCGCCACTTTTTTAATATTACTGTTCTGAGTCATAGTATGCGTCAGTCTCCTTTGGGCAAGAAATAAAAAGACACAAAGCTTCTTGCTCTGCGTCTCTATGTTAAAAAATAAAATCGACAATATTAAGATCTTTTTGCCGTTCTAGTTCGATGCAGCGACCATCAATTGTCTGTACGATTGGTTGAACTAACGGATCATTTAAATATATCACTTTGGCAATCGCACCATCACTTAATTCAACGAGAGATCCAACGAGAGCCTTCTCGGTACTGGCAATCAAAGCCAGACATGCTTCACTGTCAAGGCGTCCGTACATTTCTTTAAGCAATTCTCGCCTTACGACAAGCGGCGATAAAGCCCGTTGATAGACACGATGGGATGTCATAGCATCATAAACATCAGCAACAGCAATAATCTTAGCCATAGGCGATATCTGAGTATCTTTAAACTTACAAGGATAACCGCTGCCATCACTGCGCTCATGATGTTGTAAGATGGCTGTTTTAATCGAACCCGGCATATCATCTGTACCCACTAAGAGCTCATAGCCAAACATTGAATGTTTTTGCATGATAGCCATCTCCGCCTCAGTTAAACGGTCCGGCTTATTCAATATTTCAAGCGGAATGCGCGCCTTGCCAATATCATGAAGCAAGCCAGCAATGACAAGTCCTTTAATCGTTTCTTTACTTTTGCCAAGACATCGCCCAATCACGCCAGCAGTCACAGCTACGTTAACACTATGACGAAAAGTATAATCATCATGAGAGTTAATAATATGAAGATAGCTGAAAACGCCGGGAACACTGAGTAGCGAAGCAATAATTTGATCAGCCAGACAAGATATTTGACACATTGGCACACATTGAAACTGGCGAGCTTTATAAAAAGCCTCTGCCATGGAAGTGGTAATTTTCCGGTGCTCTTCTACAAATAGATTCTGCTCATTCTGTAGAATTACAGGAGGGAAAAACAACCTTTCTTCAAACACAGACAACTCTTGGATACCCAGCAAACTCAATCTACGAATCAAAGAGTCGGTCAAAATAGTTTCTTCTTCCAGTAATACCATTCCAGTTTCCATATAAAGAGCTCGCGCAAGACGCATGCCAGGCTGAACTTGCGAAATGAAACATCGCTTGATTCCGGACAAAAGAAAATGCCTCCTCTTCCAATAAATCGCTAACGAAAGATATCTTATCATACTTCGACAAAGCATACAAAAACGCTAAAAAAAGCATCAAAAAAATTACTTTATGTACATTAAATATTATAAATTTTAAAAGATTGACCGTCAACGCTTATTCCATGTTTTTCCTGTCTCCACCGGCTTATTTATGTTTTTTTCCACGATGCGGCAAAAAATAGCGACTAAAGCTGGATCAAATTGCGTTCCCGCATTTTTTTCGAGTTCCTGAAGCGCCGCTTCCAAACTTTTCGCCTTACGATAAGGCCGATCATGAGTCATGGCATCAAAAGCATCAACAATCATAAGCATTCGACAAGGTAAAGGAATCGCTTCTTCCTTCAACCCCAGCGGATAGCCCTGTCCGTTCCACCACTCTTGATGCTTTAAAATCAAGTCAGCAACTCCCGTTAACTGCGGCGCCGCTAAGGCAATCCGATAACCAATTTCACAGTGTTGACGCATAATCATCCATTCCTCGTCAACCAGTTTATCCGTTTTAAATAAAATACTGTCAGGAATACCTACTTTACCAATGTCATGAAAATAAGCGAGTAAGCGCAATGTTTCGATCTCTTGCTCAGGCAGCCCCAGCTGAATTGCAAAATCCATAATGAGTTTCTGCATTCTGTCGCCATGACCATCCGCAATAAAATCACGTTTCTCCAACGCTTTAATCAAGAAGTTAATAATCATTAGCCGAACTTCTTTTTGCCGATTCATTTTTTCCCGATACATATTATTGTCGGCTTCTTTAAATAGAGCAACCATATCTAAATTTTGTTCCTGGCTTACAGCAAATCCCATGGACAGGCTTAGCGGAACAACCGGTTCCGCTTCATTATAAGCAGCAATTTGCCGCCGAATTTTTTGGCAATGTCCTTCATATACCCCAACAGATAAGTCGGGCAAAACGACAGCAAACTCATCTCCGCCAATTCTTGCCACCACATCATGACAACGAAAAGCATTCTTTAAGATCGCTGCTACATCTTTTAAAATCAAATCACCTACGGCATGGCCTAACGTATCATTAATCAATTTAAGACCGTCAACATCAAATACAAGAATCCCCGCTCCACCCTTACGATCCCGTTGAAAACGCTTCATTTCTTCTTCAAAAAAAGCCCGATTGTAAAGATCCGTTAGCGCATCATGAAGACTCAAATACTCCAGTTCTGATTGCATGCGTTTACGATCAGTAATATTACGGACAATCACCAGAACCTCCGCCTCACCGCTCGCGGCAATGCGAAACTCATACTCCTCCATTTTACCGCCAACATAAAAAGCCTTTTCGAAGGTTTGCGCTTTTTTCAAATCAAGGGCCTGTCCAATTTGCGTCAATAAAGCTACCGCTACATCAGCTGGAAAAATTTCAAAAATGGTTTTCCCGATCAAAGTTTGCGGCAATAAATAAGCGTCAGATTTTGGGGCAATAAACCGCACCAAGGTACCGTCCCGCCCTAGCACGAACAACGGGTCTGGAATTGCCTCAAGCAAGGCCTGCATACTTTCCTGAGATTTTTTCAAAATAAGCTCTTGTTCTTTTCGCTCTGTGATATCGCGAATAAAGCTCATAACCCTAAATTTATCTTCTATTAAAATTTGTTTTAAATTTACTTCTAGCCAAATCATTGATCCATCGTGGCGTCGTTTTTGCCATTCAAACAACTGCGGCCCATACTGCGCGGCTTTTTGCAACCATCTTCTGAGATCCGCACGACTATAAGGCGGGGTACCTGTACCAATTTCGCCAATTTGACCTGCTATAAATTCAGCATAACTATAGCCATATAACTGGCAAGCACGTTCGTTTACATCAACAATCTCACTCGTCAAGGAATCATGAATAATAATTCCATCATTAGCAGCCTGAAAAATAGTACGGTAGTTCTGTTCGGATTGTTTTAGAGCCGCTTCCGTTTTTTTATGCTCTTCAATCTCTTGCTGAAAAGAATCTAACAACGCTACATTATCAATGGCAATCATCGCAAGATCAGCCATCTGTTGCAAAAGCGACAGTTCAAGATTCGTCAAATAACCGCGTTGCTCGGAAAAAGCTAATCCTAAAATAGCGAAAACTTTTTTCTCCCTGATAAGGGGAACCTGCACAAAGCCGTAGCAATGGTCATAAACTTTCTGCGGTAACCGCTCTAACCAACTGCGATAATTGTATACAAGCGCTAATTTTCTCGTTCGATAAGCCTGACCAACCAAACCGTGAGTCAGCGAAATCTGGTCAGGAAATTGAACAGCTACCTCGCCTAAAACTATCTTTTTGCGAAATATCTGCTGCTGCTCATCTACTAAATAAATCCAGCTATCAAAAGTATGAAGCAACTGATTCGTTTTGGCCGCCATCATTTGCAACAATTCATCCATAGTCCGGCGCTGCATTAGGCTCACTGCCACATCATGAAGCGCTGACAGAACCATATTCTGATGATAAATTGCCTCATCACGTAACATGAGCTCCTCAAATTGCTGACGGAGTTCTTCTTCTGATGCGACAAGTTCCTCATGAGTAGCCGAAAGCTCTTGATTCGTTTTGCTTAGAGCTTCGCTGCGCTGAGCCAATCTTTCTTCCAAAAGAATCGTTTCTGTAATATCGCGCACGACGCTGACAAGAGCTACCTTGCCGTCAAAGAAAATAGAACGGGAATTCACCTCGACGGGAAAAATTTCGCCATTAGCACGGCGATGTTGCGCACGAAACAAAATCCCCTGTTGCGCCGCCTGTCCCATCTGCTGCCAAATAAGATTTCTGGAATCAGCCGCACGCAACTCTTCGATTGACAATCGATAAAACTCGCTTAAGGAATATCCATAAGCCTTTAAAGCAGCTTGATTGCCATAAAGAAGACTCCCATTTTCCGCCACAACTAAGATGATATCCCTAGCTTCTTCCATAACGGTTCGGTAAAAGGCAGTCTCTTCTTCTGTAGTGACATCAGGAAAGCGCTTTTCTCTACCGACCATGTTCCAGCCTCCAAATCGAATCTTCTATATTTAGACATATTCTTCACGTTTCAAGGTCTTAAGTCCTGCTTTTGAAAAAATTTAATCTTTCACCTAGCACTTCGCCTATTTCACACGAAATTTTTCAATCGCTTCTTGCAAAGAACCAGCTAGTTCGGCAAGCTGCCTGCTGGACGATGCAATGTCCTCCATGGAATCCGCCTGCCCCTGAGCCGCTGCCGAAACATTGTCCACTTCCTGCGCGGTTTGATTCCCCACTGTAGCAATCTGGCCAATCTCGCCCACTAATTGATGACTCGCCGCTACAATCGCGGCAATTTCTGCTGAGACAGCCTGTATCTCTGCCGATAATGCCACAATAGAGTCCATGATTTCTTTAAAGGCGCTGCCTGTTAAGGCAACAACGCGAATTCCCTCTGTTACAGCACCAGCACCTGTTTCCATGGCCGCAACGGCCTGATCCATATTATTCTGATTCTTTTGGATTAAAGCGGCAATCTGCTGTGCCGCTAAATCGGATTCTTCCGCTAAGTGGCGTACTTCCTCCGCTACGACAGCAAACCCTCGACCTTGCTCACCAGCTCTGGCAGCTTCAATCGCAGCATTTAAAGCAAGCAAATTGGTCTGGCCGGCAATAGTAGAAATAACGCCAATAATTTTTGTAATTTCAGCAGATCCGGCAGCCAATTCGCCAATTGCCTTCTGAACCGTTTGCGTACCAGCGCCGATTTGTTCCATTTGCCTGGCTGTAGTTTCTACTGTTTGTCGTCCTTGCTCCGCTTGATTTGCCGTTTCTTGGGCTATGACAGCAGCCCCTTGCGTTTTACGAGAAATCTGTTCAGTGCTATCGGCAATTTTCTCCGCTACATTTGTAATATGATTGACCGAATCAGCCTGCCGCTTCGTTCCTGCGGCAATCTGATCGACCGCCTTTGCCGCTAAAGCGGCGCCCTGGGCGGATTGGTCGGCTGTAGCATTTAGTTCCTCGCTAGAAGCAGCCAGCGTACCCGTCATCGTATCAACCCGAAAAACCAAAGACCGCAAGGCCTCCACCATATGATTAAAGCTTTCGGTCAAAAGACCAATCTCATCGCGTGAAGTCACAGCTGCTTTTTGCGTCAAATCACCGCGAGCTACTTGTTCCGCCGTATTAACAAGCTTATGGATTGGTTTTGTTAAGTTTTTTGCAAACCAAATTGTTAAACCAAGACAAATTACCAAAACTACTAACGCTATAGCCACAATAGTATATATCATTTTCGCGCGGCTCGCCGCTAAATCGGCACTATCTCGTCCAGCAAAAAGAACGCCAATCACTTTTTGGTCCTGCCCCACTAAGGGCATATAGGCAGTTATATAATCCTTACCCAGAATTTCCGCACGACCTTTATAAACCTTACCTTCTTTTAAGACAATAGAAGCTACTTTTTCACTTAGCTTTGTACCAATGACCCGTTTTCCTTCATTTATGATCGTCGTAGAGATTCGTTGGTCACCTAAAAAAATCGTATTATCTACATGAAACATCGTTTTGACACGATCTACAATCTCTTCCCGATTGGCATCGTAGCCTGGTGTAATCACGCCAACAATTTTACCTGCGCTGTTTTTCACTGGCACACCGGCTCGTACAGATAAGGGAACTACAGTACCAGGTTCCACTAAGGCCGACACAGTTCCGCTCAGCGCGAGCTTTACATTGTTTTGGTTAAAGACACTGTCACCAGTCTTTGTATCATGCGTTCTGGCAATGACAAGCCCCTGTTCATCAGAAATCGTAACAGAGTCAAATTTTGCACTTTTGGCGATGGGGGTAATCAGCTGACGTAAGGCCACTGCATCTTTCTTCTCAACGGCCTCAATGATTTGCGGTTGCTGCGCTAAAATCACTCCATAATTTGTAACCTTTTCTTTATACTCATCAAGTACGCTATTTAGTCCTTCCATTCCCAAAACGACTTGTTGTTCATAATCTTTTTCCATATCATTCGAGAAATACGTTACGGCCGGTATGGTTACTGATAAAACGGCTACTAAAATAAAAGCAGTAATATACACGATCATCTTCTTTTGAATTGTCAGCGCCATACTGTTCACTCCCTTTATCCAAAACATTATTGAGTAAACAATTCGTCGATTTTTGCTGCATTACCTGCAAAGAGTAAAATTTTTCAAAGGCTCAAGTAAATGATTGTATACAAAGAAACAGAGCTGTACATCCAGCTCTGTTTCTGCGTCGGCCAAGCGATTTAATTCTTTGTTTTTAAAGTCCCCTTTATTTTAAAACCATCATTTCTGTTGCTTTCACTAATGCGGTTACTTGATCGCCTGGTTTTAAATCTAACTCTTCCACGGAATCCACGGTAATTGCAGCAACAAGTTCACTCCCTTTATAATCCATAACAACTTTTGCCATAACCGCGCCTTTAACAACTTCCTTCACTGTAGCTGCTAGTTTATTTCTACCACTAATTTTCATACAATCCCCGCCTTCTTTTATTCGTTTTAAGCAGAAAAAAACAGAGCTTAAGAAAGAAATCTAAGCTCCGTTGCTCACTAAATAGTGGATCTGCTTCTATAGTATTATAAATAAGCACATTTGTCCATATTAAAAAAAATCGCAATAAATGAAATTTGAATAAAAACTGTATCATGGTAATTTTTTTTACATTATCCTTGCCTCACGGCAGCACCCATAGCGGAAAACGCAACTTGGCGCCCTTGTTCCATAAATAAAATGCGGTCGCCAAGCGCTTCTGCCTCGGCAGCGTCGTGAGTCACTAAAATAAAAGGAATGCTCCAAAGCTGCTGCATCCGTTTCAATTCTTCCTGCACTTCGGCGCGACTCTTCTGATCAAGGGCTGAAAGAGGTTCATCGAGCAGCAGAATTTCCGGTTGAGCCATGAGAGAACGAGCCAAGGCGACTCGCTGCTTCTCGCCTCCGGATAACTGATGAATCGCCCGTCTCTCTAGCGAATGAATCCGTAGTAAATCTAACAGGTTTTCATATAATTCTTGTGCCTTTATCTCTGTCTCTTTTACACCATACCAAATATTCTTCTTTACACTCATATGCGGAAATAAGGCATAATCCTGAAACATATAGCCGATATTGCGCTTGCGTGGCTGCACAGAAACCTTAGCCTCACTATCAAAAAACACCTTTCTTGCAGAAATAATTTTCCCCTTATCCGGCTTAGTAAGACCCGCAATGCAGCGCAGCGTTGTCGTTTTGCCGCACCCCGAAGGACCAAACAGCACTAGCGTTTCCTGGTCTACCGAAAAATTCACCTGCAACGTAAAATCGGCCAATTTCTTTTCAACCGAAACTTCCAGCATTAAAATCCCCCCTTAAAGGGCATCGCAATTTGTTTGGCATGAGACCACAAATTTAAAGCAAAAATCAATAAAAAAGTCATGCCGCTAATGAGCAGAACATACAGACCAGCTGTCGATAAATCATTACTTTCCGCCGCAAAATAAATCGCTAGCGGGATAGTTTGGGTCCTACCAGGAATATTACCTGCAACCATAATGGTTGCGCCAAATTCGCCCAATGCCCGCGAAAAAGAAAGTACCATGCCAGCTACGAGACCATGCCAAGCCAAAGGAAGCGTAATCGTGAAAAAAACCTTAAGTTCACCAGCGCCTAACGTGCGAGCTGCATCTTCCAGCCGCATATCAATATTTTGCAGCGCCGCTTTGGTACTTTGATACATCAAGGGAAAAGCAACAACCGTTCCCGCTAAAACAGCGGCGTAAGGCGTAAAGATAATCTGTCCCAGACCATATTCGGCCATGAGTCGCCCGATCGGCCCCTGACGCCCGACTAGGAGCAACAGCAAAAAACCCGTTACGACAGGCGGCAACACCAACGGCAAGGCAAAAACAGCCTCAATCGCAGCTTTGCCAGGAAAACTCCAACGCCGCATTGCATAAGCGGCGGTAACGCCGAAAACTAGAACTAAGATCAAAGAGCACAGTGCCACTTGAATCGAAAGAATAATTGGCTGCCAATTCACGATTTTCAAGCACCTTTCCGCTATTTACTCATCGTAAAGCCGTATTTTTCAAAAACAGCAGCGCTTTCTGGCGTAGATAAATAAGCAAGAAAATCAGCTGCAGCCTGACTTTGCTTCGTATTCGCCAAAATCGCTACAGGATACAAAATTGGTTTATGGCTTCCCTCGGGCGCTGTTGCTGCGATTTTCACTTTCTTACTGGAAGCGGCATCGGTCTTATAAACAATCCCAGCTTCGACATTCCCTGTTTCCACATAAGCTAAAACAGTCCGCACATCTTTTGCCAAAACAAGTTTGCTGCTTAATTGGTCCCATAAGCCCAGCTTTTTGAAGACTTGCTGCGCATAGTCGCCAGCAGGTACAACAGACGGTTCACCAATTCCAATTTTCTGTACCTTGTCATTCGTTAAATCTTCGTATTTTGTAAGGGAAAGCGAAGAATTTTCCGGTACAATCAATACAAGTTTGTTTTCTACTAAGTTTTTACGTGTTCCTTGACTCAGTAAATTCTTTGCGGCTAAATCATCCATTTGTTTCGGTGCCGCTGAAATAAAGAGATCTGCTGGGGCTCCTTGCTCAATCTGTTTTTGCAATGAACCTGACGCGCCCAAATTATAGAGTAATTTTACATTAGGATGCTTTGCCTGATAGTTTGTTTGAATCTCTAGTAGCGCATCTTTTAAGCTCACCGCTGCCGATATATTCAGCTCTACTGGCGCGGGCGCCTGTACCGCCGGCGCTTCTTTTTTTTCTGAACCGCAGCCGACTGTAAAAATCATAGTCGCCAGTATCAGACTTGCCATTACGATCCACTTCTTGTTCATACTCATCGCCTCCGTAAATGTACTATAAAATAAAAAATCAAGTAACTGCCGCCTGTCAGCGTACAAGTTACTTGACACAACAGCGTATCATAACTTAACGAATATAAGTGAATTCAATGATGTAAATTTGAATAAAACCAAACATAACTAAACATAACCAAACTAAAACTACTATGGCATAATTATAGTATTTGTTATAAGATAATTGCAAGAACTTTTTATAACAATTTGTTTTACCGATCAAGAATGGAGTGACTTATATGGCAGAATCAATCTCTTATACGCCAGAAGAAGTGGCAAAGATCCTAAAAATATCCCGATTTACTGTCTATGAAATGATTAAACGCGGTGACTTGCCCGCCTATCATATTGGCCGCAAAGTGCGAGTGGAAGCTCCTGACTTAGAACAATACATCCAAAAAGCAAAAACAGCACCGCCGCTTCTATCAACTGATTCGGCGACGCTGCCTGTTTCGACTGCAAAGAATGAAAATCAGTTCATTCTTTGCGGTCAAGATCTTTTGCTTGATATTCTTATAAGGCACTTAGAAAAACAGCTGCCAAGCTGTCGCTGCCTACGCAACTATGCTGGCAGCATGGAAGGTCTGCTTGCCCTCTATCGCGGCAAAGCCCATGCCGCGACCTGCCATCTATGGGACAGCGATACTGATACATATAACCTACCTTACGTTCGCCGTCTCTTGCCAGGCCAAGCAACTCAAATTATTAACCTCGCCTGCCGTACTGAAGGATTTTACGTTGCCAAAAACAATCCCAAACAAATTGCCGACTGGGGCGATTTAGCCAGAGAAGATATCCGCTTTATCAATCGTGAGCCAGGATCGGGCGCTCGCGTTCTACTTGATGAAAAGCTGCGTCTCTTAAAAATAGCTACGGAATCTGTTCACGGCTACGAACAAGAAGAAACAAGCCATCTTGCCATTGCCAGCGCGGTTGCCCGCGGCGAAGCCGATATCGGTCTTGGCATTGAAAAAACAGCGCTCCAAGTAGAGAAAATTTCCTTCATTCCTCTCCACCTAGAACGCTATGATCTCGTAATACGAAAACGCGATATTGCCAAAAGTGAATTTCAGATTCTTATCGCAATCTTGCGCTCTAAAGAATTCCAAAAAGAACTCACGGGTATGGGCGGCTATGATTTAACCTATACGGGACAAATTATGGCCGAAACCTAAGAAGTTCTTTGTATTGTTTAGTTAGCGCCATAGAGTAGACAAATCATCCGTACCATATTTTGCTTTGGCTTTTTTCATTAAATCCTGCGGCGCTACATCGGCAATTTTATCAATAGCAGAGCCTGATGCAGTTAATTTCCAACCATCATTGCGCCGCGTCAATTCAAAGGCGCTCGCGGCGATTTCAGCGCCGTCAGACCAGCGAATTTCTTTACCAAGGCCGCGTGTATAAATATAATATCCCGTAATCGACATCGGATCAGCCGAAAGAATTTCCACATAGCGCAAGGTGAAACCGCCATAGCCGCCGATCCAATCCATAAATTGCGCTGGAGCTAATGACCGCGATTCTACATCAACATTTTGAAGTTTCGCCAGATTCTTCTCATTAAAAGCATCCATCCGTTGCTGAAGAAGATAGATAGCCGTTCGCTCACCTTTTGGTAAATCTGGCGATAGCGAGTGAACATTTTTCAATTCCACAACCTTTCCCCACATAATGGAAGTAAAGGTATCGTCTTTGGGTGTTGCCGTAAATGCAATGGCAGCGCCTTCCTTACGAAACTGACGTGGCAAATTAATCGGCTGATATTTGATTCCGTCATCGCCTAAAATACCAAACATTCCATCTTCCGTAGCTAAATAATGTACTTCGCCTGTACGAAAGATTGCCGCTGGCGTCGCTGCTGAAGTGACAGGAAACTGGCCACAAAAAAGAGCCATTGCTAATAAAACAAGAAACTTTGCACAAATGCGCTGAAACAAACTATCCATCTCCTATTAGAACACTATTAAAAATTCCATTACACATCGCTTGGGCGTTTTTCCTTTGCTGGCGCCAAAAACATCATCGCAAGCATAATCAGTATCGTTAGCAAAATAGCTGTTGATTGCGCATTTAAAATGCCCAGCCCTTTGCCGCCATTGCCAAACTGCAGAGCAATTGTCACGAGAATACCGGCTCCGGCTGAAATAAAGGCAGCTGTCGTCGTTGGCCGTTTGGAAAACAACCCGAACAGAAGCGGCGCCGTAAGTGAAACTGACATGAGCGAGTAAAAAATCGACAAGGCTGTAATAATATTGGGCAGCATAATGGCCATTCCTACGCCAATGACACCCGCTGCCGCTGTTACAATTCGGCTGCTTTTAAGCAGTTTTTCATCGCTGATAGCTGGATTTATGAAAGATTTATATAAATCTTTCGTAAATGAAGAAGTGATCATATACAATACAGCATCAGCCGCACTAACTTCAGCGGAAAAAATGGCAGCAAGGGCTAGCGCCGAAGCCCAGAAGGGCATGCATTCCTTCATAATCGTCGGTAACGCCAAGTCGCGCTCTGTCAAGTTGGGCACAACTACCGAAGCAACCATCCCCAACAGGACAGGAATAACCGCAAATAAGAACATGACAAGACCGCATAACGCCGTGCCGATCCGCACGGTTTTTTCGTCTTTCGCGCCATATATTTTACCAACAAGGCCTGGTGAAATAAAGAAAGACGGTGTCAACATCATGAAAAATCCCATAATTGCCGACAGCCCCAAACCGTCTAGACTAAAAAAAGCTTCCGTCTTAACAGGGTCATTGATAAGACTAGCGGCTTTCATCTCCAGACCGCTCCAGCCGCCGACAAAAGACAGTACAAAGGGAACGGCAATAACAAAGCCGATCAGTTTGACAGAAGCCTCAATAATATTGACATAAGCGGCAGAAAGCAGCCCGCCAGCGCCAAAATAAAGTACCACTACGACAGCGCCAATCAAAATTCCCACAGGCTTTGATACATCAGCCACCGCCGATAAAATCCAGCCAATTCCCATAAGCTGTCCAGCAAAAATGGCAATTGTACCAATCGCCATTAACAGCGAAATCATGCCGCGAAAATTACGGTTATAACGATAATCAAGATAATCGCCGAGTGTGTAAAAATTATGTTTCGTCGCCAATCGCCATAATGCCGGTCCGACCCAGCCTGCCAAAATAAACGTGCCTGCCGCCGAAGCAATAATCCACCAAACCGCCGACAAACCAGACTTATAGCCAAGGCCAGCCACGCCGACAGTTGATCCGGCACCAATATTCGGCGCTACGAGAGTAATAAACAGCAGCAAAGGCCCAAACTTTCGTCCGCCCACAAAGAAATCAGCTGATCCCTTTACTCGCTTTGTCACAACAAAGCCGATTCCAATTAGCAGCAACGCATAAAGCGCAATGACCCAAATATAGCCGTTCATGGGCACGCTCCTCTCTCTTGGCCTTTATTCTATTAATAGAGTTTTTTAAGAACTTCTTCCTTCATGCCGAAGCAGTGGTCTGGCCCAGGAAAGGTTCCCGCCGCGACTTCGCTCGCATACTGTTCCAAGGCCTCAACCATAATTTTATTCACATTGGCATACTGTTTTACAAACTTTGGAACAAAGCGATCAAACATGCCGAGTAAATCCTGCGCTACTAAAACCTGACCATCGCAATCCGGGCCAGCGCCAATGCCAATTGTCGGGATTGATAGCTTTTCAGTAATTACTTTCCCTAAAGGCGCGGGAACACACTCAATCACAAGCGCCGAAGCGCCAGCTGCTTCCAAGGCCATCGCATCGTCAACTAATTGCTGCGCTGCCTCAGCGTCTTTCCCTTGCACTTTAAATCCGCCAAGCTGTGATACAGTCTGAGGCGTAAGCCCAATATGGCCAATAACGGGAATCCCCGCCCGAACTAAAGCCTTAACGACCGGCGCAAAAGCTTCACCGCCCTCTAGTTTGACACAGTCAGCGCCGCCTTCTTTCATTAACCGTGTACCATTCGCTACGGCCTCGGCCTCTGTCCCATTATAAGAACCGAAAGGCATATCCCCGACGATCAGGGTATGAGGCGCACCTTTCACGACAGGCCTCAAATGATGAATCATATCTTCCATCGTAACCGGGACAGTGCTGTCATAGCCAAGAACCACCATGCCCAACGAATCGCCGACTAATATCGTTTCAATCGGTGTTTGATCAACGACTGATGCCATTAAGTAATCATAAGCTGTAACCATGCGAAATTTTTGACCTGCTTCTTTTTTAACCTTGAGCTGGGGAATTGTAATTTTCTGCTTATCCATTGCCTTCGCCTCCTAAAAAATTAAGTAGAAAGAAGAATTCTTGCACCCAAATTAGCTGCTCAGCCAATCGTGGGCTTCCCCTCAAAAAGCGGTACTGTATTGGCGCCCTGAGGCATTACAATATAGGTTGGCTCAGAAGTCAAAGAGCGTTGCTTTGCCAAAGCCAAAGCTTCGTCTAAGGACGCTGCTGCTGTCATATTTGCTTTCGTAACAAGTTCTACATTTTCTGGCCGTGTCACCATAATAAAAGAAGCTAAATCGCTACATTCCATTTCCTTTAGAACGACCCAACCAGGAATCGCAAAATTGTCGCGCACAGCCGTTTCAATCTTATCTTTCGTACCATGTTTAAACCAGTCAGAAAACTCTAGTGGCTCATAAATATCGGGACATTCACTTAATAAAATGACCACCCCGCCGCGTTTTACAGCATAGCAGGCATTATCCATGGTCTTACCCGTCTGATACAAATTAATATCTTTAGGATACCCGCCAGCTGTCGTAATTACAATATCAGCCTTTGCCGGAATATCTACGCCGTAAATTTCATCAACAAGCTTTGTCCCCTGCTGCCAAGCTGAAATCCAATTGCCAGCAAAGATTCCACCGACCTTGCCATCAGGCGTCGGTACCATATTCACAATAAAATCAGGTTTTACAAATGCCGCAATTTCCATCATGTCTTCATGACATTCGTTGCCAGAAGTCTTACCGGAAATACTATTCGGATTCGAACCGCTGCCGTCTTGTTGGCCAAGCGCCCAAAGATGATTTTGCCGAATTGTTTGAATCGAGCTGCAGCCAGGAATAATACTCTTACGTCCGCCGCCATAACCAACCATGTAGTGATAAATAATCCCACCGGTTAAAATCACTTTATCCGCTTCAGCCATGATCCGATTCACCGAAACTTTAGTCCCTCGGCTCGTTTTGCCGAGATAAACCATATTTGCTTCGTCCCAGGCATCATGATTAAGAACTCTTACCCGTTCAAAAACACCTTCACCACAGAGCAGCTTACATTCTTCTATGGTATTTTGACGGTGTCCGCCTACAGCAATCAGAATCGTTATATTTTGGTCAGGTATGCCTGCTTCATTTAATTCTGCCAGCAACACAGGTAAAATAAGATCCATCCTCTGCCAGGCCCGTGTAATATCACTGACGGTAAGAACTACTTTCTCGCCAGGTTTAACAATTTCCCGAAGAGGCGGCGCATCAATCGGCTGACGAATCGCCTGCCTGACCGCTGCTACTACATCAGGCAGGGGCGGATATTCCTTGCCTAGCACCTCACAGATAAGTTGTTTTTCTGGAATCGTTAGGGACATTTCTTCTTTACCATATTTCAAAAAAAATGTTTTGTCACTCAAGCCTTCTCCCCCTCATCCTTGTTATCGTCATGATAAAACCGTACTAATTAGGTTCGGCTTTCCTTGGCAAATCCCTCTTCTGACAAAATAGAAAAGGAATCTTTACCAAGTAATGGGTAAAGATTCCTTTCGAATGATTCATTCAAGAAGTACGCGCCAGTAAATAATCCTGAAACAAAGCCTGATACCGTTTATAATCCGGCAAAATCGCCGCAAGCAATCGGTAAAAATCAGGCTGAGCCTGTTCATAAATGGTACGACACAATTCATAAAAAATAATATATTCCACAACCGGGTCAGGCGGCATCGCACAAGGCCACCGTCTGCGCCTTGCCAAACTTAACGGTCGTCTGTTGTGTAATTCCTTTTGATTCAGACAGATTAAATATCGTTCTACTCGTTTTTGCATCCTACTAAGTGTTTTATTCTTGCTCCATGTGGCAAGAACAGCTTCTCCATCGGGCAGTTTAGCCACCTGATGAAGCAAGGTATGATGATGATAAAACCGCAGCTTCATTTTATCGCCTTTCGCTACAATCTGCAGCGAGTAGTCCCAGCCTAACTGCAAAAATCGTTGCATAAGTACCTCCTTAGGAATCCCGCTTTACTTCCACGATCCCGTCAAGCTCAATCAAATCCTGCATAATGGTATTATCATTTTCTAAATTGCAAACAACAATACCAATAATAAGCTGCTCCTGACGATGCTCAATCACACGGATATCCTTGATTCCCACACCATGTTCACCCAAATAGGAACCAATTCGCCCAACTTGGCCTGGACGATCTAAAGAAGTGATTGTCAAATAGACATCACAGTTATTAATAAATTTCTTCTCAAAGCGCGAGAGCCACGTAAGCGTCGCATAAGACAAAGCTGTCGTAACCAAAGCGCAAATCATATACCCGCTGCCTACAGCCAAGCCGATCGCGGCTACAATCCAGAGGCTTGCTGCCGTAGTAAGTCCAACGACAGTCAGCCCTTCCTTCATAATCGTACCAGCGCCTAAAAAACCGATGCCGCTGACAACCTGAGCCGCTAATCGCGCCGGATCAGCATTCGTAAACCCTTGTACCTGACGATAGAGGTTGATTGATAAAATCATCACGAGGCAGGAACCCATAGAAACAAGTACATGAGTACGAAGTCCTGCTGATTTTCGCCGCCACTGCCTTTCTCCGCCTACAATTGCCCCAAGTATCAGGGCCAGCACCAGCCGAATCGCAGCATCGATATCTCCTACCATCATGACCGTCCTCCTTCACCATCTTACAAAATCAAAATATCTGCTGTTAAAAGGACAGGCTATTGCGCTTGATAATGATCTTTCTCACCGCGATAAAGGAAAGGAAAGAGCAGTCCGCCAACAATTCCTACAAGACCTGCCGTAAGAACGCCTGCCGTATAATGACCTGTAGCCTGCACGATATACCCCATAAAAATTGGAGCAATAATTCCAGGAATATGGCTGAGAATCTGTACGAGAGCACAGGCATAACCAGCCGCTTTTTTGCCGCCTACATCAGGCGGAATCGCCCATTGTGGTCCTAGAATAAACATAATCAGAGAATAGCCCAATGACAACAAAACTACGCCAGTCATCGGGTCCTGGGCTAGCGCCGCTGGAATCATCATGATACCGCCGGCTACCAGTCCGCTAACAATCGGAACATTTTTAGAAAGCTTTAAGTTGCCTGTTTTCTTATAAAGCCAGTCAGCAGCAATGCCGCCGCAAGGAATTGTTATCATGGAAAATAAGAAAGGAAGCATCGCAACAAAACCAGTTTTAGCAATCGTAAAACCTCGTTCATGTTGCAAATACATGGGCAGCCAACTCGTATAAGTGTAGAGAGTCCAGACAAGCGCCCCATTGGAGAGACAGGCCGCATAGAGCGATGGCTTTTTCATTACAATTTTCAAAGCAGCCATAAAGGAAAGCGGTTCTTCGGCCAAAGCCTCAGCCGCCCCATCATCTTCCGTAATATGGGCCAATTCTTCCGCATTGACTTTCGGATGTTTGTCAGGGCGGTCATTCATCGTAAACCACCAGAAAGCAAGCCAAACTAACGACAAGAGCGCGGAAATAAAAAAGGCGCCTCGCCAGCCATGCTGCATCATAAAGTATGTTACAAAGGGCGGTGCTACGGCAAGACCGACAACCATGCCATTAGACTGCAAGGACATAGCCCGCGACCGCTCGGATTTAGGAAACCACGTGGCGCCTACCGTCGACGCTACAGGCCAACACATTCCTTCAAAGAAACCAAAAACTACGCGATAAATTACAAAAGCTGTTACCGTCGTAGCCAGAGTGGTCATCGCCAAAAAGGCCGACCAAAAAATAATCGCAATAATATACATGCGCTTTGCGCCAAACACCGAAGAAAGAGCCCCGCCAGGCAGCTGTCCTAGCACATTCCCCCAGGTAAAAGAACTGAAAATAATGCCTAATTCTACTGGTGAAAAATTAAATTCCTTTTGGATCAACGGCGCTGCAATTGAAATATTAACCCGATCCAAATAGTTGAGTGTAAGAATAATGAAGACAAGAAACATGATGCGCCAACGTATATTTGTCATTTTAATTGTTGACGCTGTTGGTGTGACTGGCATAGTAGCCATAAACACTTTCCCCCCACAAAGTAAATTAGCCTCTTAGAAGACGGCGGCAGCCAAGAGACTTAACTGAATTATCTTACTTTTAGTGGGAAATCTAAATCAGTAAACGGCTGATTTTTTTGTAGGATTTTTTCTTACATCTTCTTACCCACTGGTAACAAGCCATAATGCAGGGCATATTCAACAAGCTGACTTTTTTCACTGCAATGCAGTTTTTCCATAAGCCGTGTTTTATAAGTGTCCACTGTTTTTACACTCAAATAGAGCTGTTCCGCAATCTGGCTGAGGGAAAAACCGCGCACAAGTAATTTAAGCACTTCCCGTTCACGCACACTTAAGATTACATAGGGATCGTTCTCTTCCTGCCGTGACCGATCTGTTAACAGACTCGTAAGCAAAAGCTCGGCATTTTCTTTACTTAAATAACGCTGCCCCTTAGCAACCGTTCGAAGCGCTACAAAAAGTTCCGTATCAACGGCATTCTTAGCCACATACCCAAGGGCGCCTGCTTTCATCGCTTCTTTAATATATTGCTCTTCATCATACATTGTTAACACAAGCAGCTTAATAGAAAATCCACGACTGGCAATTTCTTTCATACATTCGAGCCCGCCCATGCCAGGCATGGATAAATCGAGCACAAGTACATCAGCCGTAATCGTTTCCAATAACGTTAAAACTTCTTCGCCGTCAGCAGCCTCACCAACCACCGTAAAGTCTGGTTCATTATTAAGCAGTAGCCTCAGTCCCGCTCGCAAGACGGAATGATCATCAGCTATAATAATTTTTATTTTACCCATTCTTTTCACTTCCTGCACTTCCTATATGTAGCGGTACAATCACTCGAATCGTCGTGCCTTGTCCTGGTACTGATTCAAAAGTAAAAACACCGCCAACAAGCTCCGCTCTTTCCTTCATGCCATAAAGTCCCAATCGCTCATCGCGTTTCGCCGCCTGCAAAACTGCCGGGGCAATACCAATCCCATCATCCGTAATCGTAAGGACAATATCGCTTTGCTGCAATTGCAATACAACGGCTACTGTTTTTGCCTTCGCATGACGGGCTACATTGGTAAGACTTTCTTGCAAAATCCGGTAGAGAGCTAGCGATACATCATGAGAAAGGATGACTTTTTCATCAGGCGCTGTAAAGGAAACAGCCATTTTATAATGTCGGCGGAATGTTACAAGATATTTTTCCATAGCCGCAAACAGGCCTAGATCATCTAAGATAGGCGGTCTGAGTTCAAGCGCTAGTTTGCGCAATCCTTCCAACACATGGAGCGCTACTTCTCTAGCGCCAAAAAGCAGTTCTTGCTGCTTTTCATCCGTCAATTTTGACGATAAAACCTTCATATAAGCTAACAGCGAGGTAAGCGACTGCCCTGTTTCATCGTGAATTTCACGGGATATTCGTTTCCGCTCTTCCTCTTGCACACAAATCAATTTATTCATTAATTCTGTTCGCATAGCATCTTTGTTACGAAGCTCTGCTAGTAGACGATTATTTTCTGCTTCCTGCGCCTTAAGACTCGCGGCCATTTCATTAAAAACACGGGCCAGCCGACCCACTTCATCGTTCTTTTGCCCCACAGCCTGCACCGAAAAATTTCCGTGGCCGATTTCGCGCGCCGCAGCGGCCAAACTCGTTACTGGCTGGATGATGATTCGAGCCAAATAGGTTGCCGCTACCGCTGCTAGCAGACAAACAATCAAGGTAATTCCCACAAGCTCGAACATCCTTTTTTGCAACAACTGGGCCATACGCTTTTCCGACATTCCCACATGGACGTAGCCTGTTGTTCCTTTTTCGATCGGCAAAATAATTTCGCGCAGCGGCCCTTCATCACTATCGAGGCTAACTGTCACATTATTTTTATCGGGATTTAAAGCTTCTTGCGGCATTTTTAGGGTAGAATCAATCAAGCCTTGCGGAAAAACTGGCCCAAAGGTATGGGCCAAAAGCCGGCCCGCTGCATCGGTAATAAAAATATACCGGACATCAGCACTATTTCTTTTGGTCTTGTTTAAAAGATCTAGCAAAGCATAACGATCATCGAGCAAAATATCATTATTACCTAAAACGGCAACAGATTCAGCGAGTTGCACCCCCTGCTGCTCAATTTCCTGATCCAAAAGACGACTGGTAGACTGAAATAAAATGATGCCCATAACGAGTCCTAAAAGGAGCACCATTGCAATCATAATGCCATTAATCTTATAGTAAAGACTTAAAGAAAAAACGGTCTTCATAAGCTGACACTCGTCCGATCATAAATTTTTCGCAGCGGCTGATACAGTTCCGGCTGCGGCATTACAAAGCGGTCTGTAACGAGCCCCTGTAACGCTTTTCTTGCTTCTGGCTCTGTTTCAAGTTCTAAAAACACTTGTCGCAATGTTTCCTTTTGGCTCTGCTCTAGCTTCTTCTGCACGACAATCGGCCCCGTAGGCGCTGAGCCAATTGTGGCAATCAGTCGCACCTGATTGGTTAATTCCGGTCTTCTTTGCTGCATATATTCATAAATCTGACTGTCAAAGCTGGCTCCGTCAGCCAATTTATTGGCTACCGCCCAAAGCGATTTGTCATGGTTGTACGTATAAAAATAGCGGGAAAAATAAGTCTCTGGCGTTGTGTGATAAGGACGCAGCACTTCTTCGATAACCATGTGCCCTGAATAGCTTAACGGATCAGTAAACGCAAAAACCTTGCCTTGCAAGTCCGCGAGTGAACGAGCCGAACTATCTTTAGGCACAATAATATCAGCATGATAAAGGGAAGTGCCGCCATACTCAGCCATAACTAATACTTCAATTTCATTCATACCACGATAGGCGCTATAAGCTCCTGTCGATAAAAAAGCAACATCGGCTTCCCCATTGGCTAACAATTGATTGACTTCCGCATAGGTTTTACGTTGAATCAGCACAGCCTGCCGCCCCATTTTATGAGAAATAGCAGCCGCAATCACCCGGTAATGCTGGATGGTTTCCTGTGGTGACACTACCGAGGCCAAGGCAATGACCAACGGTTTCTCTATATGATCTTCCTGACGCTGCAAATCCTGCGGTGCTATCCCCTGCGAAAAATCAACATAGGCTCTGGGGCTTTCGCCGCAACCGGCCAAAGAAAGACTCAAAAAACCTAAGAGAACATAAAGAGCAGTTCTTAAAATCATGCTCCACCCCCTTAGTAAGCTTTGAAGAAAATTCGCTTTAACGTCAAAAAAAACCTGCTTTTTGCCGGAAAAGCCTAAGCTTTCCTGACAAAAGGCAGGTTGCGTGTAACGAATCTTCGAAATGGAGCTTCCTTATTTTGCAAAAAAGATCATATTTAATGAGACATCATACTTATAAGAAAAACCGAATAGACTATGCACATCGTCTGCCGCTAACAAAGAAACTCCCTGCTGATTCACGAGTGGATACTTTAAAGATTTGCTCTGTCCGTTTAAAGTAGCTGCCGTCGAGTTGGCCTCAAATTCCAAAGAGTTCTTTCCGTAAGAAGCTTGTACTTTCCCACCAGCAGCATGGATTGCGCCGCCAATAAATTCTACAAAAGAACGAAGCGGAATATACCAATTTCCTGCAATTTGCTGTGGTTTCGCTGATAATAGCGGGGTTTGCACCAGGTTCCCCCAGATAACAAGCCGCGTATCGTTAGACCGTTGCGGTAAAACTGTAACAGGTAAATCCTTACCTGTTTCTTTATTAATGCTATAGCGATCAATTAAGGTTCCGCTCTGTTCATAGGCCTCGATGGTCAGCACGGCGCCATCAACTTTCACGACCAAGTAATTGGGCTCCGCCTGGGGATCGAAAAAGAAAGCATTCCACATTTTATTTGATAAATCGGTATAGTATTTATTGCCACTGCGACCTGTCACCACATAGACAGTTCCCTTGGCCGGACTTGCTACAAAAGAATCTTGATAAATGGGGTAAGTACGCGAATACGCATGATCATGACCATTAAATACAACATCAACATGATGCTTATCAAAGACCGGTAAAAATGCGGCCTTTACATTTTCATTAGCCCGCGTGGCTTTGTTATAGTAAGGGGTTTTATGGAATAAAACGATCTTCCATGGTTTATTACTTTTACTTAAATCTTCATCAAGCCAAAGGGCTTCCTTGGCTAGCATATCTGGTACATACTGGCCTTCTTCATTTTCCTGGCTGTTAATAACCGCAAAATGAACATTGCCATAGTCAAAAGAATAGACCTCACCGAGCAGTTCTTCGGGACCATTTCCGGGCAGTTTTTCCTGTTTCGTAAAATAAAGCGCTTTCGTCGAATGATTTTCCAGTACCGTATCATAGGTCTCATGATTGCCGGAAACAGCCATATGGGGTAATTTTTCGATTACGCCCTTCGCCGCTTCATACCAATGATTCCAATGAGCATACTGATTTTGGCCGACTTCAACCAAGTCGCCAACGACCATCATAAAAGCAGCATCTTGATTCGCTTCATAGGCGTTATGCAACGTCTTTTGCCATGGACCATATTCAGGCTCTTTGGGAAGACCGCTTTGCGAGTCACCAAAGAGGAGAAATTTAAAAGCTTGTTCTTTTTCCGGCTCCGTTTGAAAGGCAAAAGCATCGCCCCAACTAGTACCATCGCCGACACGATACGTGTAAGATGTACCAGGAACAAGCTTTTGCAGTGTGACAAATTGCAAATTCATATCACCTAAATTCGTACTGAGTCGATCAGAAATAGCCTGGATAGTAGCCGCGTCCTGCCAGCCTTGTTTTTTGTAACGGCTTGTCTTGAGATACTGAACCACACCCGTTACGGCTTCCTTGGAACGCCATAAAATAGTTTGTGTAGTCTTCGGGTCTTCGGCCCAAGTCAAAGTAATATGATCAGCCAAAACGCGGTCTTCTAACTGGAGCGTTTCCTCAGCCGCAAAAACCTCCTTGGTAAAATGAAGCGGTAACCCCAACGCTAAGACAGACAAACCGCAGGATTTTAGAAAATTTCGCCGTGTTACCTGATCTTGCTTTCCTTTCAGAAACTGTAACAATGTCGTTTTATCCTCCAAATTTATCCACTCCCTTTAGATATTTGGCAGCTTTTTCTTTTTCATAACATGCTCGCTCATAAAAAAATCAGCCCGCACGTTCTTACACCTTTAGTGTAATCCTGTCAGACTGACTTTTTATTAAGGTTGTATTATATTTTTGTTAATTTAAAACAATGTCTTCCAAGGACCGCTTCGGTACATGATGGCGCTGCGTTTCATCACGCCAATAGCGAATATCGCCGCCAGACTCAAGCTCTTCTACGATTACTTCTTCCTTGGGCTTTCCTAGTGCGAGAACTAGCAAAATCTCCTGATTATCAGGTATCGACAATACTTGTTTTAACTCTTCGCGTTTCACATTGCCAAGCATACAACCGCCAAAACCCATTTCTACCGCTCCGAGCAAAATCGTCTGCGCGACAATACCGCAGTCATAGACAGAACTCATTTTATAATCGGCTTCCTGCACGATCACGATATAGGCACTGGGGCGCTCGCCTGGCTCAGGTCCATTCCAATCTTTAAGATAGGCGGCCCAGGCCAAGGTATGAAAGACCTTTTCATTAAGTGTTTTCTCACTAGCAATATAATACTTTAAAGCTTGCTTATTCGCGCCAGAAGGAGTTAGGCGGGCATAGTCCACAAGAGTAAGCAGTTCTTCTCGGCCAATCGCTTCTGCCTCCACAAAACGCCGGTAGCTACGATTTTTTCTTACGAGATCATGAAACACAAGACATCTCTCCTTTTCCATAGTTTCCAGGCATAATTTTATTTTACCTTATATCCACCTGATTGGCTGTTACTATTTTTCACTAAATCCCATACTTTTTCATTTTCCGGTAAAGTGTGGCAATCCCCATTCCTAAACTCGCTGCAACCTGCTGCTTACCAGGAACCGTCGAACCAAACTCTTGTAAAGCAGCAAGGATCGCTTCTTTTTCCTCGTGAAATTTCGATTCACATTGACATTTCGTCGCCTGAGCCGCAGCTAAAACAACGATTTTCTGCGGTAAATCGGCAATTTGAATGGAATCATTGCTCGATCGAACTGTAGCGCATTCTATAGCATTTTCTAGTTCACGAATATTGCCCGGCCACTCATAGGCTTCTAATACCTGCTTTGCTTCTTCTGATAAGATCTTGTGCCGCTCTTCATGCTGCAAAATATGCTTATGTAAAAAATAGTGAGCTAACTCGCGAATATCACTAATTCGTTCGCGCAGCGGCGGTAAAGTCAATAAAAAGACATTCAATCGATAATAAAGATCTTCCCGAAACTTGCCGGATTTCACCAGCTCCTCTAGGGGTTGATTCGTAGCGGCAATAATTCGTACATCAATCGGTACTGATTTGACGCCCCCCACTGGCTCGACAGACTTTTCCTGCAAAACTCGTAAAATCTTGGATTGCAGCAATAGCGGCATATCGCCTATCTCATCGAGAAACAAGGTGCCGCCCTGCGCCAATTGAAATTTTCCCGGCTTGCCGCCCTTGCGCGCTCCGGTAAAAGACCCTTCGGCATAGCCAAAAAGCTCGCTTTCTAAAAGGTTTTCCGGAATAGCCGCACAGTTAATCGCCACAAACGGTCCAAAAGCCCGGCTGCTTTCATTATGAATTGCCTGTGCAAATAATTCTTTGCCTGTACCGCTTTCGCCGATAATGAGTACAGTGGACGAAGTCGAAGCGGCTTTAGCTGCTTCTGTTTTTACTTCCGTTAAGGCCTTGCTGCTGCCGACAATACTAGAAAACATAATTGGCGCCTGATGATGATCCCGCAATGATGATCCCTTGATCTCATTAGCGGCCCAAAAGCTCGCTACAACCCCTTGTACCACACCATCGACCACCATAGGCTTCGCATGAATCAGATAGTGATGATGTTTCCCTTTCTGCCAGATACTGACCTCCCGATTCGTAAAACCCACGCCATCACGTAAAACCTCAGGAATTGGCGTCCCCGGAAATACTTCATTAATATGAAAGCCAATAAAATCACGAGCTTTAGCTTCCAGCATTTTTTCCGCGGAATAATTCATGCTGATAATTTTCGCCGTATGATCAATGGCCAAAATACCTTCTGATATAAAATTAATCACTGTCTCCAACTGATTTTTTAACAGTACAGCCCGCTTAAAACTGTCAACTTCCACCGCTTTTGCCGCTAAAAGCTCTGCCATATGTCTGATAAAAGTAAGGAGACGCTCATTCTTATTGCGTAATTCCGCTTGTCGCTCCGGTGAAAAAGCAATAAGACCAATCACGCCAATCACACGCGATCCAACAAGAATGGGACAGCATAGCTCAGCCAGTTCCTTACAGACACCGCGCCGCTCACAATCGCCGCATTCACTGTCAGTACTTACATCACTGATGACATACTCGCGCTTACTTGCTAATACTTTATGATACATTGACTTCCCATCAATTTGTTTACCAATCGTATCATAATGGTACCCCGTTCCGGCAATCCGAACGAGAGAATCATCAGCGATAGTTACTTCTATATCAAGAACACCGGCAATCGCTTCCGCAATTTGCTGGGCAGTTACCTGAATTTGCTGCAATAAAGACATGGTAATCCCCCTTTTGATAAATCACTTCTAATTTCGTGATAAATGGCAAAACCCCTTTTAATAAATGATAAAAAACATTGTCATAATAACTCTTCGCAAAAAAATAAGCCTGTGCCTTAATGGCCAGACTTATTTTTTTGCGAAAAGAATCTTTTGGATCGCTGCAAAAACGATTTCAGGCGTTAACTCCTTCATACAATTGCCATGTTTTTCGGGACAGCGTCGTTTATGGCAAAAAGAACAAGCTTGCGGCTGAACAGCTACAAAAGATTTTTCGCCAAAAGAACCATAAACAAGCGGGTCTGTCGGGCCAAACAGAAATAAAGTGGGAACTTGTAAGGCTGCCGCCATATACATAGGCCCTGTATCGCCACCAATTACTAACCGCGCGCGTGCCAGAACTGCACCTAAAGTCAAGAGGGTCGTTTCATTCACTAAGGAAATCACTTGCTGTCCCAGCATCTGCTGTAAATAACACGCCGTTTCCACCTCCAGTCTTCCCCCGCAAAGAACCACCTTTTCCCCGCTGCACTGCATTGCCTTGGCCAGTTCTGCCCAATATGCAGCAGGCCAATTTTTACTTGGCCAAGTTGTGCCAAGCACGAACACAACAAAGGGCTCGCCAGAAGGAATTCCTTTGCTTACCAAGAGAAGCCTAGCTGCTTCATAATTTTCGGCTGCCAACAGTAGAACAGGTCTTCTATCGCGATCAGCAATCCCCAGCGGCTTCAGTACGCTTAGATAGTGATCAACGATGGCAGGTCCCGCCGCCGCCGCAATTTCACCCATAAACCAGGAATTTCCTTCCTTCGTATGACTTAAGCCGATCTTGTGCTTGGCCCGAACTTGCGTCATAATCATTCCCGTTAAAAACAATCCCTGCAAGTCAATAGCGGCATAAAAAAAGCGTTCAAGAAATAGGTGTCGCAGTTGCTGCCATAAACCCCAGGCTTCCTGCCACTTTCGGCGTCGTAGCGCACTATCAAAATCCTCTCGCGGCCAAAGTATGATTTCATCGATATCGGGATTATAACGAAGCAAATCAAAACCGGCTCTGCCGACAAGCCAATGAATTGAGCAAGACGGCCACGCCTGTTTGATCGATCTAGCTACAGGCGTACAGTGCATAATATCTCCTAGTGAGCTTAAGCGAATCAACAGGATTTCCCGTCGCACAACCGTCACTTCCTTACCGCTTCTTTTGTGGCAATTGGTAAATCGTCTGTTCAAAATAAAATCTAAAAGTAATCCCCTATACTCAGGCTAAGCTATTGAGTTACTCTTGATTTAATATGCAAAACATTTATAACAGAGGTGGAAAGTCATGACGATGGGAACTTTTTTCCATAGCGACATTCATTCATTTTTCTACTTTGCCGTTCTAGTGTTCTATGGCTACTTCCTTTATACCATGAACCGACTGTTAAAACTCCCTTAGGATTGAATCAATAAAGATTCTCTATCATAATCATAAGATAATAATATTTTCATTATAAATAGTAAAATGGTATAGTAACAGAGTATATAGGAATCGTCTGAAGGCGGTATGATAAAAGGGAGTGGCACCATGGCAGGAAAAACAGATTATAAGAAATTCGGCTTTATTCCACAAAGACAAAAAGGACTATTATTAATGCGTATCCGCAATGCAGCGGGCGATATGACCGCTACGCAAATGCGCAAACTTGCCGATCTAGCCGAAAAATACGGCAACGGCGAATTTCACGTAACCGTTCGCCAGGGAATGGAAATTCCTGGCGTAAAAGAAGAATTATTTGAAGAAGCCTACAATGCTATTTTAGAAGCGGGACTACTGCCTGCGGTCTGCGGCCCGCGCGTTCGTCCCGTCGTCTCTTGCCCCGGAACGGCAACCTGCCCTTACGGCTTAGAAGATACAAAGGAATTGGCTAAATTCCTTGATCAACATTTTGTCGGCAGAGAACTTCCGGCAAAAACGAAATTTGCTATTAGCGGCTGTGCCAATGCCTGTACGAAACCAGAAGCCCATGACGTGGGCTGTAAGGGAGCCCATGAACCGATCGTGGATCCAAGTAACTGTATCCACTGCGGCGCTTGCGTACGGCGCTGCCCCGCAAAAGCTATGTCACTGGATACGGGCGAAGTCGTCATCGACACCGACAAGTGTTTGGCTTGCGGCGTTTGTATAAGTATTTGCCCTAAAAAGACAATTCATACAGGCAGAACCGGCTTCCATGTGTATATTGGCGGTAAAGGCGGTCGCTATAGTTATGACGGGAAATTACTTGAATCCTTTGTTCCCGCCGACAAAATTGCCCAGTATCTTGATGCACTCCTCGCCGTCTACAACGAAAAGGGAGAAAAAGGCCAGCGGTTATGCGTTCTAGTCGCTAACGAAGGTATTGAAGCACTAACAGCTCAAGTCCAGGAAAAATTTAAGCAGCAGCAGCGATAAAACGCGTTAGTCGCAGTAAAACACCTCATTACAGTAGATCACGTCCCTAGTGGCGCAATCATGAAAAGACCCTGAAAAAGTCCTAGGACTTCTTCAGGGTCTTTTGCTTTGCTTTGTTTTTTTATTTTACTTCGTTTCAGCCAGTCGTTTATAGCTAGCTAAGCGATCTTTAGCATCTTTTTCGGTCTTCTCAAATAAAGCTTCCGCCATTTCAGGGAACTGTTTTTTGAGCGCCGAGTACCGGACTTCGCCCAACAGGAATTCTCTAAAGTCGGCGGTCGGTTCTTTCGAATCAAGCACAAAAGGATTCGCGCCCGTTTCTTTCTTTTGCGGATCAAAACGGTACAAGGACCAGTAGCCGCTTGCCACAGCCTGTTTCGCTTCTTCCTGACTGCAACCCATACCGGCTTTCAGACCATGATTAATACATGGCGCATACGCAATAATGAGTGACGGTCCCGGATAGGCTTCCGCTTCAGCAATGGCTTTTAACGTCTGATTCTTATCAGCGCCCATAGCAATCTGCGCTACATAAATATAGCCATAGCTCATGGCAATCATGCCAAGGTCTTTCTTCTTCGTCCGTTTCCCGCCTGCCGCAAATTTCGCAATCGCTGCTGTCGGCGTTGCTTTCGAAGACTGTCCACCTGTATTGGAATACACTTCTGTATCAAAGACAAGTACATTCACATCTTCGCCAGAGGCTAGTACATGGTCAAGACCGCCAAAGCCAATATCATAAGCCCAGCCGTCGCCGCCAAAGAGCCACTGTGACCGTTTTACTAAAAAGTCTTTGTTTTGTTCAATCGCTTGCAGCAGCGCATCTTTTTCGGTTTCATTTTCGAGTGCCGCAATGACCTGATCCGCCCGTTCGCGCGTGCCTTCACTCGTATCTTTTCCGTTCAACCATTCTGTCAATGCGCTACGCAGTTCGTTGCTGAGGTTTCCGGCGAGCGCTTTCTCTACATCAGCAGCTACTTTCTTGCGTAACTGTTTCACGCCAAGCAGCATGCCCAAACCAAATTCGGCATTGTCTTCAAAGAGAGAGTTGCCCCAAGCCGGGCCATGACCGCGATGGTTCGTCGTATAAGGCACCGATGGCGTACTGCCGGCCCATACGGACGAACAGCCTGTTGCATTGGCTACCATCATCCGATCGCCATAAAGCTGCGTGACGAGTTTGGCGTAAGGGCTTTCGCCGCAACCGGCGCAAGCGCCAGAGAATTCGAGCAGCGGTTGTTCAAACTGACTGCCTTTGATCGTTTCTTTCTTCATGGGGTTCGCTTTCGGCGATACCTTCATGGCATAATCCCACAAAGTTTCCTGCTCTGTCTGCGTAGCCAGCGGCTGCATAATGAGCGCTTTTTCTTTGGCCGGACAAACCTGCGCGCAGTTGCCGCAGCCCGTACAGTCGAGGGTGGAAACAGCCATTCTAAAGGACAAGTCTTTCGCGCCAACAGCTGGTTTTACGACAAATCCTGCTGGAGCTGCCGCCGCTTCGCTTTCACTCACAAGGATTGGACGAATCGCCGCATGAGGACATACATAGGCGCACTGGTTACATTGAATACATTTGTCAGCCTGCCACTCTGGTACGTTAATGGCAATGCCGCGTTTTTCATAAGCCGCTGTGCCCACAGGATAGGTGCCGTCTTCTACCGGCAAGAACGCGCTGACCGGTACTTTGTCGCCATCTTGACGATTCACTGGAACAAGGATGTTTTTAATAAAGTCAGGAACTTGGGCTGTTACCGCTTCCGTGCTTTCGGCCTGGGCCCAAGCGGCTGGAACGTCTACTTTCACGCAAGAAGTGACACCACGATCAATCGCCGCCTGATTCATCGACACAACTTTTTCGCCTTTTTTGCCGTAGGATTTTACAACGGCTTCTTTTAAGTAATTCGCTGCCGCTTCCACAGGAATGACATCAGCAATTTTAAAGAAGGCTGCCTGCATGATCATGTTGATGCGTCCGCCAAGACCAATTTCCTGGGCAATTTTCACAGCGTCAATCGTATAGAATTGAATCTGTTTTTCCGCGATATAACGTTTCATCGCTGCGGGTAAGTACGTGTCCAGTTCTTCGGCATTCCAACTACAGTTGAGGAGGAAGTTGCCGCCGGATTTCAAGCCTTCTAAGACATTGTATTTATCGACATAGGATTGGTTATGGCAAGCGATAAAGTCTGCTTTGTTGATGAGGTATGGCGCTTTGATTGGCTGTTTACCAAAGCGCAAATGAGAGATCGTTACGCCACCGGATTTTTTCGAGTCATAGGCAAAATACGCCTGGGCATACAAGTCCGTATGATCGCCAATGATTTTAATAGCGCTCTTATTAGCGCCGACGGTGCCGTCAGAACCAAGACCCCAGAACTTACAAGCTTTCGTACCCACTGGCGTCGTATCAATATCTTGGCCAAAAGGCAGCGACGTGTGATTCACATCATCAATGATCCCCACCGTAAAGCCGTCTTTCGGGGCGTCCGCTTTGAGGTTCGCAAAAACGGCTTCAATGTGGCTAGGAATGACGTCTTTGCCGCCTACGCCACAACGTCCGCCCACAATGACGGGGTGCCAGTCGCTCGTATAGAAGGCTGATTTTACATCAAGATAGAGCGGTTCGGCCAAGGAGCCCATTTCTTTCGTCCGGTCAAGAACAGCGATTTTCTTGACGGTTTTCGGAATGTATTTGAAGAAATGCGAGATGGAGAAAGGACGATATAAATGAACCGTCAACAGACCCACTTTTTCGCCTTGCTCATTTAAATGATCCACCACTTCTTCAATGGCTTCGCACATGGAACCCATGGCAATGATCAGACGCTCGGCATCCGGCGCGCCATGATAGTTAAAGAGGTGATATTCACGGCCGGTAAGCTTCGTAATTTCTTGCATGTATTCTTCCACGATTTCCGGCAAAGCGTCATAGTAACGGTTCGTGACTTCGCGCTGCTGGAAGTGAATGTCGGAGTTTTGTACGGTACCGCGCAGAACGGGATGATCCGGGTTTAAACCACGGCGACGGAACGCTTGAACGGCATCCATATCGACGAGTTTTTCCAGTTCATCATATTCGAGCACTTCAATCTTTTGAATTTCATGCGACGTTCTGAACCCGTCAAAGAAATTGAGGAAGGGAACGCGGCCTTTAATGGCTGCTAAATGAGCGACTGCCGCCAAATCCATAACTTGCTGTACACTGCTTTCAGCAAGCAAGGCAAAGCCAGTCTGTCTTGTCGCCATGACATCAGAGTGATCGCCGAAAATGCTGATCGCATTAGCGCCAATGACGCGGGCGCTTACATGAAAGACACCAGGTAAAAGTTCACCAGCAATTTTGTACATGTTCGGAATCATGAGCAAGAGACCTTGCGAAGCCGTATAGGTCGTTGTTAACGCACCAGACTGCAAGGAACCGTGTACAGCACCAGCAGCGCCGCCTTCTGACTGCATTTCTACAACTTCTACAGTCTGTCCGAAAATATTCTTACGGCCTTGTGCAACCCATTCATCAACGCTTTCAGCCATATTCGATGACGGCGTAATCGGAAAGATTGCCGCAACATCAGTAAATGCATAAGAGATATGGGCGGCGGCTGTATTGCCGTCCATTGTTTTCATTTTTCTTGCCATAATAAAAAATCCCCCTAACGGCCATGGCTCATAAAAGCCATGGCCGTATTAAATTATAAAGATAATACAAAACGAGTCATTAACATAACAATTGCTGAATCAATTAGAGCTGCAGCCACCATGATTGGGAACCATTTTACATTTGTCTGCGAAACCATGATTACGCGAACAAAATTGCCAACCAGCGTTCCCATCATCATCGTAGCTGGGAAAAGAATCGTGGCCTGAGCCGCAGTAATCACGCCTTCGTTATATAAATTAGCTGCCGTAGCTGCGCCAGCTGCTTTAGCAAAAAAAGCGGCAATTAATACAACAATGGATTCTCCTGGCAAACCGAAAATAGCCATAACTGGACTCAGATACTGACCTGCCAGCGCCATAACGCCCAGTGTATTAAGAATTTTTACCAATACAAAGCCTAGAATCAATGCTGGTAAAATGACTTCGACCATCAAATAGAAACCTTTTTTCGAACCAGCCATGAAAACTTCGATCATATTAGGCTGTCTTTTTGCAACCTCAGCCATTAGCAACACTTCCTTCCTGTGCTCTTTTTCTGTTGTATGCGATAAGTAGTCGAATTAAATTCGTACCAACAAATTTCGCAACAACAATCAGCCCCATGATAGCGCCAGCTGACAAGACTGAGATCGGCAATAACGGCGCACCAGATGCTAACGTATTTGATACAACAGCAGAGCCAGGAAATAAATACGAAGCTAACAAGGTTCTTTCATCATCGGTAATCAAGCCCTCTTCATAGAGGTTTCTAGTTAATACGGACGACACATCTGTGCTGGTAAAACTGCTCATAAAAGCCAGACCACTTACACCAGGGATACCAAGTAGAGGTCTTAAAATAGGCCGGAAAAATACGCCAGCTGCACGAATCGCGCCATTTGCTTCCGCCACTTCCACAATTCCCAGTGCCAACATAACGATAGGTCCTAAAGCAAGGGCCTGTAAAAAGCCATCGCTGGCGCCGGAACCGCCTTTACCAACAAAAGTGGCTGCTCCCGAAATTTTACCAAAGCCGCCAACTAAGACCTGAAAGTCAAAAGCGCTAAGAGGTCCGGCATGCGATAAAAGTCCGGAAAAGCACAGTATAACGGCAATAAGAGAGATCCAGCCTTTCCAGGTGATTTTTTCTTCAACTACGTTACTCATCATTGATCCCCCATCAAAAGTATTCAAATAAAATCAAATAGGAAACTAAGGAAACATCATACTACTATTTTTTTAATTCATCTAATTTCAAGACACAAGCAACAAGAAGCTTGGCTCTTTCAAATAAACTATCAAGCAAGGCAAATTCTTCGGGACTATGATTTCTGCCGCCTTTAACGCCCATAGCGCATACAGTCGGAACGCCAGCTAAGACCGAATAGGCTGAATCAGAAGCACCGCCAACAAATTTAGCATAAGGAGTGCCAAAACCATTTTCTTCATAAGCCGCTTTTACGATTTCAAATAAATTTTTCACGCCGTCTGTTGTTTTCATCGGCTTAATGCCTTCCATATAAGTAACAGTGCTTGTCGTTCCATGTACATGAACATCATCAGCAACTGCCTGAACCTGACGCATAATTTCTTCTAAATCATCAGGGTCCTTATAGCGAACATCAATATAAACCTTGGCATATTCAGGAACTGTCGTAGAAGTTGTGCCACCCTGGATTACGCCAACATTAAAGCTAATTCCCTTATCCCAATTTGTTAAAGCTTGTACACCAATGACTTTATAGGACATTTCTAAAATAGCATTTCGTCCATTTTCAGGATCATTTCCGGCATGAGCAGCAACGCCTTTTACTTCCAGCATAATACGCGCAACGCCTTTGCGGCCCACAACAACCCCATTATCAACAAAACCAGTTTCTACATTAAAAGCAGCGGCATAGCCTTTTGCTTCTTCAATCATAAGTTCAGGTGCATTTGACTGAGCATGAAGTACTTCTTCGTCGCCTGCTAATAAAACTTTAATCGCCCGTGAATCATATCCGGCATTTTTAAGAGCCTTAATGGCATAAAGAGCCGCTACGATACCGCCTTTCATATCAAGGACTCCCGGTCCATAAACCGTACCGTCTTTGATCGTAAAAGGTCTTTCCGCTAAAGCGCCCGCCGGACAAGCAGTGTCCATATGACCTAAAAATACAACACCCGACTTGTCTTCATTGCGACCAAGTTCACCGACAAGCAAGCTGCCAGCTTTCTCAAACTCAACCAGACGAACTTCGGCGCCTTCTTCCTTTAATATCTGGGAAAAACGATCTGCCACCTTATTGATACCGGGTTTTTCATGCGGGCCGCTTTCAATCGAAACAACCTCTTGCCATAAAGCGACCATCTCTTCCTTATGAGCGTCAATGAACTGAAATGCTGCGTTTTTCTGTTGGTTCATGCTATGCCTCCTAAAAGTTTTTTTATTAAAACTCTTAAAATATTTAAGAGTTACTAATAATAAGTATTTGAAAAGTATATTTTTCACTGAACATTTCGTTTTTTCAGTCTATTTACTTCCCGAAAAAAGTGCTTTTACGATGTAATTTTGCCTTCTCGTAAAAAGCACCTCTATGTACTCTTTTAGTCATAAATTCTTTAATATTCAGTATCTTATATTCGATTTTCGAAAATCGAATATTAAAAAAATAAACTAACATTTAGCTTAAATACTTCATCAAATTCTCACTAGCATTCTTCATGTGTTTACGCAAAATATCCTGCGCCGCCTGTATATTTCTTTCCTGGCAGGCTAACAGCATCGCTTGATGCTCCTCTTGCGACCTGGATTGATACTGAAGGATTGATAAATAGAGCCTCATATATCGTTCCACATTATTATGCATGTTGCGAATTAGTTTTAATAAGGTTGGACGTTTTGCCGACTGATATAAGATTTCGTGAAATTGCCAGTTTAGCTCACTCAGTTGCTGCGTGTGACTTTCCGTCTGCGCTTGTTTAAGAATCGCCGCAGCTTCAGCAAAATCTTCCTCTGTCAGTTCCGGAATTGCTAACTCTAAGGCGCCAAGCTCCAAGAACAGACGAATATCAAAAATTTCTTGAGCTTCTTCTGCCGTTAAAGCTTTTACGATAACACCGCGATTGGGATAAAAACTTACAAGATCTTCCGCCTCTAAAGTTTTCAAGGCTTCCCGCAATGCACTCATACTGACACCAAATTTTACAGCTAACTCTTCCTGCTTTAACTGAACGCCACCATTGAGTTCACCAGAAAGAATCTGCTCTCGTAAAATATGGGTAATCATGCCTGGCAGAGTACGATATGAATCCTTTATGTGATTGTGAATGTTCTTTCTCATGTATTTAATATTATATTCTATTCATAATCTTGTAAATAGATTTTTATTTTGTATTTTGTATACTTTCGAAAAATTCAGTGGCTAAAGCTTATTCCGCTTTAGCCATATTCAATAATTTATCTCCCACTACTTGGAGGTCAATTATTTTTTCCGTAATTAATTGGGTCGCATTCGCCTGTTCTTTCGTGATTTTTGCGGTCTGCTGCGTATAGTCAAAAACTTGTTTGACCGAATCTTTCAAGTTGCCAAGCGTCTGTTTGATCTCTTTGGCCGATTCATGACTTTGGCCGGAAAGTTTACGAACTTCTTCCGCTACTACGGCAAAGCCGCGACCATTCTCGCCAGCCCTAGCCGCTTCGATCGCAGCATTTAAACCAAGCAAGTTCGTTTGCCCGGCAATTTGTTGAATCGTAGCAAGAAAATCATCCGTATTGTTTACATGAAGCGCTGCTTTATCTGAGAGTTGCGCTACATCTTGCATCGTAGCCGTTAAATCTTCCTGCGACGCATTCAATTCTTCAACAATCGCTACGATATTGGCAATGGACTGATTGACTTGCTGCGCTTGCTCCAATAACAATTTTTTATTATAATCAGCCTCAATTTCGCGACAAATAACACCAATTGCAATTTTAGCCAATGGTTTTGTAAAAACAGGGTCACCGCCCAGACCAAAACTGCCAATCCATTCATTTTTATAGATGATTGGAAAATGAACCCCCATTTTACTTGCCCCTGCCGACTGTTTTTCATCCTCAGCGGTTACAATGCGATATGGAATTCTTTCTGCAAGAACTTTCTTTGATCCCGCATGAGCACTGCCAATTCGGCTGACATCTTTGGCTGCTATAATCGTACCTTCTTCATTACAAATTACGGCAGCAACACCAGTTTCATTAAAAAGAAAATCAACTAAATTCTTCGCTGTCTTTTGATCGATTTTTTGATCGATTCTTTCATTCATCCCGCTTCGCCCCTCAAATTGATTTACCATTTTAATAAAAATAGCGATACAAAAATCCTCTTTCATGGTTTTTGTATCGCCCTCATACACTATTGTATTTTAGAAGTAAAGACAAGTCAAATAAAATCCACGAGCCTCATGCGAGGCTCGACCATTTTCCAGAATGATTTTTTCCGTGTCCAAAACATTTCAATCCACGAGCCTCATGCGAGGCTCGACGTTCTGTTAGGCATTGCTTTGCTTTGTTCTTTAGATTTCAATCCACGAGCCTCATGCGAGGCTCGACCTGTAGTTGATACTGCGAATACTGCGATTGTTACATTTCAATCCACGAGCCTCATGCGAGGCTCGACGAAGTATCTTAGCAATACTGTGACTTTAACAATGATTTCAATCCACGAGCCTCATGCGAGGCTCGACACCGCTAGACACGTACTCGTTACGCGCGCAGTCGAATTTCAATCCACGAGCCTCATGCGAGGCTCGACGCCTGTCTCTGCGTCCACTGTTGCATACTTGGAATCATTTCAATCCACGAGCCTCATGCGAGGCTCGACCTCATCGATATCATCCTGCATCGCATCTTTTTTTAATTTCAATCCACGAGCCTCATGCGAGGCTCGACAAATGCCTTTTGTTCCTTTTAGTGGGCTTACGGAAATTTCAATCCACGAGCCTCATGCGAGGCTCGACAAATATTATCACTTCCAATTCTATTTTTACTGGTATTTCAATCCACGAGCCTCATGCGAGGCTCGACGCAAGTGACTGGCGTGAGTGTGACGTAAACTGTGATTTCAATCCACGAGCCTCATGCGAGGCTCGACTCAAAGTTAGTCCTGGGACTATTAACACATGGAATTTCAATCCACGAGCCTCATGCGAGGCTCGACCGCGGCGTGAGTGTAGGCTATGGCGTGGATAATTGGATTTCAATCCACGAGCCTCATGCGAGGCTCGACCATACATTTGCTTGTAATGTTTACTCCACATACGATTTCAATCCACGAGCCTCATGCGAGGCTCGACATAAGCTTATAAGAAACGCCGTCATCCGTGGACTATTTCAATCCACGAGCCTCATGCGAGGCTCGACTCTACTGCCTTTTTTCGGTCTGTTTCCATGTCTACATTTCAATCCACGAGCCTCATGCGAGGCTCGACGAAAAGCTATTGGCAGAAAGTTCGAAACAGTGGGATTTCAATCCACGAGCCTCATGCGAGGCTCGACAACTAGCGCTCCGTTTCGATACCCTTTAATCGTTATTTCAATCCACGAGCCTCATGCGAGGCTCGACGTTATCCCGCTTCACGCTGCGCAGGACGATAGTATTTCAATCCACGAGCCTCATGCGAGGCTCGACCACAAGGAAAATTATCATAGCCGCCAATCTCGAGATTTCAATCCACGAGCCTCATGCGAGGCTCGACTTGATTCCGTATGCAAACACTATCCGTTAGCTTTAATTTCAATCCACGAGCCTCATGCGAGGCTCGACCGGCATGAGTGCGAGAGAGCAAGAAATCATAAAAATTTCAATCCACGAGCCTCATGCGAGGCTCGACCACAAAAATTCGTATAGTTCTTTTAGCCAAATCTATTTCAATCCACGAGCCTCATGCGAGGCTCGACCCATCAGCGCCGACTATCGCATCAGAAAGCGTGTATTTCAATCCACGAGCCTCATGCGAGGCTCGACCCTTGTTGAAGGACGCTTGACGATCCGTAGTTATATTTCAATCCACGAGCCTCATGCGAGGCTCGACACTGTAGGAAGTAATAACGATTTATACTTAGCGGGATTTCAATCCACGAGCCTCATGCGAGGCTCGACAGCTAATGATTATTATAAAATAAAGCTAATTCAAATTTCAATCCACGAGCCTCATGCGAGGCTCGACAAGTAGGGCGCTGTGCAAGTTCGGCAACGGCAATATTTCAATCCACGAGCCTCATGCGAGGCTCGACCCTGATCGGCGCCTTCCGTTTTGACTCCAAGCAATTTCAATCCACGAGCCTCATGCGAGGCTCGACATTTGCTTAACTTCAGTATTGTAAATCAATTGGTATTTCAATCCACGAGCCTCATGCGAGGCTCGACAACTGTATTTTCCTGATATTTCCCTTGAACTGGTATTTCAATCCACGAGCCTCATGCGAGGCTCGACTAAAAGAAAATACATAAATGCCATCGGTCGCTGTAATTTCAATCCACGAGCCTCATGCGAGGCTCGACCTTTGTAAACCACTTGTAACCTATCGCTTAACTTATATTTCAATCCACGAGCCTCATGCGAGGCTCGACTTGTTGCTTCTTCTATTTCTCCCCTGAGTATACATTTCAATCCACGAGCCTCATGCGAGGCTCGACCATTCGGTCATCTGATTCGCTCCAATCCACCAAAATTTCAATCCACGAGCCTCATGCGAGGCTCGACTAAGCTCTCCGCATTTTCTCGGTCATAGGCCGTATTTCAATCCACGAGCCTCATGCGAGGCCCGACATTAGACGATGGTCATTTCTTTGCGACTATTGAAATTTCAATCCACGAGCCTCATGCGAGGCTCGACAAATAGGGAGTGATAGTGTTGCCGGAAACGACATTTCAATCCACGAGCCTCATGCGAGGCTCGACGTATTCGGAGGTCATACGGACGATTTACACGGGATTTCAATCCACGAGCCTCATGCGAGGCTCGACGTTTGTCGGCTTATCTACCTTTTGCCAGTATGTGAATTTCAATCCACGAGCCTCATGCGAGGCTCGACACCTAAACAAGTTTATAGGTACACTGGTAGTAGATATTTCAATCCACGAGCCTCATGCGAGGCTCGACGATTTCAGCTCAGGATAAAGCAACCGATACGCTTAATTTCAATCCACGAGCCTCATGCGAGGCTCGACTGCCAGCGGCGGCGCTTATGATCCAGCTAAAGCTATTTCAATCCACGAGCCTCATGCGAGGCTCGACGTCGGTTTGTTGTATTCCTGGTGATGATAGAGATATTTCAATCCACGAGCCTCATGCGAGGCTCGACAACTTCATCCGTATAATGACCACCAGAATCGATATTTCAATCCACGAGCCTCATGCGAGGCTCGACATTACGCCCAATTTAATATCTACGGTGAAGGAAATTTCAATCCACGAGCCTCATGCGAGGCTCGACCTATTGGCTGAGTTTACCAGCTTCAATTTTCCGATTTCAATCCACGAGCCTCATGCGAGGCTCGACTGTAGCAATTTCCTGCTTTTTAGCCAGTTCAAAATTTCAATCCACGAGCCTCATGCGAGGCTCGACCAACTTCCTAAAACCTCCGCTAATTTCGAACGAGATTTCAATCCACGAGCCTCATGCGAGGCTCGACAACCAATGTGCCGTTTCGATACCCTTTAATCGTTATTTCAATCCACGAGCCTCATGCGAGGCTCGACATACCCCACTTGCTGTTATTTACAGCCATAGGATATTTCAATCCACGAGCCTCATGCGAGGCTCGACCTCCTGCTGCTACTTGCGTATTCCCATCCGTTACAATTTCAATCCACGAGCCTCATGCGAGGCTCGACTCGGTATTGATGTAGAGAGCGGGTTGTTTCTGACATTTCAATCCACGAGCCTCATGCGAGGCTCGACGCCATAGTATCCGTTAGATATGTTCCAGCAGGAAAATTTCAATCCACGAGCCTCATGCGAGGCTCGACTTTAAATCAGGTACAATTGTTCCACTTGTAGAAGATTTCAATCCACGAGCCTCATGCGAGGCTCGACTCTCAGTTCCCATCATCTTCTCGACTTCTTTCATATTTCAATCCACGAGCCTCATGCGAGGCTCGACCTCTGCCGACACTGGCGACAGTCCTTGCACTTGAATTTCAATCCACGAGCCTCATGCGAGGCTCGACGTCGTATAATCGACTACAACATAATTTTGATCATCAATTTCAATCCACGAGCCTCATGCGAGGCTCGACCGGTATATTTTGGGATGAGTTTTTTCCATTCTCTGATTTCAATCCACGAGCCTCATGCGAGGCTCGACACCTGTTCAATAACACTTTCTACAGTAATATTGCTATTTCAATCCACGAGCCTCATGCGAGGCTCGACCCTTCGCGCTGCGTGTGCTGAGTTTGTTATAAATGGATTTCAATCCACGAGCCTCATGCGAGGCTCGACGGCCTAGGAATCGGATACGGTTTGCATAAGTAAAATTTCAATCCACGAGCCTCATGCGAGGCTCGACTAATCCTGTGTTTTCTTTACGTGTTTTTATTGTAATTTCAATCCACGAGCCTCATGCGAGGCTCGACGATTATATAAAATAAGTAATTATGGCAATGTAATTATTTCAATCCACGAGCCTCATGCGAGGCTCGACCTGTCGCAAGATTAATCGGTGGATATTCGCTAGGTATTTCAATCCACGAGCCTCATGCGAGGCTCGACGCCGGGCGTATAGTGATTTAAAAAACGTAATCTATATTTCAATCCACGAGCCTCATGCGAGGCTCGACTTCTAGTCTTTACATTGCCATCTTCTCCGATAAATTTCAATCCACGAGCCTCATGCGAGGCTCGACGCTGGAGCTGTTTCATTGGTAGCATCACCATTAATTTCAATCCACGAGCCTCATGCGAGGCTCGACAGTACCATCAAAAAATTCAGTAATAGCAATACTTCGCAACATTATTTTCGCGAACCTATCTTTTAAGAGATGTTTCATTCAATAGAAACACATAAAAATACTTATGTTTGATTCTACTTCGCGAGCTATAAAATCAACATTCCTTCTGCTTCATAACTTGCTTTAGCACCAAAATGTTCTGTTTTGTTTTGATATTTATTTCCTAAATTATAAAAACGCAGACTATCTTTGCTTGGATCAATTATGTCCTGTAGTTGATGCTGCACTAATCGATATTGCGCTTCATCTAAAATGCACTCAAACACAGAATTTTGTACTCGTTGACCATATTTAACACAAAACTTGGCTACTTTCCGCAAACGACGTCTGCCATCATCATTTTCCGTGTTGACATCATAAGTAACTAATATCAGCATAGCATTCCTCATTTCCACAAAAATGTTGGATATTCTTCTAAATCACCACGCAGCGACCGTGCTAGTAACAAAGCCTGAATATAAGGAATCAATCCCCAATAAACTTTTTCCTGCAAAAAAGGATGTGTAATCTGCTCACGCTTTCTTTCCTGCCACTCTTTGAGCAATGTTTTTCGACCTTGTTCATTAAGCCAAACAACACCGTTTTCCTTTTCTTGAAAATATGATGGTTTTATAATTCGATTGTTAATAAGAGTCAAAACAAATCTATCTGCATATATACTGCGTAGTTCTTCCATCAAATCCAATGCTAGAGATTCTCGCCCCGGCCGATCACGATGAAGAAAACCTACATACGCATCAAGGCCTACACTTTCCAGCGCCGACGCACAGTCATGAGAAAGAAGTGTATAAACAAAAGATAACATTGCATTCACGCGTCCAACTGGTGGCCGCTTATAACGTCCGTCAAAAGAAAACTCTTTTTTATTTTGCAAGATAAGTTCATCAAACACCGAAAAATAAATTTTAGCAGCATTTCCTTCTATACCGCGCAAAACTTCCAAATCTGTACACTTTCGGCTTTCCTTGATCGATAATGTTAGTTCCCGACTAGCGCTTTCAATTAAAGAAATATCCACATTGAGCGGATGATCTCGTTTAGCTCGTTCTAAAATTACGCGACTATTATACACTTTACCAATGATAAAGTTTCTTGCAATAAGACAAGACTCAGTCAAATTATCGGAAATATTATATTGTTTTTTTCTTAGCAGCACATTCCCCTGACTTGCGCCTGTCACTCGTGCTAAGAATCTACCATTAGGCGTCAAAAAACAAAGACCTATTTTCCGTTTAGCACATTCTCCCATTAAAGCTGGACTGGCTCCGTTATAGCCAAAATACAAGATATTTTCCAAGGTAAGAAGCGGTAACCGTCCTATTGTTTCATCCTCTTTCTTAACCACAACATTTTCATTTTCCAAAGCCAAATAGGAATCTTCCGTCAAAACGAATAGAGTATTGAGTAAATGGCGCATTTATTCATCTCCTAAGTGCTGCTGATAATAGTCTTTTACCGAAACATTTCGGCAAATCTTAGGCAAACACAGATCTTTTAGAGAGCATGACTGACATTTTTTCGTTGGCTTAACTTTTGGTGTCATACCTCGCTGATAGGCAGCATGCATATCTTGAAAAATATCCTTTACTCTTTCTCTAAGTTCTGACGTAAAAACAACTTCATCCCGCCGATGAGTTTCATCATAGTATAGATATCCTTGTTCAACCTCACAACAAAGCATCGCCTCTAAACATAATGCCTGTGCCGTCAGTTGCAAGACATCAATATCATCGCTCTTTGGTTTACCACGTTTATATTCAATAGGAGTAGTTTGCCATAACCCTTCTCTACCAAACAGTCGTGCGCCTTCTTTTCCTTTGCGGAATTCAACGACATCACATTGACCAACCGCTCCCAAACTGGCAGAAAAAACTCGCATTCCTCGACTAATTAAAAGATCGGCCCGTTTTTCTGTAAAAGATTCATCGTGGCACTTTTCATGGATGATCATCCCTTCTATCGTTCGTAGATTTTCCTGCCATTGACATTCCAAATGAATCAAGGCCCATTGCCTCCGACAAAAAGCAAAATGCTGAATGCCGGAAATCATCAGAAAATCTTCTTCGTTATACATATCATATCATCCGCTGGCAAGTTACACCTGTTGGCAAATTCGTAGTATCAACATTCACTTCGTAGTCTTGATAGGAACGAGCTGGCATAGTTTCATCTTTGCGTTTCGCTGAAATAGTGTCAAATAATTTATAAGCAGGGGCATTACCAAGTTCACTATCATGTTTAAATACAATCAATTCCCGGACTGACATATTGCCGCGTGAAGCCGAATGATCCAGTTCAAACATATTAATGATGCTTTTCCAGAGATACTCTAAATCTTGCTCATTAAAACCAGTTACTTTGCGAGCGAGATTTGCTGATATATACCCTTCTACCTTGTAAAGCGCATAAGGTACAATATACTTTCGACCAAGCATTGTGATCTTATCTTCTTGAAGCTCTTTTTCCGTTGCTACCGTCAATCGGGAAATTCCTATTTCCTGCGGCATAATGGGGTCAATGCTGCGAGCAAAACCAAGTTGAACTGGACCACGTACTTGTCCACAATTCAGCGCATATTTTACAAAGGTTGTCATAACAGCACCAAAAGTCCGAACATCAAAAAAGTTTTCACACATAAAATTTGCGATCTTCTTATCAAGATTTGGATCGTTTTTCTTGGCGTCCTTAAGCTTTCCTTCTTCCACACCCAGATATTCAAATGCCTTTTTGTCATTCCTCTCTAAGGGCACATGATCTTTAACATAAATACGGTATCCCGACTCCCCTTCGAAAGCTGCATCAATATAATTTCTGATTTTACGTTTCAAGCAGACATCCGTAATAATACCATGTCCTGTCTCTTGGTCAACTCTTGGCATATTCCCCGCATCAGGATCACCATTGGGGTTACCGTTTTCTACATCAAATAAAATAACAAATTCATAACGATTTTTAATTACTTCAGCCATTTATTTTTCCTCCTTTTTTTCGTACCGTTTCTGCACTTGATGGTAATATCCTAATATAAATATGCTTTGTTTTTCGAGTTCTAAAAATCTTGGTACAGGTTGCTGTCCCATTTCGATTTTCCCCATGATATGAGTAAGTTGTTTTTCAAAATAAATTTTTTTAGGAACTTCAAGCTTTCTCAAGTGATGACTTGCTAACTTCTGCAAAATAGGAAACACTTTTGCTGGTGTTGCGCATGCTGCATCAAAATAGCGGTCTTTGATTGTAGCATTGATATTAGGGTTTGCAGCCTGCTGAATGTGCTCCAATACAGCAAATAATCGCCCTAACACATACTCAACTTCACCAAATTCTTCATTTAGCACTTCGAGACCCCTCCCTAGGTTTAAACAACTATTTTTCTTTAAATAACAAGCTTTAAGAATTGCCGCCCGCCGATAATTAATTTTGTCCTGCCCTTCTTCGGCACGAATACGAAGCATAATATTTTGCAGCAATGAAACTGGATAAGGCTTATTCTGTAAAATTGCTTGTATCAAAGCGCCAGATAGTAGCGGCGATGCACTCTTATCTTTGGCATTCTTTGATACGGTTTCTTGTAGAATCCGGTCAATCGGAATATGAGAAAACTTTTCAAATGCTGGTTTGATAATCTTCATTCGCTCGGCATGCTCCGATAAATTTTTCAAAATATCACCAAAAGTGCTTCGCAGAAAAAAACGTATAGAAAGCCTTGCCGCATTCGGCGCTAATCCAAGCACATAGAAAGGATTATCGTAAGTAAGCTTTATCCCTGAAAAATCAATATCTTGATTTTGGCTGACCCTAGTAAAAATACCTTCCAAAAGCTCATCGCTAATCGTATCATCGCCGCCAAAAAACATTCCCTGAATTAAATTTTGACAAACTTCATTATTTTTTTCCGCCCAATAAATCACGGTCGTGTCGCCAATAACGCGCGCATGCTTTTTATCGTTTAAAAACTGATTGAGTACCGTTCCATAAGCAAACGCAGCATATTCAGATACCGGCGCATTGAGTCCTTGAGCTTCGTTTCTGCCATAAGATTCATAGGCTGGCGCATTAAAAGAGACTAAAGATGCTCCTGCCGATTGCGCTCCCCTGACACCCTTGATGGATGGATGAAGTCTGGCTATTGGCGACATCTTCCCTGTCACTAGGCATTGCATAATTACTGCATCATTTGCAGGTGCATTCTGCCACAAAGTACGAATCTCTTCGTTTTCATGGACATATTCACCGTTAACTATAAAAACAAGATTCGCACCTGCTTTGATCTCCTCCAAATAAGGTTCCAGAACAACATGTCCGCCCACTTGTTCCGGCTGCCATGTCTTAAAAAAATTGCGAACAGCAATTGCTGCATCAGAAGTCCCTTCTGATAAAATGTTTTGATGCAATTCCGCTGCAGCATCAAAACATTTTTGGCTTCGTTCTGCTTTTCCTTTATTATCTATACCTAAAAAATAGCTAGAGTTTTCACATAAAAATTGCGAAGTAATTCCAGATGACTTTTTGATTTGTTCTGGCACAACCAACATCTGAGGTATTTCCACTGTTTTTTTACCGCGAATTTCTTCTAATTTCAGAGTCTTAACACCAATGATTTCTCCCGCCAAATTAAGTTCCAATGCAAAACTCACTTTTGCCGAACTCCAGCCTTGTTCTGGTACTTTACCTTCTGTACGCAAATTTTCATATTCTTTTACTAAAGCTTGTAAAATCATTGACGCACCTCACAATCTCGCAAATCTAACACGCCATTTCGTAATATTGCGCGAAAAAATTGCGGTGTGATATTATCTAAATCACTATAATCCATGTCATAAAGCATATAACCCAAATCTTTTTCCTCATTAGAATAAACAGTAATAACTTCGTCTTCCATAACTGGCTTGAATTTTACCGGAAACTCCCGACAACCAAAATAAGGCTGATGATAAAACTGGCCTTTCTCCAAACGTCGCCTAAAAATATTACAAAACTTCCCCACATTATCAGTAGAATTTGCTAATTCAGTAAGCTCAAAATGAGCCTCGATAACATATTTCACATCTTTCAACAATAAAGAGGCCCGTTGCTGAATTTCTTCGGCCGTCACCAAGTAAACTTCTTCTGACGATCCCTGTAACAAACTTCGCATTTTATTTGCTGAAGCCTTTGCTTTCACTTCATTGCGACGAATATTGACAAATTGAATTTCTTTACAAACAAAAATCTTATCAATATGCCACTTTAACCCAGGATGCCAATAAATTGCTTCTAACAGACCTCGAGCAGCGGAAGGTGTGATCATATCATAGGAAACACGCTCCGTTTTCATTTCCGGCCGAGAAAATAGCGCATAATCACCAGCTACTTCAATTTTAAATCCAAAACTCATCTTATCACCTCAATACGCTAATTGTATTTACACAAAATAACACGGAAGTTCAAAGAGATCTCTTTTTATTCACTGTCCGCATTACAGCCATTTACAATAATTTAGTTTTACCGTAACAAGAAACAGTTTTAATATAATTAATAAAAACTTCCATGTTATTTATTATGTAATAATTAAATATTAATACTACAAAAGAAATTTGTCAACCATACTTTTACAACTCTAGACTTTATTGTTATAATAAGTTGTCATGAATTTATCATGTGGGTTGAAATCATGTAATTTATTATGTATCTAATTGAAATTTAGGGCAGGGTCGCGCACCCTGCCCTATTTCTTTTCACATAAAAACATCTTGTCCCTCTTCAATATTGGACAGCAACCCCTTTTCTTCGTCATACAAAGATAAATCAACCAATATACTAAGCGCTTCATCCAGCTTCTCGATTTTTTGTGTATTACAAAGTTTTTCGTAAGGCTGATAAGCATCACCACAATAAACATTCACCATATATTTCCCTGCCGTCCGCAACAACGCCCGACTACGTTCCTTATTTCTTAGTCGTTCGGTAATCGCGCTATTTTCTTCTGTCGGAATATAAATTGGCTGCTGCTTTGTTTCTATTAAAACAAAGGCCTTGGCAATATCATGAAATGGTAATTTTCCTTCTTGAATCATTTGCAAAATGCCTTTCCTATCAAGACCATTCCCTTTAAGATTATGCAATAAGTCAAAGTAACGAGTAATCGCTGCTGGACTGTCAAATTCCGTTGGAAATTCCCGTAGCACTGTTTCTGTCATTTCCTGAAGCAGCCTCTTTTTCGTCTTTGGCGTAGTAAATATATGAACTAGACTTTCTTCTCTTGCTCGCTTCCCTTCACGATTACACCGTCCAGCCGCTTGCAAAATACTATCAAGCCCTGCTAATTCTCGATAAACTTCAGGAAAGTCCACATCGACGCCCGCTTCCACTAAACTAGTAGCAACTACCAGACAAGACTCTCCAGTTTTCAGTCGTTGTTTTATTTCTTCCAATATCCTACTTCGATGTACAGGATAAAGATTTGTTGACAAATGATAGACGCCTGATGATTTATACCCTTTCAGTAAATCAAACAACTCTTGCGCCTGTTTCTTCGTATTAACAATACAAAGAGCTTGCGCCTTACCTGCCATTTCTGCTGCCAAGTCAGAAAGTTCAATATTTCCTGGTCTATTTACAATCGTGGTGCGGCGAAAAAAAATATAATTATCATCAATCGCTTTGCAAATTTCCGTCAAAGAGTGCTGCGTAAAAAACTGATTCAAAGACGGCTGAGTCGCCGTACATAGAACTGTAATTACATTATAATAAAGACTTAGCTCTTCAAGCGCCCGAGTACAAGGACGCAGAAATTCAGTTGGCAGCATTTGTGCTTCATCAAAAACCAAGACACTATTAGCAACATGATGGAGTTTGCGACAACGTGAAGTTTTATTAGAAAATAATGATTCAAAAAACTGCACATTTGTTGTAACAATAACTGGTGCATCCCAATTTTCTGTTGCTAACCGCTTTCTCACCATATTGAAATCATACCCACTACTGCCCTCTGAAGCATCATAATCCACATTCATATGATGCTCTACCACATTTTCATCGCCTAAAATACTACGAAAGATAGCCGCTGTCTGCTCTATAATACTAGTATAGGGGATAACATAGATAACTCGCTCTTTCTTTTGCCTGACCGCAGCATGCAAGGCAAAGGCCAATGAGGCAATTGTTTTTCCACCGCCTGTCGGTACTGTGAGATTTTGCATTCTCTCATTTACCTGATCTCCAGCAAGTAGACATTGCTGTAAAAGTTCGGAACGCCTTTTATTAATTTCAGATACAGGATGGGAAAAGTTTTCTTCAATGTAACAATCCAGCCGTTCCCTTAATTGAGAAATAGGCGCAAACCCTTGCCGCTTCGTGGCATTATCCCCCATGAACTCTTCAGTATCTAGAAAATCAGCGTCCACTAAACAAGAAAAAAGCATTCTTGTATAAAACATCCAAGAAAAAAGATCCTGACAAACCTTTGGATAAATTGATGTCCTTCTAATTGAAGGAATTGGCGTATTTTCTTGTAAATAATCTTGATAGTCAGGAAGGTCTTGGCGCTTTGCCTTGGCAAAAAAACTACCGCTACTCACCGGATCTATCGTCGTTCCTTTATTAGGCAAGCCACCATGATGCCCGCCAACACAAAAAGCAGCCTCAACAAGCTGTGCCTTAAAGAATTCCTGTAAACCAGCAGTAGAATGATCCACTTTTCTCCCACCGCCGGATTGGATATAAGATTGAAACTCTCTAGAGTACTTGCCAATATCATGATATTCCCCTAAAGTCCTCGCTAACTCTTCTTCACCAAAAGCTTTACCAAAAATTGCTGCTCGCTGCCCTGTTCCAGTCAAATGCGCTTTTAAACTTTGTTCTTCGCTAGTATCTTGATTTTTATGTCCAATAAATTGATACGTTCCCACCCCTTCACCTCGCTTTTCCATTTTTGTCAGTTTTACAGTAACATATAGCATTATTTATTATTAAAAAGCCCACCAGCTCCCCTATATCTTTCCTTTTCCCCCTTAAAAAGAGATATCCTGTCTAACTAAGGCAATATTTGTAAAAGAATATAGCCCTTTTATCCTAATTTCTTGCGATTCATTAGGACAAAAGGGCTACTTTTATGCATTTATATTACATTTTCCTGATCTACTCGCTTAATCGACTCTCTTACGTACCGCAATACGTTTTATAGACAATACTGGACGATTCAGGAAGACTTGCATACTCTTCTTGCTCCTTCGTATAGGCATAGGGATCTTGCAGCACCGTGAGAAGCTTGTCCATCACTGAATAGTCGCCATCTTCCACAGCGGCAGCCAGTGCTGCCTCGACACGATGATTGCGAGGGATGACAGCAGGATTAGCTTGTTTCATCAAAGCCTGAACTGCCTCCTCTCCTGCTCCCTGCTTCGACAAACGAGTTTGCCAGCGACTATGCCAGTCGGCAAAGTCTTTGTCATTCGCTAAAGCAGTGATCGATGGATCGGAGAGATTTCCGAGCGTAAGTCCACGGAAAGTATTGGTATAATCAGCCTGACGATATTTCATGAGGCCAAGGAGGTCTTGGATCAGCATCAGATCGTTGGCTTCTTCCCCCTCGCCATCCTGTACCGGAAATAGGCCAAGCTTTTCTCGCACGCCTTGGAACCAGGCTGTCTCAATCCAAACAGCGAAGTCAGCTAATATGGTATGTGCTGCTTCTACTGCCTGCGCTTCATCATCATGGAGCAGCGGCAACAACGACTCAGCAAAACGAGCAAGATTCCAAGCGCCAATTTTCGGTTGATTACCATAGGCGTACCGTCCATTTCGGTCAATTGAACTAAATACAGTTGCTTCGTCATAGCGATCCATAAAGGCGCAAGGGCCGTAATCAATGGTTTCGCCGCTTATAGCCATATTGTCTGTATTCATAACGCCGTGAATAAAGCCGACAAGCTGCCACCTCGCAATGAGCCACGCCTGCCGTTTTCCCATTTCGCGCAATAAAGTAAGATAAGGCTCTTTTTGCCCCGCCTCTGATTCAAGGGCTTCACGAAAATGACGCTTAAGGGTATAATCAGCTAGAGCTTTTAGATCCGCTTTTGTTCCCCAGTTTGCCGCATATTCAAAAGTCCCGACGCGAATATGGCTGGCAGCAATCCGTGTTAAAACAGCGCCAGGCAAAGCCGTTTCTCTCATGATAGGTTCCCCGGTAGTCACAACAGCTAAGCTTCGCGTCGTAGGAATCTTTAGACCCTGCATCGCTTCGCTAATGATATATTCGCGCAACATCGGGCCAAGCGCGGCCCGACCATCACCGCCGCGTGAAAAGGGAGTTAGCCCCGAGCCTTTTAGCTGCACATCAAAAACCTCACCTGACGGCGTAACTTGCTCACCTAGCAGCACTGCGCGCCCATCGCCAAGCATCGTAAAATGACCAAACTGATGGCCGGCATAAGCCTGTGCCAAAGGCTTGGCGCCAGGAGGAATTTCATTACCCGCAAGAACGGCTACACCGCCACGGCTTTGCAACGCATCTTTATCCAAACCTAACAGCAAAGCTAACTTGTCATTGAAGACAGCTAATTTCGGCCCTCTCACTGGCTGCGGTGAAAGTTCTCGGTAAAACAGCGCAGGCAGTTGCCGATAAGTTGCTGCAAGGTTCCAAACAGAATCATACGCTTTAGCGTCTTTTGACATAGATTTTCACATCCTTTTATCCATGATAAAATGCCTATTCTCTTTTTATCTAGTTATTAAGGAAGCTTTTCTATTTTTCACGTTAAAACGGTTTATATTCACCATTATAAAAAAACCTTCTCGCCGTAGCAAGAAGGTTTTTTCTAACTTATATTTCTATGATTTATGAGATGAATTATATTTTCGCAAACCGTACTTTCAAAATACCGTCTACTTGACCTAAAAGTTCTACTGTTTCTGTCGCTACCGGTGAATCCACTGTCATGATCATCATGGCATGCGCTTCTTCTTCGCTTAGCCCTAACTGCATGGTAGCAATATTAACATTATTTTTCCCGAGCAAAGTACCGAAGTTCCCGACAACACCGGGACGGTCAATATTTTCAGCAATCAACATGCAAGGTTTCGGAATCAGATCGAAGGTATAACCATTAATCTGGACAATGCGCATTTCTCCTTTGCCAAAAACACTGCCGCTAATCGTAAAGGTTTTCTTGGCGGAAACCACTTTAATCTGTAGGAGATTCAAGTAATTTTCAGACGAAGATTTTCTGCTTTCGATCACGCTGATGCCGCGACTTTCTGCTAGGAGTGAAGCATTTACATAGTTGACTTTTTCTTTTAAGACAGGCTCTAAAATTCCTTTGAGTACGGCTAAGGAAATGGCTGACGTATCGACTGAGCCGATTTCGCCGCTATAAGTAATTTCTACTTTTTCAACGGCTTCTTTTTCCCATTGATAATAGAGTTTGCCCATCGTTTCGCCTAGTTTTAAATAAGCCATATAGGATTCAAATTCTTGAGTAGGCATCGTCGGAAGATTGACAGCGTTTGGTACAATTTCGCCACGCAACGCGCTGATGACTTCTGTCGCAATCGTCACGCCCACATTATCTTGCGCTTCTTTCGTATCAGCACCAGAATGCGGTGTGAATACCACATTATCAAAATCAAAGAGCGGCGTATTAGGATGAGGTTCGCTCATCAAAACATCGATGGCAGCGCTCGCCACAATCTTTTCTTTCATCGCTTCTAAGAGAGCAGCTTCATCAATAATGCCGCCGCGCGCGCAGTTTACAACACGAAGGCCGCGTTTCGCTGCTTTAAATTGTTCGTGGCCGATCATCCCGAGAGTTTCTTCCGTTTTCGGCGTATGCACTGTTAAAATATCAGCTTCTCGCATCAATTCTTCCAGGGTTTCCTTTTTCTCTACGCCGAATTTTTTAAAGCGGGCGTCGCTAATATAGGGATCATAGGCAATCACGTGCATACCAAAAGCCTTAAGACGTGTAGCGACCAAGGAGCCAATTTTGCCAAACCCGACAATTGCCAAGGTTTTGCCAAGAAGCTCGATCCCTTTAAGACCGGCGCGATCATAGCTGCCACCGCGCACACGATCATTCGCTCTAGGAATATTACGGCAAGAAGCCAGTAAAAGACCAATAGTTAGTTCTGCCGCCGATACAATATTCGATTCCGGCGTATTCACGACGATAATGCCGCGACGCGTTGCCGCTTCTACATCAATATTATCAACACCGTTGCCAGCCCGTCCTACCACTTTCAAGTTGGGCGCATGTTCCAACAGTTCATCATTTACTTGGGTAATACTGCGAATAATCAATCCGTCATATTCACCAATCTTCGCTAAAAGCTCTTCACGACTTAAATTAGGCAGAACGTGAACCGTAGCTCCTTCTTGTACCAGTTTTTCCACGCCTTTATCGGCAATTTTTTCCGAAATTAAAATTTTCATGATTACCCCTCCGCTTTTTCTACTCTCTTACTGGCCAAGTAAGACTGCTGCACAGCTTTTTGGATAACAAAAAAAGCTCTCAATCCTGACGTTTGTCAAGGACGAGAGCGGTTTCTCACGTGGTGCCACCTTTATTTGTCATATTACTATGACCTTTGCTGATGATAACGGCGTCATGCCGGACTAGGTTCTGTCCCTAGCAGTTCCGAAGCGGATTCAACAGGTATCAGCGCCAATTTCCACCAACCATTGGCTCTCTGCAGCTTTTGCCTGCTTACTTTTCTTCTTCATTACATTTCTCAAAATCAAATTTTATGAATTGTATAGTCTGTAATATACTACGCTTTTTTGTCTTTGTCAATGCTCTATTTGTATGTAAAATCTAGCATCATAACAAAATTTTAATATTTCTTTAGCAGGATTTTCATTTTTTAGTGCGAATTAACAAAGACACTATTTTAATTATTACTAATAAAGGAGTTTTTTTTATGATTCAATGGTCTGACGAATACGCCATCGGTGTACCTGAAATTGACGAACAGCACAAACATCTTTTTGACATCGCCAACCGCATGTATGAGCTTTTACGCAATGATTTGATTCTCGATAAGTACAACGATATTATTGCGATTTTAGAAGAGCTCAAAGAGTACACCATTTATCATTTTCATGCCGAAGAAGAATACATGAAAAAGATTGGCTATCGAAAACTCCTTTCCCAAATGGCAACTCATAAGGATTTTTTAGACAAAATTGATACGATCGACCTTGATCGAATCGACAATGGCCAGAATGAGTACTTGTTAGAAATGCTAGATTTCGTCTGTGACTGGCTGGCTCAGCACATCATTAAAGAAGACAAACTCATTACAGACGATTGATTTATTTTTCTCAGAAACTAGGCAGGCCGTCGAAGCGCTTCGACGGCCTGCCTTTCTATATGATCAAACGTCTAGCTTAATGCCAGCGTCTGTTATTCCGTTCTTTTTCTGCCTTGCTTTCTTGATAGCGGTTCCAGGCGTAACGAATAGCCATGAAAACCAAACCAATAAACACAGCATTAAAGAGCATGCCAATAATATCAGACATCATGCCTGCTGAACCAAAACCAAACATATTACCAAGCATACTGCCAAGGAGCATACCGCCGCCAAAGAGACCTACATTACGCAAGAAACTGCTGCCTGTAGATTGCTGTTGAGCCGCTTGTTGCTGCGGTTTTGCCGCTGCAGCCGGTGCTTTGTCACTGTAACTGCTAGCTGGCGCCGATGGCTTGTATCCAGAACTTGTACTTTCTGAACTTTTCGGTGCAAGGGAACCTGATGAGCTAGGTGCTGGCTGAGACATGCTCGGCGAAGACTTCGGCGCAGAACTACCGCCTTTGGAACCGCCGACAGCAGCAAAACTCATAGACTGAAATGCAAACATAAACATAAATGTGATTAGTAGTAACTTTTTCATGTTATTCCTCCTTATGAGACTTTACGTCTTCGGGAAAAGTGTAAATTTCACCAAGTGTAGGTAATTCTCCCGATAAATAGCGATCAATATCATGCACATCAATATAAAAAGTGCACGCTACTTCTAAGTAGCCCTGCTCTTTTGCATTGCTAACATCACGAATTGCGAGCAGTCGTTCTCGAAGTTTTAGACATTCTTCTTCTGATGCATGAACCCCTAACGTGACCAGCGGTGTGCCATATTCGCGTAAGACATCATGCAAGGTAAGTCGTTCTGACATAAGTCATCCTCCTGTTATTTGCTAATTTTAGCTATATATAAATAAAAAGACCTCACTTATATGACTAAATCACATAAGCAAAGTCTTACCGACACGAAAAATTCATGCCAACATAGCCGAGTGCGATTGCACCGTATTGACGACTATGCTGTAAAGGTTACTCCCTCTGCACAACAATATCTTGTTGATATTGATTATAAGAGAGGCAAGCCTAAAAGTCAATACTTTTTTATTTCCATAACATATTTCTCTCCACTTATGAAAACCGTTTTCAAATCAATGGACGACTGCCGCTGCTTGTAGCTGGTTCTGTCCAAACATCACCTGATGCAAGAATTCGCCCGAGCCGCCTTACCCCTTCTCGTAAGATTTCCTCTTCATGTGAGACAAAACAAAGGCGAAATTGCTGGCTTTCGCCAATGCCAGCATAAAAGGCTTCACCAGGAACAAACGAAACGCCAGCTCTTGCAGCCCTTTGCCAAAATTCTCTGCCGGAAATGCGCGGCGCTAAAGTGCACCACAAGTAAAATCCCCCTTCCGGTATAGGAAAATCAAGAAAGCCCGCGCAATAACGCTGCAAAGCCTGAGCCATTGCATCACGACGCAGCTTATAAATAGCGCGCATTTTTTGCAGGTGCGCTTCAAAGTCGCCTGTAGCAAGATAGCTTGTTAAAACTTTCTGCGATAAATTATTGCTTTGTAAATCTACATACTGTTTTTCCTGGGCCAGCCGATTTACCACCGCAGCAGGCGCTGTTAACCAACCTATGCGCAGACCAGGAAACAGCGATTTAGAAAAAGTGCTTAAATAAATGACGCCACCATAAGTATCTAACGCTTTTAAAGATAATGGCGGCTTTTGCTCGTAATAGAGATGGCCGTAAGGATCATCTTCAACCAGAACTAAGTGATGCTTTTCTGCCAAAGCAAGCAGCGCCCGCCGTTCTTGTAATGACATAACACGTCCTGTCGGATTTTGAAAAGTAGGAATCGTATAGAAAAATTTAGGCCGATAGCGAATAAGATAATCTTCTAGCACATCAAGCCGCAATGAATCCCCTGGCGGCAGACATAAAATACGGGCCCCTGCCGACTCAAGAATTTGAATGGCGCCAAGATAGGTAGGCGATTCCACTACGACAAAATCGCGCGGTTCAATAAGCGCTTTAACAATGAGATACAGCCCTTGCTGTGATCCTGATATAATAAGAATTTCTTCATCCTCTGCCTCAATCCCATAGGATTTTTGCCAAAGCGCGAGAGCCTTACGCAGGGAAGGATAGCCTTCTGTCGGCATGTAGCCAAAATCGCTTCTATCAACAGAGTCTACAGAACTTACCAGTCCTTCCCGTAAAATATGCAAAGGATAAAAGGCCGGATCAGGCATTCCTGTGGCAAAAGAAATATGATTCCCCCCAGCAGGCATTGCCACAAGGTTGCGAATAATGGAGGATGTCGGTGTACGATACTGCGGCGTAAATAGCTGCTCCCAGGGGACAGGAGTCGTTTCTGCCATCTGCTTCGTAACAGCCGCCACATAGGTTCCACTGCCGATTTTCGTAAGGACCAATCCTCGCTCTTCTAGCAATTTATAGGCATTAATTGCCGTAGTTCGGCTTACGTTGAGCGCCTTTGCCAGTTCTCGCTCAGGCGGCAATTTATCGCCTGGCTGCAAAGTCATATTTTGGATCTTAGCCGTAAAAACATTGGCTAATTGAATATACATTGGTACAGCTCCATCGACTTGTACCGTCCAGTTGCTTAGTAAATTGGTTATATCCATAAATCCAAAACCGCCTTTTTGCTGAAATTGGTATCTTACAATATTACAATTGGATATTTACATTACTATTCCTTCCTACTATTATTAAATCACAACACTGTAAATTGCAGTCACTCTAGGAGGTATACTATGTCAATTGTTTTCTCACATGCTGTCAATTCCATGAACACGGAAGAAATTGATGACATTTTAAAACTCACGCAACGTCCTGACATTATTTCCTTTGCTGGCGGACTCCCTGCCGCCGAAGTATTTCCCGTAGAAGAAGTAGCCCATGCTACTGAAGTAATGCTGAAAGAATCGAGCGTCCAAGCCCTTCAGTACTCGTCCACCCAAGGCTTTCCTAAATTGCGCGAACAAATCGCCGCACGGCTTAATGAAAAGTTTTGCACAAAACTCAATGCTGACAATCTCCTAATTACGAGCGGCTCGCAGCAAGCTCTTGATTTTGCCGCTCGTATTTTCATTAACTCTGGCGATGTGATTTTGTGCGAAAGCCCGACTTACATGGCGGCTCTTAGCGCATTTTCGCCTTATGCGCCCAAGATTATCGGTGTTCCCACTGATGAACAAGGCATGATTCCCGAGGAATTAGAAAAAATTTTAAAAGCTACTCAAAATGTAAAATTCATCTATGTTATCCCTGATTTTCAAAATCCAACAGGGCGCACTTGGTCTGTAGAACGCCGCCACGCCCTAGTCGATTTATCCGCAAAATACAATATTCCGATTGTCGAAGACAACCCCTACGGCGAACTTCGTTTTGAAGGAACTCTGCCGCCATCCTTAAAGTCTCTCGATAAGGCAGGTCTGGTTATTTTTGTCGGCACTTTCTCCAAAATCTTCTGTCCTGGCATGCGAATTGCCTGGGTTGCCGCCGATCCGGCCATTATTGCTAAGTTTGCCACAGTCAAACAAGCAGCTGATCTTCACTCCTCGTCATTCTGTCAGTTGCAAGTTGCTAAATATCTGGAGCTTTACGATATTGAAAAACATATTGAAAAAATCATTGCCCTCTATGGCAGTCGTCGCGATATCATGTTAAAAACGATGGCAGAAACGTTCCCGGAAAATGTGACCTTTACACATCCCGAAGGAGGACTCTTCACTTGGGTTACGCTACCCAAACAGATGGATTCAAAGGACTTACTACAAGATTGCCTAGAAAATAAAGTAGCTTTTGTTCCTGGTCACATCTTCTTCCCTGATCAAAATGAACGCAATCACTTCCGCCTGAATTATTCTGGTATGCCGCCAGAAAAAATCAAGGAAGGTATCGAACGTCTTGCATCTATCATAAAAAAGCATAATAAGTGATATAAAAGTCTTACATCTAGTCTATTGAAATTTTTAGTCGTTTCGTCTATAATAGGTATACAAAATTACATTTTCGAGTCAAAGAAGACTCACTTACAGAACCGTAAGTGAGTCTTCTTGTCTTGGAGTCAATGACGACTCTTCTGCTTGCAGAAGAGTCGTTTTGTCTTTTTATGTTGCTACAGGGAGGTGATATGATGATTCTATTAGATGGGGTAGAAAAGTATTTTGGCACAAACCATGTATTAAAAAACATTCACTTAGAAGTAAAAAATGGCGAGAAGCTAGTCGTAATCGGCCCAAGTGGCTCAGGTAAAAGCACTTTAATTCGCTCGATGAACCTCTTGGAAACACCTACTTCCGGCTCCATTACCATCGACGGCGTAACAATCACCGATCCGAAAGCGCCAGTGCGCAAGGTACGAGAATCTGTAGCCATGGTATTTCAACAATTCAATTTGTATCCGCATAAAACCGTTTTAGAAAATCTGACGCTAGCGCCAACTTTGATCAAAGGAATCAGCAAGGAAGAGGCAACAGAAACAGGTCTCGATTTTCTCGATCGCGTTGGCTTGAAAGAAAAGGCTTCTGCTTATCCATCACAGCTTTCCGGCGGTCAGCAGCAGCGTGTAGCAATCGCCCGCGCCCTCAACATGAGGCCCCAGATTATGTTGTTTGACGAACCCACGTCCGCTCTTGATCCTGAAATGATTCAGGAAGTACTTGATGTAATGATTGATTTAGCCAAAGAAGGCATTACGATGGTTGTAGTAACCCACGAAATGGGTTTTGCTCGTCAAGTAGCCGACCGCGTTATTTTTATGGATGGCGGGCAAATCTTAGAAGAAGGCAATCCTGAGCATTTCTTTACAGAGCCACAGCACGAACGAACTCAACTATTTTTGAGCCGAATCTTACGTTCACATTAAAATCTATTTTACAGGAGGAAAGCATAATGAAAAAAGGCTGGACGCTACTAGCATCTATTATGGTTATGGGAGCATTATTTTTAGGCGGCTGCGGCGGTAGTACGCCAAGTGCAAAATCTGATTCTTCTGGAACGCCTGCTGATATCAAGGCGATTAAAGATCGCGGCGTATTAAAAGTCGGCGTCAAGGTAGACGTACCAAAATTCGGCTTTAAAAATCCGCAAACGAATCAAATTGAAGGCATGGAAATTGACCTAGCCAAAGCGATCGCCAAAAAAGTTCTCGGTGATGAATCCAAGGTAGAATTCCAAGGCGTAACGGCAAAAACACGGGGCCCGCTCCTCGATAACGGCGAAGTAGATCTTGATATCTGTACCTTTACGATTACGGAAGAACGCAAAAAGAGCTATAATTTCTCGGATCCCTACTTCACTGACGGCGTCGGCATTATGGTTAAAAAAGCTTCTGGTATTCAAACGCTAAAAGATCTAAATGGTAAAAAAATCGGTGTAGCTCAAAGTGCGACTTCCAAACAAGCTGTACAAGAAGCAGCCGAAAAACAAGGTGCGAAAGTCTCCTTCTTAGAATTTGGTACCTATCCTGAAATTAAATCGGCTCTTGATGCTGGCCGCGTCGACGCCTTCTCGGTCGACGGCTCCATTCTTTTTGGCTATCTTGATGATTCCACGTTGATTCTGCCTGATCGTTTCAGTCCTCAGGAATACGGCGTTGCTTCGAAGAAAGGCAATGACGCTCTAGCCAAGCTTGTCAATGATACCATTGCGGATATGAAAAAATCCGGCGAGCTTGATAAACTGATTCAAAAATGGGGCATTAAATAAAATGGGTCCCTTTGCCGCCTTTAAATGGGCTGCCGTCTTACGCGACTGGCCCATCTTCGCCGAAGGATTCGCTATGACTATCGCTTTGTCGCTGCTGGCTCTGCTTCTGTCACTAGCGCTTGGCATTTTCTTCGGCGTCTTGGGCGCAGCGCAAGGCAAATCAGTCCGTGTCATCAATCGAATCTACGTGGAAGCCATTCAAAATACACCGCTTGTCATTCAAATCTTTTTCCTCTATCACGCGCTGCCTCACCTTGGCATTATGCTGCCAATTTTCTCGGTAGGCGTCTTCGGCGTTGGCGTCTATCACGGCGCCTATGTGGCCGAAGTGGTCCGGGCTGGCATTCAAGCTATTCCGCGCGGTCAGTTGGAAGCAGCGCTTTCACAAGGCTTTTCTTATTGGAGCGCTATGCGCTATATTATTCTGCCGCAAGCTAAACGGATTTCCCTGCCGCCCTTAACCAACCAAGCTGTGAGCCTGATTAAAAACACATCCGTTCTGGCCATGGTAGCCGGTGGTGATCTCATGTATCAAGCTGATTCCTGGGCTAGTAACAATTTATACTATGGACCGGCTTATGTAATAACAGCCATCCTCTATCTTCTTCTCTGCCTGCCGCTAGCTCGCTATGCTCGCCGTCTGGAGAAAAAACTGGAGGTGTCTTTATGATCCAAGAGCTTCTACAACCACAGTTTTTTCTATTCCTTGGTCAAGGCCTCTTGACGACTCTCTATATCGCCCTAGGCTCGATTGTCCTTAGTATGATTTTCGGCACTATCCTCGGCGTAGCCCGATTTAGCGATCAGCCGCTTTTAACAAGGTTAGCCGCTCTCTACATCGAAACAGTACGCAATACGCCGCTATTGCTCTTTATTTTAGCCGCGCGATTTATGACAAATCTCCCGCCAATTTATGCGGGCATTGCCGCTATGACTGTCTTTACATCAGCTATTATTGCTGAAATCGTCCGTGGCGGTTTAAACTCCTTGCCGCGCGGTCAATGGGAGGCAGCCAAATCTCAAGGATTCACTTATTGGCAAACCATGCTCTATATCATCTTGCCGCAAGCCTTGCGTAATATGATTCCGCCGCTTGTATCGCAATGCACAACAGTCATCAAAGATACTTCCTTTGTATGGGCTGTTGGTATTGAAGAACTTACCGGTAAAGGCATGATTATTATGGGGCAATATGGTTCTACTGCCCAGGTTTTTGCCATCTTCGGCTTAATTGCCGCCACCTACTTTATCTTAAACTATTCCTTATCACTCGCTGCCAGAAGCTATCAAAGAAGACTGCTTTGTCGTAGCTTCTAAGGCAAAGTACTGCAATATATTTAGATCCTGCTAAAAAAGGATGCCGTACTGAAACACAAGTACGACATCCTTTTTTTCTGTCTTTTTAGTGATCTATTAAGGTTCATCAAGAGTCCAGCAATTCCGCCGAACTGCTACTTGAAATAATTTCAACGCCATCGCTAAGGTAATCCGCGTTTCAAAAGACTCTAGCGACACACCGAGAATTTCCTCAATCCGTTTTTTACGAAAAATGATCGTTTGATGATGCACAAAAGATTGTTCCGCCACAATTTTGAGGTTTTCATTTTGCAGTATTTTTTCTAAGGTATCAAGAAATTGACTGCCTTTTTTCTTATCATATTCAAGCAGTTTGCCAATATTACGCCAAATAAATGCTTTAACCCGTTCTTCTTCTGATAAAGACGGTAGAATTTGCAAAACGCCTAAATTCAAATAGTGATGAATCGCCGTTTCCGGTTCTACTAAATCGCCCAGGTAAGCGGCATCACAAGCCTGACTATAAGCGGCACTTATACTAGAAAAAGAATCCTCAAAAAACTCCGCTAAACCAATGGAGACCTGGGCTGTAGGAAAATGAGACTTTACGATCTGATAAACTGACTCAGCAAAATCGATACTTTGCTGCTTACTATTTTGACAATTCGCCTTCACTGGCAGTAACAAGCCGATCCCGTCTTTTGCTTCCCACACAATGGCGTCTAAGTCGCGTTCTAATACTTCCACTAACGAATCTAATAAATATTGGAAATCAGTTCGATGTTCCTGCCAATAGGTAATCGGCTTATCCTCCCATTGTTCCACCAGCAGAGCTTGACAGACAAAAGACTGCGCTAAATTGAGCTTAACCTGCCACGCTTGATCTAAAAGAGTTTGCGAGGGCTGCAGTTTCCCTTCTACTAGCCCATTAAGCAGTTCCTGTTGACGCCGCTTTTCATAAGAAAGTTGTAAGAACTTTTTCGTGCGGCTCTGTTCGGTAATATCACTGGCCATGCATGCAACAGTGCGCTTCTCACCGCAACAATAGGTCATGGGTGCAAAGCGAAAGCGAAAAATCCGCCTGCCTTGCTGCGTATGAAGTTCAAACTCGCCAAACTGCAGCGTCTGATAGTCTAGAACATAGCGAACATTCTCATGCATTTTTCTCGCTGCCACAGAAGGCATAAAATCCGATAAATTTTTACCCGAAAGATGCTGCGTTTCATCATTGCCAAAAAAAACATGATTGCCCACAAACTCAACAATCTTCCCCATTTCGTCAATGATAAAACCCATATCTGGCATAGCCTGCATAAATTCACGTAGCCGCACTGCTTCTTCCCGGTACATATCTGAGGTCTCTTGGAGTTTAGTAACGTCAAAAACGGTACCAATAAATTTCAATGGATGATTCTTCTGATCTATTAAAATTGTTCCTCGCCACAATAAAACTTGTATTGTTCCATCACTGCGACGAATCCGAAATTCCTGGCAGATCGGTGCATGGTCATGTAAAATACGCCAGAAAGTTTTCCTTACCTTCGCTCTATCGCCAATAACTACTTTAGCAAAAAAATCAGCAACGCCGCTCTGAGAAAACCCTTCAGCACTTATTTCAAACAACGCTAACAACCCTTCGGTACACAGTAGCTCTTTTGTCTGTAAGTTCCACTCCCAACTGCCGCTGCGGCCAAATCGCTGCGCTTCAATGAGATGGCTGCTAGGGCAGGATTCACTCATTCCTACTCTTTTCTTCATCGTAGCGACCTCCACAAACCTGACTTCTTATCTTTATCGTATCCACGTCGAATCTAGCATCATAAGCAAGCTCTTATAATCGCAATATAATAAACGAGCTATGTTTTCATATAGTGAAGCTAATGTTTCCCGATAACGGATTTGCTATAATTGAGCTTGTGAATTAAGCTTGTGAATTAATTCGTTATATTGCCCCATATTCCCTGCAGATGCAAAAACGCTCTGCCCTAAAGAGGAAGGAGGCCACCATGGAAAACGGCAAACCAGTCATTTTAATTCTTGATAGCCCTATGGCCAATTTAGAACTTACGCAACTTTTACTCAAAAATCATTATAAGGTAAAAATCACGGATACTGCCGAAACGGCTTTAACGATTGCAACAGCGTCACCGCCTGATCTCATTTTAATTTCCTTAACAAATCCCGCCTTTTCAGGCTTTGATATATGCCGCCGTATGAAAGCGTTACCAGCTTTAATACGAATTCCACTGATTTTCCTTACAAATCAGAGCGATTTTACCAACATTGCTGAAGGCTTGGCCCTAGGCGCTGTCGACTACATTGCGAAACCCTTTGATCCGGCCTTATTTCTCACTCGCATTCGCACCCACATTACGTTAAAACAAACCCAAGATTTCCTAAAAGATAAAAACAATTATCTGGAAACAGAAATTTCGCAGCGTATCAAGGAAATGGCCGCCTTACAAGAAATCACGATTGTTGCCATGGCCTCGCTGGCGGAAACGCGCGATCATGAAACAACGGGTCATATCCAAAGAGTTTCCGAATACATCCGCGAACTCGCCCTTGAGTTGAGACCGCATAAACGCTTTCGCCATAACTTAACGCCAGAAACAATCCGGCTGCTCGTCAAATCAGCCCCGCTCCATGATATCGGTAAGATCGGCATACCAGATCGTATTCTATTAAAACCGAGCGCTTTAGCGCCAGAAGAATTTGAGATCATAAAAACGCATACGCAAATCGGCCGTCAAGCAATTGATCGAGCCGAAGCCGTGTTAGGCATGTCAGATCCTTTACTTGACAAAGCCAAAGAAATTGCTTACTTCCATCATGAAAAATGGAATGGCGCCGGTTATCCCGAAGGACTGTCTGGTGATAAAATTCCCCTTTCAGCCCGATTAATGGCTGTAGCCGATGTCTATGATGCGCTCACAAGTAAACGGATTTATAAAGAACCTGTTTCCCATGAAACAGCGGTCCAAGAAATCGTTGCCGAAAGCGGCAAGCACTTCGACCCAGATATTGTAGCCGCTTTTTTATCTCGGTCCCATCGCTTTGAGGAGATTTCTCAAATACTTCACGATACTCCTACACAACAAGCAGAAATGACCCACTAATTTGAGGAGGCTCCTTATGAATTGGCTTAATAATTTAAAAGTAGCAAAAAAATTGTTTTTACTTATTATCGTTGCCGTATTTGCCCTAGCTGCCGTCGGCTATACAGGATTTTACTATTTGGCAAAGGCCAAGCAGGACATGACTATCATGTACAATGAACGAATGCTGCCAAACGAATGGCTCAGCGATAGCCGTACCCATGCACGAGCGATTTCCGCCGATATTTTTATGATGATGTTGATAAAAGATCCAGCGGAAACACAAAAATTAATGGCCGATATTAAAACGCGGGCAGAAGCATTTAACCAAAATCTAAAAAAATATGAACAACTAAAACTCACCTCCTTTGAAACAGGAAAACTGCAAGAACTCCACACGAATCTTGATAAATACCGCAGCGCTAGGGAACAGGTCATCGCCTTAGCTGCCCAAAACCAAGATGAAGTAGCGCTTGCTCTCTATAATCGTGATGTTCGTCCCGCCGCTGAAGCCTTTATGCAGAATCTAATTGAACTTGGCGAATTCAACGAGAAAGCAGCCGATGCCATTAATAAACAAACCGAAGCAAATTTTACCGCTGCTATGATACTATTTGTCGGAATCATTGCTGGCTCACTGCTGATTGTCTGTCTCCTCGGCTGGATCATTACGAAACGCATTGCCAAACGTTTAAATGATTTTGTCGTATTTTTAGGGGAATTAGCCAAAGGGAATTTTGCTCTCAGTGTCTCTGAAGCCAGCTTGCGCGATCAGAGCGAATTTGGTACAGTATCTCACTCCATTGATGTTCTGAGCAAAAATGTACGAGCCTTAATTAAACAACTCTCGCAAACAGCAGAACAACTTGCCGCTTCTTCCGAACAACTAACAGCCAATGCAGAACAATCCGCCCAAACAGCAACTGATGCGGCAGGCACCGTGGCCGAAGTAGCCCACGCAGCTGCCACACAGCTTGATTTAGCCCACAAGGCCACAAGTTCTGTCAACGCCATGTCCCAACAAATTACGCAAGTAGCTGCCAATGCGCATACGGTTTCCGGCACAGCAGTCAAAACACAGGAAACGGCCAATGCTGGCGAACAGGCTGTTACAAAAGCAGTCAGTCAAATGGCACTGATCGAACAAAAAACGAAAGATACGGCCATGGTAATCGGCGAACTCGAATCCCACTCGAAAGAAATTGGCCAAATTGTTGAAGTCATCGCCAATATTTCCGGTCAAACCAATCTTCTAGCTTTAAACGCAGCCATCGAGGCCGCTAGAGCAGGTGAAGCAGGCAAAGGCTTTGCTGTCGTAGCGGAAGAGGTGCGCAAATTGGCGGAGCAATCGCAGGAAGCGGCCAAACAAATCACTAGTTTAATTCATGATGTACGGGAAAAAACCAACAATGCCGTTCTCTTTATGAATGAAGGCCAAAAAGAAGTAGCAGCTGGAACTACAATTGTAGCGACAGCGGGACAAAATTTTCAACAAATCCTCCAAATGGTTCACAATATTTCCCAGGAAATTCATGAGATTTCTACAATAATCGAACATCTTCATCAAGGCAGTAGCGACGTAGTTACTTCGGTACAATCTATCGATAAACAAAGCCAACACGCTGCTGACCAAACGCAGCTCATCTCTGCCGCTACAGAAGAACAATCCGCTTCAATTGAAGAAATTGCCGCTTCGAGTCAGCATTTAGCCAAAATGGCGGAAGAATTACAATCAGCAATTCGCAAATTTCAGATATAAAGCACTTACCATAAACTATTTGACCGAAAAAAAGTCGCAGCCATATTGGCGCGACTTTTTTATTTACTACTAAGCGATCGCTACGATACAGTCCCATTCTCTTCACTTTGAATATATTCGTCAAGATCTTGCATAACTGTAATGATATTACTGATGCTATCCGTAATTTTCATCACTTCAGTTGACGTTTGTTCGGTCGCTGCAATTCCTTGTCCCGCACTCTCTGATGCTTCGCTGACTACTTTTGTCACATTGCCAACAATAACCGTAAGACGATCGGCAATGTCAGACTGTCGGGAAGCGACTTTAACAATTTCACCAGAACTAGCCACAACGCGTTGCACTTTATCATGAATTTTTTCAAATTCCTGACCAGACGCTGTCACTTCGCTCATACCGGTTTCCGCTTCTTGTCTGCTCTCATTCGAAGCTACAATGACAGAAGCAGTCTGATCAAGTACTTGCTTCACTAGCGCTGTTACCTTTTGCGCTCGATCATTGGACTGCTCCGCCAATTTCCTTACTTCATCGGCAACAACGGCAAAACCACGCCCCGCTTCACCAGCCCGAGCCGCTTCAATGGCAGCATTTAGCGCCAATAAATTCGTCTGCCCGGCAATTTCTGTGATTGCGTCACTAATCGCACCAATTTCCTTCGAATATTGATTTAATGTGTCTAGGAGTGATTCGACATGAGCGGTTTTCCCCTGTATATTTTGCATCCGCACTATGGCCTTATTCATTGTGGTAAGACCCGATTCCGTCACCTGCAAAGTCGCCGCCGCATTGGCTGAGCCTTCTTGCGCCTGCGTTTCGGCGGCATGAACTAACTGAGTCAATTCATTCATGATTTTTTCGGCTTCACGAAGCTGCTGTGATCCTTTCTTCGCTTCACCAGCAAGGTGTTTCGTTGATTCATTCACCTCTATGGCATTGATCATAACCTGCTCACTTGAGTCAAGAATGATCTCTGCTGTCGCACGCATCTGATCCATATGGCCTTTTGTTGTTCGAACACAGCGGTTATTTTGTTCATTCCATGTAATCTCTGTCGATGAAATAGAAGAAACTACTTTGCGATTTTTCCCCCAAAATACAGCTCCAGCAACGACAATCAGGCAGATAACGCCTAGAAGTAGTATCGTCATAAAATCCATCGCGTTCACCTCCCCAAGAGCAGCTCATTAGCAAGCTATTTCATAAACAACAGCATCGTTGCCGTTTGATTAATATGACCGATATAGGCTTCACCGTAAGTACTAAACCCGATTGTTGGTATATTCGTAAAAATCTGACCATATTTATCCATTCGCCCTTCACTTTCCAATTGCAAGGTCCGCAAAATGCAATTAAAGTTCAGTATAGCCAGAATTTCGCCTTTATCTTGCTGCTTTTCTTTAATAACGCGTGTCGTATCGGCAATAATATCAGTCGATTCTAACACCGACATTTCCATGCCTTCTTTTACATTGCAATAAAAAACGATAGAGCCATTGTTAACTTGTTGTGGGCTGCGTACATAAGGTTCATCGCCAACCATAAGACCTAAGGGACGACGCATAAAGGACTGATCCGCCATCACTTGCGGCTGTCCGACAGCTTCTGCATAAGCTTGAATGGCTGGTTTATGATCAAATTCCATAACGACTCGTTTTTCTTCATCCACTTTAGTCGCAATCAGTTTCGTACCAGTCTCATAAAAACTTTGTGTTTTTATGAAATCAAAAGAAGCTTTCGGTTTCATCAGTACAAGCAATGCCGCATCTGTATAGGCACGCCCATTGGCAAACACATAGGTACTGGCAAATTTCAAGTCGTCGCCAGCCGAACCGCCAATAAACGTAACATTCGTAATATTGCCGATAGAGTCCATAATTTTCTCTTCCGCACGGCTAAGTCCATCGCAAATTACAAGCCCTACATATTTTTCAGGATCGAATTCAATGGCAGGCATACCATAATGTGTACTAAATGCCGCAAAAGCATCAGCTACATGATCTTCCGTACTGATTTCCGGCACAATTTCCACTTGAATATCTTCTAATATGTCTGCTGAAAATCCCATTGCTACAAGAGCGCCTTTTGTCATCTTACCGCTAATAATTTCACCAGAGGTCGTGCAGCCAAAAACAGTAGCATCATGAAAAGCATCCTGCATCGCCGCAGAAATTTCTTGCGGATCATAATTCGAGGAAGCAAAATAAATCACCACTTTAGGAGCCTTCTCTATTAGCTGGCCTTTAATAGCCTGCACTGCCATTTTCGGTACTTTCTGATCAGAAATTGCGGTCATTACTGTCATGTTTTTTCCTCCTCTCAATATAGAAAACAATTTATAGGGTAACGCCAAGTTCTTTCGCTACTTGCGTCAGCTTAGCAAGAACAGCCGGATCATCCGGCGAATTAACGGTATACTGATCGGGATTGATCCCTTTTAGGACAAGCTTTGTTTTTGTGATTTTTTCCATCGTGGGATTGCCGCTGGCGCGCTGCGCAATAATCTTATCACACATACTTTTAATCTGACCTGCCAATATCAACGCCTCCTTATTTTTTTGGCTCTGCTTTAGTTTTGTATAAATCTATTTCTTGTTATTTTCGTCAAAAAGCGACCTTATCCTGCTGTTTTATTACAAATAATCACATTTTATTTGTAATTTTCCTGATAAAAAAACAGGCTGACTCGTCAGCCTGCTGTAAATTATTGTCGTACACAGTTACGCCCTGCTTCTTTTGCTCGATATAAAGCTGTATCAGCCGCTTTTAGGACTGTCTCCACTTTCTCTTTATGATTTTTGGCCTGCGCAACCCCCATGCTTACAGTTACATTGAGTTTTTTCCCGGTTCCTTTCCGCTTGTTTTTTCCTGTTGAAACAACAAAGGACCGTTTCGCAATAGCCTCGCGAACCTCTTCTAGTATCGGCAAGGCTTCTTCTAGCGTTTTACCAGGAAACAGAACCGTAAACTCCTCGCCGCCATAACGAAAAAACCGCGCCTTAGAGCAATTTCTCATAACACTAGCAATCAGTCGCAACACATCGTCACCCGCATCGTGCCCATAAGTATCATTAAATTTCTTGAAAAAATCAACATCTACCATAGCAATCGTATAGACGCCTTCTAATTTTTGCAAAGTTTCATTAAGCGAACGCCTGGCAGGAAGCCCCGTTAATTCATCCATATAGGCTTTATAATAGTAATCTTGAATTACGGCAACAATAATGCTAAGGGCGGCGCCAGTATAAAAAAGCGGCACAGCTTGCGCGTTCTGAAAGAAATGCTGTCCGCAAACCACCAGAGCTAGCGCGCCAAAAAAGGCGGCATTAAAGTAAAGACTCGCTTGACGCCGCTGAAAAAAGAGCAAGAGAAAAGCGACAAAAAAAGTAATGAGTGCAAGATCTGAAAGGGGTGTTCCGGCAAAAGCAGCGATTGTTTTCCCGCCAATAGCGGCAGCAAATTCCCGATCATTCGATAAAAGCACTTCCGCACCGAAAAAGAGTTCTAACAGCAATAGCAAAATATATTTTCTACCGCGACTTGATAATACCCCGCGTTCGGCAGCTACTGAAAAAAAGGCAAAATTCAATGGCACTAGAAAACTCACTAAAGGGTAAGCCGCCTGTATATTCATGGCCCATTCAGCAATTGTTAACACAACTAGCAGAAAGAACGATCGACTACGGCTAAAAACAGCCGTAATCGTCATGCCAAAACACAAAGTACCATAAGATAAAATCGGCCACGCTTCCCAAATCCCCGCACTCAGCAAATCTCGCTGATAATAAATAAAAAGAATCCCGAAAAAAATAAGCAGCGAGGGACTCGTTAAAGCTGCCAGCAGCTTATGAAGCGCCAACTGCCTTAAACGAACTAAAACTTGTTTTCTATCCACTTTCGCGGCACGTTTTTTAGCCATACCTACCCTCCCTGACAACTTGGCAAGACGACGTGTATACTTCGCTATAGAAAACAAAGGCTCCTGCCTGTTATCGCCTTAAACCGGCTATAAAACGACAAAAATAAAAATAAAGGAGCAAAAGTCCTGCTTTTGCTCCTCATAGTAACGCCATTAAAAGTAATTTTATGAATTTTTATGCTCTAGCCTGTTTTACTTTTTCAATCAGATCTTTCGCCCGAGCAGTAATGCCAGCATAGTCACCAGTTGCGGCAGGACCAGTCAATGCACCGCCAGCGCCTACGGCAACAGCACCTGCTTTGATCCATTCCCCGACATTATTGGCATCTACGCCGCCTGTTGGCATAAGGTTAATATGCGGCAAGGGACCACGGAGTGCCTTAATAATTTTAGGTCCAAACAATTCGCCAGGAAATACTTTAATAATGTCAGCACCGGCTTCCATAGCTTCAACAGCGTCACGAACCGTAACGGCGCCTGGCATAATGGGGATTTGATAGCGATTGCATAATTTAATAGCTTCTAAATTTAAGCCCGGCGTAACAACATAACGAGCTCCGCTCAAAATAGCAATACGAGCTGTTTCCGGATCTAGCACCGTACCAGCGCCAAGAATAATTTCATCTTCACTGTATGTTGCCGCTAATTCTTCCATAACGCGGTGCGCACCAGGCACCGTAAAGGTCATTTCAATGGCATTTACGCCGCCAGCCAGACAAGCTTCCGTAATCCGTTTCGCTTGATCGGCATTCGCTGCCCGCACAACAGCAACCACACCTGTATCAGTAATTTTCTTTACAACTAAATGTTTTTTTAACATAATAAATCCTCCCTTTTGCTTGTTACTCGAGACATTGTCCGATAAGCTTTATTACTGCGAAACAGGATACCGCGGCGTTTCGCCGTTTAAAACACGGACAACTTCTTCTGCCGCCGTTACACTGCAACGAATAACAGCTTCTTTCGTATAGGCGCCGCAATGAGGCGTAATAATCACATTAGGCAGCGAAAGCAGCGGATGATCTTCTCCCGGCGGCTCTTGAATCATAGCATCAGCCCCGTAACCGGCAATTTGATTTGCCTTTAACGCTTCATACAAATCTTGCTCCACAATTAAATCGCCTCTAGCGGTATTGATCAAAATCGCTGTCGGTTTCATTTCGGCAATGGTAGCCGCTTGAATCATACCCTTGGTCTCTGGCGTTGCTGGTACATGCAGAGAAATAAAATCAGCTTGTTCATAGATCTCATCTAAAGATACATACTTGGCACCATAAAGATCAATCAACTCTTGTTTTTGCCATAAATCAAAAGCAAGTATCTTCATACCAAAGGCATGAGCTCGTTTAATCACTTCGCTGCCAATACTACCTGTTCCGACAATTCCTAAGGTTTTACCATAAAGCTCACAGCCCATTACGCGCTGCCAGCCGCCTTCATGAACTTCTTCATTTTGCAGACAAACATGGCGCGCTGTGCCTAGCATCAGAGCAAAGACAAGCTCACAAACAGAAATCGTATTCGTTCCCGGCGCTAAAGTAACAGCAATGCCCCGTTCCTTGGCCGCAGCTACCGCAACCTTGTTATAGCCTACACCGTTTCTGGCAACAACTTTTAAGGTTGGTGCGCCAGCAGCAAGCACCTTTTCAGAAACTTCATCAAGACCGACAATAGCCGCATCAACGCCTTGAATAATTTCTGTCATATCGTCTTCGCCCCAAGGGCCGCTACCTGTTCTTACAATCACTTCATGGCCTGCTGCTGTTAAAAGATCGCGTCCTTCTTGGCAGTTTGCCACAGATCGAGCTGTAATTACTACTCTTGCCATGTTAAGGTCCCCCTTGTATCCAAACACCTAGCCGTTTTTCTGGAAATTCGCAATATCAGTGAACTCTTTTTGCAAATTCCAGTAAACGCGCTCATAAATGTCATAGAGTTTCTTATATTGGTTAGCCGCTTCCAAACGCGGCTCATAAGATTTCGTAACCGTTACAAAATCGGCTGTTGCCGATATATCAGGTAAAATCCCTGCTGCAACAAAACCAAGTACTGCAGCACCGAAAGCGGCGCCTTCATTCACGCTAGGAACATTGACTTTTTGATTGAAAATATCTGATAAAATTTGCAGCCATAATGGCGACTTTATGAAGCTACCGCTGACGCGGATATCTTGAGCTGGACCGACCACTTCCGACAGAGCTTCTAAGATGCTATGCATCCGAAAGCAGATTCCTTCTAGCGTCGCTCTAGCAATATGACTTTTTGTATGATTCAACGTAAGTCCAAACAGCGTAGCTCTCACATCGCTATTCCAGTTTGGCGCTCGTTCGCCCGCAAAAAACGGCAGTAACAAGAGTCCCTCAGCGCCGGCAGGAATTTTCGCTGCTTCCGCTGTCATTAAATCATAAGCATCGACACCCAGTTTTTCTGCAAGCTCAATATCCTTTTGGGCCAGTTGGTCCCGTACCCAACGTAAAGCAATCCCGCCATTATTAATAGCGCCGCCTAATACCCATACCTGATCTGTCAAATTATAGCACCAGGTGCGACCTTTTGGGTCAGTCAATGGTTTTTCATGAAGCATCCGGACAGCGCCGCTCGTTCCGATTGTCGCACTAATTTGGCCCGGCCGAACAGCGCCAATTCCTACGTTTACGAGCACGCCATCACCAGCGCCAATTACAACAGGAATACCACTAGGCAATCCTAACCGTATAGCCGTTTCTTTGTTCAACTTCTGAGTATACGTCGTAGATACAACAGGCGGCATATTCGCCTCAGAGACTTTTAAGTAGGCCAAAACCTCTTTATCCCACTCTAGCGCCTGTAGATTATACAGACCAGAACCACTGGCAATGGATCGATCTACAACCCACTCGCCTGTAAAGATCTTAAAGATATAGTCTTTGATCGAACCAAAAAAAGCCGCCTCCTGAAACAGGGTCGGCTTTTCCTGACGTAGCCAAGCAATTTTAGTTGCCGGGTACATAGGATGAGTCGGACAGCCTGTACGCCGATATACTTCTAATAATTCAGACCGCGTTTTCTTCCATTCACTCACAATTTTAGAACTGCGGTTGTCGGCCCAAGTCATCAACTTGGTAATCGGTCTACCTGTTTTATCGTAAGCTAAAAAACTATGAAAAACAGAACTAAAAGCAATCCCATCAGCTTGACGACCTTGTGCAGCTAAAGTAGCTGCCACACTCCGAATTACATGGGCCGTAGCACCGACAATTTCATCAGGATCTTGTTCCGCCCACTCGGGATACGGTGTGTACAGAGGATACTGCTTATCAGCCGAACCTAAGCAATTTCCATTCGGCTCATAAGCGACAGCTCTGACGCCGGTTGTTCCAATATCAATTCCCAGCCAAACTGTTGAATTCATTTTTCTCATCCTTTCACACATAACAAAACTAGGTGAAAAAATCCTGACTGCCAGATAAGAAAACTATCTGACAGTCAGAACGGATTACACACCTATGATTTAGCTTGCTTTTTCTTCAACTTGAATCGGTTTAATTTCTTGCAGTACGAAAGCATAGGTCAAGGCGCCCAACAAGCAGCAACCGCCGGAAATGGCCAGAGCCACCATGAAGTTACCTGTCGTAGCAATAATGTAACCTGTAACAATCGGTCCCAAAATACCGCCGATATTGGAAGCGCAGTTTTGAATACCGCCAAGCACGGAAGTCATATTGCGAGGCGCTACGTCGCCAGGCAACGACCAAAGAGCTGCAGCAGCAAAAGCCAAGCCGCCATAGGATACGCAGAGAAGACCAATCGCTACTACATTGGATTCTACTAGACCAGCAAAAGCAATCGAAGTAGCTAGTAACATACCACAGACAAGATTAATTTTTCTGGAACGAGTTAAATTACCAGTTTTCGCATACATATAATCTGTTAAAATACCGCCGCACCACTGTGCCAAAATGCCGCAGAGAGGAGGAAGCATGGCCGCCCAGCCCATCGTCATAAGCTGCATACCGCGGTCTTTTACCAAATAAGTGGGGAACCAAGTAATAAAGAAATAAATCGCATAATTAAATAAGAAGAAACCTAGACACATGGCCACTACATTACGGTATTTCAAAAGTTCATACCATTTCATGGGCTGCGTTTTATCAATACCTTCTTTTTTCGCTTGTCCCTCACGGATATACTTTAATTCAGCTTGATTTACATATTTGGATTTTTCTGGATCCTGATAATAAGCCATCCAAGCGACGGCCCACAGTAAGCCTACAGCGCCGCAAACAATAAAGGGAAGCTGCCAGCCATACACTGCAACCATCCAGGCAACGAAAGGCATCGTAAAAGCTGTACCGAATTTACTGCCGCTATCAAAGAGTGCTGTTACACGACCTCTTTCCTTATCAGGAAACCATTTAGCCGTAATCCCAGCATTACAAGGATATACACCGGCTTCGCCCATGCCCATAAATACGCGGGCGCCAATTAATGCACTCACAGATTTCGCTCCAGCCGTAGCTGCTGTTGCTAAAGACCACCAGATAACTGCGATAGGAAGGCAAATTCTCTGACCGATACGGTCAGCCAGCCAGCCAGCCGGAATCTGAAAAGCAGCGTAGCTCCAAAAGAAAGCAGACATTATAATACCCATTTCTGTTGTACCGATATGAAGATCTTTCATCATGGTTGGCGCTGCGGCGGACATACAAGTCCGGTCCAGATAATTAATTGCAATTGCCGCCAGCATTAAAACGGCTACGCCATAACGCGCTTTTGTTCTTGGTTCTTGTACTTGTGTACTCAAAATAGCCCCTCCTCAATTCAATAAAACATCATCACGTCTGTTCTTCGCTTTCGTCCCACCTTTCCTCTGAAACAGACAATCAGAAAAATGATATACTTTTTTCTTTTTTTAATATAAAAATGATTGCACTATATCATTTAACTATATTGTAGCGGAACTTATTTATTCACGCAATAATTATTTTTGCAAAATTCTTATCTATTGCACAAAGATATTTTTTTCACAATTTAAAGGAAAAAGAAGCTTAGCGTTCGAATTAGATGAACTGTTGTTTTACCGTACGAATTCACTAGTATGATAAAAAATACTGTTTTTATTTTGGAAATTGATTGTAGGAGCGTACTTATGACCGAACCGACCATTCCCACTCCCTGCTTGCCTTTGCTGCGCAGCGGCTATCAAAACTTTACAAAATCAGAACGGAAAATCGCCGACTATATTATCCAATCGCCCCATCAAGTCGTACAGCAAACCATTTCAGAAATTGCGGATGCAACCAAAAGCGCCGAAATCACTGTTTCGCGTTTTTGCCGCAAGTTAGGCTATAGCGGTCTGCAGAGCCTCAAAATTGCTTTGGCCAGTGAGATTTTTAGTCCCATGGACTCTGTGGTGCAAGAAGTGAAACAAGGCGACTCTTTCGATTTAATTGCAGCCAAACTCTTTACAACAATCTCTGACAGCTTGCAAGATACCCTAAAATTACTTGATTTTACAGCACTGCAGCAAGCAGTAGATGTCTTGAGCCAAGCTAGAAAAATTGATGTATACGGTTTCGCCATCTCTGCCATTATCGCCTATGATATTGAAAGTCGCTTCATCCGTTTTGGCAAACCCATAAAAGCCTATTCTGATATACACATGCAAATTACTTCGGCTTCTTTACTAAAACCTACCGATGCGGTAATTGCCGTATCTCATACGGGCTCTAATATTGATATCTTAGAATCTGTGGAAATTGCCAAAAAAAATAAGGCGACCGTCATTGCGATCACCAGTTATCTTCATTCTCCCTTAAGTAAAAAAGCTGATATTGTATTACATGGCATGGGCCAGGAAGTAAAATACCGTTCGGAAGCAATGGCTTCTCGCCTCGTACATTTGGCGATTGCCGATTTGCTCTATGTGGGCATGCTATTAAAAAACCCTGACGAATTTCTGGAAAACATGAATAAATTGCGTCTTTCCATTGCCAAGCGCCGTCTTTAAATAATACCGCATTTTGCGGCTTTCGCTAGCACCTGAGTACGATTCGTCACGTCTAGCTTCTTAAAAATGCGTTGCAAATGCATCTCTACACCGACAACAGGAACATCAAGATAGCGTGCAATCTGTTCATCTGACACGCCATGAGCTAATAGACGAATTAAATTTAATTGTTCTTCAGTCAAGGTGTCACTCCCCGGACTATAAAACCAATTTAATTTCACCAAATTCTCCATCTCATCGGCTCCTTCTCGATCATTATCGGTGTATTTTACCATAAGATCTCTTTGTCATAGTATGTCATATAGTTAAGTATTTGTAAATGTATACATGCAAGCGAAATTTTTCCTACTTTTCTTTATTTTTCGCCATTGATTCCAAGAATCCTATCCTAAAAGATAGGATTCTTGTCTTATTTTTCAATGGAAACTATTGCCATTGTGCAGCGCGACATACAAATGAGCTTTTCCTGCTCATCGTGAATCTGAATGTTCCAAACCATGGTGGAACGGCCTTTATGAATCGGTGTCGCTACAGCTGTTACAATGCCATCACGCTTGCCGCGCAGATGATTCGCATTAATCTCCATACCTACAGCATAATACTTGCTGCGATCAATAGCCTGGCAAGTACCTTCACTAGCAACCGTTTCCGCCAAAGCGACCGAGGCGCCGCCATGAAGCAGTCCATAGGGCTGACGGCTGTTTTGATTTACAGGCATAGTAGCGACTACCCGTTCTGGCGATAACTCTACAAATTCGATTCCCAGCACCTCTAGCATCGAGTTTTTATAATTCGTTTTTTCTACCGTCATGAGAAACAACTCCCTTATCACTACCTATTTTTAAATCTACACCGTAATTGTAACATTTTTTCAGAAACCCTCTTGCAAAAATTTTCATTTATGGTATGATATTTACATGAGTTAATCAATATAAATTATTAATTGATTACTGTTATCAAAATAATGTTCTACTACGAGGAGGATTTTTTTAATGAAAAAATTTGTATGTGCAATTTGCGGTTATGTTCATGAAGGCGATTCAGCTCCAGAATCTTGTCCACAGTGTAAGGCGCCTGCTAGCAAATTCATCGAAAAGTCCGAAGGTGCTATGAACTGGGCCGACGAACATCGTATTGGCGTTGCAGCAGGCGTAGATGCTGAAATTCTGGAAGGTCTCAAAATGAACTTTACCGGAGAATGTACCGAAGTAGGTATGTATCTTGCTATGAGCCGTCAAGCTGACCGCGAAGGTTTCCCTGAAATCGCTGAAGCTTACAAACGGATTGCTTTTGAAGAAGCAGAACATGCTGCTAAATTTGCCGAACTGCTTGGCGAAGTCGTTACAACTTCTACCAAGAAAAACTTGGAATTACGCGTAGCTGCTGAATACGGCGCTTGCGAAGGCAAACTGGGTATTGCCAAAAAAGCAAAAGCTCTTGGTCTTGATGCAATTCATGATACAGTTCATGAAATGTGCAAAGATGAAGCGCGCCATGGCGCTGCTTTCAAAGGCTTACTTGAAAGACATTTTGGTAAATAATTTTTATTATAACAAAAAGGCGAGTTGGGTAAAACTCGTCTTTTTTAATGACAAAAAGCTGACTCAGCGGATTTTTCCGTCGAGTCAGCTTTTTGTTTTATTCTTAAGCTCAGATCCGCCACCAACTGTTCACGTCAGCAGCTTAAGATCCAGTTTTTCTAAAGCCGCGCCAAAGCGCCGTACATCCTCGCTTGTTGCCGCTGGCGCCGTCAAAGAATACTCCCAGCCAAGCTTCTCCCATTTCTGTCGCCCCAGCTGATGATAGGCAAGAAGTTCAATAGCAGGTAGACGCGGCATAGCGGTAAGCAGCGCAGCAAGCGCAGCAGCATCTTCTTGTGTGTCAGTGACGCCGGGAATCACAACATAGCGGACAACAACAGGAATTGCCGCCGACAAAGCATAGCGTAAATTCGCTGCTACCAAACCAATATCCTGATTCGTCAGCTCAGCATAGCGCCTTGCCGTAGCCCCCTTCAAGCTTAGCTGCAAATAATCGGTTACAGAGAGTACTTCGGCAAATTGAGCAGTCTCACCATAGCCTGATGTATCTAATAGCGTATGAATGTTAGCGCTACGGCAAGAGCGAAAAAGCTTCGCAACAAAAGCAGACTGCAACAGCGGTTCGCCGCCGCTGACTGTAATCGCTCCCTGACCGCCGTAAAAAGCGCTATAGCGTTGCACATCAGCAATGACCTCATCTACAGAAATTCGCTTCGTCCCCTGGCACCATGTATCAGGATTGTGACAAAAACGGCAGCCCAGGGGACAGCCGCTCAAGAAAAGAACGTAGCGAATCCCCGGGCCATCTACAGTACCAAAAGTTTCAATAGAATGGTAGTATCCCTCCATTACCCATCCTCCTTCAATAAGCCTTACATGGCTTCATAGAAAGTACGGCTAATGACTTCCCGCTGATGGGCGGGACTTAAGTTGACAAAGTGAACCGCATAACCTGAGACGCGGATCGTGAGCTGCGGATACAATTCCGGTTGAGCCATAGCTTTTTCTAACAGACTCCGCTCCAGTACGTTTACATTGATATGGTGTCCTTGCTGGCGGCTGTAGCCGTCAAGCAGCGCTGCAAGGTTGCGAATTTGATTTTCGCGGCCTTTCCCCAACGATCCCGGTATAGCTGAGAAAGTATAGGAAATGCCATCTTGGCAATCGTCATAAGAAATATGGGCTACCGAATTCATTGCGGCTAAAGCGCCGCGCTGATCGCGTCCGTGCATCGGATTGGCGCCGGGAGCAAAAGCTTCTCCCGATTTGCGGCCATCTGGCGTCGCCCCTGTTTTCTTCCCATACATAACATTGGAGGTAATCGTCAGTACGGAAAGTGTATGCTTCGCATCGCGGTAAGCGGCATGACGCTTTAAATTGCGGGAAAACTCAGCGGTAAGCTCCTTGGCAAAAATATCAACTCGCTCATCATCATTGCCATAGCAAGGAAACTCTTCTATGCTCGCAAACTCGGTAGCAATTCCTTGCTCATTGCGCAGCACTTTCACCTTGCCATATTTTATAGCGCTTAAAGAGTCGGCTGCTACAGACAGTCCGGCAACACCAAACGCCATCAGACGATCTACTTTGGTGTCATGCAACGCCAATTGCGACCGTTCATAGGCATATTTATCATGCATGTAATGAATCACATTCATCGTGTTCACATAAAGACCAGCAAGCCATTTCAAAACAACGGAATAATTTTGCCGCACCTGTTCAAAATCAAGTACTTCGCCAGTCATTTCCGGCACAACAGGTCCGACTTGCTCACCCGTTTTTTCATCGCGCCCGCCATTAATCGCTAACAGCAGCGCCTTAGCTAAGTTTGCTCTAGCACCAAAGAACTGCATCTGTTTGCCCACTTTCATGGCCGATACGCAGCAGGCAATGGCATAATCATCGCCATATTCCACACGCATCACATCATCATTTTCATATTGAATGGCACTTGTATCAATGGAGACTTGCGCGCAAAAATCCTTAAAGCCTTGCGGCAATCCCTCCGACCAAAGTACAGTTAAGTTCGGCTCTGGCGCGGGTCCTAGATTATAGAGAGTGTGAAGAATTCTAAAGGACGTCTTAGTTACAAGCGTCCGTCCGTCAAGTCCCATCCCACCGATCGCTTCTGTTACCCAGAGAGGATCACCAGCAAAAAGCTCGTTGTAATCAGGCGTTCTGAGATGACGAGCTAAACGTAGTTTGATTACAAGCTGATCAATAAGTTCCTGCGCCTCGGCTTCCGTAATAATACCACTAGCGAGATCTCGCGCAAGATAAATATCAAGAAAGGTTGAAACACGACCTAACGACATAGCTGCGCCATTTTGCTCCTTAATGGCAGCAAGGTATCCCAAATAAAGCGCCTGTACAGCTTCTTTTGCCGTTTCAGCGGGACGGCTTATATCAACACCATAGCTTTTCGCCATTTGAGCGATTTCGCCAAGAGCAGCAATTTGTTCGGCAACTTCCTCGCGGAGACGAATGACATCTTCGGTCATTGCCTTTTCCGCTAGTTCTACTAAATCTTTTTTCTTTTCAGCGATCAGACGATCCGTACCATAAAGCGCTACGCGGCGATAGTCGCCAATAATTCGACCACGTCCGTAGGCATCAGGCAGTCCTGTAATAATACCAAGGCGGCGTACCTGACGCATTTCATCAGTATAGGCGTCAAAAACAGCCGTATTATGGGTTTTCCGATGGTGATGATAAATTTCCGAAATTTTGTCATCCAGGTGATAGCCGTAAGCTTCACAAGCCTGTTCAGCCATGCGAATACCGCCATTTACGATAATGCTTCGTTCTAGCGGTTTTTCCGTCTGGAGGCCTACGATGATCTCAAGATCTTTTTCAATATAGCCAGGTTCATGAGAAGTAATTGTCGAAACTTTTGTGGTATCGACAGACCAAACTCCCTCTCTCTGTCTTTCTTCTTGCAAACGCTGCAGACAAATCTGCCAAAGTTTCTCGGTTCTTGCCGTTGGTCCCGTCAAGAAAACGCTGTCTCCCTCGTAAGGGCTATAGTTTAACTGAATAAAGTTTCTTACATCAATTTCCTGTTCCCACTTACCGCTTTGAAATCCCTTAGCATTTTTCACCATATTACTAGTACCCCCTTTTTATAGTTGCCTATCGTAACGATAAAAAGACCGCCCGAACAAGACGATCTTGCCCAGGCGGTCGGCATAGTCAAAAACACAGTTCCTGTGGTAATCTCCACTTCCGCCAGTCCTGCATCTTTCTAAATTCTGTTAACAAGCTCATTATATGAGAGGAAAAGAACTTCGTCAAGATAAAAAATATGGAAAAAGAAAAATTATTAAAATCAATATTATTGTTTCAAAATGAGTATTAACTGTTCTATTATAGAACAGTTTGTTTTGCCAGTTTTCAGACAAGTCCGCTAAATCTCACCACTTCCAAATTGGCATTATTCTTGCATTTTAAGTATACTGACTGAAACGTAAAAAATATAAAAATTTAGTAAAAGTAAAGTGAGGGATTTTTGTGCAAACATTAAATCAACAGCTTCTTTCGAGTTCTTTTTCCTTCCCAAAAGATATTTCCTATCAGGCATTCCCAGAAAAACTACCGGAAAAAGTACTGCAGTTTGGCGAAGGAAACTTTCTGCGGGCTTTTGTTGACTGGATGTTCCACCAGATTATCAAAGAAGGAAAATTCGCTGGCCGCATCGTTGTAGTACAGCCAATCGCCGAAGGTCTTGTTGACCGTCTGAACGAACAGGACGGGCTGTATACTCTCTTGCTACGTGGCTTAGAAAACGGAAAAGTAACGGAAAAGAAAGAAATTATGCAGGCAATTAGCCGCGGCATTAATCCTTATACGAACTGGGCTGAATATTTAAAATGCGCCGAAAATCCCGATATGGAATATATCATTTCTAATACAACAGAAGCCGGTATCGCTTTTGACGGAAACGACAAAGCCGATATGACGCCCCCCAACTCTTACCCCGGCAAGCTGACGGCTTTCTTGTATCACCGCTATCAGCATTTTAATGGCGACGCCGCCAAAGGCATGGTTATTATTCCTTGTGAACTGATTGAACGAAACGGCGATAAATTGAAAGAAACGATTTTGCAATTCGCCGATCTCTGGCAGTTGCCGAAAGAATTTAAAAACTGGATTCACGAGCACAACTCCTTCCACAATTCCTTAGTTGACCGTGTTGTAACAGGCTATCCTCGCGATGAAGCCACTGCTTTGGAAGAAAAATTCGGCTACAAAGATAACTTAATTGATACAGGCGAACTATTTCATCTGTGGGTTATTGAAGGTTCCCAAGAACTGGCGAAACGCCTACCCTTTACGGAAGTAGGCTTAAATGTAGTCTGGACCGATGATATGACGCCTTACCGGACAAGAAAAGTACGCATTTTAAACGGCGCTCACACCGCCTCAATCCCTGCCGCTTTCCTCTATGGTTTAGATACAGTCGGCGAAATGATGGATCATGAGGTACTCGGCAAATATGTAAGATCTATCGTCTCTGACGAAATCATCCCCTCGATCGATCTTGATAAAGGAATGCTTACGGAGTTCGCCGATTCAGTTATGGAACGCTTCCAAAATCCCTTTATTAAACATTATCTGCTCAGCATCTTATTAAATTCTTCCTCGAAATTCAAATCCCGCGTACTTCCATCCATCTTAGAATATAACAAACTGAATCACAAACTGCCAGATATGCTGACCTTCTCCTTTGCCGCTCTGATCGCCGTATATAAAGATGGTCACATCGAAGGATCTTCCATGAAAGCAGCTCGCGCTAAAGGCGAATTCGAAATGAAAGATGACCTGCCCGCGCTAGAATTCTTTGCCACCACCTGGAAAGATTATGACAACAGCGAAGCAGGCGCCAAGAAGGTCGCTGCCGCCGTTCTCGCGAATCAATCCTTATGGGGACAGGATCTGAATACAGTACCGCAGCTCACTGATAAATTAGCTGGCTACCTGTACCAAATCACAAATGAAGGCATGCAAAAAACCGTTGCCGCCTTAGTAGGAGGAAAATAATGCCTGTTTTGAAGATTCATGATCACGACAATGTCGCCGTTGCTTTAGCTGATATTACTAAAGGATCGACCTTATCTGTCGGCAATGAAACCCTCACAGCGCAGGAAGATATCGCCAGAGGCCACAAGATCGCCTTAACATCGCTACAAACGGGCGATCATGTGATCAAATACGGCTTTCCTATTGGCCACGCCACCAAACCGGTGGCCGCTGGCGAATGGCTTCACACGCATAATGTAAAGACAAACCTAGGCGAACTGCTGGAGTATTCCTATGAACCCAAACCAGCGGCTCCCCTGCCTAGCGTAAGCAAAAAAACCTTTCAAGGCTATCGTCGCGCCGACGGTCGCGTGGGCATCCGCAATGAAATCTGGATTATCCCCACAGTGAGCTGTGTCAATCGCGCCGCTCAACTTCTCGCTCGCTACGGTCAAGAAAAATGCCAAAACTTTAAAAATATTGACGGCGTTCATGAGTTCACTCATCCTCATGGCTGTTCTCAGCTTGGCAGCGATCATGAAACGACGCAGCGGATTCTGGCTGATTTCGTAAACCACCCTAATGCTGGCGGCGTTCTCGTGCTTGGCTTGGGCTGTGAAAACAATAATATTCCTGAATTTCAAAAAGTAATCGGTGATTATGATCCTGACAGAGTAAAATTCATCATCGCTCAGGAAGTCGAAGATGAACTGGCTTCCGGCGAAGCGCTTATTGACGAACTACTAGAATATGCCGCCAAAAACGAGCGGGTAACCTGTGATGCTTCGGAACTCGTAGTCGGCTTAAAATGCGGCGGTTCTGACGGCTTCTCTGGCATTACGGCAAACCCGCTTGTCGGCTCTTTATCAGACTCCTTAATTGCCGCAGGCGGCAGTACGGTCTTGACGGAAGTTCCTGAAATGTTCGGCGCCGAAACGATTTTGATGAATCGCGCTAAAACCAAAGAAATTTTCGAAAAAACCGTACATTTAATCAATGACTTTAAAGAATATTTTCAGGCCTACAATCAACCGATTTATGAAAATCCGTCACCAGGAAACAAAAAGGGCGGCATCTCTACCCTAGAAGAAAAATCGCTTGGCTGTACACAAAAAGGCGGTCGGGCCACTGTCGTTGATGTCCTGAAATATGGCGACCAAGTGAAAGAAAAAGGACTAAGCCTCTTAAACGGTCCTGGTAATGACGCTGTCGCTTCCACAGTTCTCGCCGCTGCCGGCTGCCATATTATCCTGTTCACAACAGGACGCGGCACCCCCCTTGGCACAACAGTACCGACAATGAAAATCGCCACAAATAGTCCCCTGTTCACCTATAAAGCCAACTGGATGGACTTCAATGCCGGCAAACTGCTCGAAGGTCACACGCTGCCAGAAGTAACAGAAGAGCTATTTGACGAAATATTAGCCGTCGCTTCCGGCAAGCAGACCAAAAACGAAACGATGGGCTTTCGCGAGATTGCCATCTTCAAAAACGGCGTAACCTTATAATCGTTAGTGAAAGCATTAGATAAAAATCAGCTAATACTTTGCATAAACAAAATTCAAATTTAAAGGAGCAATCACATGAAAGCAGTCTATTTAGCAGAACCAAAAAACATTAAAATCGCTACAGTGGAAAAACCAGAACGCAAAGAAGGCCAGATTCTCATAAAAGTAAAAAGCTTCGGCATCTGCGGCTCTGATATCGGCGCCTACCTCGGCGTAAATCCGCTCGTTTCTTATCCCCGCATCATCGGCCATGAAGTAGCTGGTGAAGTCGTGGAAGTTGGCCCGGAAGAAAAAGATTTTGCCATTGGCGATCACGTCGTCTTAGAACCTTATGTATACTGCGGCAAATGCTATCCTTGTCAAAACAAACGGACGAACTGCTGCGAAAATTTAACGGTTCTTGGCGTTCACATTGATGGCGCTATGTCGGAATATTTCTCTCACCCACGTCACCTGGTTCATAAAGTCCCACAAAACATCTCCTGGGATCTCCTTGCCATGGTGGAACCTCTGACAATTTCCATGCATGCCGTACACCGCTCTCGCGTTGTCAAAGGCGAACATGTAGCAATTATCGGCAGCGGCCCGATTGGCCTGTTAGCCGCACAATACGCTTTAAGTCTTGGCGCGATTCCTATCGTAATTGATCCGGTAGAAGAACGCCTTGAATTCGCCAAAGGTCTTGGCGTAGTCCATGTAATTAACCCGGTCACAACGGATGCGGTAGCCAAAATTAAAGAGATCACCCATGATCGCATGGCTGAAGCAGTTATTGAAGCCTCAGGCAACGATATGGCCATCCGCAGCACCTTAGATTATGTGGCATACTCTGGCCGCATCGCTTTTGTAGGTTGGCCGAAAAAAGAAATTTCCCTGCCAACAGCACTCTTTACAAAAAAAGAACTCGATCTCGTTGGTTCCAGAAACAGCTATCAAGAATTCCCGGAAAGCATCCGTCTCATTGCCGAAGGCAAGGTCGATGTAAAAGCCCTGATTACCAAAACAATTACTTTCGAAGAACTCCCAACGCTTGTTGATGATATTTCCGCTCATCCTGGAAATTACTTGAAAGTAGTCGCCTTAAGCGATTAATAAGTTTACCATAACTGTTTACTAATATGATCAGAACCTCCAGGCGCGGCTTACGGCTACGCTTGGAGGTTTTTTCTTGAACGCTTTTTTGATAAAATAAGAGCAAGAAGATTACAGGAGATTTGCTATGGATTATAAACTTTGTATCATTGCCCCTTTTGCCGCCATGGCCCAGCTCGCCGAAGAAGTCATCCGAGAACATAAACAAGAATGGAACAGTACGATCCAAATCAGCCTCGGCGACTCTCTGGCCGGTGTCAGTCAAGCTCGCTTAGCCTTAGAACAGGGCGCAGAAGTCTTTATCAGTCGAGGCGGAACCGCTTTAGCGATCTCAGAACAAATCCCTACAATCCCCCTTGTTCAAATCCCCGTTACGGCTTTCGATATTCTCCGCGCCATTAAACAATCAGGCATCAGCCCTGACAAACTCGGCGTCACCGGCTTTCGCAACATTATTTATGAATGCGAAATGCTTGCTGATATTCTTGATTTTTCCGTACCGACAATCCCCCTGGATAATCGGGAAGAAACCGCGGCAAAAATCGCTTTAGCGGCCACGCAAGGTATTCTCGGTATCGTTGGTGATACGAACTCTGTCCTCTTAGCTAAAGAACTTGGTCTTGGCGGCAGCGTCATCGAATCAGGCAAAGACGCCATCTATAAAGCAATCAAAGAGGCCGAACGCGTCGCTGAGGTGCGCCGGCAAGAACAAGAACAAACCGAACTGCTTCGAACGATTGTGAACTCTTCTACTGATGGTATTGTCGCTGTAGATCGTACAGGCCGCATAACTTTTTTCAATCCGGCTGCCTGCACCATTTTTCATACGACGCAGGCCAAAGCCATCGGTCAAATTGTCGACGCCGTAATCCCGAATACCAGACTGCCGCTTATTCTCGCTAGCGGCGCCGCCGAAACAGGTGAAATTCAACATATCGGGCAAAAAATTTTAGCAACGAAACGCATTCCCATCAAAGTTCACCATAAGATTGTTGGCGCTATCGCCACTTTTCAAGATGTAACGAAGTTGCAGCATTTTGAACAATCGATTCGGCAAAAGCTGCACGCGAAAGGGCTCGTAGCAAAAGTTGACTTGTCGCAAATCATTGGCCAATCTAGTACGATAGCTGAAGTGAAACGACAAGTACGTCGCTACGCGCCATCAAGTTCAACCGTACTCATTACCGGCGAATCGGGCACAGGCAAGGAAATGTTCGCCCAGAGCCTCCACAAGCTTAGCTCTCGCGATAAAAAACCATTTGTAGCCATTAACTGCGCCGCTCTGCCGGAAACACTCCTAGAAAGCGAACTTATGGGCTACGAGGAAGGCGCATTTACTGGCGCCAAAAAAGGCGGCAAAACAGGTCTGTTTGAGCTGGCCCATGGTGGAACGCTCTTTCTCGATGAAATCGGCGAATTGCCGCTCTCCTTACAAGCAAGACTCCTTAGAGTCTTACAGGAAAAAGAAGTCATGCGCCTTGGCGGTCATGCCGTAATCCCTGTCGACATCCGCGTCATTGCCGCAACAAACCAAAACCTGCGTGAACTAGTCGGTGAAAAAAAATTTCGCGCCGATCTTTACTATCGCCTCAATATCTTAAAGCTCTATTTACCGCCGCTGCGTTGTCGTCAGGAAGATATTCCGCTGCTCGTAGATCATTTCCTTAGCAAGCTCTGTTTCTCTATTTCTCGCCCTAAAAGTCTTAGTAAAGAAGCACTTACTTTATTGCAATCTCACCCTTGGCCAGGCAATATTCGCGAACTTGCCAATATCCTCGAAAGAGCTGTTCTCCTCGCCGATTCTGATGAGATTACGGCAAAAGAAATTCGTCAGACCCTTGATACAGATCTGGAAATCTCACCATTTCAGCCAAAATCAATTGACTCCAGCGGTGGAGAACTTGACAGAGCTGAGCGTGAAATCATCGAACAGATTCTCCTCGAAGAAAATTTCAACTATACCCGGGCTGCCAAACGATTGGGAATTAGCCGTTCTACCCTTTGGCGCAAAATGCAAAAGTAGCTTTTTTATCACTTTGAGATTTTTTTCTTACACCTTATAAAAAAAGTACTTGCCTTTATACCAAAAATGTACTACAGTTATTATCAAGAACATACAAAGAGATTTGTATTGTACTTCCCAATTGCATAACGTGAGCGCTCAACGACGACGCTTTTAGAAATATTTTTTTTATTTCTAAAAGCGTTTTTTTGCAACTTGCGGGAGAGACCGAGTCCACGAGGTCTTCTAGTAGCTTTTATTCGCAGCTTGATTTTCATTTGAATGGGGAGGTTTTACGAAGTGAATAAGTATGTAAAATGGGGCTGTACCTTAATGACAGCCGTCATGACAGCAGGTCTCGTCGCTGGTTGCGGTGGCGGCGGCGCTGCCGATTCTAAAACAGTAAAATTAGGTATTGTATATGAATTAACTGGCAATACAGCCGCCTATGGTGCTGCTGCACTAAATGGCGCAAAATTAGCCGTAAAAGAAATTAATGCTAATGGCGGCGTACTAGGAAAACAAATTGAAGCCGTTGTTGCTGATAACAAAGGCGAACCTTCCGAATCAGCTAATGCTATGACGAAAGTCATCACGCAGGATAAAGTAATTGCCGTAACTGGTTTTACTACAAGTTCCAACGGAATTGCCGCTTCTGCCGTAGCCGAAGCAAACAAAATTCCGTTCATGACAGCCAATTGCACAAACCCGAAAGTTACCGTTGATGAAAAGAGCGGTAAAGTAAAAGACTACACCTTCCGCGTTTCCTTTATTGATCCTTTCCAAGGCACAGTTGGTGCAAACTTCGCACTTAATACTTTAAAAGCTAAAAAAGTTGCTACGCTGATTGATAATAGCAGCGACTACAGTAAAGGTCTTGCTCAGTTCTTCAAAGAAGCCTTCACTAAAGGCGGCGGCGAAGTCATTGATGAACAGGCTTATTTGCAAAAAGACCAGGATTTCAAAACTATCTTGACCAAAATCAAAGCAGAAAATCCTGATTTGATTTATGTTCCTGGCTACTATGACGAAGTCGGCAAGATCATTAAACAAGCAAGAGAACTTGGCATTACCGCTCCTTTCCTTGGTGGTGACGGCTGGGATTCGGCTAAACTAGTTGAAATTGCTGGTGCGCCAAATCTAAACAACACCTTCTTCACCACTCATTATTCCGCTGAAGATTCCAGTGCAAAATCCAAAGCTTTCGTTGAAGCGTACAAAAAAGAATACAATACGATGCCTGAAGCCAACGCCGTTCTCGCTTATGATGCGGTTTACGCAATGGTTGATGCCATCAAACGGGCCAATAGCCTTGAACCAACTAAAATCAAAGACGCTCTGGCTGCTACCAAAGACTTTGAAGGCGTAACAGGAAAAATCAGCCTCAATGATAAACATGACGCTGTAAAACATGCCGTTATCGTTGAATTCAAAGACGGTAAACAAACCTTTAAACAAAACGTTGAACCTTAAGTTTTTATAAACCAATAACAAAGGATCCCCTATAAAGTAGACAATGAAAAAATCTACTTTATAGGGGATTTATTTATGTACTATTCTTGCCTGATTCCGTTACTTGCTTTTAGCTGAACGATCTCCTTAGTTAGGTTAATAAAGGCTTGTTCAAATTTCGTTAAGTACTTACCTTTACGGTAAACAATTGCTAAAGTTCGCGTAAAAGACGGTTCCGCCGTAAAAAGTCGTACAGGATGATTGATATTATTATAGGTTTGATAAACAGTCATAGTTGAAAAGGTAAACCCCATTCCAATCGAAGCGAGATTATGAGCCGTTTCATAACTTCGTGTCTCTAATATGATATTCGGCCTATATCCGGCCTGCAAAAACAAGTGATCAGCGATCCGACGTAAGGCTTGCCCTTTTTGCAATAAAATGAACGGCTCCTTTTCTAATTCTGCTAATTGCAAGGGCGGCGGATTTTCATCATAACCAGGTCTTTTAACCAAGCAATGATTAGGCGGAACCACCACTAGAAATTTTTCTTGTAATATGACTTCGTATGAAAATTCATCGCTTTTAATTGGCAACGAGAGAATCGTAAGATCAGTTACCCCTTGATTCAGCCAATTTTCTAAGTCGTCTGAAGTTCCTTCTTTTAGAACTATTTTTACCTGTGAAAACAATGTTCTGAAGGCTGGTAAGATAATCGGCAAGATGTAAGCCCCACGTACTGGCGAAATTCCTAAAGTAAGACGCCCGCTTTTTTCTTCCTTAAAATCTCTCATGTATTGTAATAAATTACTATCCATTTGTATGATCTGACGAGCTCTTTTCGCAAACTCTTCACCAGCATAAGTAAGTTTAAGCGGTGAACAACTACGATCAAATAATTTAACACCTAGTTGCTTTTCAATTTTTTGAATATATTGACTCAAATGCGGCTGAGCAATATAAAGCTTCTCCGCCGCTCTGGAAAAATTTTTTTCCTCTGCGACCATAAGCATATATTTTAGTTGACGCAAGTCCATACTAAGCTCTCCTTCTTGTATTATACGTAAATAGGTATAGTTATTATACTAATTATAATATTAGATTTATAGTATCACCTATAGTATAATTGGCCTAATCAGATAAATAAACTGAATTAACTGAACATTTTGCAAGGGAGGAAAACGCATTTGAAAACCATTAGAAGTACTATAACGGTTGGATTTGAAGAAAAAAATGACGCACTCGTTACTGTTAGTCCTAACCAACCGGGACAAGGCATTACAGTAGCGCTAACGTCGCCAGTACTACGTCAATATGGTGAGCACTTAGAAGCTTTGATTGTAAATACAGTAAAAGAAGCTGGTTATACCGACATACATGTAAAAGTGTTGGATAAAGGTGCTTGGGATTACGCCTTGCAAGCACGAATTGTAGCGGCACTGAACAGGGGGGCTGAAGAATGAATCCTACGACTGATGCAAAATCAAGGTTACGCCGCACAATGATGTTCGTACCAGGAAATAGTCCCAAAATGATTAACACTGCCGACCTTTATGGCGCAGATACAATTATGTTTGATGTAGAAGATTCTATTGCGATTTCACAAAAAGATACGGCTCGCCTCATGGTCAAATACGCCCTCAAAGCGTTACCTTTCCACTGCGAAACGGCCGTTCGCGTAAATCATGTAACCCAAACCCCTTTTGGTATTGATGACTTAAAAGCAATTCTACCTTCTAAGCCTGATTTAATTCGCCTACCCAAAACAGAATCTGTTGAGGAAGTACGCTTAGTTACTCAATTAATCGAAGAAGTAGAACAACGCGAGGGATTCCCCAAGGGTTCTATTCATATTATTTGCGCCATCGAAAGCGTTCGAGGCCTTTACGAAGCCCGAATGATCGCTCAAGAACCACGCGTTGTAGCCATTGCTCTTGGTGGTGAAGATTTCATCGCAAACTTAAGAACGCAGCGAACCGCTCACGGCATTGAACTATATCACGCTCGCTCTCAAATTCTCATGGCGGCGCGAGATGCTGATATCCAGGCTATAGATACAGTATTTGCCGATGTTTATAACCTAGATGGATTTCGTAAAGAAGTAACCGATAGCAAAGATATGGGCTTTGATGGAAAATCAGTCGTTCACCCTTTACAAATCGGTATTGTCCATGAAATCTATACCCCCACAGAAAAACAGATTGAACATTCATTAAAAGTATTAGCCTGTTACAAAGACGCTGTCAAAAATAACCGAGGCGTTTTAACTGTTGATGGAAAGATGATTGATGGGCCAATTGTAGTACGGGCTGAACGGATTGTCGCACAAGCAACAGCAGCGGGAATTCTTACGGAGGAGGAATTCAATCATGATAAATAAAGTAGGTCGCGAATTGCCCGATTCGATTACAGGATTAAAAAAATACCGTCCCTATGAGGGCTTATTTATTGATCCGCCAACACCAATCCGTATGGCTGGAAAAACCTTATGTGTCGGTAGACCGAATACCAATAAAGTACTAAATTCACTGGAAGAAGCTGTAGTTGCTACAAGACTCAGTGATGGTATGACAATTTCTTTTCACCATCATTTTCGCAATGGCGATTATGTAATGAAACTTGTTATGAACGCGATCGCAAACAAAGGAATCAAAGATCTTACCATTGCAGCAAGTTCGCTCAATGATTGTCATGATTTCTTAATCGATTATATCGAAGCTGGAGCCGTTACGGCGATCGAAACAAGTGGATTGCGTGGCAAACTAGGCGCCTATTTAACCAAAAACCCCGGTAAATTAAAACGGCCTGTAATCATCCGTTCCCATGGCGGACGAGCCAGAGCCGTTGAAGCTGGCGAACTTAAAATTGATGTTGCATTTATGGGCGTGCCAACTTGTGATCGTTTTGGCAATGCTACCGGCCAAATTGGCAAATCCGCTTGTGGCGCCTTAGGTTATGCCATGCTAGATGCTAGATTTGCCGAACAAGTTGTCTTAGTCACAGATAATCTCATAGACGACTATGTCTTCCCTTATAGCATTCCAAGGACTGATGTAAATTATATCGTTCCCGTTGAAGCCATCGGCGACCCAGCTGGAATCTCATCAGGAATCCTAAAAATTACAAATAATCCGATTCAGCTTATGATAGCAGAGACGGCTGCCAAGGTCATTGAACACTCGGGTTACCTTAAAGATGGATTTTCACTGCAACTTGGCGGCGGTGGCGCCTCCTTAGCTGTAGGGCGATTTATTCGCGAAAAGATGCTAAAAAAACAAACCAAAGGCGGCTTTGGCGTAGGCGGAGTCACTGGCGTCTTCGCTAAAATGTTAGAAGAAGGATTATTTCAAATTTGTTATGATACGCAGACTTTTGATACAAGCGGCATTGAATCCTTAAAAGAAAACCCCCGCCACGTTGAAATATCCTCTTCTTTTTATGCAAACCCCTGGAATCCCGGCCCAATTATCAATGAATTGGACGCGGTCATCTTAGGCGCTACAGAAGTAGATCTTGATTTTAACGTAAATGTCATTACGAATTCTAACGGACTGTTAATGGGAGCTTCTGGTGGACATTCTGATATTGCTGCTGCCTCAAAACTTGCAATTATTGTCATGCCATTAATTCGCGGCAGATTACCAATGGTTCGCGATAGAGTACAAAATATTGTAACTCCAGGCGAGTCGATTGATGTAGTCGTCACAGATCGCGGTATTGCAATCAATCCGCGCCGTCTCGATTTGATTGATAAGTTGCAAAAAAGCGGTTTACCTGTTATGACAATAGAAGAACTGCAATCCCTCGCCCATAGGTTAGTTGGAAAACCACAAGAAATTCGCCTCAGTCAAGCAGATAAGGACATTGTAGCAGTCATCGAATATCGTGATGGCACTTTGCTTGATGTTGTTAGAAAACCGCTCTAGAATACACCTTCACCGTCCCTGCTCCTGACGCAACTTCGCCATGAAGCGCTCTATACGCCGCAGCCCCTCGCGAATATTTTCTTCTGATGTAGCATAAGAAATACGAGCAAAGCCCTCGCCCGCTTCGCCAAAACCCGTGCCAGGCACAATCACCACGCCTTCCTCTAGCATTAAACGGCGCGTGAACTCATCAGAACTGAGTCCACTTGCTGTAAGATTAATAAAAGCATAGAAAGCGCCTTTCGGCATACGGCAGGAAAGCCCTTCAATCGCATTAATCCCTGTGACAATCAACTCACGCCGCTCGGCATATTTTTGAATCATCTTTTCTAGTGAATCCTGCGGCCCTTCCAAAGCCTCGATCGCGCCGTATTGGGCTGGTGTATTTACGCAAGAACAAATATGCTCCTGTAAATTGCTCATATAAGCAACAAACTCAGCCGGCGCCGCCACATAACCGACTCGCCAGCCTGTCATGGCATAACTTTTGGAAAAGCTGTCCACAATGAGCGTTCGCTCCTTCATTCCCGGAAAAGAACTAATACTGAAAAATGCGGCGCCATCATAAGTAAAATAGCGGTATACCTCATCAGAAATGACAAATAGATCGTGTTCTACAGCCAGTTTAGCAATCCCGGCCAAATCGTCGTATGTTGCCACACTTCCCGTCGGATTCGCTGGTGAATTTAACAGGATAGCCTTTGTCTTTGGCGTAATCGCCGCCCGTAACTGCGTTAAATTATAGACAAAACCGTCTTCTTCTAAGACTGGCACAAAAACAGGTATAGCACCGCACATCTTTACTTGTCCGGGATGATTCGGCCAGCAAGGATCCGTAACAATTACCTCATCACCAGGATCTAGTATGACCATCATTGCTAAAATAAGCGCTTCCACGCCGCCAGTCGTCACAATGATCTCGCTAGCCGGATTGTAGTCGACACGATCATCGCGGCGCAGCCGTTTCGCAATGGCTTCTCTTAGCGCCACAATACCAGAATTAGCCGTATAATGTGTCTCGCCCACAGCTAACGCTTGATTCGCTGCTGCTATAATATTGTCCGGTGTCGTAAAATCCGGCTCACCTAAGGCAAAGCTGACTACATCGTCTAACTTCGCCGCTTCATCAAACATCTTTCTCACTTTAGAAAATTCTACTCGCTGGGCGAGCTTAGACAACTTTGCCACAATGGTTCCCCCTCAAAAATCCCCTTGTTTTATGATAGTAAAGTATTAACTTACAAATACAAAATTCCACTTTTTGGCGTTTTTCTCCTGTCTTTTTTAGAAAAAAAGAGGACAAATCTCTGTTATACAAAGATTTGTCCTCTTTTGCTATATCTATGTTTTTTACCACAATACTTTCCTGTTAAACTTCTCTTCCCAGGAGTCTTTTTTATGGTTGAAAGTACGAATAGTAATTCGATCTTTTGCCAAAAACAACGAATTCGTCCAAATTTCCTCACGATCAAGATCGGCATTATGAAGATTCAATAGACGACCTTCATAATAATTGACCGGATGAGCATAGCTCGGATTCGTTGCTGGCGTATGAGTATGACCAGATACCCATAATACGATCTGCTTATTTTCCTGAAGTAAAGCAGCAATCTCTTGCTTGGGCTGAGCAATAAAATCAGCTGAATTTACTTGTTTATTATAAGAGAGCAGCGTTCCGGCCAGCGGCGCATGAAAGAACACAATCGTCGGTTTTTCCTTGTGCAACGCCAAATCATTTCTTAGCCATGTAAGCTGCTCTTGACTGATTTCTGCCAAATGATGCGTCATTAAAGAATCAGGCGATAAATAAACTAAGTGGTAGCAACCGATATTTCGACTATAGTACAGGTTAGGCAAAGAAAAAGCCTGCTGAAATTTCTGCAGTTTAGCCTGCCGTGATGCCATATCGCTCTGCACAAATTTTTTCTTAATAGAAAAAGCATCCTGATAAAAGTAGTCATGATTGCCAGTAATAAAATAGATCGGTTGGGGAAATTGCATAAAAAATTCTTTCGCCCATTCCCGCTCTATATCATTGCCAAATTGAGCCGCCACATCGCCCAGAACGGTAATTTCATCAACCTTGCTCCAACTGCTTACCGTCGCCGCTAAAGAGATTTTTGCCGCAATAATTCGTTGTTGCTTCTGTTCGTCAGGCACTTCTCGCTCCCGTACCGATAAATGCGGATCGCCTAAGAGCAAAATATGATAAGGCTCATTCTGGGCAAAGGCGCTATAGACAGGGCGATAATCAAAATTCAAGGCCAACATAGTACCATATACTAGGCTTTTCTGCAAAAACTGTCGCCGCGTAAATTTCATAGCTTATCCGCTCCTGCTATAAATTTGACGGTTTTTCTAAATAGACCTGATTAATCGTTTTATCATATTCAATGAGCTCAGCATAACGCCCTAGGCTAATATAAAGCTTCATTTGCGCTTTGGCTTCTTCCTCACCAAATGAGCGAGTCAATAGATCTTCGAAAAATTCTATGTCCATATGCTGATTGGACTTAGACTGCAAAATATTAATCATTTGATTGAAAAACGGTACGTATTTTAGCAGGCTATCACGAAAGAGCTCTTTTCTTGCCAATACAGAAGCCTTAGCAAACTGAATGCCCTCATGGGTTAGTTCAATATCGCCTTCCACAACCTTGGCAAAACCCAGCAGCGAAGCCAATTCAATGATTGGAAAAAAGTCTTCAATATCCATGACAAACCGGTCCGCCAACTTATAAAGATCAGTCCGTTCATTCAAGTCTTCTAAGAGTTCAAGAAAGCCAGTTAAAGCGCCTGCTGACGCATGGGGCAAAAGACTTATTTTACGACTTACAATGGCTGCTGGTTCTTCCGGTACTTCAACTGCCTTCACTTCACGCCGCGTCATGAGCGAATAAATACGGTCAACTAGAGCAATAAAGTTTGGCGCCTTCTTATCGCGCCAACGCGGAATATCAATTTTTATATCTTCCACAATTTTAGCTGGCCCACTACACAAAATGATGGCTCGATCCGCCATATACACAGCTTCTTCAATACCATGCGTCACAAGAATAATGGATTTTGTCGGAATCTTACGATCAAGCCACAATTCCAAAAGGTCGCGGCGCAGATTCTCTGCCGTCAAAACATCAAGGGCCGAAAAAGGTTCGTCCATTAGCAATACATCAGGATCACTCACTAAAGCCCGGCCAATGCCTACACGTTGGCGCATACCGCCGGAAAGCTCCTTGGGATAGGCCGTTTCAAAACCATCAAGCCCGATAATATCAATGACTTTCAAGGCCTTTTCTTTTTTCTCGTCTTCTGATAGCGCCTTACCTTCCAGCCCTAGCATGGTATTCTCCAAAACAGTCAACCAGGGAAAGAGAGCAAAAGACTGAAAAACCATAGCTATACCAGGATTGACCCCTTTAATCCGATTGCCAAGATACGTAATTTTCCCCTGCGATGCCGGAACAAGCCCAGCAATAATTCGCAGAAGTGTAGACTTACCCGAGCCGGACGGACCCAAAATGGCTAAAAATTCCTCTTCATGAACTTCTAAGTTAATATCTTCAAGAATCGTCGTTGCTTCCTGTTGCTTTGATTCAAACTTTTTATAAATATTTTTTACTTCAATGAGAGCTTTCATGATTGCACGCTCCTAGTCGAGACGATATTTGGTTTCCGCCATATTATAGAGTCGCCGCCATACCAGACGGTTAACGATAGTCACCAAGAGACACATAACAGCGATGCCCCAAAGGATTCCGCCCCAATCGCCTTTATCGGTAACTTCGCTGATATAAGCGCCAAGCCCAGTAGCTGCCAAAGTCGTGTCATGCCAATTGACGATTTCTGAAACAATACTAGCATTCCAAGCGCCACCTGACGCATTAATAATTCCCGTAATTAAATAGGGAAAAATGCAAGGAATAATCAAAGTCCGCCATTTTCGCCAGCCATTCAGCTTGAACACGGAGCCTGCTTCCAGCAAATCATTCGGTATCGCCATCGCGCCAGCTATTACATTAAATAAAATATACCACTGTGTTCCTAACATCATGAGAGCAATGGAACCCCATTCAAAATCAATGTGATAGCGCAAAAAGAAAACAGTAATGAAGGGAAACAACATGTTCGCTGGAAAAGATGAGGCAATTTGTACGATCGGTTGGAAAACTTTAGCCACCTTAGGGTTTAAGCCAATCCATACCCCGACAGGAACAGTCCACAAAACTCCCAGCAGTACCGCAATAAGGACACGACCCAGCGTAAATAGTCCCAGTTTTACAATTTCCAAAAGTTCACCTTGGTCAAAGGCAGCGGCAATTGTAACAACTTCTTGAATCGGACCGTAAAGCCAGAACAAAAACAAGAGAGCCAAAACGCTCTTTATGACTTTGCTAAAAGCGCTCCCTTGACCCCAGCCCCCCATATACCGTGATGAATCTTCCGACAAATCGGCCACTTTATTCATGGTTCGATGAAAGAAATGCCCGATAGGTCGCAAGAGATATTTTACCAAAAACGCTACAACAAAAGAACGGTATAAAACATCATAAACAAAAGAAGTAGGCGCATCACTTGATTGCGTCATTTCTATTTTAAAACGCTGACTCCAAACAATCAATGGTCGCCAGAAAAGCTGATCTACTAATAAAATCATGAGTACCATCGTAATAATGGAATAAAAAATAGCAGTTACATCGCCTGTTTCGATGGCTGTAGCCAAATAAGACCCAACGCCAGGTAAACGAATATTCTGCCCTAGCACGCTAATCGCTTCACTGGCCGCTAAGAAAAACCAGCCGCCGCCAAAGGACATCATACTGTTCCAAACTAAGCCGATCATAGCAAAAGGCACTTCTAACTTGACAAAACGTTGCCACCAATTTAAGTGAAAAATGCGCGATGCCTCTTGTAAATCCTTCGGAATCGTTACAAGCGAATTATAAAAGCTAAAAGTCATATTCCAGGCCTGTCCCGTAAAGATAGCCAAAATCGAAGCTAACTCTACACCGAGAAGACTACCAGGAAATAGCGCAATAAACGCGGTAATTGTCGCTGATAAAAAGCCCAAAACAGGAATCGATTGCAAAATATCTAAGAGGGGAATCAATATCTTTTCAGCCAAACTATTTTTGGCAGCAACATAACCATAAACGAGAGCAAAAATAAGGGATGCGCCAAAAGCAATAAACATCCGCAACAAAGATCGCCCGGCATAGTAAGGCAGCATGGCTGGATCAAGCGAAATCGTTCCCGCTGTTTCCGGTATAAAGGGGGCGTTCATTCCCGCACCGAGACGAATTGTAAAATAAAAAATCATAAAGGTAACTACTAAGACAGCTGCATCAGTCAAACGAAACCGACTTTTCGGTACGTTTACAGAAAAAAACGCCATAGTCTTACCTCCTTTTACGGTATTTTCATTTGGTCATCTTATCATCATTTACAGAAAATAACAAGGTGAAATGCGCTTCTTTTCGCATTCTTCGCCAATTTTTAAACAAAACTTTACGAAGAAAAACGGCCTATTCGCTAAGGGACCGCCTTAGTAATTGAAAAGCTGTCAAGAAGCACTCCGCTTACTGCCATCGCTTGTATCGTCAAATGCGATCCATCTACGTGAATCGTAAGATAATTCGGTTCGTCTACAGGATTATGAAAAAAGGTATTCCATTCCTTAGCAACTGTCGTATGGTACGTTTTTGTGCCACTACGGCCGGAAGCTACAAAAATCGTTCCCTGCTGTGTTTCAGAAACAAATTCACCGCCAACTAGGGGATAGGTCCGAGCATAAACATGATCATGACCGCTAAACACTACATCCACTTGATATTTTTCAAAGAGCGGAACAAAAGCGCGGCGCAAAGCCTCCGTGCTCTCGCTGCTTTTATTGTTATAAGGCGGCTTATGGAGTACCACAACTTTCCACGGCTGCTTACTAGCGGCCAAATCTTGTTCCAGCCACTGCTTTTCCAATTCAGACATAGCCGGAATCAAGGATCTTTCTTCGCCAAATTGGCTGTCAAGCATGATAAAATGTACATTACTGTAATCAAAAGAATAGACTTGCCCCTTCATTTCCTCCGGACCGTTTTGTGGCAACGACAACTGAGTCGTAAAATAAATAGGCCGGGAAAATCGGCGCTCCACAGTATACATTTCGTGATTGCCTGTTACTGGCATAGCCGGGATACGATCAATAACGCCTTTCGCACCGTCAAACCAAGCGTCCCATTCGCGAATATCCTGACCGGTATCGACAAGATCACCTACATTGATAAAAAAAGCAGCTTGTGGCTGGTGCGCCCATGCTGTTAACAGCGTTTTACGCCAAATACTGTAATCAAAGCTTTGGGAATCGCCAAAGAGCAAAAAAGAAAAAGGTTTTTTTATGGCTGGCGCTGTTGTAAAAGATGAGGTTTCACTCCACTGATCGGAACTTCCAACACGGTATAGATAAGTACAGTCAGGCTTTAAGTTCTGTAACACCGTGCGATGTACGTAGCGGTTATCGACATTATTGGCAAAGAAAACCGTGGAAACACTTTCCCTTGCCTCCTCTTGCCAACCATCTCCGGCTTTAGCGGCCTCCCGAAACTGCACCGTTGTATCAAACGACTCCGCTTGCGTCTGCCAAGTAATCGTCTGCGTCGTTTCCGGGTGCTCTGACCATGATAAAACAATATGGCGCGGCTGATTCGCAGCACTGGCATGAGCTAAACTAGTCATTGCAACTAGAAAACATAATAAAATAAGCGCCGCCCAACTAACTTGGCAGCCTTTTCTATAGCTATAAGTCATTCCTTCACCTACTCTTGATAATGTAGCAGAATCTGGTCTTCAATCGCCAAAAAAGTGTCAACAAGCTTTGGATCAAAATGAGTTCCCTTTCCTGCTAAAATAATATTGCGACTTTTTTCCGCCGAAAAAGCTTCTTTATAACAGCGTTTCGACCGCAAGGCGTCATAAACATCGACAAGCGCCATAATTCGAGAAGCAAGCGGAATTGCTTCGCCAGCCAAACCGCAGGGGTAACCGCTGCCATCCCATTTCTCATGATGACCTGCCGCAACGAGAATGCCCATTTTAATAAATTCGTTTTGCGGATATTGGTCATGAACCGCCCGCAGCGTAGTAGCGCCAAGGGTAGTATGGGTTTTCATTACTTCAAACTCCTCTGCCGAAAGCGGCGCTGGTTTCAGCAGGATATAATCTAAAATCCCTACCTTGCCAATATCGTGAAGTACACTGGCTTGATAAATATTGTTAATAAAGTTCTGACTCAATTCTGGTTGATAGGCGCCATTTTCATAAAGAGTCTCGGCTAAGAGTTTGCATAAATGGCGCACCCGTTCAAGATGACAGCCAGTATCGTCGTCGCGTGATTCAGCCAGTTTTACTAAAGCAAAAATCGTAGCCATCTGCGCTTCCACAACTTCTTGTACTTTTTCTGCGACGAGCCGCTCCAGCCCCTGTTGATAGCGATGCAGTTGAAGTTGCGTGGCTACCCGTGCTTCTACTTCTGCAAACTGAAAGGGTTTTGTCACATAATCGACGCCGCCAACCTGAAAAGCCTCGATTTTATCGAGCGTTTCGTTTAAAGCACTAATAAAAATAACGGGTATTGAACGCCATTTTTCTTTCGCTTTAATCTGCCGACACAATTCGTAGCCATTCATTTCCGGCATATTAATATCAATCAGCAGCAAATCAGGCTGATGACTGGCCATGGCCCTTAGCGCCAAAGCGCCGCTAGGCGCAACCCTGACTTGATAGCCTCTGTCTTTTAACATACTTGCTAAAAGTTCTAAATTAGCTGGCATATCATCGACAATTAGAATGGTTCCTTGTGTCATTTTCTGCGTTTCCTCCATAATCAAGCTCCTTTCCCTGTCAAAATATCGAGAAGCCGTTGAAACTCAAACTGCTGTACCAGACTTTTTAGGCTTTTAGACAAAGCAGCCTCACTTGTTTGTATTTCGTCGATGAGTTCTAATAGCAAATAATAGTCGCCCTCAATCGTAGCTCTTTCTAGTTTTTGCCGCAGGGAAGAATCGAGTCCGGCCAGCGATTCGTAAATCGCTGCCTCTGCTAATGATTCTTCGTGTTTTTCTGCCGCAATACTTTCGTCTTGATACAGATAGTGTACTGGCAAAAGCTTCGCAATTTTATCAAAAAGTTCACCGCGATGAATTGGTTTGCGTAAACAATCACTCGCATCGGCAGCTATCATTTTTTGTCGTTCTTCTTCAAATACACTGGCGGTAACAGCAAGAATCGGTATTGTTTTACCGTCCTTTTGACTGCGAATCTGCCTGATTGCCTCATAACCGTCCATGCGAGGCATGACGATATCCATCAAAATCAAATCAGGCGTCCACTGGCTAAATAACAGTACAGCTTCCTCGCCATCGCCAGCGGCTTTTGTAACAAAGCCAACGCCTTCTAGCATCTGCTTTAATAGCAACCGATTCGAATCTACATCATCAACAATTAAAATACGATACTTAGGCTGACCGGGTGCTAAAGCGATAACAATCCCCTTATTTTCCGACTGCACCTTTATATCAGCAGCCTCCAATTTCAGGAGTAGATTAAAAGAAAAAGTACTACCGCGACCAACTTCACTGTCAATGGTAATATCGCCGCCCATTTTTCGGACATATTCACGGCTAATAGCTAATCCAAGCCCCGTACCGCCAGCTTCACGCCCAGCTTGCGTCTGCTCAAAAGATTGAAAGAGCTGTTCTTGCTCTAGCGGTGTAATGCCTGGACCGCTGTCAGCTACGGCAAAGAATACCCTTAAAAAATCTTGGGCTGCCGTTTCTAGTTTGACGGAAAGTTTCACTTCGCCAACTTTCGTAAATTTGATAGCATTATCCAGTAAATTAATCAAAACCTGCCGCAACTTGCCCACATCGGCAGCAACAAAAGCGGTTTCCGCTGTTTCAGGATAAGTAACTACAAAAGAAAGCCCCTTACTTTCTGCTTTTAGGCGCAGTACCTCTTCGGCAGCGCGAATCAGCTCAGCTAAATTGAAAATTTCCGGTTTAAGCATAATCCGGCCTGATTCGATCTTAGACATTTCCAATACATCATTAATAATTGCCAATAAATGCCGACCAGAACGACTGATCGTTGCTAAATACTGCCGTTGTTGGTTTGACAACGTTTCATCATGTTCCAGTAGCTGTACGAAGCCAAGAATTGCATTCATGGGCGTACGAATTTCATGGGACATGCTGGCAAGAAAGGTACTCTTTGCTTTACTTGCCGCTTCTGCTGCCTCTTTCGCCTGCAACAACACAGTTTCAAGCTCTTTTTGCCGCGTAATATCATCTTGAATACCAACAAAATGCGTAATCGTTCCTGCCGCATTCCGTACAGGTGAAATGACCATTCTCGCCCAATAAAGGGAACCATCTTTCTTCTTATTACAAATTTCCCCCTGCCAAATGCGGCCTTGCTGTAAAGATTCCCATAGAGCCATAAACATTTCTTTATCACTTACGGCTGATTTTAACAACCGCGGATTTTCCCCCAGAACTTCATCTGCTTCATAACCTGTAAGCAAAGAAAAATCAGGATTTACGTATTCAATCGCGCCTTTCGTATCGGTAATGACAACAGCGACCGGGCTTTGCTCCACAACACTCGATAATTTGCGCAAAGCGGCTGCCGCGCGCTGCTTTTCAATGGTAATAGCCACTTGATTGGCTAATAAATCAAAGATCGCTTCGTTGCGCCGTTCCTGCCAAAAAGTAAAAGTCTTCTTAAACGAATAAACAGCCATAATACCAAATACCGATTGATCTCCGGCCTTTAAGGGAGAACCAAACCACTGCGTTGGAACGGCCTCTCGACCTGACCGGGCTTGTAAGAACTGACGACACTGTTCAGCGCCTAAAGATAAAGATTCCCCTTGTTCTAAGACAAAACGCACCAACCCTTGATCGCGCCCCTTCAAGGTTTTATCAATTGCAGCGCCAACCTTGCCTAAATGGGTAATCACTTGACTTTTTTCGTTATACAAGGCAATATAAAAATATTTAGTTCCCATAAGATCTACCATAATCTGATCTAACTCAGCATAAAAATCAATCAAATTTTCCGAACGATTGCCTAAATCAGAAATCTTATATAAGGCGAGCCGCACTTTATCGCCCCGCTGCCGTACAGACTGCATAGCAATAAGCAGGCTGCAAAAAAGAAAAATCAAAAAACTTAACAGGGAAGCCATAAGAAAATAAGTTCGCTGCTGTTCATAAAATTCGGCCAACACTTCTTGCTCTGACAAACCCACAATCAACAATAAGCTATAGTCAGGCAACGTCCGATAAGCATAAATTCGTTTTACACCGTCAACAGTGCTAGTGGCAATATATTGCCCCTCAGGCGAACGGGCAGCCAACTCCATAACTTTGGAGTTTTTTACATTCATGCCAATCAACGCCTGATGGTTGCTCTGCCAAGCGCGAATAATTCCGTCCATGCCAATTAAAGCAACAGATGCCCCCTCGCCGAGATGAACGCGATTATAATAATTCGTAAAATAAAAGGGGTCTAAAGAAACGATTACAGCGCCGGCAAAGTCGCCACTTGATTTATTTAATCGCCGTGTCACCTGAATGGACCATTTACCGGAAGAACGGCCTAGCACAGGCTGACTTACAAACGGTTGTGGCGCATCAGGATTTTTATGAATCAGAAAATGCTCTCTATCGTCAATATTCGAAAACACAAAGGGACGCTGATTGCTTGCAATCAAATTGCCGCGTTCATCAGCCAGACTCAGCAAAATATAAGGTTCTACTTGAAAAGGACCATTGCTGTAATACGGCGACATATCTACCTGACGGCCATCACGCTCATATTGATACTTTAAAAACAAAGCAAATTGATCGGCCGATTTGATCGTCCGCAAGGCATTTTCTTCATATATCTGAGCAAAATTCGCGGCATTTTCCTTGCCAGATTGAATAGCATGTTCTTTTTCCTGGCCAAGCTTTCCAAAAACAATAAGCCACAACAGAGTGATCAGAAAGAGGCCTAGTAGCGCAATTCCGCCGCTAATACTGCGTAGCAGCGGCGGCATCAATCCCCAAATATTTCTCATGGCTGCTTTGATCATCTTTTTCTCTCCCTGCTTTCCATTCTAGCTATGACCGAAAAAGCAAGCGATAACTTTCTTAATTAGTTCCATAAATATAAGCAGATTCCTGTTCTTTTTTCCCCATTTCGGCAAATTTAAACAAATTTGACCGTTTTCGCTATTTTCACCACTTTTGCTTCAGTTGCAGCCAATCGTCTTTCGTATTGACATTCACAAAATTAAACGCCGGCTCCCGATTCTGTCCCGCTTGAGTTGGAAAGTAATACGTATTTACCTGTTGCAATAACAGCACCATCCGCCCCTGCTCCATCTGGAGCAAGCGAGTTACTGCCGGCAAGCAGGCTTTTGTATAAAAAGCCTGCAGCGGTTCCAGCATCCCGTGGCCACTGCAAGGAACCACCGCGTCGTAGGCGCTGCAAAACGTTGCCATTTGCCTAACTAAGGTGACATCTACACATGGCATATCGCAAGCTGCAACAAATAAAGTCGATTGTTTAGACCAGCAGAGCGCCGCCTCTAAACCGCCAAGCGGACCGCGCTCCTGATAAGTATCGCTAACCATAGGTAAAGCAAGAAAGGCATATTCACTGGGTGTATTTGTAACAATCAGCGGCTTTTCGGTAAAAATTTGCTGTAATTTTCCGCTAATAATTTCAATCAGGCTCCGGCCATTCAAACGAAGCAACGCTTTATTCTCCCCCATGCGACTGCTCTTACCGCCAGCTAAAATAACAGGCTGAATCGATTTCAACAGCTCTTTTTGCTGCATTTTTCCCTCCTACTATTTTGTTATATTCTTTTATTTTTCGTCGATTTCGTGCAGGAAAAGCAGACTCTTGTCATGAATTGTTTACATTTAAATATGATTATTTTTATTATTTTAATAATAGTGATGGTGTAAATCTATGAATCATTTCTTTAATAAACTAGTTGGTGAAGACGAATCTTTTTCGATCCAGCACCGTCTACTGAATGTGGTGCTGATTTTCTCGGTAATTCTTTCTGTTTTAAGTGGAATCGGCAATATTGTCCTTGCGCTAGGCCCTGTGCTGATCAGTATCAGCTTTGGATGCGGTCTCTTAAGCCTTTTTATTTATTACCTTTCTTTTATCAAACGGAAATATTCTGCGGCTATGCTTATTCTCACTATCATTTGTATTTTTTTATTTACACCCATCTTATGGATTTATAACGGTGGCAGCTCCGGTGTAGCAGCTTATTTTATCTTATTTTTTTCTTCCATTATAACAGCCCTATTACGGGGCAAACAACGTTGTTTCGCCTTTTTAGCACTGGTGGGAATGACGCTAACCATGATTGTACTTGAATATAACTATCCAGAAGTCATCGTTCCCTATGCCGATGCTTTTAGCCGTTTTGGCGATATTGCGATCAGTCTAGCCCTGATACTTTGGGCTAATATCGCCTTTATTGCCGTGCTGATTACGTACTATATCAAGGAATATGATCGTTCTCGCTCCTTTGCCACCCAATTGGTCGAGCAGAAAATGGAAATGAAATTACAAAAAAATATCCAGGCCATCAATGAAAAATTGCAACAGGAAATTGAAGAACGTCGGCAAATTGAACAAACGCTGCGTCTTTCCGAAGAACGATTCATGAAATCTTTCAAAGAAAGCCCTGTACCGATGTGCATTTTTTCTTGGAAAAACCACTTGTTTCTTGATGTAAACACAAGCTTTTTAAATACTTTTGAATATGAATCGAATGAAATTCTCGGCCAAACCCTGCTTGAACTTCACTTAAGCCTAAAACTAGAGGCCTGTCTGTTTCGCGTAATGGAAGAAAAAAAGGCAGTCTACAATCTACAACTTCCTTTTCTGACTAAGAGTGGTGCGGAAAAAATCGGCCTTTTCTCTGTAGAACTTTTAGAAATCAATGAAGAACCTTGCTTACTTTGCGTAATCAATGACATTACGGAGCATATCCGATTAGAAAAAGAAGTTACCCGCCTAGATCATCTGAATTTAATTGGTGAAATGGCGGCTAGTCTGGGGCATGAAGTTCGTAATCCCCTTACGACAGTGCGTGGTTTTTTGCAAATGTTCCAAGCCAAACGAGAATTCACCTCGCAGCGCGAATATTTTGATCTAATGATTGAAGAATTAGACCGAGCCAATTCGATTATCACTGAATTTCTATCCCTCGCCAAAAATAAAAAGATTGATCTGGCTCGTCATGATTTAAATACGATCATCTCCAAGATTTATCCCTTGCTTCAGGCGGATGCTCTTGGCGCCGGAAAAACAATTACCTTAGAGCTAAATGATATTCCTGAAATTCAGCTTGATGAAAATGAAATCAGACAATACATCTTAAATATTGTTCGCAACGGTCTTGACGCAATTTCCTATAAAGGAAACATCATCATCAAAACCTACCTTGATCTAGACCAGGTAATCCTGGAAATTAAAGATAATGGCACGGGAATTCCCCCGGAAGTCCTCACCAAATTTGGTACTCCCTTTATGACGACAAAAAACAACGGAACCGGTCTCGGCATTCCGATTTGCTACCGCATTGCCGAGCGCCATGAAGCAAAAATTGAAGTAGAAACAGGCAGCTCTGGCACAATTTTTCGATTGAAACTCAAAAAACAACTTTCTTCGTAACAAAATAGAAAAATATGTTCTTCACCTATTGACATTCGTTCTCTCCATGGTTATAATCTAAATCACAAACTCATATGAGATCAGTAATGATAAAAGAAAGTAGCTCCCATTGTTTCATTCAGAGAACTGGTGGTTGGTGCAAACCAGTTGAAGCTTGGCGGTGAAGTTCCTTTTTGAACTGCGGACTGAAATGAAAGTAGGTCTGGCCGTTTTGTCTGCGTTATAAGACTTTAGAGTGATCTTTATGATAAATTCAGGGTGGTACCGCGGCATTTCGCCCCTTATTCGGTACCGCTTTTTATTTTATCTATAAGATTTCATTTGGGTGGTACCACGGTAATTTATCGTCCCTCGGCAGAGGGGCGATTTTCTTTTATGGCCGGCATAAAAGAAAAAACAAATTCAAAGGAGGCTTTTCCCATGAGTATTCCCTTCCTCATTGTGTGTATCTATATAGGCGTATTATTCCTCATCAGTTATTTTGCTCAGCGGCGCTCCGCTGGTAGTGCTACAAACTACGTGCTGGCAGGTCGCCAGCTTACGACACCGTTAATTACCGTATCCATCGTCGGTCTTGCCGTCGGCGGCGCATCTACTATCGGGGTAGCCGAACAAGCGTATAAAGTCGGTTTGTCAGCAGGCTGGTATACCACAGCATGGGGCATCGGCGCGATTGTGATGGGTCTTGTCGTTGCCAAGAAATATCGCCAGTTAAACATTACCACGATTCCTGAACTGCTTGGCCGTTATTATGATACTAAAGGCATGATTGCAGGTATTGCCTGTCAAATTCTCATTCAGCTTGTAGTCATGTCGCTCCAATATATTGCTGGCGGCAGCATTCTCTGCGCTCTCATGCCTGAAATGTTCACTCTCACCACCGGCATGCTCACAAGCGCCGTCGTATTTATCGGCATTACCTCCATCGGCGGCATGTGGTCAGCCAGCTTATCTAATGTTTTAAACGTAAGTCTCAAATATATCGGCATTATCTTAGCGACAATTGTCAGTATCAACTATTCCGGCGGCTTTGATATGATTCAGCTAAAACTGCCGTCTAATATTCCTTACATGAGCTTTTTTGACGGTGTCGGTCCCATCGGTATTTTAAGCTGGATTCTCGTGCTCGTTACAGTCAATCTTTCGCTCCAAAGTATCATCCAGATTTCCCTCGGGGCCAAAAACGTGCAAACAGCTCAGCGCGGTTTTATTATTGGCGGTCTCATGATGCTGCCGATTGGTTTTGTCAGCGCTATGCTCGGCGTCATTGCGAAAACTATGTTTCCTGACGCCAGCCCCGCTTTAGCCCTGCCGATGACGATTATGTCGCTGAATCCCGTTTTGGCGGGTTTGACCCTTGCCGCACTTTGGGCGGCTGATGTATCGACAGCCTGCAACTTGTTATTAAGCTCAGCCACCCTCTTCTCACAAGATATTTATAAAAAATTCATTAATCCTGACGTGAGCGAAAAGAACTTCTTAGCCATCACGAAACTTTCCGTACTAAGTCTAGGAATTCTCACCTTACTGCTCGCTATGACAATCAGCGGCATTATCAGTACCTTAATGGTTGGTCTTAGCTTGACAGCAGCCTTTAGCGTCATTGTCCTCTTTACACTATTCGCCCCTGGATTCTGCCGAAAAAACTCTGCCTTCAATACCATTTTGGCAGGAGTTATCGTGTTAGTTCTCTGGCAGTTCGTACCAGCTGTGAGAATCTTCCCTCATGTAATCTATCTCGAATGGGTTACCTGCGTCGGTGTTTTCTTACTGACTTATCTCCTTGATCCAGCGCCAATTACAGCTTCTGAATGTGCTTAAAGCAACTTGCAAAAAGAGGTATCCAAATCATGGTGAATCAATCCTAGTCGCCATGACGGATACCTCTTTTTTATCGCTATTTCCTTATACTATCTTCGTTTATTTATGAAAATTCGTAACAACCTTACGGAAAGTATCGGCGAGTCGTTTTGTTTCTTCCTTCGTGATAATAAGCGGCGGCGCAGCGGTCAAAACATTATTAGACTGCGGTACGCTGCGGGACATACGACCAATCATAACTCCGTCAGCCTTAGCTTCAGCAACCATCTGAGCTAAATATTTTTCCGGCAAAGGCGCCTTAGTTTTCTTATCTTCCACTAATTCAATCCCCAGGAAAAGTCCCTTGCCGCGAACTTCGCCTACATGCGGTAATGCTTCTAACTCCTTCAGGCTTTCTAGTAGATAGTCTCCCATCGCCGCACTATTGGCCACAAGCTTCTCTTCTTCCATAATTTTAATATTGGCAAGCGCCGCAGCACAGCCGGCAGCGCAGCCGCCAAAGGTACTGATATCCCGGAAATAGCCAAGCGTATCGGCTGCATCTACTTTAAATTGTTCAAAGATAAACTGTTTCGTAAGAGCTGCCGAAATCGGCATATAGGAGCTTGCTAAGCCTTTGGCCATGGTAATCATGTCAGGCTCAAAATCATAATTCTGATAACCAAACATCTTGCCGGTACGACCAAAGCCATTTACGACTTCATCCATAACTAACAAAACTTCATACTTATCACAGATTTCACGGATAATCGGATAATATTCTGGTACAGGAACAATAATACCGCCCCCGGCCGTAATCGGTTCTAAAATGACAGCTGCCACTTCATCAGGTCCTTCGCTCTGAATGACCTTCTCGAGAGCGTGAGCACATTCCACATTACAGCTAGGATAAGTCTTGCCAAATTGGCAGCGATAACAAAGAGCGTGAGGCATTTCAGCAAAACCTGCTGGGAAAGGACCGTAGCCGCTCTTGCGTTCTTCTTGACCAGTAGCAGCTAGGACGGCAATGGAACTGCCATGATAGTCGCGATGACGGTAAATGATTTTATGTTTATTTTTTTCTGGATACTTCAATTTAAAATACTGTCTGGCAATTTTAAAGGTTTTTTCATTGGCTTCAGAGCCGCTGTTGGCAATATAGGCTCGTGGCGTAGCAGGTGACAACTCCGCTAATTTTTTAGCCAAACGAATATAAGGAGGATTGCCCATAGAACCAGCATAATAAGGCAACTCTCTCAGCTGTTCCGTAATAGCAGTGATAATTGCTTCCTGGCCATAGCCGACATTTACACACCAAACCCCACCAGACAAACCGTCAAGATATTCTCGACCTTGGATATCCTGAATCATCGCCCCCTTGCCGGCGACCATAATCGGCGGATCCTGATTTTCAAAAGCGCTATGGTTCGTAATATGAAGCCATAAATGTTCTTTGTGCAATTCTACAAGCTCCTGCATTTCGTCTTTGCTATACACTTTACTCATATCCAGCCACTCCTTTGATCTATAAAAATGATTTGAACTTCCCTACTAGGCCTTACAAATATAAAAATTGATGCACGATTGTTGCAAAATATAACAGCATGCGATCCTTAGGATCGCTTAAATTTCGTCCGGTAATCTCCACAATCTTTTGCAGACGATATTTGAGTGTATTGCGGTGAATAAAGAGTCGCTCTGAAACACGAACAAAGTTTCCATTTTCCTCAAGAAATACCGTGAGCGTATTGACAAGCTCAGCGCCATGCTTTTCATCATAAGCTAGCAGCAAAGCAAGAACTTCGCTGCGAAATCCCTCTAGTTCACTACGATCCTGTACATTAAATAAGACTTTATAAAAGCCGATTTCATCAAAGCCCATTGATTTATGCGTCCCTGAAATCGTTTGTGCAACCCGCATAGCCTGTTCCGCTTGAGCCAAACCTTTTCTCGCTTGACGGATGTCCTCAAAGGGATGCCCCCAGCCAAGTCGTAATTTCAGCCCGGCAAATTGAAGCTGAAATTCCTGAGAGATCTCCTCCGCTAAACTTCGAGTAATCTCCTGCTCCTCAAAACTACGCGTCGTCGGTAGCATAATGAGGGCTGTATCAAGGCGAATCAGGCATAACGCCTTTTTCCCTCTCTTTTCGAATACGGTTTGAATGAGCTTTTGCATTTGCAGTTTAATAACTAAAATATGATGCTCCGTAAGGGCCCTAATTTCTGATAAATAGGCTGAAAAGTGCTCGAATTTTACAATCATAATCTGATACGTCTGGGTCAAATCGTAATCACAAGAAGCCGCCCGCGCCACGAGATGTTCATGATTTTCCCCGCTGCCATAAAGAATATTTTCCAAAATGTCTTGAACCGACTTTTCTTCAATTTGTTTGGCAGCGATAAAATTATAAATCGACCGCGTCACTTCAGCGAGTTTCACTTCCCAGGGCAGCTCAAAAATCGGAAATCCCAACTCATCGGCTGCTGCTAACGCCTCTGGCGGTGTTGTTTGAATATAAGGACCTACATTGATCACCAGGCCCGCTACTTCTTTATCGTAGCAGGCACGAACAATATCAGGTAAATCAGCAAGATTACCCCGCATGCCAATCCCGGTCGTAAATAATAGCTCGCCGCCTTGTACCCATTCCATGACATCAGGCAAATCCAAAACATGAGCCCAATGAAGCACTCGCTCAAGACCGCTGTTGCCAGCTACAAGCTTACATTCTTTTAGGGCCGGAAGCCGCAATAAATCAGCCAGCTTGACAACCATAGTCTAAAGCCTCCCTTTTTCGGTCAGTTAATAAAAAGACGCTAAGCGCCCTTTGCGCTGTAGCGTCATTGCTCATCAACTTAATTTTATTATAACAAAGATAATCGGGAATCTCTATGTGCCGATTCACCAAAAAATCAAATAAATTCTAGTAACTCTCTACAAAAGATCGTCTTATTTTTTCCCGCTAAACCGTGAAAAAAGATAGCAGCCGCCTACTACAATAACCGTCCCGGCAGATTGTAACAGTGTTAAAGATTCTCCCAATAATAAAAAAGCAATAATTGCCGTAAAAATCGGATTAAAATTCAAAAAAACCCCCGCCGTTGTGGCGCCCACTTTCTGGACTCCCAAATTCCAGAAAAACATACATAAAACAGTAGAAAGAAAGCTCATATAAAGCATGGCGCCCCAAAAAGCGCCATCAGCTTGATCAATCGCAAAATCAGGTCCGGCTAAAGGCAGAAGCAGCAAAAAACCGAACAGACCGGAATAAAACGTAGCAGCAAGCGGTGTTACATACTGCATTGCTGCTTTGGTAAATATGGAATAAAGCCCCCATACGCTCACAGCAGCAACCATCCATAAATCACCTTCATTAAATTGCAGGTGACAAAGTTGCTGTAAATTTCCTTTAGAAATAACAAGAATTACACCGGCCAAAGAAAGCAGCATGGCCGCAATTTGCGATGGTCGTAGCTTATCATAGCGAAACAAGGAGGCGAATAAAGCAATTGATAAGGGGTTTAACGTCGAAATAAGTCCAACATTCATAGCTGTGGTCTTAGCCAAAGCCCAAAATTGAAGTACATTAAACAACAGAACTCCCGTAACTCCCATACCAAAGAGCGGCCACAAAGCCCCTCGTGGCGGAACCATTTTCTTTTGACCATATAACAACGGAGGAAGCAGAAACAACAGGGAAAGCCCCCAACGCAAAATCGTTAACGTGATAGGTGACGCATGATTTACTAAAACTTTTCCAACAATAAAACTGCCTGACCATAAAAAGCTGGTCAAAAGCAACAACAAATGATATTTAGACAACATAGTTTAAACCCCTTCAACAACAGACTTAACGCTTTCAGTATAGCACTAAATAGCGACAAGGGCAGTCAAAAAGAAAAAGCCAGAACAGTTTGTTCTGGCCTGGCACTACGACAAGCGCTAGACTACTATCTCAGCAATTTTTAAATTACATTGTTCCAAACAAAGACATTCCCCGGAATCCAGTTGTACGATCAGTGGATTTAAGCTGCCATAATTCATATAAACCAATTTGCCGAGCAAACCATTACTCAATCTTACGCAAGACCCAATCAGGCTTTTGGCCGCTTGTTCCAGAAAAGTTAAGCAAATTTTTGCATCAAGCGAACTAAACATGGCTTGATAGATTTCCTTCATAACTACAAGGGGAGACAAGGGCTCCCGATAAACACGGCGGGAAACCATCGCATCATAAACATCGGCCACAGCTATGACTTTACCAATCGGACTAATCGCCTCCGCCACCAGTTTTTGCGGATAACCAGTACCGTCAATCCGCTCATGATGCTGCCAAACGCCTTCTTTAACAGCCGGAGAAAGCTGATTGCAATCTTTGACTAAATCAAAACCTAGTTGAGCATGAAATTTCATAATTTCCATCTCATAGGAAAGTAATTTTCCGGGCTTATCCAAAATCGGACTAGGAATCGACACCTTTCCCACATCATGTAACAGACCTGCTAACACCAGATCACGCAAATCTTCCTGCGGCCACTTAAGCCATGCGCCCAAAATCCCTGATAGTACCGCCACATTGACACTATGGCGAAATAAATACTCCCCCCTATTATCCATGATATGTAAATAAGGGAAAATAATATTAGATCGCTCCAACAGAGGCAGTAGCAATGAATCTGCCAAATTTTCTAGTTTGGTCACAGGAAGCGGCTGCAACCGACTTATATCCTGAAAAACTTCAGCAACAGCTGTAATCATCTGATTTCGCACATCGATAAACCGTTGCCGCTCTGCGGTCAAAGCATCCTCGACCGTACTTGGCTTCTCTTGTTCGACAACAACTTCAGAAATACCGCGTTTGCTTAATGTTTGAATCAATGAATCTGTCAAAATTGCCCTGGCATTCAATAAAACGACTCCAGTTTCCGTCAGAACCGCTTTGGCTAACTTCATTCCCGGTTGCGCTTGTCTAATGCTGCATGTTTGGCTAGGAAGCAAAATAGACACCCCGTCTTTCTTTCATCTTACCGCTAGCAACCGACGTCATATATTGTTGGCAGTCGTCGTTTATTCGCTTTTCTCGGGACTAAAATTTGTTGATACCGTTCTCTAATTATAATACAAAAAAAAGCGCCAAACTACTTTTTTCCTTTGATTTTTTCCGCTAAAAAATACAAAAAAGCGTCAAACAAACCATTCGTGGCTAAGAGTATACAGCTTTAGCTAAAGTAACCTTTTTGAGTTTTTCTTCTGACACACCAAAACCAATGCCAGGTTCTGTTGGTACAACTACCTCACCTTGATGAACAGTCACTTCCGGTTCGATAATATCAAAGTTCCAGTACCGCTCTGAAGCCGATAAATCGCCAGGAAGCGTAAAACCGTCCAAAGAAGCGAGTGCAATATTATGAGCCCGACCAACACCTGTTTCAAACATCCCGCCGCACCATACAGGAATTCTCTGACTCGCACATAAATCATGAGCCGCTTTTGCCGCACTGAGTCCGCCAAGGCGACTCAATTTAATATTGATAATTTGACAGCTTTTTAAAGCAAGGGCTAGTTCGATATCATGAAAAGAAGCAATACTTTCATCAAGGCAAAGCGGGGTTTTTAGCCTAGCTTGAAGGTTGCTGTGACCTAATAGATCGCCTGGGACAAGGGGCTGTTCAATCATCGTTAGCTGCCATTGATCCACTTCATCAAAAAAAGCGTCGGTAGCTTTATAAGCGCCATTGGCATCAACTGCTAAAGAAAGTAGCGGGAATACTTTGCGCACAGCGGCAATCACGCTGTGATCCTGGCCTGGCTTAATCTTCAGCTTGATTTTTTGATAACCGGCTTGTTGGTACGCCGCTATCTTATGTAATAACTCGGTCTCAGTCGTCTTTAATCCGACTACGACACCAACCGGAACCTGCCGCCGCTTGCCGCCAAGTAAAGCAGCTAAGGAACAGCCCTGCCGTTTAGCAGCTAAATCCCATAAGGCGCCTTCTAAACCAGCTTTAGCCATATAATTACGCTGCACTGGTGCAAACAGTGCGACAATTCCTGGGACTGTAACAAAGGGTTGCTGTAAAACACGGGGAATCAAAAAATCACGAAGTACGTGCCAGGCTGTGTCAATCGTTTCTTCTTGATACCAGGGAATCGCAAAAACTGGCGTTTCACCCCAACCAACTATTCCATCATGATCACACACAGCCACAAGGATAGCATCTTTCTTCTTTATAGCGCCAAAACTCGTCGTAACAGAGTCCTTTAAGCGCATCTGAACATGATACAGCGTCACGGATTGAATTTTTAGTGGAATATTTACACCTCTTGGCATGATCTTTCCTCCTTACCCGCGTTGGCCTGTTTCAATCACTGGCACAAGCTCCTGTAAGCGACGCCGAACTAGTTTATTGGCACCATTGCGCGGCAGCTGCGAGATAACATAAATTCGCTTAGGACATTTATAGCCTGCTAAATGACTACGGCAAAAACTTTGCAGTTCTAATTCTGTTACCGCCGCCCCCTGGCGCAGAACGACAAACGCTGCGGGAACTTGGCCCCATATAAGATCAGCCATTGCCGTTACGCCTGCTTCTAATACAGCGGCATGTCTCACAAGAACTGCTTCTATTTCGGCGGGATAGACATTTTCTCCACCGGAAATAATTAGATCACTCCGTCGGTCAAGTACATAGAGAAAGCCTGCCGCATCGAAATAGCCAAGATCACCGGTTTTGAGCCAACTACCAGGTAAGAAGCTGTCACTGCCGCGGTCTTTTAAATAGCCTGACGTAACACTTGGTCCGCGCACAAGAATTTCCCCCGCCTCGCCTGCCATTGCTTCGCCGCTTTCGGTAACAATTTTAATTTCAGCCGGAAAAAGAGCCTTACCAGCCGATCCTAGCTTTTGATCCATATATTCCGGTGCTAGCGTAGCCAACTGTGAAGCCGTTTCTGTCAAGCCATAGGTTTGAAATACAGGGATTTCCTGGTTGCGGCACCGTGTTAACAGTTCTGGCGGCACTGGCCCGCCGCCCACAAGCATACAGCGAAACGAGGCGGGATAGCTTCTCTCGCCTAAGCCGTCAACAAGTCGCAGTAGCATAGCGCTTACAACAGAAACTAACGTAATCCCTTCTGATAAAATCGCTTGATTCACTGCTGATGGTAAAAACTTACGATGGATAATAGCAGGAATTCCATATATCACACTCCGCAGTAAAATTGATAACCCGCTCATATGAAAGAGGGGAACGCAAACAAGCCAGCGATCCGAAGCACTAAGACCAAGATTCAACGCCGAACCGACAGCGCTCCACCAATGATTGCCATAGGTGAGTAAAACGCCCTTTGGCGTTCCTGTCGTGCCGGAAGTATATAGCAGGGTATGCACATCAGACAGGGCAACATGTGCCGCAAAAGAAACGTCTGTCTCCGGTAAATCTGATAGCTCCTGATATGACAGCAAAGAAAACTGCGACGCTCGCTCAGCTTCGTTCGTTTCATTAAGTATCTTCCGGGTCAAAACTACGGCTTGCTGCGCCACTGCCGCAAATTCCTCATCGTAAATTAGCAACTTGGTCGGACTGTCAGCTAACTGCCAGGCAATTTCTTGTGCTGTCAAACGGCTATTCAGCAAAACTGTTACCGCGCCAGCCTGAGCCACACTATGAATCAGTTGCGGCGCGCGAAAAGAATTTGTTAACAATAGCGCGACAAAATCACCTTGCTGGATTCCCGCTGTATGTAACCGCTTTGCCGTTTTATGCACTATTTCATAGAGTTCCTGAAAAGTCCAGCGTAGTTCACCATCGACAATCGCCAACCGTTCTGGCGACAGTTGGGCGCGTTTTGCCAGCCAGTTTTGCATGATTTCCTGTGTCATTTTATTCGACTCCTGAGAAAGCAACCGCTTGGCATCGATCACCAAGCGGTTGCTTTTTCCAAAATTTTTAAAAACTAACGCTTAAGGAAACCGAGTAAATTTATCAAAATCGGGTTTCCGCTTTTCTTTGAAGGCGTCACGGCCTTCTTTCGCCTCGTCAGTTGTATAATACAGCAGCGTAGCATCACCAGCAAACTGCTGTAATCCAGCTAATCCATCTGTATCTGCATTAAAAGCCGCTTTTAAGAACCGCAGCGCCATCGGGCTATTGGCTAAAATTTCTTTGGCCCACTGGACCGTTTCTCGTTCGAGCTCGGCCAACGGTACTACCGTATTGACAAGTCCCATATCCAATGCTTCTTGCGCCGTGTACTGACGGCATAGATACCAAATTTCCCGCGCTTTTTTATGACCCACTAATCTCGCTAGATAACCAGCGCCATAGCCACCGTCAAAGCTGCCTACTTTCGGTCCCGTCTGGCCAAAAATTGCATTATCCGCGGCAATGGTCAGGTCGCAGACAATGTGAAGTACATGACCGCCGCCAATAGCATAACCAGCTACCATTGCAATAACAGGCTTAGGAATAATGCGAATTAAATGCTGTAAATCAAGTACATTTAAGCGGGGAATCTGATCGTCTCCTACATAGCCGCCATGACCGCGTACTTTCTGGTCACCGCCAGAACAAAAAGCCATATCGCCGGCGCCAGTCAAAATAATTACACCAACACTGCTGTCATCACGCGCTCTGGCAAAAGCGTCAATCAATTCAAATACCGTTTTCGGCCGAAAAGCATTGCGGACCTCAGGGCGATTGATCGTAATCTTTGCTATGTTTTCAAAGGTTTCGTATAAAATATCTTCATAGTTTCCCTGGGATTGCCAAGCAAATTCACTCATTTACAAATCCTCCTTATGAAATTGCAGTTTTGTTAAATTGATGTTTCGTTAAAAAGTCTGTTACGATCTCACCAAAAATATCTGGCTGCTCCAAGTGAATCGTATGACCTGCTTGCGCCACAAGGCTCAGTGAGCTTTGCGGCAATTCTTGCGCCATCGCTTTCGCCAAACAAGTAAACTTTTGATCAAGCTCGCCAGCCACTAGTAAGGTAGGAATTCGCAAAGCTTTTAGGGTAGGCCACAACGAGGGCTGTGTGCCTGTTCCCATGCCGCGCAAACTATTAGCCAACCCCTGCGGCGCATTCTTCAGCCGCCGCTCTCTGAGCGCTTGTTGCGTTACGAGCGGCAATTTCGCCTGACTAGCAAAGAGTGGAAGATTCGTCCAACGCGTCACAAAGGCTTCTATGCCTTCTCGCTCCAGCCAGTCAGCCAAGGCCTTATCGCTATTTTGCCGTTCCTCCCGTTCTTTCTGAAGTTTTAATCCCGGCGAAGCACTCTCTAAAATCAGCGAATAAAGCAGTTCAGGGTGTTCCACGGCAAAGCGCAATGCCAAACGTCCGCCCATCGAATAGCCGAGGAGATGAAACTTGCGAACACCGAGCTGACTCAGCAGAGCTTTTAGATCCAAAAGAGCCTCTTCCTGTGAGTAGCGCCACCAATCATCAGGTACAGCAGAGGCGCCATGGCCAATTAAGTCAGGTGCAATCACGTGATAGTGAGCTGACAGTTTCTGCATAAGCAACTGCCAGTCAAAACTTGTCCCTGTAAAGCCGTGCAGCAAAACCACTGCTTCTCCCGTCCCGGCCTCAGCAACAGCAAAAGGTACATTGCGAACAGAAACTTGGCGCATCCGCTACACCTCTTCTAAAACAAGCCGCGCTGCAGCTGCTGTTTTTTGCCACAGTTGCTTGTGCCAAACTACATTGTCACTTCGATCACTTTCGACTTCAATCACCTTAAGTCCTGGCAAAGGCAAAACTCTTGCCAAACAATCTTGCAAAGATTTTTCCTCTTTTAAACGAATAAACGACCCGCCATACATCGCTACAACTGCAGAAAAATCAAGTCCAAGGGGCGTGCCGAATAATTCTTCAAAATGCTCTGGCAAATTAGCCTGAGGCAAAAAAGAAAAGATTCCGCCGCCATCATTATTAATAAGAATAACCGTTAAGGAAATTTCATGAAGCTTGGCCGCTAACAGACCGTTTAAGTCATGAAAAAAGGATAAGTCGCCCACAACAAGCACGCAAGGCTGAGAAAAAACAGCCGCTCCTAGTGCCGTCGAAGTAAGACCATCAATTCCATTAACGCCGCGATTGCCGATCACACAGAGCTTAGGCTCTTGAGTTAGAAAAAATGTATCTAAATCGCGAATCGGCATGCTATTTCCAACTACAATCGTCGCGGCATCAGGCAGAGCGCTCAGCAGCGCACGATAGGAAGATCCGACTGGATCGCCTTTTGTCATGATTGCTTCTGCCATCGCGCCTGGCTCTGTGGCCTCTGTTATAACCGCTCGTACAGCCTTGTTCATCGAAAGCCATTTTTTTTGCCACAAAGTAGCACTCCTAGTCCTAGCTGCACTAGCTCTATCTAGCGAAGCCTGCAATGTAACTTGCTTTGACTGCAACTCTACCTGATGACTAAGAAGACTGCGGCAAAACTCACTCGAATCACTATAAAATATTTCTGTTGCCGTAAGCGCCGGATCACGCCAAGTCTCTGTTGCATCAACAAGAATTTGGCGGACGCTGCTATGTTTTTTCAAAAACTGAAATAAACTTTTTGATACAGGCAACGCACCAAAACGGAGAATGACCTCTGGACGCAGCGTCTCAGCCACTGCTATGTCACGCAAAAAGGCGTCATAGGTCTCAATAAGCATCATTTTATTGTGCGAACCACTGCGAAGCTGCGACAACGGATCTACTAGCAGCGGATAGCCGAGCGTTTCCGCCAATGTTGTAACCGCCTTAGCAAAGGTCGCATCCTCTGTCTCGCTTGGTCCGCAAACAATAATCCCTTGCGGCTGCTTCATAAGTTCTTCCATAAGCTTCGCCGCCTCAGCCGCAGCAATGCATTGCTTACCGCTCTTTACCCCGATATTGCGGTTATTTTCATTCCATAGCGACTCAGCTAAGGCCAGATCAGGCAACAGCGGTTCTCTTAAGGGAAAATTTAAATGAACCGGGCCAGCAGGACTACTTACAGCCGTAGCAACAGCTCGCGCAGCGGCAACAATCCCATAGGCAGTAAGCTCTTGAAGCGGCGCTGGTTCCGCCAGTTCACAGAACCATTTTACAAAAGAGCTAAAAATATGATTTTGTTCCATCGTTTGCGGCGCTCCTACATCGCGCAATTCATGAGGTCTGTCAGCTGTAAGAATAATCAGCGGCGTCCGTGAATGTTTCGCTTCAGCTACAGCCGGTAAATAGTTGGCTACGGCTGTACCAGAAGAGCATAAGAGAGCAACTGGTTCTTGGCTCGCCTTAGCCATTCCTAAAGCCAGAAAAGCAGCAGAACGCTCGTCGACGTGCAACCACACTTTGATCTGTTTATGATGCGCTAAAAGCAGCGCCAAAGGAGTAGAGCGCGATCCCGGACTGACTACAACATGTTTTACGCCAGCAGTTGCTAAAGCTCCCACAATGGGCCCAAGATAAGTCGCTAATACTTGTTCCTGCTTCATTTACTCGCCCCCCAAAGCAACTATCATTGGTCGAAGTTTCACTTCTGTCTCTTCATATTCGCTGGCTGGATCAGAATCAGCCACAATGCCCCCACCAGCAAATAATGAAGCGGTTCGACCTTGCAACAAAGCGCAGCGTAGTGCTACAGCAAACTCCCCATCGCCGTCAAAATTTATCCAGCCGATCGGACCACCGTACCAACCACGATCAAAAGTTTCACTTTCGCGAATCGCAGTTACAGCTGCTGCAACAGGCAAACCACCTAAAGCAGGCGTCGGATGAAGATCTGCCAAGAGCGATAATAGGGACGACTTCGATCTAGCTTTACCACGAACAGGCGTATAGAGATGCTGAATTTGAGCTAATTTCATCAAAACAGGCTCATTCGGAATATCTAGAGCTTCACAATGCTTATCAAGAATTTGCCGAATCCGTTTCACAACCAAAAAGTGCTCTTGCCGATTCTTCGCATCGTGCAGAAGCTCACTGCCTAAAACTTCATCGCTAGCGTCATCGTTACCTCTTGGCGCTGATCCCGCTAAGCAGGTTGAGTAATAAATGCCTTGCCGACGTTTCGTGAGACGCTCTGGCGTAGCCCCCAGAAAAACATCGCCCCCACAATCAAAGGCAAAAACATAACTGTTGTTTTGTTTCAGCTCTAATTGCCGTAACACCGCGGCAATGGAAAAATCTTTATCGCCCTGCAAGATCAGCTCTCGGGCAAACACCACTTTTTCTAAAGTACCCTGTCGGACTTGGTCGCGTAAAAAGGTCACTTTTTTGATATAGTCTTCATAATCTCCCGGAAAAGCATCCCACTGTTCAGCCGTTATTTCGCTAGATTCTTGATTCATCGCTTTTCTTAACCGATCGAACACGGTCAAATTCTGCTGAACTAACAGATCGACCTGATCTTCGGGAGAAACAAGCAGAGTCGTTGTTAGATACCGCCTGCCGCCTTTTTCCTGCAGCAGCCAACTCGGGACTTGAAACCGAGCAGCGGGAAACTTGCCCCACTTCAACTCTCTGGACCGTAACGGGTCAAAGCGACTGCCGCCAATCCATAAAGGACTGAGATCTAATTCTTGCATTTTTGGCGATAGCAGTAGATCCCCACGAAGGGACTGCCACCTTGCTTCTGCTGCTGTCAGGGGATTTTTTTCCTCCGCCTTCACTTCTATCGTATAAGCCGCATCCACACCAGCAAACATTTCTTCCCGACTGGCGCTCATCCAGTAAAATCCCTGGGAACGTATTGCCGCGGTTTTTGCAAAAAAGTCCAAAAGGTTCCAAGGCGATTCTTCGCTATGGCTCACTAAAACAGGTCTCCCTGTCGCTTTGCTGCGTAATAAGCCTGCTTGTACTAACTCGCTGAAACAATCTTCCCACTGAGAACATCCACTCATATTCTGTCCACCTTTAAAGGTCAAATCCATTTCTGTATTTATTGTACACTTGCCCCTCAAAATATTCAATGGATGCAAAAAGAGACCTGTCAAATCGACAAGTCTCTCTTATAATCTTTCTAAACTATTATATTAAAGATGAAATTTAGCAACAACATCTTGCAATTCCATAGCCATTTGCGCCAAAGTTTGGCTGGCTGAAGCAATCTCTTCCATCGAAGCCGACTGTTCTTGCGTCGCTGCTGAAATTGACTGAGTATCACAAGCCGTCGACGATGCAACGCCTCTGATGGCTTCTACAGAATTGACAACGTCATCACTGGCAGTCATCAGATTTTGCGCAGCCGAATTAATCGAACCAATTTGTCCCGTCAAGTCAAGAACCATGCGTTCAATAAACTGAAAACGCTCACCTGTTGTAGCAATAACTTGAGCCCCTCTAGATACTTCATCAGTTTCCCGATCCATAACGGTAACGGCTTCAGCTGTTTCGGATTGAATATCATGAATAATTCCCGTAATTTTCTCTGCTGCTTCATGGGACTGTTCAGCCAGCTTACGAACTTCTTCCGCTACAACGGCAAAGCCGCGTCCTTGCTCACCAGCCCGCGCCGCCTCAATAGCCGCATTGAGCGCCAGTAAATTCGTCTGACTGGCAATCCCGCTGATCATCGTAACAAATTCACCAATCTGCTGAGAACGTTCACCAAGACGGCGTACTACTTTTGCTGATGATACCACAGAATCTTGAATCAAATTCATTTGTTGCGTAGCTTGTGTTACGGCTTCGCCGCCCACGCTAGCAGCTTGTGCTGTTTCTTCGGATTTTTTGGTCACTTCCTGGGCATGTGATGTAATCTGATGAATCTCCTGCGACATAGCTTCCACTACACTGGCTGCTTTATCAATTTCTGTCGATTGATTGGTAGCGCCACCAGCCACACAGGTAACAGTTTCGGCCACTTGTGTCGCGGCCTGAGCTGACTGATTCGAGCTCGCTGTCAGCTCTTCACTAGCAGCAGCCACTTGTTGCGCTGACTTAGCTACACTTCCAACTAACTTCCGCAGATTTTCGCGCATATGCGAAAAAGAGCGGATCATATCAGCGATTTCATCATTGGCTTGATAAGAAATATTATGTACGCCCAAATCCCCATCGGCAATGCGCTGCGCCGCCTGCGACACATCATTGAGCGGCCGAGAGATTCGTCTAGCCAAATACCAGGCTAGTAAGGCGCCGATCACAAGAATAATTCCGTCAAGAATAAATAAGAGAGACTGAATCTTTGTTACATCGGCTTGAGTTTCCTGTCTTCTCAGCTCCATACGATCTTCTAAAAACTTAACAGTGTCTTCCATATTCTTATCGGCGGCAATAATCTTGGCGCCAGAAGCCGCAACCGCTTTCACCGCTTCCGCCTGGCCTTGGGTCTTTCGAAGGGTAAGTCCTTGCTCGGCAATTTTATCGTAATCAGCTAAAGAGGCTTTCAATTCGGCCACTTTCTGTTTGCCTTCAGGCGTAATCAACTTTCCCTCTAAGTCCGACAAAACAGTTGCTGTTTTCTTCTTTGATGCTTCATAACGATCAACATACTGTGGATCCGCTGACAAAATAAAGCCTCTGACTTCAGCCGACTGAGTACTCAGTTCGCGACTTAATTCTTTAATATCAACGACTAAAGGAACACTGCGTTTTAATAAGCCTTCATAATCTTCCTGCACCTTTTGAATTTGGAAATAGGTATAAATATTTAGACCCGTAAAAGCCAACACAATAAGAACACATACCAAGATAATTTGTTTACCAATTGTTACACGCATAATCGTCCCGCCTTTGTGCTTGATAAGTCCCGCTAGACCCTCAAATCAAAACTAACAACTAACCTCCCTTCCTGCGGCGTGCAGCTTTTTCGCTGCTATCTTTACCGTTCATCAACTACCTCATTTGTTAAGTATTGCAAACATAGCAAAAAATTCGACGCAGTGCTTTTCGGCGCCCCGGCGAATTCCCGCAAAAATCAAGCAACCTGGCTGTCTTAGAATATATACTTTCCTTAGACCCAATAGCTTTGCGTCCTTGTCTTTCGACAAGTTTGCTATATATTTCTATTTTACAATAATTAACGCCATAAGGCATTATAAAAACAAACAAAACTGTCGAATTCTATTCTGTACTGAAAGAAAAAAAATGTCAAGATAATTCTAAAAAATTCATTTCCTCTCATATTGTTTATCGCGAATATTAATCCCATACTCTTTGACTTTACGATAGAAGGTTGCAATGCTAATGCCTAGGGCTTGACATATAGCAAGTTTTCCCGCTGTAGAAACGCCAAAACGCGCCAAAGCTGCTAACAGCGCTTGATGTTCTAGTTCAGCAAAAGACACGATCGGTTTTGCCTTTTCTCTATCCGGTTCCCGATTAGACCCAAATTGTAAAGCAATCAGCTTCTGACTAAATATCTCGGCAAGCCACTGGCCAAAGCGTATTAATTTAACTTCTTGCCCTAAAAGTAGACTCCGCTGCTCCTGGTTGACAGCAAGTAAAATAAGCGTACCATAAACTCGGTTTTCTACTTGAATGGGAATACAAATTTCAGCAGCATCGGGACAACGTCCCCGCCGCGCACACGAACGGCACAAATCATGCAGTCTAGGATTGACTACTAAGAGAGGCTCTCGCAGCTTCATGCAGTAAGCTGATAAAGTCCCCTCCCCTACATACATTCCTCTTTCCTCACGATAAATTCCTGTTCCAACAATCACTTTCAAGTTGCAATCTACGACAACAGCTTCAAGGCTAAGAATATCTGCGACCATAATGACTGTATCCTGCAAAAACGATTCAATATCTGTTAGCGTTCCCATGTTTAGACGCCTCCTTTACTCAGTCTGTTTAAAAAAGAACAAAAAGCTCCCGGATTTCTCCGAGAGCTTCTTTGCTCTAATCATTTATTAAAATTTGCTTTACAATTTAAACCGTTGAATTTCCTGTTCTAAGGCTTTCGCCAAATCAGACAGACTCCGGCTAGCCGCCGCTACTTCTTCCATCGAAGCAGATTGCTCTTCTGTAGCAGCTGAAATCGTCTGAGTTTCCCCGGAATTTTCCTTACTGATGTCTTCAATTCGTTTAGAAGCCGTTACGAGTAAATCATTTTTTGTTGCCGTTTCTTCTAAAGCATGTGCTGTCTTTTGAATTTCCTGTGAGAGATATACAACGGCCTCAACAATTTTTCTAAAGGTCAAATCAGCACCGTTGACTGATTCAATCCCACCTTGAATACTTTCTACACTGACCTCAGTTTTGAGGATAGCTTGCTTCATATTCATATCATTTTGGCGGATCAGTTCGCTGATTTTACCAGCCGCCTGATTAGATTCTTCCGCTAATTTGCGTACTTCCTCGGCGACGACGGCAAAACCGCGTCCTTGCTCCCCAGCGCGAGCCGCTTCAATCGCCGCATTTAAAGCGAGTAGATTCGTTTGTCCAGAGATCGCTGAAATCAAATTGACAATTTCATTGATTTCATTAGATCCTTTTGCCAACTCACCAATCGCTGTCTGCACCGCCTCAGAACCAAGTCGAATATCTTCCATTTTTGCCACAGCCTCATTCAGGCTTTCTCGTCCTTGCTCAGCTTGCACCGATGTTTCATGGGCCATTTGGGCAAAGGAGCGAGTAGAAGTAACAATATTTCCGGTACTCTCGGCAATAGAGCGAGTTGTTTCAGCCATAGTCGCAGCCGCATCAGCCTGTTTATCCGTACCTGCTGCAATGGTAGTCACAGCTTCTGCTACCTGGTTTGCCGCCGAAGCAGATTGATGGGCGCTTTCCGTCAGTTGCTCACTAGCACCAGCTACCTTTTCAGATTGCCCCTTCACATGCTGCATAAGTTGACGTAATTTTGTCCGCATTTCACAGAAACCTTGAGCCAAACGGCCGATTTCATCTTGCGATTGCACTACGGCAGACCGTTCTCTAAGATCCCCTTCCGCTAATTGCAACGCCTCTTGCAATATAAACTGCAATGGTTTAGTAAAGCGTTTTACTATAAACAAAATTGCAATCACTGCGATAAGTAAAAATACACAAGATAAAATCACGGTTGACCAAAGTAGCGAACGAGCTTCTCGCGTTACTTCCGCTTCTGGCGCCGTTACAATCATAATCCATTTATTGCCGCCGTCTAAAGTAATTGGCGTAAACACAGCTACACTGGAATCGCCAAACACACTAAGGTAAGATCCCTCTACGGTTTTTCCTGAGTCAACCGCTGTTTTAAATAACTGCGTCAGACGATCATCAATTTCTTTTACAGGAAAATTGAGTTCCTGGGGAATCTTCTTCTCTAGTAAGTTCAACTTGTTAATCGTTTCCGGTACCTTATAATGGCCAATGACCACGCCAGAACTATCTGCTAAATAGCCATAGCCAGTATCTTTAAACTGTAGGTCTTTTAATAGCAGTGACAATTTTTCTAATGAAATTGTACCGCCAATCATACCAATCATCTGTCCATTATGTTTCACTGGTGTTATCAGCGCAAGCGCCAATTTTCCTGTGGATCTGGAAATGAGGGGTTTGGAACTATAAGGCATTTGTGTAGCCTTAACCTTTGTAAAATATTCGCGATCACTATAATTATAATCCTTACCATCAAAAGCTACCGCGCTTCCGTCAAGATTAATAAAAAAGATGCTATCAAAATTGGAACCAAGTCGCGCTTTCGCCGCAGCCAAAATGGCTACCTTTTGTTCACGCGTACCAGCTTGCATTTCCGGATCTGATGCTAAATCGTCAAGACGGACCATTCGTTCATGCATATCACCTGAAATCTGCGTAGAAAACTTTTCGCCAATTGCGACTGCCGTATCTTTGACATTCTTTGTTAAGTGCTGATTTGCCAAATAATAGCTTGCGCCAGCTAAAATTGCAAAGGATATCATAAATAAAGGTACTAAAGTAAGAAGAAATTTAGCGCGAACACTTCTTATCTGCACAAGCAGGACCTACTTTCTTTGGGAATTTACGATCAATAGATATAATTATACAAATTGGATCAAGAAACCTGCCAATTTTCCAAAATTCTTGTAAATTCTTATAAAATTTTAATAAAAAGGAAACGATTGTAAGCGATAATCATTTTAAAATAAATCATAAGTAAAGCTTACGCTCGTTTCAAAAGTATCAAAAATACTCTGATTCAAAGCGTTGAATACCACTACTATCGCCAACAAGAATCAGTCCATCTCCCTGTAAAAAAGCCTCGTTGGGATCCGGTGACAATAGCATCTCAGCGCCGCGACGAATCGCAATAATCGTAATTTTATAACGTGAACGCAGATCCGCTTCTATTAAGTTACTGTTGATTAGATTTTCCGGTACAGCGACTTCAATAATTCCTAAATCAGGCGCAACCTCGAAATAATCGATTACATTCGTTGACACAAGGTTATGAGCAATACGCTGCCCCATATCCCGTTCAGGAAAAACCACACGATCGGCCCCGACTTTCTCTAGCATTTTTCCATGAATAGCGCTGTCGGCCTTCGCTACAATATAGGGCGCGCCTAATTCCTTTAGTAATAGCACCGTCATAACACTTGCCTCAATATTATGGCCAATGGCTACAATCACAATATCAAAGTTGCGAATACCAAGTGATTTTAATGCAGCCTCATCGGTCGTATCAGCAACTACGGCATGAGTAAATAGCTCTGATATTTTCTGAATCCGTTCTTCTTCGCTGTCAATAACAAGTACTTCGTAACCAGCTGCAGCTAAAGTTGTCGCAACGCCGATACCAAAACGACCGAGACCGATGACAGCATAATGTTTCTTCTTCATGATTTTCCTCCTTATCCGATCAACAAACGCCCTTCGGGATATTTTAGGGAACACTTTTTATGTCTTACAGCCAAAGCCATCAGTAACGTCAATGTACCAACACGACCTGCAAACATAGTTAAAATAAGCCAGCCTTTACCGACAGGCGTCAACAAAGGAGTAATTCCCATAGTCAGTCCAACTGTACCAAAGCCTGACACAACATCAAATAAAAGTTTAAAAATGGGGAATTCCTCGGTAAAACTCATCGCAATTGTCACTGTTAACACTAAAAGTAACGCTAGCATAACGGCCATAAAAGCCTTATATACCATATTTTTCGGCACAACCCGCTGAAAAAGCTGCGCTTCGCCGCGGCCTGTAATCTCACCAAATAAAGACGCAACAAGTACAGCAAAAGTAGTTGTTTTAATGCCGCCTCCCATAGAAGAAGGAGATGCGCCAATAAACATGAGCAAGATCATGATTAGCAAAGTGCCTTCCCGCATCGAACCAATATCAATTGTATTATAGCCTGCTGTTCGCGTCGATACAGATTGAAAAAAGCTCGCCTGTATCTTGCCTGATAAAGTTAAAGGCCCCAACGTTTCGCCATTAGAGAACTCAGATACAAAAATCAAAAAGGATCCTAGGAAAATTAGAATCAACGTCGTCAGAAGAACTACTTTTGTATGAAGTGTCAACCGCCGTTGTTGACGATAGCGCCAGAGATCGGCGATAACAGGAAAACCAATACCACCAATGATAATGAGCATAGCCACAGTCAGATTAATCGTCCAGTCATCAACATAGTTCGTTAAACTTGTAAAATTCCCCATCAAATCAAAGCCTGCATTACAAAACGATGAAACAGCATGCCAATAGCCAAAATAAATTCCTTGCAAGCCAAAATCCTGATAAAAACGAATTGCTAAAATCGTACCGCCGATACACTCGACCAATAGCGTCGTTTTTATAATATATACAGCTAAACGAACAACTCCAGCCAAATCAAGCTGATTTGTTGCTTCCTGAATTAACATTCGTTCACGCAGACGAATTCGCTTCCCACTGAGAATGGCAAACAGCGTGGCTACCGTCATAATCCCGAGACCACCGATTTGAATCAATAAAATAAGTACAATTTGTCCAAACAAAGAATAGGTGGTGCCTGTATCGACGACAGCAAGACCTGTAACACACACAGCTGAAGTTGCCGTAAACAGAGCATCAATAAACGGAACGCCCGCACCAGACTGCGACGCCATCGGCAGAGACAGTAATACTGCACCGAAAAAAATAAAGGCCGCAAAGCCGCCAACTAAGATTTGCGATGAACTGAGGCGAAAGCCGTAAGATCCCCCTCTGAGCGGCAGTAACTGTAATAGTTTCAACCTGATCATCTCTCCAATCGCTTGCAAATTCTAACTCATTAAAACGCCACTCTAATTTTACGATTTATTCTATACCTTAATTATCATACATGGATCCTCGCCAGTATGCAAATATCTTCTCACACAAATAAAAAAGCCCAGTCTCTCCCGAATGGATGACTGGACTTACCAAGAATTATCTGACAACAGGATCCCCATCTCCTTCTTATTTCATAACTGGTCCATGATGTTTAAAGAAACTGCTAGGCCAAGAAAGCCAATGTGACAAATCTTTTTTATAGCCCCAAAAAGCAATGACACAAGCAATCACCGTAAAAATGATTCTAAAAATAAGAAAAGTGTTATGTTCGGGACCACCAATAATTGGAAAGAAATATTCTCCGACAAAAACATAAAGCAAAAAAGCCGGTAGTGACGCTAAACAGTATAAGATAGTCAGTACGAACAAAAATCCAAGCGTGTTTTTCATTTTGCCGCCTCCCCTATGCTTATCTTTTAATTAAATACTATCACTTTTCCGACTATTTCGCCAATTTGTTTTTTTGGCGATTCAAGGAAAAAAAGCAGAAAAAAAGGCTATAGAGACAATTTTGTCCCGCAAGCCTTAAAAAGCTTTTATTTTTCTAGTCGCATAAAGCTTCATTTATAGCTGATATTCTTCTATCTTATAAAGTAATGTACGGCGACTGATTTGCAAAGCCTGAGCAGTACGAACACGATTCCCGCCATGCTCAACCAAGGCCCTGGCAATCACTTCTTTTTCTACCTGCTGCATTACTTCCTTTAAAGTTCCTTTTCCTAAAGCGCTTTTACTATAAGAAGTGATTCGTTCCTGTTCTTGTTCCGCTAGTGGCAGTGGGAAATCTTCTACATCAATCACGCCATTAGTCATAATTACAGCTCGTTCCATTAAATTAGCCAATTCACGCACATTGCCAGGCCAAGAATAGGCTAAGAGCGCGGCCATCGCCCCAGGCGTAACATAAGGCAATGATTTACCAGCCTCTTCGGTGAAACGTCGTACAAATGCGTCTACTAAAAGAGGAATATCCTCAGAACGATAACGTAGAGCTGGTACTTCTATGGGCACTACATTCAGTCGATAAAATAAATCCTCACGAAATGAGCCTTTTTTCACCATAGAAGTCAGATCACAGTTTGTAGCGGCAATTAGACGAATATCAACTTGAATCGTTTCCGTGCCGCCAACGCGCTCAAACTCTCGTTCCTGCAAAACCCTAAGCAATTTTACTTGAAGCGCCTGTGGTAATTCCCCCACTTCATCAAGAAACAACGTCCCTTGATGAGCCAGTTCAAAGCGACCCAATTTTCTAGCCACAGCTCCGGTAAAAGCACCTTTTTCATAGCCAAACATCTCACTTTCCATGAGACCGTCCGGCAAGGCGCCGCAATTGACTTTAATGAAAGGGCCTAACCGCCGTTTACTATTATAATGAATAGTTTTTGCAATCAACTCTTTCCCGCTGCCGCTTTCGCCAGAAATAAGTACAGTGGCATTCGTAGGAGCCACACGTCCTACGATTTTGTAAACTTGCTGCATAATTGAACTATTGCCGATTACGCCAGTCAAACAAGGTTCAGCCGGTCCTAACAGCGGTTGTTCCGCTGCTACTTGATGAACTGCTAAAGCTCGCATCAGTACAGACCGTACTTCCGTCAAGTTAGAAGGCTTTACTAAATAATCGAAAGCGCCCTGCCGCATGGCCTCAACAGCTGTATCGACGGTTCCAAAAGCCGTCATTAAAATCACCGAAGCCTGCGTTTCTTCTTGCTGCATCTGTCGAAAAGCGCTTAAACCATCTAAGATAGGCATTTTGATGTCCATAAGCACTACCTGCGGCTGAAACGCGCGATACTTTTCTAAAGCCTCTTGGCCATTTTCAGCTAGCTGAATTTCACAGTCTAACCGTTTTACAATTTCATAAAGCAGTTTACGTACGCTCTGTTCATCATCGACAATTAATACGCGACTCTTTTTATTCATTCCGCTCGTCTCCCGCTACAGGTAAAGTCAAAGTAAAGCTGCTCCCCTCACCATCGATTGATTCAACGTCAACTTGTCCGCCCCAGTTTTCGACAAGGCGCCTAGCTACAGAAAGCCCTAGTCCCGTACCATTCGGCTTTGTCGTAAAAAAAGGATCAAAGATTTTGGTAAAATCCTCTGAGGCAATCCCCCGTCCGGTATCTTTTATGCAAACAGCCACTTCGCTGCTGTTTTGGCCAAGACCTGCCGTAATTTCGATAGTCCCCTGCTGTCCAATTGCCTGTACCGCATTAAGGAGTAAATTTAAAAAGACTTGTTTTAGTCGTTCTGGTTCCACAAGCACAAGCGGTAGATCTGTTGGAATCTGATCAGAGATTACAATTTGCCGCTTGCTGGCTTTCGCCGCAATCAAACTCAGTGTGTCTTCCAAAGCCTCCCGAACTAGAACTGGTTCAACCGACGCTGCCGATGGACGGGAGAGACAAAGTAATTCTTCCACTAAACGATTTAGTCTATCTGTTTCTCTAACAATAATCGCAGCATATTCTTCTTGCTCGGTCTCGGTAATGCCTTCATGAATCAGTTGAGCAAAACCTTTAATCGCCATAAGAGGATTGCGAATTTCATGAGCCAGCCCCGCAGCGACTTCGCCGACAGCAGCCATTCTTTCCGCTGCCTGTACCTGAACTTCACGCTGTTTTTTCTCAGCCAACTCTCCGGCCATGCTATTTACAGCAGCAGCAATGACTCCCACTTCCCCCGGTAATGTCGGCAGAGGCTGTGATAGATCATGCGACAAATCACCGACGCCAGCCACCACCGTTTCAATATCTTTACTAAAACGGTGAACCAAAAAAAAGATCGCTGTTAGCGCCAATAATAAACTAATTAAAATTAATAAATAAATCTGCCGTTTCATATCAGCAATCTGATTCATAATATCCGCAGTTAACTCGTTGGCCCAAATATAGCCAATAATCTGTCCATCACGGCGAATGGGCTCCATAGCATTCATTATAGAACCACGAACTAAAAGACCTTCTTGGATACGCGGAACCCCTGTAGCCATAACGAGACGCCCCTCGTGACTTTCGCTGATGGGCATTCCCACGCGGTCTTCATATATGTTACTAGGCCCATAGGTCACGATGGCATCAAGCTCTTTCGAATAATACCCCACGCCGATCCCCGGATAAGCAGCCGCTACTTTGTCAGTTCTACTGCGCAGCGCCTCATTTAAGACAGTAAGCTGTGTTTGCTTATCAGCACCGAGAGCGCCTCTACTTCTTAATATATCCTCATACGTACCGGTAAATTGTTCATCAAGAATGCGAGCGGCTCCATACAGCTTATGCTGTTTTTCCGTAACTAGGGCCTTTTCCGCACTGACTGTAATTAGATAGCCGGCACACACGAGAGGAACCACTGCAACAATCGTCATCAACAGCAGCAATTTTCCCCTTAAGCTCTGCGGCAACATAAAGCGCCTCCTAAGTCCTCACCGAAACTCATAATATCTTTCTTTTTCGGCAAAAACGAATCTAAGTCCTGCCCTATTTGCTTGAATAAAGAAAGAGTCAGCTTAAGGAGATGCATATTTGCCTCCCTATGCTGACTCGGTTAAAACAAGCGGCGCTACCGCGAAAGCTTAGAAGAAGGCAAGGCCAATCAAAAAGATCGGTAGACTCCAAATCAAAGCTGTTACACAATATCCCATGATGTCCCGTACGCCAAGACCGGCAATTGCCAAGGCTGGCAAAGCCCAGAATGGCTGAGCCATATTCATCCAAGCTTCGCCGTAGGCAATAGCCATAGCGGCCTTGCCCATATCAGCCCCTAAAGCCTTCGCTGCTGGCATAATAAAGGGTCCCTGTACAACCCAGTGACCGCCACCGGACGGAACAGCGAAATTGATGACACCAGAACTAAAGAAAGCCAAAATCGGGAAAGTGTCTTTCGTGGAAATATGGATAAACCAGTTCGTAATAATCCCGCCAAGACCAGATTGTTCCATCATTACCTGGATCCCGGCATAGAGAGGAAACTGTACCATAATGCCTGCCGTTCCCCGTGCAGCATTTTGCACAGCCCGCATATATGACATTGGCGTCTTATGAAGAACAATACCAGCCGTAAAGAATATCAAATTTACAGTATCTACATTGATATTGAAGCCGTTTTTCATAAAATACATACCGAGGTAAACCACGCCAAAAGCACCAATTAACATGGCTAGTAGTGTGCTTTCTTCGGCTTTTTCCGCCCAAGTTGCATTCGGTCCTAGCTGCCGCGATGTAGGCGGATCTTCTGCTAATAGAGCAGGATCAACCGCTACAATTTCATGAGGTTTAGGTTGCATTAAACGGCACAGGAAAGGTACTGAAACGATCAAAGCAACGGTAATGAAAATATTATAAGGAGTAAAGAGCGTCTGCGTAATTGGCACTAGGCCGATTGTCGCTTCCATGGGATTTCCCTTCGTCGCGGCAACGAGTGGTACCGAACCGGACAAACCGCCATGCCAAGTTAAAAAGCCAATATAAGCACTGGCAATGAGTAGGCGATAGTCGGAGCCTGCGATACGTCGAGCTACTTCTTTCGCAAATAAAGCGCCAACAACAAGGCCAAAACCCCAGTTAATCGCACTACAAAACGCCGACATAAAGGCAACAAGCATAACGCCTTGTACCGGAGTTTTAGCAATAGAAGCTAAATTACTCATTCCTTTACGCAGCAAAGGTGAACTTGCTAAAGCATGGCCTGTAACAAGAACCATGGCCATCTGCATCGAGAAAGCTAGCAGATTCCAAAAACCCTTGCCCCAGAGTTGAACCATTTGGATCGGATTATGGGGCGTCATGGAAATTCCCAGAACAAAAACAATTAAAGTCAAGATAATGGCAAAGACGAGCGGATCAGGTAAAAATTTGTGCACAATCAGCGTTAAAAACCGTGAAATTCTCGTAATCATAAAATAGCTCCTTTACAATTAGACTTAAATGAAAAATTTCACAAACTCCTTCAATGCCTCCCTACGTGAATTTTTTAACTTGCCTATTAATTATGCAAAATTCTTGCCAAAAATTCGAATTATTGTAAAATTCATTAAATCACTGTAATTACAGGTTCTTTTCTCCTTATAGCTTGAGAGATTCTCCTAATAAGCCAAGTAGCCACTGTGCATTTTTTTGCACAGTGGCTACTTATTGCTCACTTTCTTACAGTGATGCGGCTTCTATTTACAATTCATTTACAGGTGAAATTTGTACGCGATAAATCCGTACAGGATCGCCTGCCTCAATGACAAATTCATAGCCTTGATAAATAAATCGGGCGCCGACAGCAATTCGATCTCTTAGCTGAGAATAAAGCCAACCGCCGATTGTGTCAACTTCTTCCGTTTCAAAAACAATTTGCAGCATTTCACTCGCCTCTGCTAACAGCAAACGTCCATCGACCGAATAACTTTGCTCCGGAAGCTCTTCAATTAAAGGCCGTTCTTCGTCAAACTCATCTTGAATTTCCCCGACAATTTCTTCGAGAATATCTTCAACAGTAACAAGCCCTGCAGTTCCGCCGTATTCGTCGACGACAAGAGCAATCTGCGCCTTATTGCGCTGCAATAGCTTTAATAGCTCACTGATGGCCATAGAGGAAGGAATCGCCGTAATCTCGCGAGCTAAGCCGCGAATATTACAGACTTGTCCATTCACAACCATCTCCAGCAAATCCTTAATATGAACAAACCCGATAATGTGATCTTTATCAGGATCACATAAGGGATACCGCGTCAGTTGTTCTGATAAAGCTTTTTTGATACTTTCCTCACAAGAGTCTTCCGCATACAAACAAATCATATCGGTCCGCGGAATCATAATTTCTTTGGCCGTTCGTTCGGAAAAAGCAAAAATATTGTCAACATATGTTAATTCCGTCTGATCAATATATCCTTGCCGATGACTTTCTGCCATTAAGATACGAATTTCTTCCTCCGTATGTGCCGCTTCTTGCTCACCGATTGCTTCTACACCTAGCATTTTCAAAAACAAATTTGCCAAAGTATTGAGTAGCCAAATAAAGGGATACATTACTTTGTAAAAACCGATCAAAGGGACAGCCAGCCATAAAGTAACGGCGTCAGAACGCTGAATCGCAATTGATTTTGGCGCCAATTCACCTAAAATAATATGCAATGCCGTAATCAACGCAAACGCTAAAAAGAAGGAAACACTGTGAACCATTTCCTCAGAAAATCCGAAAGAAAGCATTAGCGGCTTTACAATAGCGACAACTGCCGGTTCACCGGCCCAGCCGAGCGCTAGAGACGCTAACGTAATACCTAACTGACAGGCCGACAAATACGCATCCAGATTCGAAATAACAATCTTGCCAAATTTAGCACGGCGGCTGCCTGTTTGTACCAGTGTCTCAATGCGACTGCCGCGCACTTTCACCATAGCAAATTCAGCAGCAACAAACAATCCGTTAATTCCAACGAGAACAAGCACTAAAACAAGATAACTCATGGTAGACGCAGGGTCCAATAATTTCCTATCTTCCTAACTACGGAAGAATCGGGTCACCTCCTTGAAAATCCAAATTTATCTTATCTCTTATTCTCCGATGTCAAGATAAAAACCTTTCTTTGTCGATAAAATTCGTCTATAGCGGCGACAAAGAAAAGAATTTTTCCAGCCCTTTGCAGATGGCCCGAATCAGCCTTTCTTGAAATAAGGGGTTTTGCAAGAACTTTTCTTCTGATAAATTGGATAAAAAAGCAGGTTCAATCTGTATCGCAGGAACATTCGATTGCTGCAACAAGTAAAGATCGGAAGGCTCATAGCCGCGATCTAAAAGTGTGCAGGTTCTAGTTATTTCCTGATGCACGCAAGCTGCTAGTTTTTCGCTTGCTTCGTCATCAGACTTATAAAGGGTAGCCGTACCGCCTACGCTCGTGTCATAAAATCCATTTAGATGAATACTGATAAAGGCTCTGGCTATATGTTTATTGGCAATCGCTGTCCTGGCAAAAAGTTCATCGGAAATGGATGAGGCATTCGCGCAGACACACTGATCATCGTAATGCGTCAAAAGTACAACAGCGCCCTGTTGCTTAAGCCGATCATGAAGTCGACAGGCAAGCTGCATAGTCACTGCTTTTTCGGTACAACCGCTAGGACTAACCACGCCTTCGTCAGAACCGCCATGGCCTGGATCAATTACAATCATCTTTCCTGATAAAGGATTTTGTTCATTCATTCTATCTACCCCTTATATTTTGCGCTTAAGATTGTCTACATTCTTGGCAAAGACTAGAACTCCTCTGCCTTAAATCAGAATATGGCAAAATTGCGACGAAACTCCCAGACTCGCTTAACCCCAGCGATTCGCATCGAGGAAGATTTATATGTATCGGATAGAGGAACCACGCTGAATTTGTCCAATTATTCAAACATAACCTGAAAATAGGCACTGATAACAGCGAGGTGAAAACTATGGCTGCAGAACCGCTGCCCAAAATTCTCATTGTCGATGATGAAGAAAACTACTTAAACTCTCTGCGCCGCATTTTGCAAGCAACCTTTACAGTTACCACAACGCGAGATCCCTTACAGGCTTTAAAATTAGTGGAACATCATGGCCCATTTACTGTTATTATTTCCGATTTTCGCATGCCTGTTATGAATGGCATTGAATTATTTTCGCGCATCTTAGCACTTGACCATGAAGCCCAACGCATTTTGATTACCGGTCACGCCGAACTGCAAATGACCATTGATGCCATTAACCATGGTAAAATCAATGCTTTTTTAACCAAACCTACGCCAGCTTCGGCCATTCGTTCTGTCGTGTTAAGCGCCTTGCACGCCTATCAAAAACAAAAAGAAACAAAGAATCTCCCTGTTAACAATTCACAACAAACTGCCGCCCCCACTTTGGAAAAGGACGCTCCCAATATTCTCTTAACAGTAAAAGAAAAGGAGATTCTCCAACTAGTCGCCAGAGGTCATTCGAACGCCGAAATCGCCCAAGAGCTTCATATTACGGTCGGTACAGTCAAAACCCATCTCAACAATCTCTTTAGTAAATTTGCTGTAAGCAATCGTAGTAAATTAGCTGCTCTTGGCACAGAGTTCGGTTTTATAAAGTAACAGTCTATTCTCGCACGGCTTTATCTTGTCGCAATGCCCCTGGCCCATCCTGCGCCACAGAAACTTCAGCCTCGCCAAAAGTTTTCATATCACTCAAAACATGCAAAGAAGCATTAAAAAGCGAAAATCCTAGCAAAGCGCCCATTCCCGCCGGCTTCGTAAGCTGCAATGAAAAATAAGCGCAAAGGTCTAGTTGCGTCAGCGTTTCTGTCGCTTCTGCCGTAAAGGGCAAATGAGATGCCACCAAATGGTCTTTTACCGTCGAATTCAGCTCAACAGCAACCAAAGCAGCTGCTAAAGCAGCGTCATCGTCTAAAACAACTGCGCAACCATAGCTGGCAGCACCTAAAATTAGGCCTGCTAAAAAGCAGATATTCTGTGAATATTCGAGTCTTGCCAATCGTGGCAGTAAGGTTTGGCCGTCGCTTCGGGCAAGCAGGTTCTTGACCGCAACCATCTCTTGACTTACAAGTTCTAGGCTGCCAATGCCAATAATCTCGTTTGATAGAGCGGCTTGCTTGCTAAAGTCAACTCCCGCCTGAATCAACTGCCTCACACCTTGTTCCGTAGGAAATTCGGACGCTTCTTCGTGACGGCAAACAAGAATCTCTGCGCCAAAATGCTTGCTAAAAGCTTGAAGCACTTTGAACTTTGCTACAAACTCATTCTCGTTTTCGCTGGATTGGCAAGGACCTGTTAAAATCAACTTCTTGTCGCAAGATCGGGGCCGTGGCTGACCGATAATGCCTGCTAGCTTTCGCCCAAGTTCTTCAAATGCTTTAAGACTCCCCAAAGGCTTGGTTAAATTGTCGAGACGAAGTTGGCATTTTTCCATAGCCGCCTCATCTAAGGGCCTAATACTTGGTAGCTCCGACTCGCTTTGATCTATTGCAGCTAAATTTTGCCGCCAAAAACTGAGACCCTCTGCTGACTTAAGCCAGTCACCATCAAAGAGACGACACGCGCCCTTTAATAAATCAACAACGACGGAGGCGCCGATCGCCTCGCCAAGTCTTACGCCAACATCCACACACGCTTCCAGTCCAAGAAAAGATAAGGCAATGCGATGAGCCGGTTCCCCTGACAAATGGGATGACAAAATATAGGGCTGACAACGCGGTGAAATAGCATAGGCAATCATCGCCGCAGCTGTTGTATTCAGTCCGTCGATCACAACAGTCGCACGGTTTGCAGCGCAACCTAAAACAACGCCTGCTAAAGCCCCGATTTCAAACCCGCCAATCTTGCTAAGTACATCGAGACCATCACCGCAATCAATCTGATTTATAGCCAGAGCCTTACGAACAACCTCGATTTTCACCTTCATGCGACTATCTGATATTCCAGTTCCCCGACCAGTTACAACTTCTGGAGCTAATCCAGTAAAAGCTGCTACAATCGCTGCACTAGCCGTAGTATTGCCAATTCCCATTTCGCCAAGACAAAAGCAAGTATAACCTTGTCTTACTCTTTCTGTGACGAGAGCAATCCCCGCTTCGACAGCGGCAATCGCTTCTTGCCGCGTCATTGCTGGACCTTCCGTAAAATCTTTCGTTCCATAGGCAATTTTTCGTTGCACAAGCCCTGGCACAAAGGATAAATCTCCCGCTATGCCCATATCGACAACCACAAGATCGGAACCGGAATAATTAGCAAAAGCATTGGCTGTACCGCCTTGGGCTAGCAGATAATTTGCCGTCATTTCTTTAGTGGTCTCAATCGGATAGGCACTGATACCTTGTTTGGCAACACCATGATCGGCTGATGCCAAGATAATAGCACTTTTAGGCGCAAGCGGCCTTTCCTGCCGAGTGATGCCAGCATATTGAACCACCATTTCCGCTAGTTTTCCTAGCTGGCCTTTACTTGACGAAAGTTCCTGCAAATGTCTCTTTGCTTGCGCCATAGCTGCTTGGTCAAGCGGCTCTATGTTTTGTATTGCTTGTTGTAATAAATCCACCGAATCTCCCCCATTATCACGATAAATTTTTCATAAAAAAAAGACTTTTGGGAGTTATCGTTCCCAAAAGTCTTTTTTTCCATAAAGACTATCTTACAGTTTAGGCAGGTTTCCTGGCTCCCGATTCATTAGTATCCACGCCTTCCCCGATAGCTGAGTGGCAATTTGTGGAACCTCCTCGGTACAGTGGCGGGCCCGCGCTTACACATGGAAAACCATGCTCAGACTTCCCTATTATCCGCTTTTACCTTCTAAAAGCAGCACCTAAACTAAATTATCTAATTGCCAAAATTATAGCAAGACGTTGTAAGAGCGTCAAGACTCTTAAAGAAAAACAAGAATAATTTTTGCAATTTTCCTACTAAAAAAAGGAGTTCTCGCTGAAATCGCAAATATTATAGAATAATATTTTTCTTCATTTTTCGACAATTATGTAGAATCGAAAGATTCAAAGGAGGACCCTATGAAACTAGACACGCTAAGCCGTCAGTTTCGTGCGTGGACAATTTTACTAATTTTAGCGCCCAGCCTCCTCACGATGGCAATTTATGCAGCAAATCAAGTCAAACTTGCCAAACAGCAGAATTTAGAACTCATCAGCCAACGGGTCGCTTTTCAGGAACGCCTGATTAACTACTGGCTAGATGAACGGGCCAATGACATTCTCAGTCTAAGTGAAATAGAATCCATTCGCCAGCTTGATTATAAGCAATTCTATGATATGCTGCAGTCAGTACAGCATAGTAATAAAAATTTTGATTCTCTATCGTATATTGACAAAGACGGTTACTTCCGTTTTTCTACGCTCAATCGTCCGATTCAATTTCCCCAAGCAACCAATCAGCCTTACTATCAAGCCGCCCTTGCTGGTCGAAGTTCGATCTCAGATATTGTAATTGGTCGCAACAGCGGTCACTCCATTATCAATTTTTCCTCACCGATTTATGATCGTCAGGGACAATTCCAAGGCGTTTTGCTCGGATCAGTCCGAACTCAGACGCTTGAAAACTTACTGCGAGATAACTGGATTGGCAAAACAGGCGAAATTCTGCTTGTCAATCAGGCCGGCGTTCTGCTGACTGAACCACGTTATCTAGAGCAACTCATTGAATCAGGTCAAATCGAGACAAGCGCTAAGTTAAAAATGAAGTTGCCCATAGAGAATTTACAATTAATTCAGCTTGGCCAAACAGGTACAGCCTCCTGGATTGACTACCAGGGAAAGAACGTGCTTGTAGCCTATCATGCTTTACCAGAACGAAGCTGGACGCTTATTGGGTCCATCCGTGAAGAAGAAGTTATGGCCCCACTGTATCAACAGCTTAAAATCATGGGAATTGAAATGCTTTTGCTGCTATTATTTATCTACCCGATTGCAATCTGGGCAACCCGTCAATTGCAGCAACCAATAACTTGGCTAACTGAGCAGGCCAACCGGATTGCCAATGACGACTTCCGTTCACTCCGTGGTTCTGATGCCATGAATATGCCACAAGAACTGCGTCTGCTCTGCCAAACTTTCATTGCTATGAGTCTTAAGATCAAAGACACGATTGGTCTGCTCCGCGAGAAAGAAGCACAGCTTGAAGAACAAGTCGAAAAAATCCAAACAGTAAATGCCTGTCTTGAAGGTGAAATTTCCGAACATCAAGCAACACAAAATTTGCTCTACCATTTAAACATTAATCTGGAAAATAAAGTACTTGAACGGACTTATGAGTTGCAGGATGAACTGGTGCTGGCAGGCCGTGTCCAAAAATCAATGCTGCCAATCGCTCAGGAAAACGACAAAGTAAAGATCATTCCGCTCTTTGAACCGCTAAACATCGTAAGCGGCGATTTTTACGGCTATCAATGGTCCGCCGCAGGCGACAAATTGCATGGTTATTTACTTGACGTGACAGGTCATAGCGTAGCCGCCGCGCTCCATACCTCAGCAATCAGCAGCTTGCTCACGGAAACTATGACCAAAAAAGGGGATTGGACGCTAGATTCGCTCTATGAACTAAACGAATATCTACTACATTATTTTCCTGATAACACCTTTGCAGCTTTACTTACTTTCACCTTTGACTTTAAACAGCATACTTTATCTTGCATTTCTGGCGGCATTAACTATTTCTGGACTGCTAGCAAAACCGCAAGCACCATGATTACTTTACCAGGAATCTACCTTGGCATTGCTAAGAATCCTGAATTTGGCACGATCACTCTGCCGCTCGAAGACGATGCTGCCTTTTATCTCATGACTGACGGCCTCTATGAGAGCCTACAAGGCGAAATGAATGATCACTGTCACAACTTTGACGCTGCCGTGCAAAAGCTACAAGACCTTAGTAAAAGCAAACCTCACGACGACTGTTCCGCCTTATGTTTTGCTATAAAGTCCTTGCAAAAAGATACACAAAATCGACAGCTACTTGCTAATCAGCAACCGCCTGATTCTGTGTATCAAAGAAAAGAAAACTAGTATTCAATAAAGGGCCTATGCTTTTATTCCCAACAGTTTATTGACAATATAGCAAAGAACCGCGATTCCGTCACCTAAAGCAGCTTGATCAAACTGCATACTCGGGCTATGAAGTCCTGGTGTTAAGTTTGCGCCTAAACCAATATAGCCAGCTTTTAGCGAAGGCTTATGCTTTACAAAGTAATGGAAGTCTTCGCCGCCTGGTGTTGTAATTGGATCCAACAGGCCCTCTTTACCTAAAACAGCCGTAATCGCCTCCGCTGCTAATGCGACCATGGCAGAATCATATTCAGCAGCAGGACAACCGCCAATCAATTCGATCTTCGCTGTTGCGCCCACTGTTGCCGCCCCATTTTCGATCGCCCGAATCACTTTTTGCTGCAATTCTTCCATCACTGCATTGTTTTGCGCTCTCAGGTCAAAAGCCATTGACGCTTTATCAGGAATTGCGTTTAAAGCAGCGCCGCCCGCCATCAGCTTCGTCACCTTAGCCGTAGCCGGAATCACAGGATTTACGTGAATTGCGTTTACTGCGCTAACAATAGCCGCAGCTGCCTCAATGGCATTCACGCCTAAGTGTGGTCTAGCGCCATGAGCTGCCTCTCCCGTAATTTCTGCTGTCATCATATAACTGGCGCCATGGCAAAGCGCCGGAGTTGCCTCGCCAAGCTTGGCTTCCTGAATATGACGCAAATGAATACCAAACAAAATATCTACATCATCAATGGCGCCATCTTCAATCGTCTTTAAAGCGCCAAAAAGTTTTTCTTCAGCTGGCTGAAAAATGATCTTCAGCTTGCCTTGTTGCAATCCTTTGGCCGCCACGGCTTCCGCTGTAGTTAATACCATTGTGCTATGCGCGTCATGACCGCAGGAGTGAATCGCACAAACCTGACCATCGATCATATGAGCCAGCGCATCCATATCAGCACGGAGCCCTAAAGTTGGCCCGGGATTACCGCTATCTAAGACACCGACAACGCCTGTTCCGCCAATCCCTCGCGTCACAGAAAAACCAGCTTTTTCTAAGGCATCGCCTAAATAGGCTGCTGTTTTTACTTCTTCAAAACCGATTTCCGGTATAGAGTGAAGATAGGTCCATACTTCTTTTGCTCTTGCTGCTAAATCTGTCATTTTATCACCTTCATCATAGAATAAAAACCTTCATAAAAGAGTTGGATTTGTCTTTATAGTAGCTTGGCTGAAATTAAAAGTCAATTATTGCAAAAAAGCAAGAACCTGCTCCAAATAAAGTTCTTTCGCTTTATGAAATCCCTGTACATGCTTGGCACCAGGAATAATCACAAGCTTAGCTTGCGGATAAGCCTGTTGCAATTTTTGACTTTCAGTAACGGGTATGGTTATATCACTATTGCCGTGAAGCAGTAACAACGGCCGCCCAGCCAGCTTTGCTACATCCCTTAGGGGACTCATGCCGCGAGCGTCAATACCAGTCATAAGCGGAATCATTGTAAGTACCGTCTCATTAAAGGGGAATGATGGTAAATGGGTCCAAACAGTCAGGTGGTCGGCCAAATAAGAGCGTAAGTCCGCAAAAGGCGAATCCGCGATGACTGCTTTAACAGCGCTTTCCTCAGATCCAGCTACAATAGCCGTTGCCGCCCCCATGGAAAATCCGAAAAGAGTAATCGACTGATTCAGATCTTGTCGCGATTTTACAAAATCAACAGCGCCTAAAAGATCACGCACTTCTAGTTCCCCTACAGAGGTAAGGCTTCCTGCCGATTCCCCTGAATTGCGAAAATCAAAGAGCACTACATTATAGCCCTGTGCCACTAACGCCTGCCCGAGAGAGAGACCAGGCACATCGTCTTGTAAGCGGTTTTGTCTATAACCATGCGCAAAAATTATAGTTCCTTTATTTTCTTTGGCTGGCAGCAACCAACCTGACATTTTTAGAGAATCTTGACGACTAAAAAAGCTTATATTTTCATAAGTCAGCCCAGCCTCACTTGGTAACTCCCGCAACGCCTTACGATGTGGATGAGTCAAGGCCCAGCCGATATAAGCCGATAGGCAAAAAACAACCAGTAGTAGCAATGCTAGCAAAGCTCCGGCAAACTTCATAGCTCGCTTGCTGCGCCAGAAGCAGAGTATATTCATTGTCAAAATCCCCTTCAACTCCTCTTACTAGAACAAAATTTACTGTCAATTCAAGTTTTAAAAAATAAGCGATAGCCCGCTAACAGGCTATCGCTTATTTTCGCGCCAAGAAGTTTATTTTCCTACTAAATTGTTTATTTGATTTATTGCGAAGCTAAATTTTAAATTGGCTGACGGACTTTTGTAAATCCTGGGCTGTCTGCGCTAAGCTTTGACTTGCGGCAGCAATTTGCTCCATAGAAGCCGACTGCTCTTCCGTAGCGGCTGAAACAGTTTGCGTCTTTTCTGTAGCTTTTTGACTCTGTTCATCAATCGCTTTTACTGACAGAACAATTTTTTCACTGCCGGCGGCAATATGAGCAATTACATTGGAAATATCACGAATCTGCTCGGAAACTTGATCTATGAGTGCCGTAATTTTGGTAAAAGCGCTGCCTGCGGCATCTACGACGACACTGCCAGCTTTCACTTCTTCATTGCCTGTCTGCATCGCCAAAACGGCTTTATTGGTTTCGCCCTGCACTTCATAGATTAAAGCGGCAATTTGTTGCGCCGCTTCTTGCGACTGTTCCGCTAACTTACCTACTTCACTAGCAACAACAGCAAAACCGCGGCCTTGTTCCCCAGCACGAGCTGCTTCAATCGCTGCATTCAGCGCTAAAAGATTAGTCTGACTCGCCAAACCTGAAATGGTATCAATAATTTGACCGATTTCTTTTGACTTATTCCCCAGATTCATAATAACCTGCGCTGAATGATTGACTGCGTCAGTAATCTTGGTCATTTGGCCGACGGCATTCTGCAGAGAAGTCTCCCCTTCACGGGCTGTTTCGGCTGTTTGCAGCGAATGATCTGCTGCTGAACCAGCAGCTGCGGCGACCTGCTGAATTTTGCCAGACATATCAGCAACAACCTGAGTGGCTGCGTCAACAGCACAGAGTTGCTGCTCCGCTCCAGAGGCTACCTCACTAATAGAAATTGCCACTTGATTTACCGCCTGAGCGGACTGATCAGAACTAGCGTTCATCTCTTCGGCTGACGCAGCAAGCTGCTCAGCCGACTGCATAATCTGCCGAATCATCTGTTGGAGATTTTTACGCATTTGTTCCAAGGCCTCTCCTAAATACACTACCTCAGCAACACCTTCAACCGCAATGGTTCGACTTAAATCCCCTGCCGCCATAGCGCTAGCGTTAGCTGCAAGATTTTGAATTGGCCTTGCTAAGCTCTTAGCCATAACTAGAGCGCCGCCTACAGCCAAACACAGAATCAGAACTAGTAATAACAACATTGTCAGCACCGCTTTTAACACAGTCTGATTTAATTCCGCTGCTGGCAAGTAGGTTATAACACCCCATTTGTACTCACCAATCGGGGCAAAAGTGATATAAGAATCGACCCCGGTTGTCGCTGTCGCCTGACTTACACCGCTTTGTCCGGCAATAACGGTCTGAATATAAGGCAAAGCAGCAACATTTTCTGTTTTTATAACCTTTTCTTTATCTGGATGGGCTAATAAAGTCCCTTTATTATCGACAACATCTACATAGCCAGAGACTCCTACATTTGTTTTCTCTACCATATCCCATAACGCCTTTAAGGAAATATCGGCTGCTAGTACGCCCACATTGGCGCCGCTGCTATCTTTAATGGGACAAGAGATCGTCACGGTCGGTGCATTCGTAAACGAAGAAATATATGTATCGGTAAAAAAGACTTTACCCAAAATGGCTTCTTTAAAATACGGACGGTCGCTCCGATTCGCCAAAGTACCGGACGTCCGCGCAATTTGCATACCGGACTTATCCATCACGTAAATCAATTCGAATTGCGGATTTTTCTGTTGGGCCGCCAAAATCAATTCACGAATCTTAGCAGCATCAAGCGAAGCCGCTGTCGGCGAAGCTGCTAAAGTTTCCGTCAAGCCTTTGGCATCATTTAGGAAGCGGTTCATTTCACTGGCAATCTGTTTGGCCAACATGGCGTCATTTTCATAAATTCTAGTTTTTGCCGCCGTAACACTCAAATAGAGATTAATACCACCAACAACGACAGCTGATATCAGGGAAAAAACAACTAATAAAATAAGAAGTCTTGTTTGCAGGCGATTGCTCCATTGACCGCCAGTCTGCATTGTAAAATTTCCTTTTTCTTTCATACCTTTTCTGCCCCCACATTTAATCGAAAAATACAAAAATTGAACATATTTTTTGCCTGTCTTTTGTAGAGTCTACAACGAATAGAACCAGAAAGCAATAGGGAAGCAAAAATAAAAAAGAGCCATCTTTCGACAGGCTCTTGTAAAAGAAAAAGGGTGTTATAAAAAATCAAGGATAAATAGTTCCGGATGTTTTTTAAGATCCAGTTCAAGCAATTGATTGACTTTTGTACTATCTTCGCCAGACATAATCCGCACAATCGGCGTTGTCTTACTCGTTTTATCAACATTGAGAATTACGCCAACCTGATTATTACTGAGACGGACTGTTGTTCCAATGGGGTACACGGCAATATTTTCGGTAAAACTGTCGATTAACATCGGATTAAAATATGTCCCAGCTGCTTTATTCAATATTGCTACGGCATAATAAACTGGCATAGGACGCCGGTTCGGCGTGCCAGAAACTAGTCGATCATACACATCGGCGATACTGATAATCTGAGCGTACTCTGAAATAGCTTCTCCGATTAATCCCATAGGATAGCCGCTGCCATCCCAACGTTCATGATGCTGAAAACAGGCATTTGCAACCTCCATTGGCAAAGCGGTATTTTCTCGCAAAATTTCCAAAGCGTAAAAGGGATGCTGACGATATTCTTCTTTTTCTTCTTCCGACAGCGAGCCCGGATATTGCAATGCTAAGCGGTAGGGAAACCGTAACTTACCAATATCATGAAGCATGGCCGCTAAACCAAGCTCTTCGAGCTGCTTCGGTTCATAGCCTAATGAAATTCCTGTCATAACTGATAAAATACAAGTATTTACGGCATGAGAAAAGAGATAGTCTTGCTTACGCCGTAAGTCGATAAAGTGAATCATATTAGCTGGATTTTGACCAAGCTGATCAATCATCGTCTCAACAATCATCTTGACCTTATCTAAGGAAACGCCTTTCCCAACCTGAAAATGGTCAACAATCTCCGAAGCTGCCTGCATAGCCTTCTGACGCAACATCGGGTCAATGACATCTTCCACAATGATATCTTTTGTGGCCCCATCTTCCATATATAATTCAGAAATCCCCTGTTCTTGCAAAAAACGAATATAACGTTCTTTCATTTCAATGCCTTCATGGAGTAAAACAGTTCCATCCGAGGCTATAAGCGGTCTGGCTAAATACATGCCTGGCTCGATATCTTCAATGGCTATACGCCGCATCGTACCCCTCCTACCGATAAACTCTCTTGTCTTTTGATTCGCTGCTATATAAAAAAACTCCTACTGAAAAAATTTATCAGGGCTTTACTCCTACTTTTCACCGTTAATAGAGTTTTTTCTATCCTAACTTTACACAAAAAAAGATTGCCCTATTAAGAAAACTCCTCTTAATAGGGCAACCCCTAGTCCATCTGTTATCTTGATGGTCACAAGAAATCTAGCTAAAGCTTATAGAGCGTCAATCAGCTTCTGATATTCATCAGCTAATTGTTTAAATACAGGGCCGACACCTTTACCAACAGGTTTATTATCAAGTGTACCGATCGGTACTACCCCGCTGGCAGCAGATACAAAAATTTCGTCTGCTTCAGCAAAAAATTCTGGTGTGCAGAATTCTTCTACAATTTTTATGCCGAGCTTTTTAGCAATATCAAGCACAGTAGCTCGTGTAATGCCAGGCAGAATGAGATTGCCCAAAGGAGCTGTGTAAATTACGCCGTCTTTCACAGCATAGCAGTTGCTGTGAGCACTTTCCGTAACGAACTTTTTGCCGCCGTCTTCACGGACAAAAATAACTTCATAACAACCAGCTTTTGCCGCTGCGTTGCTAGCCATAACACTACCTAGGAGATTCAAGGTTTTAATATTGCAGAAATGTTGTCTTTGATCAGGATAGAAAATCGCTTTCGCGCCTTCTGTGAAGTATTCTTCTGGTTTTGGTCCAACCGGCATAATGGATCCCGTCAAAATTGCCCGGCTTGGCTTATTCACATATACATGGTTTCGAGGAATCTGCAAACCGCGAGACCATTGGAAATAAAACATGCCTCTTTCAATACCTGACTTTTCAAGCATTTCATCACTGAATTTTTCAATCTCTTCACGAGTAAAGCTAGGCGTAATATCAAGCATTTTGCAGCTTCGTTCAAAGCGGTCTAAATGCTCTTTGCGTAAAAAATGTTTCCCGTTTAATACCATCCAAGCGTCATATACGCCATCGCCGAATTGATATGCACGATCTTCAATACAAATCACGGGCTCATTTTTTTCAATAATCTTGCCATCATAAAATCCTAATTCTTTCATTCCTATTCCTCTCCTTATCATCTCACATGCTAGCACGCTGATGTTGTTTAAGCGGTATAAACGCCGCCTGCTGCCTTAAGAATTGGTGATAATTAGCCATGAAAAAAAATACAAAAATAAGTAATAAAAGTTCTGTTAGAAACTCGCGATAAAGCAAAATAGATACACAAAATGGATAGTCTGATTCCGCAGACTATCCATCACCGTTGATGGTTATTTATGCAAAAACATTACAGCTTTATCATTTTGATATCAAAGAACTGTAACAATTGCTATTATAGCATTGTAACACCAATAACGCAACTCTCATTCTGCGAATGTATTTCTAGGGTGAACGATAATTTTATCTTGTTTGTAAACAGGCACAACATTCACGCGATTCGGTGTAAGACAGTATAAAATTTCATTTTCCTTCCCGAGTTCCATAAGACGTCGCCCATTTTCACTGCGCTTTGCTGCCATGGCCAGCAAATTTGCCGCTCCCTGATACATGAGCACCGCCGCCAAAGCCGTATCACTTAAAACGGCCTGATACTGCTGCTCCAAGTACTGAGCCAAAAAGCCAGCACATAAACTATCTTCTAGTGAAAACGCGCGGTCCGTACCAGCACAGAGAATGACAATCGATTTCCCATAACTTTGAGCTTCTTCACACAAGGCCTGCCCGTTAAGAAAAGAACCAATTAAAATCTCGTACGCCCGCTCAGCCGCTTTGATAGCAACCGTACCATTCGTTGTAGTCATAACAATGGTTTTTCCTGCTACTTTATCAGCTGAAAACTCAAAGGGAGAATTCCCTAAATCGAAACCTTCTATTTTAATGGATTTTCTCTCACCAGCTAAGAGTGGCGATGGCGTAATTGCCGCGGCTGTTTCGTAAGCCTCTTCCAGCAGAGCTACCGGAATAATACGCTGACAGCCTTGTTCAAATGCCGTGACGATAGAGCTAGTCGCCCGAAAGACATCGAGAACAATACATACTGTGTCGGACAAATCTCGGTCTTGTAGCTCGCTTGGTAAAAATGCTACATCAACTTCCATAAAAACCTCCTATAAATAAGAATCCCTTTTAGCATGACACAAAAAGGTCCGACGCTCTAGCAGAAGTAATCTGATGATCCCGTCAGGAAAAGCAGTAATACCTTGTCAGAAAAACCGTTGTTAAAGCTCGTTGTCTTTAGCGGCAAGTAGGCCATAGCGCAGCGCATATTCAACTAGACCGCTTTTTTTAGTAACAGCGAGCTTTTCCATCAGTCGCGTCTTATAGGTCTCTACCGTTTTTACGCTAATCGCTAAGGTTTGTGCAATTTCACTTAAGGAATAACCATATACAATCTGTCGTAAAACCTGGCGCTCCCGCTGGCTCAGCAAAATATAAGGATCTCGTTCGTCTGGCTCTTCCTGTTCTTTTAGGAGCAACTGAATAAGCGCTTGCGAATCATTTGGGCTTAAGTAGAGATTTCCAGCCATAACCGACTCGATTGCTGAAAACAGTTCTACATCAACAGCCGCTTTTTTGACATAGCCGCAAGCTCCAGCCTCCATAGCCCGCTTAATATACTCCTTATCATCGTGCATGGTCAGCACAAGAATTTTCGCTTCAGGACAACGTTGTTTAATTTGTTGCAGAGATTCAATCCCATTGCTTTTGGGCATCGACAAATCCAGCAGCAAAAGATCTGGCTGCAAATCAAAAAATAGCTGAACAGCTCTTTCACCATCAGCCGCTTCGCCGACCACCTGACAACGGCCCTGTCGTTCTAAGAGAAGTTTTAGGCCTGAGCGCAGCAGAGCATGGTCATCAGCAAGTAAAATGCGAATCGATTCCTTCATTATGTCAGCCCTCTCCCCTATGTATTTTTTTTGGAATTGTCACCACAAGACGGGTACCACCGCCAGTAGCAGTTTCAATTGAAAATGATCCACCAAGAATTTCAGCCCGCTCTTGCATTCCATAAAGCCCTAAACGATTTTCGGCTTTCGCTTTCGCTAAATCCTGTTCAGAAATCCCTCGTCCGTCATCTTCAAGACAAAGATAAAAAGCAGACGCTTGTTCTTCCACGAAAATTCTGATTTTAGTAGCGGCGGAGTGCTTGGCTGCATTCGTAAGTCCTTCCTGCAAAATCCGATATAAAGCCAAAGCAATCTGACCTGTTACATGTCCGTCAAGCCCCTTCACAGTGAAAGAAACCGCTAATTTATAATGTTCGCCAAATTGCAAGGCATACTTTTCCATGGCAGGGCTAAGACCTAATTCATCCAGAGCTGGCGGTCTAAGCTCTACCGCTAAGTTACGCAAATTCTGCAGAATGCCAGCAGTAATATCACGACTGACGAGTAGCGCCCGACGCTGTGAATCATCTTCCGCTTCCTCTGCTAACACTCTCATACTTACCATTAATGATGTTAAAGCCTGGCTGGTTTCATCATGAAGCTCGCGAGAAATGCGCTTTCGTTCATCTTCTTGAGCACTCAAAAGTTTTTGAATCAAACGATTCCGCAAGGCTTCTTTCGCTTCCAACTCACCAAGCAAGCTCGTTTTCTCCTGGTTTGCCGCAATTAACTCTGCTGTCATTTCATTAAAAGCAAAGGCTAAATTGCCTAAATCACTGCTATCTTCTATTTTAGCACGACTTGTAAAATCGCCAGCGCGAATCCGTTTAGCGACTTGCGCTAAATCACGTAACGGCCGTGCAATAAAAAAGGTCATTTTCCAACAAAACAAAGCGGCTAAACAGCATACCATCATAGTGACAATAAGGAGTTTATGAATTTTTTTCGTCATACTGTTTCGACTATATTCCTCAGTCATGCCAACACGGACAAAGCCGACTTCCCCTTTTTCAATTGGTACAACAGTATCATAAATTACTCCTTCATCAGAAGTTAACTTCTGCACACCGCGAAGTGACAGATCCTTAACGGGCCAAAGACCCTCAGGAATCCCCTCAGCAAAAGTGTGTGCAAGTAACCTGCCATCATAATCAATCAGCAAAATATAACGTACATCATTACTTTCTCGTTTCGTTTGATTAATTAGTTCGTAAAGGCTGTAATAATCCTCTACCAGAATCAAATTCGCGCTGCGCTGCGCCACGTGGACGGCAATTTCACTAGCGCGCTTTCTCAATTGCTGTGATACAAGATCATCCATAAAATTCCACACAAGCAGACTCACGACACAACCAAGAAATGAAATGATCGCTAAAACAAGCAGCAATATTTTTTGATATATCGATAAAGATTTAGCTAGCATCCTCTCATTACCTTTCCTGATTCGATCCCATCATTTTCCGATTGATTATATACAATTCTGGCTGAGGCATAATAAAGCGGTCAATCAATAACCCCTGTAATGCCGCTGCCAAACGGGGTTCGGTATACATCGATAAAAACAAACTGCGCAGTTTCTCTCGTTCTTCAACGGTAAGTGTTTTACCAGCCACAACAGGACCAATCCCCGCTGGTGGCGATACAGCAATAATTCTGACAGCTGCCGCAAGATCCGGAGCGGTTAATTTGGCCTTGTTATAAGCCAAACTCGTCACAGGTGCAGCATCGACGACTTTACTCGCTACAGCCCGCAGTGATTTATCATGACTATACGTGTAAAGATAATGACTAAAAAATCGTTCAGGCGTCTCGCCATTCTGCCGTAGTTGATAGGCAATAAAACTATAGCCGGAATAGCTTAATGGATCAGTAAAAGCCACTGATTTTCCCCGTAGGTCCGCGAGACTCTGGCTAGTACTATCTTTAGGGACCAAAAGATAGCCTTCATAATAAGGCGCTCCCTGTCGTACCTGACTAACTAAAAGCTCGATATCCGTAAAATTACTGTAAGCGGCGTACTCGCCCCCGGAAAAAAAGGCAATATCGGCGCCGCCATTTAAGAGCAGCATACCAATTTCACCATAATTTTGCCGCTGAATTAAAATGACTGGACGTCCTAAAGCTTCTCCTAAATAATCAGCAATCGCCCGATAATAGCCGATCGTCTGTTTCGGTGACAACACCGATGAAACAGCTACACGAAGCGCTTGGGCATTCGGTGTTTTAGCAGATACGGTGGGCACATCAAGACGCTGGTGAAATAGAATATCAACTTGCTGCTGCGCCGCGTAATGCGGCCAAGCAACAAAAATTACACCTAGCAACACTCCCATACATCCCAACAATCCTGCCAAACGCCACTGTTTTTTCCTCATAATAAACTGACTCCTCAATCCCGCAATATAAAGTAAGAAAATTCCGGACAGATCACCAAGTTCCCCCTGACAAACAAATCAGAAATGTCCCGCTAGTGAAAAAAATGTTATTAAATCATAATGATATTATAAGAAATTTTACGAGGTGATTCTATGCTTTCTTTTCTAAAGCCCCAAGCGGCCAAAAATCCCATTCCACGAGAACAGGTCCAGTCCGTTTATAAAAAGCTACGCACGCAAGCTTTAGCTGGTTCCTTCTTAGGTTATGCCGCCTATTACATTGTCCGCAATAATTTTGCTTTATCAACACCTTATTTAAAACAAAATCTACACCTTAGCGCTACGGATGTAGGCCTATTAAGCAGCTATATGCTGATTGCCTACGGCATCAGTAAAGGCCTTATGAGCAGTTTATCAGACAAAGCAAACCCCAAAAGATACATGGCCCTTGGCCTTATCCTTTGCGCTATCGTCAACGTATTCATGGGCTTCAGCTCTGCAGTATGGATGTTCGCTCTCTTAGTCATCCTAAACGGCTTCTTTCAAGGGATGGGCGTAGGTCCCTGCTTCATTACCATCGCTAACTGGTTTCCCCGTAAAGAAAGAGGCATTGTCGGCGCCATCTGGAACATTTCCCATAATGTTGGCGGTGGCATTGTCGCCCCGATTGTGGGCATTGGTTTTTACCTTGTCGGCACAGAACACTGGCAAATTGCCAGTTATCAAGTGCCAGCCCTTGTAGCTGTAGGCTTCTCCTTACTTGTACTTCTGCTACTAAAAGGCTCGCCAGTCAGTGAAGGTCTGCCGCCGTTATCACAAATCGTCCGAGAAGATACCGGGACCACTTCTGTAACTAAGAACAGCGCCGCACCAGAAAATATGTCAGCTTGGCAAATTTTTAAAACCTACGTTCTGCCTAACAAAAACGCTTGGTTTGTATCCCTTGTCGATACCTTTGTCTATATGATCCGCTTCGGTATGATTAGTTGGCTGCCCATCTATCTACTGGAAGTAAAACACTTCAGCAAAGCAGAAATGAGCATTGCTTTCCTCATCTTTGAATGGGCGGCTATTCCGTCTACTCTCTTTGCTGGTTATTTATCAGATAAATTCTTTAAAGGCTACCGCATGCCACCAGCCATTATTAGTATGGTTTTGATCTTTTTCTGCCTCATCGGTTATTGGCAAAGTACGACCTTATTATCAACAACTATTTTCGCTGCTATCGTGGGCTGCCTAATCTACATTCCCCAATTTCTCGCTTCCGTTCAAACCATGGAAGTGGTGCCGCCCTTTGCTGTCGGCTCCGCTGTGGGCTTACGCGGCTTCATGAGCTATATTTTAGGAGCCTCTATGGGAACAAGCCTCTTTGGGATTATGGTTGACCGTGTTGGTTGGAATGGCGGCTTCTATACTCTGCTCGGCGGCGTTATCTGCTGCATCTTTTTCTGTTTTCTAACGCATCGCGGCGCGAAAGAATTAGAAGCAAAACGCAAAGCCTCTGCCGCATAACAAACTAACAATAAAACAGCAGTGAATTCCAGCTTGCCTTATTAGGCTGGATTCACTGCTGTTTTTATTTAATGAAGAGTGGCCGAATCGCTTATTCCATTATACAAAAAACCAACTTCATGACGGATCAAATATCGATATTCCATAAGCTCCATGGTACGTTCCCGCAGTCTTTCCTTATAAGTTCTCGCCGTAACAACAGGCCATATCGATCCACCTTGACGCGATAAAAAGGTATTGGCAAATTCGGCTTCTTTATTGTGCCAACGCAGCCAATTCTCTTCCGTATCAGCGAGCAGCGCCCTGTCTTTATCGCCTAGCTGCAGCCACAAATTCTGATATGTATTATCAAGTTCTTGTTCCCAAAGTTTTATATATTTTGATTCTAATTGAACATAATCAAGGGTTGTCTTCGCTTGCTTGAATTCAAGCTGATAGTCGCGGTCTAAAGCATTTTGATTAAACTGTTTGATAAAATCGCCACTCATATCATAGGCGCCGCTGGCCCCAGCCGTTCCGTAGTTTGACAAACAAATCAGCGAAAAAGCCAGAGCTATGAACAATTTCTTTCCTGCTTGTACCAAAAAAAGCCCCCCTTATTTAATAACGTGGTGAATAAACAGATCTTTTTCTGCTGCTAAGTCAAGTACCTTACCATTATCAAGCTGCACAATTGATTTTGCCGCCTGCTCCTTATTGATGCAAACAACACGAGCTTCTTGGCCATTTGTCAAGATAACACGGTTTCCTGAGAGAAAATTAAGCATATTACTACGGAAAATCATACAAGTTTTGGCATCGATCGAATAAATCTGCTCTCTTAGTTTATCTAAGCTTGTGTAGGGACTAAGAGCTCCCGGCTTCTCCGCAGCGATTGTAAGCGCTTCGTCAAACAGATCAGCAATCGCTACAATGCGGGCATAGGGATGAATTTCATCGCCACTCAAACGATTAGGATAACCAGAGCCATCTACTCGCTCATGGTGCTCCACAATTCCTGCAAGAACGCTCTCAGCGATCCCCTTAGCTTTTTTCGCTAAATCATAGCCAATCGTTGTATGGGATTTATACAATTCATATTGCTCAGGGGTCAATCGATTTACCCGATTTAAAATTTCCGGCGGTAGCTGAGATTTGCCAACATCATGAAGCAATCCGGCTAATGCGACGGCGCTCACGCTGTCAGCAGGATATTTTAACCAAGTAGCGATCAGCGCTGATACGGCGCTTACATTTACACTATGCCGAAACGTATAATCATCGCAATCAGGCAAGTTATAAAGCTGATCTACCATATTTTCAATCGTCACAACTTGCTCGGCAATCGTATCTGCGGTCTGAGTGAAAGTTTCTAGCGGCACTTCCTGGGTTTCGCGAATCGTATCAAAGGTTTTTTGAACAATTGTCACAGACTGATTATAACTATTAATAAACTGTTGTACTTTGGGATCGGTAATAGGATTCATAAAAATTTCTGCAAAAATAAATATTTTGGCTATATTCCAATTCTGCATTGTCGTAATATGACTTTTTTGCAATACCGTTCCAGCTGTAACTAAAACGACACCATCAATTGATGTAACATCACGCGCTACTTCCATTCCTGGTACAAGAAAGTCAATCTGCTGCTCGACAATTTTACGAGCAGGTGCCGCTTCATCATGCATCGATCCTCACCTCATCTGCAAAATATATTCTTTTTCTGTATTAAGCTGCCGAAATCCTCCTTTTCAGCAAAATCAGCTTCACCAACATCTGCTTACATTCATAAGGCGCATCCTATGCCAATTATACCAAAAAGGTATGATTCCATGTGAATCTCATATTATATTTCAGTTTTCTTTTATGTTATCATTTACAATCAGATAATTAAGATAATATAAAGTTTGCTGGAGGATTGCTATGGTATCAACTGCACTTATCGAAAAGTTACAAAATATTGTCGGCTCAGACCAGGTTCTCACCTCAGAAATTGACCGTTTCGGCTATTCTTACGACTCCTCTTTTATTCCCTTTTCATTGGAAAATACGCCTCATATTGTCGTACGTCCTCGGACAACGCAAGAAGTGTCGGCTATTATGACGCTTGCCCACGCCGAAGAAATTCCCGTTACAGCGCGAGGCACTGCCAGCGGCCGAACTGGCGGTAGTATTCCCGTATGTGGCGGCATTTCACTAGCCTTAGACCGAATGAATACCATCTTGGAGCTTGACGAAAAAAACATGATGGTTACGGTAGAACCAGGCGTCCGCACTATGGAACTCTATAATTTTTGCGCTACGAAAGGTCTCTTTTATCCGCCTGATCCGGCTAGTTGGAAATATTCTACCCTGGGCGGAAACGTTGCAGAAAACGCCGGAGGCATGCGCGCTGTAAAATACGGCGTGACCAATAATTATGTTATGGGCCTTGAAGTCGTCCTCGCCGATGGCACCATTATCAACACAGGCGGTAAAGCCATTAAAAATGTAACAGGCTATAATCTAACAGCTCTGTTCACAGGCTCAGAGGGAACGCTGGGGATTGTAACCAAAATCATTTTGCGTCTAATCCCCATGCCGAAAGAACGCAATACATTGCAGCTCATGTTTCCTTCTTTAAACGGAGCCTGCGATACGATTCACAAAATGCTCCAGTCCGGCGTCGTGCCCGCCGCGGCTGAGCTAATGGATAAAACAAGCATTCAAGCCGTTGCCCGCCATCGTCACCTTGATATCGACCAAGCAATTGAAGCTTGCGTCATCTTAGAAATTGACGGTGAAACCAAAGAAGATCTAATGAAACAAGCGGGACAGATCCAAAAAATTGCTAAAGAATTTAACGTTCGTGAAGTCCGTGTCGCCAAAACGCCGGAAGAAGCCGATAGCATCTGGTCGATTCGCCGTGGTTTAAGTTCTGCCATCGGCGCTATGGCGCCCAATCGCTTTGGCGAAGACATTTCCGTTCCCCGCGATGCTTTTCCGGAAGCCATTCGCCGCATTGGCAAAATCGCGCAAAAGTATGATTTAACGATTGCCGTATACGGTCATGCTGGCGATGGAAATGTCCATCCCTCTGTCTTATGCGACATTGCCAAAGAAGACGAGGCCCAGCGAGCCCATGAAGCCATCGACGAAATTTTTGCCGAAGCCTTAGCTCTAGGCGGAACCCTGTCAGGGGAACACGGTATTGGCCTCACCAAACGCCCTTATATCGAAAACGCTCTCGGTCAGGCTGGACTAGCTGTCTTAAAGAACGTGAAGCAGGCCCTTGATCCAAAAGGTATTTTAAACCCCGCCAAGATCTGGCTGCCAGAAGATAAGGAGGCTGCCCACAAATGAGTCAAGAACCAAACTTATTGGTGCAGGCTAACGAAATTGTCAGTCAATGTGATCGCTGCGGCACCTGCCTCACAGTCTGCCCGCTCTTTGGCGCCAAAAATATCGAAGCTTCAGCAGCCCGCGGTAAGAATAACCTGACTAGAGCACTCTATCAAGGTCTCTTACAGCCCTCAGACGAACTGGAAAAGTCAGTTAACTTCTGCCTGTTATGCCGCACTTGCGTTGCCAGCTGCCCCAACAAAGTTCAAACTGACGAAGCCATGATGTTTGTCCGGCAATATTTAGCTGATCGCTCTGGCGGTGCTGCCGTAAAATATAAAGCAATCGGTCAAATTATGAAAAACCGCTCGCTTGTGAAGCTATCAGCAACAGCACTTACGGTCCTGCGTAAAACCAATCTCCAGGCTTTAGTCCCTTTCGGCATGGCGCCAAAAGAATTCTCCCGCGAAAAATATATGGCCGCCTTCGCCGGACCGGCTGTTCTCAAGAAGACCCCAGACCGAAAAGACCTGGTTATTCCTAAGAATGCCAAAGTGGCCTATTTCCTTGGCTGCGGCATGAAAATGATGTTTCCTGAGGCTGTCAAAGAAACTAAGGCCTTGCTGCAAAGTTTAACCAAGCCGCAATTTGTCGACAATGTCTGCTGCGGCATTCCGCATTTAGCTCATGGACTAAGAGCAGACTTTTTGAGTCTGGCTAAAAAAAATATCAGCCTCTATGAAGACGCTGATATCGTCGTAAGCGACTGCGCCAGCTGTAGCAGTACCTTAAAACAGATTGCTGCTCATTTTACGGATGATCCCCTCTGGAAAGCCAAGGCCCAGGCTTTCAGTGAAAAAATCATGGATCTTACTGAATACCTTGTTAAAGCAGGCTATCAGCCGCGGCAGAGAACAACAGCGAAGGTCACCTTTCACGAGCCCTGTCACCTAGTGCGAGGTCAGGGATTGCGAACTGAGCCGCGCGCTCTGCTAAAAGCGGCGGCTGATTACGTCGAAATGAAAGGTTCTGACAGTTGCTGCGGCGGCGCTGGCACCTTCCATATGGACTATCCAGCCATTTCTGATTCCTTGCTTGATAAAAAGCGGCAAAACATTGAAGACAGCGCCGCACAAATCGTTGTAACAGAGTGCCCTACCTGTCTCGTGCAAATGAATAAAGCCGCCCAAAAGAGCGGTGGCAAATTTAAAGTGATGCATATCAGTCAGATTTTATAAAGCAAATAAAAACAGACTGTTTCACCAAAAGCTACTGCAGCTCTAGGGTGAAGCAGTCTGTTTCATTAAGCAAGACTTCGTTTAATGATACCGGCCAAATCCGCTTGATTCAAAGCAACTAACGTATTAGCTAGGTTTTTAGCCTGAGCGGCTTTGGCGCTAAAACGCTCTACTTCTTCTGTTGTTACGCTTTCTTTTTCACCTAGAAGGCGGCCAAGAACCTGCTTAAATTCTGCTAATTGTGAAAATCCAAGACAGCGAAGAACCTCTTGTACTTTTTCCGGATGGCTTGGCGCTAAAACTGCCAAATATTCGCCAAGCAACAGACCGTTAGCCCGCCCATGATCAATACCTTTAAAGTACGTGAGCGAATAGCCCATGGCATGAACTGCCGTTGTCCCCGTATGCGCAATGACCATCCCCCCGAGCATGGATGCATATAAAAGCTTGGCCCGCACAGACTGATCAATCGGTCCAGTAAGCTGCTGTAAACATTCGCCGAGCAGCGTCATACTCTCAGTTGCAACCAAACTGCTTATAGTCGTTGCCTTGGTAGAAAGATAGCCTTCCACCGCATGAGACAAGGCATCAACCGCCGTATGAATCGTTACTCGCTGGGGCAGATCGGTCATAAATTCAGGATCTAAAAAGGCCAGTTTCGGAAAAATCACTTCACTAGCAATACTTGTCTTAGTTTCTTCTTTCTCATTGGTCAAAATGGAATACTGCGTCACTTCACTGCCAGTACCAGCTGTAGTAGGCACGGCAACAACAGGCAGCACTGGCTGATCATAGGGACCGCTAAACAGGCGAATATCATCAACTTCATTATAAGTTAATACAGCGATTGCTTTTGCCGCATCCATGGGCGAGCCGCCGCCAATTCCAATAATAAAATCAGCTTTTGCCTCCCTGGCCAACTGTGCCGCTTCGCGGACTAAAGTAACTGAAGGATTACTGGAAATACGATCAAACAGCGTATAATCAATATTGCTTGCTGTTAAGGCCGCCATAACCGCCGCCAGCGATCCATTTTGCGCCGAGCTTTTGCCTGTAGCAATAAAGGCTTTTGTGCCAAGCTGCTTGAACTGCGCCGCTTGCTCAGCCAAACAGTTTTCCCCAAAGAATACCTTGGTAGGCATATAAAAATTCAGTTTCATCGTAACACGCTCCTTAAAATCCAAATAGTTACTTTATTATAATAACAAGAAAAAAGAAGCGCCGTCTATGTAACAAGCCACCAAAAAAAGATGATTTTTCTGTGTAAAAAGAACGAAAAAATAATTATCCAGCAGGAATCCTTTTTTCTTTGACGAAATAGGAATTTAACGTTACAAACAAGAGGAGGTCTCTGAAATGTACGAACAACAAGTCATTGATCTTGTCAAAAGCGAAATCGCTTTTGTCGGCACAGTAGAGGACAATCGCCCTCATGTACGCCCCATGTATCCTTATATTGATAAGGATGGCCATATCTGGCTTTTCAATAGCTGTGAAACAAGACAATTCAGCGAAATTGAAAAAAATCCCCGCGTTGAACTTTGCGTCTATGGCAAAAATGGCGAACTTGTCAATATCTATGGTCGTCTCCATGCGCAACTAGGTATCCAAAAAGAATTAGCCGTGCAAAAAGAAATTATTTTTAGAGAAGTTCCGGCCTTACAAAAATACTTTACTGGACCGGATGACCCGAAACTTGTCTACTATCGTCTTGGTATTCATGAAATTCGCTATGTCCAAGATCACCATACAGCAACAACTCGTGTAAATTTGCCTCAGGAATACGACCCCGACATTGAAATGGCGCTCTGCCAAGGCGGCTTCTGCCTGGTAGAGTAACAACATAAAGAAGAAGCCCTCTGTACTAGCTTGCTGTTAAGCAAGGCTGGTAAGAGGGCTTCTTCTTATTTAAAAAGAGTTTTATTTAAAGACGCCAAAGGGTTTCCCTAATGGCAGAAAAGGCTTGTTAAACCAATTATTAAGAAACGTCGCGCCTGAACCGTAAAAACCTAGCATCGAAATCGTCAATTCTGTCCAAGCAGCAATCGAATGAGCCCAGTGAACCCCGAAGCTATCGAGCGCCAACGTAATAAATAATACATCAATTAAGACCATAATCGAAAAAATAATCTTATTCGTCTCTGCTGCCGCTACTGTCCCAAACAGCGAAAAAATAAGATAACCAATAAAGGCAAAACCAAGCTGTTTCAGATCGGCTGTATTCGCTAAAGTAGCGCCAAACACCCCGGCTTTAATCATCCAAGCCATAGCTACACTAATCCAGAACAGACCATAGGCGCCAAAAACAGTAGCGCCAAACAGATTATTATGCTTGAAATCATAAACGCAAGCCATCATCTGGGCAATAGAACCCAAAAAAATTGCCCAGGGAATCACGAAAGATACACCTGTAGTCCAGGCTAATTTTTGCGATGCCGCCACCAAAGTAACCATTGCTAACCCAAAAAGACCTAATGCGGAAGGGTCTGCGACAACAATTTGCATTTTTTGCTCATTTCCGTGACTCATTCCATACCTCCTTTAATATAATTCACAATAAAGATATCATAATGTAAGTAAATCGTCAATTATGGAATTATGAGTGGTTTATTTTTCAAAAATGATGATTTATAACGATTTTTAAAGATAAATAAAGCATTATAAATATTTTTGAATATTTGATTTTTAGTACTTTTATTATTTTTTTGTCAAAAAAAGGCCAGGAAGATGTTCTTCCTGGCGAACTTTACAGCTTAGCTCTTATAATCGTAGAAGCCTTTGCCTGTCTTTCTCCCTAAATACCCAGCCTGGACCATCTTTTTGAGCAGCGGACAAGGCCGATATTTAGGATCACCATAACCTTCATAGAGAACTTCCATTATCGCCAGTACCGTGTCATTGCCAATCAAGTCTGATAAAGCTAGCGGTCCCATGGGGTGATTAAAACCTAACTTCGCCACAGCATCAATATCTTCTACGGAAGCAACGCCCTCGGCATACGTAAAAATAGCTTCATTAATCATGGGAATCATAATACGATTGCCAGCAAAACCAGGCGCATCATGAATTGTCACTGGCGACTTACCTGTCTGAACTGCTAAATTATAGACAGCTTGATACGTTTCTTCACTCGTAGCCAAACCGCGAATCACTTCCACAAGCTTCATAACTGGCGCTGGATTGAAGAAATGCATTCCAATAAAGCGGTCTGGTCGTTTCGTCTTAGCTGCTACAGCGGTAATCGGCAACGATGAAGTATTCGTGGCAAAAATGGTATGATCAGGACATAAAGCGTCGAGCTGACCAAAAATGTCCGCTTTAATGGCCATATTTTCAATAGCAGCTTCAATCACAAGATCCACTTTGCAGGCAGCTGCATCCATTTCGGTAACTGGACAAATCCGTTCTAAAATGGACGCCGCTTCGGCTTCCGTTATTTTGCCTTTCTCAGCTTGCTTCGCCAGATTCTTTTGAATTCCCTGAAACCCTTTTTGAACAAATTCTTCTTTGATATCACGCAAAACTACGGCTAAACCGCTTTGCGCCATAACTTGAGCAATGCCGCTACCCATTTGTCCGGCGCCAATTACTAGCACTTTTTCTATAGCCATATTATCTCCTCCTTATATTCTTTCCACAATTGTCGCGATTCCTTGGCCGCCGCCAATGCAAAGCGTAGCTAGGCCGATCTTTTGATCGCGCTGTTTTAAGGCATGAAGCAATGTAACAAGAATCCGCGCCCCGCTGGCCCCAATCGGGTGACCAATTGCAATCGCACCGCCATTGACATTCACTTTTTCTTGATCAAAGCCTAATTCTTTACCAACAGCCAAGAATTGCGCCGCAAAGGCTTCATTTGCTTCAATTAAATCAAGATCCGCTACAGAAAGACCCGCTTTCTGCAAAGCTTTCCGTGTAGCAGGAATCGGACCAATCCCCATAATGGACGGATCCACACCAGCTGCACCATAGGAACGAATCTTCGCTAACGGCGTAAGCTTTAATTCGGCGCATTTTTCAGCGCTCATAATGACAAGCGCCGCAGCACCGTCATTAATTCCCGACGCATTAGCAGCTGTCACTGAACCATCTTTACGAAAAGCCGCCTTGAGTTTACCTACTGTTTCTTTAGTCGTACCCGCTTTCGGATATTCATCTACAGCAAAAACAGTCTCGCCCCGACGAGTTTTCAAGGTAACTGGTACAATTTCTTCTTTAAAAGCCCCCGCTTCAATGGCAGCAATCGCTCGTTGCTGTGATAATGCTGCGAGCTCATCTTGCATTTCGCGGGTAATACCAAACTTCTCCGCCACATTTTCGGCGGTAATACCCATATGATAATCTTCAAACGCGCACCATAAACCATCATGGATCATACTGTCAATTACTTTACTATGGCCCATACGATAGCCCCACCGCGCCTGATTGCCTAACAGATAGGGTGCATTCGACATGCTTTCCATGCCGCCTGCTACAATAATATCAGCATCGCCGGCAATAATAGCCTGTGCCGCTAGATTCACCGTCTTTAAACCACTGCCGCAAACTTTATTTACAGTAAATGCCGGAACTTCTTTCGGAATCCCCGCCTTAACAGCAGCCTGCCTTGCCGGATTCTGGCCAAGACCAGCCTGCAATACATTGCCCATAATCACTTCATCAACAAGCTCTGGATTCACTTTTGCTCGGCACAAGGCTTCACGAATTACGATTTCCCCCAGTTCTACCGCCGACAGTGACGCCAATGAACCATTGAAACTGCCAACAGCCGTACGTACAGCACTCACAATAACTGCTTCTTTCATTAAAATACCCCCTCACAGTTTTCTCTCTTATTCTGGCAAGAGTCCCTTTGGCTCTCACCATCTTTATATTGCAAGATCCATACCAGCTTTTCCGACAAAAATTAGACTTGGCTTTATTTGCAGAAAAACCGTTCAAAATATACGTTTTCTTTCAAATAATCTGAAAATTAAAATGACAACTTTGTCTAATATGTCTATTATTTTGTTCGTATTATGTCTTGTTTTTCGTCATTTCTGTCTACATACTGCAATTCCCGATAATTCTCCAAAAAGTTCACTGTCTTATCAAGTATATTTTTTCACAAAATATGTAAGAGCAGCAGGAATTCTAAATCATTCCTGCTGCTCCTATTTTTACAAAATTTCTTGTATTATATTCTCGTCTATCGCTAAATCAGGGATTGACTGTCGCTTTAAAGACTTGTTTGCCATCTTTCATTTCGATGATTACCGCATTTTTTACGGCATCATGCGTCGCATTCAATGTAATATTTCCCGTAATTGCAGCAAAATCTTTTGTCGCCGCCAAAGCTTCACGGATCTTCGCCGGCTCTAAACTATTAGCCTGCTGAATGGCATGAATCAGAACATTAGCTGCATCATAGCCAAGTACCGCCATGGCATCAGGCGATTGGCCATATTCTTGTTTATAGGCAGCCACAAAAGCCTGCGATGTGGGATTTGTGTTATCAACCGCATAATGGTTCGTGAAATAAGTATTGTTAAGCGCTTCTGGCGTAGCAATCTCTACGAGTTTAGGCGAATCCCAACCATCGCCGCCAAGCATGGGCGATGTGATTCCAAGTTCTCTAGCTTGTTTTACAATCTTGCCTACCTCTTCATAATAACCAGGCACATAAATAATATCAGCATGTAATCCTTTTACTTTCGTCAAAATCGTTTTGAAATCCTGATCTTTCTGCAAATACGCTTCTTCAGCAAGCACGGCGCCGCCACCCTTAGTAAAGGCATTCTTGAAGAAAGCGGCCAACCCTTTACTATAGTCACTGCTGTTATCGACAAGAATAACAGCGCTCTTCAGTTTCAAATTATTTAAAACAAAGTTGGCGCCAACGGTCCCCTGGAAAGGATCAATAAAGCAAACTCGAAAAGTATAATCCTTTACCTTACCAGTGCCTTCGTCGACTGTTACTTTGGGATTTGTCGCCCCCACTGCCAACAGCGGTACTTTTACCGACTCAGCTACGCTCGAAGCGGCAATGGCGTTAGAACTAGAAAAGATACCGGTAACAGCTGCTACACGATCTTGTGTCGCTAGTTTCGTCATGGCATTAGCCGATTCAGACGGCTCGCTTTTATTATCAGCCACTACGGCTTTAATTTGTTTTCCCAAGACGCCACCTTTCGCGTTCGCTTCTTTAATCGCTAGCTTCGCACCATTCGTAGTAGAATTTCCCATGGTAGCGTTGCCGCCTGTTAATTCATTCAGTAGACCAATTTGCACTTCATTGGAAGAACTAGCGCCACAGCCCCCTAAAAAACTGGCTGCCATCAGTACCAAAAGCGCCGCTGTCATACTCCGAAACCATTTTTTCCCCATCTCAAAATCTCTCCTTTTACAGCTATCGCTGCTTTCTTTACTGATCTGCGATGTACCTTACATGCAGCGATGCCAAAAAGCTCCCCCAAAAACAAACAGAGTCAAATCAGCTATGATTTGACTCTGGAATCACAAAGAAAATACGAATAAAACAAACTAAACACATTCGCACTTTTTGTCTCTGTCCTTTTGCCTGAGAGCTTTGCCAGCAATTCTGCTGTATTTCACCTTCGGCGTCCGATGCGCTCGGATCTCTCCAGAGTCCCGTCCCTTTACGATATCACCCAATTTTATGAGTACCTGAGAGTTTTACTCCTTCGGCGGGCTGATTCAGCCTCTCTCTCGCAAACTTCATCCGGAAATATGTAGTTTTAGTGTGTACATCGAAAACGTTTATAATTATAAAACAAGACAGCTTAATATGCAAGTGTAATTAAATATAAAATTACACAGAAAATTTTTCTACGGCTGTCTTTAGATCTACAGCAAGATCAGCTAACCGTTTACTTGCCGATGCAATTTCCGCCATAGATGCAGCTTGTTCCTCTGTAGCGGCAGAAACAGTTTCAGCTTCCGCGGCTGTCTTACGACTCACGGTATCGACACCGTGAATTTCCTTAGCTACTGATTTGCTATGATCCGCCATTGTTTGGATCGAATCAGAAATCCCCTTCATCTGCTCTGATAAAGCTACAATGGCTATCATAATATTTTCCAGGGTTTTCCCAGCAGAATTCACGACTTCCCGACCAACGCGCACCCCTTCTGTACCAAGCTGTACCGCAGCAATCGCCTGATCCATATTCGTTTGATTTTCCTGAATCAGTAAAGTAACTTTCTGGGCAGCCTGATTGGATTGCTCAGCTAATTTCCTTACTTCTTCCGCTACGACGGCAAACCCACGGCCTTGCTCGCCGGCACGAGCCGCCTCAATTGCGGCATTCAAGGCCAATAAATTCGTTTGACCAGCAATTTCCGAAATCATTTCCACGATCGGACGAATTGCATCTGAGCCTTTTGCTAATTGTTCAATCGCGGCGGCTACTGCTTGTGACCCCGAATTAATCTGTTCCATTTGCCCTACAGCCTGTCCAACCGCTTTCTGACCAATTTCAGCCTCTTTCGCCGTATTTTGAGCAATTCCCGCAGCAGCTTGAGCCGTCTCAGCTATTTGAGCTGTGCGATTCGACATGTTATCAATAATTTCAGCGATATGAGTCGCCGAAGCAGCCGTTGCCGCCATACCGCCAGCAATTTCCGTAATAGAATGAGCCACTAAATTCGAAGCCTGCGCCGATTGATCCGCGCTTTCCCTAAGCTGACTGCCTGAACTATTCACTGCCTCCGCTTGCTCTTTCACCCGCTGCACAAGCTGACACAGCGTAAGACGCATATCCGCAAAACTTTGCGCCAGTTGTCCCAGTTCATCGTCTGACTGCACTTTCGACGCAACAGGGCACAGATCCCCTCGGGCCAAAAGCTGGCATTCATCGCGAATCCATTGAATCGGTTTAGCAAAACGATTACTAATCCAAATGATAAAAAACACGGCAGCTAATAAAGCGGCTATCGAGACAAAGAGCAGTGTTTTGGCCAATCGGTTCGTCGCTGCAAAAACTTCCGCCTCAGGCGCTGATACAATCGTAACCCACTGCTTACCTCCTGGTAAGGAAATCGGCGCAAAGCCAGCCACATGACTAACCCCATCGAGATTTTTATATTGACCAATGACCGTCTTGCCACCAGCAACCGACGTAAAGTGAGCCGTAAACCGGCTATCCACTTCTGGCAGCGTCGTTTTGACAGCATCACTAACTTTGCGATCCATAAAATTCACGTTACCAACAAGTTCAGGTTGGCGCGAATGACCGATGAGCATGCCGTTATTGTCAGCAATCGCCACAAAACCAGTTTCCTTGAAACGACTGTCTTTAATTAAATCAGTAACCTTATCAAGCGATACATTGCCAGTAATGATCCCGGTCAAGTTTCCTTGCTCCAAAACAGGAACGGCAATGATAACCCCCATGCGCCCTGTCCCTCTTGTCAATATGGGGTCAGAAATATAAATCTTTTTCGTACTAACAACCGCTTTTACGTAGTCACGATCCGCTACATTTGTAGTTGTTCCATTATAACGAACCCCTTCACCCGACGGTAAAAGGTAGTTAATATTATCAAAATTACCGATACGGTCATGAGTTTCTTGTAGTAACTTGACAATCAGACCCATATCATTATGATTTTTCACAGTCCAGTTACTAGCCAAATTTTCAAGATCAATAACCCGTTCGTTAATAGCATCCCGCACTTGATGTGAGTAATCAGAACTCATGGCCAGTGCTGTTTCTCTAGCGCTCTGCTCTAAGGCTTGATTGGAAAAATAATAGCCGATGCCTGACAAAATACTAAAGGCAAATAATAAAAATGGTAATAATAACAACATGAGTTTCGTACGAACTGTTGTGATTTTCATCGCCATTCTCCTTTCAATTTGTCAAATCATTTCTCCACAAAGCTGATCCGTTTCTCTCCTATCTTCATTGAATGCTCCTAGCATCATTATCGAATAAAACTAAATCCAAGTAAAGCAATTTTTGTCGATTCGTGGATTATTTCCATTGAATAAGGCGATCACAATTCACTGATAAGCCTGACTTGTATTCACCGACGCCTAGACTTATAATAAAGACACCTTATTTTAAAAATTACGCCTCTGATCATCTGAGCAGAGGCTTCTTTTATCGCGCATTTTATTACTTTTTCCCAGGAGGACTTATGATTGAAAACCATCCTGATTTTCCTATTGAGGAGAATCATTTAGCCGCTACAATCCAAGAAATGAAGCAAGTCATGACTGACCTCGCTTCTGATATTGACAACCGATTTACGAGCATGCAGCAGTCGCTGTTGATCAAAGATGAGGTCAGCGCCTATGTTCACGCTATGTTGCGCGGCGATCACGCCAGTAAAATTCAAGATATTGAAAACGCCCTGCCATCTCCTTACTTTGGCCGTGTTGACTTTCGCGAAGATGGTACCGAAGCGTTTCAAAGCTACTATATTGGCCGCTGTAAAGTCACGCGTCTACAAATTAACGGACCCGAAGATTTTCTGATTTTTGACTGGCGCGACCCTGTCGCTACCGTATTTTACGAATGCTACGGCGGCCGGGCTTCCTATGAAGTCTTAAATAAATATCATTATGAAGGCGACGTTCGTCTAAAACGGCAATATAAAATTGAAGCAGGTCAGCTCAAAAATATGGTAGACAATTTCATTTTAGATCAGATTCTTTCGAACCAACAAGAAGCGCTGCTAGCCGACCCTTTATTGGTAGACCGTCTGAAAGAAGGCGCAGCGGAAAAACTAAAAGACATTGTCACATCGATTCAGGCTGAGCAAAACAAAATCATTCGCGAACCTTTAAATCAAGTCACAGTCATTCAGGGCGTAGCTGGTTCTGGCAAAAGTACGATTGGTCTACATCGACTCTCCTATCTTCTGTACCGCGAAAAACTCAATCCCAAAAAGCTCATTGTCATTGCACCCAACCGAATTTTTCTCGATTATATTTCGGAGCTGCTGCCGGAAATCGATGCCGCCGATGTAACTCAGCTCGTCTGGGAAGACCTTGTTACCGCTATTACGGGCATTAAACGCCCCTTAAGTCAAGCAGATCGTCTTGATACACTATTAGCGGCCCAAGACAAAAGCCGCATTCAAAATATTGAAGCCAGGGCTCGTCTCAAAGGCTCGCTCGATTTTCAGCGAATTTTAGAAAATTACTTAGCACAAAAGATTCAAAAATACTGTCTAAAATTCGAAGACATCAGCCTATTCGAAGGAAAGTTGACGATACCAGCAAAAGACCAGTTGGAGCGCTTTTTGAGCGATGCGGCCGTTCCCTGCAATGAACGACTGCGTTCCTTAGTCAATCTTGTCACTTTTAGAGTGACAAATTATCTAGATGTTCTCGCCGCAACCCACAAGAAAAAAGGCCATGATGACAAAGAAATGACGCAGCTACGGAACAAAGCAGATGCTTTTCTGCAAAAATTCGGCAAACGTTGGCATTCTCTTGATCTATTAGAAACCTACCAGGAAATTTTCACAGTCAAAAGCGCCTTTAAGCTTGTAAAAGAAAAAAACTATGATCTCGAAGAGATTCGGCATCACACACTGACGACTTTAGGGGCGGGCGAACTCGATCGGGAAGATCTGGCGCCGCTAGCCTATCTCGCCTTATTACTAGATGGCTGGCGTCAAGTCGACAAATATGATCATATTGTAATCGACGAAGCTCAGGATTTAAACGCCTTTGAATTTGTCGTCTTAAAACAGTTGTCAACAAACGGCTCATTTACAATCATGGGTGATTTATCCCAAGGAATCCATTCGTACCGCAGCATTGGCAGTTGGAATGTGTTGCTTAAAGAAGTATTCGGCCAAGATCGAACGGTCTATCGGGAAATTCTGTATAGCTACCGCTCCGCCAAAGAAATTGTTGATCTCTTCAACCGCGTCATGCCCAGCGGTCACAGCAAAGCCATTCCAGTTTATGAAATTGGCCGCAAGCCTACTGCTGAAAGAATTCATTCTGTAGCGCAGGGAGCAGTCAGTTTAATGAATCGCCTTAGCGATTTAGTACAAAAAGGCGTAAAATCCATCGGCATCATCACCAAGCTGGAATCTGAAGCAACACTGCTCTATGAAGAATTGAAGCGGCATAAATGTTTTTCCGACCTTGCCTTGCCTGTTCATTTAATTACAGGCGAAGCGGCTTCTTATCAAGGCGCCATCTCACTCGTGCCAGTCTCGCTCGCCAAGGGCCTTGAGTTTGACAGCGTCATTCTCTGGAACGCCTCCTTGGAATCCTATAAAAATACGCCCCTTGACTCGCGCTTGCTCTATGTAGCTTTATCGCGGGCCATGCATGATCTTCATATTATGTATCAAGGAACTCTGACTCCCTTATTGCGTAAAAAAAGCGATCCTACCTAAGTAGAATCGCTCTAAAAAACTTGCTTAATCACTCTCAATCAAAGTCAAAACCCTGCTCAGCCAAAAAAGCTTTCATGTGGGGGCGCTGTTTCGTTTTCATCATAGCCGCCACCCCGTCGGTCCAGCTTGTTGTCCGCTCGCCGGCCGTTCGCTTCGCATAATACTCCGCCACTTGTTGGTCATATGTAGCCATAAGAGCAGGATCATCGGGCGTATAGGCATCTTCTTTTAAAATAGCTTCCAGTGGCAGACGCGGCTTTACATCATTCACCTTAGCCGGATAACCAAGGCACATACCAAACACAGGATAAACGTATTTAGGAATCGCCAGAAGCTCACAAACTTCACGGGGATGATTCCGAATTCCGCCAATATATACTCCGCCAAGTCCGGCTGATTCAGCAGCAGCCATTACATTTTGCGCCGCCAAGGCCGTGTCGACAGTAGCTAAAATAAAGGCTTCCGCCGCTCCGGGAAAGATCGTCTCGCTATGGCGTTCACAGGCTTGCTGCAACCGTTTTAGGTCAGCGCAAAACACAAGAAAGACGGGACTTACAGCCACATGCTTTTGCTGACCACATAACACAGCTAATTGCTGGCGTTTTTCCTGATCGCGCATTCGCAAAATCGAATAGGCCTGAATATGGTTTGATGTAGCCGCTTGCTGGCCAGCTAACAAAATTTCTCTGAGTAGTTCATCAGCAACAGGTTTTGCTAAAAAATCCCGTACAGAACTATGCTGCTGTAACAGCGCAATGGTATCAGTCATAAAAAGCCCTCCTAAACACATTTTGTTTTATAACGAACTCTGTTGCTATAGAGTTCTTGTTTCTAAAAACAAATCCTGCTACTGCCGCCGCTTCCGTTGCAGTTTAAGCAATCTAGCTACAAGCGCCGTAGCCCCAAAGGCGAGTCCGACAATAAACCCAACCCAGTAGCCAAAAGCACCGAAAGCCGTAAAGTGAGAAAGAAACAACCCAAGGGGCAAGCCAATGACCCAATAAGACACAAAGGCTACAATAAAAGGAACATTTACATCTTTATAGCCGCGTAGAATCCCTTGAATGGGAGCAGCAACCGCATCGGATAACTGAAAGAACGCGGCATAAAGCAAGAACTGCTTTGTTAATTCCCATACGTCATAATCATTCGTATATAAAGTCGCTACTTGCCCATTATATAGCCACAGACCGATCGCACAGAAAGCCGCTAGGGTCAAAGCGGCGCCAAGACCTAGATAAGCATACTGTCTGGCATCCTGTTCCCGTTTGGCGCCGACCTCAAACCCAACAAGAATCGTTAGCGCCATACTCATGGACAGCGGCAGCATATAAACAAGGCTGGCAAAATTAATCGCCGCCTGGTGAGCAGCGATCGTTACCGTCCCGAAAGCCGCCACTAACACACCGACTACGCCGAAGATACTTGTCTCAAAAAAAATGGACGTACCAATGGGAACTCCCAGTTTGAGTTGAGATTGCCAATCGCGCCAAGCAGGACGCGGCCAAGTCGCAAAAATTCGGTAATGGCAAAAGGGCTTGCGCTTCAGCGCCGTAACCGCGAGAATGAGCAAAATAAACCAGTAGCTAATGGCCGAAGCATAGCCCGCGCCAGCGCCACCTAGACGAGGAAATCCCCACTCACCGTAAATCAGCAAATAGTTTAGCAAAATGTTCAAAGGTAGAACCCCAGCCGTAATCATCATGGTAATACGCGTGTAGCCTAAGGTATCGACAAAGCTGCGCAAAATGGTACTCATAAATAGAGGCATTACGCCAAAAGCAATGCCGCCAAGGAAGCGGCGAGCAATTGTTTCTACCGCTGGTTCTAGCCCCATAGCGGCAAGTACGAAGGGCAGCAATACTATGGCCCCGACAATAACCGTAAGCCCCATTGCCGCAGCTACATAAAGCCCCTGAATGACGGCACGGGAAATCGCTTGCTCGTTCTTCGCGCCGTGAAACTGGGCAATGAGCGGCGTAATGCCGATTAAAATGCCGTTAATCCCTGTAAATACAGGCATCCACAAGTTCGTGCCAATCGCTACGCCAGCTAAATCAAGCTGACTGGCATGACCTGACATCATCGTATCAAAAAAACTCATAGCACATAAAGCAAGTTGGGTAATTAAAATAGGGAATAAAATCACGGCAAGCTGTCGCAATTTCCCCTGTATCGTTTTCTTTTCTTCCATCATAAACTCCTTATAGCTAAAACATGATCTTTCTTAATAGTAACCTACTAGAACAGTTATGACAACGAATGTAAATTTACCATCGCTCAAGAGCAGGACTTTTCCTGTTTTTATAGAAACAAAATCGATAAAGCCGCGCAATCAAAGAGACATACTTGGCGTATGTCTCTTTATCTATTTTGAAGGGAGTGACTTTTCTTGCTGTCCTATCTCACTCAGCGTCTGTTCAGCGCGCTGCTTGTACTATTCGCCATTATTACGATTACCTTCTTTCTCATGCACGCCATTCCCGGCGGTCCCTTTACTGCCGAAAAAAACGTACCGCCAGCCGTACTTAAAAATCTTGAAACACACTATCACTTGCAGGACCCGCTCTATAAACAATACGGCGATTACCTAGCGAACTTAATGCACTTTGACTTAGGCCCCTCCTTTAAATATGAAGGCCGATTAGTAAGCGATCTTATCGCCGAAGGCTTTCCCGTATCTTTTGAACTGGGAATGCTTGCCCTTGCTCTAGCTTTAGCCATTGGCATCCCGGCAGGATCTTTGGCGGCCCTGCGTCAAAACAGCTGGCCTGACTACGTGTCAGTTTTCTTTACTACTCTGGGCATGTCTATCCCGGGATTCGTCTTGGCAACACTGCTTGTCTACGTCTTTTCCCTACAGCTAAACTGGCTGCCTGTAGCCCTCTGGGAAGGCCCGTCCTATGTAATTTTGCCGACGATCGCCCTTGCTGCTTATCCGGCAGCCGCCATCGCTCGTCTTACCAGGGCTAGTATGCTCGAGGTACTAACGCAGGATTATATAAAAACAGCCAAAGCCAAAGGCCTGCCCGAAAGGACCATTCTGTATAAGCATGCCTTAAAAAATGCACTTATTCCTGTTCTTACGTTTCTTGGCCCGTTAACGGCTTCGATTCTGACAGGCAGCTTTATTGTTGAAACGATTTTTGCTATCCCTGGTCTTGGTAAACATTTCATTACAAGTATTTATAATCGCGATTATACCGTCATTATGGGAATTACGGTCTTCTACAGTCTGCTGGTCATTTTGCTCAATCTAGTTGTTGACCTCTTATATCCCTTGATTGATCCGCGAATTCAACTGACTAAAAAGCAGGGAGGCTGACCCAATGGAACTTACGCCCCAATCCTTTCAACCGCTGGCGCGGACCGAAGGCGACCAAGAACACTTTACGCCAGGTCTTTCTTCCCGTCAAGCCGCCTGGCGCCGCTTAAAAGCCAACCAGCTCGCTATGGCTGGTTTATATCTGATTCTCTTTTTTCTACTTGTTGCTCTCATTGGACCATTTTTTTCTTCCTACTCTTACTCTGATCAAAATCTGCTTGCCGCCAATGAACCGCCAAGCGCCGCTCACTGGTTCGGCACAGACAATCTCGGTCGCGATCTTTTTGTCCGCGTACTTTACGGCGCTCGTATTTCCCTGGCCATTGGCATTGTTGCCAGTTTCATCAATTTGACGATTGGCGTGATTTACGGCGGGGTTTCCGGTTTTTTCGGCGGCCGCGTCGATCGGATCATGATGGGGATTGTTGATATCTTATATGGTATCCCGCTACTGCTCTATGTCATTGTGCTGATGGTGGTGCTGAAACCAGGTCTAAGCAATATTTTTATTGCCCTTGGCATTGCCTACTGGCTAAATATGGCGCGTGTGGTACGCAGCCAAATTCTTACATTAAAAGAACAAGAATATATTCTGGCAGCTCAAACTATGGGCGTCAGCCGCTGGCGAATTTTATATAATCATCTGCTGCCAAACTGTCTTGGTCCCATTTTAATCACCATGACTCTAGCCATTCCCGAAGCGATTTTCACTGAAGCTTTTCTAAGCTTTATCGGTCTTGGCGTAGCAGCGCCGATGGCCAGTTGGGGCGTACTCGCTTCCGAGGGAATCACGAGTATCCGCTCTTATCCTTTCCAACTCCTGTTCCCAGCTCTGGCAATCAGTCTGACGATGCTGGCCTTTAATTTTCTCGGCGACGGTCTGCGCGATGCGCTTGACCCGCGTGTCCGACGCTAAGGAGGTACTTCATGAAACCTCTACTCACAGTAGAAAATCTCGCAATTTCCTTTCTCGCCGATCAAAATCGGCTACAGGCCGTCGAATCGGTTAGCTTTTCACTGTTTCCCGGTGAGGCTGTCGGATTGGTGGGAGAATCAGGCTGCGGCAAAAGCCTGACAGCCCAGGCCATTCTCGGTCTAATTGCCGCGCCACCCGCCTTGTATGACGCGGGAAAAATTTTCTTTAACGGTGAAGACCTGCGTCAAAAGAGCGACAGAGAACTAGCTAAAATACGCGGCAAGGATATCAGTATGATTTTCCAAGATCCCATGACGGCGTTAAATCCGGTTTTGACAATCGGTGATCAAATTGCCGAAAGCCTTATGCTGCACTGTCATATGAATAAAACCGCCGCCTTGGCAGCTGCAGTCGAGCTTTTGCAGCAGGTAGGCATTCCTTCACCAGAGGAACGTATTCTTGCCTACCCGCATCAATTTAGCGGCGGTATGCGTCAGAGAGCCATGATTGCCATGGCTCTCGCCTGTAAGCCGTCACTGCTCCTTGCCGACGAACCAACGACTGCTCTTGATGTAACCATTCAGGCACAAATTCTGGCTTTATTAAAGAAGTTGCAACAAGAAAAAAATACGGCGATTCTTTTCATCTCCCATGATCTTGGCGCTGTTGCCACTTTGTGTCAGCGTGTTCTGGTTATGTACGCCGGTACCTTAGTTGAAGAAGGCGCAGCAAGCGAAATCTTTCATCATCCCGGCCACCCTTATACAAAGTCCCTGCTGGCAGCCCTGCCGCGATTACAAACAGCAGGCAAACAAAAATTAACAGCTATAGCGGGACAACCGCCCCATCCCGGCCGAAAACCAACAGGCTGCGCCTTTCACCCGCGCTGCCCTGATGCTATGGAAGTCTGCGCCAAAACGGCGCCGCCTTATTATGAAACCGCCACAACAAGTCATAAGATAAAATGCTGGCTTGAGCACCCGCTGGCCCAGGAAAGAAGGAGGCGGCGCAACGAATGAACCAGTCAAAAACACCCTTACTCGAAGTCAAAGCATTGAAAAAATACTTTCCGGTTAAAACAGACTTTTGGGGGCGCCCTCAAGCGCAGTTAAAAGCCGTGGATTCCATTGATTTCTCGGTCTTTGCCGGCGAAACTCTCGGCCTCGTTGGCGAAAGCGGTTGTGGTAAATCGACCGTAGGCCGGATGCTTGTCCAGCTTTATAAGCCAACTGGCGGCGAAATTCTTTTTCATGGCGAGCCACTGCCAAATAACAGTCAACTGACGGGAAGACCGCGCTTGCAAATGATCTTTCAAGATCCCTACGCCTCGCTCAATCCCCGCTTTACCGTGGCCGAAACTTTACGCGAGCCCCTTATCCTCCATTCCATCGTTCCCCAAAAACAAGTTTCCAGCCGTTTGGAAAAGTTGCTAGATCTTGTGGGTCTTTCCGCTACAGCTCTCGGTCGCTATCCCCATGAATTCAGCGGCGGTCAACGACAGCGCATTGGCATTGCTCGCGCTCTCGCCATGGAACCAGAGTTTCTCGTCTGTGATGAACCGATTTCCGCCCTTGACGTCTCCATTCAAGCCCAAATCGTGAATCTTTTAGAAGATCTGCAGCAAGCTTTAAACTTGACCTATCTATTTATTGCTCACGATCTAGCCATGGTTCAACATATTAGTCATCGCGTTGCCGTAATGTATCTAGGAAAAATTGTAGAAATAGCCAATAGTCTTACGTTATATCAACAGCCGAGACACCCTTACACGAAAGCGTTGCTTGCGGCCATTCCTATACCTGATCCACAGCAAGCAAGTGAGCAACTGGCGCTGCTATCAGGCGAACTTCCGAGTCCCTTGGCGCTTCCCTCAGGCTGTCGGTTTCGTACGCGCTGCCCGAACACCCAACCGCTCTGCGCCGAAACAGAACCAGCGTTAAAGACTTGCGGCTCGCACCATGAAGCGGCCTGTCATTTTATCTAATACTATCTATCTGATACTCTATATAAAGGATGATCCTGCCAATGGAACGATTAAAAAAACAAATTGAAGCAGAATTTACGCAAAGCTCTGGCTGTTGCGCCTTTTTACTGATCAATCCCCGCACAGGCGACAGTTTGGCTATAAATGAGGCAGAGTCGTTTCCTTCTGCCAGTATGATTAAAGTGCCGATTTTTTACGAAATCATGCGTCAAGTCGCTGCTGGTAAGCTTGATTTACAGGAATCCATTCCACTTAAACCGCAGCAAGTTGTCGGCGGCGCTGGCATTTTGATGGAAATTCGCCCCACCAGCCTGACCATCGAGGAATTAGCTAACTTGATGATTGTCATCAGTGATAATACAGCGACAAATCTACTCATTGAACGTCTCGGCATGGCGCAAATCAATGAAACGATGGAACAATTAAACCTAGCAGAAACACGGCTGCAACGAAAAATGATGGATTTTACAGCTGCTCAAGCAGGGCGGGAAAATTATTCGTCCCCGCGCGATCTTGTTACACTGTTTCGTCTGATTTATGACGGAGCAACATTGCCTCGTTCGATTTGCGATCACATGCTGTCTGTATTAAAGCGTCAACAGGTTCGTGACAAACTCCCCTTTACCTGGCCGGAAGAAATCCCAATCGCCCACAAAACCGGGACATTGCCAGGCGCAGAACATGACGGCGGAATTCTCTATCTGCCTGGCGGTCCTTATATCGTAACAATCATGACCAAAAACCTTACCTTTAATTATGAGGGCCTGATGCTCGGCGCTAGGATTGGGAAAATCCTCTATGAATATTTTAGCGGCCCCTTACAAACAAAGGAGGCAGGTTCATGACGATCCTAAAACGTCTTTTCCTCTGCTTGCTACTGCTTGTCCTACTCATCAGCGCTGTTGGTTGCAAATCATCCGTGCAGGCCCCTTTCCGTTATGCCTTGGAGACAGAACCGGCAACACTGGATCCGGCCAAATCAACAGCAATTCCTGAATCGCTAGTAGAACTGCAGATTTTTGAAGGCTTAACACGCCTTGGCAATCATGATGAGCCGCTTCCCGGCGTAGCCACTAGTTGGGAAATTTCCCCGGACGGACTACATTATCGCTTTCACCTACGCGAAGATGCCAAGTGGTCTAATGGCGATCCTGTCGTTGCCGCCGATTTTGAGTATGCCTGGAAACGAGCGCTTGATCCGGCAGTTGCCTCGGAAAATGCCTACATGCTATATAGTATTAAAAATGCCGAAGACTATAACAGTGATAAAGCATCGGCAGATTCCGTCGGTATTTCAGCTGTCGATACGCACACGCTTGATGTAGAACTAGAAAAACCTACGGCTTATTTTTTAAGTTTGGTGGCCTTTCATGCTTTCTATCCCGTTTACCGTCCTGCCATCGAAGCGCATCCTGACAACTGGGCAATCCAAAGTCCCATAATCAGTAACGGCCCTTTTAAAATCGACTTGTGGCTTCATAATGGCAAAATTGATTTTTCCCCTAACGAAATGTATTGGGACCGCCGCGCCGTAAAACTCACGCACATGTCCTGGCCGATTGTGGACTCACAGACAACACGTATGCTGCTCACGGAAAGCAATCAGGTAGATATGATGGTGGAACCGCCCATCACCGAGTATGACCGACTGTCCCAGACAAACAAGCTCAAAATCGCTCCCTATCTCGGTAGTTATTATTATGTATTTAATACGGATAAAGCGCCTTTTAACAACCCGAAAGTACGCCAAGCTTTCAGTTTGGCTTTAAGTCGCCAATTTCTCGTTAACCATATTATCAAGGGCGGCAAAGAACCTGCCTACGCCTGGGTACCGCCTGGTTTGAAGAATCCGGCAACAGGGCAAGACTTTCGTCTCGAAGGCGGAAATCTGGTGGCAGAAGATATCGCTTTAGCCAAAAAACTGTTAGCACAAGCAGGTTATCCTGACGGTCAAGGGCTGCCGCCCATTACGATTCTCTTTAATTCCGGTGAACTGCACAAGGCCATTGCGGAAGCAATTCAGGAAATGTGGAAACAGAATCTCGGCGTATCAGTCACCTTAGTGAATCAAGAGTCAAAAGTATTTCTCGCGTCGCGGGCGCAAGGCGACTTCCAGGTAGCTCGCGCCTCCTGGATTGGCGACTATAGTGACCCCATGACCTTTATGGACGTCTTCAAAGACCCAGAAAATGACGCCAAATATAAAAACGAAGCATATAATGAACTCATAAAGCAGGCGCAGTCCACGTTGGATCCGTCTGTTCGCATGACTGCTATGCATCAGGCCGAAAATCTACTCTTAAAAGACGCCGTAGTCATCCCCATTTACTATACGACACAGCCCTATCTTGTCAGCCCGCGCCTAAAAAATTATTCCTGGTCCGTACTAGGTCTGGCCGATTTTAAAAGCGCCTATCTTGAGGAGGACGGACTATAATGAATAAAGCCTCGATAAAACCAAAGAAACTTGAAAAGGGCCAATGTATCGGCCTAATTGCACCAGCAAGCTGCGGCGACTGGCAGGAAGCAAGCGCAGGCATTGATTTGCTTCAAAAATTAGGCTACGAAGTACGAATTGGCCGCAGCGTTCAACAAAAATGGGGCTACCTCGCCGGTTCCGATGCGGCTCGGTTACGTGATCTTGAAGAAATGTTTGCCGACCCGTCGATTGCAGCCATTTTCTGCCTGCGCGGCGGCTATGGCGCGATGCGCTATCTAGCAGAACTTAATTACGAACTGTTGCGGCAAAATCCCAAAATCCTTTTAGGCTACAGTGATGTGACGGCTTTGTTTACCGCCATCAGCCAAACTTGCGGCTTTCCTGTCTTTCATGGTCCCATGGTCGCATCTGATTTAGGGCGAAATCCCTCAGACTATACTATAGCGGCAATGCTCCGAGCTCTGGAAACAAGCCGCCCCCTTGGCCTTATCAGCAATCCGCCAGAGCAGCCGCTGAACTGGCTTTATCCTGGCGAAGCGGCAGGGATTCTTACTGGCGGTAATCTCAGCCTGCTTGCGGCAACGCTAGGAACTCCCTACGAAATTGATACAAAAAATAAAATTCTTTGTCTAGAAGAAGTCGGTGAAGAACCTTATCGAATTGATCGCCTGCTCACACAATTGCGGCTGTCTGGTAAATTACAGGAAGCAGCCGGGCTTGTACTTGGCCGCTTCGTACATTGCGAAGAGGAACCAGATGAGGAATCAGAAAGAGGATTTTCCTTGGAAGAAGTGTTGCAAGATCGTTTAAGCGATTTATCAATTCCGATTCTTGGCAACCTAGCCTTTGGCCACCAACGGGATAAAACAACTCTTCCTTTTGGCGTAAGAGCCCGCCTGAGCACTACCGAGGGCGGCTTAGTCCTTACGGAAAGTGCCTTGACGGACTAAGATGAGCCGAGACTATCTTACAGAAAGTGAGTCCTGTTTATGAATCGTAATGAATTAAAAAAAGCAGCCTGCGCCGCCGTCGACGCCTTAGCTGCTGAATTAAACGAAATCAGTCGCTTTATTCATAATCATCCCGAACTAGGCAACGAAGAACATCAAGCCGTCGCCTGCTTAACTGCAGCCATTACCAAACATGGCTTTACAGTAGAAAGGAACTGCGGTAATCTCCCCACAGCTTTTCAGGCTTCGAAAGGTTCTTCTGGGCCTAAAATCGGTTTTCTAGCCGAATATGACGCTCTGCCGGAATTAGGCCATGCTTGCGGCCATAATCTCATTGCCGCCATGAGCTACGGTGCTGCCGTCGCTTTTGCCGCCGCCGCACAAGAAAAAGCTACCTCATATTTATTCGGCTGTCCTGCCGAGGAAACGACAGGCGGCAAAATTACGCTGGCCGACGCGGGTCTCTTTGATCCGCTCACTGCCGCCCTCATTATTCATCCCGCTGATGTAAACAGTGTAGGCGGCACATCTTACGCCACCCATCCGGTCAAAGTAACTTTCCACGGTCAAAGCGCTCATATTGCCAGTAGTACTCATAAGGGAGTCAATGCCCTTGACGCCCTCGTCTTATTTTACAGTGGCCTGAAGCAACTGAAAGAAAGCCTCACTGAAAAAACCATTCTTGGCGGTATTATCACTCATGGCGGCATTGCGCCAAATATCGTTCCTGATAAAGCCGAAGCTAAATTTACAGTCCGTGCACTGTCATACCGTTATTTAGAAGACACGGTTCTACCAGCTTTTCGCCGCCTTGCCGAGGGAATTGCCTTAGCGACAGGCACAACAGTAACAGTAGAACATTACGAACCCCTTTATAAAGAATTAATCAATGACAAAAGGTTAGCCGCTCTATTTCGGCAAAACATGGCGCTGCTCGGCGAAGAAGTCACCATTCTTGACGACGCAGAGGCAGGCGGCTCAACCGATGTGGGCACAGTTAGTCATATCATCCCTACACTGCATCCCGATATTTCGATTGGCGCTGATCTTTCCGCCCATACAGCGGAATTTGCCACAGCTGCTTGCTCCCCCTATGCTCAGGAGCGCCTGTTAATCGGCGCCAAAGCCATGGCTATGACGGCTCTTGATCTGTTACCGGAAGAAACTCGCATCTAACGCTGCGGTTTCTTCCGGTTTCTTTTGCTTCATACAAGGCCTGGTCAGCCAGCCGTAGCACACTTTCCAAATCGCTCGGTACAAAAGCCACGACTAAACCAAGGCTAGCTGTAACCGGAATTTCTTTCACCAAATCCTGCTGATCACTTGATCTATATACCACAGGAGCACGACCAATCTTCTCCCGCACAATTTCGCAAAAGTTCTCGGCTTCGGCAATAGACTGTACAGCAAAAAACACAATAAACTCTTCGCCGCCCATCCGACCAGCCATGCCTTTAGAATCTAAAACTGACATCAAGCGTCGACTCGTTTCGCGTAAGACTTCGTCGCCTGCCAAATGGCCATAGGTATCATTAATCCTTTTAAAATGATCTAGATCAAGAATTGCCGCTGCAACTAAACCGCTAGTTTCTCTTAGCTTTGCTTCGAGTCCTTGCATTATTGTCCGGCGATTCCAAAGTCTAGTCAGTTCATCACGCGTCGCCAAAAAACGCAACTTTTCCTGTAGCCGCACAAGACGTTCGCCAACGCGTATCCTCATTTGCAATTCCTGTCTGTCAAAAGGCTTTACAATATAATCATCGGCACCAGCAGCAAAGCCCGCAGCTTTATCACTTCTCCGATCATGTCCTGTAGCGAGAACAAGAAATTTATAATCTAGGCTTTCCCTTTCCTGCGACCGGATCATCCGGCAAAGATCCGGTCCGTCATAGTCAGGCATTTCGCCATCAAGAAAAGCAATCAACGGACCTTCGCGATCTGATAAAATCGCAAGAGCCTGTTCTCCCGTTTCCGCTTCAATGACTTCATAGCCCATATCTAGGAGCATACTCTTTAAAATAGAACGATTGATCTTTTTATCATCGGCCACTAAAATTTTCATTCGTTTCGTCTCCTATATAGTGCTCGCGCCGCAACAGTGAGTAAAAATAATTTCCTTGGCCTTCCAACTCACTCAATAGAACGGGAATTTCCCGATAAGACTCCATTCGAAGCTGTTCTTCCAGATTTTGCAGAATCCAAAAGACTTGTCTCGCGCCTACATTGCCAGCAAGTCCTTTTACAGCATGAACTTCCCGCTTCATCGCCTGCCAAGACTGACTGCGATACTGCCGATTCAATCGACCAAGACTTACTTTCAGCTCCATCATAAATTCTTGTAACAATTGACGAATCAACTCGTCTTTTCCTGGTAAATTGGCCGCTAAAACAGAGGGATCGAAAATCAGTTGATCTACTTGATTCAGCGCTTCTACCTCCTGCCACTCAGGCGTCCAATCTAAGTAGGCAGAAATCACCGAAGCCAGCTGCCGCAGCCGGACAGGCTTTGTCAAGTATTCATTCATTCCAGCAGCCAAACATTTTTGCCGATCTTCAGGCTGCGCACTTGCCGTCATAGCCACAATCGGGATATGCTGCACTTTATCGCTCACTTCGCCACTGCGAATGGCCCGAGTGACAAAATACCCGTCGGCCTTAGGCAGGTGCAAATCAAGTAATATCATATCAAAAGATTCTTGGCGTAACAGTTCTAGCGCCGTCAAACCATCCTTCGCTGTTTTGCCTTTTAAGCCCAAACGATCTAACTGGGCTAACGCAATTTTACTATTAATTTCTTGATCTTCCACAACAAGAATCATCGCTTGCGATGCTCTTAACGCCGTAACCACATTCTCGCGAATCGGTTGCAATAAAGTATCGGCACAACGACGAAGCTGAAGCTTCACAGTAAAGAGCGCGCCTTGGCCAGCCTCGCTTTCTACCGTAATTTCCCCTTGCATTAGCGCAACAAGTTTTGCCGTCAAGGCCAGACCTATGCCCGTACCGCCAAAGCGCCTAGCAGTTGATGTATCAATCTGTTGGAACGATTGAAATAATAAATGCTGTTTATCACGCGGTATTCCAATTCCCGTATCTTCTACGCCAATACATAGCAAAATACTGTCACTTGCCTCGTTTCGCCAGTTCACAGATAGTTTAATCCAGCCCGCTTCCGTAAATTTCACAGCGTTGCCCATTAAATTAAGTAAAATTTGACGTAGCCGTAACGGATCGCCGCAAAGCATTTCCGGTAAATCTGGCGCCAGTTCTGTATAAATATGGAGTTGCTTAGAGCGAGCCTGTACCTCCATCAGCAGCGTCACTTCCCGCAGCAGTTCCTTCAAAGAAAAATCCGATTCCTCTAGTGTCATTTGACCAGCATCCACCTTAGCAAAGTCGAGTACATCATTAATCAAATGAAGCAGCGCTTCGGCGGAGTGACTCATAACCGCCACTTGTTCGCGTTCATCAGGATGGGTCAAATTTTCCATAAGCAGCTCAGCAATCGCAATAATGCCATTCATAGGAGTACGAATTTCATGACTCATATTAGCCAAAAATTGACTTTTTGCTTCACTAGCCGCTTCCGCTGCCTCTTTGGCCAGACGAAGTTCACAGGTTTTCGCTTCGACTAACTTCTCCAATTCCGTCCGATGACGCAGCAACTCAGCTTCGCTTACTTCCAAGGCCTCTGTATAAGCGACAAGCTGTTGCTGCACTTTTTCAAAACGATACATCAACAAAAAAGCCAGAGTAAGCAGTAAGGAGAAAGTCCCCCAGGAAATACTTTGGAACGAGAAAAGCGGCCACCCCATACTGGCTAGTATGTCATTACCAGAAAGCAAAGAAAATAAAAATATCCCAATAGAAACAATTTGCGCTTCCGAGTGTTTTTTCCACGCTAAAATAAACATCGTCGGTACAACCGCACAAAGATCCAACACTTCAAGTAAATTAAAATAAATTAAACTGTCCGGCAAAAAGAAGCCTCCCAGTTGTGCTCCCATAAAGGTAGACAACCAAAAAGCAAAGTGCAAGCGAACTAGCCACGTATATAGTCCATAACAGCTGGAATTGCCATAACAAGCGGTACGCCCAAAAATATGACGCAGGAACAACAGTAAAAACCCAGGCGCTAAATAAAGAGAACAAAGATCGCTATAAGTCCAAAACAGCGGAGCATCCCAGTACATCAACTTACTTTTCACTTGCGTAATATGCCAAAAACCTACCGCTAGGCTAAACAGCGCAAAGTAAAGATATTCGCGCTTTTCTGTACGGCGCAACCAAGCAAGAAAAGTAAAAATGCCAGCAAAGAAAAAGAAAAAACCAAATAACAACCACGAAAAATCCTGTTCAAATAGAGCCAATCGAAAATCAGCATCAGAGCCAATCCGCGCCTGTCCAATCACGCCAATCGTTTTATCGATAGAGTAAATCCGTAACAAAAGCGTCTTTCCGGCGGCGTCCTCTGGTAGAGAAACTAAATGCCAGCTCCAACCAGCAAAAAAAGGCTTCTCCTCGTTCCAACCATACTGATAAATCTTCTGGCCATCAAGATATACTTCAAAAGATTGATCTACTGACGGCAAATAAAGCGCGGGACTTGCTAGTGGCTCAAGATTCGGAACCGTTGTCGTCAAAACTAGGGAGCGGCTTAAATCATTAGGCATTCCGCCACTAACAAATTGCGAAGGAAAAGTTCGCCATGGTGTTTTGACAAAATCAGGTTTGCCCGAAAAGTTTTCCGCTGCGCCATCGCCGCGATAATATAGCCACTGGACCGGGAAAGCGACTTCGTCAGTTTTACTCTCAAATCGATTTGGTGCTAAAGTCACCATACCGCCAAGCAGCAACAGCAGAAAACATAGCAAGAGGAAAATAAGCGATTTAAACGGTATATAGTTTCTTTTTATCTGCATACTGACTCCTGTCATCTAAACATTTCCCATCTTTATTCTACAAAAAACAAAGGGACTCCTGTCCCACAGTTTGCCAATTAATAATTTATAAATTTTGAGGACTACCATTTAAAAAAGCTGTCTTACAAGAGATCTGCTAAAAAAACAGATCTCCCTGCAAGACAGCTTGCTTATTTACCCACTTTGGTTATAATGCTTTAATCAATTCGCGGAAAAGTATTCGCACCGTGAGGCATAATATGAGTCTTCAAATTTTCCCCGCGTTTGTCATACACAAGCTTGAGCGCTTCATCCAGAGTCTTCACGATCGTAATATTCGCCTTCGCTAGTAGTTGTGATTCGAGCGAAGACACAAGAATCAAATCAAATTTTACGGCGGATTCACAGAAATAATAACCTACATATTTAGAGATACTGTAATCAGCACGCAGGGCATCTTCACGATCTAATACCGTATCATAACCTAAAATCATATTTTGTACATCGGCGTTGCCGCCGAGTCCTTCCGGACATTCTGTCAACAAAATCATCGTTCCGCCCGGTTTTGTCGCTTCTCTAGCATTGACCAGCGTTTTTATGGTCTGATAAAGATTCACATCTTTCGGACTGCCGCCAGCCGATGCAATCACAAGATCGGCTTTTTCTTGCACAGCTACACCATCAATATCATCAACAAGTCGCTGGCCTTTCTCATGAGCCGCCAGCCAATTTCCGGCAACGGCACCAGCAATACGGCCTTCCGCCAGGACAACATTCAATAAAAAGGACGGTTTTGCAAAACTTGTTGCTTCCTGCATATCAAGATGAATCAGGTTTTTCTCGGCATAGCCAGAACGAACATCAGGATGAGCGCCGGCGCCGCGTTCAGGGCTTAATGACAAACCATGATTGGCCATAATCGTTTCATAGGCGGAGATCCCAGGCAAAACCGACTTTTTGCCGCCACCCCAGCCAGCAAGGAAATGATAAACAACGCCGCCGGTCAAGACAAGATGATCGCAAGCAAGGGCCTGTTTATTGAGCCATACAGGCGTACCAAAGGTTGTTTTTCCTTTATAAACAAGATTTTCTTTATCATAACAATCATGATCAATTACGGTAAACCGTTTGGAAAGCTCGGGTCCGAGCAGCATTTCATGTTCTTCTCTTGTCTGTTTACGATGACTGCCTAAGGCGCTGACAAAAAGAATATCTTTATCCTTAACGCCACCCTTATGAAGTTCTTCCACAAGCAATGGCAAATACAAGTGCGGTTTTTGCCACAGTCGCGTCACATCAGGAATCACGATACAAACCGTTTGTCCCGCCTGCACTAACTCTGACAAACGAGCGCTGGCAATCGGTTGTTCCAACGCTGCTTGAATTAATTCTGTCTCGCTCTTAGCAAAGGAAACCGGATTACTTTCAATCACCTGCAGAATATTTTCCTCTTTCACCTGCAGTTTCATTTCTGTTGTGCCATAAGCCAAAGAAAATTCTTTCATAAATACTTCTCCCCCATCTCATTCAATACTGCTGTCAGTTTAAAAAATAAAAGCCCCTGCTACCTTTATCAATCGAAAAAGGCAACAAAAAGCAGAAGTTTATTGTTAACTTGTAACCACTATACTCCTATTGCGCTTCCCCTGTCAATCCTTTCAACGAAAAAGCGCAGCGACCAGCAGCATCGCCGCCGCTTAAGAAAAGTGGTCGGTTAAAAATGATCTATTCTGGCTCTATTCATAATGGCCAAATCATTCTATAATACTAGTAATTGTTTTACTGTAACTCTTTAAAATAGAATAAACTAAAGAAAAACAAGTGATGCTAGGAGGACGAAAATCAATGACGATGTATAAGGCACTGGCTGTAGCCGGTTCAGATACAAGCGGCGGCGCTGGCTTGCAGGCTGATTTAAAAACATTTCAAGAACTTGGCGTTTATGGCATGACAGCAATTACCGTAATTGTGGCACAAAACCCTGATAATAACTGGGCTCACGACATTTATCCCCTTTCTTTAGATGTACTAGAGGCGCAGCTGGAAACCGTATTAAAAGGGATTGGCGTCGATGCCTTAAAAACAGGCATGCTCGCCACAACAGAAACCATTGATCTTGTAGCGAACAAAATCGATGCCTATCACGTAAAAAATGTAGTCATCGACCCCGTCATGGCTTGCAAAGGAACGGACGAAGTACTCCATCCTGAGACTGCTGAAGCTATTGCCAAAGTCCTTGCCCCGCGGGCAACTGTTCTAACGCCTAATTTATTTGAAGCTTCTCAGCTAAGCGGTATAAAAGAAATTCATTCCCTTGATGCCTTAAAAGAAGCAGCTCAAAAAATTTATGCCTTAGGAACGAAAAATGTTTTAATCAAAGGCGGCGCTAAACTAGACACACCGACAGCCATCGATCTTTTCTATGATGGCAAAGAATTTGTTGTCCTCGAGTCGCCTAAATTCGAACAGGCCTATACGCACGGCGCTGGCTGCACTTATGGCGCTGCAATTACAGCGGGTCTGGCTAAGGGGCTCACCGCCAAAGAAGCAGTTCAGGCAGCTAAAGTGTTCATCAGTAAAGCCATTGAACACTCCTTCCCTTTAAATCAGTATGTCGGACCTACCTGCCATGCCGCCCATCGACTCTATAAATAAGGCGACATAAACTATAAATAATGTTAGCCATAAAAAGACTGGACTTTTCGCTTTTACGCAAAAGGCCCAGTCTTTTTTTATCACTTCTTACTTTGTAACAACGCGACCATTGAATACTTCTTGCTCAACTCCGTCCTGAAGGGCTACAGCGCCATTCACAATCACCGTGTCAAAACCGACAGAATACTGCTTAGAATCTTGATATGTTGCCTGATCCGATACTTTCGCTGGATCAAAAATCAAAAGATCCGCAAAGTTCCCTTCAGCAAGAACGCCGCGATCTTTTAAACCCAAGCGTTTTGCTGGCATATAGGACATTTTCTTCACAGCTTCCGCTACGGTGAGCAGACCTTCTTCTCTAACATACTTGGCAAGAACACGGGCCCTCGTGCCGAAAGCCCGCGGGTGAGGCTTTCCTGTCGACAAAACGCCTTTATTCGCCATGCTCATACCGTCAGAACCAATTGATGCCAAGGGATGTTGTAAAATTGCCTGCAAATCTGCTTCTTGCATCATATGGAGAACAATCTGAATCCGGCCTCGTTCTTCCACTAACAGATCAAAGACAACTGAGTAGGGATCTTTACCAAGCAGTTCGGCAAGTTCCGCTATTGTTTTGCCTTCGAGTTCTTTATTTTTCTCGGTAAATACAGTGGAAAGCATAATATTTTGCCAACCGCCAGCCGCTTTGGACATGTTCTGCCAACCAGGAATTCCCTGCTCAATACTTTTAATCATTTTCATCCGCTGCGTACTGTCGCCAAGACGCGCCAGCAGCTTTTCCACACCGCCTTCAAAGGCCCATGGAGGAAGACAAGCCATTAAGCTGGTCATTCCAGCTGTATAAGGATATAAATCGAAGCTAGTTTCAATCCCGTCAGCCACAGCTCGATCAATTCGACCTAACAGTTCATCCGTGCGACCCCATACGGAGGAACCGCACAGCTTCAAATGAGAAATGTGAACAGGAGTTCTTGCTTTCTGGCCAATCGTCAGAGCTTCTTCCAAAGCTGTAAAAACATCCTGGCTTTCATTTCTGATATGGGTTACATAAAAACCACTCTTCGAGCGAATTTCCGCCGTCAATTCAGCTAGCTCGTCAGTGGTGGAAAACTCACCAGGCATATAGATTAGGCCCGTACTAAAACCAAGCGCTCCTGCTTCCATGCCGTCGCGAATCAACTGTTTCATAGCTTCCATCTGTTCAAGCGACGGATGGTCCGGTGAAAAGCCCATCGTCGCAATCCGAATCGGTCCATGGGCCAAAAGCGGCGCAATATTGACGGCTGGCGAATGAGCATTGATATAGTCAAGATACTCCGCAAAAGAAGACCAGTGCAATTTTATTTCTACTGGAATTGTGCCAATCATCCGTGTTCCTAAATAATCAACAAGCAGTTTTTCCTGCCCTGGTTTTACAGGCGCCACACCAATCCCACAATTACCGATGACCTCTGTCGTCACGCCATCATGAATTTTACTACTGGCATGAGGATCAACCAAAACTGACAAATCGGAATGGGTATGCATATCGATAAAGCCGGGACTGACGACTTTTCCAGCGGCATCAATCGTAGTTTTGCTTGGCGCACTGCCAAGCTCGCCAATCGCTGTGATGCGATCTCCCGTAATTCCAATATCGCCTTTGTATAGGGGGCGGCCTGTCCCATCGGCAAGCTGTCCGTTGACAATTTTCAGATCAAACATGAAAGCCCTTCTTCCTTTATAAAGTGAATTTTATTAACTAACTGTTTCTACACTACCCTTTGCATATTATGATGAGGATCGTACCAGTTTTCCATCTTCAGTAACCGTAACGGCCACCACTTTGTCAGTACGAATCGTCAAGGCTGAAATAATTGTTAAGCAAGCTGCGCCAATCAGGAAAAAGAAGGCCGCATCATAGGAACCGTTAAAGGCGCTAATCATAAAACCAATAATAACCGGCGATACAAATCCGGCTGACTGCCCTCCCAGATTAATCATACCGGCAGCAGAGCCAGATACAGTCCCAGGAAGAAGTTTCATTGGTAAGGACATGCAAATTGCCATTACGAATGATTTAAAGAAATAGACGATGCTTTGGAAAAAAATAACCATTCCGACTGTTTGTGCTGTATACATGAAGTAGAGGAACACAGCCGTCATGGAAGCACTGCCAATGAGGAAATACTTTTCTTTTTTATCAAAGAAACGAACCATGAGCCAGCCGCCGATAGCCGTGGAGATCCCTGCCGCAATAAACGGCAGCGGCGTCAACAAACCAATTGCTTTCAAATCAAGATGTCTTACTGTCAACAGATACGTAGGCATCCAGGAATCAAGCCCTTTATTTACAAGACTAAGACCAAACCAGGCAATAACCAGTTTCCACATTAATGGCATTTTCAACAATTCTTTCATGGGGACTTTCTGTACTTTTGCTTTCGTTTCGCCAGCCTCGCTAGGGCGTGTTTCTCTTACGCCAAACCAATAAACAATAATAAAAATAATCCCTAAAGCTCCGATAACGCCAAACATATGTCTCCAACCAAGGAACATCAATAAGGGTGCAATCACCATCGGTGCAATCGCACTACCAATATAATTCGATGACAATAATGCCGATGTCATTTTCGGTCTATCTTCTTTCGAAAAGTTCTCGGCAATCCCCTTTAAGCTCGCAGGCGGAAAAGCGCCTTCACCAATTCCGAAAAGAAAACGGATCGCAATCAAAGAAGCAAAAGACCAGGCAAGACCTGTAATTCCCGTAAAAATCGACCAGAATAAAATCCCTGCTATAATGATTTTCTTCGAACCAAACTTATCAGCCAGCCACCCGCCAGGCAGCTGCATGAGAGCATAACCTACAAAGAAACTGCTAAGCACAATCCCCATAGTCGAAGGACTCATGAGAAACTCTTTGCCAATCGCGGCAAGCGAAATATTAATAGCCGCTCTGTCGATATAGGAAATACACCATCCTAAATAGAGAAGAATAAACACAAAATACTTTCCTGTTGCTTTCTTTTGAATCGTTTCCATGAAGCTCCTCCTTCTGTTTGCTGTTTTACGTAAGATCGTGCTGTTTTTTTCTGCCTGCTCCAACGAATTTCCCCCAGATAACAAAAAATGGACAGTCTCTAAGTGAGCTATCCATCGTCATTGATGTTATCAAGGTTCGAATTTGTCATAAACACATATTTCCTTACAGAAAAAACATTAAAAACAACCTTTTGTAAATATGAAATTAATGATATTATAGCTTTAAAGACCAAGTCCTGAACAGTTCTTTAATTTGACTAAAACTATTTACTCTTACGAAGACAAATTACAGGAGGCATTTCTATGAAAATCGGCATTATTGGCCCCATCAATCAAACCGAGCGGATTAGCCGCTTAATCACAGCAGAATTCCATCATATGGAGCCGATTGCCTGCAACTATAGTATTTATACAGAATCGCCTACCATCGTAAAATATCAACAAGCCCACTTAGACGCACTGCTATTTGCTGGAACAACGCCTTTTACAGTAGCCAAGCGAGCTCTGACTCCTACCATTCCTTGGGAATATGTTCAACGAAATAGCAGTGCCTTGTTACGGGTTTTATTAAAAGCGGCTTGGTTATACCATTATGATATTACCAAAGCCAGTTTCGACTCTTACACAATGCAAACACTTTACGAAGTCTACGGTGAGATTAATCTGACGCCCAAAGAGCTATCGCTGTACGCTGCCGACACTGACCTATCGCGCTCGGATTATTTAGAATATGTCTGCGCCTTTCACGAAGAGCAATTTAGAAACAATAACGTCGCTTGCTGCTTTACGGCGCTACAAGGTGTGGTATCTTACCTGAAAGCAAAAGAAATTCCCTATATTATGATTGAGCCAACAGAAGCCATCATTCGCGAAGCCTTAACAAAGCTCCAACTTAACTATGCACTTCAGCTTAGCCAACAAAGTCAAATCGTAGCGCTTTGTATTCAAATTGATGAACAAAACGAATACTCCCTCTTCCAGGAAAATGAATACCAGGCTGCCATTGATCGCATGAAGCTATCGAAAGAAATTTACCTCTTTGCACAAAAAATCCAAGCGGCCGTTATTGAGGTCAGCCCCAAAGAATACCTACTCTTTTCAACACGACAACTCTTAGAACAGGAAACAAATAAACTACAGAAAATCCCTCTCTTAGAAGCCGTAAAAAAAAATTCCTCCGGCACAATCAGCCTGGGAATCGGGTTTGGTCAAACAGCCAAAGAAGCCAAATACGGGGCGATGATCGGCATGCGTAAAGCCAGCCAAACAGGCGGCAATCAAGCTTTTTCCTATAATAAAAAGAAGCTGATTGGACCATTAGCAGCCAGCTCGCAAGCAGAAAACACCCCACCGAAAGTCGATGAAAAATTTCTTCAAATTTCCGATCAAACAGGCATCAGCATTAATACACTCTTTCATCTGTACGGCCTCATCGAACAGCATGGAAAAAGCACCTTCACCGCCAGCGATTTAGCAGAGCTAGCTGGCGTCACACTGCGCACGATGAACCGGATCATTGAAAAACTGGCAGACCATGGCTATTGCGCAATTGTGGGTAAAAAAAGCCCTAGCGGCACTGGTCGGCCAAGACGTATTATTCAAATTCAGTTGGAAAGTAAAGCAATGAAAGAACCGCTTACGGCCAAAGACAAATGAACAGAAGACCTTCCAGAAAAAAAATCAAAGAATACAGCCCATTCCAGCGCCAGGCTACATCGAAGTTTTTTACTTGTAAAAATTTCGCCGTCATCAAAACCATGCCCGCAAAAGGCGAAGCAATAAAAGAAATGGCGCTAGAAAGCAATAAGAGCAGTGAAATTCCTACAGGCGATAAAGGGAGCGACAGCGCCATAAGAACTTTGCCAAACAGAACGACTAAAATAAACGGATGAATGCCGACAACTGCCAATAAAACAAAAACACACGGGATCACCAAGAGAGCCAATAAACCGAACTGTGTAATATAAAGCTGCAGTATCGGTTGAAGTTGTCCTAAAACATTGCTTTTCTCTACGGCCCCGGCAAAAAAACCCATGGCTAGAAAAAAAACCGACAAATCAACGGCCTTTGCCACGCCTGATTCCCAGTAAGTTCTCAGAGCATCGCGAAAACCTGTCTGTCGCCAAAAAGACAGCAGCCAAATCCCCGAAACGGTAAGTCCCGCTAGTAAAATCCTTCCTGACCCGGCACCGATGTTGCCTAACTCAAACAGGGCAATCAAGCCGATAAGTCCAAGAACAACTGCCGCAATATGAACAGACTGCCGTAAGGCAGTCTGTTTTGTTGCGCTAGGCGCTGCCTGCTGAGCTGAAATAGCCAGAGGTCGATTTAAACCAGAGAAATGCTCTAAGACATAGGCTGTCGCTAAACCTAGTATACTTAACAAAACACTAGGCAAAAATAAGGAAAACCAAGAAGCGCCTGTCACTTGTAATACTAATAGCATAATGACAGCGCCTGGCGCCCAAAGCAAGGCCATAGCGTAACCACGTACAATAGCTGCTGATAAAAAACGCGGATAATCAGAAATTGTATTTTTAAAGGCCTTGCTAAATAAAGCAACCATAACCGGAACCGTACCAAAAAGCAGAAAGCTGGAAAACGCATGGGTAATTAAAGTAGCAAACAGAAATAAGCCGCTTTCTTTACGAAAAGATTTTTTCAACCAATATTCAATCGTGTCGCTATACTTTCCCAGACTAATAGGCAAAGTAAATAGCTGCATGACCACAATAATTGCAATGACATTCGTCATCGAAATAAAAGAGTCAAGCCAGATAGACAGCGGCAATTGATAGTTCCAAAGTAAAAAAGTACCGCAAGCGAGAAAAAAGAGCGTCATTTTCTGAAAAGATTTTCCCTGAGCCGGAAAACCTGTAAGAAATAACAGCAATGACACGATACCTAGCGAAACCGACAAGCCATTTGGCTCAACAATTTTAAAAAGTTGTAGTAAAGCAACAGCAACAATAGTGAATTTGCAAAACTTATTCATTTTAGGCCTCCTTGCCTCTTGGCAGCACGTCTCTTAGCGAACCAAAACCTTTGCAAAAGATTTTCCCAAGGCGGTAAAGAAAGGGGTCTTCGCTAAGGAGAAAAGTAGCAGAGCGAGCCAAATGCAAGAAAAGGAAATAAAATGAACCGCTGTAAAGACTTCCTGATACAGAAAGATCCCCAGTAACAAGGTCAACGTGGGCGATACATATTGAATCAACCCTAAAATACTGAGCGGTAATTTATTAGCGCCTTGAGCAAATAATAATAGCGGAATTGCCGTAATAATACCTGTACCAATCAAAAAAAATGATGTTGCCGTAAACGAAACAGAAAAAGAGCTCCCAGTCGTTTTTTCTAAATAGAATAAATAGGTGCAAGCGACCGGTGCAATGAGCATCGTCTCTAAAGTAACCCCTGTAATCGGACTGACCCTCACTAGCTTTTTACATAATCCATATAGCGCAAAACTGCTAGCAAGCGCTAAAGCTACAAAGGGAACGGACCCAAAGTGCCAGGTCAAGTAGCCAACAGCCGCTCCGGCTAACAAAATAGCAAAACTTTGCCAACCATTCAACCGTTCTTTCAATACGCCTACGCCTAATAAGACATTCACAAGCGGATTGATATAATAGCCTAGACTTGTTTCGATCATACGGCCCTCATTGACAGCCCAAATATAGACAAGCCAATTCAAACTAATTAATAAAGCCCCGCAAATCACAACAAATGTTTTTTTGGGGGAAGATACAATAGATTTTACTTCTTCCCAAAATTCCCGCTGACGACGAATCAACAGAATGAGGCAAGTCATAAATACAAAGGACCAGAGAATGCGATGCGCCAAAATCTCCGGAGCCGCAACTCCGCCTAACAGTTTCCAATAAACAGGCAAAATCCCCCATAAAACATAGGCGCCTACAGCCGCAGCTAATCCTGAATTGTCTTGTAGTCTCATAAAATCTCTCCTAATATAAATCCCCATCAATTGAGAATCATTTTAAACAATATTGTATTTATAATAATACAAGAAGGAGATAAAAGCAAAACCGCTTTTTTGCCAAAGCGGCTAAAAGCGGTTTTATTGAAAACAAACCTTACAGTAATTATACATTAAAAGTAATATGACGATAAACAAGTCGACCGCCTAACAGAGTCAACTGAGGCACTAATACTGCTTCGCCTAGAAGTAAATCCCCCTTAAAATCGCTAAAGGTCACAGCTTCCTTGGTCAGCCGATAAATCGCTACATCGGCACAAGCTTCTGGGGCCAACGTACCAATCTTTCCATTCAAGCCAAGTGCTGCTGCCGGAGTGGCTGTGCAAGTGCGAACCAGTTCAGTCAAAGACAATCCCATGGCCAGGAATTTAGAAAGTAAGAACGGCAGCCCCATGGCGGGAGGACGATACAAAGTCAAGGGTGTCGTGTCAGAACTAATAATATCCGGTTCAAAGCCAGCGGCTAGAGCCTGCCGAGCTGTAGCAAAGGTAAAATTAGTCCGACCATGCGCTACATCAAATAACACGCCTCGATCACGGGCGCTTTGCACAGCTGCCTTGATATTGCCTGTCTCGGTTAAGATTGTACTTCCCGTTCCATGATACATATGGGCGAAAATATCGCCGCCACGCAACAAATCAGCTAAGTCGCTCGTATCATTAGGCGGATTTGTTGCATGTACCATGATCGGACAGTCAAATCGTTCTGCAATGGCCAAAGTTTTCTTCAAAGGCGCCATACCGAATTCTTTCACAATACCACGACTGTGACGTAACTTAATCCCGCGCAGAGTCCCTTGGTATTGCTCTAATAATTGACCGATCTTATCTGCATCAAAACAATCTGGATCTAAGTTTTCATCATAACGATTTGTTGTCTGACCTGTAGGTGAAACATTTACAAAACTGCAAATTCTCATAAGTGAATGATTTACCACGGCTTGTTGAAACACTTCAAAATTTGCTGTTCCGGCACTGCCGCCATCGACAACAGTCGTTACACCATAAGGTAAAAAAGCGCTATCAGGAGCAACACTGTTTTCTGTTCCCCGAAAAAATACGTGACCATGAAAATCAATCAACCCTGGCAATACTAAACAACCTGTCGCATCAATTACTTCGCTAACTGTATCGCCAGGTGTTGGCAAGGGACCGATTTTCCCGTTATAGATTGCAATATCACCAATTTCATCGCGGTTCACAGCCGGATCAATCACTCGTCCGCCGCGAATTAATATATCACAGTTCATGCAAAAGCCTCCAAAGAATTATTTTGCTGGTACCGATTCCAATACAGCCTCTTCTTTGATTGGCTTAACAGCGAAAGCAACAGCTAATGCACCAATAATGGCTAAAGCGCCCGCTAATAAGAAAGCTGCTGAAAAATTGCCGCCACTTGACTGTACGATATATCCCGTCACGGCAGGCCCTACAATACCAGCTAAGTTCGATAGAAAATGAACAAAACCACCCACACCGCCTACATTTTCACCTTTAACAGTATCTTGGATGATTGCCCAATAGTTCGAAGTCGTCAAATACTGACAGAAAATCGTGAGTGACATGAGTGCTACAGCGCCAAAAGCAGTCGTCGCCATACCACCAAGACTGACCCCAATAGCAGACCCGATTAAACAGCTAACAATTACGACCTTGCGAGAAAACATGAGTTTGCCAGTTTTGCGATATACTGCATCAGATACAAACCCGCCGCCCACTTGCCCAATAAACCCAATCAACCAAGGAATAACAGAAACAATAGCCATATCTTTAAGGCTTAACCCCTGCGCCATAACAAGATAGCTGGGAAACCACGTCAAAAAGAAATAAAGAATATAATTGCTAGCAAAAAAAGCAATCGCTGTAGCTAAAACTGTCGGCTGTTTTAAAAAATATGCTAACGAAGTCTTTCCCTTTACTTCCGCTGTTGTAATTTGACCAGCTTCGATTTCCTGTAATTCTTCAGGCGATACACGCCGATTCTGCCGTGGATGATCTGTAACTAATTTGACCCAGAAAAAAGTCCAGATAAAACCAGCAATCATTAATACAATAAACGGAGTCCGCCAACCCCAATGTAAAATCATAAAAGCTACGATCGGGCCGGTAAGAGCAGCGCCGAGCGACATGCCGCCTGTTGAAATCCCCACGGCTCTAGCTCGTTCACCAGCAGGAAACCAATTATTAATAGTTTTGTTATTGGATGAACCAATCGGTCCTTCGCCAAGGCCAAAGAGAACTCTTACAATATATAAGGACGTGAAACTTGTAGTAATAGCAGTTAATCCACCGAAAATCGACCATATCGACATAGCCGCACCAAAAATTTTACGTGGTCCTAAAATATCAGACATCCAACCACCGATAAAATTGAAAAGTGCATAACCGACAAAAAAACTACTGAATATTAATCCCATATCTGCTGGATTCAAATTAAACTCTTTGGAAATATGAGGCGCTGCAATTGACAAAGCTGCCCGGTCAACATAGTTAATAAAAGCTGCAAAAAAAAGCATTAACAAGACAACTTTACGATATTGTTTAAACATTTTCCTATCCCCCAACTCATTTTAACTTTTCTGAAAATACGCATCCTGCCTTCAGAACGGTCTAATAGCATACCTCCTCCTTCAAAAACCATGATCCGTTTTACCATTTTCAGAAATCATCAAATTGCAAGTATCGTGCCAATTATCTTATTAAGCCGCTACTGCCATATTTTACAGCATTCTTATTTATTTATAAAATGTATTCTTGTTGCATTCTCACCATATTATCGCAACAGTTGCAGTATAATACTACATTTGTGGCATTAAAAAAAGAGACTTTTCTAATGCCAACGGCTTAGAAAAGTCTCTTGATTTATTGAATTTGAAATAATTATGAATTAAGCAACGGTTTCCTGTACGGTTCTTTTGGCTAACACTCGTTCAATGTAGAACCAAATCGCTAGGAATAGTGCCAACAAAATTGGCACAGTCAGATAGAGATTGCCTGTAAACACCTTATAAATCATAAAAACAATCGGCATCGTCGTACCCGTAAAGGAACTAATCATCATACCGGCAGGAATGGTATCGCCAAGACCGACTGAAGTGGCAGCGGCCGTAACCAAGTATGCTGTCCAGGTACCAAAAAAGAAGTATGGAATAAAAGCAATCGTACATAAAATCAAACTGCGAAAAATATTTCCGTTCGTCAAAGCAACAACCATTGCTACCTTATAAGGCAAAGCAGCTAGGTCAGCAAAAGGTAACAGTTTATTTCCAGGTAACAACACAGCTAAGGCCAGTAGGATTGGTACCATAAGCAGCGCCGTCGTAATAACCGCAGCATCACCAAGCAAAATAGCCGGATCAAGACCAATCAATATTTTTCTGCCTTTAAACTTTTCGTCACTAATTTTGCGGGCCTGCTCAGAAATCGGCTTTAAGCCTTCTACAAAAATATGCGTCATTTTAGGTAAAAGCAACATAGCCGCGGCCATATTAATCCCTAAACCAAAAGCCTTATAGAAGTCATAACCGCCGAGAAAACCGATCCCAACACCCAAAATCAAACCAATTACTAACGGTTGGCCGAAGGGACCAAAATATTTCTGCAGACTCGCCATATTAAAATCGATTTTGTTAAAACCAGGAATACGATTAAATAATAAGTTCAAAGGAACGGCAATCGGCAAATTCATCAGAGCATGAATCGCCGGAATCGTAACACCCGGCATTTTATAATATTTGCTAACAAGTGGCGCTGCCCAATCGGCCATCTTATAGACAAATAAAGCGGTACAAGCCGCAGCACCCACAGCAGCCGCTACATTGTCCGTCTGAAAATAGACTAAAGCGCCTACAGTTAAAGCATGATGATAATTCCAGATGTCTACACTAAAAGTATTCGTTTTATTTAATACTAGTAAAATAATATTAGTAGCCATAATTGCTAAAACCATAATCGGTACAATCGGAGAGCTCCAGCCAATGGCCGCAACAGTACCAAAACCCATATCAACAATATTCAGCGATACTCCCATATGATGAACCATTGCTTTCGTCGCTGGTCCCAAACTCTTACCTAAAAACTCAATAACTAATTTCAAACCAGCAAAAGCCGCGCCTACCGTTAAGGCGCTTTGCAAAGCTTTGCCAAACTCCAACCGGAAAGCCAGTGCAAATAAAAAGATAATAATGGGCAATAATACCGTTGGCCCCGCTTGAATAATTCCTTTAAATACTGCAAAAATTTCCATGAAAACTCCTTTCTCTACTCCTATGCATTTTCTGTAATTTTCAATGGCTTCCATTATTAAGGTGTACAGTATACCATTTAAAATATACTAAGCCACGAATTATTCTTAATTTCGCGAGTCTTAAAATAATTCCTGCAAAAATAAGAGAGATTTCCTAAATTTTTGAAAACTATCGGAAATCTCTCTTGCTGTCAAATCACCTTTTTAGCGATCAAATAATACAGTTTGACCTTCTTCCTTTTTACGTTTGTTCATTTCATGTCGCTGCTGGCCTGCCTCAAAACGAATTTTCTCTTCTTCCGTCTCTAATTTTAGTGGCGAAACACTAAGCGGCTTACCGCCCACATTCAGTGCGACCATGGTAAAGTAAGCCGATAAAGCAGCCTTTGCCGAAGCTTCACTAAATAAATCCTCCACTTCCACAGTAACAACGACTTCCATAGATGAACGATTCACAAAGGTAAGAAAAGCATGGCAAGTCACCAAATTGCCTACAAAAATCGGTTGATGAAAAATCAATTCATCAACCCTGGCTGTAACAACATTCGTGCGGGCATGGCGCTGCGCTACTACATAGGCGGCGTTATCCATTAGTTTCATAATTTCGCCGCCATGGACATTACCCGAGGGATTTGCTTGATCTGGCTGCATTACTACAGACATGATCAAAGCAGAGCTTGCAACAGTTTTTCCTTCCATTCTCTTCTCACCTTTTCCAATGCATTTTCGCACTGCCTTAAAAACAGCACAATACATTTCTATGCTGGAATCGGCAAAAGAATGAAGAAATTTTACTTTTGCTTAGCACTAGAACTATCGCCTCTAGCGGCTGACTCAACGGTATTGATCGGCTGCTCTTTAGCCGCTCCGGCTGGTTTCACGGGCTGGCTGGTTGCCGGGCTATTCGGAAGAATTCCATAGCTATAGACAACAACTACGACTTTCGTTTGTAACTTATCTTGTTTTGCCTGGGTATCGACGACAACAACATTAGCCAAACGCGTTGTTTTTTCTAAATCCTGTAGAAAGTGCATCGTATCAAAAAACATGCCCCGTACATCTAATTCAAGAGGAATCTCGCGGTAATTTTTTTGATTGATCGGTGCTCCTGGCTTAATTCGAGCCAATTCTAGATTGTTTTTCTTGGCCACTTGATCCACTTGAAATAAAATGCCGCTCAAATCATTATGATCAGGAATTTGCAAGGAAACAGCAGCTAGCTCACTATCAAGCTCTCCCCAATATACGCTAACATCAGGATGATCCTTACGAAAGGTTTCTAGGCGTGTATTTTTCACGGTAACCGCTTGCAACCGACTCGTTCGCTCCTGTAAAACTTCCTGCTGCGGCACAAGAACAAAAAAATATAGCAAAACTAACACAAAGAGCCACCCTAAACCGAGCAGCGCTAGTTTTTGCTTTACAGTCCATTGTCTTTGCTGCTCTTTCCACTTATCCAGCAACTGCTTGCTATCCATTCATCACTTCAACTCCCGGATTTGAACCGTAATTTCAAAACGCTTACTTGACTGAAGCTTATTCGTATTTTCCTCAGCAATCGCTAAACTGGGATTTACAAACATAGCATCATTTTCCATTTTATTAATAAATAAGGTTAAATCCAGATAATTTTTGGCAACCCCCGTAATCTTAATAACTTTTCTGGCACTCTGCTCTTTATCTTCCGATGAAAAGTTTATAAACCAAAGATCAGGCGGTGCAATCGCTGTAAGATGCGAAATAATATGATACCACGGAATTCTCGCTTGGGAAATTTGCTGAACTAGCCCTTGTCGCTTAGCAATTTCCTGTCGCTGCCCTTCTGTTTGGGCAATCTCTTTTTCCAGCGGTTCAAGCTCATCATTGCGAGCCTGAAGTACTTGGATTTGTGAATCCATATGTCCGATAGAGTATAGGTTATAAGAGAAAAGAGTCACACAGACTAGTAATAACAAACTACTAAAAATAGTTGAAATTCGAGCAAGGGGAAGCGAGGGTGGCCGGTGCTCCGGCGGTAACAAATTCACTCTTAGCATAATTTATCCTTCCTGTAGAGCCAAACCGATGGCGACTGTAAACTGCGGCGCTGCGGCATAAAGTGAGCTTCGGTCAAGCTTCTTGCTGATTCGAACCGCCTCGAACGGATTATTTAGTAGGACAGGCAGTTCAATCTGTACCGCTAAATGCTCAGCAAGACCTTTCAGTAAAGCGCCACCACCAGTCAAAAAGACTTGCTCAGCAATCATTTCTTTGTGCTGCATTTGATGATATTCAAAAGTTCGTCTAATTTCCCGCGCTAAATCTTCGACAACATATTGAATCTGACTATGCAGTTCCTCTGTCGGCCCTTTGGCAGTAAGCGACGGCAAGAGATTTCTCCCTTTTACCTTCACCGCCTCTGCTGTTACATAATCCACTGCCATGTGCTGCATCATGGTTTGTGTAACTTGATGTCCGCCTAAAGGAATTGTACGAACTACTACAGGTGAGCCTTTTTGTAAAATCATAATTTGGCAAACATTTTTCCCGATATCGACAACAATCCCATTTAGAGAAGTGGGAAAAGTACGCTGCACAGCTAGCGCTTCAAAGTCAATCGCACCGATTTGCAATCCTGCCGCTTCAGCTAACTGGATAAATCGATTCACTCGTTCCTTTAAGGCCGAAACTATGAGAACTTTTGCCTCTGTTCCTTTTTCGCCGCTTACCTTTTCCACTACGGTATAGTCGTAATAGTAGGAGTCTGCTGCATAAGGAACATAGGAGTCCATGTCCCATTTGATCGCTTCTGCCATTTCTTTCGGTGATAAATCAGGCAGTATAACTTCTCGGGAATAGACCATCCTGCCGCCAATACCAAAAACGGCATTTTTTCTAGCTTGCGGAAACTGCGCTGTCATGCTACGAAGCAATTCCGCTAAAGCTTCCATATCAATAATTTCCTCATTCTGCATAATTTCAGCCGGAATCGCGCGAATAGCTGTTCCCAGTAGCATAGGCGCGCTATCTTTATGGGAAATATAGGCCATTTTAATATAACCGCTGCCAATATCAAGGCCTAGAGCTTCGGCGGACTGTCCTAATATTATACGTTTCACTATTTTCCCAATCATTGCCTCTCACCTGCTTGCAAAATTAAAGTATCATACCAAAATACCAGGCTAATAGATCGGTTCCATAAAGCCAGGTGATCAAAGCGGCAACCGCCATAAACGGCCCAAAGGGAATCGCGTCTTTTCTTCCTTTACGCCCCAAGGCTAGCAAAACAATCCCGATAAAGCCACCTAATAAAAAAGCGAGAAATAACATAAGAATCACGCCTTTAATTCCCAACCACAGCCCTAAGACCGCCGCAAATTTCACATCGCCGCCGCCCATACCGCCACGACTGATAATCGCTAATAATAATAACACACCGCCGCCTAACAGCGGTCCAACACAGAAATCAATCCAATCTAAATGAAACAACACTATTTCTATTATAAAACCAGCCGCACTAAGGCACAACAAAACCTTATCTAAAATCAACTGGTAATCATAGTCGATATAAGTAATAACAAGTAAAAAAGCGGCAAATATAGCCGCTGCTGCTCCATAATCAAACGAATCATAGCGCCAGTAGCAAAAAGCAAATAAAAATCCGGTTACCAATTCTATCATTGGGTAGCGCAACGAAATCTTGCCAGCGCAGTGGCTGCAACGCCCGCTCTGCCAAATATAGCTAAGAAGAGGTACTAAGTTCCAAGGTTTTAAGGGTTGCTTGCAAGTCGGACAATGCGAAGGCGGATAAAGGATCGATTCTTCGCGTGGCAACCGATAAATACAAACATTTAAGAAGCTGCCAATAAACAGCCCTGCTATAAAAAAAAGGAATAACACGGTCATCATCCCAAACAAATTAGATTGAAAAATTTCACTTACCATAAAGAGTTTAACTTAGAAAAGAATTCAGCCGGAGCCGCCGCCATCAGGCAGCGGCAGGCTGAAGAGATCATTTTGCAGTCACGTTTTCAGCTGTCAAATTTGCTCCCGTACCAATCTTATCGATTATTGCACGCCCATCTGTATTGATGCTATAAGCTGATCCCGATGTGTCTTGTGCACTACCTTTATACATGGCCTTAGCTGGGGGCGTAGGCTTACTTGTAAGCAGTTTTGCTGTCACAAGGGCATCAACAGTATCAGGTATTGTTCCTGCGTTATTCGCCTGATAAATTTGGCTAGCCGTATCAATCGCGCTGAGATCCGCCTGAATCTTCGCCGTCCCGGAGGTAGCTGTCGCATCAGCAAACTTGGGAATTGCAATAGCCGCCAAAACACCAATAATAGCAATAACGACAAGAAGTTCAATTAAGGTAAAGCCTTGTTGCAGTTTTAGCTGTTTTCTGATTCTTTCGATCATGGTTTCACCTCCCTTCATGGATCAAATAATACACCTTAGATCGAGTTCATCGATGTCATCACATCAAAGAGCGGTAGCATAACGGCGGCAATAATCGCACCAATAGTCAAACCTAAAAAGAGTATCAGCGCCGGTTCCATCAAGCTGCTAAGGCGGCTGACAAGGTCATCGACATCGTCGTCATAAAAGTCGGCAATCTTCTCGAGCATTTCATCTGTCGCGCCGCTTTCTTCGCCAATAGCAATCATCTGTACCACCATCGGCGTAAAAACCTTGCTTTCTTGCAGTGTATAGGCTAGTCCCATTCCTTCGGCAACGTGAACTTGGGCTTTATCAAGCGCTTCGACCATGACAAAATTTCCGAGCGTCCGTTTCACAACCTCCAAAGCAGCTAAAATTGGTACGCCGCCTTTAATTAAGGTACTTAACGTCCGGCTAAAGCGAGCCACTGCAACCTTTTGAATCAATCCTCCAACGACAGGAATACGAAAGAAAGCCCCATCGATAAACCGTCTTGCTGTCGGTCGCTGATAAAACTGCAGGAGCAAGAATACGCTACCAACAGCTAGTAGCGCTAATGCCAACAGATTTTCCCTGATAAAGGCGCTAGCAGCAAGCAAAACCCGCGTAAGCAGCGGTAATTCCGTCTTCATATTTTTAAACATTTCCATAAAAGTTGGAAATACAAACGTTAAAATGAAGGTAACGACAATCAACGCAATCGTAAGGACTGCGGCCGGATAGGTCATAGCTGATTTAACCTTTTGATTGAGTTTATGCTCTTTTTCAAAATGGGCTGCCAGCCGTACTAGCACAATATCGAGCACACCGCCGACTTCGCCGGCCTCAACCATATGAATCATAATCGTGGGAAAAACCTCACTGTGATTTTTTAAAGCAACCGAAAGTGCCTCGCCTTCACGGATTTTTTTATATACGTCCTGCACCGCCGCTTTGAGCGAAGACTTCGTTGTTTGCTCCGCAAGAATATTTAAACAACGTTCCATTGGCACGCCAGCATTCATCATCGTACTCAGTTGTCGGCAAAAAACAGCTAGATCTTTTGTTTTGACCTTAGAACTAAAAAGCTTTATGTCCCGCCAGGAAAAGCTAACCTGCTTTTCTTTTAAAGCCGTAACAAAATACCCTTTTTCCCGCACATAAGATGCCGCCGCCTGCTGCGTATCAGCTAGAACAGTACCGGAAAGACTCTGCCCGTCTCGGCTGCGAGCTGTATAAATATATGTCTTAGCCACTTTCTACTCCTCTCGCCGTCAAAATAAACTAGGTTATTAGTAGGGCTGAGCCAAACGGACAAAAGATTCTGGGTGAGACGCCCGCATTACTGCGTCTTCGTAAGTCACTAAACCATTTGTGTAGAGATTTTTCAAAGACATGTCCATAGAAATCATGCCGCTACGCATCCCCGTTTGGATAACTGACAGAATTTGATGGGTCTTCCCTTCGCGAATCAAATTGCGTAAAGCAGGCGTAGCTGCTAGAATCTCTAAAGCTACCACTCTGCCAGTATTGTCTTTTCGCGGCAAGAGTTGTTGGCAGATAATCCCTTGCAGTGTCAAGGAAAGCTGTACTCTAATCTGCTGCTGCTGATAAGGCGGAAATACATCTATAATGCGGTCAATCGTCTGCGAAGCATCACCTGTGTGAAGCGTGGCAAAAACAAGATGCCCTGTTTCCGCCGCAGTCACAGCAATGCCGATTGTTTCGGCATCACGCATTTCACCGACGAGAATCACATCGGGATCTTCTCTTAAGGCCGCTCGCAGCCCATTGCCGAAGGATTTGCTATCCGCATGAATCTCCCGTTGGTTAACAATGCTTTTTTTATGTCTATGTAAATATTCAATGGGATCTTCCAGTGTCAGAATGTGACAATCTCGCTCCGTATTGATGAGATCAATCATCGCCGCTAGCGTAGTAGATTTACCACTGCCTGTCGGTCCGGTAACAAGAACAAGGCCGCGTGTGGAGCGAGCAAAGTTCTTTAAAATTTCCGGATGTCCTAACTGATCCAACGTCGCAATGGTCTCATTCACGAGTCGAATTGCCATTCCCATGGAACCACGCTGCCTGAAAGCATTTACCCGAAAGCGACTTACACCGGGAATAGCATAAGAAAAATCGAGTTCTCCATTCTCGCGAAAGCGGGCCTGTTGCTCTTCATTCAGTATCCCTGTGACTAGCGCTGCTGTATCAGCTACCGTGAGCACTGGTCGATCTGTATGAATTAAATGGCCATTTATGCGAAAAACCGGTGGAACGCCTACCGTAATATGTACATCAGAAGCACGCCGTTGCACGGCTTCTTCCAGTAATTCTCGTATCATAACTGATTCCTCACCTTTCACCCCTGCGAAACGCGCATAACTTCCTTAACCGTCGTAAGTCCCTGCAGAATTTTTTGAATACCATCGTCAAGCATACTTGTCATGCCGTTTGCTGTAGCGGCTGATCGAATTTGATCGGTGGAAGCGCTCTGGCTGATCAAAGTACGAATTTCTTCGTTGATAACCATGACTTCATGAATAGAAATTCTGCCGCGATAGCCTGTACTACTGCACTCCGTACAACCTTGCGCCTGATAAAGCGTCACAGGCTCGGAAGCATCAAGTCCTAAAAAAAAGCGTTCTGGTGAATCTGGATTCAATTGATAAGGCTCTTTGCAATGAGGGCACAACAACCGAACAAGTCGCTGAGCCACAATACCAAGAATCGAAGAAGCCACCAGAAACGGTGGAACTCCCATATCAATTAAGCGCGTTATCGTACTAGGCGCATCATTGGTATGCAAAGTTGACATCACTAGATGCCCTGTAAGAGCGGCACGGACAGCAATATCAGCCGTTTCATTATCGCGAATTTCCCCAACCATAATAATATTCGGATCTTGGCGTAAAATGGATCGCAACCCCGTAGAAAAATGCAAGCCTGCTCTCGCATTGACCTGAACCTGATTAATTCCGGCTAAACGATATTCGACTGGATCTTCTAGAGTCACAATATTTTGCTGCAAATCATTCAATTCTTCTAGGGAAGAGTAGAGTGTCGTTGTCTTACCGGAACCAGTGGGACCAGTAACGAGAATCATACCATAGGCATGCTGATACAAGCGGCGATAACGAGCTAAGTTTTCGCCAGAAAAACCGAGTTTCTCCATATCAAGCACTACCGCTCTTTGATCAAGAATTCGCATAACCATCTTTTCGCCATAAATCGTTGGTAAACTTGATACCCGAATATCTACAGTAGGGCCTAGCTCATTTAGAAAGATTCGCCCATCTTGGGGCAACCGCTTTTCAGCGATATCCATGCCGGCCATAATTTTAATTCGGGAAATTATCGCTGCCTGAATATTCGCCGTAAAGCAGCAAATCTCGCGCAACACGCCGTCAATCCGAAAACGGACCCGCAGATTTTCTCCTTGCGGCTCAATATGAATATCACTGGCCCGTTCACGCACAGCCTGCAAAAACAAAGAGTTTACAATGCCAATAATGGGGGCGTCGTCAGCCGTTTGCAATTCTTCGATGGGTGTCTCTTCGATCCGCAAGCGGCTTACAGCTTTTTCGACTAATTCATTGACACCGTAATACTTGCTAATCGCGCGCAGAACATCTCTTTCTGTCGCAATAACCGGCGTAACTTCACACTCGGCAGCCATGCGCACATCATCAATTGCGTAAAGATTCGTAGGATCCGTCATGGCCAGTGTCAAAAAGCGTCCATCTTGTTTTACCGGAAAAACTTTATATTTTTCGGCAATCGCCACAGGCACCTTTTTTAGGATTTCCGGTTGAATTTCAATCTGAGCCAGCTCAACGTGAGGTACGCCCAATTGAAACTCAAGAACTTCAACCATCCGTTCTTCCGTAATATAACCGAGATCTAAAAAAATCCGCCCGAGTCTTTCCCCGGAAACTTTTTGTATTCCTAAGGCTTTATTCAATTGTTCTTGAGAAATAATGCCTGTCTCAATCATCAAGTCGCCTAAGCGCTTCCGTTGTATCACCATAGTATCCTCGCCTATTTATCTATTTCACAATATGGGCTGTTAGGAAAATCACAATTTCACTATCGCTCCCTGTATTGTGAACACTTTTAAACAAAGCTCCTAAAATCGGCAGATCACTTAAAAAGGGTACTTTACTTACCGTCTCCGATGTTTGTTGGCCAATCAATCCGCCAATCACCATGGTTTCGCCATCTTTTACTTTTACATTCGTTTCCGCTTCCCGCGTCGAAATTTTATATTGTTTAATATCTGACACAAGCTCTGGCGTACTCACTTCTGTATGTACCTTGGCAAAAATCTGTCCATCTGGTGAAACGACCGGCGTATAAACCAGTTTAATCCCAGCATCAACATATTGTATCGACGTCGTAGTCTGCCCATTCTGTATCGTTTGCGTCTGTACTGGAATTTTATCACCAATCATAATTTGCGCCTCTTTACCACTCACGGTAGAGATTTTAGGCTTGGCTAAAACTTGCGCCTTGCCGTTACTGACTAGAGCGCTAATTGTCGCCTGATAGTAAAATTCGTAAGGACGCCCTTCCGGCCCTTTGCCAAACTGAACCACACCAGGATTCGTCAAAGTGCTGTTACGAGTAATCTTTGCCGGTGTCGTCTGCGTATACACAAGTTTCCCATTGCTATCAGTCGTTGCCGTATAAGTCGGCGCCGTATAATCATACATCTTTGGCGTTGCATCCCACTTCCAGTCAATTCCTAGATCCTTCGTAGCCGATTTACTAATTGCCAAAACTTTAGCCTCTAGCTCTACCTGTTGAACGGCTACATCAAGCTTTGCAACCATATCAGTCATCCGTTCAATTCCAGCAATTGGCCCGCTGACTAAAAGTGAATTAGAAACAGGATCTATATCTACTTTTACTTTAAGACCATCCGCTGCGCCAGTCAGTGATTTTTTTAGATCATCAGCCATAACATGTTCCAACTTGATCGTTTTCAGGCTGGCCAAATCATTCTTTTCGACAAGAATATTTTTTTCGCCAATATAACGATAGGTCAATCCCTTGCTCTGCGTAATCAAGCTCATCGCCTCAGCAAAAGTTACATGATCTAGTTTGATGGTAAGCTCACTGGACTTATCCTTTACGTTATCACTATCAAAAACAATATTTACCCCTTCTAAACTAGCCATAGTATGAAAAACGACAGGGAGATTTTCCCTCACAAATACGAGATTATAAAAACTTTCCTCGGCAAAACAAGTTGTTCGCCCTAGTAGAATTACGGCTAAGAAGGAAAAAAGTATTTTATTCCAATTGCAGTAAATACGGCGTCCTTTATCTTCCATTTGCGGCGCCTCCATTTTCTCTTATATCTTCTAACTGAAGAATTTTTCTTGCTCCAGTTGATTGTAAAACCACATAGTCTGCACCAATCGCAATTAGGCGATATTGCCCAACCTGCTCATTGACGCGATAAGCCTTCGACTCTCCCCCTGTGTTAATAACCGCTAAACGAAGACCGTCTGATTCAGCAATCCCGGTTAATTTCATAGCGGTACTGCCAGTAGTCGGACGCCAGGTTGTCACTGTATCCTGCCGCGAAAAATCAGGCTGCTTCATTGCTCCTGTAGAATTTACCGGCGGTTGCGGCGAATTAGTCGCTGCTGGCTGACCGTCCTGTCGATACTCAGGCGGAAGCGAAAAAGGATTGCGAGTAATTAAATCTGGTTCGCCAGAACTAATTTTTCCGGGAGGATTCTTTTTGGGTTCCGCTATTGGCGTTTTAAGCGGTTCACTGACCGAGACAGGACGTGATTGACCGTCGCCTAAATTCAAATACACCCAGCAGCAAAATATAATTACGACGACAACTGCAACTCCTATTAACTTTTTTTTCATTGCTTCAGAAATTACAATCTCTTGCTGCAGCCAACTTGGTATTTGCAAACTCTTTGCCTCCCGTTATGATAAAACAAGACTCTATCCCATTGTAAAATTCCATAACTGTACAATAAAACCAGGATAAGAGTCCTAGTCTTTGTGTAATTTATTGTAACAGATATTCAATAAAACGACAATTTTATTAAGAACTAATTTTTATTAAAATAATCTTTAAAAAGACAATTTATTATTAAGAAATCTTAATATATGGGATCTTGCTATTGTAATCTTATATTAAAATGAAATAAACTACTACTATAAAGATATACCAGTCTTTTATATTGAACTTGATTTTCTCTAAAGGAGTCTAATTATGAAAAAAGATTTGCACTCCCAAGGCGGTTTTTTATTAGCGGAAGCCTTGATTGCTATCATGTTTTGTGTCGCCCTACTGGCGCTTGGCGGTTTTTATATAATGCTTAGCAAATCAACAACAAACTCAGCCAATTATACAAATGCAACGAATTTGGCCCAATTATACATAGAAACCTTTAAGGCAGCACAAAAAAGCACATCCCCTGATGCGCAACAATTCAAAGTTACAGCAACTCAGACCCCTGCTTTTGATGGCGCCACATTAATTGATCCAAAAACCTTGCCGAAAATATACGAAAATTACACAGTCACTTTCACGCCCGAACCAGTAACAACAAGCGATACTGCTAAGAACAGCGCTAAAACACTTGTCGCCTATACCGTAAAAGTGACTTGGCAAGAGCAAAATAAACCATTACAAGTTGAACTCATTACATTTATTCCGCAGCGTTAGATAAGGAGGCTTTTATGAAATTCAGTCATTCCCGCCAGCAGGGCTTTACTTTGGTTGAACTGTTAGTTTGGATGGCAATCACAGCCGTTCTGCTCGGTGCGGTGGGTAGCTATTTTTCCGCAACGGTGAAAGCGTGGCTTGATAGTCGCAGTAAATTTGAAGTAAGAACCTCTGCATCCATACTAACAAATGATTTGATATTGAACCTGCATGGAGGCCATAATTATAAATTGGTAGATAATAATCCCAATTTTAGTGCTGCAACAGGACAAGCCATTCAATTTACAGCACCACCGTTAAACTCTTCAATCGAAAATCCGCCAGAAGTAGTTCAAATTATTTATCGTGACAGTACCACCAAGCAACTGATGCTCTTTAACACTGCTACAAAAGAAAAGCGCAAATTATATGGTCAGGGCAGCAATATTGTAATTGAACTTGACAGCAATGCCAGCGGCAGTTGGCCTTTATTCATAGTCGACCCCAATTCCACCAACGAATCTGTAACAATCCACTTCAAGCTGGTCAACCCCACTACGACAGATCCCAATACTCATACCCCGCCGGAATTAGCCATTTCTACGATGATCACTTCCGCTAAAGCCACCTTTGAATTGCAATAAATTCACTGAAAGGGAGTTAGTTTATGGTTTTATCAATTCGCAAAATTTTACAGAACTCTAGAGGCTCAACAGCCATACTCGTCTTAGGCGGGATGCTTATTTTCAGTATCCTAGGCGCTGGCCTTATGACGATAAGCAAGACAAGTCAAAACACAGCCACAGATTATCGCGACGGAGTAGCTACCGAGTATATTGCTGAAGCAGGTGTACATGACCTGTTGGCCCAAATCAAAGCAGGCGCACATGATCCTAAAATAAATGATGCTATTCATAAAACGGGACAAGCAGTTGACAAGCTAGTGACGATTTCTTCCCTGCAAAATTTCTCACCGCAACCAAATCAAACGGGCTCTTATGTTGTTACTCTCTCGAAAGATAAAGACGGAGTCTTTCATATCAGATCAGAGGCCACGCTCCGATCTGATACTACGAAAAAAACGATAAGCAAAGCGATTAACCTGACCGTAAATCTAACGCCAAATAGTGGCGGAGACGGCGACTATGGCAATGTTGCCGGTAAATATGTGGCTTACTCTAATGGGGATTTTATCCTTACGAATGATACGATTTATTTCTTTAATAACTCTACGCCTTCTCCAGACGACCCCACTCCCGCAACTCACATTGGCAGCAATGGTCAATATAATATCTCCGGCACAACAAAGCCTGTAGTTGACTATGCCTGGGCGCGGGCGGAAAGCTATATCCCCCCCTACAACCAGTATTATAATACTCGCGCTATTGTTCGAGATTATGTGCACAACTGGAAATTCGCTGATCCCGTCGGAGTGCTAAAAGTACCCAAAGTAACTTTTGATTCTTTTTCACCCCAACCCTTTCCAACCAAAGCAGAGTGGAGCAAGTATACCGATCTTGTCGCTGCCACTGGCGGTTCTCCGGTAGCTATGAAGAACTTAACACTAAGTGAAAGCGCCTACTATTGCAACGGTTCTTATACTCTAAACTCTTCAACCCTGACCTTTACCAGTCCCAATGTAACTCTATTTATCAATGGCGATTTAACCTTGAATATTCAAGATGCGGCTAAAATCCCCGCCCTCTATCAAAAGGCTCAGGAAAATTCGAGCCTAACGATTTATGTGACAGGTTCGGTTTCCCTGTCGAACGGAGCCTATATCGGCATACAAGACGCTCTAGGCAAAGCAACTGTAAAAGATATCCAAAATGCTCTGCCAACTGGCTCAACTGTAAATATCTACACAGCAAAAACTTTAACTATGTCAACCGCGGCTAAAATCCAGAGCGGTGTCGTCAATATTCAAACAGTAAGTGACTTGAGTATGAGCAATCCCTCTAGTATCATCGCCAAGGATACGGGATCTCTATCACTTGCTTCAACTACCGGTACATTACACTTTACCAACTCTAGCACGCTATATGGCGGACAAATCGATGTAAAGGGCTATAGTGGCATTTTGCTTGACAATTATGCCAGATTTGAAACTCCGGGAACACCGAAAGACCCCCAAAAAGACCCGCCAGTTGGAAAAATTACAATCACAAGCACGAATGGCCCTGTAAAACTAACGAATAATTCAAGCTTGCTAGCCGGCGATACAATAAAAATCCAATCGGCTCAGGCTTGCAACTTGACTGTAAATGCGGCGATGAATACAGAAAATATCCCGATCGACTATCAAACTACCAAGAAAACCAATGGCGCTTACGCCAACGCGATTACGCGCATCCTCTCTAATGATACAAATACCATGCAGTTTGATAACTCCTATGCTATCGGCGGTAAAGCCGTACTTGTAACAAATCAAGGCCCGATTGTATTGCCAGGAACCAAAGATCAAAGAAATACGGTATTTATGGCTGGAGGCGGCATTTCAGAGGTAACAAGTGGCTCACAAATCGGCCCCTTTTATACAAATGGAACACTAAGACTGACAAGTGCAGCCACACTGACTTATAACAAAAGCATAATGGACACGCTGGGCTTACTTTCTTCCTCGTCCGGCTTTAGCGCCGCCATCATCAAAACTGAATTAGAACCATAACCATCCTGTTCATTCTAAAATAAGACCAGACAGCCTTGTTACAATCGCTGTCTGGTCTTATTATTATGCGTTTATTTCATCGCTATTTTTATTATTAGGCATAAATAACGCCGCCACAGCAAGGCAAAGTGAAACAGCCGCGACAAAATGATAGGCGTCGCAAAAAGCCAATATGCCCGCTTGATGGATCAGTTCCTGATAAATCTTTCCCATGGCATATTGAGAAACCTCGCCACTGGGAATTCCGAATTGCGTAAGCTTTTGCGATAAAGCAGCCATAGCATGTGAGTAGCCCCAGTCGCTTGCTGTCAGCCGCTCCGCTAAATAGGCTTGCTCGACCTGTTGCCGATGAATCAGGTAGTTCGTTACAATGGCAATTCCTACACTGCCGCCTAAATTTCGCATGAGCGAAATAATGGCTGACGCATTGCTGCTTTCTTCGCGTGAAATCTTGGAAAAAGCTAAAGTCGTAACAGGCACGAACAGAAAGGGCAAGCCGAGAGTCTGTAAGACCCGCACAAGTGCAAATGTCCAATAATCGGTTTGCGGCGTAATCTGACCTGTGGCCCACATTCCCAGCGCCATAATGGCCATACCGAAAGAAACGAGATATTTTGCCTGTACTTTATTCACAAGGCGCCCCACAAGGGGCATTACCGTCAAAACCGCTAACCCGCCCGGCGATAGTAGCAGCCCTGAGAGCGTAGCATTATAGCCAAAATAAGTCTGTACGAGCATGGGCAACAGCGTTGTACCAGAATAGAGGGCAAAACCAACAAAAAACATCATCACGCAAGGCATGCCAAAACTAGGAATTTTAAATAACTGCAGTTTTACAATTGGATGCTTTTGTTGCAGCAGCCAGAAAACGGCTGTGATGAGTCCTACAGCGGCAATCACGGAAAATACAATGATAAAGGAGCTATCAAACCAGTCTTCCTGCTGCCCTTTATCAAGAACAATCTGAAGTGCGCCTAACCCTAGAGCAATCAAGCTCAGCCCGATATAATCAATCGATCCTATAGGACGCTTTTGGGCGCTCGGCGGATCTTCTACAAGTAATTTCACTAAAAAAGCAGCTAACAGACCGACAGGCACATTCATAAAGAAAATCCAGCGCCAATTGTAGTTATCGGTAATATATCCACCGAGTGCTGGTCCGATGATCGGCGCCAACACGGTCGTAATCCCGGTAATCGCAAAGGCCATCCCTAGTTTTTCTGGAGGAAAGCTATCTTTAATAATTGCTTGCTGGGCTGGTTGCAATCCGCCGCCAGCCAGCCCTTGCAGCAAACGAAATACAATCAGAAGTGTTAAAGAATTAGCAATACCACAGAGAAAAGAAGTCAGGGTAAACCCAAGAATACAAGCAATGAAAAAGTTCTTACGCCCCATCAGCCCTGATAGCCAGCCTGATAGCGGCAAAACAATGCCGTTTGATACAAGATAAGAGGTCAGAATCCACGTACTCTCTTCCGAGCTAGCGCCAATGGAACCGGCAATTTGCGAAAGTGCCACATTGGCAATCGTTGTATCAAGCACTTCCATAAAAGCGGCAATACTAACAACCGTCGCGACGAGCATGGGGTTTTTCGGTCTAAAGGCTGCTTCGACCATATTACCAGCCTGCCTTTTCCGTCTCGACAGTTGGAAGTACTGACATACCTGGCCCAATCGCCAAAGTGGCGTCAGGCTGACTGTCAAAACGAATTTTAACAGGAACGCGCTGTACAATTTTCACGAAATTTCCTGTAGCATTTTCAGCGGGAAATAAGGAAAAACGCGAACCAGTTCCTGCCTGTAGACTATCTACCGTCCCATTGAGCAGCAAATCAGGAAAAGCGTCAACCTTTATATGGACTTTTTGACCAACTCGCATGTGAGCCAGCTGTGTTTCTTTAAAATTCGCTACAATCCAAAGCTCTGTACCTACTAAAGAAGAAAGTTGCTGCCCTGCCTGGACATAATTGCCAAGCTCAACACTGCGTTTTGTAATCCGTCCATCAATCGGGGCCACTATTTTCGTATTAGCCAAGTCGCTTTCCGCCTGCGCTAAATCGACTCGCGCCTGCTGAACCTGCGCTGCTAACTGTTCCGCTGTATTTTGCGATGCAGCAATTACTGTGGATGCTGTACTGGCTGAACGTTGATCGGCCCGCGTTTTTTCAAGCGTCGATCTCGCTGATTTTTCGGCGGCTACAGCATCATCAAGTTGCTGCCGGGAAACAGCCCCAGAGCCAAATAGGCTTTCCATCCGACTTAAATCCTGCGAAGTCTTTTCCCATGTTGCGGCCGCTACAGCTACTTGAGCTGACGCTCCCGCCAAATTCGACGGTGCCGTAACTGCTGTGGTCGCTGCATTACTTTTAGCAGCACTGGCTGCCGCTTCGGCTGCAGCTAGCGCGGCTTTCGCCTTATCGCGGCGAATCACATAGTCCGTTGAATCAATTTCGGCAAGAACATCTCCCGCCTTAACAAGCTGATTATCTGCCATATTTAGCTTTTTTACATACCCTTGCACTTTCGGGCTAATCGTTACAATCTGACCTTCAATCGCGGCATCGTCAGTCGACACGGCCCCTCGTTGAAGATAGAAATAACCGCCGATTCCGCCGACCAGAAGGAGCAGCGCGATAATGATCTTTGCTTTTTTTGCTGTGATCTTCATCAAATCACTTCCTCTCTTGCTCGCTTATATTGATACACGCCTTATCATCTGGTGGTAATATCCCCTGCAAAAATACCTGAAAAGCGTGGGCCGTATATTCTTCATTTGATTGCGGTGATAGGGGCACATTTTTTTGAATTAAAGGCTTCATTAAAAAGAAAAAGTTTAAAATACCGGCCAGAGAAACAGCCGTGAAATTCACATTTAAATCCGAGCGAAAGAAGCCTTCTTTGATCCCTGTTGCAATGGCCTCAAACATAAATTGATAAGCTTGCGAGATATGACGCTGAATTGTTTCCCCGCCACATTCTGTCGGATTAATCATTTCACTCATAATGAAACAAGCTAAACAGGGCCGAGTGCCATGAATATTGGCAATTTGATCGGCATAAAATGCGAGCCTGTCGACAGGTGAAAGGTCTACGCGGCTCTTAACACTCTGTAGAGCCGCTAAGATTGGGGCAAGTTGCTCCTCTAAGACAGCCTGATACAGCCCTTCCTTGCCATTAAAATAATAAGAAATTGCCGCTACATTGCATTTGGCGCCAATAGCCAACTCCCGCACGGAAACAGCAGAAAATCCCTTATGAGCAAATAATTCTGTCGCAGTCGCAAGCAAACGACTTCGCTTATCTTCTTCCATAAAATACGCCTCCCCTAACTGTAAACGAACATTTAACAACATTAAATAGACTTTTCAGAATAGATAAAACAATTGTTTTAAATAAACGTTTGTTTTAATTGTAAATTTACTATACTTTTCCTAATTGGTCAATAGAAAAACCGCAGAAATCATTCTGCGGCTACCTTCTTGATAATCTTTTTTCTTGTGAAGTGAATTAGAAACGAAAATCTCGTTTACCATCATGCAGTTCCTGCAAGTGCTCGATCGCAATCTTTCTCACCTTTTCATTGGTAATGCGAGGAATTTCCTGTTGAATCACCTGCTCCCCTTTTACCTGCGTATCTTTTGCTGCATAATCTTCTAGATATTCTTTTAACGTCATCAGCGCGTTCGGCTGACAACAATTCACAATCTGTCCTGATTTAACAAGACTCATGAAGCGATCCCCGGTGCGGCCTTCGCGATAGCAGGCTGTGCAGAAACTCGGAATATAGCCAAGTCCTAGCAGCCAATTCACGATCTCATCAAGCGTACGGTTATCGTTTACTTCAAACTGCGCCGAATTTTCTTCTTCCGGTTCTTTTTCCACATAGCCGCCCACACTCGTACTGGAACCGCCGCTAATCTGAGAAATTCCCAGCTCCAGCACACGTTCCCGCGTTGCTTGCGACTCACGAGTTGATACGATCATACCGGTATAAGGCACAGCAATTCGTAAAACAGCGACAATTTTAGCAAAAATCTCATCAGAAATGGCATTCGTAAAGTTTTCTGGATCAATATCATCAGCCGGGCGAATTCTCGGTACACTAATCGTGTGCGGTCCAACGCCCATCGTAGCTTCTAAATGTTCCGCATGCATTAAGAGTCCCACAAAATCATAGCGGTACATATTTAGTCCAAAGAGAACGCCAACGCCAACATCATCGATCCCAGCTTCCATAGCGCGGTCCATCGCTTCCGTATGGTAGGCATAATCATGCTTCGGCCCCGTCGGGTGAAGCTCTTCATAACTTTTCTTATTATAGGTTTCTTGAAATAAAATATAAGTGCCAATCCCAGCTTCGTTCAGCTTGCGATAATTTTCCACAGTGGTAGCCGCAATATTCACATTGACGCGGCGAATCGCCCCGTTTTTATGCTTAATACTATAAATCGTCTTGATACTTTCCAACACATATTCAATGGGATTATTAACAGGGTCTTCGCCAGTTTCTAAGGCCAAGCGCTTATGGCCCATATCCTGAAGCGCGATAACCTCGCGGACAATTTCCTCCTGCGTCAGTTTCTTGCGGGTAATGGTCTTGTTTTTTTGATGGTAAGGACAGTATACGCAGCCATTCACACAGTAATTAGAAAGGTATAAGGGAGCAAACATGACAATCCGATTGCCATAGAATTTTTGTTTAATATCTCGCGCCAAAGTCTTCATAGCCTCATTGGCATCATCAAGCTCACATTCTAAAAGAACAGCTGCCTCACGATGGCTTAAGCCTTTACATTCTTTCGCCTTATTTAAAATGCTTTCAATTAATGACCGATTCGTCTTATTAGCAGACGCATACGCAAGAGTATCGAGGATTTCCTGATCATCAATAAATTCTGCCGCTTGCTTTGATTTTACATTATACATTCTTCTGGCTCCTTTACCATTCGACTAAGACCTATTCCTCTCCAGAAAAGGTCATTTTCGAGTAAACTGTTTTAATACTTACCTGTGGAACCATCCCTAATTTGCCGGCGAAAGCACTGATTACATCATTGGGAGCATCCATAACGATACTGATGACAGAAACATTCCGTTTATGATAAGGAATCCCCATACGACCTACGATATACTCGCCATAATCGTGCAAAATATCATTTAGCTTCTTCGCAGATTCCTTATTTTCTACAATAATTCCTACTAAAGCAAGTCTTGTTTCCATCTAGCCCTCCAAATAACTAAAAAATCCTTGCAGCTATAAGCGCAAGGATAGAATGTTATAACGAAGCAAAAAGGCTTACGTAAACCTTTTTTCTCCAACTCCTATGCTCTCGCCTTCTCATTCGGGATACCCCTCGTGTAATCAGTACGATTTTGCTAAACAGTGTGGTTTGTCTCAAGCAACTATTTTCTCTTGCTCAAAAGACTCACCGAATACTATTTGCATGGTATCATAAATCACAGAAAATCTCAAGAAAATTGATCATTACGTCAAATTGCTTGTTATGATAAATCTCTGTATTGTTTTGCAAGACGCCCCTGCTTATAATCAAAGTATAACTGAGAACTTCATACAGAAGATTTAGTAAGAATTAATTATTGGATAGTTGCGGGAAAGGAACGTCTGTTATGCCAGAATATATCATGCAAATCGACTTCATTGATTCACCAGGGCTAGGTTATGAAATTTTTAAAATCACTGATAAAAATAAAATTAATAAAATTGCCATGGAAGTACTGCCGAAAATCGGTATGGCCCTACAATTCGAATGTGAGATGCAAGAACAGATTCAGCAATTAATGACTGATCTCTCGGCGCTGCCGAGCATTAAGTCCATTCAATTTCTGAATCAAATGCCTTATCGTGAAAAGGAACAAGAACTCGGAACGATTCTAAACTCTGTCAGCGAAGGAATCATTGCGATTAATTTAAAAGGATGTATTTCTCATATTAATGAAGTGGCCTGTAAGCTGTTCGGCTGCAACGCCACCGTCATTGGACTACCAGTCGAAACTGTTCTCGGCCCCCATTCCCTCATCAAAAAAACGCTGGATAGCGGCAAAGTCTATCGTCTCCAAGAACAAAAACTAGAAATACAAGGGAAAAAGTTCTCATTTTTTACAAGTACCCTGCCTGTCACCAATGATTTAAACGAGATTATTGGCGCCGTATCAACCATTCAAGATTTAAAACAAGTAGAAAAAGCTCTGCTAAATACGGAACAAGGCTCTCGTCAAACTACGTTTGACGCTATCATTCGTCAAAGCGCCAGCATGAACCAAGTCATTACCGCTGCCAAAACAGTTGCAAAAAGCACTTCTACCGTATTGCTACGGGGCGAAAGCGGAACAGGAAAAGAACTATTTGCCGCCGCCATTCATCAGGCAAGCCAACGGGCAACACAACGCTTACTGGCGATCAACTGTACCGCCCTAACAGACACACTACTGGAAAGCGAACTTTTCGGCTATGAAGCCGGTGCTTTTACCGGTGCCGCAAAGCAGGGAAAAAAGGGCCTATTTGAACAAGCGAACGGCGGAACGCTGTTTCTTGACGAAATTGGCGATATTTCTCCTCGTCTTCAAGTCCAGCTCTTACGAGTGCTGCAAACCAGCACCATTCGCCCAGTCGGCGGTAGTCGGGAAATTGAAGTAGATGTTCGCATTATCGCGGCGACGCATCGCAACTTGGAAGAACTGATTCGTTGCGGTCAATTTCGCGAAGATCTCTATTACCGTCTCAATGTCATCCCCTTAACGCTGCCGCCGCTGCGTGACCGCAAAGAAGATATTCCGTTATTAGCACAACATCTAGTTAAGAAAATTTGCCAAAAATTGAATAAGCCGCCTTTACAACTGACACCAGCCAGTGTTGCTCTGCTGCTCAAAAAAAGCTGGCCAGGCAATGTACGTCAACTGGAAAACACATTAGAACGAATCATTAATTTTATTGATGGTCGTGAAATTCAGCCGCAAGATATTGCAGCTTGGTCGGATCTTGATTCTGCAGCTTTTAGGCCTGAAACAGTCAGTCGCCAGGAAGACTCGCTCGCCATTCAAATTCCTTTGTCACCAACACGCCCCTGGCCTACCTTAAAAGAAATTGTGACTGCCGTTGAGAAAGAAATTCTTGCTGCCGTATTGGAGCAATACCCATCATCCCGCGCCGCTGGCCAGGCTTTAGGCGTATCAAATACAACCATCCTAAATAAAATACATGCTTATCAGCTGCAAAAACACTCTCATCAGAATTAAATCGTCAAAATAAATTGCCAAGAAAATTTATCACCGATAAAATTTCTTGGCAATTTTTCTATCAAAACTACTTATAATCCTTTCTATGCAATCGCAGTTTCTTAATAATTTGGCTAGCAATAGCTACTTTCTGCTACTTTTGTGAAAGCTGGCATGAGTTTTGCAAAGTACTTAAAAGCATGATCAAAATCTTCTGAAAAAATTATTGGAGGAATTATTATGGCAGTTAAGTATATTCCAGAACCGTTTCGCATTAAAATGGTTGAACCCATTAAAATGCTTACAAGAGAAGAACGCGAAGCAAAAATCGCTAAGGCACAGTATAATCTCTTTAACTTGGCTGGGGAAGACGTCTATATTGACCTATTAACCGACTCAGGCACAAATGCCATGTCTGACCAAATGTGGGCTGGTGTCATGCGCGGTGATGAGGCCTATGCCGGCTCACGCAGCTATTATAAATTGATCGAAGCAGGTAAAGATATCTTTGATTATGGGTACATTCAACCAGTCCATCAAGGACGGGCAGCAGAAAAAGTACTTTTTGGCGCCATTCTAAAAAAAGGGCAAGTGGCTATTTCCAATATGTTTTTTGATACAACAAGGGCCCATGTTGAGCTATGCGGCGCTCGAGCAATTGACTGCGTCGTCGCCGAGGCAAAAGATCCCGTAAAAAAAGCTCCTTTCAAAGGCAATATGGATATAGCAAAATTAGAAAAACTGATTCAAGAACATGGTGCAGCGCAAGTCGGCCTCATCGTTATGACAGTGACAAATAATTCCGCTGGCGGTCAGCCCGTTTCCGTGCAAAATATCCGCGAAACAGCAGCGCTTTGCCAAAAATATCAAATTCCCTTCAATATTGATGCAGCTCGTTACGCTGAAAACGCTTTTTTCATTAAACAGCGTGAGCCAGAATTTAAAGATAAATCGATTAAAGAAATTATCCGCGCGATGTTCGACTGCGCTGATTACTTTACCATGTCAGCGAAAAAGGACACGCTTGTCAACATGGGCGGGCTTATCGGCGTAAAGAATAGCGAGTCAGCGCTGATTCTGCCAATCAAAGCAAACTGCATCTCCTATGAAGGCTTTACAAGCTATGGCGGTCTTTCCGGCCGAGACTTAGAAGCTTTAGCCATTGGCCTATATGAAGGTTTAGATGAAGATTATCTACGTTATCGAATTGGTCAGATGGAATATTTAGCTGCTAAACTGGATGAGGCAGGCATTGCTTATCAATCCCCCGTAGGCGGACATGGTGTTTTCGTCGATGCCAAAGCTCTGTTCCCCCAAATTCCCTACCATGAATTTCCTGGCCAGGTTCTCGCTGTGGAACTTTATAAAGAGGCGGGAATTCGCGCCTGTGATATTGGTTCCTACATGCTGGGCAATGATCCTGACACGAAAGAACAACTGCAGGCCGACTTTGAATTTACTCGTCTAGCTATCCCGCGCCGCGTATATACTCAGGCCCATTTTGATATTATGGCGGAAGCGTTGATTGCCATCAAAGATCGTGCTCATGAAATCAAACATGGCTATAAAATCACTTGGGAACCGCCTATTCTGCGGCATTTCCAAGCTTCGCTTACACCGATTACCAAGTAATAAATCAAACGAATATATATTGCCTGCGAGTAGCGCTGGCATTCGACCTAAAAAAGTTAAGGAGCTTTCCTGTTGATTCGCCTGAGGCGAATCTAACAGAAAGCTCCTTATTCCATTTCTTATAATTTAAAACAGAGAACGAGTCCCTCTAACTGCGTAGCCACAGATGATAAAGAGTTCGCCGCTGCTTTAATTTCCTGCATTGTTTGACTAACCTGATCAGTACCATTGGAAATCGTCTCAGTTTCTTGGGCATTTTGAACAATGACTGCAGCTACCGACTCCATCGCTCCATTAATTTCCTGCATCTCAGTCGATACTTTCCCTAACTGGTCGCTAAATTCCGCCGTCACTGCTAAGAATGCGTCGGCATCCTGTTTATACTGAACGCCCCCTTGAACAAAAGCGTCGTAATCGCACAGTACTTTGGCATTAATAAACTCCAGCAGTTCCTTGCTGTTATCAACAAGAACATGCATTGTAAGCTGAACTTTTTCTGTTAAGTGTTGAATCGTATCAACAGTACGCGACGATTCTTCCGCCAGTTTGCGAACTTCCTCAGCGACTACGGCAAATCCCCTGCCGCTTTCACCGGCATGAGCCGCTTCAATAGCGGCGTTAAGCGCTAATAGGTTGGTTTGTGCCGCGATAGCAGCAATGGAATCAGCCATTTTTACAATTTCATCGACTACCTTACCGTCTTCAATGGCTTGCACTACTTTAGAGTTAATGCCGTCATACAAGGTTAAAGCCGCTTGGCGTGAATCAGCTGCATTATGCTGTAACAAAGCAGCTTTGTGATCTACCGTTTTCGCAACGCGGCTCCCCTCTAGCGAACTATCGGATAATTGATGAACATGACTTCTAACATTTGCGGTAAAGGCGGTAAATTCCTCGGCGGAAGCGGAAAGTGAATGAACCCCATCAGCGACCTGACCGGCTGACTGAGCCACACTGCCAGCAGCTTCAGCTGATTCTTCTGTGCCACTCTGCAGCTCCGCTGCCGATGCTGCAATCTGCCGAGAAAAATCAGATATTTTCTGCAAAATATCACGCATATTTACGGTCATCCGATTAATTCCTGCCGCGATCTGCGCCAACTCATCGTGCGAACTCACTTCAACACTAGAAGAAAGATCCCCTTTTTCAATTTTCACAAGGCCGCTGCTAATAACCGAAACAGCATTCACTATAGACAACACCAAGGCAATACAAACATATAACAAGAGTGGTAACGCAATGACGAGCGCAATCAAAACAATATTGGCTTTTCGCTCATATTGCTCGACTCGTAACGAACACAATTCGCCTAGCGCCTGTCCTAAATTGGCAAATAAATGATCATTCACACTAACAGCCTGATCAATATCTCTAGATGAAAGCGCGATAACACCTTGTTCTTGAGCTAAACCGTCATCCAGTTTTTGCAGCATTGCGCTAAAAGTTGTCTTGAAGCCATCGGCTTCCGACTGCAGTGGCGTCAGCACACCTTTGCCCTTAGTCTGGTTAAAAGCAAGTCCAGTTTCCCAATCTGCATTCATCGTATCAACAAGTCCACCGATTTTTGTACTTAAGGCAATTAAATTTTTGCGATCGCCATAAGTCAGTGGTCCCGTCTGTTGTTTTTCTAATAAAGCCCGCACCTGAAATAAATCGTCGGAAAGTGCGAGACTACGAAACATGACAACATCCATACTATAATAAGAATCAATATCCGGATCGAGCGTAAGATTCGAGTTATCCGAAATATCGCTATGTAGCGTCGTCAACGCCCCAAAAAGCTCACTATAAACCGCCTGGCCGCCGCGAAGCCCTGCCCATAATTCTTTTGCTTTCGCAATGTCTTTTGATACTTCTTTCTTCTGTTCTGGCGCATCTAAAACACTGTGAAATTTTTGGTCTACTTTTTCAATCTCAGAAAAAGCAGTTTCCACATTCTCAAAGGCTTGTCGCGAGTGAAAAGAATAGTCTTGTATCGATCGCGCTAATTGATAAGACGCTACGGCATATTCTACGCCATATTTTTCTTTTTGGGAAAAATCCTTACTTTCACCATTTCCCGCAAAAAATTGATATAAAGCTAGCGCCAGCAAAGCAACTAAAATAATACTGACCATAAAAAATTTAGTCATCAAGCGAAATCGACTCATTATAAAAATTCCCGGTTGAAACAGTTTTTGAAGCATTTTATTCATCCCCTTATAATGGCGAAATCAGTCGATTTCACAAAGTCACTACTTACTATTTAGAATAACAAATAGTGACCTCTTTTCCACTATCTAAAAGTACAGGGAGAAATATCCTCTTTTTTACAAGAAAATTTCTTTTGTATAAACCTAAAATAAAATAAACCCCGCCACAGCGGGGTTCTAAGCTCGCAACTAGATCAATCAATTCCGTTTACGCTATTGGCCGTACGGGAAATACCAACCGCAATTCTCGTCCATCCCCTCGCTGCAACAATAAAACAAGATCCAGCGATTCCTTAAAGCCGATCGGAACACGGCCATAAAAACGAACCCGACGAGAATCAAAGAAAATCCATGACGGAAGATTGTTGCCATTTTTTTGCCGAACCGTCTGCCGCCAACGCGGCAAATCAGGCGGTAATTGTTCGGGCGGTACTACAAGTTCAAAAAAATCGCCAGCTCTCAACACTCTATTGTCGGGAAAAACAAGAACCATTCCAATCCCAGTTTCAGAGACTCGCTGCGGCTCCCCTTGTACCATTAAAGCAGGTAATGCCTTGACACTCCGCTCTACTTCTGACGGCATTATCGGGGGTTTCACTGGGGGCGTTACCGATGGTGTCTCTGGCGGTGTCACGGGCGGTGTTATCGGCGGCGTCACCGATGGTGTCTCTGGCGGTGTTACCGGTGGTGTCACGGGCGGAGTCACCGGTGGTGTTACCGGTGGTGTTACCGGTGGTGTTACCGGTGGTGTTACTGGTGGTGCAACTGCAATAATCTGTCCAATGGCGGCATTTGCCGAAGAATTCACCGTATAATTGGCTCTGTCAGCTCCGGAAAGCGTTAGCCCGGTTGCCGTCACAGTCTTGCCACTACCTACGGCTGCACTGTCATAGGCGGCTGCACTGCCAGAAACAGTAACATCCTCTCCCAAAACACTACCAACCAAATGATAGTTACTGCTTGTTAATGTAGCTGTTGTCGTTCCGTCGTAGTTTTTCTGTACTGTTCCGACCAGACTTGCCGTCAGCGGCGCCGCGGTGATGCTACCACTAATCGTGCCGGAAGCACCGTTGACTGTATATCCATAGACAGGATGGCTGCTGCCATCTATAAGAGTGTCAACCGAAACCCCAGTTACTGTAACAACTTTACTGTTACCCACCTGTTGCGTATCAAATAAGCCGCTACCACCAGTAATATTGGCTGTGCCGCCAAAAGAATCCGTTCTTAAAAAATTGGTTGTTGTAAGCGATACTATCTTAGTTCCATTATAAACCTTCGTTACCGTTCCTTGAGGTACTACCGTCAAGATTAGTGGATTTGCGTAAATGAATCCGTTGCCGCTGTAGCTAACTTCTGGCGCAGCGGCATTAAAGGTTGTTCCATAAAGCGTAAAAGCATTATCCAAAAGATTCGTTTGATTTTGCGCAGCATTTTGCCCATAAAACAACCATCGTTTGCCAGAACCAGCTAAAAACGAAGCGGAGCCTCCACTGACAACATCACCGCTTCCAGCCGCAACAAGAATCAGATTCCCGCCAGAGCTTACCGTTCCATTAACAAGATTAATACTTTTATTAGCGCCGTTGCCAGTTCCCACCAACAGCATTGATCCTGAACCAATTTTCTGTAAGGTAACGCCACCCTCAATCCGAATTCCGTCTCGGCCGGAACCAGCGCCACTTGTCCCGCCTGTGCCAATAATTTTTACATCACCAGTGTTCGCCGCAAGCGCTATGTCGCTGGCAGATCCATTAACAAACCAAACACCGATACTGTCGGCGTCGCCGTTTCCCGTACCAGTAAGAGTAATGTTGCCGCTGCCACTTGCTGCAATGTTAGAACCGCTGTGATCAATCACAATCCCCATGCCATTAGCACTAACGGCATTTCCCGTCCCTGTCATACTAAGATTGCCATTCGCAACTGATATACTACTATTATAGTCAACTTGAATACCGTAATTATCTTTATACCCAGTGCCGCTTGTCCCAGTCACGGTAACAACACCATTGCCAGTCGCCGCAACACTGCTGTTATTACTTAACAAAATCCCATGGTTGGATAAACCGGTTGCGCCTGCGCCTTTCGACTTCCCTGTCAGAGTGATAGAACCGCCAGCCGTTGTCACATGACTATGATCATCAATAAAGATACCATACTCGTTCTGAGTACCTACGCCGCCAGTACCATCAAGCGCAATTAAGCCATCCCCATTACTCGTAAAACCCGTACTTTTGACAGTACCATTCGAAAGTAAAATGCCGTAATCATTAGAACTCGTTACCAAATTAGTACCAGTAATTTTAATTTGACCGGTGGATGTAGTAATATTTCCAGAAATTTCAACACCACTTACCCCTGATACTGCTTGATTCGTACCATTAATCGTAATATTGCCACTCTGAGTTGTTACAGGTCCCTTGATGGAAACGCCGCTATCGCCAGCAGAAATCGTAACATGACCGCTCTGGGTTGCTATAGAACCAGCAGGAGTAATCTGAACTTTTCCACTAGGAGCTTGAAGAGTTAAAGCACCTCCATCAGACTGGACAGAAGAATCAATGATTACATTACGATCCGCTTGCAGCGTCAGAGAATGACCGCTGCTCCAGGAAAAAGGACTAGCTACCGTGATATCACCATATGCCACGGGTGCAGCCGACGGCCCTGCCGTTTTCACCGTTACATCCGTTGAGGCAAGCGCCGTAGTCAGACTGCCTGTACTAATAACATCGAGAATTCCCACGGAAGCCGCAGGCGTTAGTACCGTAATCCCAGTCATACTTTGGTCGCTCACTATATCTTGATCTCCCAAAGAACCGTGATCCTCAATATATACGTCGTACGGATCGATAAGCCAGGTTCCCGCAACGCCGCGCGGTGCACCAGCTGTAACAGTTCCTGTAAGCCGCAAGCTTTTCCCTGAAGTTTCAACGCGACCGCCATTGCCGCCCTCAGGTCCACCTTGCGCTGAAATCATCCCGTCATAAACGGTTTGCCCCTCAGACCAAATCGCAACGGTGCCGCCATCACTTCGGCCTAAACCGTTGGCATAAAGCTTTGCCCCAGCATTAACCGTAACATTCTGGGCCTTTTCAGCCGTGCCTGCCCCTTGAAAATCGCCACCAACACGAATCATCCCGCCGGTGTTGCCGCTTACATCAATTTTCGAAGCTCCACTAAGAACAATATCCTGTCCCAGTAGCCAAACCTGGCCGCCCACGCTATTTTCGCCGCGTGCATCAATCTGTCCCTGCTGTGTTACTGAACCGCCCTCCAGACGGACTATGCCATTTTTCTCGGTAACACTGCGCGCCCGCAAGACGCCGCCATTATTGACAACAGTCTGAAGCAAGCCGCTACGAGCTCCAGCTGACATCATAATGTGACCGCCATCAGCTTGGATCAACCCCATATTCTTTACTGTCCCCTGAATAGCAGCTTGGTCGACAGACAAGTTCAGCAATCCATCACCATAAAAATCAACAGTCATACGCTTCCCTGCCGCCAGTCCAGCGAATCCCTGCGATACAGAAATTTCCCCTTCGTTTGTTACAGTATTGCCTAATAGTAAAGCATAGTTCTTAGCCGCAATAGTTCCTTGGTTCGCAACCGTACCACTGCCAGAAAAAACATATTTCCCCGCAAAAAAATCACTATCGGTCATTCCCAGTGAAGTTGCAACAAGACCACCGACCTGAACTTGCGCGCCTGGTGCAAATAAAATACCGTTAGGATTCAATAAAAAGACCTGACCATTCGCTGTCAAAGAACCAAAAATATCGGACCTACCTAAACCATTAACACGGTTTAAAGCAATCGATCGACTTCCCGGTTGAATAAACCGGACGGCCTCGCCAGGTCGTATGGAAAAATCGCGCCAATTTATGGAAAGCTTTTCACTACTTTGCGTAATAGTTACCTGACCACCATTTTGCGTAATCTGACCTGTACCACCGCTAATCTGCCCGCCCGCCGGATTAGCCCCTACAGAAGAAGCAAAAAAAATCCAACAGAGAAACATTACACTGCTTTTTTTCATGGCTTCTCCTCCTTAAAAATACATAACGCCTTGCAACCACAAACGCGATGGGCTATCAGTCGCGGACAGTGCAGCTTCGCGACCTACTTTCCAGGCATAATCCAATCGAACTCCATACTTTCCTGGTTGCTGCCATAATAATCCGACACCAGCCCCCAATAACAACCGTCCATTAGGCCCCGAACCAACAGCGTTTTTATTGATTTTCACTTGACCACGATCAAAAAAAGCGAGGACTTGAAACTGATCATCAGGCATCTTCCAGGCTATTTCGCTACGCCAAAGCCATCCCTCATCGCCGCCACCTTCCCCTTGTGGATAAGCCCGAACGCCATGAGGACCTCCCAAATAAAATTTTTCCGCTGAATCAAGATTTTTTCCCGCTAACTGCCCTGTTACCTCTAGAGACAAATCAAGACGATTCCCTAAAGACTGACGCCGATACCCGTTAATGAGCCACTTGTCGTACTTCCCAGCAGTTTGGGGCAATTGATCGTCAAGCCGACTATCTTCCGATTGCAAGGAGAGCTTACCCCGATAATAAGCCAAGGAAAAATAGTTTACGCCGCCATTGCCTAGATCATCACTACTATCACCATATAGAGCAAATACAGCCTGCTGCACTTTTTTGTCAGCGCGGTAGGCTAGACCCCTTTTTTCATCAATACTTGTTTTTACTTCATAACCAATTTTTGCTGTCAGTGAACGGTTTCTCAGTCGTTCTAAAGGAATCTCTTCATAAATGCCTTTTTCCGTTATACGACCTGATGCCTGTAACTCGGCGAAGGGATCACCAAGACGATACCCCAGCGAAGAATAAGCAATCGTCCAATTTATATCATTGCCCAACATGGGCCAAGTATAGCGAAAACTTCCATCCCGCAGCAAAGCGCCACTAGTCATAACGCCTCCTAGAAGCAGTTGATCGCCGCGCCCAGTCAAGTTTGAAAAGGAGACAGTTACGCCGCTTCGGTTGGCTCCGGCATAGCGGTTGCCATAATTGTCACTATAGATTTGACCATTCACCGATCGGCCTGGCAACAATTCCACCAGTAAATCACTTTCACCGGTAAATTCCCCGGGCGAAAGCGTTGCCCTAATACTAATGCCCGCACGATCATTTAGTCGCGAAAGTACTCCATCCAGAGTATCTTTATCAATCAGTTCGCCCGGCTGTAACGGTGCCAAAAGCGTTTTTAATACTTTTGAATCAAGCTTTGCCTCATTTTTAATGAAGATTTTGCCATAATGACCGACAAATAAATCAATTTCTACTTCGCCATTGACTATATTCTGCGCGGGAATGACTGTCGTCGCTAAAAAATATCCCCGCGACTGTACATAGGAGCGAACTTGATCAGCTATCTGCTCCAGCTCCGCGAGCGATAATTGTTTATTTAAATGGCCTCGCCACAAAAAACGCAATTTCTCCCCAGCAAATAAACTATCACCTTGAATCCGAATCGCTCGAACAAACACTGCAGCCGTTCCACTTTCTTTCCCTGATTCCTCCGTTGGAACAACAATCTGCAGTGTTTTCTTTTCCGGGCTTATCAAGCGCTTTTCATTGCCTGCTCCAATAAGTTGCCCGCTGTCAGGCAATTCCGCGGCCCAGACAGTTTCCATTCCTAGCATATAGATCAATACCATCAAAAAACGCCACGACTGCCAACGCTGTTTTTCCATACTGCAACTCCATCTACATTTTAGGTTTATTGCTATTCACCTTTTGCTTATCATTCGTCACAACTACTCATTTCAGAGAAGGTTGGAAAAACAAACCAAATTACAGTTCACCAATATCCTATAACAAAAAGATTGCTATTAGTAATTCGTGTAAAATTGCTATAAACATTATAGGCTTTCAGACTTATTTTTGATCATTTTCGACAAAAGAAGAGTGGTTACCTGTCGTCTTCTTGACAAATAACCACTTTTTATTCATATTATCTTGGTAAGCAATAATGCATAAAATCAGGAAAAGCACCGAAACCTGCGATTACTTATTTTACCAATATTTTTTTAATCTACCTTGGCGTTTTAGGCACTAGCGCTATAAAGTTTTCAACGGTCTGCCAATATTCGCGGCGCACCTGAAAAGCTGCTTGAATATGATCCATCGCCGGAAAAGTTACCAGCTGTGTTAGTGCGCCAGTCCGTTCATAAAGCGTACGAGACATAGCGACAGGAATCAGTTTATCAGCCTCGCCATGCAGATAGAGTACAGGCGTATGAATCTGACTGGCAACACGAAGCGGTGATGCATCATAGTACAAAAAGCGGCCATGCCAGTAGGCGGCTAGATTTGCATAAACGAGTAGCAGATCGGATAACTGGGGTTCAAGCTGCGGCAGTCGCTGCCTGATTTGCTCTCGTAATAGCGCATCAAAATCATCAAAAGAACTGTCGGCAATATAAAAAGAAACCGCATCATTTTGATTATTTTTAGCAGCATGAAGTAATGCTGTAGCCGCCCCCATGGAAATACCGTGAACGCCGATTTGCCCATGGGGAAATCGCTGCTGCAGCCAACCAATCCATTGATCTAAATCATCTTTTTCGTAGACGCCCCAAGACACCGAATCACCGCCGCTATCGCCATGGCGGCGCGAATCAATCATTAAAAAATTAAAACCAGCATTTAGATATACGCGGGCGTAGCCCAAACCATCTAAGCGGCTCCCCGTAAAGCCATGTAAAAAAATAATAGTTTTAGTACTAGGCTGTGAGTTTGGAATAAAAGTCCCCTGCAACGGATAGCCAAAAGGGGAAGTGAGTGTAATGTCCTGCCAGCCTAATTGCGCTTTCCCTCGTTCCAATCTCGCTTTCAGTTGAGCAGAATCGGACCGATTGGGCCTAGTATGGAGCACACTGGCTTCTTCAAAAACCTTATTTCCCAAGAAAAAGCCGACGCCATTGACACTAAAAAATACGATTACAACGAATAGTACGACCCCGTAGCGCCACAACTTCCGGCTTTTTTTCGCTATTCTAACTTGTCCGTCCATAGTAGTGCCTCCGTAATAAGAACCCTTCATTAAATAAAACTTAGTTTCTGCATTTTTAAACAAATTCCTTTTGTAATCGTCTAAAAAACCAGCTTCCTGCCACTAAAAATGACAGAAAGCTGGTTCATTTAAAACAAATCCAATTGAACAGTTAAACCTAATCTTGTTGAACAGCCGGACGGGCCGGTGAGTCAACTAACTTGCGAACACTCGTTGAGGCTACGAGCATGGCCAGAATAATCAAGGCAATCGCGACAATAAGCTGCAGTCCATCAGTCAAGAAAGAGAACCCGCCTGTGTACAGTACCTTTTTCACAATACCATAGATTGACATCAACAGAGCTAACATTGTAGCGCTAAACATAAATAGCATGGGAATATAGAGCATCTTGCCTTCTCGGCCTGTTACCTTTAAGAATACGGCCAAAGCAATTAATACTAGGGCGGAACAAAGCTGATTCGCCGCCCCAAAGAGCGGCCAGAGATTCATATAACCGCCCAAACAGAGCAGATAGCCAAAGAAAAGTGTCAGGATCGTAGCAAAATATTTGTTCGTAAAGATTTTTTGCACTGTCGTCATTTGCGCCGGATCCGTTGTATCCCCCGTAAACAATTCTTGTAAACACATACGACCAATTCGCCCCACCGAATCCAAGGTGGTCAACGCCAAAGCCGATACGCACATCGTAATAATACAGGTTGCAATCGCGCTAGGCAGTCCGAACATAGCCATAAAATTGCCAACAGAAGCTGAGAAAATCTGGAAAGGCGTGCCTTTTGGCAGAACGCCGCCTACCGAAGCCGCCCCTACTACAATGAGAGCGACTACGGCTAAAATTGTTTCCACCATCATCGCGCCATAGCCGACAAAGAGCATATCTTTCTCGTTGGAAATCGTTTTTGAGGATGTACCAGACGAAACGAGACTGTGAAAACCAGATACAGCGCCGCAAGCAATCGTAATGAAGAGAATGGGAAACATGGGTTTACCGCCCACTTCAAAGCCACTGAAGGCTGGTAATTCAATTGTTGGGTTCGTAAAAATAACACCAACAACACCACTTAAAATCATCCCTAGCAGCAAAAAGGAACTCAAATAGTCGCGCGGCTCCATAAGCAGCCACATCGGCATAACTGCTGCCATAAACATATAAGCAAAAACCACATAAATCCAAGTCGTTTTTGTAAAGTACAGAGGATAAGCAATCCCAACGGCCAGCATTGCCGCAATTAATACAAGGGCAACAGCCAGTTTCGTTTTTTCGGACAAGGGATATTTTTTTAGGAAAAGTCCGAAGAAAATAGCCACAACAATATACAGCATGGAAATAGACGCAGCCGCCGCATTCGGCGTCGCCAAAGCGCCATTTGCACTAAAACCATTAAAAGTTGTTGCTACAATATCGGCAAAAGCGGCAATGATTAAGAGCGTAAATAGCCAGGAAAAGAGCAAGAACATGCGCTTGCCGGTTTTGCCGATATATTGTTCAATCATCATACCAATCGATTTTCCGTCATTTTTTACGGAAGCATATAATGCGGTAAAGTCTTGTACGGCGCCAAAAAAGATACCGCCAATCATCAGCCAGAGCATAACCGGCGCCCAACCAAACATAGCGGCTATAATCGGACCTGTGACTGGGCCCGCCCCGGCAATCGACGAAAATTGATGGGTAAAAACAGTAAACTTAGAGGAAGGGACATAATCATCCCCATCTTCAAAACGGTAGGCCGGTGTTTTCGCCTGAGGATCAATTCCCCAAAGCTTCGCCAGCCAGCGGCCGTAAATGAAGTAACCACTTGCACAAACAATAATTGCAATTGCTAATAAAGTTAATCCATTCATGTGAAATAGCTCCTTTTTATATATTGTCAGAGAAAAATAAAACCTTCGCCTCCCATGGATATTCCATGTTGAAGACGAAGGAATAAATTCTCCGCGTTACCACTTCATTTGCCGCTTGCGCAGCCGCTCACTCATATCGGGATGCAATCCGAATATGGTTCTTCATAACGGTAGAATACCGGATATGCCTACTTCTGTTCAGCATTCTGCTCACAGAGGAGATAGGAAGAAGTTTTTCTACTGCCTTGCACCAACCGACAGCTCTCTGCCAGAAAAATCTGCTTCTGTTTTATTCTGATCATCGCATTTTTAAAACCTCTATGGAGTTACTATGCAACACGTGCTTTACAACGTAACATTTGCTTTACAATATAACACGCGTTTTTTTCTTTGTCAACCGAATTTCCCTGTGGCAATTTTCAAACTTTTTATGCTTTTTCTTATTTCATCTCACTTCTTAGTAATTTCCCGAATATGCTATAGCGTAAGCCTCTGTAAACAGTCTTATGTAAAATAATGAAGTGGAGTGAGACTATGAAACTAGAAGAAATTAAATTCGGTACTGTCACGATTTTGGTCAATGTCGGCGGTACTGCACCACTTGTAATAACAGGCACGGTCCTCGCTGAACTGCCACGTCATCATGACGATCCGCCAACGTGTTTTCCGAAAAAAATTGAAATTGATGGTGAAGTAACTACTGAAGAAGAGTTCCTTATTGTCCGCGTTACCTCAGCCATTCTTCCAGTCGGCTTCCCTTTAACAATCGCTGAATTAACGACAGACGTAGCGATTAATGTAAGCTCTATTATTCTTGTACTACCAGTTACTGTCGTATAACTAACGTCTCAATAAAAAACGCCGATCGAAAGAAAATTCTTTCTGAATCGGCGTTTTTTTATTTCATTACAAATTATTGCGCTGTTTATTCATATTTAAATTGCCGGAGCGTTCCTTTTAAGTCTTCCGCTAATCGTGCTAGCTCTTGACTTGACGCGGCAAGCTCCTCTACCATAGAAGATTCTTTTTCTGTACCTACTGATATATTTTTAGTGGCAGCAGCCATCTGGGCGCCAATCTCATAAATTTCTTGCATGGCGTCAATCACTTCATCACTTTCACTACTGACGCTTTTCACAAAATCAGTTGTACATAAAGTCTGCTGCGATACCTTTTCCACCGTAGCGGCAATTTCAACAAATCTGCTGACTGTGGCTTCTACAACTTGCGTTCCCGCAAGAATTTCGGCATTCCCCTCTTCCATAGCAGCGATTGTTTCCTTCGTACCACTTTGCACATCACGAATTAAAACAGCAATTTCTTTGGTAGCGGTCTGCGATTGCTCTGCCAAATTCCGTACTTCTGCCGCTACTACCGCAAAGCCGCGCCCGCGCTCACCAGCATGAGCCGCTTCGATGGCGGCATTAAGCGCTAACAGATTGGTCTGACTGGCAATCCCGCCGATCGTATCGACTACAGAACTGATCCGCTCTGACTGTTTCCCTAAATTTTTAATAGCGGCAGTCAACTGAGCTACACGCTGCTCCACATCTTTCATTTGATTCGTAGCTGCTTGAGCAGACTCTCTGCCTAATTGGGCCGCTGTAGCTGCATCCTGTGATGCAGCAGCCGTTTCATCAAGATTTACTGCCGCTTGCTGCATATTTTCTGTCATTTTACGGATAACTGTTTCTGCCATTTTAACCTTCTGCACCTGTCGCTGTGCGCCGCTGGCAATTTGCACCGTAGCAGCAGCAATTTCCGTAGCTGAAGCAGCTGTGGCTTCAGCAATACCGCTCATTTCTTGTGAAGAAGCCGAGACAAGGTCAGCTGACTGGACAACCTTTCGAATCAGTCGCTGCATTTCCTGATTGATTAAGTGAAAGGCATTTGCTAAAATGCCTGATTCGTCTTTTGCTGCTAAATCATTAGGAGCAACTGCCAGCGTAAAATCCCCCTTGGCAATAGCCGCTGCGTGAACGCCCGCACGCTGAATCGGCCTGGTCACAGCAAGCACAAGTAAAACACCCCAGGCGATTACAAGGAAGAGAACGATAACTACCACAGCAATAACTAGCCGCTTATTACTGACAAGTTTCGCTTCATTCTTTACTTTTAGCTGTGCTGAAGCCTCATTATTAAACTGAGCCAGCTCTTCCAAATTACGAATGAAAGCTTCCGCTAGTGGACGAGCGGATTGATTATACAGGGCATAAGCCGCATTGTTATTGTTTTGCAAAGCCAGCGCAATAATTTGATCACGATACGTCATATACGCTTTTAAGTTCTGCTCCATTTCAGTCAGTTTGCGACGCTCAAATTCTGTTAAAGGCGTGCTTTCAAACTGCTTTATGTTCTGACGAAATAGTGCGGCTCGTTGATCAATGCTTTGCAGCAATTCTCGTTTTTTCGCCAAATCAGTTGTAACCATAATTTCAAAAAGATCTGTCTGAATAGCTCTCGTATAAGTAGCATTCTCATTCAACCACTGCACAGGCAGCAGCCTTTCTTGATACAAAATAGCAATATCATCATTAGCCGCCATAAGGTGATAATAACCTAAAGCCCCTACCGAGCTTAGCGCTAGGGCGATAAAGGTGACAAAACCTAAAATTTTCACCGACATTTTTACATCAATGAGCCGTCGCATCATACCGTTCACTTCCCCTTATTTATCTATAACCAGAATTTATTGTTGCAATGAACAGCGAATCATATAATTAGTCTCCCTTTTTTGCAAAATAGATACTGCCTAAAAAAATAAGCTACTTACCCGATATTGTAAAGAAAGAAAAAGAGCGTGGTATTCTAAGACGCTAATGTAGTATAATAGGCATAGATTTTGAACGGCAATTTCCATAGCTGCTGTTAATTTAAGAAGAATGATGAGGGATAGAGATGAGTATTAAATCGCTTACACCGCTGGAAGGGCGGTATGGAGCCATTACTGCGCCTCTAGGCGACTTTTTTTCGGAATGGGCTTTGATTAAATATCGGATTCATGTTGAAGTCGAATGGCTAATTGCCATGGCTAGTAATTCGTCTTTTCCAGAAATCCGTTCATTTACCACAGAAGAAATCACTTTTTTACGTAACATCGTCGCTAATTTTGATGATACAGCGGCGGCAAGAATCAAAGAAATTGAACGAACTACAAACCATGATGTAAAAGCAGTAGAATATTTTTTACGCGAAACGCTCGGCGCTATGTCGCTGGCTGACATACTGGAATTTATTCATTTTTCTTGCACCTCTGAAGATATTAACAACCTTTCCTATGCATTAATGCTGAAAGACGGCATCGAAAAAGTCTGGTTGCCAGCAGCAGAAAATTTGACTACAATCGTTGCCGAAATGGCAGAAGCCGATAAACAGGTTCCCATGCTGGCCCACACGCACGGTCAAGCAGCCTCACCGACAACCGTCGGCAAAGAGCTTGCGGTATTCGTGTACCGTTGGCAGCGTCAATTAAAACAAATTCGCCTACAAGAATACTTAGGAAAATTCAACGGTGCCGTTGGCAACTTCAATGCCCACAGTATCGCTTACCCCGAAGCAGATTGGGAAGCTGTGTCACGTGATTTTGTCGAAGGACTCGGATTGAACTATAATCCTCTGACTACCCAAATTGAATCACATGACTATGTAGCAGAAGTCTTCCACGCCATGACCCGCTTCAATAATATTCTCCTCGACTTTGACCGCGATATGTGGCTCTATATTTCCATGGGCTACTTCAAACAAAAAGCGATTGCCGGCGAAGTTGGTTCTTCCACCATGCCGCATAAAGTAAACCCGATCGACTTTGAAAACTCCGAAGCGAATCTGGGTTTAAGCAACGCTGTACTTGATCACTTAGCGAACAAACTGCCGATTTCCCGCTTGCAACGTGATTTGAGTGACTCTTCGGCCCAGCGCAATATTGGTACAGGCATCGCCCATTCGCATCTAGCCATTACCTATACCTTAAAAGGTCTGAAGAAAACGGTCATCAATGAAGACGCCCTCTCTGAGCATTTAACTCATGCCTGGGAAGTACTGGCGGAAGCTGTGCAAACGGTCATGCGCAAACATGGTCATGCCAATTCCTACGATAAGCTCAAAGCCATTACTCGCGGCAAAGGCATCAGCGAAGAAGACATTAAAGCTTTCATCGCCAGTGTAGATCTGCCGGAAGCTGATAAGAAACGGCTACTTGCTTTGACTCCCTCGGAATACATCGGCATTGGCCCTGCTTTACTAAAACATATTTAAACCTATAAAATTTAATTCAGTCTAAATAAAAAGCTCCTGCCTATAAAATAGGTCAGGAGCTTTTTTCATCTAGCTATTATTATTTTGCAAAAACTGCATTGCTGCTTCTGCTGGCACAGGCCGACTGAAAATGTAGCCTTGAATTCGATCACAATCCTTGGCTTTTAAATAGGCAAGCTGTCTTTCTGTTTCTACTCCCTCAGCTACAACATTGAGATTCATCATATGAGCCATAGCAATCATCGAAGCAATCATTTTCTCGCCTTGTCCATCAACAGTAATCATATCAATAAAGGATTTATCAATTTTAAGCGTCTCTACAGGCAATTTGTGCAAATAAGTTAAAGAAGAATAGCCTGTGCCAAAATCATCCAAAGACATCCTGACACCAAACTCTTTCAGCCTTGTTAGCTTCTTTGTTGCATCCTCTATAGAAGTCAGTAAAAAGCTTTCCGTAATTTCAAGTTCCAACTGCTGCGGTTTTATACCGACTTGAGTAATCGTTTGTTCGATAAACGAGAGAAATTCCGCATCATCAAGCTGTCTGGATGAAATATTAACAGCCACAGGAATCTGTTCCCATCCCTGCTCGGCAAGCTGCTTAGCAAATCGACAGGCTTCTTCAAAGACCCAGCGACCAATGCTATGAATCATTCCTGCCTGCTCTGCCAACGGAATAAATAGAGACGGTGGAATGGCCCCATACTCAGAACTATTCCAGCGTAACAGAGCCTCAAAACCAGCGGTTCGCCCTTCACGCAACAGGATCTGCGGCTGATACACCAAAAAAAGCTCGCCTCGCGGCAAAGCATACCGCAGACCACTTGTTAAACGCATCTTTTCGTAGGCTGCAGTCTGCATCATTTTCGTATAAAAGCGCCAACAATTTTTGCCGCTTCGCTTGGCAGCGTACATGGCATTATCAGCATTTTTTACTACCTCTTCCATCGTATCGCCGTCAGCAGGATATGCAGCGATGCCGATACTCGCAGACATGTGAAAATGCGTTTCCGCCACTGTATAGGTTTTTCCTAAAACCTCAAGTAACCGCACCACAGCAGTTTCAGCACTGCTGTAATCATGGCCATGTGGCAAAACTACAACAAATTCATCGCCACCAACCCGCGCAACAAAAGCCTCGTTCCCCAAGGTTTCAATAATTCTTCGCCCTGTGGCAATAATAATTTCGTCACCACAACTATGACCATAAGTATCATTCACTAGCTTTAAATCATCTAAATCAACAAACAAGACAAACCCAGCAGTTTTTCCCTGCCGAGCTTTGTCTACTTCTTCCTGTAACCACTCTGTTAGATAGCGGCGATTTGGCAAATCTGTTAAAGGATCATAATAAGCCATACGCTGAATGACAGCGTCTTGACGACGGTGTTCTTTTTCAGCTAACCGAATCTCTGTATTATCTCGGACAACCACCATATGACAAGGCTCGCCTGCCACATAAATCAAGGAGGCCGACAATTGCCCATAACGAACTTGCCCATCTTTACGCCGAAAAGGCACTTCCATATGGGAAATAGAACCGTACCGCTGTTGCTCGGCCGCCATCTTGTCTCGTTCAGCTGGATCAACCCAAATTCCTAAATCAATCGCTTTTTTCCCAATGACTTCTTCCCGAGAAAAACCACTCATCCGAACAAAACCTTCATTCACCTCAAGATAAGTTCCATCCATTCGGCTGATCGTAATTGTATCAGGACTCAGATAGAATGCCTGAGAAAATTTTTCTTCGGACAAGCGCAGACCTTCAGCAATTCTTTGGCGCTCTTTTACTTCCGCTTGCAAGGCGCTTACAAGCTCAGCATTACGCAAGGACAAAGCAGCAAGATCAGCAAATCGGCGCAAAAGAATCAATTCATCCTCTGCAAGACGCTTTTCCGGTTCGGTAAAGGCAACGCCAATGGCGCCAAACATCTTCTCAGCATCTTTTAACGGTACCACAACAAAATAATGAACGGCATCAAAAATACGGTCAGGTAGTCGTTTTTCCCAACGGCAATAATCTCTTACTTCAACAACTTCACCAGTTTGATGGGCCTCACCAACAATACCTTCAGACAGATTTCCTCCTACTAAAAGACCAGTAAATATGCCAGTACCTATTTTCAGCTGAAAGTGCTCCTTAGCCTCATCGACAAAATGAATAAAACTATGGGGGGCATTGAAAATTTCATTAATACTCCCAACAATTTTCCGTAATGAATCTTCCAAGTTAAGATCTTTAATCAGATCTAAGGCTACATCATGCAGTAAATTCAATACCCGATTTTGTTGATATAACTTATCTTCCTTGCTCATGAGCTCATCAAATTGCTGTCGCAGTTCTTCTTCCGTAGCTGTCAGCTCTTCATAAGCAGCCAAAAGATCCTCATGAAGCATCTGATACTTTCTTTCGCTTCTTTGCAGCACACGGCCTGACGTTGATACACTTAAATCTTTCACGGAACTTATTAAAACGCTACTGCCATTCCATTTAGCCTGTTGAAAACTGATTTCAACAGGAAAAAGCCCGCCATCGCGCCGACGGTGAACCGTTTGCAAGACAATAGGCGTCTTTCGGCCTGCATTTAGTTGTGCCGCAACGGTTTCTGCTTTCTCCGGAGCATACAGATCAGCCGCAGTCAAAATACAAAACTCACTTGCCAAATAACCATAAAGCAAAGAAGCCGCTTCATTGTTGTATAAAATTTTCCCCTGATTATTAATAACCAGGATTCCATCATCAACCTGCTCTGAAAAAATTTGAAATCCATCACAATCAAATAAGGTTTCAATTTGCTTTTCCGGTTCTTGCTTATACAACGGAGCACTCTCCTTGGGGCCGCAACATACTAGCGCCTACTGTCTATTTACTGGGAAGTTTCTGTTTCAGCCTCTAAAAATCCTTTGTGCTCCAAAAAAGAAAATGCTCGAAATAAGCAAGACTAATCTACACTCAGAATCAACAGCTAATCTAAAAATCTACCCTAAGCTAACTTAAATTGTCTTGATGCTCTTTGCAATTTATGAGCGGCATCAGACAGTTCACTCGCAGAAGCATTGACTTCCTGCATCGCTCCTAGCTGGTTGGCGCCATTCGCTGCCGCTTCTTTGGCCTGAGCACTACTTTCCAGCGCAATATGAGCAATTTCATTCATTTTATCAGAAACCTCATCTGAACCAACGGCAATCGTGTTAGCAAAACCAAAAACTTCGCCAATCTGCTGATTCACCGTTTTTGCACTATTGACAATACGATGAAACGATTGCTGCGTGGTTTGAATCACTTGCGAACCAGCCATAACAACTTCTGTTTCAAATTTCATACTACTCACGGCTCGTTCTACATTATGTTGAATATCCTGAATGATTATTCCGATTTGAGAACTAGATAAGGTCGACTGTTCAGCGAGTCTGCGAACTTCTTCGGCTACTACGCTAAATCCGCGGCCGTGCTCTCCCGCCCGCGCAGCCTCAATAGCGGCATTAAGGGCTAGTAAATTAGTCTGATCAGAAATGGCTTTAATCGTCTCGATAATTCCGCCGATTAGAGCTGATTTATTACCAAGTTCTAGAATAATTTGATTCGTTTCTTCCACACTCTGATGAATATGAACCATTTGCGAGTTTGTCTGCTCCACTGAATCCGTACCGGCCTGAGCAATTTGTAAAGCCAGCCCTGCCGCCTCCTTGGTCGTCTGTACACTCCTTTCAATATTTTTAAGACCGATCAGCATTTTATCTATGGCTGCTTTAATTTCATCAATCCGTTCAGCCTGACTTTGTGACCCTGCCGCCACTTGGCTCACTGCATCAATCACTTCTTGCGCGGCTTGCATCGTCGCCTCGGCTTGTCCCGATAAAATGGTAGACGTCTCATCAAAAACATCAACGCCCTGGGAAATGTCGCCGACAAGTGACCGAAACCGATTTACCATGATATTCAACGACTTACAGAGCTGGCCAATTTCATCTTTTTCCGTCATACAGCTTAAATTAGGTGTCAAATCACCGTGAGCTACCGTTTCAGCAAATTGAACACTACGCCGAATCGGCGCCGTTGTTAAATAAGCAATGTAGCAGCCATATACAATATTCAGCAAACTAGCCAAAGCAATAAGAACAAGAACCGCCTGCTGTTCAAATTCGGTTCCTTCTTTAACAAAATAATATGTAATAAATCCTGCAATCATTGTAATAGCTCCATTGACCGTAAAAGCCAGAACCAACTTCCAAGATAGTCTCAGATTGAACCACCACCGCACAATACTTGAGTGCGAAAAAGCAAATAAACTAAATTGTTCTAATATGTTGTCCATTGCTCTCCCCCCTACTGTGATCTAAGCGAATACTTACAGTACCTAGAACAGATTTCAAAAGCCGTCCTATACCTTACCACTTTAGTATACATTTCGTTTTGCCTTATTGTCAATCGATTCAAAATTATTTCTCAATAAAAAAATAAAGGCAGATTTTCTGCCTTTAAGCTGGTATAACGCCCCGAATCGTCCAACCATCGTCACCCCAGCGCAGTATGACTCGATATTGTTGGCCTGTATCAGCTTTAATCACCTGCACTAATGCTCTGTGTCGATTGACAGTAACTAAAGAAAAAGTGTCTTTTGCAGTATTAAACCCATAATCTCCTGCATGGTCTTGCACATAAGACACAGGACTCTGGTCATAATAGGCATACTCATTAAAATAGGTGTCTTCATTGTCTTGTCCGCTGCGATAATACAGCTTGCCGTCTTTATACCATGCTTCATTTTCATCAGATCCTGGCCAGCTATGCTTATGCTCATGCCAACCTTCTCTGGCCATAGACTGATCTTTTGCGGCCTGCTCTTGAGCAATTTTTGCTGTTTGTGGACTTAGCGGGGCCTCTGATGCAAAAGTTTTACTGACAGGCACGCCCGCTAAAACGGCGCCTGTCATGATAGCTGTTCCCACTAAAGCCGCCGCACGGCGCCGTAATTTTCGCCGTAATTGTTTCCGTTTTGCTAAGTTTTTTATCATACTATTCCCCCTCGCTTTGGTTTAATTCTAGTGTTTCGCATTTTTCAAAGCTGATGCGAGGGAAAAATAACAATCAGAGCAGGATTTCTGACACAGTTATGGAAGTCTTTAGTAAAATAATGTCAAAGAAAAAGGTGAATTTATATGAATTATAAAGAACTACTAGAAAGCGCCCGTACGGCCCTCGGAACACATTGCAAAGCTTGCCCTATCTGTAACGGAATTGCCTGTAAAAACACAATGCCCGGCCCAGGCGCTAAAGGTGTGGGCGATACAGCGATTCGCAATTATCAAAAATGGCAGGAAATCCGCGTTCAAATGGACACGCTTTGTGAAAATAAGCCTGTCGATACAACCTTCCACTTATTCGGAAAAACCTTCAAATACCCATTTTTTGCCGGTCCCGTCGGTGCTGTCAATCTGCACTACAGCGATAAACATACTGATATGACTTATAATGACATTCTTGTTTCCGCCTGCAAAGAAAACGGAATTGCCGCTTTCACTGGCGATGGTGCAAATCCAGAAGTGATGCAAAGCGCTACAGCAGCGATTGCCAAAGCAGAGGGCAGCGCAATTCCGACGGTAAAACCTTGGAATCTTGCGGTCATTCAGGAAAAAATGGAACTTGTCCATAAATCAGGCGCTTTTGCCGTAGCCATGGATATCGATGCCGCTGGACTACCCTTTCTAAAAAACATGACGCCGCCTGCCGGCAGTAAATCCGTAGAAGAACTGCGGCAAATTGCTGAAATAGCCGACGCTCCCTTTATCGTCAAAGGCATTATGACAGTAAAAGGTGCGCTTAAAGCAAAAGAAGCTGGCGCTAAAGCTATTGTCGTTTCCAATCACGGCGGCCGCGTTCTTGACCAGTGTGCGGCGACTGTTGAAGTTTTGCCAGATATCGTTGCAGCAGTAGGCGACAGCATGAAAATATTCGTCGACGGCGGCATTCGTTCCGGCGCTGATATATTCAAAGCGCTAGCCCTTGGCGCTGATGCCGTAATTATCGCCCGGCCCTTTGTTACAGCAGTGTATGGCGGCGACGCGGAAGGCGTAAAAATTTATATTGAAAAACTCGCAGAAGAATTGAAAGATACCATGGCTATGTGCGGTGCTTTCACTTTAAATGAAATTACGAAAGACATGGTATTAAGACCCTAACAAAAAAACTTAAAACCCTAACAAAAAACTCTCGGCAAGATTCAGTTGAATCGCACCGAGAGTTTTTTCTTGTTACATGGCCGAAGCTAAAGGCCTAATTCCAGTTTCCTTGTCTGTCAGATACTCTTCCAAACACGCTAGCAAGGCAGGAATATCTTTCTTGCCAAACAACACCTTCTCCTGATTGATAATCAAGCAAGGAACACTTAGAATCTCATACTGCTGTTTAAAAGCGGCAAAATGATTCAAATCATAAACATGAGTCGTTATCTGCGGATTTAACGCAGCAAGTCGCTGTGCCGCCATAACAAGTTCCGGACACATTGTACAGGAAAGAGTTACAACAAGATCCAGTTGAACTTTTGACTTAATTGCCTGCGTCCGGGCAACAAGCTGATTATCAAGGGGCTGACCGCTGCCACCCAAATTATAGAGCGCAACGATAAATGAATTGATCTCGTGCCCGCCAGGAACGCCATGAAAACTTAAGCCACTGTATTGCCCAGCCACATCAAGACATAACTCCGGCAACAGTTCGTCTGGCTCGCCCTGTTCTTCTTCATATAACAAGTGATCTGATAAAGCAGCGATTTCCTGCGCAAACTGGCGAAGCTCTGTAGAAACAGCCCGTGCATCAAGCCTAGCTCGCAAAGTCACCGGTTTTGTCAGCTTCTTAAAAACTTGTTTTAGCTGCTTCTGCATGGGCGTATCAAAAAATTCTTGAGCTGATTCCGGCGGCGTTTCAACCGTTGCCAAAGATTCGACTGCTTTAACTTGTTGCGTTACTATAGCAACTCGTTCCAACTGCAGCCGTTCATAGATTTCATCAAGCACGTTTTCTAGTTCGGTAGCCGCTACAGCTCCGTCAGCCACGGCCGTCACGACTTGTCGTAAATTCTTCCGGCAGGCATCACCAGCGCCATAAATGCCAGCTATATTCGTCCTTTGATTTCGATCGGTAAGCAAATACCCTGCTTCGTCCGTTGCGACAAGTCCTTTAACAACGTCCGTCGCTGGATCATAGCCAACGAAAACAAATACGCCTATATTATCTTGTTCTGCCGGTATATATTTTTGTGTTTCGCCTGTCAGTCGATTTTCTAAGACAAGATACTGCAAAACAGAATCACCGCCAGCTTCCAAGACCTGTGTATGATAATGTACTTCAATCTTAGGATGTTTTACCACTTTTTCCGTAATCGAAGCCGCGCACTTCAGTTTATCGCCGCGCACGAGCAAGTGAACCTTTCGCCCATAACGCGTTAAAAAAAGCGCTTCTTCCGCCGCGGAAAAACCGCTGCCAATTACAAAAATTTCTTTTCCCGTAAAAAATTCGCCATCACAAGTAGCGCAATAGCCTACGCCCCTACCGCGAAATTCGTCTTCGCCACGAAATCCAGCCCTACGAGGATTGGCTCCCAGCGCCAAAACAATACCAAAAGTTGTTAGCGACCTGCCATCAGCCAAATGTACTGTTTTAACATCACCGACTGCATCAAGCCCAATCGCTTCTCCATTGATAAATTCAGCGCCAAAGTCTTCCGCTTGCTGGCGCATCGTAGCCGATAGCTGGCTACCACTGATTGTGCGAATTCCTGGATAATTGACGACCTCTGCCGTAGTTCCTACTTGACCACCGGCTTTTTCCTTCTCCAAGACGGCTACACGATACCGAGCCCTCGCCAAATATAAAGCGGCCGTCATTCCTGCCGGGCCTGAACCAATCACAATTGCATCATAGCGTTCCATGTTTGCGGCAATCTCCCCCTTTAACATCATAATAAAAGAAATCTGTATGCAGTAAACGAAACAATCGTCCGCTGCCGCATACAGATTTTGTGTTTATAATAAACCGACTAAGTCAAGACTCGGTTTTAAAGTTTCTTTGCCTGGCGTCCATTTTGCTGGGCATACCTGATCGCCATGTTCCGCAACAAACTGCAAAGCCTGAACGCGACGAAGCAGTTCATCAGCATTGCGGCCAATATTCCCTGCAACAACTTCATAAGCAACAATTTCTCCGGCGGGATTCACAATAAAAGTCCCTCTTTCAGCAAGGCCTTTTGACTCAATCATTACATCAAAATCTCTAGCCAGTGCTCCGGTAGGATCAGCTAGCATAGGATATTTGATTTTTTGAATGGTTTTCGATGCATCCTGCCAAGCCTTATGAACAAAATGGGTATCGCAAGATACAGAGTAAATTTCAGTGCCAATTTGCTGGAACTCTTCATACTTATCAGCTAAATCTTCTAGCTCTGTTGGGCACACAAAAGTGAAATCCGCCGGGTAGAAGAAGAAGACCGACCATTTTCCCAAGATATCTTGCTTCGTAACTTCTTTGAAATCCTTATCGACAAAAGCCTGCACTGTAAAATCACTAACTTCTTTTCCAATTAAAGACATAATATAAGCCTCCTTTTTATTTAGCAGTGATCCTAAAGTTTAAGATCACTAAGTTTCCACATGTAATAGTTTTGCCTGAACTGATTGAATCGGGTCTACTTAATTAATATTTATTATTAATTAGTATCAATAACTCTTCTCAATTAATAAATTACTCTATTTCACATCTTTTGTCAATGAAAACTTGTAAGTAATTTCACAATATGCAATTGAGGTATTGCAAAAAAACAGGGAACTATTTATCATCAACCAAATAGTTCCCTGTTTCGCCGAACCTAACCGATTCTTATATGTTTATGCAGTTAAATGTCCTCGCCTAAATATCCTCGCCCTCTTCGATTGCAATAAAACGATACTTCTTATTTTCGCTCTTTTGGGCTTGTACATATCCAAAACCTGGCGAAGCAAAATGGGCGCCGCCAACAAGCCAACGCTGCCGTGCCGCCTCCGCCAAAATTTGCTGACGAATGCTAGCTGCCGCCTGTTTGTTATTATCATAGGCAATAGTTACAGCAGGATCATGAAATTGAATCGCGGCTACATGAATGATATCTCCCCATAAAACCAAGGTTTTCCCCTGACTTTCGATACAAAAAGCGGTATGTCCCGGCGTATGACCAAATAAATCTCTAGCATGAATCCCCATAGACAATTGGCAATTTCCCTGAAAGGTCTTGAACCTATCCGCTTGTTGATAAGGAGCTAGCGCCTCTTTTACCGTATGGAAAGTCCGATTCGTTGCTTCCGGTGCGGAATCAAAATGATTCATATCGAGCCAATAAGCAGCTTCGCATTCATTCGCATAAACCGTTGCGTTTGCAAAAACAGGCTCTCCTGTTGCAGTAACCAGCCCGCCAACATGGTCGCCATGCATGTGCGTCAAATAAATCTCATGAATTTGTTCTGGCTGATATCCGATCAACCGCAGATTGTCAACGACTTTCCCCATTGTGGGAGCGCCAAACGTTCCATTACCTGTATCAATTAATACCAGTTTCTCGCCGCGGCAAATTAAAAATGCATTGACTGTCGATTCGATCTCACCTAAAGGATACGCTTTGGCTAGAGCAGCTTGCATCTCCGCCTTGTCGCCTTGCAATAACTCGGCCTGCTGCGCCAAAGTCCGCCGATTAATGCCATCTGATAATACGAAAACTGTGTAATCGCCTACTTTCATGTCACCACTCTCCTTATTACATTACCCTATTTATCATTAATTTTTATGTTTGCTCCATGCATCAATAATATCACCATTTAAAGAAAATGCTGTAACAGTTATATTCTGCTTACTCACTTCAATAGTTAAATAATTCGGTTCGTCCACAGGGTTATAAAATAGGGCATCCCAATCTTTTGCCACGGCACGGGGAAACGTCTTTTTGCCGCTTCGTCCACTAGTAAAATACACAGTACCGTTGCCTTGTTCATTGTTCCACTGACTGGCAAAGATCGGATAAGATCGTGCATAAACATGATCATGGCCAGAAAAAACAACATCCACCTTATAACGATCCAATAACGGAGCAAAGGTATCACGCAAATCCTGATCGCCTTCGCTCGGACGATTATGATAAAGCGGTCTATGAAGCAATACCAACTTCCAACGTTTCTGTGTTTTTGCTAAGTCTTGCTCCAGCCAGGCTTGTTGCAACGCCAGCATATCTGGCAGCCACTGAGCTTCTTCCTGCACTTGACTATCAAGAATTGAAAAATGAGCGTCGCCATAATCAAAGGAATATACTTTGCCCCGCAATGCTTCCGGACCATTAGCGGGCAGACGGAAAAAAGCTGTATATAGCAAAGGCCGAGCAATCTTCCAGTCGCTGGTATACGTCTCGTGATTTCCCATGACCGCCATAACTGGGATTGTATCAATCACCTTTCGACCTGCTTGAAACCAATCATCCCACTGTTCGTAATTAAGGCCGATATCCACTAAATCCCCTATATTGATGAGAAACGAAGCATCGCGATTGCTATCATAAGCAGTTCGTAAAGTTTTGTGCCATACACGATATGAATTCCCCTGCGAATCGCCAAACAGCAAAAACTTAAAAGGTCTTACCTTGCTAGGAGCTGTGGTAAACGTATAATAGGAACTCCAAAAAAAGCCATTCCCGACGCGATATCGATAGGTAGTTTCCGGTTTAAGGTCTTTTAGCTCAGCGGCGTAGGTGCAAATCATCCCGCCGTCAGTATCTACTTTACTGGCAATAGCCTCCTGTAAAAGCGGATGACTCGCCTCATCAATCGGAGCATATTCGACCTTGCCTGGAGCAGCATGGCGGCCTGACTGCCAGGAAATAGTCTGTGTAGAATCTGGCGCGCCGGTCCAAGTAAGCATTATGTTACGAGGTTGTAAACGAAACGGAGGGAGAGTGATCCCATATAGCAAAACTGCAATACCGATGAAAGCCAGAAAAAACCGCTTTCGCTTAAGTAACACTTCTAGTTGCTGTTTTAGCATCCTCAGCCTCCCCAAAACAAGCTCTTAATTTTTTATGCCTATTTCGGTAACAAATTTAGAAATCCTGCCAACACCGTAGTTTACAGCTTTAAGAAATTTTATTATCTATGATGAAAAATATAACTCTCCCGAATCATCTCTTTACAAAAACCAAATCACACTACCTAAAAAGCTACGTTAACTTAAGAAACTACGCTTCAACAAAGCGGATCAGCTCATGATTAAACTTTTCACGTTCATCGTAGAATGCGCCATGACCACTGTATTGCAAAGGAATCAACTTGGAATTTCTTATCGCTTGATTTTGGATCTCGCCTAACTCGAAGCGAACAATTTGATCATGAATCCCGTGAAGGATTAATGTGGGAACGCAAATCTGCCTTAAGTCCGCGAATAATTGAGTTTCATCAAGCCAGGTCTTGGCTATTGCCACAGTAGACCAACCAGCCGCTTCCAAGCCAAGCTGGAAAAACCAATCAGAAAAGGCTTGCGTCACATGTTGAAAGAAAAATAGATTGCCAAAACCAACTAACATATTCGGACGATCCTGGCATGTATCTTGAATAATTTTTAGTACAACTTCCCGCTTTACTCCATAAGGAAAATCAGGCCGCTGAATCAGACTCGGCGCCGCCGCGGCAAACAGCGCCAGTTTGGCTACACCGTGCCCCTTGTGGCGCGCCATATAGCGTATGGCGATTGCCCCGCCAGTAGAGTGACCAGCTAGAACAATATTTCTTAGCTCCAGTGCATTAATCACACAACGAATATCATCTGCCAATCGATCATAAGAATAGCCGTGAAAGGGCTTATCTGATTTGCCAAAACCTCTTGTATCAACACCGATACAACGATAGCCTCTACAGGCAAGCTCCGAATATTGGTATTCGAACATCTTATGGTTTGCTGGCCATCCATGAATAAATAGTATCGTTTCACGTCCTGTCGGGTTTATATCTTCCACATAGATTTTTACATCCTTTTCTGCTTTAACATAATAGCCCATACACTCACTCCTCTGCCCAATAAACTGTCTCTTACAGTTTATTCAAATACAAAAAAAGTGCGCTAAATCAGCGCACTTTTTTGTGTTCACTTATTATTAACATGACCTAACAATCTTGTCTATTACATAGCTTTTGCTTTGCTTACTTCGTTCTTGATCGGCTGCGATAAAAAAATTGAGCAGAATGCAGCGCCTAAGGCAAAAGCTGTTAAAAGCTCCATCGTAGCTGTCAACCCATACGTATCGGCGAATCGGCCAATGAGCGGAACAAAGATACCGCCGACGCTGAAGCTAAGACCTAGCGTCACACCTGAAGCAAAACCAATGCTACGCGCTAAATAACTCTGTCCTAACACAACAATAGAACTAAAGGGCGAAAACATAGCAAAACCAATGGGAATCATTAAAGCATAGCAAGCAAACACACTCGTCGACTGCGATAATAAACCAATCATCGGCGCCAAAAGACCATAGCTAAACTGCACAACCTTCAGATAACCGATTTTATCAGCTAGTATTCCTCCGATTAGCGTAGTTACTACGCCAAACATAAATAGTATCGTTAAAGCCGAACTAGCTGCAGCTGCAGAAAGCCCTATAACCTGCACTAGATAAAGCGGAATAAAACTGCGCAAGCCGCAAATAACAATCGAACTAAAAATAATAAGCAAGGTCAAACGAGCAAAGGAACTCCAATCATTTTGAAGCTGCTGGGAAGATGTCGCGCTGGTTACTGGCCCCGCCGCAGTTGTTACAAGATTTTTCTCGATATAGGCTTTCATCTTGGGAACAACTAGCAATAAAGCGATAGACATTGTAGCCGCCAGCACACAAAATACCGTCGTTCCTGCCATGCCAAAAGCGCTGATTGCCGCAACAACAACAACCGGGCCAGCAGCAAAACCGCCGTTACCGCCTACGGAAAAAATACTCAACGCCGTACCACGCTTCGTACCCGAAAGCTTGTGAATCATTCTAGCCGCCTCGGGATGAAAAATAGCACTGCCGATACCACTCACTGTTACGACGGCAAAAATCGCCCAGTAATTTGTAAAGAGGCCAGCAAGCCCCATAGCTGCCCCTGATAAAAAAATGCCTAGCGACATAAGCCAAGTCTTAGATGTTCGATCAGCCAACCAGCCAAAAGTCGGCTGTACTACGGAAGATAAAAAACAGGAGGCAAACATAAGACCTGCCACGGATTGATAATCCATGCCATATTGCAAAATAAAGTACGGTAAAATCGCTGGCAAGGCTCCCATGCCAATATCACAGAAAAAATGCCCTAACGCAACTACATACACATAATTTCGATTCATATCTTCAGCCCCTTTATCACTAAGTTAGTCTTCTTCCGCCATTTTTTTATCGTAATTTTGATTCATTTCATTCAAAAACCGCAGAATAATCGCTTGTTCACTTTCACTATATGTTGATAAAATCGCTAATTTTTCTTTTCTGATCTGCTCGTGACACGTTTTATGGGCTTCATAGGCTTGCTTGCCCAGCTGCGTCAAAGAAAAGTAAATTTCCTTATTATTATCTGGCTTTTGGTAACTAGCAATTAACTTCTTATTGAGCAGTTTTTTCGTTATCTTACTTATGGCGCCGCGTGTCATGCCCATTTCCGCCGCTACTTTGGTAACATTGGCGTACTCGATCGAACCGATTTTATCAATACAGTGCGCTTCCGCCAAAGTGGCTACACCAATAACGTCGGCGTGGTGATGCTCAAAAATACCAGCCCGTTCTTGTATCCTCGCCAACGATTTTATAATTGCCACATTATAGTCTATAATAACGATCTCCTCCTTTGTTTCTATGGAAACAATATAATCATACTCTTATTTTGTTTCCCTGTAAACAAAACTTTTCAAAATAATTATAGTTATAAAAATAAAACTGCCAACTAAAATACGCTGGCAGCTTCCAAAAAATCATTTTTGCTCTTATTATTTTACGGACTTTATATAAATTCCTGGAGTCACACCAAACATCTCTTCCTACCGCAGCTTCTCACGAATATAGGCAGCATCAGCAAGAATATCGGCAGTATCTTGCGCACAATGTTTCCCATACTCAATAACAAGATCGGCCTGCGGCGTAAACTTTTTATATAAAGTTAGAAATCGATCAAAATCAAGCGTTCCATCTAAAATACGATTATGCTGGTCCTCTCTCCCATCATTATTATGTACATGATAGGCTACCGTTTTATGAGCCAACTTTTCGATCAGCCGCGGCAAATCCCAACCATTCGCATGGGCATGGCCAATATCAATTAAAATAGCTTGCGGAATTTCCTGCGCCATTTGGATAAACTGAGCCTCATCGAAAAGCATGTTATCGCGCGATAAAACGCCGGCATTTTCGACAACGATCTGAGCGCCAAACGGCTTGGCCACTTTACTAAGCTGCTTTAAGTTTTCGTCGGCAACACGCACCATTTCATCACGTTCGTTAGCAGCAACGCGGCAGTTATTATGATGATATACAATATATTTGCTATCAAACTGCTGCGATAATTGAATAGTTTTCTGAAAGAAATCCATGGCTTGGAGATATTCCTTACTGCCTATCGGTTTACTATGTTCGGTGCGATAATAGGGCCCATGTAAGGAGATCGGATATTGGCTAAACGCCTCGCCATATTTTTCAATAACCGTAGAAAATACCGGATCATGCCACTCCGGAAAAAGTTCAATCCCCACACACTCTGCATGAGTAGCTGCTAGCAGGGGGAAAATATTAGGCAAGTCTTCCGGCCCATACATATTCGTACTAATATATAAATTCATAGTTACACCTCGGGATAGCCAATATTGGCTGTTGTTTGATTATCAAAAACATGCATCTGAGTGGCATCTGGCGCAAACCATACTGGCTGACCTGGCTGCAAACTCGTTTGATCGCAAATGGCAATTGCTTCGGCGCCTTCGATTTCAAAATAAATACCGCAACGATTGCCGTACTCTTCGATATACTTTACCGTCCCGGCAAAAGAATTTCCTATCGCTTCTGGCTGCAATTGAATATGCTCTGGTCGAATCCCTAAATAGAAGACGCCGCACCCAGTCTTACCAATATAATCACTCCAAGCGTCTGCCAAGGAAACCGTCTGATTGCCTAGCCGCAATAACCGATTTTCATAGACTGCCGTAAAAATATTCATAGGCGGCGCGCCGATAAACTTAGCAGTAAATACGTTAGCTGGCCGATGATATACGTTATGAGGCGTATCAATCATTTGCAGGCGGCCTTTATCCATGAGAGCAATCCGCTCGCCTACGGTCATAGCCTCTACCTGGTCATGAGTTACATAAACAAAAGTCTGTCCATAAGCCTGATGAATTTTAACGAGTTCCTTTCGCGCATGACCGCGTAGCTGAGCATCCAGATTCGAAAGCGGCTCATCAAGCAACAACACGTCGCTGCGTTTGACAACAGCTCGCGCTAAAGCTACTCGCTGCCGCTGTCCGCCTGATAAATCCTTGGGCTTTCGGTTCTCCAGACCCGTAAGTTCCAGCATCTGCAGCGCTGTCTGCAGCCGTTCTTTCATCTCCGCCTGCGGCAGTTTCTGCACCTTCAACCCATAAATAATATTCTCAGCGACTGTCATATGCGGAAACAGGGCGTAATTTTGAAAGACCATACTTACATTACGAGCGCCACTGTCCACATCATTCACTTTTTGCCCGTTCATATACAAGTTACCTGATGTAATCTCTTCCAACCCGGCAATCAGTCGCAAGGTTGTCGACTTACCGCACCCTGAGGCCCCGAGCAAAATCAGCCGCTCGCCGGGCCGAATCGTAAGGTTTAGGTGATCGATGACGGTTGCTTTTTCGTAGGATTTACACACATTTTCAAAAATAATTTCTTTCATGGCTGCCCGCCTTTCTTCACTACTGATCTAACTCAATAGGAGTCTACCCTTTTACGCCCGAGGAAGTAAAAGTGCTAATAATATAGCGTTGGAAAATGAGATAAAGTACTAAAGGAATCACCATAGTAATTACCGCTACCGCCATAGCCAACGTAAAATCCGTACCGCCTTCGGCACTGATAAATAACTGCAAGGCCAGCGGCAGCGTAAAATTCATCTTATCTTTTAAGATCATGACTGGCCAGACAAATTCATTCCAGGAGTTAATAAAAAACATAATCGCTGTGGACACCACGGCTGGTTTAATTAAAGGAAGGATAATGTCCCACAGAATCTGCATATGTCCGGCCTGCTCTAACCGAGCCGCCTCCACCAAAGAGTAAGGAATCGTCCGCATGGCCTGGCGGATCAGAAAAATCCCTGTCGCATCACTCAACTGCGGCAAAATAACGCCGATAATATGGTCCCTAAAGCCTAACTGCGATACAGTGAGATAGTTGGGAATCATCGTAACCGTAAAAGGAATAAAGATCGTGCTAATCAAGACAAAATACAGCACATTTTTCCCCTTAAAATCAAAATATACGAAAGAGTAAGCCGCCAGTACACTCGTAATAATTTGAAATATGGTGACTGTGGCGGCAACGAGAAAGGTGTTCGTGGCAATGCGAAAAAAAGGAAGCTGCGAAAAAACCTGCGTATAATTATTAAAAGTTGGGTGCTGGGGAATAAGACCTAACACGTTACTATAGGCCTCACTGAGCTCTTTGAATGAGCTAGAAACAGCAAAAACTATAGGCATAAGAGAACAAAACAAGGCGATCCCTAACAACACATGCCACGTATACTGTTGATTATTTTTCATAATAGATACCCTTCTCTACATACTTAAATTCTAGCAAGAGCAAGGCGATAAACAACACCATCGTTATGATGGCAAAAGCTGAGGCCACTCCGGTATGATAAAAAGTAAAGGCCTCTTGGTAGACATTGTAGATCAAATTTGAACTGGCATTATCAGGCCCGCCTTGCGTCACTACCTTGATTGGCGTAAATACATACTGCAGTCCCTGCACTATAGTGATAATAAAAATGTAGATCCCCGTAGCGCCGCTCATGGGCAATACAATATCCCAAAAAATCCGGTGTAGCGGCACATTGTCGATACGGGCAGCTTCAATCACTTCCTGAGGGACACCGGTTACGCCGCCAAATATAACGATGAAATTGTAGCCAAATATTTTCCACGTCGTAATCAGACTCAGCACCATAATTACCAGTCCTGGCGTCTTACTCCAGACAGGCAGGACTATCCCGCAATATTTAGCAAGTATCGCCACTGGCCCTGATATAGGATTGAGGATCCACAAGTACAATATAGAGCCAACAACAAGTGAAATCACACTGGGTAAAAAGAAAGCGCTTTTATAAAAGCCTCGTCCCCGCTTAACTACAAAGGACAGAACAAAAGCAAGTACATAAGGAGCGGCGCAGTTAAGCAGCAACAAAATGACCAGATAAGCTAACGTATTTCTAAGTACTACATAAGTAAGCGGATCTTGAAAGACAGCCGCATAATTGGCCAACCCTACAAAGGTTTTGAATGGCTTAATCATATTCCAGTCAAAAAAACTTAAGTAAACCGTGTAAATCAGCGGATAAAACATAAATATCGTAAAAACCAGCAAGGAAGGAATTATCAAGCCACAGGCCCACAAGGTGCTGCGCTTGATCCCACAAAGCTTTTGCTTTTTATCCATGCTCTCACCCCTTATTTCGATCTTTCTTACGAATTTTGAATCTAAATACGTGAAAACGATGGTCCAGAATGACTTTCTGGCGCCACCGTTTTCACAATTCTCCCTATAATAATCAATCGTTATTTAAGCAACGCATTGATCTTATTCTGCGCTTCTGTCAAGCCTTCACGAACAGGAGTTGTTCCTTGTAAAATTCGATCACGTACATCAAGCAAGATCTGTTCCGCTTGCAAGCCAGCGTCACCAGGGAAGGATGCCCAAGGTACTACGCCATCCATCTGCGAAGTGGCAGCAACCATCATTTGATTTTTCGCTAAGAAATCTTTCAGACCATCCTGGGCCTCAGCTACATCTTTACGCGGCGGTACATACCCAGTTCCCTTCGTCCATTCCGCCATCGATTTTACACTATACAAAAACTTCATAAACTCCCAAGCTGCTTTTTGCTCTTCTGGTTTTTGCGCCGTAATCGCGAGGAAACAGCCGCCTGCTGGTAATCTTCTTGGTTTTCCCTGCCATACAGGCGAACTTACCGCTGCAACATCAAATTTAGCCCCTTTTTGAACATTCGCTCGCTGAGCAATCGTGGTATAGAGCATCGCCACATTGCCATCAATAAAGGACTGCACGCCTTCTCCCCAAGAAATATGCAACGCTGATTTATCTTTTGTCACCATATCAGCATAAGCTTGATAAGCTTTAATCCCATCTTCCGAAGCGAAGCTTGCTTTACCATCGGTGATCATCCGTGCGCCATTACTTTCGATCAGAGACTGCTGCGCCCAGTTATCGGCCGGCTCTTGCATATAGAAACCGTACTTACCGGTCTTTTCTTTAATCACTTTAGAAAACTGGATTACTTCTTCCCAGTTCTGCGGGCCATTTTCGTTTAAACCAGCTTGCCGCAGCAAATCCTTATTAATATACAATACAGGCGTACTTAAGGAGTAAGGAATCCCAACCTGAACACCCTTGCTATTTTTTGCTAGACCTAACACATTAGGAAGAAATTTATCCTGCAAAAAGGTTTTATCATCAGGAAAATCTCTGTCGATAATCTTTTGCGGCTCTACGTACTGAAAATTATTGGAAAAATAGTCTAGAAAAGCCCAGCCGATTTGTACAACAGCAGGAGATTTCCCTGTGGCTACTTCCGCTTGCAGGTTCTGCATTAAACCTTTGTACATATCGGGATTATATCGTGATACAACCTCTACATCCTTACTTTGGGCATTGAATTCCTTAACGAGTTCATCTACCGTTTTGCCCCCCTGGGTTTCCGCATTGCAATGCCAGTATTCAATTTTAACCTTTTTCCCAGCGTCACCATTGCCCGCAGAGTTTGAAGACGCTCCGCAACCAGCTAACAGGACCGTACTGACCAAAGCCAGGGCAATACCCTTTATAATGTTCTTTTTCATCTTCAGCGTCCTTTCGTTCTAGGTTCTTAAAAGTTCAGCCTTAGTATAACAAGGATTAGAGCGATAAGTTTTAAGATAAGATGAAGAATATGTAAATTTTTACTAAGCAACAGAATACGAGTCTTATTACAAACAAAAAAGTCCCACAGAGTCACTAACTTAGCAACTCTGCGAGACTTTACCAACAAAGAAAAAAATCTTTTATAATAAAACTTTATTAAATTTAAAAACAAAGGCTGTTGAAATGTAAGATCTGACTGCAACCAAGCCTACAACTCACTAGCTGTAACGGCAAGATTTTTGGCAATGGCCGTCATTTCTTCAATACTGGCATTCACTTCCTGCGTCGAAGCAGCGGTCTGCTGTACAATCGTCAGCGTTGCCGACGACGATGCCTTCGTTGTATTCATAGACCGTTCAATTTGATCTGTTAATTCTCGAATTTGCAAGACCGTATTTTTCGAAACATCGGACAGTTTTCTAATCTCTTCCGCTACCACACTAAAACCCCGACCTAACTCACCAGCACGAGCCGATTCAATGGCGGCATTCAAGCCCAGCATATTGATTTGATCGGCGATGTTTTTAATATAAGTCATTACCTCATTAATCTTTTGAACTAATTCAGCAACCGTGCCGATTTCTTTATGTAAGGTCTGTTGATTCCCGTTAATATCACTAGTTGCCGCCGTAATCTGCTCTACTGCCGCTGATACATCGCCTAGCCCCTCTTCTAAAGAAATCACAACTTGCTTTAACTCCCGGGCTAATTTTCTCGGTACAGCGATCCCAAACGAACCAACAACCTCTTTCGTTTCTTCATCACTCACCGGCGATGATACAGCTAATACTGGAAAACCATAGATACTAGCGTCAATCTCCTCTAAAGACTGTTGATTGCTATTCATCGCTTTATCAGCCGTGCTTCCCTGACGAATTGGGTCTCCCGCCTGAATCGTTGGCATATCGAACTTCTTAGAAGACTGGCGTTTTAAAAACTTTTGCCTGTCACTTAAATATAAGAAGGCGCCTTCAGGCATCAATTCTGCGAGAATCGGTGCAAAAGAATCAAAAGCCTTTACGATCGTGTGCTGTCGCGGAATTGGCAGAACCCAAGCACCTACAACCTCCGATTCTGCAGCATCCCAAACAGGCCCCGCTATAGCAACGAGTCTGACCCCATAGACATCTCGCGCAATGCGAATCGAAATGACTTTTCGCGCTCTCATCGCCTGCGCCGCTGGGCCGCTGTCACTGAAACCGCCGCCAACCTCTAATCCCGGGATATGAAAGCCATTTTCCAATTTAAATGTTACCTTTTCTTTATCTGTTACAAAAAAACAAGCACCATCTTCAAAAGCATAGATTGCCATACCAAAAAAGCCCTGAAGGAATTTCAAGTCATGTTGATGCACACGAAAATCATCCATACAATTCCACTCCCGCTAATTAATATCCTCATAGCTATGCCATGAGTAAACGCAAGTAAATTCAGCAATGACACCTATTATATTGCATGAATTCTTTTGTTTCGACTTTTTTCCTGCTAATTCGAATAATTTCATCGTAGACTTTTTATAATTATAGTCGGTATACTTTTTTACTTCTGTCATAATTGAACAACCTGATTCCGCCCCTGCGCTTTCGCATCATATAGAGCCTTATCGGCACGCTCAAATAAGCTTGCCATAGAATCACTTGGCATAAACGCCGCTACGCCGATACTTAATGTTACAGATACTTTCTGATTTTGAATCGGCGCAAACTCCATTTTAGCAAAATCTTGTCGGATTTGTTCGGCAATCCTCATCACTTCCGCCTGTTGTATATCCATCACTAAAACAACAAATTCTTCGCCGCCATAACGGAATGCCATTTTAGCTACTTCAAGATTATTTAACAGTAAGTTGCCAAGAGAAACTAAGACTTGATCACCTTGCCAATGACCATAGTTATCATTATAGTTTTTAAAAAAATCAATATCTAATATCATGATTGACAAGTTGCGCTTCTCCTGTGCGGCTGTTTTAATGGCTTTTTGGATCACACGATTCAAGCCACGTCGATTATAAAGTCCTGTTAACTCATCAATATCACTTAAATCTTTATAGTAATCAATATGCTTTGTAAGCATTAATTCGCGTAATCTCAACTGCTTAAATCGCTCCGATAATGCCAAGGATAATAACAACATTTCAACTACGGATGACACGAGTAAGCCATTGACACCAAAAAGTCGATAAGGCAAGATCGTCCAAATGAAAACGCCCACCGCTAATACGCCCCAAGCCAACAAATAGAACCTTGCAGGCTGATACCCTTGTCGAAAGCGAATAAATGCCAAAATCATAAACACAACAGACAAAGTCATTCCCAAAGCATAAGCAATCCGATTCGCCGAAAGTTCATAGCCTAAGACTCCTAAAACGCCTCCCAGCAAAGCAATAACCACAAACGAGCCCAATAGCCTAAACCAAATCATTTCACCGCGACGTACCCGAAGAAAAAAACCAGTAAAAAAAACGGAACACATGAAGGCTAGCGACAATGACGCCCAAAAAATCCCTCGATACATCGGATAACTTAGATCGAGTAAAAGTCGCAAATAGCCACAAGCCGCAAGCTGATAAATAAAGGAAGCTGCCACATAGAAGACATAAAAGAAATAGGCCTTATCCTTTAAAATATAAAGAGCAAGAAAATTATATAAAAAAGCGGCAATAATTATGCCGAAAAAAATCCCGTAACTTAAATGTTTAATAAGAGCCTGTGCTAAAAAGTCCTTTTCATCCCAAATTCGGACAGGCAATCGAAAAGCAGATACCGTATCTAACCGTAAATAAACAAACTGTCCAGTCATATATTCAGTTGGAACGGCAATCGTCCATGTATTATTTAAAACATCATTATTCCTTGTCGGTCTAAAAGTCCCTACCTTTTTTACCGTATACTGCGTTGTACCATTCACGATTCCTGTCGGAAAATATATATCAATTTTACTAAAATTGGGGCTGATAAATTCGAGAAAACGTTTCTCCCCCGTTAAATTATTATTTGGCAACACAAATCTTACCCAATAGATCGATGGTGAAATTCCTTGGGAAATCGCGTTTTTACTATAGTAACGGAATTGAGAAACGTTTTGGGGATCACTCACAGTTTGTATGTCTTCCTCAGCATTTTTATCCTCTAATATGTCAAAGTTAAAAATGAATGGACCCACTTGTGAGCTCTGGTCTTTGTCATAAGTGGAGCTCGCACTCCCAAGTAACAACACCAGAACAATCAGAGAAAAAAATATGCTTATTTTCCGCACATATAAATTAGCCATCGCACACACCAAATAGTTAAAGTAGTTAAAAAACTCTTCGGCAAATAAGCTACAATCCCTGCTATCAAAAAACATTCGTCTGCTTTTACGGCCATTTCAAAGCAAATCCTCCTGTATCAGCTCTGATCCAGGAGGATTTTATATAGTATCTCTTATACTTTACTCTGCAAAACAGTATCGAAATAAGCATTTGCTGCTTGAATATACTGTTCATCAGGTACAAACTTCTGTTCTAATGATCGTTTTATTTCTGCCGAAACCTGTTGACCTAATGCAATTTGTCGGCCAGCCTCTGCTAAATTTTTAAGATATTCCGTAATAATTGGGGCCATTTCATCGCTCTCAGACCGTAAGAGGCCGCCTTGAGCTGCGTAGAATTCTCCTAGCACTTCTGTTTTCATATTGCGAGCGACACGCTCTAGCCAATGAGAAATAACTTGAAAATGGGACCGTTCCGAAAAACCGCAATTCGATATCATGACAAGCTTCGGTGAAGGTACGTCCGGTTTTTTCAAGTGGCAACATTCACCGTTAGCGTCTTGCTGAAAGTGCGGATCCCCTTTCACAATCGTACGATCCATAAAATCTTTCAGAATACCGGTAACATGATCAAAATACAGTGGGGTAGCTAATAGCCAAATATCGGCGCCTTCACATAATGATAAGATTTGAGCCATATCATCGTGAATTACGCATTGACCAGGTGTATGAAACCAACAAGAGAAACAACCGCGACAGTGCTGCACTTCCTTTTCCGCTAAGAAAATAGTTTCCGTTTCAGCGCCTGCAGCCTGGGCGCCTTGCAAAAAGGCGTTTACCATGACCTCAGTGTTGCTAAATTTTCCTTTAGGGCTCCCATTAATCGCTACTACTTTCATTAACTCAACCTACCTTTCATTTTGTAATTTTATTGGCTAAACTACTGTCTAAAAATTTATTGCTGCTACTCCCTGTCTGCTAATAATTGCAGGCATTCTTCAGCCCATTCGATAGCGCCTTCCGTCGTTTTAATACCGCGGCGAACTGTCATGCGCCAAAAGATGGCTTTAGCTTCACCATGCTCTTGTTGGCTTTGAATATGGGCCTCAATTTCTTTGTACGTACAAAGCTGTTCTTGCTGCTTGCGTAGAAACCGCCGCAATTCATAAATCAAGTCAGGTACATCCATATAGGAAGCAAAAAATATCCGCGCCAAAAGTTCACTACGCACCGTTTCATCCAGCATTTCCGGAAATTCCCGCAGCCATTTCTTAAATGACGCCATACCTTCCGGCGTCACAGAATAGACCTTTTTATCAGGTTTACCGTCTTGCGGTTCAATGCAGAATGTTACCAAGCCCTTCTTTTCCATCGAAGTAAGTTCACGATAGATTTGACTAATATGAGCATTCCAAAAATGATTAATCGACCCCTCAAAAAACTGTTTTAACTGATATCCAGTCATCGGTTCATAAGATAACAAGCCTAATAGTGTGTGATGTAGTGACATTTTGCGCCCCCTAATATGGAATTATTTTCATTTTTATATTAGCAAAATTATATATGATTTGTCAAATATAAAAATATAAAAAGAACCTTATCGGATCTGTCGAATAACGATCCCGATAAGGTTATGACTTAAATTTATTTGTATTCCCGGACAAAGCCAACACCAATTTCTTGTATCGAAAAATTTTTAGCTAACTCAACTTTAGAAGACAAATCCGTACAATGACAAGGAGCTATATGGGTAACATTATTTTTCTTCATATATTCACACGTTTTGTCAAGCAAATCTTGACTAGGATTCAGCAAATGAAACCCGCCGATAATATCGGCAATTCTTGTATCATTACAAACTTTTTTTGCTGTTTCGATGATATTGCAAATCCCCGCATGAGAGCAGCCTGTTATGATAACTAGACCGTCGACGGACTTGTAAACCAACGCCGAATCGTCAAGGACAAAATCAGGCGCATCCCCGCTTTCACCGCGAATTGTTCCGACCGGCCTTTGGTTTTCAAAGTCATTATCCCGTTCAATTTCACCTAGAAAAACTAACTTGTCAGTCAGCCATAGCTCTGATTTGCTTAATATTAAATCAAAATGCTGCCTCAATTTATCTTCGTTAATTAATGAGCCTATATCGACTTGACCTTCCCACTTATTTTCAAACGCCACAGGATGAGCAATCAGTTGGGGCTTGTTATATATACCATGCTCCATAAAAAGCTCCGTATAATATTGAATTAAATAAAAGAGTCCTCCCGTATGGTCATTGTGGCCATGTGAAAGCACAACCGAATTGATTGCTCCTAAATCAATATTCATCTTACGGGAATTTTTTAAAAATACATCGCTATAACCAACATCAAATAGCAACTTTATGCCGCTTTCTTCAATATAGTAAGATACGCCTGGTTCACCGAAAAAATACCGATCAATGAGCGTATTATTATCAACAAGTACTTTTAGAATCATTTTTACTCCTTACGTTATTTCTAACGCCTTTCTTCTTATTTAGATTAGTTAACGCCCCGCGTGAGTAGTCAATTTCATGTGCAAAATAGGATATGGTTTCCCTTGCCCATCTAATTCAGAATGACTTATGACTTGAAATCCTATATGCTTATAAAAACCAATCGCCTGATCATTCTGCTCATTCACATCTACATGTTCGACCTTTTCTTGCTCTATCGCATGAAACAGTAATGTTTTACCTAGGCCTTGGCCCCGTGATCTAGGATCAATGAACAACATTTCTAAATTTCCATCGGCTATACCCATAAAGCCAGTAATTTGATTATTACTATCTTTATGACAAAATAATTTCACCTGTTGAAAATATTCGTTCAAAATTAACGGTTTATAAAACTGGATATCCTCTTCTGTAAGAAAATCATGGGTTGCTCGAACTGCGTTTTCCCAAATTTTGATTAACGTATCATATTCATTTACAGTCGGTTGAATAATCATGTTATTCCCCTTTCGTTACCACTGATTCTATCACTCATTTATCCGGTCTATTAAATTTCATTTTACAATAAATTTAGAGTCTGACAATCTTTGTTGCAACATTATTACAAAACTCACTATCATGTTCAACAAATAAAATGGTCGGTGAGTAATCAAGCAGCAGTTCTTCGATTTGCATGCGAGAAATCACATCAATAAAATTAAGTGGTTCATCCCAGATATGCAAGTGCGCTTTCTCGCAAAGGCTCTTAGCAATCAGCACTTTTTTCTTTTGTCCGCCGCTAAAATGAGCCATATCTTTTTCAAATTGCACTCGAGAAAAGTCAAGTTGCCTTAGAGTAGCCTTGAAAATACTTTCATCAATCCCATTCTCTCTGGCGTAATCAGTAAGATTCCCTGTAAGGTGTGAAGTATTCTGCGGGACATAAGAAATGCGAAGCTGGCTTGCTTTTCTTAGCGTCCCCCGATAAGAAAGGTCTTCACCGCAGATTAATTTCATAAGACTAGATTTTCCCGAACCATTTTTACCATAAAGGGCTACTCGATCCCCTCGTTCAATCGTAAAACTTATATTCTCACATACGATCTTACCGTCATAATCTATCGTTACTTGATCCAGTTCTACCAGACGCTCCGCATAAAAAGAACTTTGGGAAAGTTTCAATCGAGCCGAAGTTTCAACATTTTTAAGTAGCTTGGACTTATCGTCAATAGCCGCTTCTTGTCTTGCTTCTAGTGACTTGGCGCGTTGCATCATTCTAGCGGATTTATGTCCTAGGTAGCCTCGATCTGGCCGTAAACCTGAATTTCTTGTACCTACTTTGGTCTTCTCTACTTTATCAGACCAATCGGCTGTACGCTTAGCAGCGGACTGGAGACGGGTAATGTCTTTGCGCAATTTTTCATTTTCGGCAAGTTCAAAACGATCCTGTTGTTGTTTATTGTCCCACCAAGACGAAAAATTGCCTTTTTGAATTTCAATATTTGTTTTATTCAGCGAAAGAATATGGTCAACACAGTGATCGACAAAAGCTCTATCGTGGGACACCAAAATAAAGCCATGTTTTGTTTTTAGATAATCACTAACAATTTTTCTAGCGGTCATATCTAGGTGATTCGTCGGCTCATCAATCAGTAAGAAACTATTTTCCTTAAGAAATAAAGTAGCAAGCAGCACTTTGGTTTGCTCTCCCTGAGATAGCGTAGCAAAAGGGCGATACAAAACATCCTCAGAGACCTGCAACAGCGAAAATTCCCGCATGATCTGCCACTGCAGACAATCCGGATCAATGCTTTCGATGACATCCATGGTACTACTTTCAGGGCAAGTTACTGTAAAAGGAAAATATTCAAAATTGACCTTAGCCTTAATCGTACCGCGATATTCAAATTTACCAAGCAATAAATTGAGAAATGTAGTCTTGCCTCGACCATTTCTTCCGATAAAGCCTAATTTCCAATCTGTATCAATTTGAAAACTCACATTTTCAAAAATGTTATCATAACTGCCATCATAGGCGAAGCTTACATTTGAAACACTTATTAAAGACATAAATTATCCTCCTGTAATAAAATTATAAAGCTGCAAGAAAGTACTTTCTTGCAGCTCATAAATACAGCAAAACCAAGCCCTAAAATGGGCATGGCAAGGATATATTTTGAGTGAAAAGAATTAGTATCTTTCTTGCCTAGGCATAACAAAACAAGAGGCGTCCTCGCTCTATCATTTATTATGCTTTGTAAACTTAGCAAGAAAGAATAATCATCTTTTCAACTCCAGTCTTTTTATTTGTCTTCATCATATCATAGCGTTTTTTGAAATTCAATAAACAAAACCTGGTCTACTTTAAATATATCTCAATTCGTTCCTTACCTTTGCCAATATTATTCCTTTTAAGCAAAAGCTCACCAACTTCGCCAGTTCGTTTCGGATGAGTTCCCCCACAGGGAACTTTAGCGAAGCCTTCAATCGCCCAAAAACGAACCTCATTTAGAGTATCGCTAAAGTCACTTCGGATCGGCAAATTGCTTTTAACAAGAGTTTCTATTTCTGTTTGGAGCGAATCAAAAATTTGCGAGATGTTGCCTTGCCAATAAAAATCGACTCTTGCCTTGTCTTCTGAAATATGCGCCCCAATCTTCTCGGGATGATTAAATCGCTGAGTTACCAGCTCCAGAACAATCTCTGCTGCAAAATGCAGTCTCATAAGTCGATAACGCCGTTCCCAGTCAATCTTGATTAAAACAGCGTCTTCAACTGAAAGATTATGGCCTTCCAGTTGATAGACAATCTGCTGATCTCGTTTTTCCGCTTTCAGGATCTTATAGCCACCAATAGTGCCAGTATCTGATTCTTGCCCGCCGGAAAAGGCGAAGGCTATCGTCTGGTCAACTGTGGCATAATCGCCATCAACACTCGTTACTTTAGCATCTAATTCGGTTAGATAAGGATCTTCCCAAAACTTTTTTATAACAAACACAATTCGCCGCTCCTATCACGTCAAGATGTTAGTATTTATTATACCACTTTAAGGATGACGAAACCTAATCTCCTTTTCATTTCCAAAGCGCAAAAGGCATCAATCCCCTTTACTACAGGAATCGATGCCTTGCTCTACTATAGTTAAGCCAATGCTATTTACCGAAATCAGGATTCTTCAGAATTTCTTGGTACATGGCAATATACTTATCAGGTCTAAAATCAGTCCCATCTACAGCGGGATTATGCTTATAAAGCCCGCGTTCCGCCAGCGACAGATCAATAGTGGCAGTAAACATCTCCGATTCATCAGCCACTTCATCAGTAAATTGGTGGCCAGCGTAATAATAAGGTTCCCAAGTCTTTCGGCTAGGACCAATGATACTACTACCGCCCCAGAAGTAATTATCCACATCTAAACCACCAAGATTGGCCGAAGCAATATAAACGCCTTCTCGAATCACACTGGCTTCCAACGTTGTTGTCCCCAAGCCGCGGCCATGACATTTAGCCAAAGCGGTCGAATTGATATACAACCTACAGCCCATAGCGGCATAATAACGAACCATTTCAGGAAAACAGTAAGAGTCATAGCAAATATTACAGCCTACAGGCCCCCATGGTGTATCTAAAATAAATGGTTTATCGCCCCGCGTTGCCCAGTTTGGTTCCGGGGAAGGCAAATGCATCTTACGATAAGAACCGACGAGTCCCTCAGGTGAGAAAATAGCCAGCGCATTATAGATTGTATCGGGTTTTTGCGCGTCTTTTTCCGGCATACCAAAAATAATGTACAGGCCAAATTGTTTTGCCAGTTCAGCAATTTCATTCGTTGCCGGTCCAGGAATAGTCTCAGCCAATAAGCTCTGCATTTTTTCGGTTTTCGGTTTAGCTGCCTCATCATCATAACCAGTCAAGCACATCTCTGGAAACACTACGAAATGACTTCCTTTCCGAGCGGCGCATTCAATGTAATCCTTAATTCGATTGAGGTTTTTCTCCTTATTTCCCCATACGGCGTTAAACGTAACAACAGAAATAGTTAGTACATCTTTAAACATACTAGAACACCTCCTAAAATTCATAAGTTACAAAAAAAGGCAGGACAGCATTCCCGCTGTCCTGCACTTCTTTGTACATTATGTATAATTTAAATTGTAGCACCATCTTTTCTAAATAGCAAAAGCTACCATGCATTTTATCACTATTAATAAGAACAGCTTCATATCATTTTTCGTTAAAGATGCAATGATTATTTCCAAACTTAGAACAGCGATTACAGGAAATGCACAAGGCAGGCGCCGTGTCACCAGACTTCCAGCGACTGAACAAATTTCGTTCCCGAATCAGCGGTCTGGCAAAAGAAAAAAAGTCTATCTCGCTTTCATTGAGCAAATTAGTAACTGCCACAAAATCACGATTTCCCCCGACTGCAATAACCGGAACCGCAACTTCCTGTTGTAGTTCTTTTGCATAGGAAAAGAAATAGGAGTGAACTCGCGGATTGGGACGTGAATATCCCTCGCCTTGTCGCGAAGATCGACTTCCGCCGCTCAATTCTACCGCACTTAAACCAAAGATCTGCAGCTTTTGGCACACATATTTACATTCTTCAAAAGACATGCCAGCTTCCATGAAATCGTCAGCATTTATTTTGAGCAGGATCGGATAGTCAACACCAACTCGTTCGCGAATTCGCTGAAATGTTTCGACTAAAAATCGACTGCGATTTTCGATACTGCCACCATATTGATCTGCTCTCAAATTATAATAGGGCGTAAGAAATTTACTTAGCAAATAACCATGCGCAGCATGCACCTGTACTCCATCAAAACCAGCTTGTTTTGCTCGCCAAGCTGCGGCGGCAAATTCTTCTTCAAAAGCCAGAATCTCTTCCTGCTCCAAGGTTAGCGGTGTAGTCCCATAACCTATATCGGTGACCGCGCTAGGACCTTTCATGGCACGATCAGGATTGTTATCATCCATAGTCTGAGCGCCAATTGCCCCAATCTGCATAATAATTTTCGCACCATATTCATGCACCGTGTCAGTTAATTTTTTATATTCTTCGATAAAACTATCATTGTCAATGCCGAGTTGCCAAGGAATCCATTTTTCGCGTGGGCTTACAGCCGTAACACTAGTAATAATGATCCCTGCTTCGCCTTTGGCAAGGTCTTCATAAAGTTGAAATAAATCTTGCGTCAAGTGCCCCTGTTGATTGGCCATCCCCTCATAAGTAGCCGAACGGATCAACCGATTTTTAACTGACATTCCCGCTAAATTCACTGAGTCAAATAAAGATTTCATTACAATTCCTCCTAATTTATTTTATAAGGTGCATATACACCTATATGCCATTTTTATACCGCAAGCCTTAGATAAAACAAAACGGCTTGCGGTATAGCTAAATATACTAATTTAAATCTGCTATGAACTTATAATATAGCATTAGTGTGCTTTTATCAAGTACGCACTTTAAAGTACCATAGTAACCTTTTAGATACCAGCATTCACAAAATGCAAATACCACTAGCCGTACCAAATAGAATAATTCAATGAAAACAAAGTCCCAACCGTTGCTGCTACAATGCCAAGGTTGGAGCCTATTAAAATAATTAGTTAGTCATGCTTTGCCGCAAGAGCGATATGGGATGAAGCACTTTTCGCCCGGTTACGTGCGTGATTTGCAATTGACAAGTGCCGCACTCCGTAACAACAATTGCCTCAGGATTCTTCTGGACTGCTTCAAAAAGTTTTTCACCGATTTTCAAGGAAATGTCATATTTCTCCTGCTTAAAACCATAACTTCCGGCAATTCCGCAGCAACCAGCGTTTGCTTCGATGATCTGCATTCCGTCAATATCCTTTAGCAGCTCAAATCCAGGCAGACCAATCCCCTGCGCTCTCATATGGCAAGGCGCATGATATAAAAATTCTCCCGGCGGCGCTGTAAAGTTCACAGTTAATTTCCCGGCTTCTTGCAACTCTAACAAATATTCACCAGCATCATAATGGTGCTGCGCTACTGTTTCAGCGCCATCAATCTGATACAACTCCAAGTATTCCTGTTTCAGCATCAACCCGCAGCTCGTACAGCAAGTCAGGATCGGATAGCCCTTCTCGGCCCATTTGGCTAGCTCGGCAATATTATGCTTCGCCTTTTCACGAGCCGTATCCATATAACCATTCGAAACGACTGGCGTACCGCAACAGACAACATCAGGTACAATGACTTCGATACCGTTGGCTTGGAGAATCTCGACAAGATCCATCCCGACCTGTGGCGTATTGTAGCCAATATAACAACCAGGATAGAAAACGACTTTCTTGTCGCTTGGCTTTTGCTTATAAGCGTTAAAGCGTTGATAAAAGCTTTTGCTAGCGTAAGATGGCAGCGGACGGTTTGCGATGCCAATGGAGCTCAAGACGGCCTTGGTGACAGGAAAATTCATGCCAAAGTTCGTCAACGGCGCTACCGGGCTGCCTAGCTTCGCAAACAATTCGCCATGAGATAAAATCCAATCCCGCAGGCGATGGCCCTTTTTGCGATACAGCTCGGTTTTAGCCAGCATATTCAATGTCGATACCGGCACGTTTGAGGGGCAAGTAATATCGCAGTTCTTGCAATTCGTACAGTAGTCAATGGAAGCTTCTAGATCGTTTTCAAATAGACGAAACCGTTCCTGGCCTGGCCCCAACAGTTTTGGGCCGCGAAATTCTCCAGTCGCTTTCGTAACAGGGCACTCAATAACGCAGGACGCACAGGCTGTGCAGCGATCAATTGTGTTTTGTTTAATCATTTTTCCCACTCCTTACCGCAGCCTGAGCTGCCTGAAATCCCGAAACAACAGCCACGCCATTGCCGGATTTCTCAACAGAGTAATCATAACCTGCCAGCATTTTTCCAGCCACATGGAGATTCTCATACAGCATATTGCCCTTGGCGTCGCAGGGCCGTAGCAAAGTATCGACACGGATTCCGGCGCGAAATACTTCATTCGAATCAAACAAGCTGCCGCTTGGCGCGCAAGCTAAGCCTTCTGAAGTAACAGGCAGGTTAAAAATGGGTTCATAGAAGCCTTCCGGCGTCGCGTCTAAGCCGCCGCCTAAGAATCCGCCTGCCGCCAAAATAAAAGCTCCCGCTTCGTATCTTCTTTCTCGATCTAAATGCTGCGTAATCACAGCGCTGCAGCGTTTTCCCTCATATTCGGCCCGTCTCACATGAGTATGCTCAATCAGCCGGATCCCTTGCGCTTTGATCGTTCGCATGAGTAACGTCCGCAGCCGACTGCCCGTAATTGCTGGCGGCGGCGCTGCTACTTCCACAACGCGACAGCCTGTGGCTGCTTCTACCTTCTGCCACAAATCATAACTTGGCTCAGTTCCTAGCACAGGTGGCATGAGAATATAGCTGCCCGGGGCAACAGTTGCAGAAATCTGCTGAATTAGACTGCTCTGCGCCGCTTCCTGATCAAGCCATCTAGCTATATCTAAGTTCGTAATATCTCGGCCTTGCGCTAAATCAGTTCTTACCATCAGGGATGAAAATTGTTTCTCGCCATAGCCCTTATGTCTTTTAAGGCCCATAATAACCATAGCCGGATAAAAATCTTTAAGGCCCTCAAAACCAATCACTGTAATTGCCTTTGCTGCTGGCATATCAGCGGCATTCATCGTTTTCGGTACCAAACAGCTTGGTTTCAAGGTTCCCGCCGCTGTCGGAATTAAAATATTTTCATCAAGTGAACCATCCAAAGGATAATTCGCTGCCGCACAAAGATTACGAATATATTCGACGCCTTGTTCCACCGCCGCTTGACCGCTAATTGCATAGGGATGTTCTTTAGGTAAAGCCGCAAAAATTTCACGGGGGCTCTGCAGGCAACGCTGCTGTGCATAGCCTAGTATATCAATGACACCGCCGCCAAAGGCCAGTGTTCCGACCCCTTTCGTCAATAGGGTCACACTGTGGCCGCCTTTCGCCGCCGCTGATGCCGCTGTTAAGCCAGCAAGGCCTGCGCCAATGACAATGACATCACTCTTTTTCATCATGCATCTCTCCATTGATATTTAATGTCGCACCATAAATCGCACGCGTAAGCTCTGTTTCTCTCAATTGATTGCCCCATAGAACAGGACGCACGCCGCCCCACCGCGCTTCCAAAAACTCAGAGAGTACTTCCGTCGCCGGTCGCTCTTGATGCAGACCCTGGGTTACCATAACACCGACTCCCCGCAGACCGCAAAAAGCGCCCTGACACGTTCCCATGCCCATACGTGTTTTTCGCCGAATATCATCAAGCGTAAAAGTTGCCGCATCAGCTGCCACTGTTTCGATTTCAGCTAAAGTCACCATTTCACATTCACAGACAAGCTGACTCTTTGTTTTATCCTTCTCGATACACTGCGCCACCGCTTCCATCTGACTACCGAGCCGCGCTGCCGCCCGTTCCACGCCAAAAGCTGGCAGATGCTGTTTAGCTGCACTCATAATCGTCTCAGGGACAGGTGACACTAAAGGTTCGTCAGCGGTACGACAGGCTGCCTGAATTTTAAGCAATTGGCATACTTTATCTACGGTTTTTTCAGCCATGAGACGATACGTCGTCAACTTGCCGCCGACAATGGTAACAAGACCGTGCAAACCATCAATCTCTTGATGATCAAGAATCGCAAAATTACGCGAGGCGCTCCGTCCCGCTCCGCCGGGACTATAAATGGGCCGCGTGCCAGAAAAAACTCGTAAAATACGGTAATCATAAATATCGCCAAACAATGCCTTGCCTTCATTCATTTGACGCACAACTTCATCCTTGCTAACAGCAAAATCATCGGGTCGATCTGTAGCAACTGAGGTAGTGCCAAGAATGGTAATAGAACCATGCGGTACGAAAATATCAGCATCAGCAGGCGGACGCAGACGGTTCACGACCCGATTCGTAAAGCGATGATTAAAAGCAATGAGCGTACCGCGGTCAGGATGCACATTAACCTCGACTCCTGCCAACGCCGCAATCTTGCCAACCCAGGAACCAGCAGCGTTCACGATCATATTACAACCAATTTCCTCCTGTTCGCCGCTCAAAGTATTGCGGACAACTACACCAGTAACCTGCCCATTACTATGATGGATCGCTACAACCTCTGTATAAGTCTGAACAACGCCGCCATAGCGCTGTGCCGACTGGGCATTTTGCCATACTAGTCGGAAGCCATCAATCGCCCCATCAGGCACACGATAAACCGCCTCGATATCTGGCGATAATGCGGGTTCTAGTTTGCGCGCCTCGTCAACGGATAGCTTTGATACAGGGATTCCCGTTTCTTCACAAGCTTTCAACCATTTTAGCGCATACTCTTCGCCGTCACCTTTCGCCTGAACAAAAAAGCCTTCGATTGGTTCCACACAATACTTGCCAATACGTCGCAATATGGTGTTTTCATCAATACATTCCCGCGCTGCCGCGCCATCTTTCACAGCATAACGGCCGCCACTATGCAAGAGCCCGTGAAACCGCGAGCTTGTGCCATAAGCCAAATCACGCTGTTCTACTAAGAGCGCCTTAATGCCGCGCATAGACAAGTCGCGCAAAATTCCTGTACCTGTTGCGCCGCCGCCAATGACAATTACGTCAAAATGTTTTATCATATGCCCTCCTCCAAAAGAAAAAAGCCCAATTACTCCGGCAGCGATGCTTGCCGGAAGTAATTGGACCTCTCTTATTCTCTGATCCGCTTTATATATTATAAGATACGTGCCTAATTATATTAGCTATAGACAGGCAAAATTCCTTTTCAATTCTAAACTTTTTAAAAAGTAAAAATCTACAACACAACGAGTTCCGGTTTATATTCTTCAGGCAGTTCTTCTTCCTGTAAAAACTTAAAATTATCATCATTGAGAATTGGCATAAAAACTTCATAAGGAATCATCGCAAACTCACAGGCATAATTACTGGCGCCAAACCACATGCTTTCTTTGCTGCTCAAATTTAAGCTACGGGCAAATTTGGTATTATTAGAACAGTCATGAACAACCAAGTCCCATTGTTCTGCCGCAGCAATTTTCATGAATTTCAAAGTCAGTTCTCGACTCCAAATCGGTGATATATAACCATGGCGAGAAATATACATATTCTCCCCATAGTAATTATCAATATTATTGGCATTTAAATGAAGTTCGGCGCAATTGATAAAATCAAGTTTAGTGGCAAAAATTGCTTCCTTCTTCTTGAAAAACGCTTCGAAAAACTCCGGTGTCATAGGCGTTTCAATTCCTACATTTTTAATATATTTTTTTGCCAAACCAATATTCGCAATGACTTTATCGGCACAGTTAGAAGCGCCGAGATTAAAGCGAATCTCATCAAGACCCGCTTCGCCTAAGGCTTTCAAAGTTTCTTCGGTCGCTAACGTGCCATTGGTGTATAAGTGCTGGTGAATCTGAGCTTCGCTAAATTTTCGAATAATAGAATAGTATTTTTCAATTTCCATGAACGGCTCTAAATAAACATAAGAAATCCCTGTTGGCTTTTTGTGAATGGAGAGAAGCAAATCGAGATCCTTCTCATAAAATTTCGTGCCGCCAATATCCCATAAGCCCTCGCCAACGGGCCGAATATCATCTAGCTCGCCATAATTATAACAGAACTTACATTCCAAATTGCATTTGTTCGTTTTTCGAATTGCACTTAGCCCTGTCCCAAGCAGGCAGGAGCGGCAGCCTTTGGGAAATTTGCTGTCATTACCAACAAACAAAGTCCTATTTTCTAAGTTTTTTAAGTCTGTAATTTCAGCCATTAGCTGTTCATTGCGCTGATCAATTGCTGCTTCAATTTGAGCAAAGACCGCATAAACAATCTCTTCATGTTTTACAGTAAATGCTTCGTTATCGCCCATTTGTGAAAAATAATCAAACCAGATTAACGCATCTTGCTTCGAAATCTTCATTATCTATCCGCCTATCTATTCATTGTTTTATATTAAAAATATAACACATATTTGTGCCAAACTTATTATATTTCCATAAATCTTACTTATCTCCTTCAACTACTTTAACTACACTAGACTATTTTATCGGCTTATATAGATTCTCTGCCTGCTCTATAAGTAGTTGAATTGCCGAAGTTTCGGTAAGCGGGCGACTAAACAAATAGCCTTGAATATAATCACACCGGTGATCCAGCAAATAGGCCAATTGTTCTTCCGTCTCTACTCCTTCCGCCACAACCTTCATATTAATATCGTGAGCCATGTTAATGATCGAACTGATAATTTTTACCCCTGGAACCTCAGCTGTGATCATATCAATAAAAGACTTATCAATCTTAAGTGTTGTCACAGGTAAATTCAGTAAATAAGTCAATGAGGAAAAGCCCGTACCAAAATCATCAAGGGACAGCTTTATTCCTAGGTTCTTAAGCTGAATTAGTTTACTGACAGCATCCTCCATTGACGCCATCAGCGAGCTCTCGGTAATTTCCAACTCCAACTGTTGCGCTTCAATCTTTGCTGCTTTCATGGCATTTAAAACGATAGCAATAAAATCATCTCTGATAATTTGTTTGGCCGATATATTTACGGCAACATGAACTTCGCTCCACCCTTGATCTGTCAGACGGCGAGCAAAGCGGCAGGCTTCGTTGAGCACCCATTGTCCAATATCAGGAATCAGACCAGCGCGTTCAGCAAGCGGTATAAACTGCAACGGCGATACTATGCCATGTTCGGCGCTACGCCAACGCAACAGCGCTTCAAAGCCAATGATTTTTTTCCTGACAGGATCAATCTGCGGCTGATAAACAAGTGAAAACTCCTGTAACGCCAAGGCATAACGCAGCGAGTTAGTCAATCGCATTTCCTGATAGGCTTCCTGTTGCATCTCTTCTGTATAAAAGCGCCAACAATTTTTGCCGCCTCTTTTCGCAGCATACATGGCATTATCGGCATTTTTAATGATTTCTTCTGTTGTACTGCCATCAGCAGGATAAGCAGCAATACCAATACTCGCCGCCATGTGAAACTGGCTGCCAAAAATTTCTTTGGTTCTTCCTAATGCCATATTTAGCTCATAGACAATTTTCTTGATTTTACTGTGTTCCTTAATGCCTGAAAGAACGACAACAAACTCATCGCCGCCTACTCTAGCCACAAAAACATCTTTTCCCACTATACTAACAATTCTAAGCCCTGCCTCCACAATAATTTTATCGCCATAAGTGTGGCCATAAGTATCATTAATGAGTTTTAAGTCATCTAAATCGATAAACAAAACAGCGCCGCAAACCTGACCTTTACGAGCATGTTCCATTTCAGCAGCTAACCATTCATTTAACTGCCGCCGATTGGCCAGGTCTGTCAATGAGTCAAAATAAGCCATATGCTTAATGGCTTCCTCCTGCCGAGTTCTTTCGGCTTCAATCTTCACGCGTTCAGTAATATCTTGGTTGGTACCGTAAACCTTGATAAAGCGACCTGCCGCATCTTTTACAGCAAATCGCCGCACCAGAACAGTACGGACTTGACCGTCTCGCCGGATAATTCGATGAACCAGATCATCGACCGGTTCAATTGCTTCGTCCCGTTCACCGAAAATAAGAAAGTTCTGTTCATTCTTTAGCATCCACAGATCTTCGGGATGAACAAATTCTTGAGCATAGTGATCCCACGACATCGAGGGTCCTTCGCGTTCTACAGTCGTAGCATATATATTATAAAACTCATCGCTAAAAGTAAATAGCCCCGTTGACGGAGTATATTCCCATGGTCCTAAACTCGCCAGCCCAGCTGCGACAGCCAGCATATTCCGGCTATCGATCAGTGCCGCTTCCTGTTGCCTGCGCTGCCGCTCCGCCTGTATTCGCTGCGTAATATCATGAGTAATCGTTAAAATATATCTTTCATCTTCAATGGTGACCATTCTCGCTGACATCAGTCCGCAAATTTCTCGTCCATCTTTCCGACGAAACCATGCTTCTAGATTATTTACTTGCCCCTGTTTTTCGAGTTCCTCTAACAATCGCTTTTTATCTGCTTCATGCCAAAGGCCAATTTGTTCTCGTGTACTGCCGATCAATTCAGTTCTCGTATAACCCGTACTTTGGCAAAAGCTTTCGTTGACATCGGCATAGGTGCCATCGATTCTGGCAATGGCTACAGCACTAGGGCTCATTTGAAAAGCTGTAAAAAATCTTTCTTCTGACTGCCTGCGCTGCTTAGCTTCTCGTTGATGCTCTTCGATTTTCTTGCGCAAAGAAGCTACTAAGAAAAAGTTACGCAAAGCAATGGCTGCCAGATCAGCAAAGCGTTGCAACAAAAAAAGTTCTTCTTCTGATAAAACCCGACCTGGCTCAACAAAGACGAGCCCTAGAGCGCCAAACATCCTGTCTTTTTGTTTAAGCGGCATTACCACACAATAATCTACATTGTCAAATATAGAATGAGGTAACCGATCTTTCCAAGCATGATAATTACTTACAGCGGCAACTTTACCAGTTCGGTAAGCCTGTCCGACTAATGCCTTGGTAATATCCACTTCATTTTTATGAGTGGTAAACATCCCAGTCCCTGTTTTTACTGTATAGGTCCTCTTGGCTTCATCGAAAACATGCACATATGTATGAGGAGCTTGAAACAGCTCCTTAACTCCGGCGACAATCTTTTCAAAGATAGCATCATCAGAATCATTATCTGTCATGAGGCCTGCCGTCATTTCATGCAGCAAGTTCAGTACTGTATTTTGTTGATAGATTTTTCCTTCCTTGCTTAGAAGTTCATCGAATTGCTGTCGCAATTCTTCTTCCGATGCCATGAGCTCTTCATAGGCGGCTAGTAGCTCTTCGTGAAGCAGTTGATAGTTCTTTTCACTGTCGTCAGGAAGCAGCTTATCGGCCTGATTTCCTTCTTTCCCATTAAAAATGCCCATCAGAAATTCAGTTTCTTCCAACCGAACTTTACAATACTTTATTCTTACCGCAAACGTCAGCTTATCCCGCTTCCTGTGAATTTCTTGACACAAGACAGCCTCTTGTCGCGCGGATCTCATCAGTCTGTCAAAACAACTTTCTTCTTGCGTCGCATACAATTCATGAAAGCTAAGTTGCTTAAACTCCTCAGCAGAATACCCATAAATCTTAGACGCTGCATGATTGGTATATACCACTTTCCCCGAACAATCAAATACTAAAATCCCATCCAAGACCCGTTCCGCAATGTATTGAAACGCCAGTGGGATCGTACTATTGATATTTTTCTGATATTTCTCCTTCCAATCATGCACATGTCTCACTCCTTGGGCTAAAGTTTGATATATTGGCAAATTTTATTTCAACAGTTCAGCTATAATCATCATTTTAGTCGTAATTATTATCTAAATAGTACTGTTATTGGAATCAACTGTCAACGAATAAACATATCAGGGTAATTTATCGACAAAAATACCAAGCCTTGACGCTTCTTTCTGCTTGTTATAAAATTAACTTAATCAATTCACTGAATACACTAGATGAAATGAGGATGTCTTGTATGTCGTACAAATATAAAAAACTCTTTGAACCTGTAACAATTGGTTCCCTAGAAATTAAAAATCGTTTTGCCATGGCGCCGATGGGTCCATTAGGTCTAGCCGACGCCGAGGGCGGCTTTAACCAGCGCGGCATCGAATATTATACGGCCCGCGCTCGCGGCGGCACTGGTCTGATCATTACGGGCGTAACTTTTGTTGATAACGTCATTGAAGAGCATGGCATGCCCAGTGTTCCCTGTTCCACCCATAATCCGCTCCACTTTATCCGTACCGCCCGGGAAATGACGGAACGCATCCACGCCTATGACGCGAAAATTTTTCTGCAGCTTAGCGGCGGCTTTGGTCGGGTAACAATCCCAACTAATTTAGGAGAATTTCCCCCGGTGGCGCCTTCGCCAATCAAACATCGCTGGCTTGATAAAACCTGCCGGGAGCTTACTATCGAAGAAATTAAAACCATCGTTAAAAAATTTGGCGAGGGGGCCTTTCAGGCTAAACGCGCTGGTTTTGACGGCGTACAAATTCACGCTGTACATGAAGGTTATCTTATCGATCAATTTGCCATTTCCTTCTTTAATAATCGCACCGACGAGTACGGCGGAGCCTTGCCGAATCGCCTGCGCTTTGCTCGGGAGATTGTGGAAGAAATTAAAGCAAGATGCGGTCAGGATTTCCCTGTTACTTTACGCTACAGTCCGAAAAGCTTTATTAAAGACTGGCGGGAAGGCGCTTTGCCTGGCGAGGAATTTGAAGAAAAAGGCCGGGATATTCCCGAGGGAATTGAAGCAGCCAAACTGTTAGTCGCCTATGGCTATGACGCCCTCGATATTGATGTTGGTTCCTATGACTCCTGGTGGTGGAGCCATCCCCCGATGTATCAAGAAAAAGGTCTCTATATCCCCTACGCGAAAATCATTAAAGACGTCGTCTCCGTGCCCATTCTATGTGCCGGACGAATGGATAACCCCGCCTTAGCCCTGCAAGCTGTCAATGATGGCGCTTGCGATATGATCAGCCTCGGTCGCCCCCTCTTAGCGGACGAAAATTACGTAAATAAACTTCGTGCCAATAAGTTAGCTGAAATTCGTCCCTGTCTCTCTTGCCAGGAAGGCTGCATGGGACGCATTCAAGAATACTCGGCCTTAAATTGCGCCGTAAATCCTGCGGCCTGCCGGGAAAAAGAAGCTGCATTAACGCCCGCCTTAATCCGAAAAAAAGTCGCCATTATCGGCGGTGGTGTTGCTGGTTGTGAAGCCGCTAGAGTTTTAGCCTTGCGCGGACATAGCCCAGTGATTTATGAAAAAACTAGCCGCCTTGGCGGAAATCTGATTCCCGGCGGAGCGCCCGATTTTAAAGAGGATGATCACGCCCTTGTCGCCTGGTATGAACATACCCTCAACAAATTGGGAGTAGAAATCCATCTCAATACAGAAATGACTCCTTCTATGATAAAAGAAACTTCCGCCGATTCCCTGATAATCGCAACTGGTTCTAAACCAAAGCGATTCAGTCTCGGCGATAACAGCAAGGTATACTCGGCTGCCGAAGTATTGCTAAAACAAGTTGACCCAGGTAATCAGGTCGTGATTGTCGGCGGCGGCTTAGTGGGCTGCGAACTTGCTATTTGGCTGGCCAAAGCCAATACAAAGGTTACTCTAGTGGAAATTCAAGACAAGCTACTCGCCCTAAACGGCCCCCTCTGTCATGCCAATTCAGATATGCTAGAAAAACTAGTTCCCTATTGCGGCGTTACTGTACTAACAGATGCCAAAGTTTTAAAAACCACACCAACAGGCGTCTTAATCCAGCATAATGGACAAGAGCAGGACTCCCCTGCTGACAGTGTAATTCTAGCCGTAGGCTACACTTCGGAAAATTCTCTGTACCATACTTTTAAATATGAGATGGCTGAGCTTCATCTGATTGGCGACGCCCGCAAAGTGTCAAACATTATGTATGCAATCTGGGATGCCTATGAAGTAGCTGCCCATCTATAGAGATTGATCGAGGTGATCTTATGGTTGCTATGACAAACCGCGCCAAACAAGCTGCCGCTACCAAAGCAAAAATTTTCGACTGTGGCGTAAAGCTCATTCGAAAATACGGCTTTGATAAGGTTACAGTAGAACAAATTGCTGCGGATGCAGGCGTTTCCGTCGGTACCTACTACTATTACTTTCCTTCTAAGTTTGAGTTATTTAGTGAAATTTTCAAGAAGGCTGATGAATACTTTGAAAACCACGTGGAAAGTCAGCTAGAAGCAGAAAAGCCTTTAGATCAAATCGTTGAATTCTTTGATCGCTATGCTGACTTTACCCTATTAAACGGCTTAGACATGGTAAAAAAACTCTATACGGCAGACAATAAGATGTTTATTACTAAAGGCCGCGCTATGCAAAACATACTTTGTGCAATTATTGTAGCAGGACAACAGTCGCAACAGATTTCTCCCAGCCTATCGCCCCAAGAAATAACTAACATTCTCTTCATAGCAGGCCGCGGCGTCGTCTATGAATGGTGCCTCTACGACGGCTCTATCGACTTAAAACAGGAAATGAAACGAGTTATGCAAATCATGGTAAATGGCCTGCGCTACCAGGCCTAACGAAAAAGGACAAGGAACTGACGCAACGTCAAATTCCTTGTCCTTTTTATAAAGCTATTTCATAAATCAATCATGTTCTAAAATTTTTTACGGCAATTTGCAATTCTTGCGCCAGTGTTGCCAAAGCTCGACTAGCTCGTGCAATTTCAGTCATAGATGCCAATTGTTCTTCCGTTGCTGCTGATACCCCCTGGAAGGCCCCTTCATTTTTCTTACTCAAGCCATTAATCGCATTGACGGATTTTACAATTCTTTGGCTGCCTTGCGACATGTCTTGAATCGCCTTAGACATATTTTTAACCTGCCCAGATACATCAGTCACCAAAACAGCAATTTCCCGAAAAGAAACGCCTGCGGCATTTACAACTTCTGCTCCGATTTTGACCTCTTGAGTCCCTTGTTCCATAGCCTGAACAGCCTTACCCGTATCTGTTTGAATTTCAACAATCAGATCAGAGATCTTTTTCGCTGCTACCTCAGATTGTTCCGCTAATTTCCTCACTTCCTCCGCTACTACAGCAAAACCTTTCCCTTGTTCTCCTGCACGAGCAGCCTCAATAGCAGCATTGAGAGCAAGTAAATTAGTTTGTCCAGCAATTCCAGAAATAACCTCCACAATTTGACCAATTTCATGAGATCGTTCTCCTAATTTTACTACCACTTGCGCCGAGGTGTTGACAGTTTGTTCAATCTGTCCCATTTGAGTAACCGCTTTGTCTACCGCGGCTTCGCCTTGAAGCGCTTTAGCCGTTGCCGACTCGGTCTGATTGGCCACAGAATTGGCATTACTGGCAACCTCTTCGATGCGAAGAGAAATTTCAGTTACACTAGCAGATGATTCATCTGCTGCTCTCATCTGCGTTGATGCATCGGTGGCAGCTTCCTGAATCAAACCAGCAACCTGATTGGCTGCCTGCGTTGACTCATCCGCGCTAGCCGTGAGCTCCTCACTAGACGCAGCTAGCTGTTCTGCATTATTCGATATCTGCTGAATTAACCAACTAATATTTTGGGTCATCTTCTCAAAGCTTTTGGCCAGGCGCCCGATTTCATCATTCGATTGAATGTTGAGATTCGTTTGTGACAAATCACCAGACGCTATTTTATTAGCTGCCAATTCCAGTGATTGAATTGGTTGGGCAATTCGCCGAGCAAAGAACGCAATAATAATACCAGTAAGCACAAGAACAACGAGAATAGTCACTAGTGAAATCCAGGTTAAGGATGATAACGATTCCGTCACTTCTGCAGTCGGGACATTGATCGTGAGAAACCATTTCGCATTGTTTAGCGGCGTAAACGCTACTATTTTCGAAACACCTGCATAAGAATATTGCGTTACGCCTTTTCCACCTTTGATAATATTCGCATGGATAGAGCGAATCTCTTCAGAAAATCGAGTATCTGTAACAGGATTTACTTGCATTACAAAACTTTTATCAGGATGAATAATCGTAAGCCCATCAGAGCGAATTAGCGTCGCATAGCCAGTATCACCCACCTTTTTTCCCAGCACTTTTTCTGTCATATTTTCCATACTGATTGCACCAAACAAAGCGCCAACCACTTGATTGTTGGACTTAACCGGAACAGCTACAAGGGTAACTAATATTCCGGTTCCGCGCGAAATAACCGGATCTGAGACCGCTGCTTCTCCCTGCAAAGCTTTCTGAATATAAGCTCGATCTTTCAGCGAACCGCTACTCCCTGCCTCATCATAATATTTACCATCAGGAAAAACAAAACCGTAATTTTCATAACGTCCTCTTTCCCGCTTAAGATACTTAAGATAAGGAACAATATCTTCACCTTTTGCTGCTTGAAGTACCGGCGATGTAGCAATACCGGCTAATTCCAGCTTACTAGTTTCAAGCCAGTTATCAATCAATCCAGCCGTATCTTGCGCTTCATTCTTCAAGTTTGTTGTTACATCTTCAAAAATAATAGCTTTAGCTTTCCAGTAGTTTAATCCCCCTAAAGTCGCTGTAGCAACTACAAAAATGCTCAATATTATAACTGTCAATTTAGTCTGAATGCTTTTCACGCTTCGGTTCCTCCTCTTTTTAAAATTTGTGTTATTAAAATGGCTATGTTTTTAAGCTATTCGTTAATTAGTGAACAATCCCTGCTATTTTTCTCATAATTCTGATAAATATTAACATGAAAATAACAAGTTTTGTAATTAATTTCCTCTGCCAAAAATAACAAGCCATCCTTTAAACCGTTTCGCACAAAAAAGCTGCTACTGAAATGAATCAGTAACAGCTTTTCTGTGCGTTAGATTTATCCAAAGCTTGAAGCAACAACTAGATTTTGAAGGTGACAACTAATTTATTCAACTTGGCAGCGAACTCAGCCAGTTGATCAGTAAATTCTTGCATGGCGTCAATGCCTCGGCTACCGCTTTCAGTGACTTTAGCAATTTCCCCTTTTACAAATTAAATCTCACGCTCTAAAATTGGTTATTGCAATTTACAAATCTTATGCCTTGATGTATGAGCAACAATAGTCAGACACTTGATCCGTAGACACCTTGAATGTAGAGTTGGCAGGTATTTCAAAAGTTTGTCCGGCTTCAAAGCATTCCCATTCGGTACTGCCAGGTGCCAAAACCTCCAGCTTTCCTGCGAGTACCTCCATCTGTTCCTTATCTTGTGTGCTGAATTCATATTGACCTGGTAAAATCAAGCCCAATGTTTTTCTCATTCCATTCTCCAATAAAATGGTACGACTCGTTACATTTCCGTTATAATACACATTGGCCTTTTTAACAATAGTAGCATTTTCAAACTTGTCCATAGTATCCCTCCGTTAAATAAATTACTCTTCCTCCTGGTTATCAATTGACTGCTGAATTTCAAAAACGATTTCTTTTGTCCGAGCAATTCCTTTCCTTAAGGAATCATCGAGTTGGCCCCCACTAATCAAACTCTTAATAATTGCTTCGGTAACCCCTCCTTTCGTAATCATTCTCTCAATATAGGCCCTTTTATCGGAACCGTTTTGAAAGGAAGGCAACACCCCTAAAGCCCAGGTATAAAGCTCTGAAAACAGCGGATATTCGACGCTAATTCTGTCAATCGCCTTTTTTTGTTGGACTGGACTTTCCAGCTTCAAAATTGCCGCTGGCATACAAACGCCAACAGTAAAAATATCCAAATCAGCTTCCGTCATTGTATCAACATAGGTTTGATTCATCAAGAAAAGCAGCGCCTTCAAAAGATCATTCTCTGGATACATCGTTACTACCCCTTTGCCTGATGCTATCGTATCCGGTCCGCTAAACATCATCCGATAGACTTTCTTTCCTAGTATCCGATCCAGCATTTCTGTTGATACTCCCGCCATACAGGAGACAACGAGAACCTCATTTGATATAGCAACTTCCTTGAGTACAAAAATATCCAGTGGCTTTAGTGTAACTAAAACAATGTCCGCGCTTTGGAACAATTGGTGATTCGTAGTAAGACACGAATCCAAGCCCTTCGCTGCAAGCTTTTGGTATGTCTGAGGGCTTCCGCCGTATGAAATAAGGAGATTTTCTTTTTTTATTCCTTGCCTGAGAAGTACTTGCGTAATGGCTTGCCCGAGATGGCCGCATCCCACAATTCCAACTTTGAGGTTATTCAGTAACTCTAGTTGCTTACGCATTAAGAAAATCCCTCCTTTTACAGCATTTAGTGATCTTGCGATCTTTCAACGATTTCGAATTAAGTAGGATAAGGTTTCACTTTCCTGGCACAGTTCATCAAAACATTCTTTTCCTAACTTATCAATAAGCGCTTTCCCCCAAATATCATGCTTGATATATTCTTTTGTAATTAGGATGATGGAAGGTGTAGTCGTCCAAATTCCCGTCGCTGCCTTATCACCGCTCATCTCACTAACTACAACTTCATTTGAGTCGCCAACTACGACATTTAATCGCTTACCTAGTCGTGTTTGCGAGCTATCCCCGCAAGAATCCAGATTTATCGTATAGGCACACCCGAGACTATAAGAGCCAAATACTCCAGCAATAACCCGTATTCCTCGCTGCTCTGCTAAAACAAGCTGCTCTTTTAGCACCTCAGCCTCTTGCGGCCAAAGTGAAACCAATACATCTTTCGTTGCATGTTGAATAACTTCAACGGCTTTTTCAATTACAGACTGATAGCCTGAAAGGTTCCAAGTCAAATCAATATCCGGTATTGGTGTTACCTTAGTTAGCAACCCGTTCAAGCTTTCCATTCTTTCGTCAAATTCCCGATGAATTCTGCTCAGAAGTACATCAGGATCTATGGGATAATATAATACCGGCTCAGACGTACTTGATAGAATAAATCCTTTGTTTTTTAAATTCGTCAAAGTTTCATAAATCTTTGCTGTTGGTATTTTGGCAATCTTGCTTACTTCATATCCAATAGCCGGATTCTTTTGCAGAAGTGCAAGATATGCTTTCGCTTCATAGGTAGAGAACCCTAATTGAGTCAACTTATGAATTAAATCATCCATAATACCCTCCTTTTAACCAGCTACCTTGCTTTTACCTATATACTACTCTAAGAGTAAGAATAAAGGCAATAACTACTGATATTGAGTAGAATAAAATATAATAGCAAAGAAGTGGCAATCCCATATTAAGGATTGCCACTTCTTTGCTATTACATTAAATGTCTTTTGTACTCAAAAGCTGTTATTCCATAGATTCTCTTAAAGTGCCGATTCAAATGTGATAAATCTACAAAACCACATTCGGCAATCGCCGAGTAAACATCTTCATTGCGTTCTAATAATTGCTTGGCCCGCTGTACCTTGCAAAGTATAAAATACTGATACGGTGAAATTCCCGTATTAGCAGTAAATAAACGGATAAACTGAAACTTCGACATAGCAAGTTCTTGGCATATTTCATCAAGACTAAGTACCGCTTCTCGTTTAGAAAAAATTATTTCTTTCGCCTTTGTAACTAGTTTACTATCTTTCTTATCCGCTTTACAAATCTCAGTTGGTCCAAATTTACTTATAAGAGACAGCAGCAATTCGTTACACAAGTCCTCATCTTTTCCACTCAAAACGGCATTGGAAAGACTCAAAATATGTTTTCTAAGGCCTTGATTATAGACAATAGGCGATACAAACCGAACTATATTCCTTTTCCCTAGTATCTCTAAAAACACCCGTGGCTGAATATAAAGCATAACATAATCAAGGCCCGTCCTATCATGCGCCCTACCATCATGTATCTGTTCGGGATTAAACAGCATAACCCCACTAGCATAGGATGAATGTAAACTGCCTTCTAAATTATACTCTTGAATACCACGTAGCGTTACACCTAAGGCGTATTCTTCATGGCAATGCTTTTTATACATGAAATCAGTAAAACTAGCCGATAATGCAGTGATATTTGACAATTTTTTATATATAAACTTTTCCACGCCCATCACCACCTAATCATTTCAACCAAGCCCGAGCTTATTATAGCAGAATAGAGTAAAAAAAGTGACATACTTATATTCACTATTTTTTGATACTTCAGCAGTATTTCTTTAAAAATTGCACCAAACAGCACCCAAGTCACAAATGCTAAGAAGCCAATAACACTAATAACCCCAACAAATATTGCCAACATATACAATTCCGTATAGTACGGCATAACAAAACCTGGAATTACTGTCATAGTAAACAACACGACCTTAGGATTTACGAACTGCATAATGAACCCTGAGCTAAAGTTGGCGACTCCCGCTACAGCTGTATCTACTGTATCCATATTATATATCTGATAAGCTAAATACGCGATATAAGAGCCGCCAACAATCTGCATGATCAGCAAAATCTTAGGTATTACACTTACAAGTATGGTATTTAATATTGCGGAAATGACAAGTAAAATACTAAAGGCAATCGTTGCTCCATAGGTATATTGCATCGCTTTTTTAACTCCATATCCCTGTACTGTAGCTAATATGACAATATTAGTCGGCCCAGGGGTAAAGGTTATAATAATGCAGTATATAAAAAAAGTTGTAATATCCATGATATACACCCCTCAATAGTTGTTATCAAGGATAATACAGCTAAAAGATAAGTAGGTATAGTACATTATTGCAAAGCAAGAAAACGAATCAGATCCTCGAATTTGCGCAAAAAAGCTGCTACTGAAATAAATCAGTAACAGCTTTTTCTATATGTAGATCTATCCAAATCTTTAAGCAACTTGTAAAGGTTGCAACTAATTTGTTCAGTTCGGCAGCGGAGTCAGCCAGTTGCTCAGCAAATCCTTTCATTGCAAGTAAAATAATCAATATCTCCCACGGATATGGTTGGCATTACAGCCAGGACTTTCTTCGGAAATAAATTACCATGGCCGAAGTCAAGAAAACCATAACTACTAAAACGCCATAATAGCCATACTGCCATTTCAATTCTGGCATATTTTCAAAATTCATTCCATAGACGCCCGCAATAAAAGTCAAGGGAATAAAGATTGTCGAAATTACTGTAAGTAATTTCATCACTTCATTCATACGGTTACTAATACTAGATAGGTAAATATCCAGCATGCCTGACAGCATGTCCCGGTAAATCTCTACGGTTTCTATAACTTGAATCACGTGATCATAAATATCGCGCAGATAAATATAAGTCGCTTCTTGAATATGTACCGACTCGCCGCGCTCCAGTTCGCCAATCAATTCTCTAACTGGCCAGATTTCCTTGCGAATAAATAACATATCGCGCTTCAGTTGATGTAATTCTTGTAAAAGTCTTTCATAGGGATGTATAACAATCTGCTCTTCCACCGTCTCAATTTTTTCTCCTATTCGTTCTAATACAAGAAAATAATGATCCACCATATTATCTAACAAAGCATAAAGTAAATAATCGGCTTTTCTTGTTCTCAACTTTGCGCGACCTTGAATAACCCGTTCATAAACGCCGGAAAACACATCATGAATGCCTTCAGTCCTCTCCCGGAAAGAGATTACATATCCCTCTCCCAAAATAAGACTAATTTGTTGACTCTCATAGCCCATTTGATTTTGTTGGATTGTTAAGGACTTGGCAATGACACAGAGATATTCGCCATAGTCTTCAAACTTAGGCCGTTGATTCGTATTTAATATATCTTCTAAGGTCAATGGATGGATTGAAAACTCCATTCCGATATCTGCAACAACCTGAGCGTTCAATCCTTGAATATCAATCCAAGTCACACCAGATTGATGCATTAAGTCCTTCAACTGCGCCAGCGGCGGATTCTCCTTTTCCTCGATAAGATTCTCGTTATAATGGATTACGCGAATCTTAACCTCCTCAGAATAAACATCACCAATATGTAATAACGTTCCGGGCGGAAGTCCCACCTTTTCAGCTATTGAACGTCTTTTTTTCTTCATGCATGATCCCTCTAATCTTAAAGCTTCAACATATAATCTGCTGCCCGATTCATAATGCGTTCTGTCATCCCCATGGGATCTTTCCCATTCGCTTCTCGAATATCACGTAGCATCCAAATTGCTTCATTAGTTTTACTATCAAGCAAAATATACTCCATTCCGGCATTTGCGTAGGTATCATAGTGAGCCGGTGTTACTACAGTTCGCTCTACCGGTTTTCTGACCTTCATTTTTTTATGTACCCAACGGCCATTTGAGTCTAGAACCTCCATATCCGCTTCCGACTCAACTTGCTCCGTGTAAGTATAAGATGATTCTGGCACAAAACGTTTGTCATAGCCAAAAGCAGTTACTTTAATATTTAAAACAGCATCTGCTATGATCGGCGTAAATTTATCAATTTCGGATTTATAACGAACTGGGTCTTCCTTTTCAAGTTGTCGAATATTTTCTCCTGTCGCCTGACTAACTCGATCTTTTAATTGATTTAGCGTAATAAATTGAAAATGACTTTTTGCCCATCTATTTCTATCTTGAAAAAATGTATTTAAATAAATATTTTCCAACTTACGCGAACTAAATTCATCGAACTTTGCTTCAGGAGCAATAGCCATAGTAACAACTACAGTTTTCACACTACCAAAATTAAAGCTAGGACTTTTCCATTCATCTTTTCGTTCTTCGGCCTGACAAATTGACAGGGATAAACATAATACAAAGGTAAGCAATACAAGAATCTTTTTAAACTTCATTAATACCCTCTCCTCTATTTATGATATAAATTTCAATGTAGCTATTAAATCATTATTAACTTTTCAAAGCTAAAGTGGCTCTATCGTAACGCCTGCAAATTCCAGTCACCTTGGCCCGTTATGACTAACTGCTTATCGTGAAATTCAGTAAGTGTTGAGCGGTGACCCACACTGATGATAATGGACTGCGGAAATTTTTCCACTAACAAACGATATAGTTTTGCTTCCGTTACTTCATCTAAAGCAGAAGTTGCTTCATCTAAAAACACGCTGTGGGGTTTGTGGAGAATCAAACGAGCAAAGGCTAACCGTTGCTGCTCTCCCGGAGATAGAATTTTCATCCAGTCTTGTCGTTCATCAAGCCGCTCCGTAAATTGCGACAGACTACATTCAATTAGCAAAGCTTTTAACGATTCATCACTTAGGTTCGGTTGACTGGGATAACAAAGTGCTTCCCGCAAAGAGGTCTGAGGAGCATATAACTTTTGTGGCGCAAACCAAACAGGCTCCGTCAAATTTGTATCACCTTGTGTATGCGGCCAAAGACCGGCTAAGCTGCGCAACAGCGTGCTTTTACCTACACCAGAAGGTCCTGTTACCAATAACTTCTCACCAGGAGAAAGCTGGAGCGTTAAATCTCGAATCAAAACGGCGCCAGGCTCTTTACAGACTGTTAGCTTGGCGGCAATCGCATTTTCAATTTTAGAAACAGGCGCGTTATCTCGCTCTGACCGCATAAGCTCGGCCTCATCCATGGAAGCAGCAAAACCGCGCAGACGATTGGCAACAGCCTTCCATTCCGATAATTGCGTATACACCGTAATAAAAAAAGATAAGGCCGATGCCACCTGTTGATAGGCGCTAGAAATTTGCATCATTTGACCTAATGCAATTTCTTTCTCAAAATAGCGTGGTGCTGCAACAACTAAAGCAAAAATCATGGTTAAATATTCATATCCCGTCTTCCACCAAGATAAGCGCTTATTTGCTGTCATAAGACGACGATAATTGCCAACAATGAACCGAAAGCGCTCACTTAAATTGCCCGATTCCCACTTTTCTCCCCCCAACAAAGCAATACTTTCATCATTTTCACGCAGGCGCATCAAATTAAACCGAAAATCCGCTTCATACTGCTGTTGTGTAAAGTTCAGCGGTACTAAAAGTCGACCAATTTTCGTGGTAATCCATGTTCCTATCAAAGCATAGGCTATAGCTAACCAGACAAGATATCCCGGTATATGGATCTTAACGCCACTTAGGGTAACGCTACCGACACCAGACAACCCCCAGAGAATAAAGACAAAAGATACTAAACTAACGGCTTGATGAATAAACGCGAGGAATAAGCTAATTGATATATTTACAAAACTGGCAATATCCTCGCTGATTCGCTGATCAGGATTATCAGCTTGTCCAGCGCCTCCCAGAAATCGCATCCTATAGTAAGTATGATTAACAAGCCATTTATCAACTAGCTGCTTGGTTAGCCATTGGCGCCAACGGATTTGCAGCAACATCTGCAAATAAGTGGAGTAGCCTGTAAGCAGAACAAAAACAGTCACAATGAGAGCAAACACGCGGACAGATTGCCAAAAGGCGTCTTGATCTAAGGCGCCTAGAGCATTATAAAACTCAACATTCCATTCGTTTAACCGAACACTTAGATATACGCTAAATAAAGCCAGAACAATTAAAAGACTTAGTAGCCCAAGCGCCCCCCACTTTTCCTTCGACTTCCAGTAAGCAAGCAGTAAAAACCGAATTGTAAGAAAATCGCTCTTCTCTGGTTTTATATAGGCCCCCATAAAATCCCTCCGGATATAAAATTCTCATTTCCATCATTATTTGACAATCAAGGCTTTTTCCCTTTCCAATCTTAAAGTTTTTCTTGAATGAATAATACGAGACACCAAAACCGTCCTGGGCAAAAAAAACGCCTGTACTATAATGAGTTGCATATAGTACAGGCGTAATGATTGAATACAGTATGAGTTAATTTTTCCAGGGAATAAGGCACTTTTCCACCCATTGCAAAAAATGATTTAAAATAACGCCCATCAACGATAGCGTCAAGATTCCAACCATGAGTTTCGTTGTCAGCATTAGATCGCCATAGTGCAAAATCATCGCGCCGATGCCTTCCTTCGCTGCAATCATTTCCGCCGCAACTAAGAGCAGCAAAGCCGTCCCGGCGGCAAGCTTTAATCCAGCAAAAATGACCGGCATAGCCCCTGGCAAAATCACCTTGCGAAGTATGTTGTACTTAGTCGTTTTGAAACTAACAGCCACCTTGATGAGAAGTGGATCAAGATTTTTCACGCCGGAATAGGTGTTGATTACAACAGGGAAAAACACTCCCAGAGCAATAATCAAAACCTTCGATAACTCGCCAATGCCCAACCAAAGAATAATTAATGGCAATAAGGCAAGTTTAGGGATAGGATATAGAGCATAAATCACGGGATTGCCCATAGCATCAGCCAATTTAGAAAATCCTAAGAGTAGTCCCATTAAAATTCCCGCCGTACTGCCAATGAAGAACCCAATTAAGATGCGGATCAAGCTGGCTTGCGCATTTATGAGCAATTCGCCGCTTATCACCATATCCCAGCCAGTCAGCAAAATGGAGGTTGGTGCAGGCAAAAACAATTCTGATACAACACCGCTGCGACTAATCAATTCCCAAAGCACAAATAGCAATAACATGGCCACGACAGAGACCCATTTGCCTGCGTCTTTTTCGATAGAAGCTAAACGATTCACAACTTCACGTTGATAAGCCATTATTCGTCTCCCTCCTGCAGGGCATCCTGGGCGTCCTTGCGGATCATCTGCCAAATTTGTTCTGCATAGTCATTAAAAGCGGTCATATATTGACTGTCATCTCTGCCGAATTTAGGCAAATCAATGGGTATCGTGTTCACGATGCGGCCAGGACGCCGCGACAAAACAATCACACGATCGGCCAGGTAAACGGCTTCTTGAATATTATGGGTTACATAAAGCGTACTCAGCTGCGTCTGATGCCAAATTCGCAGCAACTCTTCCTGCATCAACGTCCTAGACTGCGCATCAAGAGCCGAAAAAGGCTCATCCATCAGGAGGATGTCCGGCTGAATCGCCAAAGCTCTGGCAATTCCAACGCGCTGGCGCATCCCCCCGGAAAGCTGGTGCGGAAAAGCTTGACTAAAGTTCGTTAAACCAACGAGCTCCGTATAATATTGTACTCGCTTTTGCTGCTCCGCCTGCGGTAATTTTATGGCTTCTAAACCAAAGGCCACATTTTCAGAAACAGTCATCCACGGAAAAAGGCCCACTTCCTGAAAGACAATCCCAATCGAAGGATCGCGATCCACTGTTAAGCCTTCTACATAAATTTTTCCCGAGGTGGGGCTAAGCAGACCCCCTACCATATTTAAGAGTGTCGATTTACCGCAGCCGCTTGGGCCGACTAAAACAACAAATTCCTTTTCCTCAATCGCAAAATTTATCTTTTCAAGGGCAACCGTCGCTTGCCCTCGCGTCGAAAAACTCTTATGAACGTCTTCAATAATTACTCTCATTCTATCCTCCTGAAAGCCCTACTTCAGCTCTTTCAATGCGGCTTCCCACAGATCTGTATTGACGACTTGAGAACCACTAATCGGTTTATCCATCATTTTGTGGCTGACATACCAGTCAATCTGTGTTTGGATATCGGCACTTAACAGTTTCCCGTCACGATCAATATAGGGTAACCCGGATTTCACATCTTCTACCGGAACTCCCGTATATTTAGCAATAATATCAACGACTTCATTATAGTTTGCACCAGGCACTACTTTGCCGTCTTGTTTATTGAGTACCGCATCATAGTAGTAGCGAGTTGCTTTTATATAACCTTTAAGGAATTTTGTCGCTACATTTTTATCTTTAGTAAACTTCGGTGAAAAAAAGATCCCTGAAGTCTGATACTCCATGACATCGCCAACTTGTACCATTACTTTGCCGTAACCAGCGGATTCGACCTTACTAATATTGGGTTCATTCAAGATAACCGCATCAACTTGCCCGCTTTGCAAGCTGGCCATTAACGAACCAATACTGCCAAGCGAAACGATCTCTACATCATCTAGGGTTAATCCTTTTTCCTCTAATAAGCGGCCTATCATATAATGAAAAGTGGATCCCTTCTGGGTAATGCCAATGCGCTTCCCTTTTAGGTCCTCAACTTTTTTTATTCCTTGATCCCACAACGCTTTTCTTACCAGAACAGCCGAAGAGGAATATCCCGCCTGTTCCCGGCCTTTGTCGGCGACAATAGATAGCGATTGACCACCGCCAACCATATTAAACAAGCTAGCCGTGATGCCTGTCGCACCAATATCCACTTTATTAGATGCTGTCGCAACAGCAATAGGTTGGGCCGCTTCAAACCACTCCACATTTAAATCTAACCCTTCTTCTTTAAAAAAGCCCTTTTCAATTCCAATAAAGATGGGCGCGGAACTCGTAAGTTTCAATAAGCCTACATTAACCTTTTCCGGCTCAGTTGACTTACCACAGCCAGTCAGCAACACGGCTGCCAAGAAAACACCTACCAGGATTGACAATATTCCCTTACCTACTTTGCCTACGTTTCTACACATCGTCCAATTCCCCCATTTCATTACCACTCCATACTACCATCCTACAAAATTCCTAGTTGTTTGTCTCCCCCTAAGAATGCAAAAGTTCTCATCCGGTTAAAGACGAGAACTTTTCTCGCAGGTCTTGTATTTCCTACTAATATAACACAGCTTATAGCGACCTTCAAGATTTTTATGTAATTATACAACTGATGTCTTTATGGAGTGTGCATTATTCATATTCGAATCTTAATTGCCGCTTAGTTCTTGTCAAAGCCATGACATTTTAGACGCGTATCGGCAAATCGATTTACGATTTCTTACGGAACTTCGTATCAAGCAACTCTTCAAATATTTCGATCATAGCTCCCTTATCTTTGTCACCCAGTCCTTTTAGTAAGGCCATTTGATAGGTTGACGTGGCCGCATGGGTTACTGGCAAAGGAATACTATGATTCGCCGAAATTGTCGCACCAGCAATCAGGTCTTTATAGGCATGCTTTAAGGGATACCCATCTTTAAAATTCGCTGCAAGAATACGTGGAATAAAGAACTCTGATGCATAACTTCTGCCTGATCCGCTATTAACAACAGCACCAATACTTTCAGGATCTAGGCCAAGTTTAACAGCCATGGGAAGAACTTCGGCCAGTCCCGCAATATTGATATCAAATAATATATTATTAATGGTCTTGGTGAGCTGACCGGCGCCATGCGCCCCCATATGCAGCACGTTGTTGCCCATATATTTGAAATAGGGCAACACAGTTTCATAGGTATCTTTATTGCCGCCGCACATGATCGTCAGAGTAGCGTCAATGGCCCGCGCTTCCATACCAGTTACCGGGGCATCGATGAATTCTACGTTTCTAGCTTTCAGACTCTTGGCTAACTCTACACTTGCCGTGTAATCAATGGTACTCATATCGACAATGATTTGATCGGCTTGCAGTAAGGGCGATAAGTGATTTATAACGTCCGTCACCACTTCTGTATTCGGTAGGCAGAGGAAAATAATTGGACAATCCGCTAAATCGACTTGATTCGTAGTTACTTCAATGCCCTTTGCTTCGAACATAGGAAATGCTGCTGAACTTTTGTCGCAGACAATCAATTTATCGCCGTATTTACTCAAGTTGAGTGCCATATGTCTGCCCATTTGTCCTAATCCAATGAATCCAAGTTTCATATGATGTCCCCCTTGTACGTTAGCTATTAAAAGTATAATATATAACCATTCCAGTACGTTCTAGCGAAATCCTTTCGATTTATTGTAAAATACATACCATAGAAAATAAGGGGAAGAGATATGAACGAAGCAATAGAAGCCTCTATTGAAAAATGGTTTAAACTTGTTATTTCTTCACTTCATGACGGCATTGTCGTTGCCGATAAGAATACGATTGTGCAATATGTAAACCCCGCTTGGTGCCGAATGACCGGAGTTCGTGCCGAAGATATTATTGGCCGCCCCATCCTGCAGGTTCGCCCCAATGCCTTGCTGCCCTTAGTTGTAAAAAGCGGTGAAGCGATCGTGAATGTAATAAAGCAAGAAGCTAACGATGCTGAATATGCTGTTAGTATCGAGCCCATTAAAGAAAATGGTACAGTACTTGGCGCTGTGACCGTTGCGAAAGATTTGACTGAGGTAAAGTCGTTAATCAAGCAACTCACCGAAATGAAAACAAAAGTGAAAGAGCTGCACGACGGCGTAAAGGGCTTGCACCATGCGTACTTTTCATTTAATGACATTGTCGGACATGGCGGCGGCTTGAAAAATATCGTCACAATTGCTCAAAAAATAGCCCGAGCTGACACAACCGTTCTGCTGACTGGTGAGAGTGGTACAGGCAAAGAACTGTTCGCTCACGCGATTCATTCGGCCAGTGAACGGACCAACGAAGCCTTCGTAGTAGTAAATTGTGCAACCTTTGTCGCCGAGTTACTGGAAAGTGAATTGTTCGGTTACGACAGTGGCGCCTTCACCGGCGCAAAAAAAGGCGGACGAGTCGGCTTGTTTGAACTAGCGAATGGCGGTACCATATTTCTGGATGAAATTGCGGAAATGCCCCTTGAGTTACAGGCAAAGTTACTGCGAGCGCTCCAGTACAAACGAATTCGCCGCGTCGGCGGTCAAGAGGAAATCGCCTTAGATATCCGCATAATTGCTGCAACAAACCAAGATTTACAAAAACTCGTTTCTCAAAATAAATTTCGTGAAGATCTTTATTACCGCTTAAATGTAGCCCAAATTATGATTCCCCCACTGCGAGAACGAAAAGAAGATATCCCAAGTATTGTATCAGCCCAATTAACTTCGATAAGCCAACGCCGGAAAAAGCACTTCAAAATCAGTGAATACGCCTTGGGGATTCTTACAAACTACCCCTGGCCCGGTAATGTCAGAGAGCTAATCAATGCCTTAGAATTGGCTACGGCGCTTAGTGATAGCGACACCATTCAAGCCGATCACTTACCGCAAGCTTTGATTGCCGCTGTTCCTGCCAGCGGGCTACGCTCTGTAAAAAAGTCCTTAGGCGAGCAAATGCTTGCTTATGAGAAAGAGTTAATTCGAAAGGTGCTTATTAAACATGATCAAACGCTAAAGGGCAGAAAAGCAGCCGCCTTAGAACTGCAAATTTCAGTTTCAACCCTCTATGAAAAGATAAAGAAATATAATATTTGACCCATTCTACGTTTCCGGAATATTATTCTGGAAAACAAGAACGAAGATATTGTTAAATAAATACTTGTCCTGCTTAAAAATAAGCCGATTTGTTCGATCCTTTATTCCAGGTATTCGGAATTACTCTGGAGTAAAATATCGATACATTCTGGCTTTTTTTGTTGGCATATAACTTGCAAAGATAAATAGTAATAAAATTGCAATAAATAAAAAACTTGAAGGAGAGTGTGCCTGATGAATAACAAAGTCATTATTACCATTGCCCCTACCGGAAATGTTCCCACCAAAGAAATGAACCCGAATTTACCGGTAACGCCGGCAGAAATTGCCGCCCAAATATATGAATGTTGGCAAGCCGGGGCTGCTGTAGCCCATATCCATGCCCGTGATAAAGAAGAAAAGCCAACATCTGATGTAAATGTCTATCGAGAAATTATGGCGGAACTAGATAAATATGAAGACTGTGATATTATTCGGCAACTATCTACGGGAGGTAGAGCTGGCAACTCCTATACCGAGCGAGGTCAAATGATCTGTTTAGCTCCTGATATGGCAAGTCTGGCAACAGGCTCCTCAAACTTTCCCGCCAAAGCAAATTTGAATGATCCGGAAACGGTGAAGTATTTAGCCAATGAAATGAATCAGTATGGAACGAAGCCGGAGATAGAAGTCTTTGACACAGCCATGCTGTTTAGTGCCATTCAATTAGCTGAAAAAGGATTGATTGCTAAGCCACTCCAAATCAATCTCGTAATGGGAGTGCCCGGCTCACAACCAGCAACGCCAAAGGGCTTGTTCTACTTATTCGAGTGTCTGCCTAAAGATGTTCACTGGACGATTTCCGCTATCGGCAAAGACCATGTGATCTTATCCGTCATGGCCCTATCACTCGGCGGCAATGTACGCGTTGGCTTAGAAGACAATATATATTATTCCAAAGGAGTCCTAGCTACAAACCTCGACCTCGTTAACCGGATAAAAAATATTGCCCTGGCTATGGGCAAAGAAATCGCTACACCAGCTGAAGCAAGAGAGATTCTAGGGTTAAAGAAACAGTAGAACGGGGGACTTAACGTGAATGACCAAATTAAAAAATGGCTTATCGTAATCTGCACCGGCCTGCTGATCTATCTCATCCCCATTCCCGCCGGTGTCAAACCTATTGCCTGGAAACTACTAGCTGTATTCGTCGCCACAATTGTGGGCTGTATCATCCAACCTATTCCGCTGGGAGCCATTTCAATGGTAAGTCTTTGCCTTGTAGGATTTCTGGGTCTGGCAACAATCAACGAACTACTAGCTGGGTTTTCCAATTCAACAATCTGGCTGATTGTGTCTGCGTTTCTACTAGCTAGAGGCTTCGGTAAAACGGGGCTGGGACGTCGTATTTCCTATCTTTTAATATCGAACTTCGGCGATAAGGCAATGAAGCTTGGTTTTGCCATCATGTTAAGTGAATATGTATTTAGTCCTGCTACCCCCTCTACTACCGCTCGCGGTGGCGCTATTGTATATCCCATTGCCCGTAGTTTAGCTGCCGCCTTTAATTCGGAGCCCGGCCCGACCGCAAAAAAAATTGGCGCCTACCTCATGCAAGTCGGATTTCAATCCAACTGCATGAGTGGTAGCCTCTTTCTGACAGCAATGATTGCTAACCCGGTTATGGTTGTATTTGCGCAACAAGCGTTCGGACTTAAAATCAGTTGGATGGACTGGGCTATCGCCGCATTTGTTCCCGGTACATTAGCGATGATTCTAATCCCGGTGCTCATGTACTATATCCTACCGCCGGAACAGAAGAACACACCAGAAGCTCCAACTTTGGCTCGTGAAGAGTTGAAGAAAATGGGCCCCATGTCCACTGATGAAAAAATCATGTTTATCGTATTTATTGGCAGTATTCTGCTCTGGGCTACGGCTACTATGACAAACATCGACGCGACCCTCATCGCCCTTGGCAGTGGCGCTATTCTGATGGTAACGAACGTACTAACTTGGAAAGACGTATTGAACGAAAATGGCGCTTGGGATGCTATGGTATGGGTTGGCGTATTAAGTACGATTGCTGGCCTGCTAAATAAGCACGGATTAATTGCTTGGTTTAGCAAGGCCGCAACAGCCTCGCTTGTAGGGATTCCTTGGCTGCTGACCTTAATTGCAATCCTGGTAATCTACCTGTATTCCCATTACCTCTTTGCTTCCATTACGGGACATGTTGTGGCTATGTACCCGGCATTTATTGCTGTGGCCGGAGCTGCTGGCGCTCCTCCGATGCTTGTGGCTCTGACAATGGGCTTCTTCTCTAACTTTTTTTCCTGCCTGACGCATTACGGCAACGGCGTCGGCCCTATCTACTTTGGAGCTGGCTATATGTCGCAAGGTACTTGGTGGCGTATCGGGTTTACCATGTCCTTAGTGTATCTAGTCTGCTGGCTTGGCGTGGGACTTGCTTGGTGGAAGGTTTTAGGCTTGTGGTAGGTTCATTATATTGACTAAAAAAGAGAAACTCTGATAAATAAAGCATTTATCGAGCTTCTCTTTTTTCTGTTGTACCTATCAAGTATTTTTCCATAGTCAGCTTACAATTCCTATTTTTCCCAACTCATTATATATTCCTTAAAGCCAGAGCTTGCATTCGCTTGTTCAGCTTCTATTACAAAACCTTCATTTGCGTTGAATTCTGCAATCATATCGGTTCCTTCTTCATTAAACGTTTTTTATTTTTTGCTTCATACATGAGCTTATCACTATATTCGATTAGTTCGTGTATCGTATTGTAGGTATTATCAAAAATAGCCATTCCATAGCTATATTTAATATCATACGGTTTGTTGCTGCTAACATTATAAGCGTTCATATGATTGTTTAGAATTTCTATATACCGGTTTAGAAATTCTGGTCGATTCTCATTGATCAATATAATGAACTCATCGCCGCCCCAACGAATCAAAGCACCTTTTCCTTCAAAAACTTCTTCTAGTTGCCTCGCAAAAAGTTGCAGCACCCGATCGCCTTCATGATGTCCGTAATTATCATTAATACTCTTAAAATCATCTAAATCAATATTGATTGCGGCCAAAACAATATTACTTTTGTTAGCCAAGGCGGCAAGGTATTCATTATATGCAATGCGGTTACCTAATCGTGTTAGCGGATCGATCCTCGCCTGACTTTGTACTAGGAAAACATAATTAATGACAACCGCAATGGCTACGCTATTCCAAATCGTTAGATAGATAAAGTAGTATAGTTGAAAGATTGATAACACGGAAGGAATAAGGGTAAGCAAACTCAATATAGCCATTTCTTCTCGCGAAATCTTAGCGCGAGCTCGATATAGAATGACTAAGTTGGCCAAATAATAGAAGTAGCTTGTGATTGGCGAAACCAAAAACAGCGGCCCTCGTACATAAATATTCTCATCCGTTATCGAAAAAATCCAATTAAATTTCAAACACCCCAGCGATATAATGCTATTTACCGCCAAAGGTACCCCTAGCCAGAGAAACTGATTTCTATTTATACTTGTGCTTTTATTCATTCTCTCATATACATATAATACTGCACAAATCGGTACCAATGGCGCCAATAAAAACCCTAAAGTATCTACTATTTTATGGGCAGTAATAAAATGGATATACGTAGTAGAATTCAATAAGACACTTAAAATTTCTAACAGCAAAATGAATATCGTTATGAGTATGAATGCCAAAAACAGTTTATGTAGGCGCTCTTTTCTATCTAACTTAAACCAAGCATGAATCGCAATGCTTGACAATAATATGACCATAAAAAAATTCAGCTGAACTACCAGCATTGTGTTAATTATTCATCCACCCCTTCCACCCCTCCCCTTGCTCAGCGGTGAAGAATAGAAATAACCCACACCTTTGACAATATAAGGTATGGGTTATTTCTATTTTCAAAACACCATCTCCTGCTAAAAAATTACATTTACCAGCAAGCTAATTCAGAAGACTCTTTTATTATGAAATCATTACAGACGAAAACGATTGCTCGCATCTTGGAGTTCCTGGGCAATATGAGCCATTTTTTTGCTTGCCTCAGCAATTTCCTGCATAGCTGCCGTCTGCTCTTCTGTCGCAGCAGATACGGTTTGGCTTTCACTCGCCGTCTCTTTACTAATTGTTGAAATTTCCGCCATAGCTGAGCTAACATTGCGGCTGTCACTCACCATACTCTGTACGATTTTCGAAATATCACCCGTTTCAACCGATGATTGTTTTACTAAGTCAGCAATTTGCATAAAAACATTGCCTGCTTCATCCACAACAACAATACCATTGTCAACTTCCTTATTTCCGGTCTCCATCACTTGTACTGCCAAATCAATTTGCACTTGATTTTCTTTTATCATCAAAGCAATCTGTTTCGCCGCTGACTCTGACTGTTCGGCAAGTTTACGAACTTCTTCCGCTACAACGGCAAATCCCCTGCCTTGTTCTCCCGCTCTAGCCGCTTCAATTGCTGCATTGAGAGCGAGTAAATTGGTTTGACCGGCAATTTCACTAATAATCCCTACGGTCTCACCAATACTACGTCCACTTTGTGCGAGACTATCTACGGCAGTTTTAACTTGTCTAGTTCCTTCGCCTATACTCTTCATTTGCGCAATCGCTTGCTCAACACCACTGACGCCTTTCGTAGTAGCTGTCGTCATATTGTCACTAATAACAATGGCTCTTTGAACATTTTCCGCTGTTTCACCAAGCTGGCTGACAATTGTCGCAACTGCACTATTTCCCTGGCTAACTACACTATTTTGCCCTTCCGCTCCATCGGCTACGCGTTGAATGGAAACTGACACCATCTCCGAAGCCTGCGCCGATTGTTCCGCACTTGCACTCAGTTGCTGCGCCGATGCGGCCATAAGCACAGCTGAATCAATAATTTTCCCGATTAATACGCGAAGGTTTACGCACATTTCGCCAAAAGCTTTTTCCAATTGACCGATCTCATCTTGACTATAATTTGTTACACAAGCATTTTCGTCCCGGCACCCCGTCAAATCTCCTTGGGAGATAGTGAGTGCTTGTGCTACCATCGCTTTAAGAACTCGCGTTATGATTCTTGCGATAATCCAACTTACCCCTATGCCAAAAATTATAGATAAAACGATAATAATTAACTGGATTTGGACCGAATTGCTATATTTTTCATTCACACTGATCTTTAATATCCCTGCTTGTTTTGAAAATTCACTAGCTAAATCGCGAAGACCAGAAGCAACATTCTCATAGGTCGGTTGTAATTGCCCCATTTGAACAAAGGCTTCACTCTGCTTGCCTTGCTGCGTAAGCGCAATAATCAAAGGTCTTTTTTCTTGTATAATTTTAAGATTATCTTGCACCTTTTTGACCAACAACTTCTCATCATTCGTTAAGTCTCCATGTGACTCAATTTTGCCTAAGAGACTTTCAAAACTTTGATCGCGCTTAGTTAAGCTATCTAAAAAGGCTTTTCTATCCGTATCATTAGCGGCATTAATCGCTTTAAACATATCTCCTTCAGCCGCTCGGTTATGTTGTCGCAGATCATTCGCCCATTCAATCATATAAAGATGTGAAAAGACCTCATCAACATCTTTGTTTGTCTCTTTACCAAAGTAAAAACTAATTATTGCGTTCACAATTAAAGCCACAATTAACAAAAAAGAAATTGCTTGTATTTTCTTCCCAATGCTCATCCTTTTAATGATATTCATAAACTCTATCCCCCTCTAATCTTAAATTTAGCCACAAGTTCTTTTAGGTATTTGCTTTCGATTGTTTCATTATCATCTCATATTCGGACTTATTATGACAAAATCCTCCATCCGGTAATTATTTAATTTTGAATCAGATTTGTCCTTACAATAATGGTACAATAAATCCAAGTAGCCTGTTGGCAAAACAAATATTAAGTCAGCTTAATGCAAAAGGGGTAGGGCACAATGACACTACAGCAGCTAAAATATGTAATCGAAATTGTAAATTGCGGATCAATAAATGAGGCGGCAAGAAGACTTTATATTACACAGCCTAGTTTGTCGAATGCAGTTAAAGAACTGGAAACTGAAATTGGAATCGAGCTTTTTATTCGGACACCAAAAGGGATCGTGCTCACTCGCGATGGTGTGGAATTCCTTGGTTATGCTCGACAAGTTGTGGAACAGACCGGACTTTTAGAACAAAGATATTTGAATAATAAGCCGTCCCGACAGCTTTGCTCTATTTCTACTCAACATTATGCTTTTGCTGTCAATGCTTTTGTCAATCTGATAAAACAAAGCGGCGCTGATGAATATGAATTTACGTTACGGGAAACACGAACCTATGAAATTATTGAAGATGTTAAAAATATGCGTAGTGAAATTGGCATTATGTATATGAACCCCTTTAATCGAAAAGTCATCGAGAAGCTGCTGAAAGAAAATCGTCTTGATTTTCATCCCCTATTTACGGCCAAACCTCATATTTTTATTAGTACACAAAATCCGCTTGCAAACCAAGACTTTGTAACACTAGATGACTTACAGGAATATCCTTACTTGTCCTTTGAACAAGGCGAATTTAATTCGTTCTATTTTTCAGAAGAAATTTTAAGTACGGTATTTCATAAAAAAAGCATTTATGTCAGTGATCGGGCCACGCTATTTAATCTTTTGATCGGCTTGAACGGCTATACGATTTCTACGGGAATTGTCAGCGCCGATTTAAATGGTGATAATATCATATCAGTTCCGCTTAAAGTTGATGATCAGATCGATGTTGGCTGGATTTCCAATCATCAGCTGCAACTGAGCAAACAAGCAAGTGCTTATTTACAGGAATTAGAGCTAGTAATCCAAAGCTACGGACTTTCCTGCACAACACAGACAGAGATATAGCTAAAAGCTATATCTCTGGATAAGTTTTATATGTTACCCTATATCACTTTTCCTATGCTATACTAACAAAAATTATGAATAGCAAGGAGGATCCCCGATGGATCATGGATTAGTAAATACCACCAAAACAGCAACAGGACCGTTTCGGTATGATATAGTGGGAAGTTTTTTGCGCCCACAGGCTTTAAAAGAAGCTAGAGAAGGATTTACAGCAAATAAAATCACTCAGGAAGAACTTACACGCGTTGAAGATGAAGCAATAAAAAAACTCGTCGATAAACAAAAAGCTGTGGGACTAAAAGCTGTTACCGATGGGGAATTTCGGCGAAGATATTGGCATCTTGATTTTTTGGCAGCTTTAGCTGGAGTCAAAGAAATCAAGGCTGAACGTTGGTCTGTAGACTTTAAAGGCCATCAGCCAAAAGCTGCAACCTTAGAAATTGTCGATAAAGTCGACTTTACCACGCATCCTTTTCTTGATCATTTTCAATATTTAAAAACAGTTGCGGGAAACCACATAGCCAAGCTGACAATTCCCTCACCATCGATGCTGCATTTAATTGCTTGCATCAGAGCCGAGCAATATATCCCCATTGAACGTTATAAAAATGAGGATGCCTTATATTCTGATATTGCAATAGCCTATCAAAAAATCATTCAATCTTTCTACGATGCAGGCTGCCGTTATCTGCAGTTAGATGATACTTCCTGGGGAGAATTCTGTGATCCGGAAAAAAGATCAGCCTATGCACAAAAAGGGATCAATTTGGATAAAGTTGCTGAAAAGTATGTAGAGATGATCAATCTGGCTATACAAAATAAGCCGACAGATATGACTATTACCATGCATATTTGTCGTGGCAATTTTAGATCTACCTGGTTTTCTTCCGGGGGATATACAGCTGTAGCGGAACCACTATTCAGCAAATGCCATGTTGATGGCTTCTTCCTAGAATATGATACGGATCGCGCTGGTGATTTTTCGCCGCTAAAATCAATCTCCGCGGATAAGAAAGTAGTGCTTGGCTTGGTTTCCTCTAAAACAGGAGAACTTGAAAATAAAGAACAGATTATTGCTCGCATTCATGAAGCGTCAAAGTATGTTCCGCTGGATTGCTTGTCTCTAAGTCCCCAGTGCGGTTTTGCTTCCACCGAAGAGGGGAATCTTCTGACCGAAGATCAGCAATGGAAAAAGATTGCTTTTATTAAAGAAATCGCCGAACAAGTGTGGGGCTAGACAACACTTCCCCCGTCCCGCGAGAACCAATTTCTCCCCCAAGGTGTGGCTGACTAGAGTCCCTGTTCTTCATTGATAAGAATTACATGTATCCTTCCCTTAGGATAGGACTTCTCTGTTATCGACCAGTTGTTACATATTCTTGTCGGCGAAGAACAATCCATACAGATACCAGTGCTTACACAGGGAGTCTTTAACTCAGGATGCCGCGCCGCATTTTTCGGTGCGGCATCCTCGCGAATTCTTTTAAAAGCAGAATGAATATCCGGTGCTATCTTATTTATTCCTATAGTTAAAATAACCTTTCTGGGTCCGAAAATGATTCCACCAATACGGTTGCCGATCATATCTAGATTCACAAGAACACCATCAACGGTTACTGCATTTGTTCCGGTTAAAAACAAATCCACAGAGAGTGCTTCTTTTCTTAGAGCGATCTGTTCTTTAAATGATTTATCATGGTCAAATGTATCAATGAATTTGAAATCACTACAAATTTTACAGTATTCAATAATTCCTGTACTTCTAAGAGTTTCCGAATCACCATATGATACAGTTTTAGGCTTAATACCTTCCATAAGATTTCTTATGCTATTACCTGCTTCTACTGCATTTTCTACGATTTCACAGTTAAAATTATTTTTCAAAAGCGATTTCTGACAAATTTCTAAAAGTGACATGATTATCTCCTCCTTATTTTAAATTAAACTCCTCCAATCTAAAAAATCTATCAAATTTATACAGATAAGCATCAAAAACCTGTAAACTAATGCCACACTCTTGACTAAAACAAATTAAATTTACAATAACGCAAGTCTTTACTCTCTATAACTATACCTGATACCTTTCCCCATATCAATTATAATGCCGAAATAAGCAATTACTTAACCATATTGCCTTTGTTTCACACCAAACGACTGTCATACTAATCGGAAACGAGTATTGTTTTAGGTTCCAAATACGCTTCAAGTCCGTAGATGCCACACTCTCTACCAATTCCAGACTGCTTAAAACCGCCAAAAGGAGCTTTCATTTCAAGCATGACATCATTTATATAAATTGTTCCTGCAACTATTTTAGATGCAATCTGATTTGCTTTTTCTATGTTAGAAGAACTTATATATGCGCCTAAGCCATACTCTGTATCATTTGCAATTTCTACAGCCTCGTCTTCGGTTCTATAGGTTAAGATAGACAAAACGGGGCCAAATATTTCTTCCTTAGCAATTGTCATATCCCGAGTTACATTTGCAAAAACCGTTGGCTTTACAAAATTACCATTATCCAGTCCTTCTGGATGCCCTTCCCCGCCAACGACTAATTCTGCACCTTCTTCTATACCAATCTTTACGTATTTTTGAACGTTATTATAGTGATTTTCATTTATCATAGGGCCGATAAACGTATCCTCTTCCCAGGGATAGCCTACTTTTATATTTTCAACAGCCATTTTAATAAGTTCTTTAACTTCATTAAGACGGTGTTCTGGAACTAATAGACGGCTTCCTGCAATACACATCTGTCCATTATTTCCAAAACAACTCCTAACTGCACGTGGAATAGCTTTGGTAAAATCAGCATCATCAAGAATTATATTAGGGGATTTACCCCCTAATTCGAGAACAACTCTTTTCATGGTATCAACAGCACCATGATGAATTATCTTAGCGGTTTTACTAGAGCCAGTAAAAGAAATCATTGCAACATCTGGATTATGCGTTAATTCGGCGCCGACGGAACCGCCTAGACCATTTACGATATTAATTACGCCTGCTGGTATTCCTGCTTCATGAAAGCATTCCGCTAGAATTTGTGTCTGTATTGCGCAATATTCACTGGGTTTTATAACTACGGTGCATCCTGCCGAAATAGCTGCTGCTAATTTTATAGCAATCTGAGAATTGTTTGCATTCCAAGGTGTGATCAAAGCAATTACGCCCAAAGGTTCAAGAACAACCTTGGCTTTACCAATGTACTTCGTGAACTCAAATTCTTCTAACACTTCCTTAGCCCATAGAAAACTATTAGCAGTAAGTTGCGTGCGACCTTCAGCTGCCTTTATTGCAGCGCCATACTCTTCTACGCATGCCTGCGTTAACTCATCCGCTCTCGACATTACAGCAGCATGAAGACTTTTAAGCATTTCACTTCTCTCTTCTATCGTAGTTTTTGAGAATGTCTTAAATGTCTCTTTAGCGACTGCAATGGCTCTTTGTGCATCCAATTCATTTCCTAATGTGACACGTCCAATAATTTCTTTTGTTGAAGGATTTATAATATCAATTGAGTCTGTCCCTTTAGGTCTTATAAATTCTCCATTAATGTAAATTTTATCAATTCGGTTCATTTTTTTATTATTATCCATTTCTTTACCTCCAAAATTGATTTTCGTATTTCTCTGTGTTACACTCACTTTAATACATTCAAGTAACTTTAAGTCAAGAAAATCCAGGAGATTTTTTATGGAAAATTTTATTTATGGATCTGAACCAAAATATACAATTAATGCAGTTTCTAAAATAACGAACTTATCTAAACCTACCATACGTTATTATGAGGATATCGGATTACTCCAAGATATAGCTCGAGATAAGAATAATATTCGTTTATTCTCTGATGATCAAATTATGCGATTGCGAATGATCCAATGTATGCGAAGTACAGGAATGGGAATTGATTTAATCCGCCATTATATAGACCTTTCTAATGAAAACCAAATTGAACTTAAAGAACGTTATTCAATTGTTTTGAAACAAGAGGAACTTCTTTTAGCCAAAAAAAATGAAATTGAACAACAACTGGCTTTTATTGAACATAAAAAGCATAATTATCAAGAAAAGCTAACTGATAAATGAGTTTATCTCCCCTAAAAAGCAAAGGGATAGGGATTGTATTTCAAATTTGACGAAATACGCTCCCTATCCCTCATTTTTCTATTTGCTTACACAAATCTCGTACCTATCAGCGTAGGACAAACCTCAGTCTTTTAGAAAAACAATAAGCTGGCTTACGCTTTTTTCATTTCGATGATTAATATATGCATTGTTTTCAATGCTTTGATTCGCAGAGACTCTCCCACACTTTCGAGAGCATCTTTTGCATTTAATTCTGTTCCATTAATGTCAGAACTTCCTTCAATCTGAACGACATAGGCTTGTCGATCCGATTTTACAGTGAACTCCATTTCTAGTCCTTTATCCAGTTCTAACGCATAGAAGTTGGCATCTGCGTTTAACTGGACAGGAGCGCCCCCTTCTGGCGATGACACTAGATGCAATAATTGGTTCTTTCTTAAATCCCAATCATATCTATGATCGCCATACTGCGGCTTCAGCCCTATTTGACTAGGCTTTATCCAAATCTGCAAGAAGCGAGCTGTCTTTAATCCTAAATTATGTTCACTATGAAAAACACCTGTGCCAGCACTCATATACTGAATGTGTCCCCGAGAAATGGTATTCTGATTCCCCATGCTATCACCGTGTGTTAATTCGCCATCGATGACATAAGATACGATTTCCATGTCACGGTGAGGATGCATTTCAAAACCAGTATTGGGTTCGACTAAATCATCATTCACGACCCGTAAAACGCCAAAATCCAGACGCTCTGGGTTATAGTATTCCGCAAAGGAAAAGTGAAACAGGCTTTTTAACCAACCGTGATCTGCTCTCCCATGCTTAGCTGCAGAATATTTCTTTACCATAGTATTCCCTCCTTATCGTGAGTAACAAGAATTCTCGTTATTAAAATATTTTTTCATGATATGTTTATTATGCTTTCAATTAAAGAATCTTGATTTAAAGATTTTAAGGTAAAAAAATTTCTTTTATTCTTTAGAATAAAAGCTTATTTTTTTTAATAAATCTATTGTCTGTTCCATTTCAGCAGGAGTAAGACCTTCAAAGGCTTCGTTAAACGTTGCATAATGAATCGGTAGAATTTTAAACATTTTATTCCGACCAGCCTCGGTGAGTTCCGCATAAACGATGCGTCGATCTTTCTCACAAGACCTCCTAGTAATCAAGCCTTTCTTTTCTAATTTATCAATCACATAGGTAATTGTGCCGCTCGTAATGAGAATGTGATTCCCAATTTGCTGCAACGGATGACTTCCTTTATTATAGAGAAATTCCAACACTCCAAATTCTGTCGCATTGAGTCCATAGGCACGAATATTTTGCAGATCCCGATCAAGCAACTTCTTATACGTTCTAGTTAATGCAATATAAAGTCGCATGGCTTGTCGATTAATTGGCATGGCGTCATTTTCCACTGTATCACCTATCGCAATTTATAATATCTTGAATTAAAGATATTATAAAACACCTTTTTCTGGCTGTCAAGAAAATAGAATATCTCCTATAAAAAACAGCTTTCTTGTCCCATACGCCTTCCAGAAAACAGTATTGTAATGTTATAAAAACAAGTTCAAATCGCAAATGAGCAAGAAGTATTCTCAAATTCAAAAAACACTTCTTGCTCTTATTTTCACTTCTATAACTTTCACTTTTTGATAGGAACCCAAATCTCACACCGATACTCGGGAGAAGTTGTATCGCCTTTAGGATAAACCTCAATCTCGGGGGCACAAGCATACTGATACCCAGTCGCTGGCAGCCACTCTGTAAATATCCGTCGAGTCAGCTCCTGTATCGCATCAGGTAATGCTCCAACTGATTCAAATACTGCCCACGTTGCTGCTGGTATCTTAGCTGAAATATAGCCCTGAGGCAGTTCTTCGTTCACGCCCTCAACGGCTATCATATAGTTAAACTTATCTTCTTCAAAATCCTTACACACACCTAAGATACCAAGTTTCCCGGCTTTATTGCAAATCCAATCGTAGGTTCCATCATTCATACATTCACCCCAAAATTGCGGTACCTGTTTAAAATTTTCTCCATCAACCATCGTTATCTTTTTTTGTTTACCTACTACCGTAAAGCTTTCCTTATCAACAATTTTATACTCCATATCTTTATCTCCTTTTATTGAAATATGGAATGAGAGTTTAGGATATGCCTTAAGATTTCGCCCCGGTTCCCGTGCAGCAGAAGGAGTCATCCCATGCATTTTTCCGAAAGCTTTTGTAAATGCTTCCGGTGTTTCATATCCGTATTTATAAGCCACATTAATAATTTTCTCACCAGATATAATATCCTGCGCAGCAAGTGTCAGTCTTCTTCTTCGGACGTATTCTGCTATTGTAATTCCAGTCATCATATGGTACATCCGCTGAAAGTGAAACGGGGACGATAATGCAATCTTCGCTACCTTTGCAATATCAAGCTTTTCCGTAATATTCTCTTCCAGATATTCTATCGCCTTGTTCATTGCATTAAGCCAATCCATAGAACTCCTCCATGTATAATATAGTATACCTGTCCGAATCATCTTTCCTGTCTTTACCTGCTATCTAATGACAGGATAAAAACAAATTTCCACGCACCGCTAAGAGTCTCCCCTAACATAACCCCCTCTATATCAAATAATTATATGGACGTCCATATAAAAAATATATTTCATATTAATTTGCAATAGTTGTAAGATAAAATCTGAGTAATCTATATATTCTGGTTACTGAAACAAAACTATACAAATTATAAGGAGGATTTTCTATGAAGTTAAAGCTAATTAAGGTCTTGTCATTTATGCTAGTAGTGGTATCTTCTCTGGGCGGGACAGCTTTTGCTCAAACCGCTGACCACCTCGCAGTAAAAAGCAACGAAAAGGAAGTTACAGTTATGTGTTCCGGTGGATTTTATTCCACGCTACAGGAGCTTGCCCCCATTTATGAAAAAAAGACCGGCAAAAAAGTTATCTTAATATCAGGTTCTTCGATGGGATCCTCGCCAACAGCGATTCCCGCTCGACTTCAGCGTGGAGAGAAAGCGGATGTCATAATCATGGCAGGTACGGAGCTTGATAAGTTAACCGAAGAAGGACTTGTTGTCTCAGGAAGCCATGTAGATCTTGTTCTTTCAAAAATAGGAATGTGTGTTCCGGCAGGTGCGCCTAAACCGGATATCAGCACTACCGAAGCTTTTATACAAACCTTACGGAATGCAAAATCAATAGGCTACTCAGCAAGCGCAAGCGGTACATATCTTTCCAAGGAACTCTTTCCACGTCTTGGTATATGGAACGAAATCAAAGATAAGACCAAAATGGTTGTAAAGGATCGTGTTGCCTCACGCGTTGCTGCCGGAGAATTTGAAATTGGCTTTCAGCAAGTAAGCGAAATACTCCCCATTCCTGGTATTGACTTTGTAGGAACCATTCCTGATGACATTCAAAAAGTCACGATATTTTCGGCAGGGATCGCTGCTGTATCACAACAATCCGTTGAAGGAAATAAACTGATTGAATTCCTTACTTCTTCTGACGCCCTACCAATCATCAAAAAACAAGGTTTAGAAGCAGCTACTCATTAATTAAGTATCCAACTTCTCATACCACAAGTAAAATACCTCGTATCATTGGTTAAAACATCATCCAATAGATACGAGGTATTCCTATTTCAAGACAGCTTTCCCATGTTGCGCGCTTGAAAAATTTCTTCCGGCGATAATACCTTGACAATCGACCTAATCAGATCTTTAGTGAGGTCAACAACTTTTTCCGGGCCGGTCCACGGACGACCGGCCTTATCAGCGATAACCTTCACCCGTGGTCGCGCCTGTAATTTCGGGAAAACTTCCACAACCACGCCGATTTCGCCGGTATCCAGGAGAACAGTAGCTCCCATCGGATAGAGCGCCACGCTTTCCAAGAAAAAACTAACCAACTGGGCATCAAGCCTGGAACCGCGGGAAGCTTGCATGATTTCATAGGCTTCATGCTGCGGAAACGCTTTGCGATAAGGCCTGTCGGAAGTAATGGCGTCGTAAAGATCGGCAACTGCAGCAATTCTTGCGTACAGATGAATGCTTTCTCCTGACAGTCCTCGTGGATACCCCGAGCCATCGGCGCTTTCATGGTGCTGATAGGCCACATGGGCTGATACCAGCGGAATCGGACCTACCTTGCGAAGAATATTGAACCCGTCTTCCGTATGCCCCTTCACTATTTTCTGTTCATCAGACGAAAGCGGGCCGTCTTTGTCCCGAATGTCGGCCGGAACCAGCATCATCCCCAGATCATGCAAAATCGCCCCCATAGCCAGTTCATACAGTTCCTGCTGGCCAAGTTGCATCTTTACCCCCATCATTACCGAGAGCAGACAAACATTGATAGCATGGCCAAAAGTGTAATCGCCGTGAATCCGGATATCAGTAAGATGTACCAGAGCATAGCGATTTTCCAGGACATCTTCAATGACCTTACGCATCACCTGGTGTATCCCCATCAAATTGAGAGTTTGCTTTTTTTCAAAATGTTCAAAGGCTCGGTGAGTCAATTTGATGGTCTCTATCCGAGTCGCCTCGTTAATGATCTCTTGCGGCTCAATCTCCAAGAATGGATGATTGACGAAAACCGAATCGATACCCATGGTCTCCAACCTGGAAATCATCGGTCCGTCCAGTATAATATTCTGCGCCAGCAAGAGCTTTCCGTTCGCGCTGAAAATATTTCGGGCAGTCACCATCCCGGGTTGAAGCTGATCCACTGTCAAACGAAGCATAATTATCCCCCTGAAATACCAATTAAACAAACTCAGAACGGCTGTCGCTGCTTATAACAAAATTGACACAGCATAACCTTCTACTCAAGTGGGCTGACCAATCAGCCCCAGTTTTTCCATAACTTTTACCAGTTTTTCGACATCGATAGGCTTCGACGCATAAGCCTCACAGCCAATGTCGAAAGCCTGCTGAACATAGGATGTCTCTCCCAGAGCCGTTGTCATAATCACCTTGGCTCTATTTTCCGGAGCAATGCCATTTTCATTTTCCAGGTCTCTGATGGTTTTCAGTACCTTTACCCCGTCTACCTTAGGCATCATGATGTCCAGACAGATTAAATCATAACACTTGTTTTCTTTCAGCGCCATCAGAAATGCGTCGACAGCCTCCAGCCCGTCTACGGTCAAATCACATTCCCCATATTGAGACATGAATTTAAAAAGAAACTTTCTGCTGATCATGTCATCTTCAGCTATCAATATTCTCATTTTCCCCGCCTCCTTCTATGAAATAAACCCGTTTTTCTGAAAGGCTTCACTCATCCTCCTGATGTGGCAGATATGTTCCAACGCTTCTTCCTGATTTCCCCGTCTCGCGGCCAGCTCCGCCTTAAAAGCGACACTTTTCATTTCATCGGAACCAATTTTGTTTGCCAAGCCCTTAATCTTATGGGCAATTCCTTCAATCAGTTCCATGTCGGAGGGGACTTCGTCGGCAATGCTGGCTGCTAAAGACTCAATATCGACCAGAACAGGAAGGTCTGCTGTGAGAGAGTTTGTGGTGCTAGGGGCGATGACGATATCACCACTTTCATTAAGTTGAACGCTGCCGCTAGTAGCCAGCCGGTAACTTTGTTTACGCGGTGAAAACGATTCTAGCATTTCTGACAGATCCTCCATTTGCACCGGTTTCGCCATATATTCGTCCATTCCTGCCGCCAGAAACCTTTCCCTATCTCCGACAAGCGCATGGGCGGTAAGAGCCAGGATGGGTATATGCGCTTTTGTATCAGCCTCGGCTTCCCTTATCTTTTTCGTCGCCTCTATTCCATCCATTTCAGGCATTTGAATATCCATCAGAATGGCATCGTATTTTTTCTTTCGCCAAAGTTCTAGCGCCACCGAGCCATTTTCAGCTAAATCAACGGCGTGGCCTGCCGTTATTAACTGTCTTTGAATCACAATCCTGTTGAGGGGATCATCCTCGACCAACAACAAATTCATTGGCGATTCGGCTTTGACCACATTTCTTTTTTTCTGTTGGCTGTCCGGTAACTCCCTGCCAACCTGAAACGGAATTGTGAAGTAAAAAGTACTTCCCAGGTCTTTCTCACTCTCTACCCACATCTTCCCACCCATCATTTCAACGAGTTGCTTGGAAATAACCAGACCCAATCCGGTTCCGCCGTAGCGTCTAGTAGTAGATCCATCCACCTGGCTGAAAGTCTTAAACAACTTGTCCATCTCATGCGGCGCAATCCCAATACCCGTATCCCTGACGACAAAAACGATTTCGACTGAGCCCTTTCCCGTCTCGCTGGCTTTAATGGCCAGAGCTACTCCGCCATGTTCAGTGAATTTTATCGCATTGTCGATCAAATTGTTTAGTACTTGGCGCAGCCTGTTAGAATCGCCGCTCAAGATCTCTGGAATAGCGGTCGAAAAAGTGTAGTCCAGGTCAAGCCCCTTTCTCTTAGCTCGATGCGAGTGGGCTTTGATCACCTCATCCAACAGCGTTCTCAGCTTGAAATTATGGCTCTGCAACAAAAGTTTTCCTGCCTCCATTTTGGAGAAATCAAGAATATCGTTAATAATGCCTAATAAGGATCGGGCGCAAGACTTGGCTGTCGCCAGATTCTCCTTCTGCTCGGTGTTTAGCCCCGTCAAGAGTGTTAAATCAATCATACCCATAATTCCATTGATGGGAGTCCTGATTTCATGGCTCATATTGGCGAGAAACTCGCTTTTGGCCTTATTGACCGCCTCGGCTTTATCCCTGGCTCCCTTGAGCTGTTCTTCAGCGATTTTCCTGTCGGTAATGTCAATCCCCATACCGATATACCCTTCGGCAATACCGGTCATATTGGAGTACAACTTATGAACACAATACAGCCAGCGATATTGCCCGCTCAAGTCCAATACTCGAATCTCGCCTTCAAACAAGCCTTTCTCATTAATTCTGCTGTAATTTGGATCAAAGCATTTTCTTCGATCTTCAGGATGAACCCGCTCTAGCCAACCATGCCCTGCCGCTTGACTAATAGTCTGACCGGTCAAAGTCTGCCATGTTTCGTTGATGGATTCCATTTCACCTGTTATATTGATTCTCCAGATAATTGTTGGGAAGCTTTCGAAAATACGCAGGTAATAATCCCTGGTTTTGATGATGGAACTTTCCTTCTGTTTTTGGTCGGTAATATCAACAAGAGCAACCATTACCATGGGTTTCCCATCAACAACGATCGGAGATGCACTAGCTCGAAACCAGAACAGCACCTCTCTACCATTATGCACAATTGTTTTGCTGCACTCAATGCCGGATACTGCCAAACCTTCAAAAGCCAGCGACACAGCCCGCTGAAATTCGCAGTACTGGCATGAGTCGCTATAGCCGCAACCTTTTTCCTTCTCCAGACTATTTCTGCAGCAAAAGGCGTCGCCGAAAGTACGTCCGATAACCTCGCCAAGATTCCTGCCCAGAAGTTTAAGGGCAGCGCCATTGATCTGCCTTATCGCTCTAGACTCATCAACAATATACATTCCCACTGGAGCGGAATTGAGTATTGTCCGTAGATTGTTTTTTTCATTCTCGATTGTTTTCTCCATCACCTTGTAGCGGGAGATATCGCGGAAAACGACCACCACGCCAGAAAAATACTTGCCTTGAGGACCGATAGGCGCACAACTTGCCGACAAGTATTTCATCGCCCCATCCTTGGTAATCAGAACGGTCTGATCGTGAAGACCGGTGGCAAGGCCGCTTTGCCGAACCTCGGCGACAGGACTAGCCAGTCGCTTCTTGGTTTGGGCATGATATAAATTGAATACAACATCGAAGGGCTGCCCATGCGCTTTGGCGCTTTCCCAACCAGTAATCCGCTCGGCAGCCTCATTCATAAATATGATTTTCTCCGCCGAGTCGACGGCGATGACTCCATCTCCGATGGAAGTCAATAACTGAGCCATCAATCGTTTATCCATCATCATCACCTGCACTAAAGCTTTAAGCCTTCGTCGCCTCTTTTACCGTCTATTAATTGCTGAGCAAATAAGCCGCGGAATATTGGCTAGCGGCGCTTGTCTCTCCACAGCTCCTATCTCATAGGCAACTTTAGGCATTCCATAAACAATGCAAGATTGTTGATCCTGTCCGAAGGTAATCGCACCTGCTTGCTTCATTTTTAATAATCCCTTGGCCCCATCGTAACCCATACCAGTCAAAATAACGCCAAGTCCCGCCGATCCGGCTTTGTCCGCCACCGAATTGAACAGAACATCTACTGACGGGCAATGTCCATTTACATTATCGCCCTTAAAAACTTCCACAACATATTTGCCGCCCTTGCGGTCAAGACGCATATGATAGCCGCCTGGCGCCAACAACGCTCTTCCTGGCACGACAGCATCGCCTGTTTGCGCTTCTTTTACTTCGATGCAGCAGGATCCGTTCAGTCGCTTAGCATACATGGCAGTAAAAACAGGCGGCATGTGTTGAACTATAACAATGCCAGGCACTTCCCGCGGCAAAGCCCGCAAAACTTCATAGATTGCCTCCGTACCGCCTGTAGATGCGCCGATAGCGATGATTCTTTCGCGGCCGCCCCGCTCAACACCGCCGGAGACAGGCAGATCGCCACCGAGTTCCCTTTTCGGCTGTTCGACCTTAGCGGTCGATGCAATCTTGATCTTAATAATCAACTCACGAACGAATACTTCCTGATTAAATGACTTTGTATCCGGCTTCGTAACAAAATCCACAGCCCCCGCATTAAGTGCATCAAAGATATTCTCGCTGGTCGCACTGACAACAACCACCGGAATAGGATACTGCGGTATGAGCTTACGCAAGAATTCAATACCATTCATCCTTGGCATCTCAACATCCAGTGTCATCACATCAGGCTGAAACTCAAGTATTTTATCTCTAGCCATATAGGGGTCGGACGCGGTCGCCACGACTTCAATAAATGGATCGGAGGCTATTTTCCTGGCCAAAGTTTCCCGAAATACAATGGAATCATCAACCACTAGCACCCTGATCCGTCTTTTAGCAGTGCTCATATTTTATTCCTTTCTGTAGACGGCAGGGGCTATAAATTCGTACTTGCTCTCCTGGCGGTTGACGGATTCGGAATGGCCAATAAACAAATATCCTCCTGGTTCCGTATGCTCGTAAAACCGATTGATAAGATCCCGTCTTGTCTTAGCGTCAAAATAAATCATAACATTGCGACAAAAAATGATATGAAACTTCTTTTTGAAGGGAAATACTTCATTCATAAGATTGAACCGGCGGAATATTACTTCCTGCCGGATCTTCTCATTGATAACACATGACTCATCATCTATATTACGAAAATATTTCTTCTGCCAGTTGCCTGACAGAGTATCCATCTGACTTCTGGGATATACCCCCTGACCAGCTTTTTCCAAGACGGCGGTTGATATGTCGGTAGCCAAAATTTTCGTGTCCCAACGCCACTTTTCAGCGCCAAAGTAGGTGTCAATAACCATCGCAAGAGTATATGGTTCTTCTCCTGTTGAACAACCTGCACTCCACAGACGGAGGTCTTTGGTTTGCCCCTCCGTCTTGGCGAAATGAGGAAGTACTGTTTGCTCCAAAAACTCAAAGTGTTTTGGTTCCCGCAAGAAATAAGTATGGTTAGTTGTCAGTTTGTTGACAAGGGTGATCCCCATCTTACCAGTCGAATCACGGACCACATGCTGAAAGTACTCAGAAAAGCTGTCAAAACCGCTCTGGGTGATATAATTGTGCAATCGGCCCACTACCAGGGTCCGCTTTTGTGACAGATTAATGCCGTAATTTTTCTTAATAAATTGGACAAGATCATTAAATTCCTGTGTAGTTATTTGTTCCATCAGTCATCCGCCACCTAGTACTTTCCGAATTCGCTGTCATCCAGCACAATTTTCCCATTAGCCTGAGCCAGGGTTAACCCTCGTATTCCGTTCCCATTTTCGGTCTTGGCCTGATTTGCTCTCGTCTTTTCCATCACCATTTCAATCGCCCGTAAAACCTCGTCACTCATACCTTCGCCGCCGCTTACTAGGCGATGGGTTCGCTTGAGCTTGAATTTACGCACATTTTCTCTTAGTACTTCGGCCTGGCCGGACAATTCCTCGCTGGCTGAAGCGCTTTCCTCCGCTGTGGAAGAATTGGTCTGTACAACCTGAGATACCTGGTTGATGGCTTGATTCACCTGCGAAATAGCTGTAGCCTGCTCATTAGATGCGGCGGCAATGTCACCGACAAGGACAGCCGCTTTTGTGATGCCATCAACAATGGAATCCAGCGCTTCTGCAGTATGATCAGCAATTTTGCTGCCTGCCTCGACTTTTTTGATGGATCCCTCAATCATCGCGGTGGTTTCCTTGGCCGCGTTAGCGCTACGGGCGGCAAGGTTCCTTACTTCTTCGGCCACAACGGCAAAACCTTTGCCATGCTGTCCAGCCCGAGCGGCCTCCACTGCTGCGTTGAGAGCAAGAATATTTGTTTGAAAGGCGATCTCGTCAATCACTTTGATGATTTTGGAAATATTAGCAGAAGAGTCATTGATCTCGACCATGGCTTGAACCATCTCTCGCATCTGATCATTGCCTTCTTGGGCCTTGTCCTTGGCTGCAGTAGCCAGTTCATTGGCCTGGTTAGCATTAATAGCATTCTCCCTTGTCTGGGCGGCCACCTGCTCCATGGAGGCAGTAATCTCTTCGATGGAACTAGCCTGCTCGGTAGAACCTTGAGACAGCGCCTCACCAGAAGCGGCAATTTGCTGGGAACCTGCGGCTACCTGTTCGGATGCCGTCTGGATTGTATTGAGCACTTCATTCGTTTTTTCGACCATCTCGCTAAGCTTCTGGCCCAGAAGGTCTTGTTCCGACCTCACCTTGACATCTACCGTAAGATCGCCAGCGGCGATCCGTTCCACGGCCAGCGCCTGCTCCCGAATGCTTTCGACCATTTTTTCAAAAGACTGCACCAAAGCTCCGATCTCATCTTTGCTAGTAGCAGTCACGCTAACGTTGACATCGCCAAGCGCCAGTTTATTCGCTGCTGCCATAAGGTTCTTCACCGGATTACTAATGATCCGGGCAATGAATATACCTAGACCGATACCCGCCAGCATTGCAGCAAGGACAACAATAATCATAATGGTGATCGTCCTATTAGCATCTTGCCTATTCTTTGCTGCTTTTTCTTTGGCCAACTCGACTTTGCTATCCGTCAGCTTATCAAGTGTGTCCCGAAAAAGATCGGCATACCGGGCGCCCTCAGTCGCCATCAATTGATTGGCTTGGTCATATTGGCCATTCTGAATGATTCCAAACAGCTTTTTAGTATACGCTTCATATCCGGGAATGGCGGTCTCAATCGTCTTGTGTAGTCGACCACCTTCATCACTGACTAGGGTTCTGGCCACCTTGGCTGTCTCCCCCTTCATCTCAGCGATGCGCTCCTCCGCCTTTTTTATATTATCCGACTGATGGCTAGGTTCTCTATCCAGTACCAAATCCCTTATATTCACGCGGCTTCTTTGATAAGCCTCTTTTACATTCGCTATTTCCTCAAGCGGCACCGTATAATTTTCAAAAAGACTCGTATCTTCTTCAGCCAGTTTATAAAGATTGATTACGCCAACCGCCCCAACAATGCCAGCCATAACGGCAACAACAACGAAAGCGATAATAAGTTTTGTCCCAATTTTCTTGTCGTAAAACCATTGCATTTTCATCGCCCTCCCCTATTTATCGTTCAATTCACTTAGGTTGTTTACCTCATCAGCTGTCAGAATACGGTCACAATCAAGAATCAGTTTGGCGGCATCGCCCACCTTGCCGATGGCCTTGATGAACCGCTGCTGATAGCCATTGTTCAGTTGCGGTGGCGGTACAATATCCGTTTCAGCGATATTTAGGACCTCGGCCACCGTGTCGACAAGCAAGCCTACGGCAATTCCTTTGATATCCACTATAATCACGCAGGTTCGGTCATTAATTTCGACAGAAGATTTTTTAAACCGCAATCGCATGTCGATAACCGGGATGATGTTCCCCCTGAGGTTGATGATCCCCTTGGCATAATCCGGCAGATCAGGAAGTCCAGTGATGGTCTGCATGCCGACAATCTCTGTGACATACTGAATCTCGATGCCATAGGCCTCAGCGCCCAAGGAAAAAGTAAGATATTTGTCTTTCTGGGTATCTTCTGCTTCCAGCTCTGCTGCAAATTCTTCAGTCATGACTTTTCCCCTCCCAAGCGTTTTAACGCATCAACACACTCCAGCACCTGTTTGTTAATACTTACCAAACTCGTTGTCATCCAAAACGATTCTGGCTTTTGTCTGAGCCAGCGTAGGTTCAGACTTAGACTGTTTTTGCCGCTTTTTATCCATCATGTCCTCTAGCGCCCGCAATACGTCAGGGTTCAAGCCATCATCCCCTAGTGAATTAAAGCCTGTGGACTTGAGTTTAAATTTAGCGACATTGTCTTTCATCATCTCAGCCTGACCGGCCAGTTCCTCACTGGCAGATGCGCTTTCCTCTGCTGTAGCCGAGTTGGTCTGCACCACTTGAGAAACTTGGGCGATCGCCTGATTTACCTGGGATATGGCTGTAGCCTGTTCATTGGATGCGGCGGCGATATCACTGACCAGGGTGGCGGCTTTCGCTACCCCGTCTACGATACCATTCAAAGCTTCTGCCGTTTCATTGGCAATTTTTGTACCGGCATCTACCTTTTTAATGGAGCCTTCAATCATGGCTGTTGTTTCCTTGGCGGCATTGGCGCTGCGGGCGGCGAGATTGCGAACCTCCTCGGCGACCACCGCGAATCCTTTGCCGTGCTGTCCCGCCCGAGCTGCTTCCACAGCAGCATTGAGGGCCAGGATATTCGTCTGGAAAGCAATCTCGTCGATAACTTTGATGATCTTGTTAATATTAGTCGAGGATTCGTTGATCTCAGCCATGGCTTGGACCATTTCCTTCATTTGATGATTCCCCTGGATCGCGTTGTCTTTGGCGACAGTGGCCAATTCATTGGCCTGACTAGCATTCATGGCGTTCTCTTTCGTCTGAACCGCCACCTGCTCCATCGATGCCGTAATTTCTTCAATAGAACTGGCCTGCTCGGTCGATCCCTGCGAGAGCGCCTCGCCCGAGGCGGCAATCTGCTGAGCGCCTGCCGCCACTTGCTCCGCAGCCGAATTAATATTAAACATCGTCTTGTTTACATTGTTGGCCATCACATTGAAAGCCTGGGACAATTCACCGATTTCATCCTTGGTCTTGACCTCCACCTCGACGTTCAAATCCCCCTCGGCAATCTTATCGGCTACCTGAAGCAGCTTGTTCACTGGCCGAGAAATCGCCCGGGCTATGTAGATACCGAGCACCATCGCCAAGGTAATACCAGCGATAACGAAAGCAATCATTATGGTGATAGCTGCGTTAGCGTCTTGCTTATTTTTAGCCGCTTTTTGCTGGGCTTGCTGAATTTTCAGCTCGGTAATTTTACCGAGCGAGTCCCGGAAAGTATCGGCATAGCGGATCCCCTCAGTCGCCATCAGCTGACTGACCTGCTCGTACTGACCCGCCTGAATCAAACTAGTGAGTCTCTTACTATATGCCTCGTATTCGGGAACAGCAGTTGCTATTGTTTTGTAAAGTTTCCTGTCTTCCTCGCTGCTCATGGCATTGGCCAGCCTGGCTGTCGCCCCCTTCATTTCGGCGATGCGTTCGGCCGTTTTCTTTACGTTTTCCGCCTGGTGGGCGGGGTCCCTATCTAACACTAGATCCCTTATATTGATGCGGCTTCTTTGATAGGCATCGGACATACTCCCGATTTGCTCGATCGGCACAGTATAATTCTCGAACAGACTGGTATCTTCCTCAGCTAGTCTATAAAGGTTATTTATGCCGACCGCCCCGACGACGCCAGCCACTAGAGCTACGCCGAGAAAAGCGACAATCAGCTTTTTAGCGATTTTGAGATTCTGAAACCAATTCATTCGTTATTCGTCTCCCTTCAACGTTAGCCTCATTGTTCTGACCCCACCTACTAGTACTTACCGAATTCGCTGTCGTCAAGGACGATTTTCCCCTTTGCTGCCAGCGCAGGCTCGTATTTATCGATCCGTTCCCCTTGCCTGTGACTTTCTTTTTTATTCCTCATCATCGTTTCAATCGTCCGCAACATATCTGGATTCAAATTTCCCATATCTGAAAATCTCGCGAAAGACTGCTTTAAAGTGAACTTAGCTATATTCTTTTTCAGCAGATCAGCCTGGCTTGCCAGTTCTTCGCTGGCCGAGGCGCTTTCCTCTGCCGTGGCTGAATTGGTCTGCACCACTTGGGAAACTTGGGTGATCGCCTGATTGATCTGAGCAATCGCCGTAGCCTGTTCGTTTGAAGCTGCCGCAATCTCGCCAACCAGAGTGGCCGCTTTTGCCACCCCATCCACGATGCCATTGAGGGCTTCAGCCGTTTCATTGGCAATCGTTGTTCCGATATCGACTTTTTTGATCGAGCCTTCGATCATTGCGGTCGTTTCCTTCGCGGCATTGGCGCTGCGAGCAGCCAGATTCCGAACTTCCTCCGCCACCACGGCGAAGCCTTTGCCGTGCTGACCGGCCCTAGCGGCTTCAACAGCAGCGTTGAGCGCCAGTATATTGGTCTGGAAAGCAATCTCTTCAATTACTTTGATGATTTTAGAAATACTGGCGGAAGATTCATTGATCTCGGCCATGGCGTGAACCATTTCTTGCATTTGCCGATTTCCTTGAACTGCATTATCCTTAGCGGCGGTAGCCAGTTCGTTGGCCTCACTAGCGTTCATCGCATTTTCTTTCGTTTGGGCGGCAACTTGCTCCATGGAAACCGTGATTTCTTCGATCGAGCTAGCTTGCTCAGTAGACCCTTGCGATAAAACCTCGCCGGATTCAGCAATCTGTTGGGCTCCCGAAGCCACTTGTTCCGAGGCTTCATTAATATTTCCCAGAATTTCATTTAGGGAGATGATAATTTGGTTGAGCGCATTTTTGATTTCGACAAAATCGCCCCGATAATCTCTGGTAATATCGACATTCATATTGCCCCTGGCCATTTCGCTCAGCACCTGCGATATTTCACTTATATAGCCCAGAAGAGAGTCGATAGTGCCGTTGAGAGCATCCTTGATAATGGTATAATCTCCTTTATAATCGCCCTTAACGGCGACATGGAGATTGCCAACTGACATTTCCTTCAAAACTTCCGTGGTTTCCTGGAGCGGCCTAACAATAGCGTCTAGAGTAGAATTAATCCCCTCGACTATTTTTCGGAACTCACCGCCATGTTTTGCGGCGTCGGCCCGGGTTGCCAGTTGGCCCTCCACGGCTGCCGAAGCCAGCATATTGACATCTGTAACCATCTGATTAATATTATTAATGCATTTATGTAAGTTTTTTCCTAACAGATCATTCTCCGATTTTATTTTTACCTGAGCGGTCATATCGCCAGCAGCGATCTTCTCGGCGACAAGCGCCTGCTCGTGAATGCTTTCGATCATTCTGGCAAAAGAGTGCATCAGAGTTCCTATTTCGTCTTTTGATGTGGCAGTAACAGTAACATTCACATCGCCTACGGCAAGCTTATCCGCCGCCTCGACTAACTTGCCAATCGGCCTGCTGATAATACGCGATATCATCAGTCCCAGGAATATCGCCAGAGCAATCGCGATCGCTATAATTACAGCAACAGCGATTGTGTCCTTATCAGCGGTTTCCTGGTTGGCTTCGGCCTTTTGCTTGGCTAGTGTAATCTTGAGGGTCTGAAGTCCACTCAAGCCTTCATCCATCGCTTTATTAATCCTAGGTCCGTCAGCTTCCATAAGCTGCGTTGCCGCATCCAATTGGTTCGCCTGAGCTAGAGCGATCAACTTGTCGAGATAAGCTTCATATTCACCGATAGCAGCCCGAAACGCAGTAATTATCCTGCGGCCCTCATCAGTATAAGTGGTTTGTTCGACGTTCTGCAGTAAACCCTTCAGTTTCTGCATGGCTTCCTTTATCTTCGCTGCCGATGCGCCTCGCTTGCTCGGATCTTTCTCCAACAGCATATTTCTGAACTCCACCCGGACAATCCAGTACTGTTCCGTCATATCCACCAGTTCCCCAACAGGCACCGTGAATTTTTCGTAAAGTACTTTGTCCTCCGCAGTAATATGGCGTAGATTATAGATACCAAAGAGTCCCACAAACCCGGTGATCAGGCTGACGAGAACGAAGCCGAGAATTAATTTTTTGCTGATATTCAGATCATTGTACCAAGACATTTAGTACTCCTCCTACTTCATTGAGTTGACCTAAGACAATGTTTCGCTGCATCTTGATTAATCGATCTCCGGCATCGCATCATCGCCGAGCAATCTGTCACAATCCAGAATCAGTATCACTGCGCCGCTCACCTTACCGATCGCCTTGGTAAATCGCTGCTGATAACTCCCATGATTCAATTCCGGTGGTGGAACAATATCCGACTCGCCGATTGTCAATACTTCGGCGACAGTATCGACAATAAGGCCGACGGTAATCCCGCTGATATCAACTACGACAATGCATGTCCGATCATTGTACTCCATCGCGGGTTTCTTAAACCGAAGCCGTACATCAATAACCGGAATGATCTTTCCCCTGAGGTTGATAATGCCTTTTACGTATTCCGGCAAGTCCGGTACCTTAGTAATAGGCTGCAGTCCAATGATCTCCGTAACAAACTTGATTTCCAAGCCATAAACTTCTGCACCCATAGGAAATGTCAAGAATTTGTCCTTCTGGGTATCTTCCTCGAATTCTAGCTCCATTTCCACTTTTTCGGACACAAGCACTCCTCCCATATTCATCCCATCACTTTTAACCGCTCTTGATCCCTTTATTCGCTCTTGCTCGCCTTTTTAGCTAGCGCCAGAAGACACCACTATTTTCCGAATTTACTGTCATCAATAAATACTTGGCGAACATGCTTTACCGCCTACTCGGCGTATTTTCGATTCATCAACCCGCCAATATCAAGTATTAGGCTGATGCCACCATCTCCCAGGAGAGTGCATCCCGCCAAACCTTCCACTTGCCTAATATTTTTGATATAGGTCGGCAACGCTTTTACAACCACCTGCTGCTCGCCGATCAGTTCGTCCGCAAACAGGCAAGTCGCTTTGTTCTCATTTTCCACCATAATAATGATGCCCTCCGAAATACGCGTGACAGCCTGATCCACCTTAAAAACCCGACTGATACGCAGAATCGGATAGCATTCGCCGCGAACCATTATCATTTCGTTGCCGTCAGGATCAATGATAATTTCCTGTTCTTTAGGTCTAAACGATTCTTTTATCACAGCGATCGGAATCGTGTAACGGGCGTTTCCCACGCCTATCGTCATACCGTCAATAATCGCCAGAGTGAGGGGAATCCGCAGCGAAATAGTCGTTCCAGCGCCAGGAGAGCTGTCAATCAGCACTGCCCCGCCAATACTGTTGATATTTTTGGTTACTACATCCATGCCCACGCCGCGGCCAGAAAACTCCGTCACTTTATCCTTCGTGGAAAATCCTGGTGAGAAAATGAAGGAAAAGATTTCCTTGTCGGTCAATTCATTCTCAGGCTTGTGAATGAGGTCATTCTCCCTAGCGCGCTTCAATATCTTGTCTTTATTCAAACCCTTGCCGTCATCCTTAATGACGATTACAACGTCACTGCCGTCGTTCTTCGCCTCTAGCGTAATACTCCCAGCGGCCGGTTTGCCTGCCGCCACCCGCTCCTCACCAGACTCGATTCCATGATCAATGGAGTTTCTGATTAAATGCATCAACGGATCGGAGACATGTTCGATAATATTTTTATCGACCTCTGTTTCTTCTCCTACTAGATTCAGCCGGACTTCCTTGCCGAGCTTTTTACTCATGTCGCGGACAATCCGGTGCATTTTATGAAAGGTTGCCGCAAGCGGCAGCATTCGAACCGACATTACCGTATCCTGTAGCTCGCTCGTTATTTTCTCTAGCTGCCGCGCCGCTTTGGTGAAGTTATCCAGGGAAAGCCCTTTCAGATCAGGGTTTTGCGTGACCAGAGCCTCTGCGATCACTAGTTCGCCCACCAAATCCATCAGCATGTCCAGTTTTGCGACATTGACACTGATCATGCTCTGATTGCTTGCCGCAGCTACACCAGCATTTTTTTCGCTAGTGCGTTTTTCGGCAATGTTCTTTTCTCTGGGAATCGGTATCTTTACCTCAGGCTCGTCCAGAACAATCTGAGCGACCGGCGTAATCTTGCCTGGGGCTGGTTCACTGATTTCGATCAGTTCAAGGCTTTTAAGAAAAATCGTTTTATCCAAAAGCTCATAGATTTCGTCGTACGTTCGTTCTGTGGCGAAAAATAGCTTGAATCCGTCCTTACGGATAATCGCGGCCGTAGAATCGTCTTCCATAATATTGTCCGGTATGTAAGAAATATCTTCGGCCGTCTCCCTCAGTGTGGGGATAATGGTATAGGCCCGAATATTCTCCATCTCGCAATTATCCTCAAAGAATATCGTCGCCGAAAAAAATCGTTTATCAAATGCCCTGCTGGGTTTGTCCTGACTAATATAATACTGCTGCTTGCTTACAGGAGCCTCAGTCTTAATCTCGGCTGGGGACGATTCGGTTTTGGCTTTTGTAGAATCGGGATTAGCAGCCTTCAGCTGATCCAAAAAACTTTTTATGGCGCTGATAAGAGAGTTCGCGTCCCCATCGGAACTACCGACGTTTCGGATCTTCTCTAGCTCGTTCTTAATAAAATCAGCGCCACTGAGAATAAGATCCGACAATTGTGAGCAATCTACCTTTTCCGGTTTCGCCTCGCGAAGATAGAAAAACACATCTTCAAGAGAATGGGCGAGAGTCGCCATGTTATCAAACAGCATCATAGCCGACGCGCCTTTAATGGAATGCATCACCCGGAATATTTCATTAATCTCTGTTGCGCCATAGCAGCCCGACTCTTCACTGACAATTACCGTTTGTTCCAACTGTTCTAGCAGTTGCGCTGTTTCAAACAGATATAGATCAAGCATTGGTTCCAAAGTATTCTGATCCGACATCGCCCATCTACCCCTTCAATGTACTCTATTACAACGCCGCGACCTTGTTAAGCGTTTCTAGCACCTGTGGTTCTTTAAATGGCTTCACCACGAAATATTTGGCACCGTTCATAATGGACTCTTTGACGAAACGTTCCTGCCCCATGGCCGAAACCATAACAACCTTAGCCTGAGGATCCAAGGCCATAATCTCTTTCAGCGCTTCGATTCCAGTCTTCACAGGCATGGTAATATCCATTGTCACGATATCAGGCTTTAAAATCTTGTATTTTTCAATCGCTTGGGCACCATCCTCCGCTTCTCCTACTACCTCATAATCATGTTTCTCAAGCATTCCCTTCAGAGCTAACCGCATAAAAACCATATCATCAACTACTAATACTCTTTTCATCTTCTTCCTCCAGTTATGTTTTTTATAAACAAAATGCTTCAAGCAACATATCCAGGGCGGTAATGATCTTTTCTCTTAGAGAAAAATTACGATCGTTCATCCGCCAGGATAAACAGATACTACTAAAAGCGCCCCAAATAATATCAGCTAGTATTGCACTGTCTAGGTCTTCTTTTATTTCTCCCAGCTTTTGTCCCCTCTCAATAACTTCCGTGAGAAAGTTCTTGCGACTGAACAGAATGTTATGTACCTTATCTTCAAATTCAGGCTCTGATGATAGTACGCCGTAAATTTGTGTCAAAGCGGTAATCGCTGGATAGTTTTCATAGTAAATAGCATAAGAATCAATCAAAAAAGTGATAGCTTCTTTCGTCCGCAACCCCTTCAACCTGACCGATTGAAAAATATCAGCGTCATATTGAGAAAAATGGTCCAGGACTGCCAGAATAATCTCGTTCTTTGACTTGAAATGCCGAAAAAGCGTTCCCTCCGAAATCCCCTGTCGTGTTGCAATCGCACGTGTTGATAAGCCCTGGATGCCCAACTCGTCAATGATTTCGATTGCCGAAAGTATAACTCTCTCTTTTCGATGTAAAAAACTGTTCATAACTTTACCACCCGAGCGAGTGATCACTCGCTTTTTTATTTCATTTTATAAGTTCGCCTAACTGCTTGTCAACATTTTTCAATATAATTTTTTACTCGTTTACATAAATTTAACAATTATGGTAAAACAAGCAGGAAAATTGTCGAACAAAGATGCTTTGATAGTATTTTTTTCATTTCGATGATATTTTCCCAAAAGTTTTATGTCAGCATTAGTCTATTATCTTATGGACATAATATCACTGAATAACTCTAGTTCTTATGACGTTAGTTCCTCACGAAGCCAAAATTATATCAGCACATTACAATAGAGGTGAACGAATATGCATCATAATAATCGAGTTGTATGTCCAGTTTGCAACTCTGATAAATTGATGTTAAAATACCAAGCTACCTATGAATATTCTTATAGAATAGATGCAAATGCCCCAGGAGTTAATAATACCCAAGAGCTTCTTCCCTATATGTATGATAGGCGAGAACAAAAGGATGGTAAGCAATATATAGAATGCAAGAGCTGCGGAACCTACTATCCATGCTATTTTGATAAATGGACAGAAGGAATTACCGTCCAAATGATACAAAATACGATTAACTCAGCATATACGCCGCAACAGTAACGGCCGAAGGAAATAGCAAAGTGGGGACATGGAGGAAATCCCCCAAAAGACAAGAACGCCCGCCAAATTTTTGTTAATTTGGCAGACGTTCTTGTCTTTTTCACTACAAATGATGCATAAAAAACGACGAGACTCATCTCATATATCAGTCAAAAACGTGATTTATGTCTTGTACAATTTATCTATCAATAAACCCGCCTGCCACCATCAATATAGTCGGCAAAACTAATAATCTGCGATTTTAGCGGAATTTCATCCTCTACCACGCCAAAAAATCCCTTTCCATCGAGCTTTTCTTGATGATATAAAATTATATTTTCCTCAAACTTTAATAACGGATAGGTACGAAACTCCATCATTATACGTCAAACCGAGAAGTCAGCGCTTGCAAATTTCCTGCCATCTCTTTATTTCCTTCTGCACCGGCAGCCAGTGTCTGCATGCCTGCAGCTTGTTCTTCCATGGCTGCAGCTACCTGCTGCGAACTCGCTACTACCTTTTCCATGACAGCAGATACTTTTTCAATTTGACCTACGATCTCTTCTGAATTAGCCAATTCCTGATCGGCGAGTTGATTAATCTCTGCAATCGCCAAAACCGTATCCGCTACAGCCTGATCAATCTGTGCCAAGGAATCGTCTGTGCTCTGTGCTGCCAAAACTCCCTTGGCAACCTGATGAGCATTTTTATCGATTGCTTCCACAACCTTACTGGTGTTTTCCGTAATTTTATAGATCAAAGCACTAATATCACGCGCTCCGCTATCGGATTGCTCCGCTAATTTGCGCACCTCTTCGGCCACAACGCTAAACCCCTTGCCGTGTTCACCAGCTCGCGCCGCTTCAATACTAGCATTTAGAGCAAGCAAATTAGTCTGCTTAGCTAGAGCCGTAATCATTTCAATAATCTGTCCAGCCTGCTGAGCATACTGATTCAGTTCTTCAATAGCTTTCCCCGTACTTTGTGTTTCAGCTTTAATATCCTGCATACAGCTCACAGTTTCGCTAACTTTACGGCGCCCCGCTTCACCGGCTAAGCTTGTAGCATGCGACTTTTCTACCGCCGTATCAACCTTTATTTTCGCATCCCCGATGAGTTGCGCTAATTCCGCCAGTATCTGTCTGGTTTTTTGCAAATCTTCATTGCCAACCCTAGCATCTTCTGCTACATCCTGCGTATTTTCCGTAATATCATTCCCTGCTGCTACGACCTGTTCGATAGAAGCCGCCATTTGTGACGAACTAGCAAATAAATGGTCACTACTGCTTCTCACGTTTTTTACGATGCCCGCCTGCCCTCGCAGCATAGCGTCAAAGGAGCGAAATAAATCACCAATTTCATCTTTTCTGGTACTTGTAACTCCTTGGGTCAAATCCCCCTGCTCCACTTTGCGCATTAAACTGCGCAAATGTTCAATTGGTTTGACAAGGGAATTAGCCTGTATATACGCGATCGCTAAAGCCAACGCCAAGGCTATAACTAGTATCGCTACCGTATTATACAAAATTCGATCAGCCGTTTTCATATACTCTTTAACAGGAAGTGTCACAGCCAATGAAAATTGCTTAACAGGCACATATGCAGCTAACATCGTTTGGCCTTGCTCTACATAAAATCCCTGCCCACTTCTTCCAGTAGTCATCGCTTTAGCCAGTTCCGCGGTCCCCTGATCTTTACTTTCAAGCAAGGAGTCCTTTAAAACAAGCTCCTTATTGGGATGAGACACAAACTGCCCCTTGTTATTGAGCAAATAAGCATAGCCCGTTTCGCCAATTTTTAAACTATCTGCCTGGCGGACAAGATAGTCAAAATTGACACTAGCCGCCAATACACCGACGATTTTCCCATTGTCCTTAATAGGCTGGGTAATAAGAATGATCGATTTATGATTCGTTTTTGATACCAATACTTCACTGGTAACTTTTTGGCCTGCCATAGTTTGTTTAAAATAATCACGTTCTTTTACAGAATAGCCTGCCGAACCATCCTGACTTGACATAATAATGGTTCCCTTGGCGTCGACAATGAATATTCCATCTAATAATTCTTGATTCTGTTGTTGTAAATTTTGCAGTGTCGTTCTGGCCATTTCACCATTACCGGACAATACCGACTCGCGAAAAACACCATCCATCGCTGCTGTATATGCTAAAATATCTGCACTTTCCATATTTGCCTCTAGCACCAAGCCCATTTTTTCCGCTATACTTACGGTCTGTTCTTCGCTCTTAACCTTTAAAGAATCCGCAGTTTGTCGATATGAAAGGATTCCTAAAGTCAGACAGGGCAATGTAATTAATAAAAAAAGTCCCGTTACTATTTTTGCTTTCAATTTCATTCGTAATCTCACACCCCTCTTTGCCATCATTCGTTTTGATTGAGATAATTACAGCATAGCTACACTCATTTTCATTATTAAACGCTATCATGTTATTGATCTCATAAGCATACTTTTTTTCTTATGTATTCGCTTAAGAACAGTTTTTTTTCAATAAATAACCTGTTAATTATTAACTAGTTTATCAAAAATACAAAAAAACACAAGACTCATTATTATCAGCTTGATATTCATCGGTACGCGCACTCCCTATTTACAAAACGAACGGACCTGTATCAGCACTGATGCAGGCCCGTTCGTTTTGTTTCAACCCCAATAAATAAAGCTATTTTAGTGCATATTCAACAGCTGCATAATTCATTGTAAATAATATTATGGAACTCATACCACCTAACCCAATTGTTTTCATAGTCCGCTCCTTACATTATAAAGATTACAATACTAATATCATACACTAGGGTTTCTTTATTTTCCATATTTCCATATTTTCATATTTACCTAGTGCCAAAGTTATTGCTGATTATTGGCAATGAATATGAGCTGCTTTATAAGCTCCTTAACATTTTGAATTACTATATCAATGTCACTCTTACTTCCATTGTTAATATGAATTCCTGCTGAAGCTACCTGTGCAATTTCGTTATATATGACACAAGGAGTTTGCTGGTGTAAAGAAAAATCTTAGCTGACCACTTTCCTATTCCAAACTTTTTCCTTTGGATTCAGGAATCAGAAAAATACTGACTCCGGCCAAAAAATAAGCAAAGGAAGTAAGCCCTAGTGCAGATCCCATTCCGTACAGACCGGCAAAATAACCAATCACCATTGGCGATACAGCACTAATCATCCGCCCAACATTATAAGTAAAGCCCGTTCCTACACCACGAACAGCTGTGGGAAAAGACTCTGAGCAAATCGCACCAAATCCGCTGAAAGAGCCGGAGCCAAAGATCCCTACAAGCGGCCCTAAGATCATCAGGGTAGTAACATCGCGTACCGAACCATAGAAATAGACTAAAACAGCCGCAATCATTAAATAAATAGCAAATACAGGGCGACGACCAAACTTATCAGCAAAAAAACCATATGTAACATAGCCGACCCAAGCCCCCAGCATCGTCGGAATCATAAAGCCGGAAGACTTAAGAATACTAAGTCCTGCACCGCCTTTTTCAACGGGAGTGCTCAAATAACCGGGCAGCCAGGTAAATAGCCCCCAGTAAGCAAACATCATAAAAGTACTCGAAAGCGTAATCACCAGGGTATAACGAATGAGCTGCGGACTAAAGATCTGCCATACACTGACCCTTTGTGCAGTTTCTCCCTGCTTCATCGATTTCCACATATCAGTTTCCTCTACAGCAACTGCAAGCCAGACCAAAAGCAGTGCTCCCGGGATAATTCCAATCATAAATAATGTTCTCCAACCCCAGACAGGAAGAATAACCATGGAAGCAATCGCAGCCATAACGTAGCCAAATGCCCAGCCACTTTGCATAATGCCAATTGCTTTTGCACGATTTTTAGTTGACCATGTCTCTGAAATCAAAAGAACACCGGCAGTCCATTGTCCTCCCATGCCAAGGCCTAAAATCGTTCTAGCAATTGCCAGCTGCACCAGATTTTGCGCCAAACCACTCAGTCCTGTAAAAATAGAAAACAAAAGAATTGTTGTCATAATGGCTTTTTTTCGCCCCAGCTTATCAGAAAACAGCCCTGCACCAATACCACCTACTGCCGAGGAAAACAAAGTAACTGTGGCAAGAAAACCTGCCTCCACGGCACTAAGTCCCCACTCTCCCAGCAGTGTTGTAAGAGCAAATGCATATACCATGACATCAAATGCATCTAGTGCATACCCGAAGAAGCCGGCAATTAGGGCATTCCATTCTTTCTTTGTAACGCCTCGCCACCAGGATTGCGCCACGTCTTCCTTCTTTCTTTCCCTATCCAGTTCCTCTTCAACACCTTGCTTTACAGCTTCCATTCCAAACCTCCTCATTATTTTTGCTGATTTCACCTATATTAACTGATAGTTTATATTTTTTACATAGAGCTCCTCATAATTGATTTCATTGATTACTCAGTCATTCAAATATTAACTGCCAGTAAATTTTTCAAATAAAAAAAGAAAACACTTCTTTGATCTGTTTTAAGGAACTGCTTTTCACTTCTAGCCATAGAAGATGAAATATGATATATTTTTAGTAATATCCTATTATTTGAAATGTGACATTTTTACAGGTAGTTTTATTTTAACTGCTAGTTAAATCCATTGTCAATAGGCATACGAATAAAAAACTAATAACGTGGTGATGATTATGAATCTTGGTGAACAAGTCCGTACAGCAAGACTCCATACACATATAACTTTAGATGAAGCTGCTGAGCTGATCCGCAATCGCTATAACGTGCGTCTTTCTGGTGCCTATTTGAGTATGATTGAGCGAAACGAGCGAACCAATTTAACAACAAAACTCCAAAATGCTTTGATTGATTTTTTCTGTTTAAACACGCCTCATATTCCTGATCTCATCGATATTCTTGATCAACAAGAGTTAACTGTTGATGGACAACCGCTCAGCGAAGAAGCACGAGCTGATATTAAGGCAATCATTCAGCTTGTCATTAAGAAAAAACAAAAATAAACTCCTGACACATGTCAGGAGTTTATTTTTTGTAAAAACTTATTCTAATTCACGTCCCTTCGTTTCCGGAAGCAGAAAGATCGCTGCGGCAGCTAAGAAGTAAGCGGCTCCGGTAAACAAAAGAGCTGAGCCAAGTCCGTAAAACAAAGCCAGATAACCAATAAACAGAGGCGCTCCTGCACTGAATATCCGTCCCATATTATACGTAAATCCGGTTCCAAATCCCCGAGCCTGAGTAGGAAATATCTCGGAGGCGAATGCACCAAAACCACTAAAAGCGCCAGAACCGAAAAAACCGACAAATGGGCCTAAAAGAAAGAGCATTTCCGGATCGCGTGAAGTTCCGTAAAAATAAACGAGACAAGCAGCAACCATAAGATAGAAAGAGAAAACCGGTCGTCGTCCCATACGATCCGCAAAAAAACCATACGTCACATAGCCAAGCCATGCACCAATCATCACAGGAATCATAAACTGTGATGATTGAACAATACTGAGTCCTGCCCCGCCTTTTTCTGCAGGCATACTCAGATAGCTTGGCAGCCAGGAAAACAGTCCCCAGTACCCCAGCATCAGCAAGGTGCTAATCAACGTAATCACAACCGTATACCGCCGTAAAGCAGGCCGGAAAATCTGGAAAAAGTCCATACGACTTTCTTTGCTTTGCGCCTGTGCCTTCTTCCAGTGTACTGTTTCATCAATGTAGTAGACAAGCCATAAAATACAAGTCGCCGGCAGCAGACCAATCATAAATAAAGCACGCCAACCATAAGACGGCAACAGCATAATTGTCGCCAAGGCAGCCAGTACATAGCCTAATGCCCAGCCACTTTGCATCAGTCCCATCGCTTTCGCCCGATGCCCGGGAGGCCATGTTTCTGCCAGTAGAAGAACGCCTGCAGTCCATTGACCGCCCATACCAATCCCCAAACAAGTTCTGGCTAAAGCCAACTGTATAACATTTTGTGAAATACCACTCAAAAAGGAAAACACAGCAAATATAGAGACAGTCAGCATAATCCCCTTTTTCCGGCCAAAGCGGTCTGACACAATACCAAAAAGAACACCACCAAAGGACGAAGCAAATAAAGTAAGCGACGCCAAAAAGCCAGCACTAATTGTAGTCAACTGCATTTCCTGCACAATCGTAGTCAGAGCAAATGCATATACCATCACATCAAATGAATCAAGCGTATAACCAAAAAAAGCCGCAGCCAAAGCCTTCCACTGCGAAATAGTAATCTCTTGCCACCACGGTTTTCTTGTTTCAATAATCTCAACAGTAATTCCCGATCTGTTACTTTTTCTTGGTAACATAACGTCTCCCTGTAGCTGCATTATATCACCCAATATATCGTAAAACCGCTCCAAAGTAAACCTTAGTAGGCAAAACCTCCCTGTTCAGTTTTTTTAACTGCCTGGAAGAATATTTTGCAAAAATCTTACACTTCATTCTTTTTTCCATTGAAATTAAAAGCCCCTTCCCAATTACTCAATAACTCGGAAGGAGCCTCTAAGCTTGTCAATACTAATTTTCCCCACATCAAGTAAAGCCGCAAAAAACCGATATTGACTACACAGGCATTATTTAAGAATAAAAATGAAGCTGCGAAGAAAAAAGGTCATTTCATCCACAAAGATAAGTAACTTATTATGCAGTTATATAAAGTATATACGGCTGATTTTCAGAGTAATTGGAAAGATACGTTTTTCTTATAATAGAATCTATGTCTTTAGAGATAATACCATCAAGATTATTGGTAGTTAAGTTTATTGGACTAACTTCTTGAGGAGCGACTATACCTGCCGTAGTTTGAATCAAATTCTTTAGACCAGAATAATTTAATGCATCGCCGGTATTACTCTCGGCTATGTTTGTAGTAGGGGCAGTTGTCGTAGCTGTTTCCAACTTGCTTCTAAAATAATTTAAATAATCGCCCCCTGTTTTTAAAACCGTTTGCCATTTGTCCGGGTTATTACTTATAATTTCTTGCATTTGCCGCGAATTATCTTGGAAAATATTTAGAATGTCTGTTTTTATTTTTTCGTTAGTGAGGCTACTCGTGGGATCGGTGGTTTGTAGCTTATTATAGATTTTATCGGCTGTTTTCTGAGCAAAATTCCCGACAAGATTATTAACGTAATCATCCAAGCTGTTTACCCGTGCTTGCAGATCATCACCTTGGAAATTGCTTTGCAGCTCACTCTTGTAGAAACTTGTCCTGACTATAAGATTATTAAGATAGTCTGTACCATTGTCAGTAACAGAAGTAATACGCGGCCCATTAAAGTCTTGGTAATATACATTACCGTCAATACTATCAGGATTAGTCGCAGCCAAATCCTGCCGAATGCTTTGCGATGTCAGTGCCGTTTTTTTGAAATAGTCCTGCCAATTTTGCGCATCTTGGGGTGAAGTGCAATCAGAAACCGAAAAAGCAAAGTCATCATTCTGCATCTCAGATGAAACGCACTTTTGTGCGATTGAGTTGTATTGGTCCTGACTTATCACAACTGATGGTAGTGGATTCTCAGCAGTTTTGGCCATCATCTCTTTTACAGCCTCAGGATCCAGCTGGATACTTGTTTCGATTTGCGGCGAAAGTTGCGTGCTTACATTAGTCAGCGAAAATGGACTTAACATTCTTATCGGCATAGAGTCCCCCTCTTTCTTGATAAAATTACTTTCACATACTATACATCGTATTCTATTAGAGACTTTTTAAGTGTCGCCATTATTTTTTCTCAGCAATTGCAGTAGAAGCGCCCGTCAAGTATCTGACGAGCGCTTAAGACATCTTTTTGCTTCGATTTCCTTGTTTCTACGATTATCGCTCGATCAGCTTAGCACTGCCTGGATATAATCGATACTCACACAGGTCATCCGCGACTGTGAACTCAGCCTCGGTCATCTGTATGATATCTTCCACCGAGAAACCTGGAGCCACTTCCTTCAGTATCAAGCCTTGCGGAGTCACGCTAAATACGGCTTTGTCGGTTATGATAACATCGACTACGCCTTTACCAGTCAAGGGAAGGAGACATTTTTTTAAGATTTTAGAATTCCCCTTTTTGTCATTATGTTGCAACGTAGCAACCACTTTACGAGCCCCAACAACGAGATCCATGGCCCCTCCCATACCAGGAGAATATTTACCGGGAGCAATTGGCATCGCCCAGTTCGCAATACTCCCTTCCTGGTCTACTTCTAATGCCCCGAGAATCGTGGAATCTACATGCCCCCCTCTGATAATCGAAAAAGATGTTGACAGATCAAATATGCACGCGCCTGGCAGTAACGTAATCGGCTGCCCGCCGGCATTAGCCACGTCAGCATCTTGCGCTCCCAGCTTGGGAGTCGGTCCAAACATCAGGCACCCATTCTCCGACTGTAAAATTACATTGACACCAGGTGGAATATAATTAGCGGCCGCCGTTGGCATACCAAAACCGAGATTTACCACTTCACCATCATTAAGCTCTAAAGCAGCCCGGCGGGCGATCATTTCTCTAAAATCCATGTTATATACCTCCCTACCCAATTTCGTCAATCTTTCTGTTAAGCCAGTCGACCAGTCCGCACCCATAATTCTTTAAGAACATCCTGCTGTTCCTGTAAGGAGTCCCCTTGGATAACAGCCTTTACAAATATCCCGGGAGTACCCACAAGTTCTGGGTTAATTCCACCAACTTCTACGATCTCGTTTACTTCAGCAACAGTAAAGGTTGCAGCCGTTGCCATTACTGGATTGCTGTTAAGTGATACGCCGCGATATTGGACATTGCCTAGTTTGTCAGCACGATATCCCTTAATAAAAGCAAAATCGGCTGTAAGCGGCAATTCTAGCAGATACTCTTTGCCATTGATCGTGAGCTTCTCTTTCCCTTCTGCTACTAAAGTGCCATTGCCAGTTGGCGTTAGCACACCGCCAAGACCAGAACCGCCTGCTCTAATTTTTTCAATAAATGAACCCATTGGGTAATATTCTATTTCAAGCTCGCCATTTTTAAAGACCTCCAAGGCTTCTGGACAAGTACCAGCATGAGCGGTAATAAATTTTTTAACCTGCTTATTTTTGAATAGCGGCGCCAAATCAAAATCACCGCCAGGATACGAACACACTACAGCAATAACCGTTAAATCTTTTACTTTTTTCTCGACCAATTTTTCAATACACTTTAACGGTGACCCAATACCAAGAAACCCGCCAATCATAATGGTAGCCCCATCGCAAACTTTTTCTATAACTTCGTCTAAATTCATAACTTTGTTCATATATTTTCCCCCTTCTATGATTATCACCTTAAAGCTCTGATAAGCTTGCGTAGCTTCTTCTAGCTTGCTTATGCTTTAGAAGTCATCTTTAATCAGAAATTGAACTAGCTTTTTTTATTTGAAACTTTAACAGGTACTTTATAAACTAATGGCCATTTGTCGAAGAAGGTATTACAATACAAAATCACCATCAACAAGGCAAATTGACCAGCAAGAAGACCCATGACCGGATAGCCAAGTCCCAAGTCATTACCGCCATAAGATAAAAGCTTAAACGTTTGCAACCAGAGAAGACCAAAAATCATCCCGCCGCCTAGCCAAATTCCAAAACGAATCAGTGCCCTATTTAAATCGTTAGAAACGATTTCGGCGCTGGGATAATCATCAAACAAGTGATGCCAGGTCAATTGGAAACAGATTGTCGATAATTCTAGTGAAGCAACCACTAAATCAGCTGGTACTCCAGGCACGAGATTCAACGGTTCTACTATCGCACGCAAGGTCGGCGGAACAATCAGTGCTGCTGCCAATGCAATGGCTAGCCCCACCAAACCAGCATAAGGTTGGGTTTTTGCAAACAATTTCTGTGGGTAACGCTCGCCCCCCTCAGCAGGGATTAAAAAGAAGAAGATAAAAGCCTGGCAGAAAGCTAAAAATGCGGCCCACGACCCAAATGGCTTATCAACAATTCCATGTCCGCCCAAGGATAAACCACTCATCAAGCTGGGGAAAAACATGGCGAACCAAACGATTAATGCGAGAACCGTACTGATCGCCATTGCCCCAACACTATCGATCGGCGCAGCAGCTTTGCCAGCAAACGGCCACTTTTGAAAGAGCGCGACATAACTAATTTGCGTAATAATAACGGCTAAGCAATAAAAATTACCAACTTCCCAGCCTTCGATTGCTAGTTGAACTTCTGCCGCGGTCTTAGGTATGAATAAAATTCCCAGACTGAAGGGTTTCCACCATATGCCGATAAACCCAATTAAGATAAAAAATCCAACAATCCCTGTGAGCAGCCCAATCAAGCTATACCGAATACCAGCCTTGGGCTGCAATTCAGTTACATGATACTTGCCGTAATTACCAAAGAGTAATGTTTGCCAAATCCAAGCATTAATAACCATCCAAAAAAAGGTCCCTTCGCCTAAAACGCCAATATACTTTGCAGCCACCTTAGCATCAACGGCTGCTAGACCCGGACCAGCTAAACTAATCGCTATTGATTTGACAATTAATCCCCAAATTGGCCAATAAATCAGTGCTACCATAAAACATATAACTGTTAATACGACACCTGTGGTAAGAGGACTCTCAAAACGCCTTTTGACTAGATACTCTGTCATACGCCACCCTCTTTTCATATTTTATTTGCCAATATCATACTATTGCAATTCTTGTGCCAAGCAAGAACCCTTGCTTTATTGCGGCCCATTCCAATACAGCATTTACTTTTCTGAAAATTCGTCCAATTTCTTGGATTTTCAGCTTGTTATAATTTCAATGCTCCTATGGTTTATTTACTCTGTACATAAATTTAAAAGGTGATTGAGGTTAAGTAACCCTCAATCACCTTTACTAGCTATACCACTTCTTACCAGGCACAGCAACTAACACTTTACGGTTTATCCCGTCAAATATCGATATTAAATTTTTTCATTTTATTGTAGAGACTGCTACGTGAAATTCCCAGAGCTTCCGCAATCTTTAGCTTATCACCCTTGTAAGTCTTGCTTGCTTTCAAAATGGCGTCCCGTTCCGCCTCATCCGCCTGGGCTCGCAAAGCCTCGCCACTATTGGGAATTCTAGCGGCATAGATATAATCCGGTATATACTCACAAGTGATAATTCCATTCGCTGACAAAGATACAGCTGCCTCTATGATATTGGCCAATTCTCGTACGTTTCCAGGCCAATGGTACTCAAATAGCGCCTTCATAAAATCATGTTCTACTTTTGGCTTTTCAATCCCTAATTCATCTGCTGTTTTCTCTAAAAACAGCTCTACTAATAAAGGAATATCCTCGGGATGTGTTCTTAGCGCCGGCATATGGATAGGTATAACATGCAACCTAAAGAATAAATCCTGACGGAATTTGTCTTCCTTGATCAACTGGTGCAAATCATGATGAGTAGCAGCAATCACTCGAACATCAATGGGAACTGGAAAATGGCCACCAACCTTTTCAATTTCCCGTTCTTGTAAAACCCGCAGTATCTTCGATTGTAGCGATAGAGGCATATCGCCGATTTCATCCAAAAAAATGGTTCCCCCATCAGCCATTTGGAATTTTCCTGGGTGGCCGCCTTTACCAGCACCGGTAAAAGCCCCCTGCTCATAACCAAATAACTCTGACTCAAGCAGGTTATCTGGAATAGCAGCACAATTTACTCGAACAAAGGCTTGGTGCCTTCTGCTATTCAGCCTATGTATGGCGTGAGCCACCAACTCTTTTCCTGTGCCTGTCTCGCCTAAGATGAGGACGTTTGACTTTGTTTTCGCAGCCGCTATAATCCGTTCCTTTAGTGACAATATAGTATGACTTTTGCCAATAATGTCGTCAATCGTATACTTGGATTTATGCTGCTTATCCTTTCTGACAATACTCAGATTTCGCTCCCCACAGCCAGCCATCACTTCAGGTAGATAATCCACCAAGCTTCTAAAACTGATAACCCCCACAACATTCCGTTCCTCATTGATTACCGGTACAATGTCTAAGACAACCTTCTTCAGCGAAGTTATATGATCACTTTCCACCAGGGGAGGAATTTCCTGTAAGAAATCCCCTAATGAATGCTCCTGCCAATTTCTAACCAATAATGAGGAAGCCCTAATAACACCTTTATACATATTTCTATGATCAACAACTATAACAAAAGAGACTTTAGAGATTGCCATTCTTTCGGCAATTGCTGAAATAGTGTCAGAGGAGGAACATATCGTAAAAAAATGATCCATAATTTGCCTTATCTTCAAGGATATCCTCCTCCTTAACTTACCATTTCATTCGCACTTATAAGTAGGGAATTCCACTAAGTTCCATAGTTGAGCTTTATCTAAATTATTTTTTCTAAAATTAAGATATTTCAAAAAAATTAGTATACTTTGATTTTATCAAATTGTACAATAAGTAACAAGATAGTATAATGTTAGCATATTTATTACCTGTTTGTAAAAGGGAGGTTCACCTATGAAGCCAAGCATTAAATCGAGCATTAAATCACGTTTATTTATTTGGTTCATTCTTGCCGCCGTAATTCCAATGATCGTCATAGGTGGATTCAGTTATTACCTGATCTCTCAAAAGATTGCAAAACAGAATGAAGAAACGATCACCAATATTAATACAGGTATTTATAATATGGTTGATACGCAGCAAAAGGTATTGTCACGTTGGTTAGAGAGCGCCGACGCATCTTTTGTAGAAAGACTAAATTCTTTGGGAAATAGTCGTTTTGATTATGATAATATGGTGGATATCGGTGGTTATCGTCTACCCACTTGGTATATTGGGAATCAAAAAATAACCGACGATTCTACTTTAGTTGATAGTTTAATCGGAAAGGAAAAACTGCCAGCTACGATCTTTCAATTACATAATAACAAATTTATCAGAGTCAGTACAAATGTCAGACAGCCAGACGGTTCTAGAATTTCTGGAACATATATTGATTCAGGTAATGTTTACGAAAGGCTAATAAACGGCCAGCAATATCTGGGCAGAGCCAGCGTCGAAGGAATTATGCATGCTACCATTTATCAGCCAATCTGGGATAGTAGTGGAAAACTCATTGGCGCTTTCGTCCTCGGACGTCGCGAACAGGAGTACGAAATGATTGCTGCAATAAAAAACATTGTAGTTGGTGAAACTGGCTATGCTTTTATTCTTGACCCATCAGGAATGATGATTATCCATCCTACTTTACAAGGCAAAAACGCCTTAGAGTATCCCTGGGTGAAAGAAATCATTCAGAAGAAAAATGGTTCCGTTACTTATGAGTTTAATGGTCGAACCAAGATTGCTTATTTTATGTACTATGAGCCTTGGAACTGGTATATCGTCACGGGAAGTTATGAATCTGAAATATTTAATACGACCCATCAATTATCTAAAATGCTGATTCTGGCTATACTGGTCGTTGTCGCTATCTCCGCATCGATTGCATTACTATTATCCAATACTTTTTTTAAACCAATTAATGAACTGATGATAGTAATGCGCCAATGTCAAAGCGGGAACCTAACGGTAAGACTGAAGCATTTCTCTGATGATGAATTTAGCGTGCTAGGCAATGCTTTCAATGTCATGCTTAACAATATCTCACTACTCATCGGGAGAATCCTTTCGAATTCCACCAAACTAAAAGAAGCCTCACAACGCTTACTCATCGACATCACCGAATCCAAAAACGCCTTACAGGGAATTGAAAAGGGCGTGAAGGATTTACAAGGGGATTCTATCCCTTTATTACAAAGCTACGCCTTTGCTTCCAACAAAGCCTTACATACTGAGTTTCAAGAAACGGTTCACCAATTAAATCATCTGCTTGAACAAATCATACTGAATAAGCAATTAGACAAAACCGAAGAAGCCTTACAGCTTCTAAAGAAAATATCAACCCTGTGCCAAGCAAACCCCATAGCTTCTCCGAGTGACTACCAGAAAACACCTGAGGCAGCGATTCACCCGATGAATCAAATATCTCATTTAGAAGTGGAAGTGGAAAAGCTGAAACTTTTATTAAAGAATATTTCATCCTCAGCCTCAAGCCTTGACGATATTGCCTTATCACTGGATCGCCATGTGAATTCTTTTAAAATTGAGAAAGATGAATAACCAACACAAAAACGCCACCGTAACCACGGCTGGCGTTTTTTACATCAAGTTCTGCAATTTTTGCCAAATTGCTCCTTGAAATTGCTATAATATAACTAAGAATACAATGAACATTCCGCTTTGGCGGGTTGCTACATGCTCGTTATTTTAGATTGGAGTCCCTATGAAAGTGATTAAATTTGCCATCTTGCTTATTATTATTGCCTTACTATGCGGTTATGCCTCAGCCTCTAATTTCTCCCGCCCCGCAAGTACCCCCACGCTTCAAACCAACAAGCTTTATCTTGCCTGGAATAATGGTGAAGATGTTGTGATGTATGAACTGGAGATCATGTCAAAGCCTTATCAACCAAATGAATCCGTACCAAAAGAAAATATCCTCTACCATACAACAGCTATTTTTGCGCCAGGTATTGAACTAGATTTAAATGAGCCTGCTCTTGCACAGATTGATCTTGATAAAACTTACTATCGAATTAGACCCTTAGATTTAGACCGTAAGCCTATTGGTCCTTTTTCTAAACCTATGCCACTATCTAACGGTCAATTAAATCCGACAAAACCGCAGCCCACAGCTCTTTTTAATACGAATCGTCCCGTACCGCTTTACCCGACCTATTCTTGGATTCCAGTACTCGGAGCTACCCATTATACGATTGAGATTACGAAAGAAGCTCCGGAAACCCCCAATGGAATCACCCCCTCAAAAAACCGAGTGCGTAGTTATGACGTAGATGGAGAGGCTGATTGTTATGACCAACATGCCTACGTAGAAGAAGGTACCTATTACTGGAGAGTACTTGCGCTAAATAGTGACGATCAACCTATAGGTACTTATTCGGATGCCATTCCTTTTCATGTTACTTTAAAACATTACACATGGGCCGTTTTAGGCGACAGCATTACCCATGGCGGCGGAGCTGTATCCAACCCGCCTTCAGATATTAGATTTGATTACTCATCCTACCTACCTTATGAAATGAAAAACTTGGGAAGAAGCGGTGACAGTGTGGAATTGTTAGTCAAGCGTTTCAACAATGACGTTTTGCCCTTCCATCCCAAATATCTGTTGATCCTCGCGAGCGCTAACGGTATAAGAGGCGGAACAAAAGCAGAGGATGTCATTGACCAATTCCAAAAGCTAATAAAGAAATGTGAGAAAAATGACATAACACCCATTTTCTTAACCATCCCCCCCATCAATCCGGCCAGAATTGAACAAGTTTTTCATAAGCCATCTGTTGATGACTGGCAATATCAAACTAACATCGTAAATGCATTCCTAAAAAAGCAGCAATATGTAATTGATATCACTCCTTTGTTAAGCGACAATAACGGCATTTTGCCTGTCAGGTATTCTCAAGATGGGTTACATCCTGATATCTCTGGCAAAAAAGTAATCGCCGACGCGGTAATTAAGCTTCTTCGTACTTTTGATAAAGTTGAAATGCAACTTGATGAAGCAATCTGAAACCTCAAAAAAAAATGCATAGCAAAAAGCCCGCGAACTTCGCGGGCTTCAATTATTTTCGGATTCCCATACAATAAGATAGTTTGCTGACTGCTTTTACACTTTATCTTAAAATATGATTATCAAACTACTAGTCGTTTATGATCATCCAGTTCTCAGACGTTGAAGCAAGCTGTTGCAAATCATTCATAAATTGCGATGCATGATAACCATCTGCTATAGCATGATGAACTTGTAAACATACTGGCAATTGTAAGCTATCACCCTGTTCAAAGTACTTACCTATTGTAATAATAGGCAAAAGAAACTCGGTATCGTCAAATAAATTTAGGTTAAAACCAGTAAAACTCATCCATGGAATACAGGAAACGGGGAAGCAATTAGGTGGACAATCAGGTTTCGGAAAAAGGTCCTTGCTATTCGAGTACTTCTCCATATCAACCTGAATATTTTGATAAAATTCACTAAAATCATTCATATATTCCGTCCAAAGACTCGAAAAAGTATTTGTATTCTTATGAAATATCGTATAAGAAGGATTCATCCTATCCCAATATCCCAATTCCTTATCCTCATTGAAACATACCCTGAATTCCTGACGTGTGTTGACTACACTGGATATCATATAAAGAAATACGGGGTAAAGCTTTAATGATTTTGCTTTGACCGCTGGCACTAACGCTGTAATATCTATATTGGATGTGATGCTAAAGCCGCATTTTACACTCCTTAAATAATGCTCAAAATGTTGCTTACGTTCCCATTTTTCCATATCAATCTTATTAAAATTCATTGTTTACCCTCCTAAAAGATTAAATGAATTCTTCTTTTAGGAGGCTATTTCTCTGTCTTTTTCATGTTCTCACCTTATCATATAAAAATCAGCCAACTATTTTTCTCACTATATCAACAGCTGCCTTTATTCCATTATATATGGAATCGGACTATTAGGACAATATTTGAGGATTCTGTTTGATCGATCCCAAACACTATACCATTTCTTCCCACTCCAGCTTTTGGACTTACAGTATAAAATAGAAATCATTAGTAATATTTTTCTCCGTATCAAGTAATTGTTATCGAGGGGCGTCGGACTGTCTTGAGGATTAGACAAAGTACTCCACTTTTGCTTCTGGAAAATATTGCTTTGCCTGAGCAAACATATACTCCCTTAATTGGGTCATTGTATCCTCTTGATAAAGATATTTGCCATAACCGAATTGTCCATATTTAAATCGTCGCATTCCCTCGTCCATGGGAAGAGTGGTTTGCGGAAACAGATCTAGTATCTGATTTTTTGCTCGTTTTGTAAAACGATGACTGATAAATTCAAAGGTAATATCCCGACGAGATGTTTTGGACAACTGATCATTTAGAGATTGAAATAACCAGTTATACTCTGCCTCCCAACCTTCGAAGTACAAAATAGGAGCAATTATAAAACCCAACGGATAACCAGCATCAGCTACTTTGACCGCAGCTGCCACCCGTTCTGCTGCCGCCGGGGTCAGATGCTCATATTCCCGTATAACAGTTGGGGCGTTAATACTAAATCTGAACCGAGTCCGGCCATTATGCCTAACAGTCAGTAGTGAGTCAACATCCGTATACTTAGTTACAAACCGAAATCGCCCCAACGTTCGATTCGCAAAGAATTCAATCGATTGCCTCAATACTCCCGTTAAATATTCCGTGGGAATAGGATCAGAAGTAGCCGCCCCCTCAAAGAGGGTGACATCTGGCGCACGTTCGACCATATACTTGTCTGCCTGTTCTAATATTTGCTCGTTATTGACATAAACACGCAAATATGGCTTTTTGCCCAACGTTGTAGCCAAATAACAATATTCACACATTCCCGGACAACTAGTATTCAAGGGAAGCTGATAATGAGCCGAAGGCTTGCAAGTCGCAAATTCAGTGCCTCGACGTACGCCTACAACAAGAGTACGCTTGGCTTCACTAAATGCCTGCTGTTGGTTATCGCCCGGAATTCCGGTAACACGGTTGTGAGACCCTGTGAACTTAATGTCCACTGCCAAGTTCATCAGCTTATCATAAATTTTCTTGCCAAGCGGAAATTCCAGCGCCTGAGGCTCAAAGAATGCTCGTTTAGGTACAAAGCGCATATGCTTCACTCCCATAATATTTGAGTCTAGTATGCGCTATCATAACATCATCTAGTAATTCAAGAAAAGTAAATTGACTTCTTGAACATGAGTACCTGAAATAGCCTAATAAGTATAATTTAGTATATCAGCATTTGACCTGCTGCAATAGCAATAAGCTGCGCTAGTAAGCTGAAAATGGAAAGATAACTGCGATTTCGCTGTTTGACCTGTTATACTTGTACTTTTCTACATATCAAGTATAACGGTGCAAAGTCCAATAAAATATCCACTCTCTTTGCCCTCACACTACCAAAAGAGAACTACTCTATATTGTCTTTAGCTTTTTACAAACCTTTTGTAAGATATCTTTGTATGTACCATCTTTCTTTAACCAATTTCCTGTATCCTTAAGTAACCAAGGCTCATTTAGGAATTCTAATTTCGCCGCTTTTTTCACATCTAATACATATTGAATAGCTTCTATTATTTTTATAATAAAACTATCAATATCCCCCTCTAAAGTAAGTTCATATCTATTTAAAGGATCAGTAAAACTACCCCAATCAAAATTTCTGATTACTAATTGACTTTTAATTTCCTCTGGTGATTGAATTAAAGATAAATCATTTTGTAAATGATATAGCACTGACAATGCTAACAAAATATCATTTATATATGTATTTTGTAAAATTTCGTATTTAGGCTCATTATCATTTTTAATTTGATTGATTTTTTCTGCTATACGATATGCAAAAATTAGCTTTGCAAATTGCTCATCTTCATTGCATTCCGAATTAAATATATCGTTATAATACACTTCTGAAAACACAAGCTTATCACGACCTTTTGTAGATACAGGCAGTTGCAAAAAGTATGATAAATAAGCTTTGCCTAAATCAATATTCGATATTTTTAAATATAAGGGGCTTTTCCCATTGGGATTTTTATATTTTTTCTTAACAACAGTACCCCATTCCCCATCTTTTTTATCATAGAAAATACCTACTGAATCTAACTTGTCAAATATTTTATTTTGCAACCTATCCCCCGAATGAAGGTCCCTCGTCGTAATAGCATTCTGACTGTTACTAGCAATTGCTATTTCTTTGGAAATTTTGCTAACCTTACTCTTATCCGCTATTTTAGTCAATCTCATTAAAATCTGAACGTCATCTGGCAAATCATTAACAATTCTTGTTAAAGTTTTTGTAGTTTGGCCCCCATTTACTATTTGCAAATTAGTAATTGTAATATTACCATTACTAACTTCAAAATCCTCACAAATAGCATTAATTCCATTATTTAGTATCCAAAAATTAGATCTTTTTCCCTTTGAGTATTCTTCCTTAATCTTTAAATTAATATCATTTTCTCCTTTATAGTATCTAACATTTAGCGTAAAAAGCATTTCTTTATGCTCTTCAACCAGTTCTTTTAAGCTATTAGCATATATACTTGTAACTATTGTTTCTAATGGTATATACTTCTCTGTTTCATAATAGTTCACTTTTTTAATAAAATACTCTCTATCAACAACCTTTAAGTTGACTTTATTACGAGGTATTTCTATGTCATCATATAAATCATTTAAATTTTGGTAATCATAAAATTTAACTTGAAAATTAATATTTTTATCCCTGTAATTATTAAAAAGTGCCTTTACATCAGTTTTTAGTTTATTGTCAAAATCATTATCTATATAGTAAAATGTAATGTTGTACATTCCGCTTTTTAAGCTTTCTTCATTGATAATTTCCACTATTTCATTATCAATAATTGTCTTTAATTTATAATTAGGAGCTAATTCTTCATCATTAATTTTTAAAATCCAATCTAAAAATTTTTTATTCTTCTTTATCTCCTCAGTATTCAACAAGCTACTATTAGAATATTTAAACTGAAATACTAATACTTTATTCAGGGATTTATTTACAAAAACAGCATCATTCCCCAAATCTCTAGTCATGTCTACAATATGATTTCTAATAAATTCATCAAAAGCTGTTCCGTCATAATCAAAATCCACTATTTTACTAAAGCACTCTTTAATTGCAAAGTGCCCAAAAGCAGTACCATCATCCTTATATCCATATTGCATTTTAATATCAGTAACTTGTTCCTTTATCTTTTCATAAAAGTTCACTACTCTTCCCCCATTTTCTCTATATCTTAAACAAAAAATAGTCATGCTTTTTTCACTTTTCATCTATATTATACCAATTTCTTTAAAAATCTGTATAATTATTAATGCTTCTGCAATAAATAGATTCTTCTGTATGAGTTCAAACAGTACAGAAAAGGATATTGCCCCCCTCTCTCAATCCCCCGCAAAAAAGCTACACCAACTTTAAGAGAAAGACTCACGTACTGCACTAGTGGGTGCGGTCTCCGTATCATGTATAACAGTGCTGAGTTTTCTAGTTGACAAAATCAAAAGACACACTAAAGATGATGCTCCTCTTCGTATTATATATAACGGCGAAATCAGTGATGGTGCTCCAACAGCGACACTTTGATATCGACTCGCTATCAAAGCTCCACTTCGTTGATATGAACATCCTGCTACTTCTCTAGACCCATCCGTAATTCAAGTAGTTTCGTTGATGCTTCCAATTCTGCATCCAAGAATTCTTGCGGACTTGTCTTAATACAATCCGATACCGAATTTTATGTTCCTTACTCTTTTTCTTGTAAGATCATAAAATACAGTATCATTGAGATAAAAGAAGAACAGGTACGTAATATTACGCCTGTTCTTCTTTGTTGAATTGGCTGTTTGATTACACGTAACACCTGATTTACCTCACATACTCTATAAATAAAAACAACATATTACCTAACGTTACTAATTCTAACTATATAAACCCTTTATCATACTTATTTATTGATTCAACCGCCAAAAATGATAATTCAAATACCCAGCAAAACAAACCCACCCCAGATACGGAACTAATAGCAACGCCGCCACTTTAGAAACGCGACGGCTCCAAAACATAGTCGCCCCTATGGCCAAGACTAAAAAGGCAATTATACGAGCCCGCCCCCCTGGTGAGCGAAGTCCAAAAAATACCGCCGACCAGGTTATGTTGAGCAACCATTGTGCGGCAAACAGCGTTAGCGCCAAAACCACTGAGCAACAAACCGATAAAAACCGGCATGATCTTCACCAAAATCCCTCCTACCTTAAATAAATGGCTCTGCGCTTACCTGCGAAAATGAAGTTCGGCGCGAGCAACATTCTCCAAAGTTCGGAAGACTAAATTGGAAATCTCAAATTTATAAATCGCCATTGCAGAATCTCTAAATCCAGAAAAAAAGTTCTCAGCGCCTGGCAGCTCTTCAATAATTTTACGACGCACCTTTTCTTTTTCTTCTAAAAGAAGCTTCTCTTCCCCCATTAACTTGCCCTGCAGCCGAAGAACATTGCTATTTTCATCAACCGCACATAGCTCAACTACATTATTAGCTTCTATTTCTCTTGTTTTTTCAGTGTCCGTATAGCTAATAAGCCAAATGGTTCCCTCTTCGCTAACAAACGGACGCATCGGTCTCACTCGCGGCACGTTTTCATGCGAAGTACCCAAGAAACACACTTGGGTCTTCAATATCAAAATAATCTCATCGTTCAGCATAGCTTTCTCCTTTTTAACGAATTCTTATGAATACAAATTACAAGCTGAGACAACTCGGTTTCTCCCGTTTCTCTTTACATCAAATAACCATTCATCCGCTAGTTTCAACAACTCGGCCATTTCTCCACCCTCATAACTTCCCTAACAAACTAAAGGACTCTCGGGGACGTTCTACAAATTCGCTCTCTAAGTACCACTTTATAATTTGAAAATTCCCTCAAAAACATAAAACTCCTGCCAAATTAAAAGGAACTGGGCAGGAGTTCTTCATCTTTCGCCATTACCAATGATACGGGTGAAAGTCTCCTCCGTACTAATTCAAACGGTGTAGAAATACTAGATAAATCTGAACCGAGTCCGGCCATTATGCCTGACAGTCAATAATGAGTCAACATCCGTATACTTAGTTACAAATCGAAATCGCCCTAACGTTCGCTTAGCAAAGAAGTCAATTGATTGCCTCAATACTCCCGTTAAATATTCCGTAGGAATAGGGACAGAAGTGGCCTCCCCTTCAAAGATGGTGACAACTGGCGCACGTTCGGCAATATATTGGTCTACCTGTTCTAATATTTGCTCGTTATTGACATAAACACGCAAATATGTTTTTTTGCCCAACGTTGTAGCCAAATAACAATATTCACACATTCCCGGACAACTCCGGTCTTTCTGACCTATAGATATAGTACCGTCTTAGAAATGCATGTACAAGCTCGACCTAATATAGTTCAATTAATTTATCCTAATGCTGTTATCGTGAAACTAGATGATAGTTTCAATTGCTGAAAAAACAAAGAAATCAAATCCATTGTCACTGGTATATACTTTATTAGCTCACGTATAACCAGATAATGTTTGCAAAGCAGCAAAATGCATGTTATTATATTTGCATAAGCAGAGCTTGTAAGTCAAGCAAACAAAAAAGGGGGATATCCAATGCTTAACCAGTGTGATTCCAAAAATCTCGAACGTATTGCCGATGCCCTTGAAAACCTTGTGCGAATTTGGAGTTCTTCCAATGACAATTTTCACCCCCATGCTCAAAATCCTATACCCATAGCACCATCCCACCTTACACACGAACATGAATTGTTTGCTAAAGTGACTAATGTATACTTAGAAGAAGAAAAATTAAAACGAGTGAGACAGATGGAACGTAAATCATCCAAGCGAGTTTCTCGAAACCTAGGCTTCGAGCTAAAAAACTTTTTTAGTAAAAATCTCCCTAATCTCGATGTAGTTAGCCGTGACGGACTACTAATCTTCGAACGTGATAATCATCCAATTGCACTACTTAAATTCTACGGTGACCTCGGTTTCCATAGGGGAGAGGAATGGCAAAAAAATATCATTGCTGTACTTTCTCAGTCCAATTCCATGAAAATCCCAGAATCTAATGTGTTTTTTCTAGTAAGCTCAATGATAAACGGGCTGGATAATAATCATGTAAAGCAACTCCTCGGCGAAGACCTCTCTAACTCGGATTTGCTGCTAAATAGACCCAAGTTAGAAAAGTATCTTATAGAATATGTCGAGACTCTGCCACTTCCTGCCCCCCACCACCAAGTATTCTTCATGGCTGCTGAAATACACCCTAATGTGTCGGCCTCAGATTTATTAAACGCAGGGAAACTCCAAGATACTTCCCTATCTTCATACGCATGGCTGCGTCCTTCAGTAACCGAATTACTTGCAAAATTATATAGCATATAGCGCAATATAAATAGTAATGCCTGAACTTAGCGCTCAGGCATTACTATTTATCAATCATCGTAAACAACTATAATATCTAACTCCTCATAATAGAAAGATTCCAGCTCACCGTTTGCTGCATGTGCGGATGATAAAATATTAACGACTTTAACTTAATTAGTGCTTAACCATTGATTTACTTCACTTTCAAGCATCTCGGTTTTCTTTGATTTACTAGAAAATATTTTATTTTCACACCAAAACTTCCCCACCAGTCATGTAAAAGTATATTAGACTAGCGGGACAAACAGAACTAGCCCCCAATTAATATGTGTATCTATGAAATGAGGGCAATGAGGGCCGTAACATTGAGCGCCGAAGAAGATGAAGAGCTTCTATCACACTTGCTCAAATTTGCAGGGCAATAAGGTCAGCAATCATTCTCCCTCTTTGGAACCATAAAAAAGCAAGCCATCAAACCCTGATTTTCAGGACTTGAGGGAATTTTGCACCGTTAGAGGTGATATTTTTCTCCGTATCAGGTATAACGGTGCAAAATTATTTTACTTCAAGTGACCATGGTTACCACTTTGTTTTTGCCGCTAAAAGATTATCAATGAATTTACCAAATGTTTTGTTACTGTCAATCTTACTCTTGTCATAATTCGACGCATGAACAATAACCAACTTTGCTTTAGGTATTACTATGATAAGTTGACCGCCAAGTCCAGCGGCGCGATATGCAGTACCCTTTTTGGTAACCCACCATAAGTATCCATAATCCGCATCTGGCCCCGCTGATGAATAACCCTTCGTACTTTCCTCTATCCACGACTGGGGAATAACTTGTTTGTCTTTCCATTCTCCATTGCGCAAATACAACAGTCCGAACCTTGCCATATCCCTGGCGCTCATTTTAAACAAATAAGCTGGATGAACTGATACAGGTTCATAAAGATATGTGACATCACTTTGAATAAAATCTGCCATTCCAATTTGAGTAGCAATACGTTTATAGAAAGACTCCCCTACTGTTTGGCCAGTACTTTTATCTAATATGGTCGCCAACACATTAAAATCCCAATTGTTATAGTACCAATGGGCACCCGGAGCAAAGCTACCACGAGCAGGACGTGATGTTTGCATTGCATTAATCTCGTATGCAGCATCATGATATATCCCCGATCGAGCTTTCAACAAATCAATTACTTTCGCTTGTCTTTCTTGCTCACTAAGCCCTCCCTTGTCATCTACTCCAAGCTGTTCCATTGTAAAATCCAAGTTAATCTTACCTTCAGCCACATAAATTCCATATAGGGCACTTATAAAACTCTTCCTGACAGAATGCATTTCACCTTTTTGTTTTATGTCACCCCATTCCATTAGAACCTTGCCGTCATATAATACCATGCCGCCGATTGAGTCAAGTGTATTGGCGTACTGGCGAGCTACCTCAAACTTTTCTGCATCAAACCCTGCATCTTCAGGGCTGATAGTTTCCCATGTGCTTCCCGGAAAATATCCCTCGGCAAAAGCAATTTGCGAAATAGATAAACTACTTAGTAAACAAATAATCATCAAAATTCTTCCCATGTTCGTTCCTCCTATTTATCTACTTCTTAAGACTCACAAGGGACGGTTCCACTTTAGTCTAGGATGAAACAGGATACAGGGCAACGTTTCAGCTTGCACATGAAGCAGCTCCCTGTCCCCTATTGCATTTTAGTTAACGTTAACTGCCATTTAATTGGTTCATCAATATGTTAAACTGCCTTTAACAATTCCCCTACACCTCCTAGGTAATCTTTTCCCTTTCTTTAAGTCGCCTACACTGGAACAATCCTTTTTTAGCAACTTTGTTATGGCAAAAAGGACCCTCCCCCAACTCACCAATAGACTCATCAGTATCCCTTGTTTTCCATTAAGCTTTTGCATAAAAGTTGAACGAAATTACTCAAGAACGTCTAGACATTTCTTTATGATAAAGTAGTTCAATATTATAATCTCCTATACCATATTTGCGATATCTTTTACAAATTTCTTTAATTATATCTCCCTTACTTATATTGGCTTTTACCAATTCTGCTATGGATAACATGATTTCATTATTGCCCGAAATATAGTTCTCATACAGTTTAATGCCATCTTCGAGTTCCTTGAATATACGATAATCGTTTTTTGCAAATACCTTTCTCAACATAACATCTTGGTACAATAAATAATAACCCTGTGAGTTCAATATATAAGACTTAATTACTATACTTTGCACATCATTGTAACTCCAATAATCCTGACGAATAATATTTAACTGTATTACTCCCTTATAGTTAATATAGTCTAAGTACGCAAGTAAGGTTAGTAGATTAATCTGACAAAACATATCCTCATCAAACCATAATATAATTTTAGAATATTGTTTATTTAATAATTCATCTAATTCCGAAACAGTAATTTCGAGATATTGCTCAAAAGTAACATTTAAAGATTTTGCACGTATTTGAAAAAAGGTTTCACTAAAAATCTCTTTACTGCACTCTCCCGTAATCATCGACTCATTAAAAGCTATGATATCTCCATACTCAGCACGTTTATCTACTAAATATCGTTTCAATTCTGTACCATTTACAATATTCAAAATCACTGAAAATCAACTCCCATACTCTCTTTTGCCTCTCAGAACTCCACAATAAATAGCCTCAACCATTATATTCTACAAGGGTTGAGGCTATTTTATCCGTTACCAATGGTACGGTTCAGAGATGATATTTCTCTCCTCGATTGATCTTAAACGCCCGATACACCTGCTCTACTAGCAGCAGGCGAATCATCTGGTGGGTAAAGGTCATTTTCGAGAAGCTGATTCGCTCATCTGCCGCCTGTCGTACCGCGTCAGATAAGCCGAAGGCGCCGCCGATAATGAAGGTAACGTCGCTTTGGCCGGTCACAGAAAGATGCTCCAGCTTTTCGGCTAGGTCTTCACTCGATAAAGCTTTGCCGACTACATCTAATAGAATCACATAAGAAGCAGGGCGAAGCGCTTTAATAATGCGCTCGCCCTCTTTTTCTAACGTTTTCGCTTTTTCCGCTGCCGATGGATTATCAGGCATCTTCTCTTCGGCAAGCTCAACGATCTGCAGCTTGCAAAAAGGCGTCAACCGTTTGGTAAACTCAGCAATCCCGGCAGACAAATATTTCTCTTTAATTTTTCCGACTGTAACGATTTGAATATGCATCTATTGCACCGGCATTTCTTCCATCAATACACTGACGGTTCTAGTTTGATTATTGCGGACGATTTCCACATCGACAGTCGAACCGATGGCTTGATTATCGAGAACAGACCGCAGGTCAGGCACACTGTTCACAGGCGCCCCGGCAACTTTCGTAATAATATCGCCTTGACGGATACCAGCCTTGGCTGCTGGGCCGTTCTGAGTCACATTAGCTACATAAATTCCGGCATCAATGTTGAGAGTATAGCCATAGCGTGGTGCCGTATTTTTATCAAGTACGCCTACACCTAAGTACGCACGAATAACGCGCCCTTTTTCAATCAAGGACTGCAGAATCGGTCTGGCTGTATTAATTGGAATGGAAAAACCAATTCCCTCTACACCTGACACGGAAATTTTCGCACTGTTAATCCCGATCACAACGCCGTCCGCATTGACGAGTGCGCCGCCGGAATTCCCTGGATTGATGGCGGCATCAGTCTGAATGAGCTTGAACTTTCTTTCGCCGATTTCTAAAGATCGATTTAACGCGCTGATTACGCCGACAGTCACGCTGCCCTGAAATTCAAGGCCTAGCGGATTGCCAATGGCAATCGCTGGTTCGCCGACAAGCAGACTGTCAGAGTCACCTAAAGCGGCAACAGGCAGGTTTGTTGCCTCAATTTTCACCACAGCAAGATCCGTCGCCGGATCGGTGCCTAAGACCTTGCCAGGAAAAGTTCGTCCATCCGCAAGAGATACAACGATTTCCTGTGCGCCTTCCACAACATGGTTATTCGTCGCAATATAGCCGTTGGCGTCAATGATAACGCCAGAGCCTTGTCCCTGTTCCACCAGGACTTTTCGATTGATGATATCGCGGGCATAGGCTTTATTCGTGATCCCCACCACGGCAGGGGCCACCATCTGCGCCGCTTTTACGATGGCCGTATTGCGGGCTGGTGATAAATCGGCCGCTTTGACAGCATTTAAATTCGACGATGGCGCATTATTTTGCGCTCCCGGTTTAGAAAAGAAGCTACCACAGCCCACCATGAGGCTGGCTCCCACAATAATTCCAATTAAAGCCACAATGACATAGGATGTCATCCGTTTATTCATCACAGATCATTCCTCCTTTGTCGGTTCACCCGGCATTTAAACTAGAAATCGCATCAGGATAAGTTAAATGAAGACTAAATTCACCAGCTATATTCTGGCTTTCCAAAACACTTTTTACCGTTTCTTTGGCTCGTTCCGGCGTATTGTTCTCTTGGCTCATATGAGCGAGAAAAACATGAGTATGAGTTTTTCGCTGTAAACGGGTTAGGAGCCAACCGGCATCCATATTGGATAAATGGCCGCGGTTGCTTAAAATCCGCCGCTTCAAATGCCACGGATAGGAACCCTTTTCTACCATTTCCACATCGTGATTCGATTCTAATACGAGCACATCCGATAAAGCGAGCGCCTGCTGTACGCCTTCTGTGACAAAGCCTAAGTCTGTCACCATCGAGCATTTAGCGCCTTCGCCATATAAGCAGTAGCCAACAGGATCAGCTGCATCATGGGAAATACGAAACGGCTCGATCCGCATATCTTTTACGGCAACCTGCGGCATCAATTCGCGAAAAGCTGTTTGCGGCACCTTATCGCGTAAATACATAGCATCCCAGGTTTTCACTGTAGCATAGACAGGAATTTCATAGCGTTTCAATAGTGTTTCCAGTCCATAAATATGATCTCTGTGCTCGTGAGTCAATAAAATACCATCAAGCTCAGCAATATCTGTCCCCAGCTTCTTTAAACTTTGCTGTATGCGCCGCGTGCTGATACCGGCATCAATCAAAATCTTGGCATCGCCCATGGCAATATAAGTTGCATTGCCGGTACTACCGCTGGCAAGAACATGTATATCCATAGAAAGCTCCTTTAACTAATCCATTTTTCCTATGTAGTTCGTTTCCGATTCCTAAAATCCTTCGACTTCCGTAAGCTTCGTCTGCACGGACTCTCGAACTTCCCCTGGCAGCGCCGCAAGCAAAATCTGGGCGATTTCTCTCAGGCGGCTTTGCGTCTTCGCTTCAAACCGCAGCGTAAACAGCGGTTCCGTCACAGAGGAACGAATCATGGCCCAGCCATCGTCAAATTCAATGCGTACCCCATCAATTCGATTGGGCTGATAAGTTTGCAATTTTGCGGCAATCTCGTCAATTACAGCCGCTTTATCGGAGCCATGATAGGTAACACGAATATCTGGCGTCAAGAGATAATCAGGCACCGAGTCAGCCTGCAGCGATAGCTTGCCATTAGCCGCAATGAGCTCGCATACTTTTAATCCAGCGAACAATCCGTCATCATAGCCAAGCTCTTGAAAGAAGAAATGTCCGCTCAATTCACCGCCGAAGAGCGCTTGCTGTTCTAGAAAAGCCTGTTTTATAAAGGTATGACCAGCTCGTCCCATAATTGGCTCGCCGCCAGCTTTTTTTATTTCTTCCGGCACGACCATAGAACACTTCGCATCATAAATAATCCTTCCCTGTTTTGCCGCTAAATAATACCGCGCCAACAGAACCATAATCTTATCATTTGAAATAACGCGGCCTGTTTCATCAACAACGCCTAAACGATCGCCGTCACCGTCAAAAGCAATGCCTAAAGCAGCGCCTGTTTCTACTACTTTTGCCGCCAGCGCCGTTAGATTTTCGCTGAGAGCGGGATTGGGCGCCCGATTGGGGAAATTGCCGTCAGGTTCGCAAAATAGCGGAATCACTTCATATCCAAGCGATTGTAACACCCTCGGCGCCGTCAAGGCCGCGGCGCCATTGCCGGCATCCACTACAACCCGTAGCGGTTCTTGCGCCGGAGCTGCCTTTCTTACAGTATGGTCAATATAATCGGCTAGCAGCGGATATTCTCGCTGACAGCCAAACCCTGACAAAAATTCGCCGCTTTCCACGATTGCACGAATTTCCGACACTTCTTCTTCCGTCACCGGCCCTGGGCCAAGGACGAGTTTAAAGCCATTATAGGCAGCTGGATTATGAGAAGCTGTCACCATAACGCCGCCTTCGGCTTCTAGTTCCTGCAAGGCATAATAAAAAGCAGGCGAGGCTACGGTTCCAATATTAAAGACATCGCACCCCGACTCGGCTAACGCCGCTACCATCGCACTCTGCAATTCTGGCGTAGACAGACGTACATCACCGCCGACAACTACTTTTTTCCCCATTAATTTTGTGCCGACAGCCAGTCCAATCTGTCTTGCTTTATCCAGCGTCAAATCGGTTCCAGCAATACCGCGTATATCACAGGCATGAAAAATATTAGCCATTTTTTGTCTCCTTTTAGGCAGTTTATCGTTGTTATTGTAGCATAGAAGCGCCGCCGAATCCACTGACAATGCACGGTTTCGTCCCGAAAAAACAAAACCAGAGAGCCCTTTTGTCAAGAATGACGCTCTCTGGTTTCATCAAGTTTCGCAGCCCAAGCTTTCCAGGCCGTTTCGTAGTCGCTATAAGATAAACCGGTTACTGCCGTTAAGGCCTGTTTAAAAGCTACGCCTTGCGCTAACTGTCGGTCGATTTCCTGTAGCGCCTGCTCGCCCTGTCGTTCCGCAATAAAACGAACTGCGGCAAAAGCCTCCCGATAGGCCAGTGACTGATTGTCTAAATCATCAAAATGATCATCAAGTTCATTCAGGGAATAAAGCGGCCCAGTAAGCTTGTTGGTGCCTGTAAGCCATTCATAATGGGTAATTTTATATTCCGCATACTGCGCTAATCCTTCTGTATACCAGCGGGTATAATTGCCGTTTGTTTGATAATCTAGCAAGAGATGGGTAAACTCATGAGCCACAGGGCCGTTTTGCCAGAAAACCTCGGGACCATCGTCCGGCTGCATCCAGGCTTTAGGCGACAGAATCTGAATGGATCCGCCGTAATAAACCCCCATAGCGCTTTCATCGCCAGACCACCCTAGCGCTTTACGCAACTCGCTGCGTCCTGGTTGAATATATAAAATGGATTTTTCCGAACGACTATAGGCTAATAAGTTGCGAACAGGTTCATAAGCTGCTTCCGCCGCCTTTGCCACAAGTTGAACCTGGTCGGCATCCTCCAGCGGATACACAATAATAAAATGCTCTGTTTCCTGCTGCTGAAATTGCCGAGCCTCATAGGAAAGCTTTGCGGCTGCCGCCTGCCTCGCCAGAGGGTAAAGCCATAGCCGCGGCCGCAAGGAAAACTGAGTAAAAAGCAAAAAACATACTGCCATAAACAGCAGCCCTGCGATTACTGTAATTTCTGTTTTGCCTGCTGTCTGCATGGCTGTCCCCTCCTCTCTATAGACTAAGGGACTCTCAGTATAGCACAGGGCATAGTTCCTGCCTACCGTTATTTTATGTAAACAAAAAGGACCGTTCTCACGATATATCTTATCGCAAGAAGGGTCCTTTAAGAACTGTATGAAGCTTGAATTAGTTAATATCGTGTACCCGGCAAGAAGGGCATACTCCATAGAAATAGAACTGCTGTCCCGTCACTTTATAAGGGGTAGACGCACTGACTTCATCAATAAATTTGCTAGCATCAATATCTTCTAAGTCGTCTACTCGACCGCATTGCATACAACGAATATGGCTGTGTGATTCTACACGAGCATCATAGCGGAAACTATCTTCACCGGCGTTCAACACTTGAACCAAACCGATTTCCTTTAGAATCTCGATCGTCTTATATACAGTTGCTAAGCTCATCGTGGGATATAAAGGTTGTAATTCAGCAAAAATCATTTCAGCACTGGGATGAGCTTTCGTGTTAGCCAACACATTATAAATTGCCAATCGTTGGGGGGTTACCTTGAAGCCTTTGTCGCGGAGCATGGACGTGACGCAGATTTCCAAAAAAAACACCTACTTTACATTGAAATTATTCCTTAATAACTTTTATTGATTAAGTTTAAATTAATAATACAACTAATAATCCGCCCCTGTCAAGCATAAAAAAATAAGAAAATTCCCGCCCCATAAACGGACAGGAATCTTCTTATTTCATCATGTTTTATTGCATTTGCTGACTAAATTTTGACTGTACCTGCGACACTTCCTGAGGATTGGCCTGCTTCACTTGGTAGTAGCCTTTTTGCTGCATAAAGTCAAACAACTGCTTTTGCTGACCATAGACATCGCCAAGAACGGTCATGTAATCCTGCCGCAACTGATTGCTGCTTGCTTCCGTAATATACAGGTTAATCGTCTGGGTTGTGTATTTTATTTCATTCAAGGCCAGATTCAAAAGCTCTTGATCGCCGCACTGCCCCTGTTGGCCGCTCTGCATTTGATTTTGCTGTTGATTCTGCTGTTGATTTTGCGCCATAAGAATCCCTCCTTTGCTGTTTCTTATTGCAAGCTCTGCGCATTGCTCAAATGTTTTCCGATTGTTTGTGTATGCTGCTGCTGTTTCTGGGCTAATTGCTGCAAAAGCTGCTTGCCTGACGAATCCTGCATTTCGCTCGCTAAATGCTGAAAGGTTTTTGCGCTCGTCTGTGTCATCGAAAGAAAGTCTTCTACATGCATTAACTCCTTGCTTGTCATCATCATTCATCCCTCCTTTCTGCTTCGACTTAGCTAGTTTGCATCAGATAAAAAAGATCTATGCGCCGACTGTAGCAATAATATTATTTTGTTCTTATACTTTAAAAACGCCAACTGCTTCCCTTAATTCCTGCGCCATATCAGCCAAAGAATGTCCCGCTGAAGCAATTTCTGCTAAAGAAGCGATTTGTTCTTCTGTAGCTGACGAAACACTCATGACTCCATCAACGGTATTCTTGCAAAGAGTGTCAATTTCTTCAATAGCTTTTACAACAAAACGGCTCCCTTCGCCAATATGATCTACGACTGCAGAAACTTCTTGCACTTGGCTTGATACGAGTTCTGTCATCTCGGCAATCTCCCGAAAAGCCTCGCCTGAAATAACTACCAGTTCTGAGCCAACATTAACTTCCATCTTACCAAATTCCATCGAATGGATTGCTTCCTTCGTTTCTTTCTGAATCATCGAAACTAAGCCTACTATTTTCTGTGCAGCCGCCGCTGATTGCTCCGCCAACTTACGAACCTCTTCTGCAACAACAGCAAATCCTCTTCCTTGTTCCCCGGCTCGCGCAGCTTCAATCGCTGCATTTAACGCTAATAAATTTGTCTGTCCAGCAATAGCTGATATGGCATGAACAATCTCGCCAATTTCTTGCGACCGAGCCCCTAATTTCTCAATAATCTCCGCTAGACCATAGATCGCTGCTTCAATTTTACCGATCTGCTTTACCGCCTGCCCCAGCGACTCATTCCCTTGGTGAGCTTTAACCGCCGTCGAATTGGAGTACTCTGTTACTTGTCGAATAATTTCTGAAGCGCCTGTTACACGCCCTTCCATCTGCTTTGCAACCACTAAAGTATGATCAGCCGCCGCTTGCTGAGAATCGGTATCTTCAGCAACCTTTCCAATAGATGCAGCAACTTGATTTGATGCCAACGAAGACTGTTCGGCACTAGCAGTAAGCTCTTCACTTGCCGCAGCAACTTGATCAGACTGCGTCTGTACTTTTCTGATAAGGTCTCGCATATTGCTGTGCATTTTCCTAAAACATTCTGCCATTTGACCAATTTCATCATTTGGCAAAGCTAAAATTTGCTGGTCCTGCAAATTCCCTTGGGCTAAAAGCTCACAAGAATCCCGAATTGTCTTGAGCGGTTGTACAAACCGTTTGCTTAAGAACGAAATTACAAAAAGCGATAAAATCATATAAAAACCCGATATTCCAGACATTATGACTGCAAATTTTTTAATTACGCTTACCATCTCTATTTCTGGCGCGGTAACCCCCATAAGCCAGAGTCCTCCGCCGGGAAGATGAATCGGCGTAAATACACCAATTTGTTCGATCCCCTGGACAGACGTATAGTCTCCGCCTGACACAACATCACCGTCAATTGCCTGATTCACTAAATTGATCAACCGTTCATCAAGCACTGCTTTTTGCACTTTTAATTCTTGATTCACGGTAGATTCTCTTAAATTCAATTTACCAATAAAGGAGGCCTCGTTCGGATGCGTCAAAATAAGTCCAGTATGATCAACAACAAAGCCATAGCCGCTTTCTTTAAATTTAAGTCGCTGAATCATTTCAGAAAAGCGATCTAACGAATAAGACACACCTAACACACCAACGAATTGTCCGTCACGCATAACAGGCACTCCCATTAAAATAGACATTTTTCCTGTCGATTTAGCGACTCGAACATCCGCCATATAAGTTTTTCTCGTTTCCATAACTTTTTCAAAGTAATCAGCACCTTTATTTTGACTGCTTGTACCATCAGACCTTACTCCTGACCCATCAGGCCAAATAAAAAACAGACTATCATATTTGCCAATGCGTTGTTTTGCCTCTGCTAGTACGGCAGTAAGCGCAACTTTATCATTTGGTGTTTGCAATGCAGGGTTCTTAGCAATCTCCTCTAGTCGAGAAATATTCTCATTTATATCACCAGAAATTTGATGTGCATAATCGCTACTAATAGCAGTTGCCTCTTTTTGTATGCTATTGAAAAGTGATTGACTTGCAAAATGATAACTAATTCCCACTAAGCTGCTAAAAGCTAAAAAGCTGAGCGGGAGCATAATTAAAAACAACTTTTTTCTAATACTGATCATTTTAGTCACTCCCCCTTATAATTATCCTAAATAGCAAATTGAACATTGTGGTAAATTTTCAGCAACCTCACGCGAGATAAAGGTTGTCGAGAAAAACATCGAGCAATTTTTCTGATGTCTAGTAGCCGAGTCTCTGCCGAAGGCGGCTATATGAGCTCAGCCGCTACAATCATAAATCATGTATTAAAAGATAAGACCCATCTCGACTAATAGATGGGCCCTATCTGCTGTCATATATATTCCTTCTTAAGTTTTTAAAAGGCTACCAAAGCCCAATCAGCTTCCAGTAAGGCAGTCCAATAATCATATAAACAATAACATTAAAAGCAGCCAGAATTGCACCGATTTTCCACCATGTTTTTTGATCAACATAGCCTGTCCCAAATAAAATTGGTCCGACAGCACCGCCATAATGCGTCAGTAAGCAGCCATAAGCAGCAGAAGATGCAATAAGCAGTATAAGTGGAAATACAGGAGCTTGGGCAACAAGACCTACTGTAAATAGTACAGGAATAAACGCACCGACATACGCTCCCATAGATGCAAAAATATATCTGACGACCAAGCTGACTAAAAGCAGTATAAACAAGACAAGATACACATTGAAGCCTGCCAAGTTCAAATTAGCTGCTGCCAGTTTTGCCAACCAGTTAAAAAAGTTCGCTTTAGACAATGCGTCTGCCAAGCCGATGATCCCACCGTACCACATCAGGGTACTCCAGGCACCTTTATTATTTAAAACATTGTCCCACGAAATCAATTTAAAAATAGCACACAAGCTGAAAAATACGAGGGCAATCACTGTAGCATCCAACTTTGTCATACTGCCTGTGGCCCAACCGGCGACGGCTAAAACAAAAAAGGCTGCCAACAGTTTTTCTTTTATGGTAAGAGGACCTTGTTTAGCAAGACCTTCTCGCGATAATTTCTCTGCACCGTCGACACGTGTCATTTCCGGCGGATACAATTTATAAATAATATAAGGAACTGCAACTAAAACCAGAATACCTGGCACAAGCAAAGCGACCATCCATTGCAGCCAGCTCACTTCCACCTTAAAAATACTCTTGGCAAAACCAACAATCAACGCGTTCGGAGCACAAGCCGTAATAAAAAGTGCCGAAGTTGACATGCTGATCCCATAACTTGATAGAGTCAAATAAGCACCAAGTTTTCTGGCGGTTACACCAGGCGTCGAACCAAGGGCAACGGCAACACTGCGAAAAATCGGATATACAATTCCGCCACTCCGAGCTGTATTGGAGGGGGTCGCCGGACTTAAGATTAAATCTGTAATCGCCTGACCATAAATTAAGCCCAGGGCCGTTTTCCCAAACCGCCCTACCATAATATAAGCAAGCCGCTGTCCTAAACCCGTATCAGAAAATGCCTGACTGATTAAGAAAGCCGAAAAAACAAGCCAGACTGTTGTCGACGAATACCCGCCAAGTAATTTGCCTATCGGCAGAATAAAGGAGCCAAACGCAATCACAGCTAACAATACAACTGCTTCTTGTGCCGGGCGGAGAATCAATCCTAAAATCGCCGCAACATAAACTGCAAAAATTCTCCATGCCTCATCGGTAAGCCCGTTTGGAATAGGAGATACAAGAATCAGTGCAGGAACTGCAGCAAGTACTAACCAACGTAAATACATTACAAATCTCCCCATTCAATTAAATTAAGTCATAAACTCTATAGAAGAATACACTAGCTGCCCGTCTTGAATTGTAGCCTGAGGAACCAGTAGCTGCTTTCCTTCCTTGGTCTGTTTTTTCGTATCGGTGAAAACGGTTTTCTTATGAATCAATTTAAATATAGCTACATCAGCAAAAGCCCCAATAGCTAATGTGCCAATCTTCCCTTTCATGTTCATCAGTTCTGCCGGTTTGCTTGTACACGCTGCAACAACTTCCGACAGCGCCATTCCCATATTAAGATACTTAGACATAATATAAGGCAGTCCGTGAATAGGAGGCTTATATTGTGTTTTCGTTGTAATGTCAGTGCTAATAATATCAGGATAAAAATCATCGGCCATAGCAGCCTCAGCTACAGAGAATACCCAATGATTTCCGCCATTGGCCGCATCAAAAACCACACCGCGTTCACGTGCTGCCTTGATTTCGTCATAGACCTTGCCTTCCTCATTAATAATATTCTGCCCTGTCCCTTGGTACATATGGGCAAAAACGTCTCCGGATCGTAATAATCCGGCTATATCATTACTGATCGTCGGCGGATTTGTCGTATGGACTGCAATCGGCAAGTTAAACCTTTCAGCAAGAAGAATCGTCTGCTTTAACGGCTCCAAACCTTCACTTCCGACAATCTCTTTACTCATACGAATTTTCAGGCCAAGAATCTCATGGTGATATCGATCTATAATTCTTGCCATTTTGGCTGCGTCATAATATTTCGGGGTCACATCTTCATGGTATTTCGTTGTTGCTAATCCTGCCGGACAAACATTTAAATAGGCTTTCATACGAACGGCACTTTTAGAAAGAATGCTTGATGAAAACGCAGCATAATTTGCACTTCCGGCACTGCCTGCATCTACTGCTGACGTAACACCTACGGGAAAAAAGGCCGCATCAGGATTAACTCCGATATCTGTTCCCCCATAAAACGTATGTGCATGAAAATCAATCAGCCCTGGCAACACAAGACAACCCGCCGCTTCAATTTCCATTGAAGCACTCTCTGTTATTGACTCTGCCACACAGGCAATCCTGTTATTTTCAATTGCAACATCACGAATTGCCATCAATCCTGAATAAGGATCAACAACAGTTCCATTTTTAATCAAAAGATCATACATCCCAACACAACCCTCTCAGCGAATTTCAAATATTTCGAATTTAATGAGCAAAAATCTTCTTTATTCAGATCCGGCCAGATTCTAAAACATCCCCAGCCAACGCCAATATGTCATCGCACAAAGCGAATACATCACGCAAGCCAACGTACAAATGGCAACACCAATTCGAGGGAAATCGCCTATTTTCAGTTCACCTGTACCATATACCAAAATATTAGGCAGTGTATTGTAAAACATGAGTAATGGGTATCCGCCAATAATCATCCCTACAGGCAAAGCCAGGACAGCAGGATTCAGGTTAGCAGTTTGCGCCATTCCCAGTGCAATCGGCAGAAGCGCTGTTGCCATGGCTGTTGTGCCGACAAAAACAAGATGCATATATTGAATGACAAGCATCACAATAACTAAAATAACAACCGTCGATGCTCCCTGCAACCCCATAAAGTGAAACGCTGTTACTGCCAGCCATTTTGCTGCACCTGTTTTCATTAAAATATCACCTAGCGAAATTCCTCCGCCACAAATTAAAACAACCTGCCAAGAAATTGATTTATTAGCATCATTCCAGTTTAAAACACCAACCTTCGGTAAAAAGAAAAGAACGATCCCGGCTAAACAAGCAACTGTCGCATCAATCTTTGTGACCGCCCCTGTCGCCCAGGCAGCAACAATCAGAAAAAACACGGCCGCAGTCCGCCATTCCGCACTGCTCATCGCACCTAATTTTTCAACTTGTTCCTGGACAAACGTACTTCCTCCGGCCAGTTCCTCTTTTTCCGGTTTAAAGAGAATCTGAATTAGCCACCATGTCGCAATTGTCATAAGCAATGCCGGTGGAAAACCGTAGATCAGCCAGTCCATATATCCAATTGCAGGCCCTCCTGCTTTTATAATGAAATCAACTGTAACAGGGTTTGGCACAGTCGCCGTCATAATTCCGGCACTAATCGTTGCATTCGTAAATGCTAAAGTAAGCAAAAGATTGACTGCAAAATTAGACCGTCCCTGCTCCTCCCCTTTAAGCATATGAATAATACTCAAGCAAACGGGAAGTAGGATCGCCGTACGGGCTGTACTTGATGGAACCAGAAACGCAAGACAGATATTGGCAACCATAACACCTAATGTAATTCGCCGCGTAGAGCTGCCAATTTTTAAAAGAATCATATACGTAATTCGTTCTGCCAATTTCGTCTTAACCATAGCAGCAGCTAACACGAAAGAGCCTACCAGTAAATATACAGATGACGAGGCAAACCCTTCGAGCGCCCCTTTTAAATTCACAATTCCCATCAGTACTGCACACGGCACAACTAAAATACTTGTAACAGGCAGAGGCAATGCCTCTGTCAGATATAAAATAAAAATCCCGGCAAACAGCGCAAGGGCTCTATGCCCCACTTGAGAAAGGCCTTCAAATCCTGGCAAAAACCAAACAACCAAAGTGCATAAAATTGCTATAGGAACACCAAAGCTATGACGAAACTCATCAATCTTCCCTTTTTGCACTGTACTCATCATCGACCCCTCCTCTTATTTAAACATCACTTATTTTATATTCTTGATCATCCACTTGTTTAAAAAAGCAGCAATTTCTAAATTATTTTTTTCCAACATCATCATATGGCCGTTTCCGCGTATTCCAATATCCTCTAGTCTGATATAAGTGTTTTTCACACCAGCTTGTTCTAAATACTTTGCTGTCCATTGGTCATACGGAGCATGATAAGACGATTCAGTAGATACAATAAGAATAGGTATTCCTTTTAAATTAGGAAGTTGTCGCGCTGGCTCTTCCTGTAACCAGCCGGGTACTAAGTCCGTTCGATCTGCTTCAACCCGTTTTTTTACTAATTCAGAAGCGTCTTTTACAGGAGGATCATACGTAATAGGAATATCCGTAACTCCCCATTCTCGTGCCTTACCATTTCCTAAAACAGCATCTTGAAAAGGAGGCCCTAATGGCTCCAAAGCAAGAATTCCTTTTACTTTATCCGGTCTGATATCAGCCAAAAGCCACCCGAATGCACCTGCCTGCGAATGCGTCAAGAGTATCGCTGGTCCAATTTGATCTAAAAGAGCCACTCCAGCTTTTTGAACTAGTCTTTGTGTGTCCGCATTACTTGCTAAAAATTCAACCTGAGTTGCATAAAAAGAATCAAAAACAGCATTGCCTTTATGTCCTTTATCAGAGCCTTCTCCAGGCCATTGAGTATGCTTTTTAGCTAGCGACCAATCGCCTAAAGATTCAGTTGCCGTAAATAATTTTTCAATAACAGGTGCCGAGAAACATTTTAGCTTTCCATCCTCAGGATGATAAGCAGACCTCCCTCTCGCTGGTTGATCAACTAAATAAACAATATACCCCTGCTCAATAAAATAATCTGCCCATCCTTCTCTTCCATCGGGAGTATTCATCCAATTTAGCGCCGTCTGTCCTGCTCCATGGAATAAAACTAGAGGATATGGCTTCGTTACTTTTTTAGGCACCAGTGTCTCTACATACATTTGTCCTGCCATAACTTCTTTTCCTGGCAGACCAATGTACTCTCCTCCGACAAAAAAGTACCCATGGCTCTTAAGATTTTTCTGTTCATAAACAGCAATGTTCTGCGGAATAGAATCATTTTGCTTCGCTTCAAGACTTCCTCCAAATACAACAAGTAACACCAAGGCAAGACAGGGGAAAAATATCTTTTTTACATTCATATTTACCTTCCTCCTCTTACGTAGACGCCTTTACAAACTTTATCAGCAGACAAATACACCTATAAAGGCTCATACCAGAAAACCATACTTACTTTTTCTGTTATGAGCCTTAACTGGATACATTCTTATTTAATCAATGCAAAGCCAAGTTCAATGGCTTTTTCATTCAGAGCTTCCGTTCCTTTTGGTACACGCGATAGAACCGCTTTCACTAAGGATTCTTTCGTTACGACATTCGTAATCGCCGTCATAGCGCCAAGCGCAACGATATTAGCAAACAATACTTTGCCTAAACCTTCCTGGGCTGTATGGGTGATCGGAAGTTCATAGACTTTTTTATACTGTTTCTGCGGTAATTCCGTTACAAACAGGCTGTCTGTAATCAAAATGCCTTCTTCCGTTAAGTCGCCTGTATATTTCTTACAAGCTTCCTGGCTCATAGCGAGTACCAGATTGGGCACGGTAATCTTCGGGAAGTGAATCGGTTTTTCCGAAATCAATACTTCCGATTTACTGGAACCGCCGCGCGCTTCCGGTCCATAGGACTGGGATTGTACTGCCAGTTTCCCGTCGCGAAGGGCTGCTTCTGCTAAAATAATTCCGCCTAGGATCAGGCCTTGTCCGCCTGTTCCTGATAATCGTAGCTGCTGCATCTCTTATTTCGCCCCTTTCTGGGCCTGGTCAATGATCAGGTCATATTGTTTCGTATATTCCGGTGCTTCCGCTTTATGAAGTACACCGATAATAAACTTGTCGGCAAGCTGTTCTTCCGTCATCTTAGCAGCCTGACCCGCTGTTACGGCATGGTCTCTCTGCCATTTCATCATCGCAGCGCCGTCGCCACGTTTGTTCTGACGACCAAAACCAATCGGGCAAGCCGTTACCGCTTCTACTAAGGAGAAACCGTCATGGGCGATGGCTTCGGCAATGAGATCCGAAAGCTGCTGCGCATGGAAAGTCGTACCGCGACCAACGAAGGTAGCGCCAGCGGCTTTCGCTAATTCTACTACATTAAAGCTCCGTTCAATCGTGCCATAAGGCGCAGTAGTGGCTTTACTATGGGTTGGCGTCAATGGGGAATACTGACCGCCTGTCATGCCATAGATGTTGTTGTTGAACAGAACGACTGTCAAGTTAATGTTGCGGCGTGCCGCATGAATGAAGTGATTGCCACCGATTGCCGTAGCATCGCCGTCACCAGTCATAACGATGACATTGAGTTCCGGATTGGCCAGTTTCACACCCGTTGCAAAAGGAATGGCCCGACCATGGGCACTGTGTACCGTATCAAAATCTAG
>NZ_JBVXUT010000004.1:0-379593 GCF_055901755.1 Pelorhabdus sp. sgz311001
TCGCCACTAAGATCCATTGCTGAATCTCCGTTCGACTTGCATGTGTTAGGCACGCCGCCAGCGTTCGTCCTGAGCCAGGATCAAACTCTCCATAAAAGTTTTATGAAGAACCGATAAGGCTCTAATTACAAAATAAAGAAATTATTTAAGTTGGTTTCTTACGAAACCCGCACATCTGGCTTGTTGTTACTTATCCATCGTTTAGTTTTCAGAGAGCCGCTACCGAAGCAGCTTAGATAGTTTACCATCTTTCGAACCAGTTTGTCAAGCACTTTTTTTCAAAGTTTCTTTTTTAACCGTTTCGTCTTCGTTTGCAGAAGCGATGATTCTTTTCTGTTTTCGTGCCGCCCATCGGCGACTTGTTAATAATAGCATACTGCTTTTACTTTTGTCAACACTTTTTATACTTCATTTTTACATTTTCACGAAACTACCGTCAAAAGAACAAGTTATCGCTGCTTGCAGCCATTCAGCAAGCAGCGACACTATACTTTGCAAAACCATATGCTCACTTCGGTAGATCACCCAAACAAGTTACTGCTGATTCGAACATATACCCTTTATTTAGACAATGTATCACCAAGAATGCTTAGGTTGCCATCAAAGCGTTTTTTACGGCTTACCACTTCATGAAGTTCAATCGGAACAATTTTACCAGCTTGAATGCCATACATAACTTGTGAAACCCCTGCAGCGAGGCCAAGAACAGCTCTTTCAGCCAATTCACTCGCCAACATACGGTCAAATACACTCGGCGCACCACCTCGTTGTATATGCCCCAGAACGGATACACGCGTATCAAGACCAGTTTGACTCGCAATTCGCTCGCCAATCGGAATAGCACTGCCTACCCCTTCAGCAACTACGACAATACTATACTGTTTGCCAGCATTTTTGGACGCAACGAGTTGCTTGCAAATTTGATCAAGATCAAAAGAGGCCTCTGGTACTAAAATACTTTCGGCACCACCAGCAAGGCCCGCAGTAACAGCAATCGCACCACAATGGCGGCCCATTACTTCGATCACCATAACACGGCCATGCGATGAAGCAGTATCTCTTAGCTTATTAATAGCGTCTACTGCCGTATTCACAGCTGTATCAAAACCGATTGTATAGTCCGTGCCATAAATATCATTATCAATCGTCGCTGGCAACCCTACAATATTCATGCCGAGATCGCCTAAAAGCGAAGCTCCTGTAAGTGAACCATCGCCACCGAGAACAAGCAGCCCCTCAATCCCACGGCGTTTCATATTATCAAAAGCCCGCTGACGTCCTGCCGAAGTTCTGAATTCTTCTGACCGAGCTGTACCTAAGAAAGTCCCGCCTTTTTGGATAATGTCGCCTACTGACCGCGAGTCAAGTGGAATAAACTCATTCGCCGTCATTCCCAAATAGCCATTTTTAATACCCCATACTTCCATATCTTGTTTGAGCGCTACACGAACTGCCGCACGAATTGCCGCATTCATGCCAGGACAGTCGCCACCACTTGTCATAATAGCAATTTTCCGCAGCGGTTTCTTTTGATCGAGCACCTTAACATCCATTTCCTGAGTAAGACGTTCAGAAAGCTTTTCCAAATACTCTCGCACTTCACCACAACGTTTAAAAGTCGCAGCACAGGCAGCCCACTCTCTGGCCGCTAAAAGACTCATGTTGCGAATTCTCTGTTTTACAGCTGGTACAGATTGCGCCGCCATCGAAAGCTCGGTCACGCCTAAACCAACTAACAACGGCGTAGCTAAAGGATCACCAGCCATTTCGCCACACATTCCAACCCATTTTCCACATTCCCTGGCGGCATCAGTTACCGCCCGAATGAGTCGAATCACGGCTGGCTGGAAATAGTCACCTAAATAAGAAACCTTATCATTCATACGATCCGCCGCCAAAGTATACTGCACAAGATCATTCGTACCAATGCTAAAGAAATCTACTTCTGGCGCTAGCAAGCCCGCGTTCACAGCTGCTGCCGGCACTTCAATCATAATTCCTACAGGAATATCTTTTTTGAAAGGAGCTTTCGCCAAAGTCAGTTCTTGCTTTACTTCTGCTAATAAAGCTTTTGCCGCTTCTAATTCCTCCACTGTGGCTATCATGGGAAACATAATATGGAGATTACCTGCCGTACTAGCGCGAAGTAGAGCCCGCAATTGTGTCTTGAAAATATCTCGTCGTGACAAACAAAGCCGAATGGCTCGCAAACCAAGCGCCGGATTCGCCTCTTCACTGCTTTCTAAGTAAGGTAATTCTTTATCACCGCCAGCATCAAGGGTACGAATAATCACTTTTTTCTCAGGCATAGCTGCCAAGACTTGGCGATAAGCTTCTACTTGTTCATCTTCTGAGGGAAGCGATTCGCGCTTTAAAAACAAAAACTCTGTACGGAACAGCCCTATTCCATCAGTACCAGCGTCAAGAACTTTTTTCATGTCTTCAGGTGAGCCAATATTAGCAGCTACTTCTAAACGAATCCCATCCGTCGTAACCGCAGGTAAAGTTCGCAGAGCCGCTAATCTTTCTCTTTCGCGCTCGTCTGCTGCAATTTTTTCCTTATATTCTTCGCAAGTTTCTTCATCAGGCAGTAAAACAACTAGCCCCGCTGAACCATCTAAAATGACCTGATCGTTTTCAGTAAGTTCAGCAAGATGCTGTCCCACTCCCACTACAGCAGGAATCCCCGCTGCTCTAGCTAAAATGGAGCTATGCGATGTTCTGCCGCCCAAAGCAGTAATAAACCCCTGTACTGTCGACAAATCAAGCATAGCCGTATCAGATGGCAACAAATCTTCGGCTACAATAATACCGGAAAGATTCTCCGCCGCTGGCCTTCCCTGAAGCAAACGGATCAGACGCTTGGAAATATCTTTAATATCGGCCGCTCTTTCTCGCATATATTCGTCTTCTAAGGCCTGAAACATAGCGGCAATTTCGGCTCCGGCGTCTTCCACAGCAGCCTCTGCCGATAGGCCAGAATTAATTTTATCTTTAATAGCAGACTCAAACATAGGATCTTCTAACATAAGTGCATGGGCGGCAAAAACTTGAGCGGCCTCCGCCCCCATGGTTGTTTCTGTTTTTTGTTCTAGTAGCTTTAACTCACTAACCCCCGCTTTTTGCATGGAAACAAAACGAGCTTGTTCTTCCTCTACCGTCCCTTGCGGCTCACGGGAATAGGACAGGCTCTCATTGTGGAGATACGTAATCTTGCCAATCGCAATTCCTGGTGATGCTCCAATACCAGTAAATTTTTTCACAATAATCACACTTCCCTCCATTTAACTCTACAAAAGCGATTCACTTATCCATAAACTTTGTCCTATAATTCGTCAAAAAACTCCATTTCTATTTTCTTCCTAAAAATCTATTTTTCCTGCTTAGAAATTTCTCAAAAAGCGATTAAAAGAATTTCCGACTCTGCTTACCCCCTAAATAATCACACAACTTCCCTTGATAACTGTCAGTTGCAATAAGATCCGCCTCAATTTGATCGCGAATTTTCCACCAACCAGTCTGCCAATTACTAAAGAGAGTATTGCTTTCTGGCGCCCGCCCAATTAATCGCTGCAAAACAATATCAGGATGGAGGTAGTTCAAAAAGGTAATAACTCGTTGTACATATTCGTCTTTGGATATAAGCGCAAAGCGTTGTTCTTCATACCATTGGGCCATCAAAGTTCCCTTTACAATATAAAGTGCGTGAAGTTTTACTTGTTCGATCCGTAAAGCCGACATGAGCTTCGCATTTTCAATGACATCTGCTTCATCGTCCCACGGCAGATTTAAAATTAAGTGCGTACAAATTTCTACGCCATAAGCTTTAGCCATAAGCACAGCATCGACATATTCGGCTAAACCATGGCCTCGCTGAATTTTAGCAAGCGTGTGATAATTCACAGTCTGCAAACCCAATTCGAGAAAAATAGCCACACCGTAGTGTTCGCGAATTTCTTGAAAAAGTTCTAGATAAGGTTTTGCCACACAATCCGGTCTCGTAGCAATAGCAATTCCCACAATGTCATTATTATGTTGTCGCCCATTTTCACAGGCTTCCACAAGATAACGGCGCAAATCAGCTACAGGCAAATAGGTATTACTGAAATTCTGAAAATAAGGAATGTATTTTTCCGCCTTATACTTAGGAGCAATATGTTCTCTATTCGCATTAAGCTGCATCGCGACAGTCATGGAAGCAGGCAGATTCTCATAACCAGCACCGATTTCTCCGCAAAAAATACAGCCGCCAACCCCACAGGAACCATCGCGATTGGGACAGGTAACGGGAATACTTACAGGTAACTTATAAACCTTTTCTCCATAACGTTCTTTTAAATATGTAGAATAAGTTCTATATCGATTCACGGTCTTGTCTCCTCCAGCCAAAAATCTTCACAAGCAATTTCACAGCATAAAACGTCCTTCTGGCGATAATCAAAAAGATAAGCTGTTGGTCTAGTTATTAGCTGCCCCGTTGTGACAAAATCTTTCACAGCCGCTGTAAATACTTCTATGTGGAATTCTTTCTGCAGCGTTCGCCAAGTCTGAAAAGAAAAATCAGCTACATACTGCTCTGCTTTCTCACTGCGCCAAAATGCTGTAATTTCCTTATCAAAACGGCGTTCATTCCAGTCGAGTCCTTCTTGTCTAATTTTCCCCTGGTCATTCGTTAAAGCATCGAACTTTAATAATTGTACTAAAAGAAGTATCTTTTCCTCATAATACAACCGCCCATAATCAAGCAAATGTTGATATAGCTGTTTTGTCGAATGAGAAATTTTATGAAATCCCTGCTGTTCCCACCACTGACTAAAATTCTCATAAAAAGTAAAGGCATCGCCTGCTAACAGCGTCATGTAGGTCAGAGTCGCTTGAAAACGCCCCTTATTATAGTAAAGTTCAAAAACCTCTTCAAAAATCTTCAATTGACGTACATCTTCATAAGGTAATACATCGTTGGCTAACACCTCATATGGCGCCTGATCCATCCAGATATAGTGATGTTCTATAGCATGAGAATGAATTTTTGCACCGCGGAGCATTTTTAAAAAACCTAGCTGCAGCATATGAGGTTGCAATGCATATAAATGATTAAAAGAACGGCCGAAGGTTTTTTTGTCTTCAAAGGGCAACCCGATAATTAAGTCAAGATGCAAATGCATATTGTTATAGGATCTTAGCTGAGTTACCTTACGAACAATCTCCTGCCAATCATTTTTTCGATCAATCGCCACCAAAGTTGGTTCATGAGTCGATTGTACGCCAATCTCAAATTGAATTCGTCCTTTAGGCATATCCGCCAAAAACTCAATGATTTCATCATTTAAAAGTTCTACGGCAATTTCAAAATGAAAATTAGTCTTTGTTTCAAGTTCTTTTATATGCTGCAAAATGGGAAAATAGTGCTTTTCAAAAGCATTAAAAGTCCGATCAACAAATTTTACCTGTCGAACCTTATTGGCAACAAAAAAATCAATTTCTGCCAAAACTTTTTCTAGACTACGATACCTTACCCCCTGGCTTGCACTGGAAAGACAGTACTGACAGGAAAAAGGACAGCCGCGCGAGCTTTCATAGTAAATAATCTTTTCTTTAAGCGGTTCCATATCGCCTGGTTCATAAGGAAAGCGCAGTGCGTCAAGATCGGCCACTGCGACAGGCTGCGCCGAAATAGCATCTTCTCTAGCTGTCACGCCAGGAATCACAAGAGAGTGTGACGTTTTTGATTCGAGCTTTTGCAGCAATGCTGGCAAAGCGTTTTCTCCTTCGCCGCTAATCACAAAATCAGCTTCCGCACATTCGGCAAAAATTACTTTTGGATCATAGGAAACTTCTGGACCGCCTAAAATAATTTTTGCCTCAGGTAGTACTTTCCGAAGTAACGACACAAGATCTTTCGTCATTTCCCAGTTCCAAATATAGCAAGCCAAAGCAATTACATCAGGCCGCGCCGCAAATATGTCGCTGACAATGTCAAGTAAAGAATGGTTAATCGTATATTCTTCTACCCGAATTGGGCTTAAAATCTGCTCGCGACAAGCTTGCCGCAAGGTCAGAAGCGCTAAAGAAGAATGGATATATTTCGCGTTTAAAGTTGTTAATAAAATATTCATCAAATCACCTACTGAGTTTTTTCACCGTCGCTATGATCGGTGCATAACATAAACAAAGCTCACTGAATGGAGGTTTCTTTATGCGCCTTTTCGTTGACGGACAACAGCTTCCGCTTATGGTAAAAGTCAGCCGCGATCTGCTCACGACCATCAAAGCCTTAAGCCGCCAGCTCGGCTGGGGCGTTTTTTACGATCCCTTAAAAGAAGTGATCTATATTAATAGCAAATCGCAGGCAATTCCAGCGCCAACTGCCGAGCGCCCTGCCACTCTTGCTACCGAAGTTCCTGAAAGCATTCGACTGCTGGGGAAAAAAATCTGCCTTGATCCTGGACACGGCGGCAAAGACCCCGGGGCGGTTGGTCCCACAGGAACTTTTGAAAAAAACAATACGCTGGCCATCGCCCTAGCTTTACGCGATAAATTAGAAAATAACGGCGCTCAAGTTCTCCTAACACGCGACGGCGACCATTTCGCTACAGTCACCGCCGAAACGACAGTAGAAGAATTGCGTAGCCGCGTCAGTATTGCCAATGATAATCAAGCCGATTTGTTTTTGAGCATTCATAATGACGCCTTCACCAGCAAAGAAGCGTCAGGTACAACCACTTATTATTACAGTAAAGGAGACTCTTCCCGCCTGGCCCAATGTCTGCAAAAAAAACTAGTTGATCGCTTAGGAACGAAAGACCGTAATGCTCGTTTTGGCAGCTTTTATGTAATCCGCTATGCATCCATGCCAGCAGCTCTGGTAGAGGTTGGTTTTATTTCTAATCCCGAAGAAGAGGTTTTACTTGCCAGTGCTGATGGTCGTGCCAGCGCTGCCGAGGCGCTTTTTGAAGGAATTATGCAATATTTTAAAGTATAATCTATAAAAAAGTTGCCCCATCCTACAGGAAAGATGCATTGATTTGCTAATACTATATACTATACCAATTCATTTACAAAGGAGCCTGCTCATATGGACAAGTTTATCATTCCCGAACGAAACGAAATCTCCGCTGAATTCCAATGGAAATTAACCGATATTTATGCTACCGATACAATTTGGGAAAGCGATATTGACGCTGTAAAAAAACAAATGCCACAAATTCAAAGCAAAAAAGGTCAAATCACCCAATCAGCCCACCTGCTCTGGACTGCGCTCGATCTCCGCAGTAAAATCAACCAAACACTCGAAAAGCTTTTCGCCTATGCTCGCATGCATCGTGATGAAAACGCCGCCAGTCCCGTATACCAAGCAATGACAAATAAAATTCAAGCCCTTGAAGCAGAAGCCTCAGCCGCTTACGCCTTTATGGAGCCAGAAATTCTGACACTGCCAACAAAAACATTGGAAAACTTCCTTCGCGAAGAACAGGGACTTGAAGAGTATCGCTTTTATCTAGAAAATCTCACAAAACAAAAAAAACACATTCTCTCAGCACAAGAAGAAGCTTTACTGTCGGCGTTTGGTGATGTAGCACAGGCTTCTGCCGAAACCTTTCAGATGCTAGCGCGGGCTGATATAACTTTTCCAGCGGTTTATGACACTTCAAAACAGGAGCTTCCTTTAAGTGAAGGCCGCTACCATTCTTTCATGATATCACCAGACCGTCAAGTACGCCAGCAGGCTTTTAAAAATCTCCTGGGCACTTATAAGAACTATCGAAATACGTTTGCCTCAACGCTGCGAGGCAATATCAAAAAAGATATTTTTTATGCAAAGACACGGCACTACAGCTCTCATTTGGCAGCTTCCCTGGAACCTGATGAAATTCCGCTCTCCTTTTACGATCAGCTAATCGCAACAGTTCATAAACATCTTCCCGCCATGGAGCGTTACGTATCTCTCAAAAAAAAGATTCTTAACGTACCAGAGCTGCACATGTATGATATGTATGCTCCCCTGACGAACCAGATCCGCCTCGCTTATTCTTATGAAGAGGCCGTAAAACTAGTAAAACAAGCCCTCGCCCCGCTCGGCAAAGAATATCTCGCTGATCTATCAACTGGTCTTGCTTCAGGCTGGGTTGATGTCTACGAGAATAAAGGAAAGCAGACAGGCGCTTATTCCTGGGGCGTCTACGGCGTTCATCCTTTCGTCCTCCTCAATTTTGACGGCAAATACAATGACGTATCGACTTTAGCCCATGAACTCGGCCACGCTATGCATAGCTATTATAGTCAAAAAAAGCAACCGTACCCTACGTCATCTTATACCATTTTTTGCGCTGAAGTTGCTTCTACAACCAACGAAATCCTCTTAATTGATCATGTACTCGCTACCACAGCTGACCGCTCTATCCAAGCCTACCTCTTAAATCAATATCTGGAATCCATTCGCACCACTGTGTACCGCCAAACCATGTTCGCTGAATTTGAACAAAAGGTTTATATGTTAGCTGAAACAGGGGAAAGCCTCACAGCCGAGCTTTTTGAAAATCTCTGGCGTGAGTTAAATGCCAAATATTACGGGCCTGAACTAGTCATTGACGACAGCCTCGTCAGTGAATGGTCAAGAATCCCGCATTTTTATCGCAGCTTTTATGTTTACAAATACGCTACAGGGTATTCCGCCGCAACCGCCTTTGCCAATCATCTCAGTACCGATGAAAAAACTGCCCAGAAACAATACCTAAACTTTTTAAGCAGTGGCGGTTCTGATTATTCTCTGAATCTCTTAAAAGCAGGTGGAGTTGATTTAGCATCAGGCAAACCAATTGAACAGACTTTAGTTAAGTTTTCCCAACTGCTCGACAAATTAGAAGCCTTATTATAAGTTTAAAACATAGCTGTTCAGAAAAAAGCGGCTGCTCAAAGAGCAGCCGCTTTCTTATCTTTATTTTTCTAAAATTGCTAAAACCGTTTCTTTCATAGCGCCTTTTTCACAACAACGCTGATGCAGCTTTGCTTTTCCTTTGAGCGAAGCTAGGCCGATAGGAGCTTGCCAAGTTGACAAATCTGTCAAAGTATCAAGTAAAGCAAACTCATCTTTCCCGCTGGACGCGCCAGGCTTTAAGGCCTCAATCACACTGTCATTAAACTTAAAAGGGCTTGCTGTAGACACCACAATGCAGTGTCTTTCATCGCCAGTACGTTCCCGATATACTTTCGCCGTATGCCAGGCAACAGCCGTATGTGGATCCAGTAAATAAGAGGAAGCAGTAAATACTTCATGAATCGTAGCAGTGATCTCTGTCTCATTGGCCCACAGAGCGTAAAAATCTTCTGATAGTGCCTTGGCCAAATCGCCTGTTATGGCATAATCACCTTTCGTCTTAAGCTCCGTCATCCATGTAGTTACTTTTTCACTATCCCCTTGCGTAGCCAGATAGAGAAGTCGTTCTAAATTACTGGAAACTAGAATATCCATCGAGGGCGACGAAGTCTTGTAGAAAGGTCGGTTAGCATTATAAACACCTTGCTCAAAAAAATCTGTCAAAACATGGTTCGCATTCGAACCACAAAGAAGTTTTCCAATAGGAAGGCCCATTTTTTTTGCATAATATCCCGCTAAGATATTGCCAAAATTACCTGTCGGTACACTAAAATTGACTGCATCTCCCAAAGCAAAGAGGTTTTGTTTTACACCGTCAAGATAGGCGCTAAAATAGTAGACAATCTGCGGTACAAGTCTGCCCCAGTTAATCGAATTCGCCGAAGAAAGCTGCAAACCTTGTTTCGCCAACTCCTGATTAAACGCAGTATCTTGAAAGATTTCCTTAACGCCAGTCTGGGCATCATCAAAGTTTCCTTTTACCGCTACGACAGCTACATTTTTCCCTTCCTGTGTAATCATCTGCAGTTTTTGAATGGCGCTAACACCATCTTCAGGGTAAAACGTAATAATCTCAATCTGATTGACATCTTGGAAGCCTTCCAACGCGGCCTTACCAGTATCACCTGAAGTTGCAACGAGAATTACTATTTTTTCTTGCTTTTCTGTTTTTACAAGAGCTGTCGACAACAGGCGTGGTAAAAGCTGCAACGCCATATCTTTAAATGCACTAGTTGGACCATGCCACAATTCCAGTACGGAAAAATTCTCTTTTACTGTCTTTAATGGAGCAATGGCAGCAGCATCAAATTTAGGCACTGAGTAAGCCGAATCAATGCACTGTTTCAATTCACCTTCACTATAATCCGTTAAAAATAACCGCAGTATAGCTAAAGCTCGCTGCTGATACGTAAGATCTACCCATTCCGCAATCTGGTCTAAAGAAAGCTGCGGAATTTCCTCTGGCACAAATAAGCCGCCATTTTCGGCCAAACCGGCAATAATAGCTTCGGCAGAAGTCACTGATTGGCTGCCGCCTCGCGTACTGATAAACATGATCTTAGTCCTCCCTTTATGCAAACGCAATTCCTTGTTCTACAACTTGTCCACCATTAAATTCCACCAGCATATTAGCGGTAAAAGCAATAATTTCCTTCATCTCTTCGTCGCTAACCTCTTCATCGGCATAGAGCACGGAAAGCAGCGTCTTAGTCTGTAAAGTTACAGCTGTTCGCGCTGCGTCAGCTGTGGGGTTACCAAAAACGCCTTCTCCATCATGAAGGAAAGGTCGATTTCCCGTAGGACGTTCCTGACCGGAAATACATTGATACTGCCCTAATGCCGCCTTAGCATAAACAATATCACCGTGAATCTGATCAGCATCATAAAGACCAAAAGGCAACAAATATTTCAGCGAGCAATAATTATTCACATCCACAGCACTATTAACATAATAGAGCCCCTTACCGCCTAAAACGCGCCGCACCAAGGCTTCTGAGGCAGGACGATAGCGAGTAGGATCATAGGATAGTTTTTTGAACATCGAGCGAACTGCAGCAATACGAGGCACTTTAGTCAATAAATCAATCTTATAGGCCGCAGCCGCTTCTTGCTGTAGTTTAAAAAAGGCCTGCGCTAAGGGCGGCGGTGATCCTTTCACTGCTACATCGGTAATCAAGGCATAACCCAGTCGACAGTGAGGCACTACTTGGCTTACATTTTCATGAATTGTGATCTGCATCTTTTTCCTCCTGCCTGGCAATCGGGCAAACGGTCCCATTCACTGCTCGAATCAAGTCTTGTGGCGCTAAAAAAATCTGCACGCCCCGCTGACCCGCACTGATTGAAAGAGCTGGCCAAACAAGACAGCTATCATCAATATATACGGGATACTTTTTTTTCGCCCCTAACGGGGAAACTCCCCCACGCACATAACCAGTGAGCGGCAGTACATCCTTTAGCGCAACAAGCTCTACCTTTTTATTTTGACTGGCTGTAGCCAGCGCCTTTAAATTCAGTTCTGCGCCGCCAGGCACAACAGCCATCAAGATTCCTTGTTTATCGCCCTTTGCTACAAGGGTTTTAAAGACCTGATTGACAGGCATTTGTACAAGTTCTGCCACATGCTGCGCCCCCAGATCATTTTCGTCTACTTCATATTCTTTGATTTCGTAAGAAATGTGTAAAGAATCTAAAATACGAGCCGCATTTGTTTTTTTCATCGTACTACTATAATCTCCTTATTGACTACTCATAACAGGTAAAAGTAGGAGCGCGGCTTCCCGCGCTCAATTACTTCAAAAATCAAGTTTCATATACCTGACCTTTACATAAGGAATTGACTGAAGCTCCTGCTCCATTTCCGAAGCCGGAAGATTTTCACCGCAAAGCTGTAAGAGAATCATACCACTATTGCTACATTGATCAACTGCTGAATCGTGAATTCCCAGCCTGACTCTGATAAAACAGCCGTATTTTGTAAGTACATCCTGCACTGCCTTAGCTGTTTCAACACGATTTTCCTGTAAAATCGCCATAATCATTGAGCAATTTTCCATAATTCCTCCGCCTTTCCGCTTCTACTATCCTAAAGTAACTAGGCCTGATGAAGTTAAACGCATATAGAACTTAATTGTTACATATTTTATATCCTGTTTAAAATCTCCTGCAAAAAAAGAGAAAAGTGACGAAAACTTTATAAAAAAGGTGAAACAAACAGGACATAACGGGAAATATAGAGAAATGGTAAGAAAACTTTTAAAGAGGTGTCACTATTTTGCTAACTGTCGCACTTGGCCAAATGGAAGTCATTCCTGGCCGACCTGATTTAAATACACAAACAATGCTTCACATGATAAATAAAGCCAAGCAACAGCACGCTGATTTAATTGTGTTTCCCGAAATGGCAATTCCCGGTTATTTGCTAGGCGATCTTTGGGAGCAAAAAGCCTTTTTGAAAGATTGCGAAGACTACGGAAGACAAATTGCCCAGGCAGCGCAAGATATTACAGTGATGTTCGGCAATATTGCAATGGACTGGAATCAGAAAAATCATGACGGTCGCTACCGCAAATATAACGCCTTTTTTACCGCGCAAAATGGGAGATTTGTCAAAGATCCTGCTTTTCCCTATCCCTTCCGTATTAAAACATTGCTACCTAACTATCGCGAGTTTGATGATTCGCGCCACTTTTATAGCCTTCAGGAACTCGCTTGTGATTTTGGCGAACCCATCGAAAACTTCCTCAAACCATTACCAGTTACGATGAAAGATAAGACCTATCATATTGGCTGCTTAATCTGCGAGGACGGTTGGTCTGATGATTATTCGATAAAACCGCTAGCGCAAACAGCTACAGCAACTACCGACTTTTTTATCAACATTTCCAGTTCCCCCTTTACGGCAGGCAAAAACAATAAGCGAAATCGTCTCTTCTCGGCACAAGTGAAAGCAGCCTCTGTACCACTCATTTATGTAAATGCTGTAGGTATGCAAAACAACGGAAAAACAATTTATACTTTTGATGGCTATAGTACCGTCTATAACAAAGAAGGGCAAATACAACATAGCTGTAACTCCTTTTTAGAAACACTCGAATGCGTCACCTTTGACGACCAGTTTGAGTTGAATTGTAGCAAGCCAGTACAACCCCAAGATGACAGCACAATTGAAACAATCTATAATGCTCTTCAATACGGCATGAAAAAATTTTTAATTCAGACAGGAATAAATAAAATTGTAATCGGCATTTCTGGTGGTATTGACTCCGCCGTGAATGCCGCACTCTATAGTCGCATTCTAGGCGCCGATCATATTTTGCTTGTTAATATGCCCAGTCGCTATAATTCACAGACAACAATCTCGGCTGCCGAAAAACTAGCTAAAAATCTCGGCTGCCATTATGGCGTTCTCCCTATTGAAGAAGCTGTTCAGCATACAATCAACCAGCTTACCACAACGCCTATCTATCATTTTTCTGATTCTAAAACACAGTATCTTACCTTAACCGATCTTGTAAAAGAAAATATCCAGGCCCGCGACCGTTCCTCACGTCTTTTAGCCGGAGTAGCGGCCGCCTTTGGCGGGGCCTTTACCTGTAATGCCAATAAAAGTGAAATGACCGTCGGTTACTGTACGCTTTATGGCGATGAAGCCGGCTGTTTAGCTGCAACTGCCGACTTATGGAAACATCAGGTTTATGAGCTAGCTCGCTACCTAAATGATTCTGTTTATGAACGCGAAGTAATTCCCCAAGAATCAATTCAACTCGTTCCCAGTGCTGAATTGTCAGCCAATCAGTCTGTAGATGAAGGCAAAGGTGATCCGATTATTTACCCTTACCATGACTACCTCTTTCGCGCCTTTGTCGAGCATTGGCAGAGAGCGACCCCAGAAGATATCCTGCTTTGGTATAGTCAGGGCATTCTCGAGGACAAACTTGGCTGTAAACAAGGCCTCATTCAAAAACATTTTGCCACTGCCGACGCCTTTATTAGCGATTTAGAACGTTGGTGGAATCTTTATTCTGGCATGGGAATCGCTAAACGAATCCAAGCGCCGCCCGTACTGGCTATCAGTCGTCGCGCCTTTGGCTTTGATCATCGTGAAGCCCAAAATCAGCCTTATTATACACAAAAATACCAAATCCTAAAACACGAACTTATACAGCAAGGGAGGAATATTTAATGTACTTTGATCCGGCAGAAGGAATGGTATTTCGCCCCCCCAGTGAGGCGCGCAGTCTGATTTTACGCGTTACGATCGGCTGTTCTCATAATCGCTGCACTTTTTGCAGTATGTATCGTTCCGTGCAATTTCGTCCCCGCCCGTTAGAGGAAGTAAAACATCTTATCGAGCAGGCGGCAAGAGAATTTCCGACAACTCGCCGAATTTTTCTAGCAGATGGTAATGCCTTGGTTCTGCCGACAGAACGACTCCTGACTATTATGGGGTGGCTCCATGAAGCTTTTCCGCATTTAACACGAATTACTCTATACGGCGGTCCACAGGATATTTTACGCAAAACCCCAGAAGAGTTAGCAACCTTAAAAGCAGCCGGATTAAAAATCATTTACCTCGGCCTCGAAAGCGGCGATGAAGCAGTCCTAGCGCTGCTTGGCAAAGGAGCTACGCCTTCAGAAATGATTCAAGCCGGCCAAAAGGTAGTGTCCTCTGGTTTAAAATTGTCGATGATGGTCATTCTCGGCGCCGGGGGAATTGAACGCTCTCGCGAACATGCGATTCACACAGCTGAAGTAGTCAGCGCTATTGAACCTACTATGCTAAGCGCGCTGACGCTGATGCTTCATGAAGGAACCGAATTAAGAGCACTTGCTGAAGCTGGCAAGTTTACCATGCTAAGTCCTTCTGAGCTTATGACGGAGCTTGCCCTTATGCTCGAACACATCGACGTAAAACGTCCCTGTATTTTCCGCAGCAATCACGTATCAAACCTGCTGCCATTAGCCGGTACCCTACCAGAAGACAAAGAAAAACTGCTCGCCACAGCAAAAGCCATGGTCGAACAGTTTCAAGATCGTACATTACCTAAATTTAATGATACAGGCCGCTTTTAAACCAAACCAGAACCCATTAACTTTTTAATAATAAAAACACAAATCCTTCTTCGCTTAAATAACGAGGATCAAACTCTTCTAACTCCAATACTTTTTTAATTTTATTGGCGCAGGCATAAATACTAGCACTTGTCTGCTCCAATTCATCAGCAAGCCGCGTGGCCATAATTCGTTTATGGCCATTCATTTTGCTATAAACATAAGCAACAGCCGCCGCCCACAAGCGTTCATCCCGTACTTTTGCCACAGAAAAATGAGCATAATCCGCCCAAAGTTTCTGTGCCATACTTATGTCATACAACGAAAAACCGTAAGCAGGCAATATTCTCTTTATAGAGTCAGAGACACCATCTTGCCGTGCTGGCAATTCGCTCTGTTTATACTGACGCTGCAAGATTTGAAATGGCGTTACATTCACCTTGGCCAGTGATAATAAAACATCAACAGTATATTTTATATTTAACGCATGGCGAGCAAAAAAATCATCCCAGGTTGCCTCCGGTTGTTTAATCGTAAAAATATCCTTTTGCCGGATAATCTCTTCCTTGATACGGCGCTTTAAATTGGGGCTCACTTCAATACTAGCAACATAATTAATCAAAGTCATTTCTCCGGAAAAAACATGGCCGAAAAAGAGTAGCTTTTTGATTTTCTTATACTCAAAGTCAGGTTGAGGCAATCGAAATACTTCTTCCGTAAATAAATTTACACACTCTACAAAGTTCTCATCAATAATTCGGCTAATATAAAATACGGTATAACGAGCTTTTAAGAGTTCCTGTAGGAGTTGTTTTTCTTCCCGCGACAAGTTCAAATTCTTTCCCTTAGTAAAAAATCGCAGCGGCGTAGCATCACTATCAAGCAAGTGGTAATCAAACAAAAAATAGTCCCAAAAGCCAAGCCAGAATTCATGGTATTCTTCTTCTGGGACACTTTCAAATGGACCAGCATACAAAAACAAAGCTCTTTCAAAATCATTCATAAACATATTCTGCTGAAAATATGTTCCCAACTTGTTCATAAGGCTTTCCACAGCTGCCGTAATGCGGTAAGCAAATTCTTCTTCCGTTTGCGGCTTTTGCTCTAACGCTGAAAAATTTTCTTCCCCTTCCAGCGCGGAGATACCATCAAAAATCGTCTTGTGACGGTGTAATTCTTCCCCACCGGCAATTTCTTGTGACGCTGTAAGAATATCTTGCCAATCGTATAACAAATGGCGTGATGCAAGATACTCGTAGAAAGCTGTTAAAATCGCAAACAACTCTCGAATGGATGCAAGCGAGACCTTAAACTCTGGCACAAGATCCAGCCAAGAAAGCAAAATATAATATGTTTCTATGCCAAATGATTCAATGGATGAAATTCGTGTCTCAACCATAAATTGCAAAAAATACATCATGTTGCGCCACAAATGATTTAGTTCTTTTTCACTGGCTCCCTGCCAAGCCTTATGACGCAAAAATCCCTCAATCCAATCCTGACGGATTGGCACCGCCTCATCACTATACTTATCGTAAAAGAGACGAATTTTTTCGTAGACATTTTTCATATGACCTATGAGTCTCCTTATTTAATCCAATGTTTTTATTATACAACATTGATCGCTCTCTGTCTTTTTTTCTTTGCTACAGGGTTACTACATTTGCGCACTAAACTAATGTAGAAAAAAGACCTCGCGAATGCCGCGAGGCCTTTTTAAAGATGGTGCGGAAGAAGGGACTTGAACCCCCACGCCGTAAAGCGCCAGATCCTAAGTCTGGTGCGTCTGCCAATTCCGCCACTTCCGCAAGTGGTGATCCACCCGCGACTCGAACGCGGGACACCCTGATTAAAAGTCAGGTGCTCTACCGACTGAGCTAGTGGATCATGATAATGGCTGGGGCGGCTGGACTCGAACCAACGCGTGCGGGAGTCAAAGTCCCGTGCCTTACCGACTTGGCTACGCCCCAACAAAAAGTATTGAATTAAATGGGGTGACTGGAGGGTCTCGAACCCTCGAGTACCGGAGCCACAATCCGGCGTGTTAACCACTTCACCACAGCCACCAAGTTTCATGTCACAACAGAATTTATTATACTATCTTTATCTTGTTGTGTCAATACTTTTTAAAACTTTTTTCAACAACCACTTTTCATCGTTTGTCGATTACTAGCGGCAGAAGTTATTATAACAAATCCTATTTAAAGTTGCAAGTACTTTTTTCGTTTTCTTTTTAACTTTATCCTTTGGTTCTTTTCCTACCCCTAGCCACCGATGCCACAATGCCTAGTGTGCACAAAACAGCAAAAATTAGGAAGGCTTTATGAAAATCGTCAATCAATTGTTGTTTATAGGCTAAGTCGGCGCGAAGTGACTGAGAATGATCTGATAACAGTAAGGTAACAATGGCCATACTAACAGCTTGTCCAATCAATCGCATCGCCGCTAACGCCGAGGAGGCGGCACCATAGAACTCTTTCGTCACAGAGCCCATAATAGCATTATTATTGGGAGGCCCAAACAAGGCAAAACCAAACCCCACCAAAGCAAGAACAGCAATAATCCATAAGAGAGAACTTTCTATCGTAATAAAGCTAAAACAAAATAAACCGATAGCACTAATGGCCATACCAATGGAGGCGACAACAGTAGGGCTACGTCGATCAGAAAGCGCTCCAGCAAAGGGTGAAAATAAGGCCATCACTAACGGTTGCGCCAATAAAACTAAACCAGCAGCCTGCGAATCCAACTGTACAACGACTTGCAAATGCAATGACAGTAAAAAACCGATAGCAAAAGTAGCACTATAATTAACCATAGCTGCTAAATTAGAAAAAGCAAACTGCATATTCTCGAAAAAGAGTGACACAGGAAAAAGTGGTTGTTTTTGTTTCGTCTCATAATATAAAAATAATATCATGATGAAAATGCCCAGCCCCAAAATATATTTAGCGCTCGCAGCGCGGGCTAAGTCGGAAAAACCATAGAGCGTAGCTACAATGGCAATCATATAGCCAATACTGCCAGCAAAATCAAAAGTTTCTTCCTGGGTTTTACTTTTAGCCTCTTTGAATTGCAGCAAAGTAAGACCAAAGGCAACAACACTTAAAACCGTAGTAAAATAAAAAATACTTCGCCAGCCAAAATAATAATTTAAAAATCCGCCCAGCACTGGCCCTAGCGATAACCCAATATAAACAGCCGCAGAGTTAAACCCGATCACCTTACCGCGCTTTTCTGCTGGATAAGAAGACACTAAAATGGCCATTCCTGTACTGAAAATCATAGCACTTGCCATTCCTTGGATAATTCGAAAGAAAAAAAGCACCTCTACCGACCAGGCCATACCTGATAAAAAAGACGAACAGGAAAAAAGCGCCAAACCAGTTAAAAACACCTTCCGGCGACCAAGCATATCAGCTAAACGCCCAAAGGGCAGCAAAAAGGCCGCTGTGGCTAATAAATAAGCCGTAACAATCCAGCTTAAGAGCAAAGCGCCTCCCTGAAATTGCGTTCCAATTGAAGGCAAAGCAAGATTGATCGAACTGCCGATAAAGGTAGTTAAAAAAGAAGCCACCATCACTACAATAAGCACTGTGCTCTCCTTCGAAAAAATAGATGTCATCACTTCGCCTCATTTCTCAAATGCGTCAAAATTCTACTTTATCTTATTATACCAAGTCCCTATTTTATCTTTCAAAATAATTTTTATGAAAGAAGAATCATACATAAAAATTACAAAAAACACAAAACAAAACCACCCATATATGAGTGGTTTTAAATGGTGACCCCGGCAGGATTCGAACCTGCGACCTTTTGATTCGTAGTCAAACGCTCTATCCAGCTGAGCTACGGAGTCATAATGAAGTTTTGGTAGATTTAATAAAATGGTGACCCCGGCAGGATTCGAACCTGCGACCTTTTGATTCGTAGTCAAACGCTCTATCCAGCTGAGCTACGGAGTCATTTATTATGTCTACTGTCTTGCGACTACTTTGATATTATAGCAATATAAGTTTCATCTGTCAAGGATATTTTTATAATTCAATGAAAAAGTTCATTTTCAATTAGAAAACTGGCAAAAAACCTCTATGAAACAAGGAAAACAAAGCTTAAAAGCAGGAGTGTGAATTACTTGAGCCCAAGTTGCCACACTCCTGCTCAACTTATTTTGCCACGCCGTTGGGGCGAAAGCCATACTCTTCGGACACATGGCGGCCAATCGCTTGAATCTTGCCAGTAATACAGCCACGACAATGAGCCGGTGTATCATTAATACAGATCTTTCCTGGATACAAGGCGTACATCCGCCGATAATCGCCTTCTGTTACATTAGGCATAACTACATTAGCACCGCTTTTTAGCGCAAAAATACGACCCTGCGGATGCAGCGTTTCCATAGCTGTAGTGGCCGGAATATTAATATTCCGTAATAACAGTCGCGCTAGTGCCATCACCTTTACAGCCATCATAAAATGATTACCGGGAGCATCTTTGAGTGGCGTATCGCCATTGGGAATAAACGGCCCAATACCTAGCATATCCACATCGAGATTTTTAAAAAATAAAATATCATCAGCTAAAGATTCTATTGTTTGGCCAGGAAGGCCCACAAGCGAGCCGCTCCCCACCTCATAGCCTAGATCTTTTAAATCCATGAGGCAACGAACTCGGTTATCCCAGCTCATCCCTGGGTCAAGGCGTTCATAAAGCTCTTTATCGGTCGTTTCAATGCGTAATAAATAACGGTCAGCACCGGCTTTCCGATAGGCTTCATATTCTTCGCGGCTTTTTTCACCGATACTTACGGTAATTGCCAAATCGAGCGCTTTAATTTGGCGAAGAATCGAGGTCATTTTCTCTATTGTATAGTAACTATCCTCACCGGACTGCAAAACAACAGTCTTATAACCATAAGCTTTTGCTTTTTTCGCAAAATCAAGAATCGTTTCTTCTTCCAAACGATATCGTTCTACTACATGATTATCCCGTCGCAGACCGCAATAGAGGCAGTTTTGCTTACAAATATTAGAGAATTCAATAAGGCCTCGCAAATGCACTGCATCTGTCATATAGAGTTTACGTACCCGATCAGCTGCTTGAAATAAAACATCATCCTCTTCCGATGAAGTTAGCAGAGTAATTAATTCATCTTTCGTTAAGCTTCCTGTTTCTTCCGCTTTTTGAATCAGACGGCGCATAGCCCCACCTCCTGATGTTATTATAAAGTATCTCGCCGCAGCAAATCCAGATAAATTTTATTGTTAGACTTAAACTCCTTCAAAATAGCAAGTTGCCATATCAGCCATATGCAACGCAGCCACAAGCGGCGTCGATTTCATCGCTTTTGACAAGCTCTGCCCACCTGTATACGCTCTAGCCGCATCATCAAAACCACCCATATGCCAGCGAATTGCGAGCATTTCGTCTTCGGTCAACGCAATATAGCGGCTTAACAGAATCACTGATTTTTCACCATGGCCAATAGGAAACTGATCATTAATTTCATAAATCTCAACCTTTTCCCACTGACCTGTTTTTTCATTCTTACGATTTCTGAGCACTTTACGATAGAAATTTGCTTTACATAAATCATGCAATAAAGCGGATAAAATTAAAGTCTCTTTATCATAACGCTGACTCAAGTCAAAAGTTTCAATAATTTTTACAAGATTATCATATACAGCTACGGAATGGTCAACAAGGCCTCCCATATAATTCCCATGATGATACGCACTGGCTGGTGCGGAAAAAAAATCTGTATCCTGTTCAAGGTAGGCAATAAATTCTTCAATGCCATTGCGTTCTACCTGTTGCAACAAAGAAATAAACCGTTCTTTCATAGTGTCACTCCACGACTTCTTTCTGTTTTATAATAAATATCAAGTTTTCTAAAATAGTATACTCCTTTTACGCTATAATGAAAAGTCATTGTCGCCGTAACCGTTCGATTTCTAGGGCTAAGCGATTTTGAATCAGTTCTGAACCATAGCGATCTTCTAAGAAAAGAAGGCGAAAATAATCTTTCGCAGCTTTTTTCGTAATCTCCTGAAACAAAAGATTGGCACCGCTATTTAATGCAGCCCCTGCCACCGGCAGCAGCAGAGCAAGTTCTTTCTCCGTAATCAATAATCCAACTCGCGAAAGAACAAAAGTGATCAATCTTAATAGTTGTGGCGCTTGCTGTTTTAACAGTTTTTCTTCCATCGCGCGACCAGCATTTTGCAACAAAAACTGCTTTGACTGTAAAATGGCCTGAACCGCTAACCCCTTACCAGCAAAATAACTCTCTTCTGTCAAGCTCTGATGCGGTACTAACGCCGCAAGTAAATGCGGTAAATGTAACGGATCACGCGGAGCATAGCCATAGATTGCGGACGTCTGACAAACGGCTCTTGCCAAAAAGGCAAACGATAAAGAAACATCAGCTGTAATTAAAGCAGGAACAGCTGCTGTACCAATTATACTACCTTCGGCTAACGCAGTAGCAGCCCCCATAACGACTCCTTCCGCACCGATCAGGGCTCGATTATCCCACGTATAAGCAGCGGCTACTTTATCAATATACTCAAGTCGTAAATTTTTAATATCACCAAGCGACGCCAGATAGATACGATTTTTTTGATACTGCTGCAAAATATTCATTTCTTTAGTGAAGGAACCTGCCGTAGTAATCACTTTTTCGATCCCACGCTGTGCCGCCTGGCTTACCGTTTTTTCTACACGTTGTATCAAAGGATTATTACCTGATCGGACTGTCGACAGGACACTTTCTAACGGGCGAGCAACTAAACCAGCCACTTTAACTAACGATCCCGGTTCTACAATATGACGGGCAATCTCCACTAGCACGGTCTCTTCATATTTGTCCAGCATCAGATAATCGACTCCCTACATAACATAATTATGTATTGGTTCGGCAACAAATAAAAGGGCTCCTGCTAAATCTGCCTACAAACAAAGAAACCGCCGCGATAACCGCGGCGGTTCTCTTTTTGCTTTGACTTATTCAGAAGCCAATTTTTTATAACCCGCCAATCTATCCTTGGCGTCTTTTTCGGTTTTATCGAACAGTTTATCAGCAATTTCTGGGAATGCCTTTTTAAGAGAAGCATAACGAACTTCGCCCATGAGGAATTCTTTAAAGTCGCTTACAGGTTCTTTGGAATCGAGAGCAAATGGATTTTTACCCTGTTCTTTCAGTTCAGGATTAAATCTGTACATCGCCCAGTAACCTGATTCAACTGCCTTTTTAGCTTCAAGCTGGCTAACACCCATGCCGCCTTTAATACCATGGTTGATACAAGGAGCATAAGCAATAATCAAGGAAGGTCCTGGATAAGCTTCTGCTTCAGCAATTGCTTTTAAGGTTTGGTTTTTGTCTGCGCCCATAGAAATCTGAGCAACATAAACATAACCATAGCTCATAGCCATCATGCCAAGATCTTTTTTCTTCGTTCTCTTACCGCTGGCAGCAAATTGTGCAATAGCTGCAGTCGGAGTCGATTTGGAAGACTGACCGCCTGTATTAGAGTATACTTCGGTATCAAATACGAGAACATTAACATCTTCACCAGAAGCAAGTACATGGTCAAGGCCGCCGAAACCGATATCATAAGCCCAACCGTCACCACCGAAGATCCAGTGAGATCTTTTCACGAAGAAGTCTTTGTTTTCATAAATTTCATTTAAGAGAGCATTCGAACCTTTTTCAGCTTCGAGAAGAGCGATCAATTTATCAGCCCGTTCGCGAGTTCCATTGCTGTTAGCAAAGTTTTCAATCCAGTCCGTGAAAGCAGCGCTAAGTTCAGCACTGATGCCAGCAGCAATAGCAGCCTGCATATCGGTGGAAACTTTTTCACGAACTTGTTTTGTACCTAAATACATGCCAAAGCCATATTCAGCATTGTCTTCAAAGAGGGAGTTAGCCCAAGAAGGACCATGGCCTCTGTGGTTCGTTGTATAAGGCATTGCTGGTGCACTAGCGCCCCAGATGGAGGAACAGCCTGTAGCATTGGAGATCATCATACGATCGCCATAAAGCTGCGTAACAAGTTTTGCATAAGGCGTTTCGCCGCAACCTGCGCAAGCGCCGGAGAATTCGAGCAGAGGCTGTTCGAACTGGCTGCCTTTTACAGTTTGTTTATTCATAGGGTTATCTTTCGGAGCTAAGGACTGAGCATAATCCCACAGCGGTTCTTGACCAAGCTGCGTGCTAAGCGGCTGCATAACAAGCGCTTTTTCTTTAGCTGGGCAAACCTGTGCACAGTTGCCGCAACCAGTACAGTCAAGCGGAGAAACAGCAATTCTAAACTGAAGATCTTTAGCGCCAACAGCCGGTTTCGTAGCGAAACCTTCTGGAGCCATATCTACTTCAGCTGCAGTTGCCAGTACCGGACGAATTACAGCATGAGGGCAAACGTAAGCGCATTGGTTACATTGGATACATTTATCGAGCTGCCATTCAGGAACATTAATAGCAATACCACGTTTTTCATAAGCGGAAGTACCTACAGGGAACGTACCGTCTTCCATACCAACAAAAGCGCTGACAGGAAGTGCGTCGCCTTCTTGACGATTCATCGGAACAAGAAGTTTCGTGATGAATTCAGGTACTTCTTTCGTAGCTGTGCTACTGCAAGCACATTCCATTTTCTGAATGTCTTCTGTTCTGTCAGCAATGGTTTTCCAGCTTTCAGGTACATTGACTTTCACAATGGATTCAATCCCGCGATCAATAGCGGCATTGTTCATGTCAACAACCTTCTGGCCTTTTTTGCCATAGGAAGAAACAACAGCGTCTTTCAGATATTTTACTGCATCTTCAACTGGAATAATGTCAGCCAGTTTAAAGAAAGCCGATTGCATAATCATGTTAACGCGACCGCCAAGACCAATTTCCTGGGCAATCTTAACAGCATTCAGCGTATAGAAGCTAATGTTGTTATTAGCAATGTAGCGTTTCATGAAGTTTGGTAAATGTTCTTCCACTTCATCCTGACCCCAAATAGTGTTCAGAAGGAAAGTGCCGTTTTTCTTAAGGCCAGCAAGTACATCATATTTATCAACATAAGACTGGTTGTGGCAAGCGACGAAATCGGCTTTATCAACGAGATAAGGCGATTTAATCGGTTTTTTACCAAAACGCAAATGTGATACAGTAATACCACCGGATTTTTTCGAATCATACGCGAAATATCCCTGAGCATACATGTCAGTATGGTCACCGATAATCTTGATTGCACTCTTATTAGCGCCAACCGTACCATCAGAGCCAAGACCCCAGAACTTACATGCTTTCGTACCAGGAAGCGTTGCATCAATATCAGCAGCAGGAGCGATCGATTTAAAGGTTACATCATCATTAATACCGATTGTGAAACCATCTTTCGGCTGATCTGCTTTCAGATTGTCATAAACAGCAGCGATATTGGCAGGAACAACTTCTTTCGAGCCAAGACCATAACGGCCGCCAACAATCATCGGCTGCCAATCTTTACCATAGAAAGCGCTCTTAACATCAAGATAAAGCGGTTCAGCTAAGGAGCCTGGTTCTTTCGTACGATCAAGAACAGCAATTTTCTTCACTGTTTTAGGAATATATTTAAAGAAATGTTCCAGAGAGAACGGACGATATAAGTGAACTGTCAGTAAACCGACTTTTTCGCCCTTCGCCATTAAGTAATCAACAGTTTCTTCTATCGTTTCGCAAGCAGAACCCATAGCGATGATCAAACGATCTGCATCTTCTGCTCCATAGTAATTAAATAAATGATATTCACGGCCTGTTACTTTACTAATCTGTGCCATATAATCTTCAACAATAGCCGGAATTGCTTCGTAGCATTTATTGGAAACTTCTCTTTCCTGGAAATAAATGTCCGGATTTTGCGCCGTACCACGAACAACTGGATGATCAGGGTTTAAAGCTCTTCTTCTGAAAGCATTTACTGCTTCACGATCAAGCATTTTGTCAAGATCAGCATAATCAAGGACTTCAATCTTTTGAATTTCATGAGAAGTTCTAAATCCATCAAAGAAGTTTACGAAAGGAACACGTCCTTTAATTGCGGAAAGATGAGCTACTGCGCTAAGATCCATAACCTGTTGTACACTGCTTTCAGCAAGCAAAGCAAAACCGGTCTGTCTTGCAGCCATAACATCCTGATGATCGCCAAAAATGTTCAAAGAATTGGCTGCCAGGGCTCTGGCGCTTACATGAAATACGCAAGGCAGTAATTCACCAGCAATTTTGTACATGTTCGGAATCATGAGCAATAAACCTTGCGAAGCAGTATAAGTCGTCGTTAACGCCCCTGCTTGCAATGACCCGTGAACCGCTCCGGCGGCACCAGCTTCTGACTGCATTTCTACGACTTTCACTGGTTGTCCGAAAAGGTTTTTCTGGTCTTTTGCTACCCATTCGTCTACATGTTCAGCCATTGGAGACGAAGGTGTGATAGGATAGATCGCTGCCACATCTGTAAATGCATAAGAAATATAAGCTGCAGCTGTGTTTCCATCCATGGTTTTCATTTTTGCCATGAATACATCCTTCTTTCTTTGCAATTTTGGTGGATAAACCGGAGTAAATGCGTCCCACTTGTTTATTTGTCTAAAGGAGTCATAAACTCCTGCTTCTAAGAAAACACTTACTACTAAAATTATCCACTCTGATCGCCGTATGAGTGATTGTATTCAAACATACCCACATACGATTGAGTTCATTCTATCACAGATTTTACTGATATAATAGATACAAAATACAACGTACAAAAAGAAAATCACTTGCGTCAATTTCGAATTTTCTCTTTTATTACAAAATGCAATCAGAAACAAATAAAACCTTTTTTATTATGATAAGTTTACAAAATAAAACCTAGACATCCCTATTTTAGAGGGAATTGTCTAGGTTTTCTGTCTATTTTAATGGATTGCTTTTTTCTTAAATCGTCCGCCCATTACATCATGGACATCGTTAATCGTTACAAAAGCACTATCATCAATTTCATCAACAATCGATTTTAATTTAGCTATTTCTAGGCGAGTAACAACAGAATATAAAACATTTTTCTTTTCTTTCGTAAAACCGCCTTCACCATGAAGAATTGTTACTCCCCTGCCGAGTCGCGCCATCAGGGCATCCGCAATTTCATCAGGTTGCTCCGAAACAATTAACACCGCTTTTGATTCATTCAGACCTTCAATCGTTACATCAATCACTTTAAAAGCTATAAAGTAAGCTACCAACGAATACATTGCCTTATCCCAGCTAAAGACAAGGCCAGCACTTGTTAAAATGAACAGATTGAAAAACATGACCACTTCCCCGACAGAAAAGCTGGTACGTTTATCAAGTAAAATTGCTACAATTTCTGTTCCATCAAGCGATCCGCCGGAACGAATAATGAGTCCCACGCCAAGTCCTAGTATAATCCCGCCGAAGACAGCAGCTAAAAATAAATCATGCGTTAATTCTGGAATCGGTAAGAAAATACTTACCCAATAGGAAAGTGAGGCAATTGAAAATGCCGTAGCAATTGTAAAAGATGCGCCAATTTGCTTATAACCCAAATATAAAAACGGCAGATTGAGTAAAATGAGAAAGACTCCCAAAGGGTATCCGGTCAAATGGCTGGCCATAATAGATATGCCCACAACTCCGCCATCAATAATATCATTGGGAACTAAAAAAATTTCTAGACCGATAGAAGCAATAATTGCCCCCACAAACAAAAGTAAATATTTTTTAACATTTTGCAATACCTTGCTTTTGACACTCAGATTTCTTTTCAAATTCATCCTCCTCTATATCATTTATGCCTCTTTTCTGCTTAAAGCTATTTTCTGCGGCTGAATCAGCGACACGAGTAATAATTCGACATACTGACGGCGATCTCCTGGATTTTCATAGTCAAAGGAACATAGCTCGCGCATTTGCTCGCCTAATAGCACCGGAAATTCCAAACTGCTAAAGAGTTGAAAAATTTTCATATTTAAAACAGAGTCCGCTTCAATCCCCGTAATATCCCGCAGTACTACCTTCAAAGTCTCCCAACCAACGCGACGCATAAATTCCCGATATTCAAAAGTCACTTCGCCATAATTTGTCATTTGGTGCATAAAGTTACGAAATATATCGGCATGCTCTAAGGTAGCTTCAGCATAACTATAGAGAAAGCGTCGTAATCGTTCTTCCGGTTCCAATGAAACATCTTCTAAACAGCAAAAAGATTTCGTTAGACGATTTGTTAAAATCACAAGAGCCTCGTTAATTACATTATCTTTTGAACCAAAATAATAGTTTACAGCGGCCACATTGACTTCCGCCGCTGCAGCAATTTTCCGGGTTGTAACTTGCTGCACGCCTTCCCTACCAATCAGATCCAACGCTGCCAAAAGAATTTTTTCTCTTGTCGACTGTTTATGATCGTGCTCACATCGCATAGGCCTTCCTCCTTTCATCTCTTTTATGTTCAAGTTTCATACAAAGCATCCATATTTTCCGGTGACAAAACTCCCGTTGCCCCAACAGAAAGCTCTTGCTCCTGTAAAGTTCGTTCCGCTTCAAAAGCAGTAGCCAGCATAAGCTTCAAACGGTTCAGTTGATTTACCTCACTTGCGCCTGGATCGTAATCTAAGGCAATAATATTCGTCTTAGCAAATTGACGCTTCAATTCTTTAATCATACCTTTGCCTGTTACGTGATTAGGTAAACAGCCAAAGGGCTGCATGCATACAATATTTCTTACACCACTTTGAATGAGTTCAACCATTTCACCCGTTAAAAACCAGCCTTCCCCCGTCTGATGGCCCAGTGATAGAACCGGCTTAGCGCCTGCAGCGATTTCTTGAATGGTTGGTGGCACACAAAAGCGTTTACTAGAACGTGCCGCCCGCTTATAAGCCTGACGATAAAGCTCTAAAATAGCGATAGCCCCCCAACCAAATAACTGCGCCTTTTTACTACCCGCCAAATATTTCGCCTGAAAGTCAGCATCAAAAGCAGCATAGAGTAAAAAATCTAGTAGGCCAGGCATAACCGCTTCAGCTCCCTCAGCTTCCAACACATCTACAATGTGGTTGTTAGCAGCGCCCTGGAACTTCACATAAATCTCGCCAACTAAGCCGACCTTTGGTTTGCGCTGTCGCAAAATCGGCAATTGATCAAACTCTTCCATAATCGAATGAATATTATTTACATAAGTCGTAAGACTGCTTTCTCTCAGAGACTCACGACAATAAGCTGCCCATTTTTCATAAAGAGCATTTGCCGTTCCTTTTTCGCGCTCATAAGGACGCACACGATAAAGAACTTTCATGAGCACATCGCCGTAAACAACGCCCATTATCAGACGATGTAAAAGCCGTGGCGACAGAGAAAATCCCGGCTGTTTTTCCAGGCCATTCGCATTAAATGATAAAATCGGCACTTGCCCCATACCCGCATCATGAAGCGCTTTTCGCAAAAAACCAATATAGTTTGTCGCCCGGCAGCCACCGCCAGTCTGTGTCATCATAACCGCCGTCCGCGAAAGATCATATTCGCCGGACTCTAAGGCGGCAATCAACTGCCCCACAGCCAAAATGGCCGGATAACAAGCATCATGATTTACAAAACGAAGTCCAGCCTGAACGGCTTTCGCATGATCATAAGGCAGTACAACCGCCTTATAGCCTGACAAACGGAACGCTTCCTCTAAAAAGCCAAAGTGAATTGGCGACATTTGTGGCAATAAAATTGTATGCGTCTCTTTCATCGGCTTGGTAAAAACCGATCGCTTATATTGAACTTTTGGTGCTAACGCCGTTGGAGCAGGCTTTTTATCTCTGTCGCGTAAAGCCGCCGCTAATGACCGTAACCGAATTCGCGCAGCGCCAAGATTATTTCCTTCATCTATCTTTAAACCCGTATATAGTTTGCCATTTTGCTGTAAAATTTCCTGGACCTGATCTGTTGTTACAGCATCAAGACCGCAACCAAAAGAAGTAAGCTGTACAAGCTCTATATTGGGAGCCTTTGCCACGAAACTTGCCGCTCGATACAGCCTAGAATGATAAACCCATTGGTCAACTACACGTAGAGTGCCATCAAGTTTTCCCAGGAAGGCCACAGCGTCTTCTGTTAAAACAGCCATGCCTAGCTGGGTGATAAGCTGTGGTATGCCATGGTGAATTTCTGGATCTACATGATAGGGATGACCAGCAAGAACAATCCCCCTACGGCCCGTTTCTTGCAACCACGCTAGAGCATTTTTCCCCGCCTGCTGCATATCCAATTGAAAGCGTCTTCGCTCCGCTTCGGCTTGCTCAATGGCAGCATAAAGCTCTTGCCGGGATAAATGATACGCAGCGAATTCTGACTGCAATAGTTTAGCGAGTCCCTTTTTCTGATCCAGCGGCAGAAATGGATTCAAAAAACGGATACCCTGCTCGCGTAAAATATCCATGTTATTACGAATTACTTCTGGATAGGATGTCACAATAGGACAATTATAGTGGTTTTCCGCTTCCGAAAATTCTTTGGGACTATGCATAATCGAAGGATAAAAGATTAGTGAGACGCCTTTTTCAACAAGATTCATGATATGACCATGAATCAGCTTACCGGGATAGCAGAGAGACTCAGAGGGGATCGTTTCCATACCTGATTCGTACAATTCTTTCGATGATCCATCTGATAAAACAACTTGAAAGCCAAGCTTGGTAAACAAAGTAAACCAAAAAGGATAATCAGCATACATATTCAGCACCCTTGGTAAGCCAATCTGGCCTCGCGGCGCCGCCTCTGCTGTTAACGGCTTATAACTAAATAATCGTTCATACTTATAATGATATAGATTAGGAATCGCTTCACCAACGGTTTCCGCTCCGGCGCCTTTTTCACAGCGATTTCCCGAAATAAAGTGTTCACCGTCGCCAAAACGACTAATCGTAAGCAAACAATGATTGGAACAACGACTGCATCTTCCTGTCGTAGTCGTCATTGTTAATTTTTCTAAGGCAGCTTCTGATAACAGTGTCGTTTCTTTTCCTGCCTCATAATTTTCTTTTGCCAATAAAGCCGCGCCAAAAGCTCCCATAATTCCCGAAATATCAGGCCGAATCACAGGTCGTTCCAGTAAAAGTTCTAAGCTGCGCAACACCGCTTCATTATAAAAAGTTCCGCCCTGTACAACAACATGATCGCCTACATCCGCTTTACTACGTACTTTGATGACTTTATACAATGCATTTTGCACAACGGAATAGGAAAGTCCAGCCGATAAGTCACCGATTCCCGTTCCCTCTTTTTGTGCTTGCTTTACTTTTGAGTTCATAAAGACAGTACAACGGGAACCAAGCTCAACAGGAGCCTGCGCAGTAAGCGCCGCTGCGGCAAACTCTTGCACCGTAAGTCCTAAAGACTTAGCAAAAGTCTCTAGAAAAGAACCACAGCCACTGGAGCAGGCCTCATTAAGCAGAATTTCCTCAATACGACCCTCTTTAATTTTTAAACATTTCATATCTTGGCCGCCAATATCAAGGATAAAATCGACTTCCGGGCAGAAAAAAGCGGCAGCTTTATAATGCGCAATCGTTTCGATCTCACCTATATCAATTTTCAGAGCCTTCTTAAGCAGCATTTCGCCATAACCAGTTACTGCAGCATAAGCAATCTGCGCCGTTTTAGGCAATTTTCTGTAAATTTCACGCAAAATAGCGGCAGCTAAGCGAAGCGGATGCCCTTCATTGCTACTATAATACGTATAAAGCAGTGAGCCATCTTCACCTATCAGAGCCGCTTTTGTCGTGGTCGAACCAGCATCAATCCCTAAATAGCAGTTTCCAACATATTGAGTAAGCTCCGCTTGTTTAACTTTTGCTAAACTATGACGCTGACGGAAAAGAGCTAAGTCTTCCGGCGAGTGAAACAAGGGCGGCAAAGTCTTCGTCTGTTCGCCACCCTCTAACAATAGCTGATCAAGACGTCCCATGAGTTCTGAGAATAAGAGCGGTTTTTCCTTTACCGATAAGAGGGCAGCTCCTTGCGCTACAAAAACCTGCGATGATTGCGGCAAAATCACCGCATCTTCTTGGAGATCCAGTGTGGCAATAAATCGGTTTCTTAGTTCTGATAAAAAGTACAACGGCCCACCTAAAAAAGCAACATTCCCACGAATTGGACGACCGCAAGCTAAGCCGCTCACAGTCTGTACGACAACAGCTTGAAAAATGGAAGCTGCAATATCGGCTTTTTCCGCCCCTTCATTAATTAAGGGCTGTACATCTGTTTTCGCAAAAACGCCACAACGCGCCGCAATCGGATAAATCACTTTATGTTTCTTAGCCAGCTCATTGAGTCCAGCCGCATCGGTCTTTAACAGTGTCGCCATCTGATCAATAAAAGAACCAGTCCCACCAGCACAGGTTCCGTTCATCCGCTGGTCCATGCCGTCAGAAAAATACATAAGCTTAGCATCTTCGCCACCCAGTTCAATCGCCACATCCGTTTGCGGATACAGTGATCTCACAGCCTGTGCTCCCGCAACGACTTCCTGCGTAAAATCAACTTTAAGCGCCTTAGCCACAGAAATACCGCCAGATCCAGTTATCAAAATGGTAATATAGGCATCATAAAAGTTGGCATAGGCGGCTTCTAATAATTCTTTAGCTTTTTTTCGCACCTCAGAATAGTGTCTTTCATATGTATGGTAAATCATTTGTAAATTTTGATCTAAGACAACAAGTTTTACAGTCGTCGAGCCAATATCAATCCCCACATGAAATAACTTATTCATTTTGACTCCTCCCCAGCAATAAAAGTGCAAAGCAGTGCACAAATTACAATAAAGTAAATGTATTAAAATTAAACTATTTTTAAAACTACGATTTAAACAGTGTTTCAATTGTAGTTTATCATTTTATGAACTCACTTTCAACATTTAGTTACATTTTTTTCATTTGCTTATAGTACTCTTAAGGCTTGACGAATATAATAAAAAGTGGCAACATAATAGCGATTGCGATTAACCCTATTGGAGATGACCCCATGAAAAAGCTATGGCAAACTCATCGTATTTTATGTATTACAGGAATTTCCCTAGTTCTTGCGGGCCTCTTTTCCTATGCTCTCTATCGGGCCGGACATTGGCCTGGCCACAAAAGTTTCTACGGTTCCGGCAATGTCATTGTAGTACCTGTCAGTAAAATGGATAAACCGGTAACGATTCAATTCAGCGGTACAATTGAAGGCCATAAAGCCGCTACTGTATCTGCTGATTCACTAGGGCAAGTAAAAGAAGTGAACGTAAAGGAAGGCGACTTGGTTCAAGCAGGACAAGTTCTATTAACCATTGAAACAACCCCACGAACCATTGCAGTCGCCGCAAGTACACCGAATTACAGCATAGATCGGCGCAGTCCTACCGACTCTCAAGCAGCGGGCAATGGACAATATGCCACTCTAGAAAAAGAATACCAACGCTATCAGAAACTTTATGAACAAGGCGCCATTGCTCGAAAAAAACTTGATGAGGCGCGCGCCCGCTTAGAAGCCGCTCAAGCAGGCGCCAACGAAAGCGAAGCAACACCCGCTTCGGCGCCTACTTCTGATCCAGCGGAAAATGTTACGACCCAAATAGTCGGCGGCGGTCTTGTAAAAGTGACTGCGCCAACTGACGGAATTGTGACAGGATTTGCTTTAGCAGTCGGCAATACTGTGCAAACAGGACAACAACTTTTAACATTGTCAAATGGTACGGGTGTTCAGACGGTCGTGCAACTTAGCCAAAAGGACTTATATTTTGTTCGCTCTGGCAGCAAAGCGGAAATTCAATGTGACGCATTGCCAGGACAAACTTTCTCCGCGCAAGTAGAAAGTATATTTCCTGGGGCTAACCAATTATTTCGCACGCAAATTCGAATTGATAACCCCAATGATCTTTTAAAACCAGGTATGCCCGTAACAGCGCGCTTTTACACAACACAAACGGTTCCCGTTATCGCCGTCCCGAAAACAGCAGTGTTTGAAGAAAAAGGTCTTTCCTATATCTATGTTGCCAAAGGCGGAAAAGCTTCAAAACAAGCCGTACAATTAGGGGATCCCGTTGGTGATTTTGTGGAAATTGTAACAGACTTACCAGAACAAACATTAATCGCTTCAGGCAATATTAAAGAGGTAAAAGAAGGCGATTCTCTGCCTGGCCAATAAGCAAAAACAAACGAAAAAGCTGTCTCTAAGGAGTAAAAACTCCACTAGAGACAGCTTTTTTAACTATGTTAGCGTATAGATCCTAGAACTAAGAGCTTTATCTTGCTTATTTGAAAACCTTAAACCGCGTTTCGAGCGGCTGGCTTTCTTTCGGATCCGGCACCGCTATAGGTTTGCCGAAAGGCATTTGAGCAATTAACTTCCAGGTATCAGGCACTTGCCAATTCTTTTGAACCCCTTCATCGATCAGCGGACTATAATGCTGCAAACTAGCCCCAAGCCCCTCTTCTTCTAAAGCCGTCCAGATAATAAATTGCAGCATCCCTGACGACTGTTCTGACCACCGAGGAAAATTATCCTTGTAGGCAGCAAATTTATTTTGCAATTCAGCCACAACTGTTTGATCTTCAAAATACAATACAGTTCCATAGCCATTTTTAAAAGAATCAATTTTTTGTTCAGTAGCTGCAAAATTTTCACTGGGAACTATTTTCCGCAAGACATCTTTCGTCAATTCCCAAAGACGGTCATGCTCTTTTCCTAATAAGAGTAAAACTCTAGCGCTTTGCGAGTTAAAAGCTGAAGGAGCAAACTGGATGGCATGACGAATGATCTCTTGAATCTTTTCGTCAGAAAGCACCGCTTCTTTGCTAATTCCATAAAAAGACCGTCTGTCTTTCACTGCTGTTAAAAATTCTTTTGCCATTTTCAATCGCCTCACTTTTATTTTTACGTAAATCTATTTAGGAAATCTTAGTTTGTAATGTAGCAATCACAGAGGCTAATGTAATATTTTCCAAAACCTCTTCCATCGCAACTTGCGCCTGCCATAAAAATTTTTCAAGTATCTCTTGCAAATTAGCTCCGATCGGGCAATGTGGATTCGGTTTTTCATGAAACCGAAAGAGTCGTTCTTGCTCTTTTTTCTCCACCGCACGATAGACTGCTAGTAAAGTGATTTCCTCTAATCCTTTTGTCAAATAGGCACCGCCAGTACCAGGATAAACACCGATGAAACCAGCTTGTTTTAATTGAGCAATCAGACGGCGGATGACGACAGGATTCGTATTCACACTTGCTGCAATAAATTCGGAAGTACAGAGAACTTCTTTGGCAATTGCAATGACTGAAAGGATATGTACTGCTACAGTAAACCGACTGCTTGTTCTCATGAGGATCACCTCCTCTTGTAACCATTATAGTTACATCGTATTATTTTGTCAATATTATTTATTAATAAATTTTATTTGTTATTGCAAATTAATAATCATCAAATTTTATTTTAACCCCCCCTTTACTTTTATGACAACACACATAAAAAAGCTGCAGCACTTTTAAAGTGAACTGCAGCTTTTTAGGATTTACCAAAAATCCATTACTATTCTTTTTTTATGGCGCCTTCTAAAGTGTGCCAAGATAAGACAGCACATTTTACTCGCGCTGGCATATTCGAAATATTTTTTAAAGCAATTGCTTCATCAAGCACTTCTAAGGCATCGTCATCAGTAATTTCCCGTTTAATCATGCCCAAAAAAGTCTGAATCAATTCTTGCGCTTTCTCAACGGTTTGTCCCTTAACAAGATCAATCATCATAGAGGTAGATGCTTGAGAGATAGCACAACCAACTCCCGTAAAAGCTGCGTCTTCAATCAAGCCATCGGACAGTTTCAATGACAGTTCTATTTCATCACCGCAGCTTGGATTTCGGCCTTTCAAGACCACTGTCGGTTGCTCAAGCGCTCTTTTGTTCCGTCTTGATTGGTTATGTTCGGCAATAATCTCTGTATATACTTCACTTAGATCCATAGCCAAGAACCCCTCTCACACGGGATAAACTTAAAATCAACTGATCTACATCTTCTTTCGTGTTATAAAAATAGAAGCTTGCCCGGCAAGTTGCATTAACCTGCAAAAATTGCATCAACGGATGAGCGCAATGATGACCTGCCCGAATGGCAACACCATCAGCATCAAGAATCGATGAAACGTCATGCGGGTGAACGTCTTCGACGTTAAAAGAAATAACTCCTGATTTTAAAGCGGCATCTTTCGTACCATAGATCGTCAGGTAGGGCTCTTTCGCCATTTTTTCCAGAGCATAAGAAACAAGCTCTTGCTCTACTTTATGAACCGTATCCATACCGACTTGATTTAAATACTCCACAGCTTTGGCCAATCCCAGGGCCCCGCCTACATTTTGCGTACCAGCCTCAAATTTAGCGGGAAGTTCGGCAAAAGTTGTTTCCTGTTCCTGTACATACTCAATCATATCACCACCGCAAAGGAAAGGCGGCATTTGATTCAACAGTTTTTCTTTACCATAAAGTACGCCGATTCCCATAGGAGACATCATTTTATGGCCTGAAAACACAAAGAAATCTACGTCTAGCGCCGTTACATCCACTTTCATATGGGGCGTACTCTGAGCTCCGTCTAAAATAGCAATAGCACCAACAGAATGGGCTTTAGCGATAATTTTCTCAACGGGATTCACAATCCCCAGTACATTAGAAATCTGAGTCACTGCTATAATTTTCGTTTTATCCGTAATTTTAGCAGCAAGCTCTTCATCGGTAATTAAGCCTTGGTCATTAATATACAAGTATTTCAAAACGGCGCCCTTCGCCCTAGCAACTTGCTGCCAAGGAACAAGATTGCTATGATGCTCGGCAATGGAAATGACAATTTCATCGCCAGGTTGAATAAAGGTCATACCGTAACTATAAGCAATCAGATTTAAAGACTCTGTAGCATTTTTCGTAAAAATAACTTCACAACTCTTACTTGCACCAATAAAATCTTTGACAATTTCACGAGAATTCTCATAGATTTCTGTAGCTTTTACACTTAAATCATAAGCGCCACGATGGGGATTGGCATTGAACGTTTCATAATACTCATCAACAGCTCGAATCACTGATAGAGGCTTTTGCGTCGTTGCGCCATTATCGAGATACACTAGCCGCTTGCCATTCATAGGTTTGTTTAAAATAGGAAAATCTTGTACATAAGGATTACCCGACATGTGCTAAACGCCTCCTAATAAATTCGCCAATCGCTTCTTGAATCGCAGCAACAGGTATTTTATCAATAATTGGTTGAAATGAAGCTTCTATAATCAGTTTTTTCGCCTCGATCTCGCTAATCCCACGGCTCATCAGATAAAAAAGTTGTTCTTCATCCATTTGGCCGGTGCTAGCAGCATGCTGCCCTTCTACATCAGCTTCAGAACAAAGCATGAGCGGAATAGAACGATTGCGCACTTTCGGACTGAGAAGCACTGTATATTCTTCTTCTTTCCCAACAGCTCCCCGTGAGCCTGTTACAAAATCAAGCGTACCTCTAAATATTTTTTGACTTTCGTCAAGCAAAGCGCCACGGCTGATTATTTCACCGTTTACTTGCTTACCAAGAAAGGTCATGACATAATTGATATCAATTTTTCGCGCCTGATCGCCAAAATAAATAGAATACACTTTGCCTTCAGCCTCTTTACCATTAAGACTCGTCTTATGATTCGTCACCGAACACTTCGAACCGAGCTCCACTAACGTAAAGTCAACGCGGGCTCCCGCTTCTACAACCGAACCAGTACCATCAAACTGCAAGGACTGATCGCTAAGAAGCTGCACTTTGATAATATGGATTTTGGCGCCTTTTTTAGCGTAGACTTTCGTCAAACCACTATGAAAAGCGGTGCTTTCACCAGTATAGCAAAGGATAATCGTCGCTTCACTATCCTCTTCTGCGACAACGACTTGCTGATCTATTACAGTTGGATTTTCCGAATCAAACTCATAATGAAATACAATCGGTTCAGTGACTTTTGCGTCTTTTGCTATCGTCACTAAATGACCGCTGTTTTCATTTAAAGCTACAAACTGTTCCATAGGTTCACTAACGCCTGCAGCTATTTTACCTGCTAACGCAGCGTAATCTTGGCGTGTCTTGTGATCTTCCGTCACAACAACACCGTCAGGTATTTTGGTTTTTAAAACCGATTTATGATAAGGCATTATAGTCGGAATGGTTTCTTCTAAATTCACTTCATTCACGCCCAGCCATCGCCATGTCTTTACAGGAATCGGGTTCATTTTTTTCATCAATTCTTGCATGCGAGCGCCTCCTAACCAATCGTTCCTTCCAACTCTAAATTAATCAAATTATTCATTTCCACGGCATATTCTAAGGGTAGTTCCTTGGCGATCGGTTCGGCAAAGCCCCGAACAATCATCGCTTTGGCTTCCTTTTCACTAATGCCGCGACTCATAAGGTAAAAAATTGCTTCATCACTAATTCTGCCGATTTTCGCTTCATGACCAATATCGACTTCATCATTTAAAATATCCATGGTCGGTAAAGTATCAGACCGTGACTCGGAATCGAGCATAAGGGATTCACAGTTTACCGACGACTTACAGTGATGGGCATTAGAACCGACTTTAATTGCACCACGATAAACGGCTACGCCGCCTCCCTTGGAAATAGAACGAGAGCTAATATTAGAAGATGTATAAGGAGCAGCATGAACAATCTTAGCCCCTGTATCAAGGGTCTGACCAGCCGATGCAAAAGTAATGCCGCTAAAATCAGCCTTCGCACCTTCTCCTTTTAAAATACTCATAGGATAGAGCATCGAAATTTTCGAACCGAATGATCCTGATACCCATTCTATGGAACCATTTTTCTCGACAACAGCCCGTTTTGTATTCAAATTGAGCATATTTCTTGACCAATTTTCAATTGTCGAGTAGCGTAGCGTTGCATCTTCTTTTACATAAAGTTCTACACAACCGGCGTGAAGATTTGTTACATTATACTTCGGCGCAGAACACCCTTCAATAAAATGAAGCTTCGCTCCTTTATCAACAATAATCAAGGTATGTTCAAATTGACCTGAACCCGGTGAGTTAAGACGGAAATACGATTGAAGCGGAATATCTACTGTCACTCCTGGCGGCACGTAGACAAAAGAGCCACCAGACCAAACAGCTCCATGTAGAGCAACAAACTTATGGTCGCTTGGCGGAACCAGCTTCATAAAATATTCCTTAACCATCGGCTCATATTCTTTCACCGCTGTTTCCATATCCGTATAAACAACGCCCTGTTTAACAAGATCTTCGCGAACACTATGATAGACAACCTCAGAATCATACTGAGCGCCAACACCAGCTAAGGATTCTTTTTCAGCTTGAGGAATTCCTAAGCGTTCAAAAGTATTTTTAATGTCGTCGGGAACTTCTTGCCAATTTCCTTTCATCTCTGTATCAGGACGCACATACGTAACAATTTCATCCATATTCAATTCATCAAGCGACGGTCCCCACTCAGGCAGAGCAATCTGATTATAAACCTCTAAGGAATGGAGACGAAATTGAAGCATCCACTCTGGTTCATTCTTTTCGCGGGAAATTTTTGTCACAATCTCTGCTGTTAATCCTTGGGAAACTTTATAGCGGTAGCGATCTTCATTTTTAATATCATAAAGACCTCTATCAATATCAGCTACAGCTGTTCTTTTCTTTTCCACTCTATTCACCTCACGGTTTCTGCCATTAGCCTAATAGGCCAACGTTTACTGGTTGGCCGCCACATCTAAATGGAGGAAACCATTTTCATTAATTTCCGAAATCAAGGCCGCATCACCTGTTTGAATGATCTTGCCATGCATTAATACATGCACACAGTCGACCGCTAAATGTTCCAAGATTTTTGTGTTATGAGTAATGATCAAAACGGCATTGTCCTCGTTTTTGAACTGACTTACGCCTGCTGATACAATACGAACTGCATCCACATCAAGACCAGAGTCAGTTTCATCAAGCAAAGCCAGTTTTGGATTCGTAATCATCATTTGCAAAATTTCATTGCGCTTCTTTTCGCCGCCAGAAAAGCCCACATTAAGATATCTCGCTGCATAGCTGCTGTCCATCTTTAGAGATTCCATTGTTTTCTTTAATTCTTTTTTAAAGGGAAGAATTTTTACCGGTTCGCCCGTAATTGCATTTTTGGCAGTACGTAAAAAATTCTCTACAGTAATCCCAGGAATTTCTTCCGGGTTTTGAAACGAAAGAAACAAACCCCGTCTCGCCCGTTCATCCGTTTTTAATGCGCCAATATCTTCGCCTTCAAATTGAATAGAACCTGCGGTAATTTCATATTTGGGGTGTCCCATAATCAAATTCATCAACGTGGATTTACCTGAACCATTGGGTCCCATAATAACATGGACTTCCCCTTTACGAATTGTTAAATCAAGACCTTTTAAGATTTCCTTGCCATCTACGGCCGCGTGTAAATCATGAATTTCTAACAAAGTTTCCGCCATTTTATTCACCTCATTCATTCTTATCAAACAGCTTTACCCAAACTGATTATTTCTGGATAAAAAAGCATACTATTCCTACCGAATTACTAGGATTTAAACTTATTCTATTCTCTTTATCAGTAACTGTCAATTCCTCTAGAACAAATTCCAAATATTAAAAATACTCGTTAACATCAACTGATTGTCTAGGTTTTTAGTCTCATCTTTTTACACAAATAGATATTTTGTTACATTTGTTTTGACAGCAAGAGAAAATCATGTAAAATTATAAAATAAAATAGCCTAAACAAGATACATAGGGAGGGAAAAAAATGGCCTTTTTTAGAAACTTAAAAGTGCCCTTTAAGTTAGGATGTCTGATTGGTATTGCCGTACTCAGTCTGATCCTCGTCGGAACAACTGGCTATCTTTACTTACAAAAGTCGGCCCACGACATGGAAGATTTATACAAAGACCGACTGATTCCGGTACAGGTTTTAAATGAAAGCCGCGCCAACGTAGTTCGCATGAATTCCGCTTTATTAGAACTTATGCTCACAACAGATCCGAAAAAAAATGATGAATTAAAAAATATTATTTCTGATCGCAAGGAAAAATTAAGCAATAATGTAGCACTAGTAGAAAAACTTCCCAGTGATGCTACTACAGCTGAACTAATCAATAAAGTTAAACAATCACTGGAAAAATACCACGCTATAAGTCAAACAAGTTATAAACTATCTCTAGAAAATAAAAATAAGGAAGCTTATGAGATTTACGCCCGCGATGTTGATAAAATAGCCGTAGAAGTAGTCGACAACATGCGCGAACTTGCATTGTACTACAACAAACTAGCTGAAACAACGAATAATAATACGCAAAAAGCGGTAGCTACTGCATCACTGATCACAATAGCGATGATTCTCTTTTCCCTTCTACTACTTGTCGGTAGCGGCTTATATTTCTCACGTTTAATTACAATACCTTTAAATAAAATGGTCTTATTTTGTCAAGAGTTGGCATCCGGTGATTTTCGCGATAAACCGCGTACCGTATTGCAACAAGACGAAATTGGGACAGTAGCCAATGAACTTGTTGCGATGAAAAATAGCTTACGTACCCTTATGCATCAAGTAAAAAGTTCTTCTGAGCAACTTGCTAGCGCCTCAGAAGAATTGACAGCGAGCGCCGAACAATCTGCCTTAGCTTCTACGCAGGTAGCCGAATCTATTACTGCAGTAGCTAGCGGCGCTCAAGCTCAGTTAGTCTCTACGAATCGAACAGCCACTGTAGTCAATCAAATTAGCAGTTCACTACAGCAAGTCTCTCAAAAGGCGAATGAAGCTGCCAATCAGTCATCAGAAACAACGGAAACAGCCTCTGCTGGTAATCAGGCGGTAGAAAAAGCCGTTCACCAAATGCAATCGATTGAAACAACTGTTCTTTCCTCCGCCCAAGTAGTTGAAAAACTGGGCGAACGTTCTAAAGAGATTGGCCAAATTGTCGACACCATTTCAGGAATTGCCGGTCAGACGAATTTACTGGCTTTAAACGCAGCAATTGAAGCCGCCAGAGCTGGCGAGCAAGGACGAGGCTTCGCTGTCGTCGCCGAGGAAGTACGAAAACTAGCGGAACAATCCCAAGATGCTGCCAAACAAATTGCCTCACTTATTGAAGAAATTCAAATTGATACAGATAAAGCAGTCACTGCCATGAATACAGGCACTCGCGAAGTAAAAGTAGGTGCCACAACCGTAGCTGCGTCGGGCCAATCCTTCCAAGAAATCAGTACAAAAGTACAGCTTGTCTCTGAGCAAGCTCGGGAAATTTCTGCTGCAATTAAGGAAATCGCCACTTCCAGCCAAGAAGTCCTTAATTCCGTTCAAGAGATTGATCGCGTAAGTCGTAACGCTTCCAGCGAAACAGAAACAGTCTCTGCTGCAACAGAGGAACAATCTGCTTCGATGGAAGAAATTGCAGCTGCTAGTCAAGCCTTAGCCAAACTAGCTTCCGATCTACAAGGATCACTACTCCGCTTCCAACTTTAAATTGCACTCTGGTCACAACGCAAAAAAAGCTGTCCTATGCGAAAAACGCTAGGGCAGCTTTTATTCATGATAAAATTGTTTAATGTTCTTTTTCTTCGAATAAGCGACATAACGTAACATAGGTATGCGGACGAACAAAAAACCATCCTAATAAAGTCGCAAACAAGAGCGCAGCAATAATTGTAAAAATCATAGGTACCGCCACCTTTCCAATAAGGGTTTATTTTTAGAATATTCTATATCTTATTTATTTTTCCTGCAATTTATGCAATAAAAATAAAAAGCTTACTGAAAAAATCCTCCAGCAAGCTTCATTGCTTAACACTTATGATGCAAAATATATCATAAAACACAAAAAGTGTCAATGGATATTCATTAAAACAGCATATCAATAAGCAAAAGAATATTTAGAACCGAAACAATAATGCCGATCGACCATAATAAAATTTTCTGCAACTTCGTATTGGCATACTCCCCCATTACTTTCGACGAAGAGGTCAGATAAATCTGCATAAAAATCGTCCAAGGAAGCTGTATACTAAGCGCAACTTGCGAGTAAATCAATCCCTGAAAGGGATCGTCAATAAAAAGAATGATGAGTACAGAAAAGCCGTAGGTCAACAAAACACCTAGCCAGGAATGACGATCTTTTATATCGTAGGGTTCTTTAAAAATCCCGGCAAAAATACTTCCGCCAGCCATCCCAGCTGTAGTCGTAGAGGCAATGCCTGAAAACAAGAGAGCTACAGCAAAAATCATGGCCGCATGATTCCCCAAAAGAGGCTTCAACATTTCCTGAGCTTGCTCTAATTCAGTGACTTCCACGTGATTTGTGAAAAAAACAGCTGCAGCAATCAAAATCATGGCACTATTAATTGCCCAACCAATGCCCATTGAGGCTAGCGTATCAATAAATTCATAACGAAGCTGTCTTTTAATTACAGCTCGATCTGCCAAGTTCCATTGGCGGCTCTGAATAATTTCCGAATGCAAAAACAAATTATGAGGCATAACAACGGCACCTAAAACGCTCATAACTACAGTCATAGCCCCTTCGGGAACAGCTGGTGTTACCCAGCCCACAGCGGCCTGCGGCCAATCAAGATTTACCAAGCTTACTTCAAACAAAAAAGAAAAGCCAATAATTGAAACAAAGCCAATAATAAGTGTTTCTAGTTTTTTATAAGAATTAGACCAAAGCAGCCAGCCACACAAAAGAGCTGAAAGTACAGCGGCAACCTTTATGGGCAGATGAAATAAAATATGTATCGCAATGGCGCCACCTAAAATTTCAGCTAGACTTGTAGCAATAGAGGCGCCAACAGCGGAAATCAGCAAGGATCGTGATATCCAAGGCTTTAAATATATCGTGGCGGCTTCCGATAGACAAAGTCCTGTAACAATCCCCAAATGAGCCACATTATGCTGCAAAAAAATCAGCATAATTGTTGATATCGTAACCATCCATAATAATGCATAACCGTAATCAGCACCTGCCGCCATATTGGCAGCCCAATTGCCAGGGTCAATAAATCCTACCGTTACCAATATTCCCGGTCCGATATAGCGCAAAAACTCTCGTGATTTCTGGCTCATAATATGAGTATCTCGAAAATAACAGATCAATCGCTTCACAGCTTTTCCTCCCAACATCTTGTCTTTTAACTATTCTAGCGTATAAGGCAATTGAATTATAAAGCTGCTGCCACTCCCCGGTTCGCTCGTAACAAGTAATCTTCCCTGATGTTTATTGACAATAATATCACGCGAAATACTAAGCCCCAGACCAATTTCTGTTTTTGTTAACTTGGTTGTATAAAATGGATTAAAAATTTCCTTTAAAACAGTCTCATCAATACCGATCCCCGAATCATGAATGGAACAGCAAACCCACCCCGATTCTTCATAAGTTCGAATACGAATAGACCCCTTTTTTTCAGACTTTTGACAAGCAATAGCCTGCGCAGCATTCGTTAAAAGATGAAAAATTGCCTGATTAATCTGACGTTCTCTGACATACAAGGAAGGGACGTTTCCCAATTCAACAACAAGATCAGCCACAGCTTGAATCTCATGCGCAACGACACTTAACGCCGCCTTTACCCCTTCATTTATTTGATACTCCGCCAAAGTTTCTTCTTGTTCGGCTCTAGCAAAAAGCTTCAAAGCTCGTACAATATTTACCACATGATTTAAACGTTGATCCGTTTCCGCCAAAGTCATATCTAAATCAACCAAGCCATAATCAAGCTTCTGCTTCTTGATTAGTTCTGTAATTGCGTCCGCTTTTGTTTGCAGTAATATCATTTTTTCTCGTAAAGAAAATTCATGCAACGCCTGAAAAATATGAATTATAGCAACAATACGCTCCAAATATTGTTGCAGCATAGAAAAATCATCTAAAATCCAATACAATCGCGAATGTTTCTTGATATGTTTCAGATTTAGAAATTCATGCTGTTGTGTTTTAAATTTCCCCAAAATGTTGGTAAATTCAAAGGGCTCCGTTTGTAATATTTCTTCAAATACATGTTGTTCAGTAATATCCTGCTCTACTTCCAAAGCATAGGCCCGATGGCCTTGCTCAGTACTGATAGGTGAAATGGAAATCAAGGCCCAATGGCGTTGACCATCTTTTTTCCAATTATAAACTTCTCCATGCCATTTTTCGCCCTGTGAAACAGTCTCTATTATAGCCTGATACAATTCTTCGCAATAGGTTTCACCATTTACCGCTTTTGTCAATTGCTTAAAATGAGAACTGGCATAAGTAACACAACTATCTAAGTCAGTAATAATCGTAACACCCGAGCTTTGTTCCAACGCTGCTGCAACCTGTCGTATTTCTTCCTGTACAACAGCCCATGCTGCAATATCCCCAGCCATATCAAGATCCTTAGAGCATACCAATGTATTAGCAAAGGCAATACTAGCTACTTCGGCAAAACGAGCTAGCCATAATAAGCCATAATTAGCCATTTCAATACGAACTTCATCAAAAGCCAGTCCTAAAACCCCTTGTATCTTTCCGTCTATAAGCAAAGGAACACCAATGATCGTCTTAAAATCGACTGTAAAAATCCGCTTCTCCCATACAGAATAATCCTCTACAAAAAAGGGCTGTCCCGTATGCCAGATTTCACCGATAAATCCTTCATTAACTCGAACTGCTCGTCCTGTGAACTGTCGAAAGAACCCAAAACCTTGTTTCAAAATAAATTCTCGACGTTTTTCCCAAAAAAAGAAAAATCCATGAGATGCTTGAAATAATTGTACCGCTTTATCAAGAATTTGTGCAGCAACCTCATTCGTTTCAGAAATTTCTAAAAGTCCTAAAACATTGTCACACTCAGCCGAAGAGCCATTACTTATTTTTTGTTGCTGCCCTTCCTGTTGTTTCACATCGCTCAATTGTGATAAAAATTCCATAACAGAAGTCATCTTATTTGTTAAATGAACATCAGCACGACACCGCTCTTTAAAATCGCACAAATCTCGCTGCATACTTTCTAGGAGCAACATACAAGTTTTATTATTCTTCATAAATTCGCCCTCCGCTCCACAACCACGAGCATCGCAATCTTCCTTGAATATACGAAAATACAGCGACTAAAAATACTATATACATAAAAATTCAAGAGTTAAGGCAACTTTCCTGCTAGAAACTATAAAACAAGCCCCTGTTAAACACAGGGGCTTGTTTTATAGTTTAAATGGTTGCGGGGACAGGACTTGAACCTGTGACCTTCGGGTTATGAGCCCGACGAGCTGCCAGCTGCTCCACCCCGCGTCGTTGTTTCCTTATCTTACACCTTATCGAACGCTTTGTCAAATTTTCTACTTAAATCTTTACTTGGAAAATATATTATTCGGTGCATAAGCCTGAGCGTAAAATTTATTTTTTGCAAACCTCCGATAAAACTAAACTGCCAATTTTCTGCACAGCCTCCATTAAGATAAGCGGAGTTATATCATCAGCAGGAATCCCCGGTAGTATGTCAATTCCCCCAGCGCGAATAATTCTAGTATCATCTTCTGAGCAATCGCCCGTTTTTTCGCCATCGCCTTCTGTAATGATCCCAGCTACTGTATAAATTAAACCATTCCAAACAGCGAGCCAACCATAGCCTCGGCCCGTAATTTCATTGAATTTTGCTCGACAAGACTCCATATCAGGAATTTCAAGTTCATAGACACGCACAATTTCTGGATCAAAACAATATTTATCCTTTGTCTGAAAACCATCAATAAGCGCTTCGCCATAACACTCATCAACAATAATACCGCAGTGAGATGGAATGAATCCATCCTTTACAGTAGCTTTAAGCTTCTGTATATTCCGAATCGTCTCCGACACGAAACCCTCACCATGAATAAAGACAATTTTAATCTTCTCCTTACTCATTGTGGCTATTCTCCTCTCAACCGCTGATAGCTATCCTCTACTAGTCCAACAGTCATTGATATAGCCTTTCCGATAATAGTCATAGGGAAGGTAAAAATACCCTTGGTCACCCCATTTTACTCCCCAAGAATTTCTCACAATGAATTGCTCGTTAGAATCATCATAGCCAACAACAAGTACAGCATGGCCACCAAGCAGTTCTTCCACGTCTGTTTTAGGTAAAGGAACAATCCCGGTAGCAGCTACGTCTTTCCCTTCAAAAGATGAATACACTTCCATCCCAATAACTACGGGAAGCTCTTCTGCAACAGACGCTTTAATCTGAATTAAGGAAGTAATCCGATGATATTCCGTTATTTTATAAAGAGCAGCAGCGGCAAGCTCTTGCTCTGTCGGGGATTGTGCAAATGTTTGAATATTATATGGCCAAACCGCTTCAGGACACACGCCAATTTTTTGTAATACTTTCATGCCATCACGAATTTGCGCTCCACTATCTTCATTCACAGTTCCCTCTAAATATCGTTCTTCCCAGTACAAAAATAAGCGTGACAGGGCAACCCAGGCATTTGCCGTTTTCAGCATATATTCACGTAAGCCACTGGCAATCGCATTGGCAGTGCAAGAACCTAACTGCCCTTGATCAACAATGGGACTACATTTCTCGCGAAGGTCTATTTTGACTGGCAAAGCTTTTACTTCTTTAAAACAAGTTGTGCAAAAAATATAATCTCTTAGGTCCGTTGAATCTTTCTGTAATAAATACTTACGCAATAGAATACGCCTCCTCTGCTTATACTTTATTCTCAAATAGCTTTATAGGTGCCATTTTCCCGTCAGTTTATAAAAAAGCTATCTGCCAAAAAAGCAGATAGCTTTATAAATTTACGAACTTGAAACTGATGATACAGACTCCGAATCGCCCAAAGCGGCTTCTTTTAAAACGGGTTTCGCAGACTTACCAATTAGCAATGACGCAATAATGCCGCCACTTGCTAGTAATGCGGCAATCTGAAAAGTATCACCATAGGCCATGACCGCCGCTTGCTGTTCGACCATTGACTGTAGAACAGCAAGCGCTGCTGTATAAGCCTGGCTTACCGGCATACCATTCAGTACAAAACCGGCCTGCAATGTCGATATAACTTGTTGCGCTAGTAAGGAAAAACTATCAATATGGTTAGAAAGTATCTCACGATGAAATACCTGTCTCTGATCTAGAATAGTCCCTAAAACAGCAATTCCCACACTGCCGCCAACGTTTTTAAATAGATTAAAAACGCCTGAGCCTACACCCGTTTTCTCTTTGGGCAAAGTGGCCATAGCTGCGTTAGATAAAGGAGACATAGTCAATGCGAGCCCGGCCCCCATCAAAACCAATCGCACAGCAATAAATAAATACCCTGTATCGCTTGTCATCGTGTGAAAAGAATAGAGTGAAATAGATAGTAGCGTCATTCCAGCTAAAGTTGGAAGTTTGCCGCCCACTCGGTCAGCCAGTTTTCCTCCCATCGGAGCTAATAGTATCATTGAACCAATTAAGGGAAATAAAGCAAGACCGGCATGAATCGGCGTATAGTGTAAAATATTTCTTAGAAAAAAGGGAATTAAAAACAAACCGCCATTTAAAGCCATGAAGGTTAGAAAACCAACAATATTGGCTGCTGCAAAGGTGGTGTTTTCAAATAAATGCAAATCTACTAATGGAGCTTGGCTATGACTTTCTACATATAAAAAAGCCGCCATACTGAAAAGCATAATTGTAAATAAACTAAGAATATAAAGGGAAGTCCAGCCTTCTTTAGCCCCACGATTTAAAGCAATAATCAAAGTGCTTAAACTTGTTACCAGCGCGATACCGCCAACATAGTCGATTTTTTCGGAAACATTGCCAAGTTCCGACTCCTGCAGTACTGTCACGGCCAAGATAATTCCCAGGGCGGAAATTGGTACAATGCTATTAAAGAGCATGCGCCAATTCATATACTCGACAATATAACCACCAACAGTCGGTCCAAGTACAGCGCCGGAAGCAGCAAACGCCCCCCACATCCCCATAGCTTGGCCGCGTTCATTCGGTGGAAAGGCATCAGACACCAAGGTCATAGCGTTAGGGAAAAACATCGCTGCCCCAAGCCCCTGCAATACTCGAAATCCAATGACAGAACTGCTACTCCAAGCTAAACCAACCATCATGGTTGCCAAAGTAAACACAACGAGTCCACTAACATACATTTTTTTACGCCCAAATTGGTCACCAAACTTCCCCATGATTGGCAAAGTAGCACCATAAGGAATCATGTAAGAAAGTAATACCCAGGTAACCGTATCCATAGTAAAACCAAAGGTATTCATAATATTGGATAAAGCAATATCTAAAGAGCTTGTTACATAACCACTTAGCACGGTTCCCAGTGAAACAGTAAATAGAACCAGATACTTATGGGGTTTTTGAGTTATAGACTCTAGCATTTCTTCCACCTACCTTGTATGAATTTTAACAGTAGAAGACATGCCAGGCTTTAAAATTAAGTTTTCTGCGTCAATCACTTTGATTTTCACAGCAAGGCGTTGCGTCACTTTCGTGAAATTGCCTGAACTATTATCAGCAGGCAGCAATGCAAATTGTGATCCTGTAGCTGCGCCAATATCCATGACTTCTCCTTTTAAAGTTTTTCCTGGATAGGCATCAACAATAAAATCGACTTGCTGCCCTAGTTTAACTTGTCCAACTTCTGTTTCCTCTATATTTGCCTCAATCCAAGCGCCAGCCGGATTGGTAACACTGTATAAAGTCTGACCTACTGCCACCATCTCTCCCATATCGATAGGCACTTTAGCAACAACACCAGCAACAGGCGCTTTGATTACGGAATACTCCAACTGTAGTTGAGCATTTTTTAATGCAGCGAACGCTTGATCCACTTGAGCCTTGGCAGCTTGGCGATCTTGCTCTGTCGCCCCCTCGTTCATGAGACTCAATCCTGCTGTAGCGCCATTATATTGAGATTCTGCTACTTTTAGGGCAGTTTGACTCGCGTCACGCTGCTGTTCCGCGATAGCGCCTTGTTCGAACAGTCTTTCAACTCGTTCATAATTTTTTTGCGCATTCGCTAAATTTGCCGCTGCTTGTTCAACAGAAGCCTCGGACTGAGTAACTTGCTGTGGACGGCTTCCCACTTGAAGCGAAGCCAATTTTGCCTGAGTCGAATTCAAATTAGCCTGAGCCTGTTCCACCTGAATTTTCAAAGAGCTGCTGTCTATCTCAGCAAGAATTTGACCAACTTCTACATACTCGCCTTCTTTTACCAGCAATTTATCAATTTGTCCAGGAATCTTAGTGCTTACATTGACTATGTTATTTTTAACTCTAGCATCATCTGTCGAAATTATACTGCTAGAAATAGTCCACCACCAAAAGCCCGCTGCAGTCAGAACTCCTACAACCGCACTAGCTGCTATCGTGATCTGGCGCTTACTAAAGTTCTTTATTTTAATCATAGTTCTCACTCTTTTCTTTAATTGCTTCGCCAAATAAAAGACGGCGCATTACGGTTTGACACTGTTCCAGTTCTAAAAATTTAAATTTCACGACTTCTTTTACACGTTCAAAATAAGCTAGTCCCGAGACAGTTAAAGTATAAATCCTCTTTCCCCGTGTTTTAGGATTCTCCCAGCTTCCGTGTACATAGCCATCTTCCTCCATTTGGCGCAGCAACGGATAAATAAAATTGGGATTGGGCTTAATTGTATCTTCCGTAAGCCGACTAATTTCCTCGGCAATTTGATTACCATAGGCTGATTTTTCTTTTAAAATCGTTATAATAAGAAAGCCTGTTACAAGCTTAATCCACATTTTTCGCTCATTTGTAGCAAGTGACATATTTACACCTCTTTATGTTTACATAATCAATTAACTTTAACATTATTAATCTTAATACCTTTTCTAATTGCGGTCAATTCTGTTCTTTTTGGCAAACCAGGGAGCTTTTAACGTTGTATCTACTTTTTCCCAAAATAGTAAAGACCTTTGAGGTCGCCCTCAAAGGTCTTTACTTTCATACGGTAATACATTAATAATAATTCAATAAGATCAATTCAACTCTTGGTATATCTTTTTAACACAGCCAAAATCATTCACAATGCTCTGTAACGTATTTAATTCGTTCCCTTGAAATCGTCGATTAGCAATATCGACTGTCTGAATCATAAGATCTATAGCAACAATCAATAATTCGATTTTCTGACTTGCACGCTCTATTTCCCACTTCAATTCATACTCAGCATCATCAGATTCACTGGCCAGCATCTGTGATTTAAAATTCCATTTATGATAAATATATCTAAGCGATTCGCTTGTAGTATGTTCGTTTAAAACATCGTGTTTTTGCGCATCAATATCATCACTCACTTTATCAATGATATAACTGATCGTGCCTCCCCACGACGAATGAAACCATTTTCCTTTTGGCAAGGCTCTTTCTTCTAATTTGCGTCTAACAAGTTTACCATATTCATGCTTAACAAATCTCACGCAATGTTCTTTTAGTTTGTCCATAATCAAATTCTCTTCTTCTTGTGTCACGAGAAATCCGTTTAATATTTTCTGTTCACATAAGCGAAGCTTATCAATATATTGATAAGCAATCCACTTTTTAGAGTACTCTTTATCAAGATCTGAATAGTATAAATGCGCCATAGTCTCAATCATTCTACTTACGATTATAGCTACAGAATGAAAATAGTGACCCTGATTAAGTGTCAATGCTAACACAGAGCTAAAATATTCATTTTGTCTCTTTAAAAATACAGCAGCCATAATATCATCAGAATCACGCTTATCCTTAAGTCCATTAGAAAACTCTACTGACGATTCATTAAGCTCTGCACCTAGTTGCAATAGTTTCTCTAAAATAAGCGACAATTTTTTATCATCCATTTTATCACCCCATCACTACTATTTTATACGAAAAACAAAAAAAGACCAGCTAAATATTCTCGCCTAGGTTACATTGTAAAAATCGAACCTTGTCACGACGAGTTGTAATCACCTTCTACTTTACGATACATATTATGGAATGTAGGAGAATTATATCCTACTAAAAGGAGGAACTATATTATGGCAGTTGGCATTACCAGCATTCCCTTTTCACTTGCCGATTCTAACAATGAAGGCTTAGGCGTTCAAGTTACAGTAACTAACGGTAACGCCTCTGGCGGAAACGCCCTAACGTTTTATGTTACTCAAATTTATGAGGGAACAAAAACGTATTATTATTCAGAACAGGTCTCTGCATTAGCTGCAGGAGCATCAAAAGACTTAACTCCCTTATCTCTAGTTAATGAAGCAACCTATGATCCAACAAAAATGCATGTATGTATTGCATTCTCTTCATAGCAAGTTTTTAAGAGAACTGGTTACTCCGGTTCTCTACATAAATTTATGTAATTCATCTCCACTTCCTCTTACTCAGATTGGTTGTAAGGAATATTCTGAAGGAGTGGTCGTATGGCAGTAATAACTATTTCAGCCAATAGAAGTCTCACTTTATCTAATAAAATGCCACGAAGTAACATAAATAGTACAGAGCTTATCGTAGGAACAGACAGGACGTATATCTACTACAGTTATTTGTATTTTGATCTTAGTTCCATTCCCTGTGATATACTTTTGCAATCAGCCGAATTAGTGCTATTCAAAACATCAGACTTCTTTTCCTCACCATTTCCGAAGTTTATCATACATCCGCTGCTAAAATTATTTAGCAGTTGTTCGACCTATGAAAATAATAGTACAATAAATTTCAATCCAAAGCTACAGCAGGAATTCTACCCCTTTACGCCCGCTGTAGCCATTGAGATAAATATTACCCCACTAGTAAATCAATGGATACATGGGACTTTAGTCAACCGCGGTATCGTAATTCAAAAGGAGAAATACTCTAAATCACCAGTAATCAATCTATTAACTCATACTACTTTTGGCTCCGCATTCAATCCTGATCGAATGCTTATCCCCTTTATCAGAATAACCTGTAAACATAGTTTGTGGCCATCAACTATAACATACAAAGCGACTCCTATTCCATCCAGTTCATAACAGCAGTGAAAACACTCGCTCCGTAGATAATTGCACTTCATTTACCAATACATAAAAATGGCAAGGTTTCGAAACCTCGGAAACCCTGCCATTACTAGTTTTAAGTTAGTGTGAATGTACCATAGATTTACAATAAAAGAGTAAATAACCGTTAAAAATAAGTTCTCATGAAATGACTAATTCAATTTTGCAGGATCTCCTTCCGGTTTCAAAAAAGGCTTTCCGTCAATAGCAATATTGCTGCCAATAGCAAACTGGCCTAAATGCCTGTTCGCCAATTTCCTCAAGCCTTTTAGGAATTCTTCGGGCTCCTCAATTTTTTCTGGCCTTATCATGATAAGCATTTCCTGCGAGAAACCGCTTTCCAAGCGTCCCAGATTTCTATTTATCAAGGCGATAGCTTCAACCAATTCGCGAGCTTTTTCAGCGTTTCCAGAAGAAACAAGACCCAAAAGCTGTTTGTTTAATTCGGCAAGACCCTTTTCTACCTCTTCGGAATTAAAGCTATGACTATCTTCACCGCCTTCACGCTTCGTTCCTAAATCCTCCAATATGTCTTTAATATCCAATAGTAGCCCCTCCAACTAACAAATTTATCCTGTATCTATTGTTCTTGAATTCTTTCGTCTTCCCATATACAGAACTCGATAAAATTTCACGATATAAATTCTCTATCGAAATGCATTTCGAATTGCATCCCATCCCTATAAAGGGTATTTTGTCTCTCATGATAGCACCGCAATTATCAAATAACAATAGATAAAGCAGCTAGTTTCTGTATTCAGAGCAAGCTAGAACTAAGCATCAGCCCCACATTCCCAGCATATAACAAAAACGGCAAGACCCCGAAATCTCGGAAGCCTTGCCATTACTAGTTTTAAGTTGGTGTGCCTGGCAGGATTCGAACCTGCGACCCACGGCTTAGAAGGCCGTTGCTCTATCCAACTGAGCTACAAGCACAAGTCGCATAATTACGACTTATTTATTATAGCATAGAGATATGTTAAAAGCAATATTTAAATTAAATATTAACCATCAGCCTCATGCTATTTTAAATGCTCATCAAAAAAATGAATTATGATATTCATTACTTCCGGCTGTGCCCAATAAATTCCGCCATGTTGCGCACCGTGCACAACATATCGAGTTGATTCTATGCCATGAGCAACAAGAGATTGATGCAAAATCTCTGTTTGACTGGGAGAAACAACCGTATCTTTATCACCATGCATCAAAAGAAATGGTGGCGTTTTTGAAGAAATGTAAGTAATTGGATTGGCGGATTTAGCTTTCTCTTGATTCGCTAAAACCCCACCGTCTTTTCCTGTAAATACTGGGCTCCCATTAACCCATAAGGCTTCTGTAGCCCCGGCCGATTTATGATAATTTTGCACTTGCTGTGAAAAATCATCTCCAACCTTTGTCAAATCTGACAAACCAAATAAATCAACAACTGCCTGAACATCGCTCGTGTGATTCAGATTATCGCCTTTATCAAAAAGTCCTGTACCGCTAGTCGTTCCAGAAAAAGCTGATAAATATCCGCCAGCCGAACCACCCATAACACCAATTTTATCAGGATTAATATTAAATTGCTCAGCGTGAGCTTTCAAGTAACGAATTGCAGCTTTTACATCTTCGAGCGGCTCGGGAAAAACGGCTGTAGGCGCAACGCGATAGGTCATACTTGCCACAACATATCCCGCATTTGCCAGATCCATCCTCTGCTGTATAAAGCTATCTTTGTTCGCGTTAATAAACCCGCCGCCTGTAATGAAAAGAATGGTTGGCATTTTTCCATTCTTTTCTGGTTTCAATATGTCCATTTTCATTGCGACATTATCATAACCGCGCATTGGCACTTGCTCATACACAACATTAGAAATTAATTTAATAAGAGGTTTTTCAATAACCACGCTTAAGTTCTGACTATCCATTCCCGCGGGCGCCGCCAAAAGATTTCCGGAAAAACCAACTACTAAAAAGCTAGAAATAACTAAAGCTCGCCATACACTGCTCCAATTCACACTTTCTCTTCCTCTCTTTTATATTTAATTTTGCCGTGTTGTATACCCTGTCGGCAGCTCGCTTGGCGCACATTGAATGACTGAATTATTATCAGCGCCGCATTCTTCAATAAAAGTAATGGTAGCAAACTCATCAACCACCATTTTAGGATAAGTTGGACCCTGATCACGATATTCATTCATTTTTGCCAGATGCTCATTTTGATAACAAACCGTCTTGGTTGGATCTTCAGCAACCCATGCCGGGAAGAAAATCGTCCCATGAATTTTACGAGTGCTCAAATTAAAAGCTAGACTTACACAAGTCCCTGTCGGTTCATCCCAGGATACCTTATATACATTTTCTCCTAGAGCTACAATATAAGCTGTTTGATCAGTAACCCAGCGTCCGCCTACGATACCGCTATGAATCCGATAATCAACAGTATTCTCATTTTTAACATAAAATTCATATTGCCAACCATTATCATATGTGTAAATGAAGTGTTTCCCAATTAAGCTTTTCAATTCCTTTTCCATAAAACCATCTCCCTATCAATATATAAATTATAATATGTATGTTTTTACATGTTGTAATTTATATATTGATTATATATACTAAATTTTAGATAGTCAAGCAAAAGGAGTCATTTTATATGAATATATTAAGTTATGCCATTTTAGGATTAATTGATAAAGGAAAAGTAACTGGCTATGATTTAACCAAGATATTCAATGACAGTGTGGCTGATTTTTGGAGTGCGAATCAGAGTCAAATTTATCCTGAGTTAAAAAAGCTAGTCAGCGCTGGACTTATTGAGTATGAAATTATAATCCAAGGTGAAGCTTTAGAAAAAAAAATATACACGCTCACCGCTACAGGCAAACAGGCCCTAAATCAATGGATGCTAGAGGATGAACCGCCGTTGCCGCAAAATAAAGATGTGTTCAAGCTGCGCATGTATTTTGCCGAACATCTAAGCAAAGATCAATTAAAAGAAAAGCTACAAAGCCGCCAAAAAAAGTGCTGTCAACTGTTAAGTCGTTATAAACAAAAAATGAGCGAATATGATGGTGAAGAAATCACACCAGAAAGACTAGGCGACTACCTGCTTTTACGCGGAGCAATGGCACAATTAGAAGCCCAAATTGGCTGGCTTACGGAATCATTAGCCTATATTTCAAACATAGAATAAATATCTTGATAAAATTTATAATAAAGATTTTTATAAAAAAGGACTCGGCACACGCCAAGTCCTTTTTTCATCAAAACCCATTTACTTAATAAATTCAGTTAGCATAATTTGTGCTTGAGGCGATGCAAGTTGAAGAAATTCATAAATATCATCAAAATGAGCTTGCACCACCGCTTGTGAAATTCCCGCTGGCGCATAAATAGCAAATAATGCTTTATTGGTTTCTAATTCAATTCGCGTTCTATCATCTGGTCCGTAAATAATAGAAGATATAATTCCTTTCTGATCAGAAAGCATCATATCACCAGGCTTTGTCCTTTGTTCTTTTCCGCCAATCCCGAAGTAGCTTTCTTCACCTTTAGCCACATCTAATATTAAAGGAAAACTCAGGGCTCCATAGTCATGCCAGCCGTTAAAAGTCCATTTTTTACTTCTGCCATAAACATAGCTTCTACTGTCGCGGCTACAGAAGGAATCTTTTTCGCTTTTAAAGCAATTGATTCGATTTGCTTCATAACATGATACGTTTTTTTATATCTCTTATAGTAGTCGCTGTAAATAGGAATCGGAAAATGCTCGCGAATAGCCTCCGTTGACTGAAATAGAGCCCGTAGCTCTGATTCTATCTCTTGTTTTTTCTGTTCTAAAGCCTCACAGAAAGATATATTTATCAAGTTTTCTACTACTAAAACCGCCATCATGGACCCACTATAATCTTTTCTCCAAGCATCTGTAGCAATTACCATAATACTAACCCCCTATTTATATCGGCCAAAACCAAATAAGCCTTTTACTTTATTGTAAATAATCCGGGGGATTTTTCTTGTATGATCTTGCTATAATTTTTAGGAGTGATACCCATAATCTCCTTAAACTGTCGTGAAAAATGACTTTGATCGGTAAACCCCATCGCCTGCGCAATAGAAGCTAAAGATAAACCACTAGCAAGAAGTTCTTTAGCTCGTCGAATTCGCACTTGTTTAAGATATAGATGTGGCGGCAACCCAATCGCCGCCTTGAATAAACGAATTAAATAAAAAGGACTAATCTGTACTAGTGAGGCTAACTCCTGCAACGAAAAGTTTCTTTGATAATTCTCCTCAATATACTCTCGAACTAAACGAATTCTAGGCATTTCTTTCCCTAACCGTCTTACCGGAACTGTCTCTCTGCCATAACGAGAGATAAATTCTGTTAGCATAATAAGCAATAGTGAATCCTGTTCTAAAAATATTAGAGCAGACTTTTCCAACAAGAAATGGAACTTTCTTATAAACATAGCTAAATAAGGATCTTCAATAACTCCCGCTGCAAAAAAAGGAAGTGTATTGATTTTTCCTGACAAATCATAGACAGCTTGTTCTAAAAGCTTCGGCTGCAAATAGAACATGCGATAAGTCCAGCCCGCTTCTGTTGCAGCAAACCCGTCATGAGCTTCGCCGGGATTAGCCAAATTAATACAGCCACTAGCCGCAACTAGACTTTCACCATGATAAGAAAATCGTAACGCTCCTTGCTCAATGACACCAAAAGCAAAACCATCATGAAAATGTTTGGAAAAATTCTGCTGTACATAAGTTGCATGAAGTAACTCTAAGTTTGCTAATTGCGGCACAGTCCAAAAATTCACGCTTTCCTTCTTTGTCATACTCATCCTTCCAATCAACCGTAACAAGACTTTCCTTTACTATAAAACAAAAGTCTCATCGTGAAAAGTTTATATAGTATCAGATAAATAAAAGAGCACTTCTTGACAGCTCTATGAGCCTAAAGAAGTGCTTTCATCATCGTCTTGATTTTAAAAAGATGTCCTATTTCTTGTCAGTTTTCCAGCAGGCCAACAAGGAGATCCTGGCGACCGCTTACAAACCTCGGCAATATTAAGAAGTTCAGACGTCCAAAAAACAGGTTTTGTTTCAGACTTTACTTGATTCCAAGCAAAAATGCGAAATCCAGAATAAGCGCCTAAAAGTAAAGTTGCAATATACAATGAGGTCATTTCCATAATCTACAACCTCCTTCAAAATTCTCTTTTTTCTATTATACCACACATTTTCGCAATTGATAACAATTATCTTTATTAATTAATTATTTTTATTGTTCTAAGTGGAAATGGTTTGCGTAAGGGTGCCAACCGATCTCGCCAATTCGAATTAGTTTATGAGAAATTGGCTTACCATCTTCAAATAATTCAAAATCAACATATTGAGCATTTTGCACTTTAAAGTTCAATCCATCGGACTGGCTGTCGGTATCAAGCCGAAAGCGAATTTTTTTATTACTATTCATTCTTTCGGAATTCCCAAAGCTTATGCGTTCATCACCATTTCGATTCGAAAAATCAAACCAAAAATGGTTCTTACCATTTTCCGTAACGTCATAATAATCGCCACGTTCTAAATTATGACCTCTTACATGTAAAAAATCACCGTCAGTGCGAATCATACCAGTAAATACGTGCCTTTCTCCCGGTCTTGTCATCGTCCAAAGATGAAAGCCTCTGTCATCCTGCCAAATATAGTATCCTTCGGGGCCACCAGAATAAAATTGCACTGGCTTACCCCAAGCATCTACATCCGCTTTTCCTGTCCAGGCAAAGGCAGTGCCGGTCAAAACTACCATGCAAAGCATCATGATCGACAAAAGAATTCCTTTTCTCTGCATCGTCTGTCCCTCCTAAATATAACGAATCATTTTTATCAATTTTAGTTTACAGTAAATTTGTGACAAAAAAATGACAGAGATAGCAAAAGCTCTTTGGCATTAGGCCAAAGAGCTTTTATTAAAAAAACTATTCTTTTAAATGAAATGGAACGGTTGTAACGATTACGTTTTGACGCCAAACAAGCATATTGCGTAAAATCAATCCTGTTTGATTATGCAAGAGACGATGCCAAGATTTTCGCGTTTCAAATTCAGGAATTAAGACCGTAATATAATCGTCAGGCTCTTTCTTACTTTCCACCTTATCAATAAAGCGAAGCAACGGCCGCATCAACAGCCGATAGGGCGAATGAATCGTGATGAGTTCTACACCGGGATTCCATTTACGCCACTTTTCCTTGATCTTCTTTTGCATCTCTATATCATCGGAAATATGAACTGCTATAATATTGTCGCCAATCATTTTTGCATATTTAATGGATTCATACACAACGCGCGTTGGTGATGAAACAGGGACAATGACAATATGTTTTCCTTTAGGAAAAACAGTCGGACCTTCCTCATAGCATGCTTCTGGCAAGTGCAATTGATCTGCAATACTATTATAATGAGCCTTGATTTTTTTAAACAAATAAATCATCATGGGAATAAATAATAAAATTAACCAAGCACCATGAATAAACTTAGTAACAGTAATAATAACAACGACAAGCCCTGTCGTAATCGCGCCTAAACCATTCAAAAAAGCCCGAATTTGCCAAGCACTGCCTCTTTCCCTAAACCAATGAACAACCATGCTCGTTTGAGCAATCGTAAAAGAAATAAAAACGCCGATAGCATAAAGCGAAATAAGTTGATCTGTATTCCCGTGAAAAACAACAATTAATAATGCTGCCGCTATGGTTAGTAGCACGATGCCATTGGAAAAAGTAAGTCTTTCACCTCTAGTAGCTAAGTATCGCGGCATGTATCCATCCTTCGCAATAATCGAAAGAAGAATAGGCAATCCATTATACGCTGTATTAGCAGCCAAATAAAGAACTAGCATAGTAGTAATTTGAATATAAAAGTAAATATAAGACCGGCCAAAAATACTTTCTGCCAACTGTGACATGGCTGTCACTTCAGGAATTGGTAAAATGTGATTTTGCATAATTAAATAAGTAATACCAATAAACATAAAACCAAGAATACTTGCCATCCAGTATGTCGTAACCGAGGCATTTTTCGATTCCGGCGCTTTAAACATAGGTACACTATCAGCGATAGCCTCAATCCCTGTCATAGAACTACAGCCATTAGCGAAAGCTCGTAAAATAAGCAAAATCATGCCAAAATCAAGCTGCTGCTTTGCAGCCGATTCAGGCGGTAGAACAAACATGTCGCCAGTAAACGCTTTCCAGGTACCAACTAAGATCAAAACAGTTACACCTGCCAAGAAGGCGTAAGTAGGCACAACAAAAGCGTTGGATGATTCCCGAACACCGCGCAAATTCACTAACATTAAAAGACCAAATAAGACAAATAAATCAAGTCCTACTATGTGTTCAGACAGAAATGGAAAAGCGGAAACAATGGCTGCCGTACCTGCTGAAACACTCACCGCAGCCGTCAGTACATAATCGGAAAAAACCGATCCTGCTACAATCAGCGCAGGCATTTCTCCCAAATTCTTCTTAGCAACTGCATAAGCGCCACCGCCTGTTGGATTCGCTTTAGCAACTTGAACATAAGATAAAGCAACGATTCCCAGTAATAGTAAGATAGATAATGCGATCGGCGCCATGTACCCATAAGCAATAATCCCAGGTACTGACACTAACATAAGCATAATCTGCTCGGGACCATAGGCAACAGATGATAAAGCATCTGATGAAAAAATCGAAAGCGCTTTCCATTTCGGCAGCCTTTCGTGAGCCAACTCCTGATTATGAAGTGGTTTACCTATAAGTATCCTGCGTAATTCCCGTATCATTCAATTATAAGCCTCCTGATTATAAAACCTGCTCTTTTACAGCCTAAGTCGTGTTCAAAGACCAATTCCTACTGTGTTCTTATAATATGTCCCGCAGCCAGACTTTTTCTTCATGCTTTCTTCATAGTATGAGTCACAGTAACGACATGGAATATTGAGCATTATAGCAAAATGAGAATCAGATAGCAATATCTAACAATACCATCTCCTTGACAAAAAAAGTACTCTTTCTGCAAAATTCACTCTCTATCCTTATTATATAATGGAATTTTTTTTTTGAAAGCTATAATTTACAGCTTTCACGATAAAAGAATCGTGTTTTTACAATAGCATCCTAAAATAAAAAGAGAGTTCGGCAATCGCCAAACCCTCCTTTTGCCTATTCCTTAATTGACTTGCTTGTTTAACATAATTTTTAAAATCTGTCCATCAGTCTGAACCATTCCTTGCGAAGCTAATTGACCTAGATTGGCAATAGATTGATCCACATCTTCAGCAACAATGCCATCACTACTAGTAACTCGCGTCCCCTCTAAAGCCAAGAGTACTGCTTTATAAGCGGCTGTAGCTGAAGTGGAAACTTTCATTGCACAACTATTAGAAGCTCCGTCACAAATCATCCCAGACACATCGCCAATCATATTAGAAATGGCCATACTAACACTATCAAAGTTGCCATCTAATAGCCATGCCATCCCAGCTGCAGCTCCCATGGATGCCGTCGTTACAGCACAAAGCGCCGAAAGGGTAGGCAATTTATCATGAATATAAATAGCCATCAAGTGAGACAAAATCAAAGCCCGCGTGAGTTTCTCACGATTAGCGCCTACATGCTCAGCCACTACCACGACAGGCATAGTTGCCGCAATTCCCTGGTTGCCTGATCCCGAATTCGTCATAGCTGGTAATGCAGCTCCACCCATTCTCGCATCAGATGCCGCTGCTGTACGCACAAGAATCTTTGTTAACAGACTATTGTCCATCAAACCTTTTTCAATGTTTCTCTGCATAGTAGCGCCAATACGCAAACCATAGCCGCCTTTCATCCCTTCCTTGGACAAAGACTCATTTAAACTAGCCGCTTCATAAATAAAATCAATCATCGTTAAAGGCGCTGTTAAAGCAAATTCAAAAACATCTTGAGCCCGAACGCCGCTTAATGAATAAGAGCTTTCCTTATTTTGGTCTTTATCGGCAGACGCCTCAAACACAACCTCGCCATTTTCTTCAATTCTCACCACGTTCGTATGTGTATCAGCAATGCATACTTTTACCCATTGGTCGCCATGAAATAGTTTTGCCTCAGAGTAAAGGATATTAGGAACATCGGCCACCGAAATTTGAACTTGATTATGCGCTACCATCGCTTTTCCGGCTGTGACTTGCTCTGGTGTAAGGCTTTTTAATACTTCTAATTTTGCTTCAGGATCACCACCCAAAGCACCTACAGCAGCAGCAATTAATAAACCGGCCGTTCCTGTTCCTGGTACCGTAACGCCCATGCCGTTTTTTAGTAAATTAGCAGAAACCTTCGCTTCAATTCGCTCAACTGGCTGGTTCAAACGCCGAGCGCCAATAGCAGCGGCTAACGCCAACGAAATAGGCTCCGTACATCCTACTGCCGGCACCACTTCATTTTTCAAAGCTTTAACAAAAGAATTCCACAGGGGATTTTCTACTAAATTCATATTTTGATTCAATTTTCTCACCTTCCATTTATGAAGCTTGCTTATCAAATGATTAATGCAAAATTCATGCCAAGGAAAGAAGTGCGAAAAACCATTAATTCGTCCCCTTATTTATCACTATAATTTGAGAAATGATAATTTTTTTTGAGAAACTATGAGAAATTTTCCAGTATAGACCGTTAAATCTGGAATCGTACCACAGTTGCTTGGAGATCTTGCGCCAGCTTCGCAAGATTCTGACTTGAAGCGGCAATTTCTTCCATCGACGCGGATTGTTCTTCTGTTGCTGCCGATACTGACTGGGATTGTCCAACGGCAGTTTTGCTATATCCATCAATTTCTTTCATTGCTGCAACAATTTGTTGACTGCCACCAGCCATCTGTTGCATCGCAGCCGAAATATCTTTTACTTCTGAAGCAGCATCTGCTACCATTTTTGCGATTTCTTTAAAGGCCTCCCCAGCAGTAGTAACAACCTCGGAACCAACCTTAACCTCGCGGGTACCTTCGGTCATCGCGAGTACAGCTGTATCAGTATCCCCCTGAATTTCTCCAATTAAATCAGCAATCTGTTTTGCTGCTTCCTGTGATTGTTCTGCTAATTTTCGAACCTCTTCCGCAACAACGGCAAACCCTCTCCCTTGTTCACCAGCTCTCGCTGCTTCAATCGCAGCGTTTAACGCCAACAGGTTAGTTTGCCCAGCAATTCCAGCTATTGTATCAACAATTTGCCCGATTTCCTTGGATCTTTCTCCTAGCTTTGCTACGACTCGCGCTGAATGGTTAACGGTCTCTTCAATATGTACCATTTGATTAACCGCTTTCTCAACTGATTTAGTTCCTTCTTTCGCCGATTCTACGGCTCGTGAGGTACTGCCAGCTACTTGATTCGCACTGGCAGCAACCTGTTGAATTCCTGCAGACATTTGTTCTGCCACAGAAAAAGTTGCATCCACAGCCTTTAATTGTTTTTCTGCACCAGATGCTACACTAGCAATTGAACTAGCCACTTGAGTAACTCCTTGAGCTGACTGATCTGCACTAGCGGTTAATTCTTCTGACGACGCCGCCACTTGCTCCGCCGAGTTGTTAACTTGTTTTAAAACCTGACGAAGGTTACTGCGCATGCTAGCCAAAGCATCGGCAACTTGACCAATTTCATCTTTTCTACTGACTTTACGAACTTTTTCACGAAAATCACCACTAGCTAATTCACTGCAAAAGGCTACCATCAATTGTAACGGATTTGCAATCATTCGACCAATGAGCCAACCACTCACACCAAGGATAATAAACGCAAGCACAATAATGCCAATTAACAACTGTATTGATCTAGCCTCAGCTGCTTGAACATTTGTATTCATCTTATCCGCCAAATCTTGAATATATAAAGTATAATCGCGCATAGCGCTAATGTATTCATTAGCTCGCGGCTCTAAAGTCGTTACATAAAGAGCATAGGCTTCAGCATTTTTATTTTGCATACTAAGTTCGATAATAGGCTCTCTAGTTACACGATATTTTTGTTGAGCCTCTTTCACTTTAGCAAACAATTCATCGGATTTTGGATCAAAATGCATCTGTTCTATACTCGCCATATTCTTGTTGATAGCATCGGCGCGACCATCAATTGATTTTTTCAATTCACGATTTTTAGCTTCATCGGTCGTTAGCATTAGCTCTAATACATTGCCATTGGCAGTTCTTATAAAAGAGGCTATTTCTACGGAAAGCCGTACAGGAATCAATCGCTTCTCATACATAATTGCTATATCTTTACTAGCTTGCTGTAAATAATAGTAACCGGTAATCCCTACAATCCCCAAAGATACGAAAGCAATAGCAATTAAAAAACTTAATTTCATCCTCACTTTTAAATTAGTTAGAAAATTCATTAGTTCCATTCTCTCCTTTTAATTATTTTTGGTTTACACTTTCGATTCCATCATAGCGACGAATTCATAGCACTTCCTCTCGCTCCAAAAGAAATTTTTAATAAATTTACAAAAAAATATACGCTTGCACATAAAAGTACAAGCGTATATTAAACAGCTTCGCATCTAACGTTCTGCCTAACTTGCTATAAAAAAACTATGAAACTAAAAACACAAGACTACGTCTAAATACAATGCAAGCATAATTTACACTATATTCCTTAAAATATATCATAAAATATTTCTTAAAAATATAGCTTCTAAATTAAGCGGACATTGCATCTAAAAATTTTACCCATTCTTCTTGTGATAGGTGTGATAATATAATCAATTTATCTGCTTTTTTATCAAAATAAATAAATGGATTGTCTATAGCTGTATTAAAATACTTATTAAGAATTTGTTCTAAAATGGTTTTCGCTTGTAAAACAAGCATATTTTCAATAAAACAAGCTTCTTCCCTATCTGTATGTATCATGTATTCAAAAAAAGGTGTCAGTAAACCTGAAATCATAATAGTAATAAATTGATTATCTAAGATAGCAACTGAAATATGCTCGGGTCCATACCTATTTTGTCTACTAAAAAATGCCGAAACTTCGCCGGTAAGCTTTAATTCTAATGAATTTTGGTGGGAATGAAACTTTTTAAAAATAGGTTTTGCAAAGAAGATGTAAAAAAAACTATAAATCATATTCTTATAAAAAGTTGGTGGAAACAAGTAATAATAGTCGATATTACACCCGTAAAATTCCACTTTGCGAGGAATACTAATTTTTTTCGCTAAATCAAATATTGCGGGGTAATATTCTTGATAAATATGATTCTTACCATATTTATCAATATTTTGCTGTTCCCATTTTGTTAAATTACTAGCGACAAATCCAATTTCAACGTTTTTTCTTAGAGCAATAAACCGGGTAGAAACTAATTTAGGGAATTTGAGACTATCGCATAATTCATTTGTATGCTTTTCATCATATTCCAATAAATTTTTTAATGTTTCCTCATAAGATAAATGATTTATTATGCGATTATTCATAATTCCCCTAATACCCTATATTAATTATCTAATATCTAAAATTAATTGCTAAAATTTCCAAATAATATTCTTTTAAGTTTCGACATATTCTTTTTAAACCCTCCTATATATTTTATAATAGGACAAAATACCCAAACAACAATGATTATACCCGCTTTTCTGAGTTTTTTTGGATCAAATCTACAGTATAAATTCTAGAGATTTTTAAAAATTTTGACTGATCTTGGGTTTCCATTTATGCCTTTTCTCAAATTTAAAGAAACTCCATTTAAAGGATTCTGTAGCTTTCATAAATTTCACAATATGAAAGCCGCATTTATTAATGTAAAAATCAATATTCAGTAAAGCTGCTGTCGGTGTTACCAACTCCCAAAGCTCAATGTTTGAGTAAAATTCTTCAATATAGTGCTAAACCCGTTGTCCAATTCCCTTACCTTGATAATCCGGCTGAAGTCCAAAAAGCACTAATTCACCGCTATGACTGGCATGATTGAAGGTGATAAAAACTCCGCCAATGACATCCTGATTATGAGTAATTTTATAAGCTACACCACAGCTGCCCAAAAAGTCTGCTGCCAAAAGCTTATCCTCTTCTTCCGCCAACATAGTTTCAGCGTCTTCCCCTAGTACCGCCAGCATCTTTTCATTGAGTAAGGTAGACTCCAGGGTATGATAGATAACTTTTTCTACTTCACCAAACTCTTCCCGTCTCACTTCGCTTAAAATAATTTCATCAAAAATATTCTTTTTCATAGTTCAATCCCTCTTTCTATCATCTTCATGAATCTCGCAACTTCCAATCATGAAACAGCGAATAAACGACAGGAACAACAAATAGAGTAAGTAGCGTTGATGTAATCAGGCCGCCAATGATGGCATGCGCCATTGGGGCGCGAGCTTCCGCACCGGGACCAACGCCCAAAGCGATCGGAAGCATACCAAAAATCATAGCTACACTAGTCATGAGTATCGGACGCAACCTGATACGTCCGGCAGCTACTAAAGATTCATTACAGGAATTCCCCTTTTCGATATGGTGCTTCGCAAAATCAATGAGGAGAATAGCATTTTTGGTAACGAGCCCCAAAAGCATCATAATCCCAATTGCTGAAATCATGCTAAGATCACTGCCAGATAAAAATAAGCCAAGCAAAGCGCCAATGATGGCTAAAGGCAAAGATAGCATAATCGCCAAGGGTTCGCTGTAGCTTTCAAACTGCGCCGCCAAAATCATAAAGATAAAGGCAATCGCCAGTGTTAACGCAATTCCCATACTAGAAAAAGACTCATCCATATCATCGGATTCGCCAACAGCACTGATCTGATATCCCACAGGAAGTGGCATATCTTGTATATCACCATCCAGTTGATTGTTAAATTCACCGAGAGTCGTTTTCTCTAAATTGGCAGTCAGGCGAATTTCTTTTTGCCGATCATAACGATTAATTTCAGCAGGACTTGTCGTGTATTTCCACTCGGCAACCTGAGACAACGGGATCAGCATTTTTTGTCCATCAGTTTTTATTTTTTCACTGGGAACATAGATATGGCTCAAATTGCCTGGTTGACTGCGATCCATCGCTGTCAACCGCGCACGAATATCAATCCGCTCTTCACCATCGCTGTATTTTCCAATAACAGCCCCGCCTAGCAGCGTTTGCAAACTCGTACCAATAGTAGCAGTGGAAACGGATAAATCGCTGGCTTGCTGTGATTTAATAGAAACATTTAAATTGGGCTTACCAGGACGATAGCTCGAAACCACATCTTGCACCCCAGCTATATTTTCGATTTTTTTCTGTAACCGAGCAGCAATTTCACTCAGCTTTTCTACAGAGTCGCCAGTCACAGAAATCGCAACAGGTTTACCATCGCCTTGCTCAATATCCACTCTGATACCAGAAATACGATTGAGTCTTTGACGTACTTCATTGATCATCTCCGCTTGACTCCGGTGTCGCTCATTTTTCGGAACCAAAGTTATAAACAAGCTCTGTTCTTCCTTAGTCGATATACCATAAACATGTCGAATTTCAGGAATAGTCCGAAGCTCCTCAATCATTTTGTTGAGAGTATTGGCTAACTCTGGCAACGTAGGCCCTTCCTGCATTTTTATTTTTACGGTAAACTGCGCTTGGTCGGTCACAGGAAAGAATGAAGATCCAAGATACGGGACCAACATCATGCTGAATAGAAATAAGGTCATTGCACCTAGCAATACTTTTTTTCGTTGCTTGTAAAGCAGTGTTTTCAGCACCACTGAATAAGCCTCAGCTAAGCAGTCGAACCAACCATTCCACTTTAGCCACCAAGCTTTCAGCCGACCTGAAGTATGCTGCTGTCCTACTGGTAGATATAAGGCTGCCATCATCGGCGTCAGTGTAAAAGAAATAAAAAGAGATACTAATACAGCCATAGCAATCGTTAGGCCAAATTCTTTAAAAAATTGTCCCACTGCACCGGACATAAAGCCGACAGGTAAAAAAACAGCAACTACAGTAAAAGTGGTGGCCATAACTGCCAAAGAGATTTCCTTAGTTCCTTCGGCAGCAGCTTGAATAGCACTCTTTCCCATTTGCCTATGACGAATAATATTTTCAATAACTACAACGGCATCATCAATAAGCAGCCCCACAGATAGGGACAATCCTAACAAGGACATACTATTAATAGAAAAACCAGCGAGTTTCATAAAGAAAAAAGTCGCTACAATCGAAACAGGAATCGCTATCGCGCTAATAAACGTACTCCGCCAATCGCCAAGGAACCACAGTACGACGAATACGGCGAAAAATCCGCCCATTATAAGATCAAACCACACTTCATGAATGGAGTCCTCAACCCGTTGAGCATCATCACGAACGAGATGCAATACCATACCCGTTGGCAAGTTCTTTTGAATTTTTTGTAATTCAGCTTTTACTTTATTCCCAACCTTTACGGCATTAGCGCCAGATTGTTTGCCTATTTCTAGACCAATAGCCGGTTGATTGTCGTAACGGGCAATCGTCTCAATGTCTTTGATGGTATCCTTAACAGTCCCAATTTGCCGATAATAGATGGGGGAGCCATTTCTGATACCGACGACAACATTTAGAAAATCCTGCGGATTTTTGAAGTTGCCTGCTGTACGTACTGATAATTCCTGCTTACTTGCACTGAGTTTTCCGGCAGGAACATCAAGGTTTTCCTGCTGTAACCGTTCCGTAATCTCCGGTATAGAAAGCGCGAAAGAAGTCATTTTCTCCTGATCTAGCAACAACTGAATTTCTCGTTGTTGACGACCTGATATCTTCAGTTGACCAATACCAGCAATCTTTTGCAAGCGAGGTTTTATTACGTCGTCGACAAAAACACTTAATTCGCGACTATTGGCGGTTTCACTTGTAAGTGCAACCGCAACAACAGGAGCCGCTTTCATATCAAAACGGGCAATAACTGGTTCTTTAATCTTGTCAGGCAGTTCACTACGAATTGCACTGATTTTATCTCTAACATCTTGAATCGCACTGGCCGGATCAATCTCTAGATTAAAGTCCACGCCAATTTCGGCTTCGCCCTCACGCGAAGTGGACCGAACATGTTTTACGCCTTTGGCTTCCCCCACTGCTTCTTCTACTTTTTGCGTTATTTGAGCATCAATTTGTTCCGGCTGCGCCCCTTCATAGGTAATAATAACTGATACATAGGGTAGACTTGTATCAGGCATTTCATCTACATTCATGCGAAAATAACTAACAGCGCCTAATAAAATAAGCGCCAAGAGGATTACTGTGGCAAAAACCGGGCGTTTAATACTAAATTCCGGTAAACTCATGGGCTAGCTGCCTCCTTCACTAACAAGGTATCGCCAGCTTTGATTTTATCTAAGTTATTGACGACTACAGGCATACCGGCCTGAAGACCTGCTTTGATTTCAATTTGCTCACCAATTAATTCGCCTATTTCTACCAATGTTTTTTTTGCTTGACCATCGACTGCCACATAAACATAATTCAACCCTTTTTGCGCTATAACCGCCATTCGCGGCACTACAAGAACAGCCTGCGACTCGCCTGCAATTAAGGCGATTTGTGCAAACATACCAGGCTTTAATAACTGATTCGGGTTATCTGCCTTAATTTTCACTCGAAACATACGACTTTCACTGCCTGCCACTGGATTGATGATCGCTATCGTTCCGGTAAAAGTCTGATTCGGATAGGCATCTACTGTAATAGTTACAGGAACGCCTGGTTTCGCTACAGCAATATCTTTTTGCTCAATGTTTACTACTACATAGACCTGGTCAATTTGTTCTACCGTTAGAAGAGCATTGCCTGGTGACACAACCTGACCAATGGTAACGGCTTTATTAGCAATTACCCCCGTCACAGGACTAATGATACTGCCGTCTTCCATTTGCTTTTGCGCATTATTCAAATTCGCATAGGCGTTATCGACTTCACTGCGACTAGCGATTAAACGGGCTTCTGCTGTTTCAAGTTGTTGCTTCGTCACAGCATTTTGGGCATAGAGAGTTCTATATCGTTCATAATCAGCCTGAGCTGTATTTAAGCTGGCCTCAGTTTGCCGGACATTGTTTTGTGCAATCCGAACTGCATTAGCCAGCTCGACTGTATCTAGTTGTAAAAGCATAGTTCCTTTCAAGACGGCTTGCCCATCTTCAACCAAGATCTGATTAATTTTCCCAGCAAAACGGCTACTAATCATAGCAGAAGTAATCCCCTCTACGGTGCCAGTTAAAGGTAGAATATTTGACTTTTGTATCTTTCTTGCCTCTGATGTAGTTACTGCTAGCGGCTGATTCATAATAACAGCTTGCTGCTGGACATTATAAATTCGCCAAGCAAGCATACTGACAAGTACGATTAGAATCAATATGATGATCCCGTTTCTAAACCGAAGTTTATTTCTTAGCATAGATATCCTCCTAATAGTTTGAAAATAAAAGCATTGCAATATTGACCCTGGTCAGTTATAAATCAAAAAAATATGATGACCCAGGTCAGTAACATTGCAAAAAAAGATGTTCTCTAATACAGGTTTCGCTTAAAAAGCCGACAGTTTAATCCTGCCTGCCTCGATTCCCAAAAGGTGTTCCAGTACTGACTCAGCGATCTTTTCCTTCGCCAAAAGAACGTCGGCCGCTTCTTCTAAATAGGCTGATTCCCACAAACAATCTAAGGTACTCCAAAAGAAAGCAGCTGTTTCTTTTATAGAATTTACCTGCATAGACCCTTCTTGATTTCCCTGTTCGATTATATCAGATAGAAGCGGATTGAAGATATTTTCAACCTGTTTCTGCCATGTCGTATACACTAAATTAAATTGCTTTTCACTCCATAACTTATCAATCATAATATCTATTTGTGTAGGAGCTGTTAACTGCGAAATAAAGAATTGCAATTTATGTAATGCCGTGAACTGACGGCTTTGCAACTGCACAGAGGCAACGAGTTCACTAGCCCAGCGCGTGCAAATCGCTTCTAAAATTGCTTCCTTGGTAGGAAAATAATAAAAAAATGTTCCTTTCGCCACACCGACTTGCTTTACAATATCAGCGACCATTGTTTTTTCGTAGCCATTAGAACAAAATAGCTCCGTAGCCGCATCAATCAACTCAATTTGACGTACTTCAGGATCTTTTCTAACTCTAGTCGTATCACTCACCTCTTCGGTTATATTTTCACGTTGACCCGCTAGTTTATCCCCTTTAGATCTTTAACAAGATAAGAAAGAATCTTATTGACCTTAGTCAATAAGATTCTATAGCAATCACGGCCTCTTGTCAATCAGAAGTAACACATTACAAATGCATCTCCCCCAAAAAACTCATAATAAATTGAAAACGCCTACTATACAATGAAAACCGTTATATAGCAGGCGTTACTCTATTAGTAACAAACTATAGGAAATACTTATATAACCCCAAGCTCATTGAGCGCACGGTAAAAAACAAGTCCTACCATGAAAACCAAGTACAACCGTAGAAAAAGTAACGACGATTTTACCATTGGACTCATCTTCATAAGTCCTAACCCTTCTAATTTGCATTTTTCTTCCGGCTTATCAAATAAAGGATGAACTACATAAAAGCTATTATTATTGTCATTTTCTTTACAAATCATTTTATCGGCCTCCTAATTAAACCATTCTGGTAATATAACTTGCACTGCTAAAGTTAAAGACAACCCAAATAAAACAAAAATCACCAGCCAGTTAATACAATTATTCCAACGTTTATTGACAAACTGTTCACCTAACAGTTCTTTGTCATTTAAGAGCAGCTGTAAAAATACGATGGCCGAAGGAAGCATCAAGCCAGCTAACACCTGCACACTCACGATGATCATTTGCAAAGGTGCGTTGGGGATTAAAACAATTACTGCCGCTGCAAGCACACAAAAGCCATAGACTAGGTAAAAACCAGGCGCTTCACTAAAAGGTTTTTGTAAGCTATGGGCTAAACCTTTCACTTCGCCATAAGCCCAGGCACTAGAAAGAGAAATAGTCGTTGCTCCTAATACAGCGGCATTAACCATTAAGACAAGTAAGCCATTTTTAAAAAGATCACCCAGAAATGGCGCTAACGCAATAGCCATTTTCGCTGGATCTTCAAAGGCAATACCATTTTCTAAGGCAAAGTTTCCCACAATCATCATGCAAGCAGCAATAAAAATAGTGCAGCACGCACCAATAAAGGTATCAACGCGAGCATGCTTTAAATCTGAAAACCGCAATTTCTTATCAGCAATACAACTTTGCTGAAAAAACAACTGCCATGGTGCAATCGTTGTTCCGACAATTGCAATAACTAAAAAAATATAATCAGATGTAATCGGCCCTGGCGGCAAAGTTGGTATAACTGTATGGTAAGCAACTACAGTCCATCCAGGCGACACAACCTTTGCCAAAAACACCCAGGATAGATCAAGTAAGCAGAGAACAATGGTAGCTCGCTCCCAATGCAAATAACTTCCCGTAAGTACTAAAACAATAAGAGCAATAGCTGTTACAGGCACTCCCCACAAAGGATTAACACCTAATCCTTCGAGCCCGAGATAAATAGCGGCAAATTCCGTAACTAACGTAAAAAAATTAACGAGTAAAAGATCAAATAAGGAAAAGGCGCCCCACCATTTACCAAACCGCTTATAAATCATCGCAGCATGGCCCTGACCTGTAGCTATGCCTAAACGAACAACCATTTCTTGCGTAAAGTAAGTAATTGGCAGTAATAAAACTAAAAGCCACATAAGATGCAGTCCATAGTTCGCCCCAGCCTGTATATACGTTGACACAGCACCAGCATCATTATCTGCAACCATTACAATAATACCGGGTCCCATCACCATCAAAAATGTCATGAGCCTTTGAGCCCACTGACTTTTGACATTTATGCCAATGGAACCGTTTATAACTTTTCCGTTTTGCATGGTATCCTCCTTGCGCCCTACTGTAAAAGAACTGGACGACTTATTGAATCATCATATTTTGTTTTTCCTGGGTAAACCATTCTCTTACTAAACCTAGGTCCACTCTCGCCATCCATTGTCGTCCACCTCCTTATTACAGAAAAAGCAAAGCACTTCTTTAAAAAGAAGGCTTTGCTTTTCATTGCGCAAATAGAATAAAAGCCTCCCTAATGGAAGGCTTTTTAAGCAACGTAAATAAACAGATTCCTTCCCCACTCGTTGAGTTTTAGCACTAAATAACGTAGAGCAAAATACAAAAACGCTCAGCCACATTATGTAAAACCTTAATCCGGTAATACCTGTTCTACCCATTGGCGTCTCTCGACATTTTTGGGCAGTGGCTTATGTTCATTTAGGAGCCTCACCTAACGAAGCTATTTAATTCTTGTTTAGACTAGCATAAACAAGTCCTCTTGTCAATCAATTACGATTTTTCAATGTATAACTATATCTTAGCCAATAAAATTCGCGAAAGCATCGGCGTATTTTGTTGGGTAAAATTCCGTAATTTTATAATCGGCAATATTTTCTTTGTAACATCTTGCATCTCCCCTTTACCTATTATTATAACACGAAAATGTATCTTTACATAAAATTGCCAATGCCTGCTCCTATTCTATAACGCTTTATTCGAATTTAACGCTCGGAAACATGAGCTGAATAAACCGTCTTGCTGGTAAAGACAGGGCTCGTTTTTCCAGCCAAATCAGGGATCGTTCAATCCGTAGCAAGGAATCTGTGACTTCCCAATATTGCAAGTTAGAAACTGCTATTAGTTTTAATGCTGATCGAGGAACCACTGCATAACCAAGGCCTTGCTCAGCCCAAACAAGCAAAGATCTCACAACATCGCCCCGGCAAAGAATATTAGGTATAAATCCATAGCGTCTACAACTTTTCACAATCATGGTTTCGTTACTAGAGTGAAGCAATAGAGGCTTATTCTTCAAATAGTCAAGATCAATTGGTGAAAGCACTGTACTTTCCTGTTCCTTTCGGCAAACAACAACCATTGGATCAGACGGTAAAGTCATATATACATAGTTCATTTTATTAAAATTGGAGCGAACTAGAGCAATTTCGATCATGCCTCGATTTAGTAAATCTAAAATTCTTTGTGTATTTCCTTCATAACACCGAAATGTTACCTTCGGATATTTCTCGTTGAACTTTTTAAAAAAGCTTGGCAAAAGTGTGACCCCAGCTGAAGCAATCATTCCGATTGACAAAGTGCCCTCTTCGCCATTCTGCAACGCTTTTAAGTCTGCTGACGTTGCGCGTAAAAACTCTAAAATGACTTCTGATCGTTTCTGTAATAGTTCCCCAGCAGCAGTCAACCTAACTGATCTGCTACCTCTTTCAAAGAGCTTAACACCAAGCTCTGTTTCCAACGCTTTCACTTGCTGACTCAACGAGGGCTGCGTCATAAATAAACGTTGCGCCGCCTTCGTAATATTTTTTTCTTTCACAATGGCCTGAAAATATTTCAACTGTTTTATATCCATAAAACTCCCACCCATAAAAATAGCCTATACTAAAAGGCTGTTTTTTCTATTTTTAGATTGCGCTTTTATTCATTATAATAAAAATAAAGAGTAAAACTAGCTCCTTAAGTATAAGTAATTTTACTATTTTTACTGATTTTTATAAGAAAGGGGAATTGATTATGTTATTAAACTATCTAAAATCAATTGAAGAAAAAGAAAATTTTTCTGCCCTGGCATTATATCTCATGAAATCAGAAGGACATTTTAACTACCCCCAAAAACTACTATTTGATTGTTATCTAAAAGAACTAGAAACGCCATTTCCGTCTAATTCCATTTTAGAGAATGACGCTATTTTAAACAAGCTTTGTCGCTTCTTTGAAAATCATCCGTACAAGGATATAGTTTATGCGAATTTACTACTTCTGGCACAAGTTGATCATACGGAAAAAGAAGATGAAAATACAACACTTACTTTTATTCAAGAAAAGCTTCATATTGATCTAGATACAGCATCGAAATATATGGGGGAACTCGCCATTATGCAAGGTGATTTTTTCCCTGATTATCTTGATTAAATAATAATCATAAAAAAACAAAGTCTCAAAATAGCTGAAATCCTATTTTGAGACTTTGTTTTTTTATGATTATTTTTCTACGGGACGACGGATGACATCGATAATCGTACCATCGCGATATTCTACCACACCAACAACATCATCAGTGACTTCAATTTCTTCCGGTTTGCCTGCCAATTCATAAGCTTTTGCCTGCAGTTCCTCAATGGAAACAATCGGCAGCGGCGCATGTTTCAGCTGATCCACTAGATCTGGGCGTTTCGGATTTACAGCAATCCCGCGTTCCGTGACGATTACGTCTACCGTTTCCCCGGGCGTTACGACGGTCTGCACGGATTCTTTAACCATCGGCAGACGGCCACGCAACAGCGGTGCTACAACGATTGACATTTTAGCGCCAGCCGCTGTATCGCTATGACCGCCTGAGGCGCCCATAATAACACCATTCGAGTCAGTAATTACATTGACGTTAAAGTCCACGTCTACTTCCGTGGCGCTTAAGATGACTACATCGAGATTATTCACAATTGGGCCGCCATTATACGGATTCGCATAGTACGACGCCGACATTTCTACATGGTTCAGATTTTTCTTAATCGATTCGATAGCCGGAATATCAAAGCTCTGCACATCGAACATCATTTTAAAGAGGCCTTCTTCCATCATTTCCGCAAATACGCCGGTCATACCGCCAACGCCAAAGCTGCCGACAATCCCTTGCTCTTGCATTTTGCTCTTGATGAAGCGGCCTACAGCCATGGACGCACCGCCACTGCCCAGCTGTACGGAAAAATCATTTTTCAGATAGCCGGAGTGTTCAATAATGCCTGCTGCATACTGCGCAATCAGCAATTCTTTCGGATCTTTCGTATAACGAAGCGCGCCGGAAGCGATTCCCGCAGCATCACCGATGCTGTCTACTTCGACGATGTAATCAATCTGCGTCTGGGGAATGCTGATCGGGAACAATGGATGATCCACTAGATGATCTGTAATCGCTACAACTTGATCGGCAAAAGCAGCATCTTGAATGGCATAGCCTAAAGAACCGCAGGCTGACTGGCCTTGTGTACCGTTAATGTTGCCAAAACGATCACAGGCTGGTGCGCCAAGGAACGCTACATCAATATGAATATCGCCGCTTTCAATCGCTCTGGCGCGACCGCCATGAGAACGAATATGGAGCGGTTTTTTCAGGTTTTTGTGGCCTGCTGTTAAGAATCTTCCCAGCTTGCCGCGGGCGCCGCTTGTTTCAATGGCCGTAATAACGCCTTGTTCAATGAATGGAATAATGGCGTCATTGACCGTACTCAAAGAGCTGGGCGATAAAGTAATATCTTTAATGCCTTTTTTAGCAATGGCTTCCACTACGCGATTTAAAATCTTATCGCCGTTACGGAAATGATGATGGAAAGAAATCGTCATACCGTCTTTTAAGCCTACTGCATCAATCGCTGCTTCAATGGACGCTAAAATTTTATTACTGCGCGGCGTCACGCTTCTCAGCTTCGGACCGCGTACAGAACCGGAAAGTTGTCTAGCAAACGGTCCTGCATAAAGTTCAAATGTATCAAATCCAGCAATTACACTGGGAATTTCTCTGCCTATTGCATTTTTCATTACGCTTTGCCTCCTTGTCCGGCCGCAGCCTGGGCATAAGCGAGCGTCCGCTCGGCTCTGGCTACAATCGGTAAGTCAATCATTTTACCATTGAGCGAAATTACGCCAGAATTCTTGGCTAGCGCTTCTTTATAAGCGGCAAGAACCCGCTCTGCATAATCAATTTCTTTTTCTGTCGGCGTAAAGAATTGATGCACAATCGGAACTTGACGCGGATTGATGACCGATTTGCCGTCAAAACCCAATTCTTTAATGAGCTGCAGCTCATTTTTAAAGCCTTCTTCATTATTCACATCAGAGTACACGGTATCAATGCACTGAATCCCAGCTTCACGCGCGGCAAGAATCAGTTGGCCGCGAGCTACTACCAGTTCTCGACCGGAAGCGCTACGGGATGTTTTTAAATTGGCAATAAAGTCTTCCGCGCCAATGGCAATGGCCACCATACGCGGGCTAGCCGAAGCAATATCATAGGCATTGCGCAAACCGCGCGGCGTTTCAATCGCTGCCATCATCCGAATTGAGCCAGGTTCAAAGCCATGTTTTTCTTCGGCTTTCGTAATAAATGCATCAATTTGCTTAATTTCGTCAGCGTCTTGCGCCATAGGCAGACGAATCAAATCAGGTTTTGCTCCCAAAATAAGTTCCAGGTCATCCCAGCCGTAAGGCGTCGAAATATGATTAATACGGACAGCGACTTCCGTTTGATAATTCATTTCTTTTATGGCATGGTACACTAAATTACGTGCCGAATCTTTTTCGGCAATAGAGACTGCGTCTTCACAATCAAGAATAATCGTATCGGCGCCATAAATATCAGCATTTTGCAGCATTCCTGGATTATTGCCAGGGACAAACATCATTGTTCTTCTCAGTTTTTCCACTACTCGCACCTCACTTCATTGCTCTATTAAGAGCTGTTTTCAGTCGTGCCCGTATTGTGCAATCCAAAGCGCCTTTATCACTGGCTTTAATGATTGCTTCTGTAACACCATTTTCGGCAAGTACGGCTTCAATAACCGCTTTGATCTGTTTACCATACTGTTTCAATACCGGACTGGTCAGTTCAATTGCGAGACCTGCTCCTGCCGTCGCTGGCGCTACCGTGATATAAATATCATTGGACTCCATCGTGCCGGCAACCGCCATTTGTACAATTTGACTCACTTCGATCCCTCCATATTCATACTAAAATTCTTATAACTTCATATTAAAAATTGATTCACATTTTCACTTAAATCGCCAGCTAATTGAGCTAAAGAACGACTTGCTTCGGCAATCTCACCTAAAGCGGCGGCTTGTTCTTGGGCAGCTGCAGAAATCGTTTCTGTTTCAGCTGCATTGTCTTTCGTAATTCGATCTATATCACACACAAGATCAACTAACCCTTTACTATGTTCGGTAACTTGATGAATGGCTGTTGAGAATTCTGTAATCTGTCGTGACAATACCACAATGGATTGGACAATTTCCTGAAAAGTTGTTCCAGTTGACGTTACCACTTCAATCCCTCGCCGAATTCCTTTTGTTCCAGACTCCATTGTTACGACAGCTTGATTCATATTGTGCTGATTCGTTTGAATCAAAGCGCCAATCTGCTGCGCTGCTTGGTTAGAAGCTTCGGCTAATTTCCGAACCTCCTCGGCAACCACCGCAAAACCACGACCATGTTCACCGGCTCTTGCTGCTTCAATCGCTGCATTTAAAGCCAATAAGTTCGTTTGTCCCGCAATTTGAGAAATCAAATTGACAATATTACCAATCTCCATCGAACCTTCGGCCAATTTAGCAACAGCTTGTTCTACCTCTTCGGAACCTTTGCCAATTTGCTGCATTTGTGCAACAGCTTCTTCTACAGCAACAGTACCTCGCGTTGCCTGTTGCGATGTATTACGGGCTATATCAACCATAGCGTCGCTTGCAGAAGAAATCTGCTCTGTCCTTTCAGCAATTTGCCGCGTAATTGTGGCAATCTTATTAGACAATACTGCTGTATCGGCGGTTCCTGCTGCAATTTTTGTGATAGATTCAGCAACTTGTAACGAAGCTTCGGAAGATTGTTGCGCACTGGCAAGAAACTCTTCACTTGCCGCCGCCAAATGATCCGACTTGTCCTGTACCTGTCCGACTAAGTTACCTAAATTATTTTTCATAGTAATAAAGCCTGTACTAAGCTGTCCAATTTCATCATGAGATTGAACTTTTACTTCCCGACTTCTAAAATCGCCTTTAGCCAATAATAGACACTCATCGCGAATTTCGCGAATCGGCGAAGAAAACTTCCTGCTGAAAAAAACAATCAATGCAACCGACAATAGCAAAAACATTGCAGAAATCACTAGTAGAACACGCGATAGTTGATTCGTTGCTGCTGCGATTTCCTGCTCTGGTGCCGAAACAAAAACTACCCATTTTTGTCCGCCACCTAAATCTACTGAAGATGCGATCCCATGATGCACTACACCATCAAAGTTTGTATATTGACCACTACTTTGTCGTCCCTGCTCCGCTTCATGAAATAAAGCAAGCATCCGCTCATCTACTTCTTGCAAAACAGTTTTAAAACTCGGATCAATTTGTTTTTTCGTAATATTGATCTGACCATTCAATTCTGGCTTTTGTGCATGAGAAATAATAATGCCATGTTGATCTAAAATAGTAATAAAGCCAGTTTCCTTAACCTTCTTATCCTGAATTAAACTTGTAACATGCTCTAGTGATACATTGCCTGTAACGATCCCAGTCAACATGCCGTTTTCGATGACTGGCACTGCAATAATCAGGCCCAGCTTTCCTGTTCCCCTTGTCAACATGGGATCAGAAATATATAGTTTATGAGTTTTTACAACGTTTTTTACATACTCTTTATCAGATACATCCGTAGTGGATCCATCAAACCTGACACCTTTGCCACTAGGCTGCAAACAGTTAATATTATCAAAATCGCCAGTACGCTGCTTCATTTCCTTTAAAATACTTACCACTTTAGCTGAATCGGTATTCTTTTGAATCGCTTCCTGCGAAGCCAAATCTTCTAGTTCAGTGACCCGTTTACTAATAAGTGTTTTCACTTGATTGGAGTAATCGGAATCAATGGAATTGATAACTTCTCGATTACTTTGTTCTAATGCTTTCATAGCCAAATAATAACTAGTACCGGAAAGCACAATAAAAGAAACCGCAAAAAGCGGTATAAATAAAATGAGAAGACGAATACGCACAGTGTTTATTTTCATAACGAATCCTCTCTCTTAGCGACTATGAAAAGAGCAGGGGCATAAAGCCCCTACTATTAATGAATTAAATTAATCCCAGCCAATGCCAATAGGTGTTAACAAATAAAATATACGCTCCCAAACCTAATAAAGTAAGCGGAATGCCAATTTTAAGCATATCACTTTGTTCATAGGTCCCCGTAGAATAAGTCAACAGGGTTGCCGGCGTATTAACTGGCAATAAGAAGGAAAAGTAAACCAAAAATGACGATATTAAAGTGACACTCCAGATAGGAATATCAGGATTATTAAAGTTAGTCAATAAGCCGAGCATGGTAGGTACAACAATGGCTGCTAATGCGACAATACTAGAAAAAGCAACACGAATGACGATAATCGGCACCGAAATAGTGGCAAGAATCATGGCAGCACTCATCGATTGCAGCCCCATATGCCCCAGGGCAGCATTGGCAGCCCAGGCCGCAGCACCCGTCTTAAGAAGCACTTCTCCGATCGTAATACCGGCACCAAATAAAACTAAAGTACCCCAGCCAACGCGATCGCTCATTTCTTTCCAGGTAGCCACCTGTGTCAGGAAAATTAGCAATGCTGCAAATACGGTAATCGTATTTGCATCAATATGATGGGTATGCTCAGTGCCCCAAAGCAAAATAGTAAACGCAAAAATCCAACCAATCCGCTTTTCTTTCGAAGTCATCGGTCCAAGCTCGGTCATATACTTAGTAATGAGCGCCTCGCCGCCTTCTAACTTTTCAAACTTATTCATGGTAATAACCAGCACATACATAATAATTCCCAGAACCACAGTGAACGGTCCAGCATAAATAAACCAGTCTAACCAAGTAATTGTGTGATTCAATTGACTGGCTAACAGACCTACTGTAAATGGATTTGGTGCACCTGCCGTCAAAACCGTCCCGCCAGTGATCGCTGCAGTAAAGCCAGTAACTAACATAATTTGCTTGGCAAAAGCACTTTTTTTATCTACTTTCAGCGCAGTAATAAGACCTAATGCCACTGGAATCAAAGCTGCCGCCCGCGCCGCAATCGATGGAATGATAAAAGACAGTAAAAATCCGGCAATAATCATGCCGCCAATAATTTTCTTCGGTTCTGTCCCAACAACTCGCAGAATATTAACAGCGATTCGACGATCGAGCCCGGTAAACCGAACAGCTTCTGCTAAAAAAAGTCCGGCAGCAACCAAGACCCAGCCCGAATTCACAAAACCCGACATAGCCATAGGAATCGCTTTCCCAGTTCCTAAAAGTTTACCGGAAACGCCTTTTTCCGGTGATAATCCAAGCAGCATAATCATTAAAAAAGTAATTGCTATACCACTAACAGGAAAAGGCATTGCTTCTGAAATCCAAATATACACAGCAAAAGCAAGGACTCCAAGCATTCTGTGCCCTGCAATTGACAAACCATCAGGATTTGGCAACAAAACGATACCGATTAATATAGCTAACGCAATACCAATATGAATTGGCTTATAGGGATTCTTTTTTATAACTTCCGACATGCCTTTTCCTCCTACAATTCACTTTTTATTTTGGCTCTTCACCATGAAAAACCTTGCGTGAAACGTATACAAAACCTTCCATTATGGGCTTGGCTGTACGACTGACCCCAGCCTTGACCAAATTCCACTTTTTCTGTTCATTTAGAAGCTCGATTTCAAAGCCTAGCACACCGGACGGATGGCCTAGACGGACAATTCCGCTTTTTTTCGCTGTTTCACTTACAATTTCATTGACTACAGTCCCGTCAATCAAAGCAGCTGTCGATGCACAAATTCCGCCAGTGACAGCATACGCTTTATGCAGCACAGCCATTGCCTTAGTACGAGCAACCAAGTCAATCTCTTCTGCGCGTATTTCAGCTCCTGTAGTCGTTTTATACGTCTTAGGTGCAGCTACAAAAGCAACTTTAGGTACAGCTGGGCCAACTTTTTCTTTACTATCAGCAAGTCCCATCATGACACCAGCTGTCGTACGCAAATCTTCCATTATCGCTAAAATTTCCGGATTTGTTTCCGTATCCTGGGGCAACTCCAAGCCAGTAAGCCCAATATCTTCCGCCTTCACAAATATAGAAGGATTGGCAGCATCAACTAAACTAACTCGTACCTTTTTCCCTGTTTTTAACGTAATTTCATCTACCACATTCCCTGTTGGCAACAACTTTCCTGTTTTTGCCCCACCGGAATTTAAAAAATTGAGTACAATCTTAGCACCTGTTCCTGGCACGCCGTCAATTGCATAATCACCCTCTGTAACAACCTCGCCATCTTTCACAGGGATCGATGCTTCAATAATTTTCTTTGTATTTGTGTTGTAAATCCTAACAGAAGTGATAGGTTCTACTGCTTTCACAAGACCTTGTAAAATAGCATAAACCCCTACGCCTGACGAAATATTACCACAATTCCCTTCATAATCGACAACGCGATCCTGAATCCCCACATAACCGAAAGTGTAGTCAATATCCACATTTTCGCGCTCGGAAACACTAAGAAGAGCTACCTTGCTTGTTAAAGGATCAGCCCCGCCCATCCCGTTAATCTGGCGAATATCAGGACTACCGTAAATCGCCAAAATGACTTCATCACGCTTCGCAGGATCTTTCGGCAAATCTTTCGTCATTAGATAAACACCTTTACTGGTGCCGCCACGCATATATAATGCTGGGATTTTTACATACTCTTTCATTTGTCCACATCCTTCGATGCTTATTTTCCGCCCTTAGCAGCGTAATTCAACAGACCTCCGCTAAGCACGATCTCTCTTTGGCGATTTGTCAGCAAACATCTTGTTTTAAAGCTATAACCTTGTGTTTTGTTAAGCACCGTAATCAATTCTGACTGGACGGCTTCATAGACGTTTTCTACTACAACCTCATCGCCGTCTTGCAAGCGGTCATAATCGGCATCATCCACAAAGGTCAGCTGCAAAATTCCAAAGTTAATTAAATTAGCGGAGTGAATTCGTTCAGCGCTCTTGGCTAACAACAGGCGAACGCCTAAATACATCGGGCAAAGTGCTGCATGTTCCCGAGAAGAACCTTGTCCATAACTTAATCCGGCTACGATGACTGAATCAAATCCTGATTGTTTATTAGTTTTACATTTTTCCGAAAAAGTCGGATCTATATGATAAAATACATATCCCGAATATTTAGGCACATTCGAGCGATATTTCAAATAAGGTCCAGCAGGCATAATATGATCGGTAGTAATCTTATCGCCTACCTTGATCGAAACTTTCGCTGTCAGCGTTTCTGGCATAGGTGTATTTTTCGGCGGCTCACCAATATTGGGTCCGCGAAATACTTCGATATCAGACTGACAGGATGGTTCAATCATCAAACTGTCGTCAATAAGATATTTTTCCGGCAGTACAATTTGCGGATAATCAAGCGCTAAGTCACGAGGATCCGTAACTTTTCCTGTCAATGCAGCAGCCACTGCTGTTTCAGGGCTTACTAGATACACATTTGCATCTTTCGTGCCGCTGCGCCCTTCATAGTTACGATTATTGGTTCTAAGGGATACTGCTTTTGTCTGCGGGGCCTGCCCACAGCCAACACAAAACCCGCAGGCCGTTTCTAAAATCCGCGCTCCAGCTGCAATCAAATCACCAAGTGCACCATTTTCAGCAATCATCGCAAGAACCTGCTTACTTCCTGGTGCAACGCCGAAGCTTACTTTGGGATGTACCTTTTTGCCTTTTAGCATAGCGGCAACCATCATCAGATCACGATAGGAGGAGTTCGTACAGCTGCCAACAAGTACTTGATTCACTTCTAATCCTTCAATTTCTCGGATCGTTTTTACATTATCAGGTGAATGAGGACAAGCGACATTAGGCTGAATTGCTGCAAGATTCAAATTAATCACCTGATCATACTTAGCATCTGCATCAGGTTTTAGTTCTTGCCAATCGCCTTCGCGCTCTTGCGCTTTAAAGAAAGTATGAGTCAATTCATCACTTGGGAATATAGAAGTCGTCACTCCCATTTCTGCTCCCATATTCGTAATCGTTGCCCGCTCTGGTACGGTAAGATGAGCTAGACCAGTGCCGCCATATTCAATTAATGTTCCCACATTCCCTTTCGTAGTGAGAATTTTCAACATTTCGAGCACAATATCTTTTGCCGAACACCAAGGCTGCAATTTTCCTTCTAAATTTACTCTGATAACTTTGGGGTAAGTAAGATAGAAAGGACCGCCTGCCATCGCTACAGCAACATCAAGACCACCAACACCAATCGCCAACATTCCTACCGCACCAGAAGTAGGCGTATGACTGTCTGAACCAATGAGTACTTCACCGGGACGACTCACTCTTTCTACATGAATCTGGTGACAAATACCATTTCCGACCTTAGAACATTTAATCCCATATTTATCGGCTACAGTCTGCAAATATTGATGATCATCAGCATTTTCAAAACCGTCTTGCAACGTATTATGATCAATATACGATACTGAAAGCGTTTTAACTCGATCAATCCCCATAGATTCAAATTGTAAATATGCCATGGTACCAAGGGCATCTTGCGTTAAGGTCTGATCTACGTGAATGCCAACTTCGCTGCCTGGCGTCATCTCTCCCGAGACAAGATGTGCACCAATGATTTTTTCTACTAAATTTTTTCCCATTTCCCAGCCTCCATTCATTTTTCATGATCAAAAAAACAATTTATTCTGAAAACAGTATTCAGATAATAAATAGGACATTGCCTGTTGATTTTGATTGTAGTACAATAATTAAAATATATAAAATATTTCATTTCTATTAATCCTCATAGATTTTTTCGATCGAGATAAAGCGAGGTATGTCTTATGAATGAAAAAGACTGGCTTATGTTAAAAATTATTGCTGAAGAAAAAAATATTACGAAAGCAGCCAATCGCTTGTTTATTGCACAGCCCTCAATGACGTATCGTTTGCAACAACTTGAAAAAGAATTTGCTACGAAGATCGTCTCCAGGAATTCGACCGGCGTCACACTAACCCCCGAAGGTGAATATCTTCTTGCTTATGCAAAAAAAATGCTTCTGGAGTTTAGAGCTGCAAAAGAAAAAATTCAAGATATGTCTGGTAAGGTACAAGGGACTTTACGTCTTGGCTCTTCGGCAATCTTTGCTTACTACGAGTTACCGCGACTTCTCAAAACATTCCTAGAAATGTATCCTTTGGTGGATATTTCTTTGAAAACAGGACTCAGTCAAAAAATTAACCGCTTGCTGCAAACCGAAGAAATCTCAATCGCCATTGTTCGCGGTGACTTTGCTTGGGATACTGAAAAATATTTGATTCGAGAAGAGCCGATCTGTCTTGTATCCCCCTCGCCGCTTACGTTAGAGGATTTACCGAAAAAACCACAAATTACGTATGGAACAGACTCTGCACTAAAAAAAATGATTGAAGAGTGGTGGCGACAGATTTTTGCCGTTCCACCGCTTATCAATATGGAAGTTGATAGCATGGATACTTGCCGTCAAATGGTCTTAAACGGACTTGGCTGGGCTGTCTTTCCTGAAATTGGTTTGCCTAAACAAGATGATCTATTCGTACAACATCTATTCTGGAAAGATGGTACGCCGCTCAAACGACGTACCTGGCTTCTATATCATGCCGATTCCTTGGAATTATCGGCAGTTCAAGCTTTTATCGAATATATAAAAACAACCTTTGCTACTGATGAAATATAGACCTGTGTCAGTACCGCAGTATGGATCTCTAAAACCCCACGCCTAGCGTGGGGTTTTCTATTCGCGCAAAAAACAGGCATTTCCTAAAAATCTAGGAAATGCCTGTCAGACAAAATTTTATTCGGTTATTACTAAAGTAGGCTTATCATTTGTAAATCAAACAACTTTGCAATAATAAAGGAGTTGTTTGTTCGATGGCGAATAAGCTCTTTCATAAGATTACTATTGAATGTACCACATTAAAGGATGTGAAATATGTGTTTGATCATTTTATTGAATTTATGCAATCTCTGCTAACCTTTTTTTATAATATCACGTTAAGCCTCGGCTTCCCTAATTATGGCATCGCCATCATTTTATTAACACTCGTTATAAAAACTATCTTATTTCCGTTAGCAGCCAAACAAACAAAATCTATGAACGCAATGAAATCATTAAATCCTCAATTAAAAATTTTGCAGGAAAAATATAAAGATGACAAAGTACAGTTACAAAAAGAAATTTCTCTTTTATATAAAGAAGCAAAAATAACCCCGCTCGCAGGCTGTTTACCGCTTCTCGTACAAATGCCAATTTTAAGCGGTATGTTCTATGCGCTGCGTAATTATAACTATGTAAGTCATCCCGGGTTTCTCTGGATCAAAACGCTATCTGGCTATGATCACTTGTACATTTTACCTTTATTAGCAGCTCTGACAACCTATTTTTCTTCGCAACAAAGCCTGCCTGCAACAACTTCCAATGAACAAAGTAAAGTAATGCTGCTCATCATGCCTTTTTTCGTTGGCTACATGACAATGAATTTCCCCGCCGGACTTGGTTTATATTGGGTTATGGGCAATCTAATCCAAATGTTACAACAATATTTCTTGCAAAAAACTTAAAATGATACTCAGAAGTAATACACCTCTGAGTATCATTTATAACGAGAAAATTCTTCTAATCGATTACTTCTTGAACTCTCCCGACAATTCCATCGATCAGCCGTACTTTTATTCCGCGATGATGCACGGCACTATTCGTGAGAATATCTTTTACTATGCCTTCGGTTAATTGCCCGGTTCTTTGATGAATCTTTTGTACCACTTTAACCTTTGATCCTGGTTTAATATTTCTTCGCTCTGTTCCATTCATAAAACCATACCCCGATTCCCAAACATTCATTTTCCAGCAGCATGGAATAGCCGCTCTGATAATTGATGAATATAATCAATTATTCTCCGCATATGATCTATTCCCGCTGAAGTCATATTCAAGCTAGACTAATCATCTTTTGTGCAAACTGACGGGAATGTTGCGCTTTCTCCTCATTCATAAACACCGATTGATAACCTAAATCTCTCTCTGCTAGCATCCCCATATATTGTAATTGCGAGTGCTTACAATATCGTTTGATCCCTTCTTCAAACAAATCAGCGCCTTTTTCAGGCCGATATCCACAAGTGGCAATGATCGCTAACTGTTTTCCACTCCAAAGCGCTGGGCCAACCTTCTCACCATAGTACTTATTCATACCATACACCATCCGGTCCAATAAAGCTTTCATGGGCGGCGTACAATACCATGAGTAGATTGGCGTCGCTAGCACAATCACATCACAAGCAAGAATGTTATCGAAAATTTCTTGTACATCATCCTTATAATGACAGCCGAAAATCCCCCAATCCTTTTGGCAAATTCGACAAGCAATACAAGGCTCAATTTGTGTTTCATGAAGCCAAGTCAGAGTGTGCTCGACGTGGTTCTGCTCTAATTCCGCCATAAATGGCTCCAATAGCGCTATGGTATTCCCGTTTTTCCTTGGGCTTCCCATGAGAATATAAACCTTCATTTTACAACTCCTTATCCTCTGTTATACAGAGATGTACTGCAATGCCACGCGCTACTCCATTACAAGCTATTTTCCTTGAAAGATTGGCAGCCGTTTTTCCTTAAAGGCTTTAACGCCTTCTTTATGGTCTTCCGTTTGCATACAAATCGTTTGCAAATCAGATTCCAATTCCAACACACTTGCCAAATCCAGATTGCCAGAGCGATTAACCATTGATTTTACCATACTAAGTGCAATTGGGGCACCATTAGTTAACTGCTCAGCAAAGGCAACCGTCTTACTTTCAAGCTCAGCATCGGCAAAGATCTTATTGATAATGTTTAATTCTAATGCCTTTTGCGCATGAATCAGGTCAGCAGTAAACATCAGTTCTTTCGCTTTATGCATCCCAACGATCCGTGGTAACAAATACAAGCCGCCACAGTCGGGAATAAGTCCAACTTTCACAAAGCTCTGGGCAAATCGAGCAGATTCGGCACAAAATACGATATCACAGGCTAATGCCAAATTAAAGCCAGCTCCAGCAGCTACCCCATTTACCATAGCAATGACTGGTTTTTTCATGGTCATTATTCGTGTTACGATTTCCCCTACTTCTGAAATAAATTTTCTGGCGGCAATCGGGTCAGTAATACTATTTATGTATTCTAAGTCACCACCAGCGGAAAAAGCCCGACCTTCGCCAGTCAGTATAACAGTCCTGATAATCGGATCATTTTCTACCTCCTGTAAGGTACAAAGCAATTGATTCACCATGTCTTGATTCAACGCATTCATGGCTTTGGGTCGATTCATTGTAATAATTGCAATTTTGTTCGCTGTTTTTACTCTTACTACCTGAGATTGCTCTTTATTTAGTGCTTGATCGGTCATCTTCTTATCCCCTTTTTTTCATATTTTCAGCAGCAAATCACCTACTGTTGCTAAGTATATTTACTACAACCAGTAGAGAAACTGCCATAAGAACACCATGATTACCATCGATAAGAAAACCGCAAGAAAACAATTGCCCCAAATCACCCATACACCTACATTTAGTGTTTTCTTCATATTAATTATACCACTGTGGCGTGTCATGATCATAGTAGACAAAGCTACGGTATGATCACCAACTGCTACAATATCAAAAACCGCTGAGATAATAAATCGTAATCTATCATTTTTACCTTGTTTGAAGAGATGCCAACGCATTTCAAGTTGTCACTGAATGGATCAATAATAACTAGAAAACGCCTGCTCTATAATGAAATTCATTATAAAGCAGGCGTTTTCTAGTTTCTCAGTGTTTCTAGATTAATCCTTATAGAGCTTTAGCTTAGATGTGTCAGCTTCTTGGCTATTAATTTGAGCATGAAGTTTGCATCTGTAACCATAGTTAAAAGTTCGTTCATTGACAGAGTTTCAAGTGAAACTACATCAGGGGAGGAGTCCAATATCATAGCTTGGGCAGATATATTTTTCAGAACTGATTTAATAACTGCACTTTGAATGCTATCTTTGATTTTACTACTAGCAATGGCCAGTTGAGTAACTTCATCGCGAAGTTTCACGATTGTTTCGGGCGAAGAGTTATTTGCGAGTTTAATTTTAATTGCATCTATGGATTCAGCAATTTGATAATGAAAATTTTCAGCAATACACTTGATTAGATTTAACGCTGATGGAACAGATATGGCGCGTACTGCGGGAATAATAGTAACATCTTTTCGAAGATAAGAACGATACGTTGGCGACAAAAGACCGCCTTCTCCCACAAAACGGTCAACGCCAATTATATATTTTGCGCACTGAATCCGTGAAGCAACTTCTTCTTCTGACAACTCCCAATAAGCAATAGGGATAAAGTTGACACCATCAATGCCAATTTTTTTGCAATACTTAATGAGCGCATTTATATATTTAAGATAATTATTAAATATATATACGTCTTCGTTTTTAGGGATACGAGCAACATCAATAAAAAATCTTGAGTTTGGCATCAGATCTATTGTAAAAATCTCTTCTTTAGGAATTAATTTTTGTAGAAGGTGAACTTGGGTTGGCGTACAGATATAGATGTCAGCCTCCGGCCTGTTTACCATTTCAGGTGTAAAGTAAGTTTGGATCATTAGGTTCTCATCTATAATGGATTGTATTATATTGACGACCTCTTGCGCAATTAATTGTCCACTGGCAAATACCGCTATTTTTAATTCCATGTGGCTGCTCCTTTACAAACTAAAAGTGAAAGATCGTTTAAGTTTAAACCAATATTTCGTTAACTACAGCAAGAAAAGCCTGCCCTGCATGCGACAGATACCGATTCTTCTTAGTGGCAATTGCGTAATCAATCGATAAAGAAGTCTCTATTTGAATTGTGACAAGGGAACTATCACATAAATCCTGCGGCAAAATAGCAAGACCGGCGTTACAAGCCACAAGGCTTTTAATTGTTTGTACGTGATTAGATTCAAAAGCAATCCTCGGAAGTGTATTTTGTTTCTCAAATTCCTTAATAACCAGGTTTCGCAACAAACAGTTTTGAGAAAATAAAATAAGTGGCTCATCTACTAATTCATCAAGAAAAATAGAGTTCTTGCGCTTAAATTTATGATCTTTGGCGCAACAAACTACTAATTCTTGTGAAGTGAGAAGCGTATAATCAAGCAAATTATCATTCTCACCTAAAATAATAATTCCAAGATCAGCCCGATCCTCTATTAATAACTCTTGAACTGTCACAACGTTTTCTTCAATAAAAACGAGCTGAATATTAGGATGCCGTTCTCGAAACACTTTGAAAATGGTAGAAATTGTTTTCAAACCAGAAATCGGCGTAATAGCAATTGTCAGAACACCACTATTAAGATTTTTTAGTTCATTTATTTCGAAAATAGTTTTTGATACTCCGCTTATGATAGTTTCAACATGCTTACAAAATACCTGTCCTTCTGCGGTCAAGAAAGCCTGCTTTTGATTACGGTCAAATAATTGGATGCCAAGTTCTTCTTCCAAGCTACGAATCGCAGTGGTCACGGCAGGTTGTGATACGTAAAGACGTTCTGCAGCTCGTGTAAAGCTATTGGTCTTACTTACCATAAGAAAATATTCCAGTTGTCGTAATTCCATGTTTACTGCTCCTTGACGTGATATATTTCATTTTATCATAGGTGCTGTCATTAAAAGAAAAAAGCGCGATAAGATAATTTTATAATAAAATAAATAAAATTTATGAACCGTTGTAAAAAGTGATAAAACGACTAAGTGTATATATAAAAATATAGTTAAAGCGTTTTTATAATCTCAATTTATTATTTTATAAATTAAGATTATAAAATAATAAATTACTCTTAATTCACTGATGATTTTTAAACTGTTAACATTAAACAAGATAATTGCTCTTTGCATATTTCATGGAGCAAGTGAGATTTATATTCGGTAAGGAGGTCTAAGTAACGACATAAAAGCCATGTGAATAGCTGCAAATCAGCCTGTATAATGATCTATTTAGCATCAAAGTTAGCTGGCTTACAGCACAAATGCTGGGAAGTCAATAAGGAAGGGATATTAAAATGAACGGAACTATACGCAAGGGATTACTCGTTTTAGCAATTGGTGCTATTATTTGGTTCTTGCCCGCTCCGGCAGGTTTAAGTGTAAAAGCCTGGCACTTATTTGCTATTTTTATTACTACGATTTTAGGTTATATTCTCCAGCCTCTGCCAATTGGGGCAATTGCTTTGATTGCAGTTACTTTTTCGGCTTTGTCGGGAACGCTTAAAGTAAATGATGCCCTAATGGGTTATGGTAATGGGACTATGTGGCTGATTGTTTCAGCATTTTTATTTGCCCGAGGCTTTATAAAAAGCGGCTTGGGTAAAAGAATAGCCTTTGTTGTTATAAAGCTTATTGGTAAGTCTTCTTTGACGTTAGGTTACGCAATTACCCTTAGCGATCTTATTATATCTCCCGCAACTCCATCTAGTGCAGCTCGGGCAGGCGGAATTATTTTTCCGATCATCAAAAGTTTGTCTTCAGCACTGGGATCTGAACCTGGTGCTACAGCACGTAAATTCGGCGCATACATCATGCTAGTGGAATATCACGCCAATGCAATTACCTGTGCTATGTTTATGACTGCTATGGCAGGAAACCCATTAGCAGTAGAGCTGGCTTCTAAAACAATCGGTATTCAGCTTACTTGGGCAAACTGGGCTGTCGCAGCCGTTGTTCCTGGTCTTATTTCACTGCTGCTAATCCCCTACTTGCTTTACAAACTTTGCGCGCCAGAATTAAAACAGATGCCTGATGCGAAAGATTTAGCGATAAACGAACTAAAAGCAATGGGTCCTATGACAAAAATAGAAAAAGTCGTGGCCTTCGTATTTATCGGCGCCATGCTACTGTGGGCCACAGCAGAAATTACCAAGCTTGATGCAACCGTTGTAGCCATGTGTGCCGTATCTGTACTCGTTATTTTTCAAGTTCTCCGCTGGGATGATATCCTTTCGGAAAAGGGAGCTTGGGATACCTTATTTTGGATGGGTTCGCTGGTCGCTTTGGCAACAGAACTTGCAAAATCCGGTTTTATCGCCTGGATTGCCAAAACCGCAGGCGCCGCAATTGCAACAGCTAACTTCCCCTGGCTTACAGCCTTTATTATTTTGATTGTCATTTATGTATATTCTCATTATGGTTTTGCTAGTGTTACCGCCCATATTAGCGCTATGTATGCAGCTTTTCTTGCCATCTCCGTTGGCGTAGGTGTACCGCCTTTACTCGCCGCATTGGGATTTGCCTTCTTATCTAATGTTATGATTCCTTTGACCCACTACAGTGGCGCCGCCGGACCAATTCTTTTTGGCGCTGGCTACGTAACACAAGCTGAATGGTGGCGGCTTGGTTTTATTCTCACCACAGTAAATGTATTAATCTGGCTTGTCATTGGCGGTGCATGGTGGAAATTCTTAGGTCTATGGTAGTAAAACATAAATAATACGGAAAATCATAGGAGGCTTATAAATGAAAGAAATCCAAGTTGCAGATATTACAAAGCTGGTGTGCCAAATGATTAAAACATCGGGCACAGAGCTTCCACTTGATGTTTGCCAGGCAATTGAAAAATATCGAGAAACAGAGCCATCAGCAGTAGCAAAAAATATTTTGGGATTGTTAAGAGAAAATGCCGAAATTGCCCACAATGAAAAAATACCGCTCTGTCAAGATTGCGGTCTTGCCTTCTTTTTTCTAGAAGTGGGCCAAGATGTTCATTTTGTTGGCGGTAGCTTAGAAGACGCGATTAACCAAGGCGTTGCCCAAGGATATACAGAAGGCTTTTTACGTAAATCCGTTGTTGCAGAGCCATTATTTACTCGAGTAAATACAAAAAACAATACCCCTGCCATTATTTACACAAATTTTGTTCCTGGTGAACAAGTAAAAATCAAGTTAGCAACTAAAGGATTTGGTGCCGAAAATAAAAGCGTCGTCAAAATGCTTGTTCCTGCCGATGGAATTGAAGGAGTCAAAAAGGTAGTTTTAGATACGGTAAAAGAAGCAGGTTCTGCCGGATGTCCGCCCTTTTTAGTTGGAGTTGGTATTGGCGGTTCTCTTGAATATTCCGCTTTATGTGCAAAAAAAGCTGCAATCCGCAGTATTGAAAGTCGAAATCCTGATCCACAGTATGCCGCACTTGAAGATGAATTATTAACGCTTGTTAATAAAACCGGAGTAGGTCCACAGGGGCTAGGCGGAAAAACTACAGCTTTAAAAGTAAATATTGAATGGGCGCCTACCCATATTGGCTCAATGCCAGTAGCAGTGAATCTAAATTGCCATGCAATAAGACATGTTGAAATGATATTATAGGAGGTAGTACACTGTGAGCCAAAGTATTCAAGTCTCGATTCCTTTAAGTGAAGTAGTTGCTCGTTCTCTTAAGGCCGGCGATGAGGTATTAATTTCCGGTAAAATATTTGTTGCCCGGGACGCTGCCCATAAGCGCATGATGGAAGCAAACAAGGCCGGAGAACCCTTACCAGTAGATTTTACTGAAGGAGTTATTTATTATATGGGACCGAGTCCGGCTTTGCCAGGCCATGCCATAGGAGCGGCCGGACCAACCACTTCCAGTCGTATGGATAAATACACTCCTATAATAATAAAACAGGGTCTTAAAGGCATGATTGGCAAAGGTCAACGTTCTAAGGAAGTTATAAATGCAATGAAAGAACATGGATGCGTTTACTTTGCAGCAATTGGCGGCGCTGGCGCTCTAAACTCTAAACGTATAAAAAGTTATAGTATTATTGACTATGCTGATTTAGGGCCTGAGGCACTTGCAGTGATTGAAGTTGAGAACTTTCCCGTAACGGTTGTGATCGACTGTAATGGCGGCAATCAATATACGGCGGGCCAAGCAGAATACGCTGAATTGTAAGCGAAGTGCTCTGGGTATTTATAAGTCATATAATAGGTTACTTATCATTCTTTAGTAATTCAATTATAGATTCTATCGGAATGACACAAAGTATTTAAAACGGCGAAATTCCTAATTCGCCGTTTTTTCTTTGTCAAATATATAAAAATCCCTCACCATTAGAAACTAAAACATAATCAAAATTCTATTTTAAACCGCTACCCTATTTTTCATCGTGTTTATCCATTTTTCCGCAATAAGGTGCAAATAAGGTATAAACGCAAAAAAACAGACCTTACGGAAATTCCGTAAAGTCTTAAATCTACTCTGGAGCGGGTGAAGGGAATCGAACCCTCGTAACTAGCTGAACTAAACCAGAAGCAACGTACAAAAAATAAAACTCCCCGAGGTAGAATAACTTGAAATTACGCAAACTGGCATCGTTTTTTATACGGTGTCAGTTTTATTTTTAATTGAATACGTTCAAAGATATTAAACAGAGTGTTTCAAATTACGTTTTATCTCAAAGAAAAATGAAATAAATATAGGGCTTAGACAAGTCGCTAAGCCCTATATTCTGCGGCAAAAAACAATGGTTAAATTAGCCATCTTACATTTGAAATTTACTATCTTCTGACGAACAAAATACTAGTTGAAAATCATATGGCAAGGATTTCATGTGATTACATACTTCCTGATAGAACACTTATATATTGTCCTGCTCATTAAAAGCAATCACAACAATTGAAATAAGTTGATGTCTGGCTGCTCCTATTTAAGATGCTCTTCATAACCCAAAACAGCTTTTTAAGTACAATTTGGGGAGTATCCCTCATTTTGTGCAAACGCCAATTGGTATAAAAAGAGCATATGCTTTTATAGGGGCAAAACAGTCATCTGGACTGGTTGCCCCTTGTTTGCATTATACGAAAAAGTTCCTCACTGTCAAGTCATTCAAGTCTGTCAGCAAAAAATATTTCTAATTGGGAATGAATTTGCCCCCAGTCTCTACGGCGGCCTGTCCATTTTTTCATAATATCTATCATTGCTAAATACAGTATTTTTAGCAAGCTGTCATCCGTGGGGAAAACTGATTTAGACTTCGTAACCTTACGAAACTAACGATTAAAGTTTTCTATTGCATTTGTGGTATAAATTAGCGTTCTTACTTCTTGTGGATATTTAAAATAAGTAGATAAATGAACCCAATTCGCTCGCCAGGACAGCGCAATTTGGGGGTATTTACCACTCCATTTTTCATCAAATGCATCAAGTTGATATAGTGCAGTTTGTTCATCAATAGCAGCATAAACCAGCTTTAGATCACCCATTAACAATTTAATATCTTTATACGAAACATATTTCGTTGAGTTACGAATCTGATTTCAGTTGTATCAATTTATTGAAAAATGTTTTATAAGCCCAAAAACTTGCCAAAAAAGCAGTAACAGACACTGCTCCGGTTAACATAAACGCGACAATAATTTGATATTTAATAGCGTTCACCGGTGCTACTCCCGCTAAAATAAGGCCGGTCATCATACCTGGCAACTGCACAATTCCTAGAGTTTTCATCGAATCAACCGTTGGTAACATAGCAGTTCGAACCGTATCCCTGATAATAGTCAGCGAAGCCTGTTTCGCAGTAGCCCCCAAACACAATTTAATTTCTATCTCGTCTCTTTGTTTTTCGAATCTTTCCCTCAAACTGTTAAAAACTAGACCAGTTGCAACCATAGAATTCCCTACAATCATTCCGCTAATTGGAATTACTTCACTAGGCTGATACGTAACAACCCCAAACAAAAGCAAACTTCCCAATGTAACAACTAGACCGATAAACAAAGAAATATAAGCAATCCTTACAGCATGATGAATACCGCGCCCGCGCTTCGCTGCAACAGTCGCGGCATTATAAATCATAATCAGTAAGAGAATTGTTGTAACTCCATAATTATTCAAATGGAAGATATAAGTTAACGCAAATCCGATTAAAGTGAGTTGTAAAACTGCCCGAATACTACCAACAATAATTTCTTTTTCCAAGCCAATTTTATTTTTATAAGATAGCCCTAGAGTCAGGATAATCAAACTGAAAGTCATGGCTAGAGAAGTATCACTCATGCGGGCACCTTCTTCCTAAAAAATAATCACTTTTGCTTCCAAAAAAGTGGAGATGGCCATTTTTTATAAACAATATTTTTTGTGCCAACCGTTCTGCTTGTTGCAAACTGTGCGAAATAAACAAAATTGTCATCTGACGCTGTTCATGCTGTTTTCGGATGAGTTGTTCAATAGCAAGCGTATTTTCCTCATCAAGCGAAGAAGTCACCTCATCTAAAAGTAAAACTTTAGGCTTAATCAAAAGCGAACGAATCAATGCTATACGTTGCTGCTCTCCGCCAGAAAGGTCATGATTTTTCTTCAGTTTAATGCTCTCTGGCAAATTAGCCTCTCGTAAATACTGATCGATTTCTTCCTCATCTGGCTTTTGTTTGGCCAGTTGATAAGGATATATCAAGTTATCCATAACAGAATTGCCAAAAAGGTATGGCTTTTGAAAAACATATCCGATTTCCCGACGAAGCATTGTTGGCTGATAAGATAAAATATCTTGCTCCCGATAAAAAATTTTGCCTAACGTAGGACTTTGCAATAAATTAATCATACGAAACAGAGATGTTTTACCTGAGCCTGAGTTTCCCATTACGACGACTATGTCACCACAGTTTACCTGAAAAGACAGAGAGTCTATGATGCGTTTTCCTGCAAATTCTAACCCGATAGCAACAATTTTAAGCAACGAATCCATACGCTTCACCTCCATCAATAAAATTCTTTCTACTTTGAAAAATCCCTCGCATCCCTTTTAATAGATTTAGTGGTGAAGAAGAATTCTTCTCCACCACTAAAAAGCCAGGATTATACTTTCATGTCAACCTTTGTGCCAAGGTTTGGTTGTGCATTTGCCTGCAAAGACTTTGATTTGACAGCGTCATCAGCACCTGTTCCATTATCGTAATCACCGTCATTATCTTTGACTCTCGTCATACTGGCGGTCGTGCTTAATGCTTGATGAAGCGGCGCATACTGCCCGCCTGTTGAAACAGCTCCTATATTCATTCTACTCTCCCCCCTCTTTTTTTGTATTTATTTTAATAGCCTTGTGAAATCGCTTTCATCAAGACTAGAATAAACCCACACCGCTTAAATTCTTCTTATTCATGTTTCTATACTACTTGTTCATTAACAAATTCCCTCACTTATCGGATGAAAACGGTTCCTAATGCGCCGGATGAAAATAAATGGTTGCCTTTGGCAGGGCTGCAATATAGGTCCATTCATCAGCCTGAAAGTATTGACTAAACTGTCCATAATTACGTTCATCCAGAATAAGATAGATATTTTTATCACGCGGCAGCTCTTCGAAAGCAATGAAAGGCATCACATTTTTACTGCTCCAGCTCATGGCCTTTGGCGCAACTTGCTCTAATTCCGCCTTGTGGACAAGATTATAAACTGGTCTATTCCCATAAAAAACAGCTGATGCTTTATAGTCACCGTAGCTTACAATCATGTCGCCAGACTGTATCTGCTCGTTCAAAATGGCAGCAATCGCTTTGCCTGAATAACTGTTATTACAAAAAGGAATGGCCACAAACCAAGTGATTATCACATAAAAGCCAATACTTCCCCAAGCGATGCCTTTAACAAGTCTTGTATGAGTATAAAGAAGACGGGCTGTCAAAACGGCAATTGGCAATAACGCTGGCAGCGTATAAGTTGTATATTTTGTCGCCATAGATTGATAAAATCCATTGATCAGAACTGCCCATAACAGCAAAAAGAGAGTCGTCTGATCAAGAGCAGGCCATCGTCTACTACGCCAGTATTTTATAAATGCCATGGGCAGGCTAAAACACCACGGAAAAAAACCTATAAAGAAAATAGCTGTATAGTAATACCACACATTAAAGCCCGGATGCTCTGACACAGTAGCTCGTAATACATTATGAACACCTAAAAATGTATCAAGAAAAATCGGTCCATGTAGCTGATACATCGCATAGTACCAACTCACACCAGTTATAAGAAAAATGGCAGTACCAGCCAATAATTTCATCTGTTTGATTTCGCCAAAATCCCGACGGCAAATAAGAAATACCGTCACAATGAGTCCAGGGAGTAAAATACCGATAGGCCCTTTCGTAAGAACAGCAAGGCCGGCAAATAGATAGCAAAGATAGTAATACTTTTTATTAACCCCTCTATAAGCCAGATAAAAGCAGACAAGTACAGCATTAAAAAAAAGAAATAATGTCATATCGGTAATGACTGTTTTAGAAATTAGCCAATATTCAAAAGAAGTTCCTAGGATAATTGCAGCAAACAATCCTGTTTTTGCATTATAAATAGTCCGGGCAAAACCATATGTCATCCCCATACCAAGAATACCAAAAACAGCAGGAAAAAATCGCGCCGCAAACTCGTTAACACCAAATAATTGAAATGCAGCGATCAATTCCCAGTAAAAGAAAACCGGTTTATCATACCAGTAGTTTCCATATATCCGTGGTGACAGGTAATCACCAGACCGAAGCATTTCTGATGCTGTCAATGTATAATTTGATTCGACGGGATCGGTAATGGCAATCAGAGAATTACCAAAGAAAAACAATACTAAGCCTAAAACAAAAAGAAGCAACAAATGTTTTCTTGTCGTTGTCATACTTAACTCCTCAAATCGGAACGGACTTTTTTATTGCTCTTCTGTCGTATATACCATAAAAATAAAATCGTCAAAATTCCGCCAACAAAAGCAATAGCAGTCTTATGTCCAATAATAACCAATACGTTCCAACTTTCTCCTAATAAAATTCCAGCCCATAAAAGCAGTGCAGTCCAGGGAAGTGATCCTAGAAAGGTATAGCATAGAAATTTCTGACTATTAACCTTTCCAGATCTAGAAAAAAAGTATTAAATAATTCCATGAGCTCCTCCTTTTACATTATTGCTTCACAGTTCGACTACCGTAAAATGGCGCGATGGCACCACTCCTGATTTTTCGCCAGATAAAAGGAACATAACGTCCCATGTAATAAGCGGCCCATCCTGCCAGAAACCCAAACACAACGCCAGCCAAAACATCACTAGGATAATGCACAAATAAATACAACCGGGAAAAACCAATCGCAGCGGCCAAAGCTATCGCCGCTAGCCCCGCGCGCCTATTTCTAAAAAAGATAGCGGTGGCAGCAGAAAACGATCCGAATGTATGGCCTGAAGGAAACGAATAATCTGTCGGTAATGGAGTTGCAATAGCCAGCGATACCCAGGGATACTCGATACAAGGCCGCAACCGTTCCACTATATGCTTTAAGATACCATTTCCGACAATCAAGCTAATTGCAAGAGCAATAAACACGGCGATGCCAGTTGAACGATATTTTTTCATGGCCACTAAGGCTAAGCCAATGGCAATCCAGATGGCTCCTACATCCCCTAAATTTGTAATAAATACCATATATGGGGTTATTCCCGGCATAACCAAATGCGCTTGTATCCAAAACAATATACTTTGATCTGTCATGCTAAACCATTCCATCTTAATTCTTCCTCTCAGTTTGATGAACTCAGTATAGATGGCAAATCTAAACAAAAGCTAAACAGAATAAAAACATTTCTAAAACTTTTCCAATAAAGAAAGCAAGCTGTTTGACCTGATTCTTGTCAGATCAAACAGCTTGTTCCTAAGCAATTACAATATATGATCACTAGCATCTATGAAAGCGATATCCGGCTCCCCAAACCGTTTCAATGTAGATCGGTTTTGTCGAATCAGGTTCAATTTTTTCACGGATGCGGTTAATATGAACCATCACTGTAGCCGTATCGCCCACAGCCTCCATTCCCCAAACTCGATCAAAGAGTGTTTCTTTACTAAATACGATTCCGGCATTTTCTGCTAAAAATACCAGCAATTCAAATTCTCGATTTTTTAAAACTACGTCTTCGCCATGAAGTACTACACGGCGTGCTTTAGGATAAATCTCTAACTCGCCAAAACGCAGACTTGTCCCGCCAACATCTCCGCCGCCAGTCAATCGTTCATATCTCGTAATATGCGCCTTAACCCGCGCCACCAGTTCACTGGGGCTAAAAGGCTTTACAACATAATCATCAGCACCAAGTCCCAAGCCCCTTATTTTATCAATATCTTCCCGTCGCGCCGACACCATTAGAATCGGTGTATTTTTTTTAGTCCGAATCTGGCGACAAACGTCAAATCCATCGACTTGCGGCAACATAAGATCCAGTATAATGAGATCATAATCTTCGAGCAACGCTCTTTCCAATCCGGTTTTTCCATTATCAGTGATTTCCACATAAAATCCATTGGCTTCCAGATAATCTCGTTCTAACTCCGCAATACTCACATCATCTTCAATGATTAATATTTTTTTCAACGTTCCATCCCCCCTTGTATCGGCAGTGAAATACCTATAGCCAGACCGCCAATCCTACTCTTTTCCGCCCAAACAGCGCCTCCCATTGTCAAAATAATTTTCTTTACAATACTAAGTCCCATGCCGCTTCCCTTGCTTACGTTCGTCCGCGCTCGGTCAGTTCGGAAAAAGCTTTCAAATAAATTAGGAATATCTTCATCAGAAACGCCGCAGCCATCATCGCTAAATAAGAGAATCGCTTCATTAGAATTATTTGCTTTTAGCGCAACAATCAATTGCCCAACCTCATTTTGCTTATATTTTATAGTGTTTTCTACTATATTTTCAATGACCCGCTGAAATTGGATGCGATCAATTGCTACTACGGCACAAAGACCGTCTGTTTCAAAATTAACATTCACGCCGCGTTTTGCCAAACGCTCTCTATTTTCTTCTATATAATCAGCGAAATAGTCTTGTAGCTGAACTGATTCTAAACAAAAATTTTCCTGTCCAAGATCTAATTTAGAAAACAAAAATAAACGTTCAACCAAAGATTCCATCGTGCAGGTTGTTTGGTAAATGCGGCTCAGGTAACGTTCTCGTTTTTCTTGTGTATTAGCAATTCCATCTAAAAGACCGCTGGTATAGCCTTTGATTGTTGTCAAAGGCGTAGAAAGATCGTGCGAAATGCCAACGATAAGCTCTTTGCGATTTTGCTCATAACGTTCCTGTATCTGTCTGGCCTCTTTCAATTGTACTCTCATTGCATCAAATTCCCGGCAGGCAATACCAAGTTCATCTTTTGCATCAACAGAAATCGCATAGTCCAAGTTGCCTTGACTGATTGCTCCGGCAGCGCGCCGTAATTCTTGTAAAGGTTTTACAATTTTCCGTGATAACCGTCGTGAAAGAAAAACCCCCGTGACAATAATAATTGCTATCGTTATGGCACTGACAAGCAACGCCATAATTTCCAATACATTTTTAGCAGTCGCCTCTGACAAGCTCCCCCGCACCAATAATGGAACATCGCCTCTGGCTATTACTACTAGATTACTTCGCACCGATCTATAGCGAAAAGCAAACCCCTCTTCGTCCCAAAGTAAAGCCGATCCATTACCTCTGTAACGTTCTTGTATTTTTTCGATCAAATATGGCAATTCTGTCCCTTTTGTTATATAAAATACTTGGCTGTCATCGGTAACAGCAACTTGTATTCCTTGTTCCTCCAAAGCTTCACAGGCTTCGAGAATTTCATGAAACTTTGGCCCGTTTTTCCGGTCCAACTCTGCCCGCAAAGAACTAACAGCCAACTGAATCGATAAGGAAGGTCCTGTATCAGGCCACAACAAAGCAATTTCACTGCGCCGAGCATTGCCAGACATTCTCAAACCAATTACAATACTAGTGACAATTACCAGGATTAATACGACTGGAATCAAAACCATCATAAAATTAAATAACATAATCTTTTTTCGGACAGATATATTTCGCATTTTCACAGTATGAATCATCTCCTTGCGATTCTTGAGCCGATTTTCTCCTGGATACACTCTCATCACTAAGTATACGGTAAAAATGTAAACAAATCCTAAACTAAAAATATTTTATCGCCCTACGGTGGCTTCTTTTATTTGCTTCATAATAAAATAAAGTTGAACAGTTAAAAAAAATCCATCTTACCATTTTTCTCAAATGGTAAGATGGGAGTTATCACACAACCATAATCAAATTTGTAATCTTTGACGATAGTATTTGTCTCTTTACATACATAAAGCCCCCCCAAACGGCCCCAACGCATACATGAGCATTTTTTAAACTGCTAAACAATGACATTGCTCATTCGGCTCGGAAAAACCAACATTTTACTTTCCTTGCATTTTCTTGAATTTAGAAAGTTCTTCAATATCTTTGTAAATCAAGCATTTCAGAGGCTATATCCTACTTAACTCGTTCTGAATTTTCCCCATCATTTGCTATAGAAACACTTTGTTTTTCATCATTTTTTCAAAACCAAGCAGTGCTAACCAGTTTTTTGTTTTTTCTTCATAATCCCATTCCTCAGTATCCAATGTGAACTATCTTCAATTTGAATAAAACAATTTAATTCCTGCAGCTATCGCATTAGCAATTTTATGCTGGTATTCCGGCTCTTGCAATAACTGATACTCTCTTGGATTTGTAATAAACCCAACTTCAATTAAAGCAGCAGGCACCTTATTGCGTCGTAATACGAAAAAGTCACCTGACCTAGCCTGATTACAAATTGGAGTCACTGTTTTTAGTTGTTTTTGAATTGCTATAGCGAGTTCTTTCCCTTTTCCAGATTTCCCCCAATAATAGCATTCAATTCCGTGCTTTTCCGGATTCTTATTGCTATTTGCATGAATACTTACAAAGAGGTCTGCCTGCGATTCTTGAATCGCTTCTAACCTAGCGTAAAGATCTCGATGATACCGACCTCTTACCCTAGTATTATCGCATAAGTCGCTCAATTCGCGATCTATATCTCGTGTCATAATAACCTTATAATTATATTTTTGTAAAAGATCTCTAACTTGAAGGGCAATCGCAAGATTAATATTCTTTTCTTCTATACCAGGTCGATTAGCTCCCGGATCAATACCACCATGCCCGGGATCTATCACAATGATCTTTCTTAATTCTCCCTGATCCGCACCTAAATTTAAATTAGGCACAGCTAAAAATCCCCATATAATGACCGGGATTAAGATAATTTTACTAATAAGCCCCATATTCGTAAAAACCTCCAGTGCAATTATATGCACTGGTTAAAAAATAAAGACATCTGAATAGTAAAGCAAAATAAGTCGCTTTCCTAGACGACTATCTTTCTGTGCCTTCCCACCACAAAAGAAAAGATATGCAAAAAGCCAACCACATGGACCCTATAGCATAGCCCGCTATAACATCAGTAGGGTAGTGAACACCTAAGTAAACACGGCTTATTCCAACAACTACCACCATTGCCATTGTAAGAACAACGACGACTATTTTTTTGTGCCAATTGGTGCTAGAACGCATAAGTAAAAAAGCGACCATACCATAAAAGCACAGAGTTGCAAGCGCATGGCCGCTAGGAAAACTATATCCTATTTCGGGAACTACCCAGAATGCCTCTGGTCTTGCACGATGAAATAAATTCTTCAATAAAGAACTTAATACTGCTCCTCCGGCTAAACAAATAGCCATACTCATAAGTTCTTTCCAGCGCTTGCTATAAATAAGAACCAGCAATGCAAGTCCTACAAGTACAATATAACTAGTACCAAACCCCAGGTCAGATAGGCCTATCATCACTTTATCCATATAGGGATTGGAAAAATATCTGATAAGCCAAATAAAACTATCATCAAATAATACAAGAGTATGGCGAAATAGAGTATTCCATGCAATTTCACTAAACAAAGCTAACATTAAGCCGCTAATCAATAAGCCGATAGTTACATAAATAAACGGCCAACGCTTTTCTACATAGAACAATTGCCTCTCTATATTCGAATACCATGAAGTTTTTCTTAAGAGTAGATAAATAAACCAAAGAAAGAGTGGTAAAACAATAAGGATGAAGGCTCCCAAGCCTAGTAAAATTGCTACCAAAAATGGAACAAGAGGATGTCCTTGCGGTGCTATAATCCATGGAATCCGTTCAACTATTGCTCCATCTTCTATCTGCACATCGCCGCCTAATATTATAATCTGCCCATCAACGATTGCTCCATTTTTGATTGCTAAGTTACCATCAATAACGATGACACACTTTCTGACTTGGCCAAAAATAGTGCCCTCGCCTCCGGCCACCATGAAATCATTGACGATTTGATCTGATGACAAAATAGAGCTAGTGTGTGCAAAAAAACTAGGGATTTCTTTGTTTGCAGCTAATACATGATTAAAAGAAAAGAGTGATATTACGATCCCGTAAATTATCACATGAATAAATGGCCTATAATATTTCACACGGTACCTCCCAAGTTAGAATTAGTATACTTTGCATAACGAAATTCAATTCTGCCTGGTTGACGGAAATCATCTTTATTAGATTTTGCGGCAATTAATTGCTACTATATGAAGAAATCAATTCCAACCTAAAATACTAATTCCAACCTATAAACTACTTTAAAAACCATCCATAGAAAAATTAATATTATTCCCAACATGCCACCGCCCATGCTCATTGTTTCAATTCCCAACTTATCTTCAAGGTCATAATTGGTTATTATACAATAGGCACGAAGAGATAGAAATTGAGCTACTAATAAAATGCCCATACTTGCTAAGACCTTCTCAATGGTATTAAACAAATCTTATCCCTTCCCTATCTTATCCTTTTGTGCAAAAATACAACTGAACTATGTATATAGTTTCCTTAAGTTAGGATAATAACTCTTTAAAGACTAATTACAATAAAAACATAACTTGGGCAAAATTACCTTACGCGAGTTTATGCTAAAAATTTTTGTATATTTTTTTAATAACTTTGCTTATATATAGATTTTGTGTCAAATCTACACACCGCGAATATAGGAATAAAAGAGCAGCTATTGAGGCCTCCCCCTCAATAGCTGCTCTTTTGGATCGGCTACACTTCTTCAATATTCGAAGATGAGGCAATTCCTGATGATCAAATATTAATTAAACAATTTATAGAAGAATTTACTATTGACACCTATGATCTAAGCAAAGCAAATATTGAAAATCATCTCGATAAAAATACCACGGTTCGCACCATAGATTTTTATGCTACCTACATAGAATGGCTAAAATCTCAAACACTCCCCTATCCTTAACACCGCAAAAATTAAATGCCCTATTAAGAAATATTTATGGAGATCGCAAAGATAAAACCGAATTAGAAAAACGAGTTTATAAACACAATAATAGAGGCGCAATATGTATTATGGGATTAGAACTAAATAAAGAAAAACTTAAAGAATACTTTACTTCCTGCAAAAATTCTAAAAAAGATACATTTGGCCAATACTTATTGGATTTATTGTCACCATATCTTTAATAGTTACTTAAAAAGAAAAAGGCGTTGTGGAACAATCCCACAACGCCCTGACTATTTTTAGATTCACTTATTGATCATTTTTATAATATATAATTTAAAATTCACCCAATATCAAACTACTTGTCAAATCAGTTTTTCCTCATATTTTCATTTATTGTTATTGGTTTTCAGTTATTTTTTCGCAATAAGGTGTAAATAAGGTGTTATAGCAAAAAAACAGGCCTCACGGAAAGTACCGTGAGGCCTTGATTTTACTATGGAGCGGGTGAAGGGAATCGAACCCTCGTAACTAGCTTGGAAGGCTAGCGCTCTACCATTGAGCTACACCCGCATACTGTTTTTATATGGTCGGAGCGGCAGGATTCGAACCTGCGACCCCCTGGTCCCAAGCCAGGTACTCTACCAAACTGAGCCACGCCCCGATCAACGACTTACTTAGTATACCAGAGATATTTTTATTTGTCAACTTCTTTTTTCCAAGATCGTATTTTGTACTTTCTCGCTTAGCAGAAGTTTTCTTTCAAGTTATCCCCGACAAGATAAAATTATAGCATAGGACCATAGTTATGTCAATACGTATCCTATGCTATAATTACTAAAATTTTAAAATTTAAAATTGATTACCGTTTTACCCGTTTTGCTGTATTTTCCCGAATCACTTCAGGATCTACTGTAATGCGGGCAACGCCAGTATCCATAGCTGCTTTGGCTACAGCAGCTGCTACAGCAGGAGCTACACGAGGATCAAAAGCATCAGGAAGCACATAGTCTTCGCGAAGTTCTTCATCCGTTACCAAGCCAGCAATAGCATAAGCTGCGGCAATTTTCATTTCTTCATTGATCTGACGAGCGCGAACATCTAAAGCGCCGCGGAATACGCCAGGGAATACAGTAACATTATTAACCTGGTTCGGCGCATCGCTGCGGCCTGTTCCAGCTACAGCCGCGCCAGCTGCTTTCGCATCGGCATAGCTGATTTCTGGCACAGGATTCGCCATAGCCAACACAATCGAACCGGAATTCATCGTTGAAACAATTTCTTTTGTAAATACATTTGGTGCTGAAACACCCAAAAGCACGTCGGCACCTTTAGCAATGTCAGCCAAGAAGCCTTTGATTTTATTTTTATTTGACCGTTTTGCTAAATCTTGTTGAATGCGGTTTAAGCCTTCCATACCATCATACAAAGCGCCATCGCGATCAATGACAAAAAGGTTTTCTGCCCCAGCATTAACAATAAGACGAGCAATAGCGGAACCAGCAGCACCAGCGCCATTTACAATGATCTTCGCTGTTTTAATATCTTTCTTTACAAAACGCAACGCACCGATCAAAGCCGAAAGAGCGGCAATTGCCGTACCATGCTGATCATCATGAAATACAGGAATATCCATGATTTTCTTTAGCTCATCTTCTACATCATAGCATTTTGGCGAAGAAATATCTTCTAAATTGATGCCGGCAAAATTAGGCTGCAATAAGCGAACTGTTTCAATAATCTTTGCAGGGTCTTTGGTGTCAATACAGATTGGCACCGCATCCACATCCGCAAAAGTTTTAAATAAAACGGACTTTCCTTCCATAACCGGAAGCGCCGCTTCTGGCCCAATGTCGCCAAGGCCCAGTACGCGAGTTCCATCAGAAACAACAGCAACCATGTTACCACGGCAAGTATATTCAAAAGACAAATCTTTATTTTCCTTAATGCGTCGGCAAGGTTCAGCAACGCCCGGCGTATAAGCAATGCTTAACTCATGACGGTTTGTTACAGGCACCTTACTGGCAACAGCTAGTTTACCTTGGTATTTTTTATGCATTTCTACTGATTCTTCATTTAAATCCACAACACTTCCCCCTCATGAATGAGTTAGCAGCCCCATACTTTCTAAATAACTGCTTCTATGTATATTGTATAGAAAAGTGGGACAATATTCAACCCATTCTGACTAATGTCGCGTGGAAAAGGTGCGAATTTTTTCAATAATCACTTTTGCCTGATCAGACTGTAAATATTCATATGTAGTTTCCGGCACAATGGCAGCGATTTCGGCTATTTTTCCTTGCCGAATTAGTTCGCGAACTTTCGAAGCGCTAATCGCCTCATCATCCTGAGCTAAACGGCGGACTACTTTTACTTCGATGCCATGCTGGGGCAAAACAACCGCTAAAGCACTATTATATGCTCTAGTTACTTCACAATAAGGCTCTTCGCCTACATAACGCACCGTTGCTTGCAGCGTTGGAGCAATATGCACAGCAAAAAGTTTAGCATCCAGCTGGGTTTGCGCCGTCACAGCATCATTCCCTTTCACAAAGTAATCAGGGAAAGTAGCCCGCGATACCGTATAGGGACCACTTGGCACAACGCGAACATTCGCTAGATGTTTCACCCCTGCCTTGACAAGTTCATAGCGAACGGCAAACGGAAACGCAGACTGGTCTTCACTGACGACAAGCACGACTACCGAATCACACTCTCTCGCTGCCTGTTCGATAATTGCCTGATGGCCTTTCGTAAAGGGATTGCAATTCATCACCAGAACAGCCCGCCGCCCTGGGGGCAGATCGGCAGTCTGCGCCGCAAGATCTTGCTTATAGTTCGCAATCGACGGAAGGCCCGTTTCCAGCAGCGCCGCTTTTTCGACTTCGCAGAGCAAAGCAAAACCAAGCTGCGTAAAAAGTTGGACAATTTTCGGTTTTGTAAATAAAAATGTGTGAAAATGACCACGCCTTGCCGCTTCGCTCAGTAAATGAGTCACTACTTTACCAGTAAGATTTTCACCTTGGTAATTTTCATCTACCGCAAAATTACGAAGCACAGGACCGCTAAGCGATCCTGTGGCTATCAAAGTATCGTTATCCATGATGGCAACGGTATAATCAACTTGACCATCAAAAGATAACTCGAAAGGAGCAAGAAAATCTCTGATTTCCGCAACTTCCTTCTGATTATTTAGATTTACAACTCTCTCCGTAAAGGAATTCCACATATCATTACCTCACAACTTTGCGAACCACATCAATGATCGTTCCGTCGCGATACTCAACAAGAGCAACAACAGGACCGTCATGGGGGATCGCTTTCGGTTTTCCTGCTATTTTCTCCGCTTTTGCTTTTAATTCCTCTATGGATTTTACGGGAAGCTTCCGTTTTAAGAGAGCTTCTGTTAGTTCCGGACGCTTAGGATTCACTGCAATTCCCCGTTCGGTAACAAGTATATCAATCGTTTCACCTGGCGTAGTCGCTGTAAGCACTTCATCAACAATGATCGGTAACCGACCGCGAATTAAATTTGCTACAACAATCGTTACTTTAGCGCCAGCCGCTGCGTCGCTATGTCCGCCAGAACCGCCCATAATTACGCCGTCAGAACCAGTTACAACATTAACATGGAACTTCGTATCAATTTCGGTAGCGCCTAAAATCACTACATCAAGCTGATTTACAGCACAACCTTTATTAAAGGGGCTGGCATAGCCGCCCGCGCTGATTTCGAGATGATTGGGATTCGTCGCAATGGAATGAACCGCTTCCAGATCAAATCCCTGTACGTCAATGATCTTTTCAAACAAGCCTTCTTCCAGCATATTAACCATGAAACCAGTAATGCCGCCTAAAGCAAAACTGCCTTTTACCTGGCGTTCCTGCATCATTTTTTTCACAAAAGCCGCTGTAGCCAGCGAAGCGCCGCCAGCGCCTGTCTGGAAGGAAAACCCGTTTTTAATAAAGCCAAGAGCATCAATGACTTTTGCGGCAGATTCCGCAATTTTTAAAGCAACAGGATCTTTTGTCACTTTCGTCGTACCTGATACAATCCCCTTAGGATCGCCAATCGAATCGACTTTGACGACATAATCTACTCTCGTCTGAGGAATCGAAACAGGAGCAAGCGGATACGCTTCAATATGATCTGTCACCGCAACAACAACATCGCCGTATTCAGCATCAGGCATAGCATAACCAAGCGAACCACAAGCAGCCTGCCCAGCCACGCCATTTAGATTCCCGTAAGGATCTGCTGCTGGAGCAGCCACAAAAGCCACATCAATATGAAGCTGGTCGCACTCAATGGCTCTGGCTCTACCGCCATGAGTACGGAGCATAACTGGTTCGGTGAAAAGACCTTCCGAAACAGCCTGCGCTACAGGGCCAGACATATAATTGGTATCTAACTTGGCGACAACGCCTTGTTTTACATAGTCAACGAGCGGCGCATGAACCGGAAAAACCGAACTTAACGCAATGGTTAAATTCTTCAAGCCAAGCTTGGCAGCTACGGCTAGCACCTGATTGACAACACCGTCGCCATTACGCAAATGGTGATGGAATCCTAATGTCATTCCGTCGCGGACAGGAATCGCTTTAAAAACGGCTTCCAAACTGTCAAATAGTTTGTCTTCGCCAGGGTGAATCGTTTTTACCGGCGGTGCAGCGCGACGCATTGTCGGCGGTGTCTCAAAGGCTCCTTGAAAGGGCTGTAAAGTACGTCCAGCCAACTCTGTTGGTACTTCTCTGCCAATACTATTTTTCATAGCGCATCTTCCCCCTTGAGTCCTAACCGTTCTGCCAGAAAACGAATCGTCTGCGCCCGACTCACAACAGGAGCATCAACCATTTTCCCGTTCAAAGACGCCACACCGGCTCCTTCCGATTCGGCTTTTTCAATAGCGGCAATCACTTGATCAGCCCAGATAATATCTTGAGGCGATGGATTGAAGACGGAATGAATCGAATCGATTTGCCGCGGATTAATGCTCAATTTCCCTTTGAAGCCAAGACGTTTTGCTAGCATCGTATCAGCGATTAAGCCTGCTTCATCAGCCGCATCAGTAAAGGGTGTATCAATCGATTGGATTCCGGCGGCAGCTGCCGAATTGATGACTTGCGTCCGAGCTGAGAAAATTTCATTGCCTTCTTTCGTCCGCTTCGCTCCGAGCGCTGCCGTGTAATCTTCCGCCCCTAAGGCAAGAGCCACAATCCGCTCATGGGCTTTCGCAATTGAATAGGCTTCGGCAATTCCTTTCGGCGTTTCTAACAGAGCAATAATCTTGACCTCTCCCGGCGTTTTTTCTGCCGTTTCAATCAGGCGTACTGCCGCTAAAATATCATCAGGACTTTCTACCTTGGGTAGTAGCAATGCCGAAGGACGGCAAGCAACAATGGCCGGAATATCTGTTTTCCCAAAAGTGTCCAGGGGATTTACCCTGACAATGGTCTCGCTTTGTTCATAATCTACTGTTTTTAAGGCCTGAGATACAAGAAACCGAGCAGCATCCTTTTGGTTAGGCGCTACAGAATCTTCTAAGTCTAAAATGACACCGTCGGCACCAAATACACCGCCGTTTTGCAACATTCCCGGATTATTCCCCGGCAAAAAAAGCAAACTTCTCCGAAGCGAAATCATGCCATCGCCTCCTTTATGGTCACACCGGCTCTGGCTAAAACTGCCAGCATTCTAGCCCGGATCGTACAATCTAACGCACCGCGATCATGGGCTTGCACCAAAATATCGGTTACATTCTGCTCCTGCGCTACAGCCAGAAGAACCGCTTTAATCTGATCGCCAAATTGCAGTAGAACAGCACTTGTCAACTCAATCTGGATGCCGCTGCCGGCAGCCGCTGGCGATAAAGTAATTTGAATATCATTTGATTCCAAGGTCCCCGCCTGGGCAGGTTGAAGCTTTTGCATCGAGTCTGCCTCCTCTTTTCCATTGTGACGGGTGCCGCTATACTTATCGAACCGAGTAGCTCAAAGCGGCAAAGCCGTCTAAATCATCAGCTTTAGGGCCGACAATTCCAATAATCAAATAACTCTTGGTCTTAGGATCATAAGTATAATGGTGAACAAGCCGGAAATTTTCAATGTCTTCCGTATTTTTCACATGAGTCCGTGGCCCGGAACAATCCCATAAATCTTTCCCAATTCGGATATGAGCCTCATCGTGATAACAAACTTTGACCCCGTCATCAATGAGGTCCTTTACTTTTTTCTCCACTTCTGCCAAATCGGCTTCGATGTTTAAAGGATACTCAAGAACAAAGCCATGATGCACATCACGATGACTAAAATCTAAAATGGCATTATAGTCGTTGCGCAAAATCATAGCTGTCAAATCTTCCGCCGTATGAGCCATTTTCCGATACCGCAGTGTATGAGTAACAACTTCCAGCACCTCTTGCGGCAAGGGGCCGAAAACCGTTGGTCTTACCGCAATGACCTCGCCACCTACGCCAAAGAGCACGTCAGCGTTGACTTCTAGGGCTGGATATAGAAGATCAAAATGTTCCACAATAACCCGCTTGCCATGAGATAGAGCCTTTTGCACGGCTTCCGCCAAAACATGAAGCTGCGTAAACGCCATTTCGAAACGGATATCAACATGATAGGTATGACTGTTAAAAAAGCCTTTATCAATATTCTTGAGTAGTGGCAAAGGTCGAATATTAACGCCATCATCATCGTTTGTCAGTTCAAGTCCCGGAAACATGCCTTTGACGAGAGAAGATTTGCCTGCTCCCGGGCCGCCGATAATGCCGATAAGGCGATCTAAGGGAGATAAATATCTTTCGCTAAGCTGTTGTCCCAGGTCATAAATCCGATTGCGGCCCCGCGGCGCAAAATAACTGGCATACATCAAATGATCGCCAAGCATCATACTTCTCATGAATGAATCCTCCTGAAACTTTTGTTTATTTGTTTTTACGAGCCTTGCGAACAGCCAGGATACGCTGCATTTCATTATAGACAATCATGAGACCTTCATCGACGCCCATACCTGGTTTAGCCAGCATCTGTGCTGGTTGGGTCGCCATAGCCACATGCACGCAGACTTGCGCGCTACGATCTGTTTCGTTGCAAGTACCGCCTTGATAGGCGCCAACGCCTTTTTCCTTGCAATATAAGACAGCTTCAATAATGTTATTGATACCGCCAAGATCCGGTGTCTTAATCTGCAGCATATCGCCAGCTTTCCGGTCAGCAAAATCTTTGATGTCTTCGTAAGTATTGCACCATTCATCGGCAACTACTTCTACCTGGATATTTTCTTTATGAAGTTTTGCCGTAAGCTCGGTAAGAGCTTTCATCTGGCCTTCCCGTTCTTCTACATCCATTGGACCTTCGATGCGAAGTTTTAACGGCGCAGCGGCCTGTTCAAGACTACGGAAATATTCGACCATAGCGTCAATATTCCCTTTAAAAGCAAGACCAATGGTACCATAAACATCAATATGCAGCGTAGGCAGATAGGCTTCATCAGTGCGCAGTTTTAAGACGCGGTTTTTTAACCAAGTTACATAATCAAGAAGGAGTTCACCTTTTTCACCAAGTTTTTCTTTGACATTATTAATAAGCGCATGCGGCAATACCTGCGCACCTTTAATGATCATTTTATCGGCATTATCATAACGGTCATCGCCAGACTGCGTAAAAATAGGAATTTCGCGATCGCTGACTGTAGTGTTGTATTCGTCGGCAATGACTTCGCACATCAATTGATGTTTTGCTTTAGCGACTGCGTCCAAAATGGCCTGAGTTACGCCATAACGCAGCGCTGTGTGAATCCGTTTGCCTGTATTGGCATCAGCTAAACTATCAATTTCTTCGGCAAGCGCTTTAAAAGAGGACAACTCGCGGCCTAAAAGGCGTGGCCGAATTTGCTGTTCAATGACTGGAATAAAATCGTCAGCTAAAAAAACGGGATCCCGTCCGCCAGCACCGCTATATTGCACAGCGGCGCAATCGCCGTAAGCCACCTGACCATCTTCTAATAAAATCGTAACAGATACAGCTTCCCCGGCTTGACGAATCGCCTTAAACCCTGGCGTAATCGGCGTACCTGCATAGGTAAAGCCTTCATGTACAGCATTATTTTTAATCGCTCTCTGGTCATCAAAATAAAAACCTGTTAAACTACGGGAACAAATCACATCAACAATTTTCATAACTCCATCTCCTGACTTTTTATCGTAGATTTATGAACGGAAACTAGGCAGAGCCCGGCAAGGCCGGGCTAGAAAGTTTCTGTGTACTTAGCGTGGTCTGCCGACAAGACGACCATTGGAAATTGCATAAATATCATCGATTACCATTTGGAAACTTGCTGCGCGATCTTCTTCTTGCGCTCTTTCTTCAATTTTATCGCGATGGAAGGCAATGAGGTCGTCCGTAAAGGGCAGATTGCCTACATCAAAGAGACGAACAGCGCCGTTATTATCACGAGCCGGTAAAATCTTATTTAAATTGTAGCGGCTAGGTGCGAAAGGAACGTCAAGAACGCCTGTTTCAAAGGCCCGTACAACGCCCACAGCATAGTCACCATTGCCGAGTTCTTGCACTTTATTTAAAATGCAGTGAGTTTCTGCTTTAATAACAGCGATTTCTGCCGCCACTTCCGCGGTAACCGGGAATACCTGATCACGCAGCATATTAACGACCTGTTTCGTCGCTCTAAGGCCTTGCGCGTTGGCTTCTTTCGTCGGAATACCCAGAGCTTCATGGGGAGTCTTGACAATAACCTTCGTAGCCCCTGACAATACAGCCGCAGCAGCTCCCCAGGAAATAACCCCAAAGGCTTTGGCTTCATCCTGCGGGAAACCGCCCATCCACTGATGGAAAACGCTAGTAAGCACGCAATCATTATAGCCATGTTTCGCAAAATACTCTGCAGCCAATTCTTCCAAGGCCCGAATCGCCGCAATATCTTGAATTAAGTTACCGCACTGACCGTAGCCAAGCGTAATATTTTTTACACCTTGTTCTGCTGCTAAGAGGCCCTCAATAATTGCTACAGCATGAGAAACACAAGGCGGTACAAGCGTTCCTGTTAAAGGTCCGAAGGGCTCGCGGTTAATTTCTACTCCAGCTTCGGCGTAGAGACCTACTAAACGGTCAGCATACTGCCAGTCTAAAATCGTCTGTTCCAATGAAACGCTTTTAGCGTAAGGAATATTATAAGAAATACCGCCGCCTTCGTAAGAAGTAAAGCCGCCTGCTAAAGAGATTTCCGTAAGCAATCTAGCGTCAGGCGTACCATGCCGAACCTGTAGCGGTCCGTTGACACTTTCAATTAAACGACGAACTCCATGAACGCCATGATTTACTGCCGGAAAACCATTTAATAGCGAACGTCCGGCCCGTTTACTTTCTTCAATCCCGTTTTGCGCTTCTTTATATTGATTTTGCCGCGTATAGCTATCAATCGTTGTCGGTAAAAGATCAGCTAAACCTTCTTCTTTTAAGAAATTTAAGAGCTGAATGTGTTCATCAATTAAGGCAACGCCAGCGCGCGGCTGAGTTAAAGTTTCTTTATCGCGTTTGGCTTTTACTAGCCGTTTCGCAAAATGTTTTTTGGCGGGAATCGTTTCATGGTATTTCACAGCCTCATCAAAATCGACCTCACTACCTGTAGGCCATTGTTTCAACACCTCTTCACGCATTGCAAAAAATTCATCGCGGGACCATTTCTTATTTTTTAGTTCCACTTTGCTTCCCTCCATCTATTTTTCCAACATATATTTTTTCATCATGCGCACAGCTGTATCAGGGTAGGCTTCTGCCAAAAGTCCCATAGCCGCGAGAATATAAAGTCTATCTACATACATGTTTGGTTTTTGCGGCTTTAACAAATCCGGCGCCGTTTCATCAAAGACAATGCCTGCCAAAATCTTCTCAGGCTCACCATGATTGACAATGACACCGCCTGTTCCCAAAACCGTTTCTACCTTTGTTAAATCTTTGCCAGTCTGTACAAAAACGGTACCGACAATAGAATAGACGCTTTCAATCTGCCCGACATGCCGGTCAGCCGCTAAGGCTGTACAGGCTTTGCCCATGGCCGTTTCCAAAGTATGTTCTTCCTGCGTTGTTGCCAGGTAGTCTTTGTCACGATCAATTTTTTCGATATAACGAGTTACAGATTCTTCTGTTACATCGCCATAAGCAGCAATTTTCGGCGCTCCTGCCGCCTTCAGTAAGGCCGTGGCACTATAGCGCATTCCTAAATCGCCTTCAACGGTTCGTTTCGCAAAAGGCTCCTCTAAGCCCCTAAGCTGCACATTCGGCTTGGTCGGCTGTCCTTTGGCCAAGGAATACACATCTGTCGTAGCGCCGCCAATATCAACAACCATCAAATCGCCGACCCCTGTTTCCTTCGCCGTACCGACACTTAATAGTTCTGCTGCGCGAAGCACGGCCGCCGGCGTAGGCATGACAAGTTGATCTACCATGGCATTGGCTTTATCGAGCCCTTTGGCTGCCACAATCCGCTCAAAGAAAATATCACGAATCGCTTTGCGAGCCGGGTCAATATGAAGTTGATCGAGTTTCGGCATTACATTCTCAGTAGGTACTACTTTCGAAAACTTCGTTTCTAAAATACTTACAACCTGAGGCGCTATCGATTTATTGCCAGCAACAACAATCGGCGTATCGGCCTTTAGCCCTGTCAAAATCTCGGCATTATGCAACAAGACCTTTTTATTCCCGCCGTCAGTTCCACCTGCCAAGAGAATAATATCTGGCTCTAACGACTGAATTTCATCAAGTTCATAAGAACTTAACTCGTGGCAGTATACCTTAAGTACCTTAGCGCCAGCCCCTAAAGCCGCCCGTTTCGCCGCTTCCGCTGTTAACTCCGGCACTAGTCCGATGGCAATCATCTTGAGTCCCCCGGCAGCACTTGAGCAGGCAAGCGTTTTAGCAAAAGACAGTGGACCGGTCTGACGGAATAGTTCTTCCTGCGCCGCTTTTAGCCCTTCTGTAATGTCTGTCTCTACCGTAGTAAATCCTTTCGCTGTACCTAACACTTCTTCTTTTTCCAGGTCAACTGCCGTAATCTTGGTGTAAGTACTACCAAAATCAATCAGTAATACATTCACAGTTTTCTCGTCCCCTTTACGCCAAATCTGCTTTCAGGTCACGAATCACATCTTCCGGCAAAGTTCCCGGTTTATAAACGCGGTTGTAGCCCATTTCCAAAAACTTCTTTTCCACGCCGGAAAATTCGGTTTTGCCAACTACAAGATTCCCGCCGACATAAATGAGGATATCGTCCAAACCGGCTTCTTCACAACGCTCTCTGAGACCACGACAATCAATCTCACCATGTCCGTATAAAGAAGCTACTAAAATCGCCTTTGCATCTGTTTCTATTGCAGCATTGACAAATTCCTCCTGCCGCACTAGAACACCTAGGTTAATCACTTCATAGCCTGCTGCTGTTATGGCATAGTCTAAAATTTTGTTGCCAACAGCGTGGCAGTCTGCACCGATTACACCAAGTACAATTTTTGTTTTTTCTGTCTGCATGATTCTACCTCACTCTTTTTTTTATAAACTATGGGTGTTATATAAATTAATGGGATTGACTGACGATACGCGACATAAGCTGATGCAGCGACCCTTGGTCAATCTCATAATAAAACGCAACAACTTGCTGCTCTGGCGTCGTAAGCGCGGCAACTTTCCCTTGCTCTTCTTCTGGCACAATCAATATAGTCTGCTCTTGACAAAAAGCTTTTAGTTCTTCTTTCGAATAATTCAGAGCAGTAGACACCGAAATATCGCCTACGGTCACTGTACCTAGGAGCTCTCGGACTGATTTAGCAAATCCTTCGCTCTCAGCGACAATACCGACTTTACTATAAACCGGAATACGAGCTAGCTTAATAACTGCCTCTAACTTCGGCGTAACGGAAAGCGTAATCAATTTATCAGAACTTCCCCACAACTTAGCTACTTCCGCTAAATGCGCCGTTGTTGTTACGACATAATCACAAGACTTTAACAGTTCCAAACTCGTCTTACCAGAAAGCAAATCAGCTAAAACAACGCCTTCTAATGAAGCAACAGCTAAAGAGGATAGTTGCTGCAAAAATCGTCTTAAATATTCTGGCGTTTCATCAACAACAGCAATCCGCAAATGACGCACAGCCACTTCTTTCTCTCTAGCTCTGACATTAGCAATCGCCGTAAACTGATCCACAGTAAAACCAAGTTCTAAGCCTTTTTGCATGGCTTCATCAATAATTTTCATCATTCTTTCCAAGCGACTGCCGGGAAGAGTAGCACTTTCATAACTCTGGTCTTCTTTTTTTACAAAGGTTCCTTTGCCTTGCCGTGCTTCTAGTATGCCTTCTAACAGCAGTTCCTTATAAGCAGCACTTACTGTATTACGGCTGATTTCTAAGGTTTTCGCCAAATCGCGTTCTGTCGGCAAACGATCACCCGGCTGCAATTCGCCCGATTTTATTTTATCTAAAACATACCCCTTTACTTGCAAGTAAATAGGCAGTCCTAAACGCTGAACAATCATTTTACCACCTTGCCAATTCATATTGGACCATTGGATTAATCCAATTCATTTATCTACTTCTATTATCTTATAAAACGCTTTGCCTGTCAATCACGAATGGACAAAAACCCCCTAAAATAATTAGAATATTTTATATTTAGTACAAAAAATGAGGTTGTCTCACTAAAAATCAATGAGACAACCTCGCAATAAACTTCTAAATGATTAAACTTTCCATTTTGCCTGATATTTTACTATGGCTCTTTTTGCCAAATTATCCACCGTCAAATAAGCAACAGGAATCACCAACAGCGTCAGCAGTGTTGAAGTCAGCAACCCACCTACGAGGACAACCCCCATGGATTGGCGAAGTTCCGCACCAGCGCCAATTCCTAGCGCCACTGGAGCCATGCCAAATACCATAGCCGCCGTTGTCATCAAAATCGGCCGCAATCGCACGGTTCCTGCTTCTAATAGTGAATCTTTTAGGGAAACACCTTGTTTTACAAGCTGATTTGTATAGTCAACAAGTAAAATCGCATTTTTCGTTACAAGCCCCATAAGCATGATTACGCCGATCAGGGACATAATATTGAGCGTTTTTCCTGACAGCAGCAAAGCCCAAATCGCCCCAGTCAAAGAAAAGGGTAAGGACAGCATAATTGTCAAAGGATGAATAAAGCTTTCAAATTGAGCGGCAAGCACCATATAGATTAAGATCACAGCCATTAACAGAGCTATGGCAATTTCTCGGAAAGAGTCCTGCATGGTTTGCGCTTGGCCGACAAATTTATAGGAATAGCCCGTAGGGAAATTTACCTCTTGTAACAACGCTTTTACTTTATTAATGATCTCACCAGAGGACACACCTACCGCATTGGCATAGACGATCACTTCTCGCTGGCGTCCTTCGCGGTCAATTTCTGTCGGTCCTGACGACAAGTTCACGGCAGCCACATCGCCAAGTCGTACAAAAGAACCAGCTTTCGTCGCTACAAGAAGGTTTTTTACGTCTTCTAAGCTAGCACGATTTGCTTGCTGTAGCTGCAAGCGAATATTATAGTCTGTATCGCCCACATTATACCGATTGCGCGTAGTCGCCCCTAAAAAAGCATACTGAACGGTTTGCGCCGCTGTAGCTGCATCAAGGCCGGCTGCACTCATGCGGGAAGGGTCGAGCGAAACCACTACTTCTGGTTCAGCCTGTTCACTCGAAATATCCACGTCAGCCGTACCAGGTATTGCTTTAATCTTCTCTGAAATATCTTGGGCCATTTTAAGCAGAGCATCCAAATCACCGCCGCGAAGTCCAATTTGCACCGGTCTAGAATCGCCTCTGCCAACTCCCTGGCTTGTCTGAACAACGATCTTCAATTGTCCATTCCCCGCAAAGTTCCGCCGCAAACCATCCATAATCTGTGTCAAACTTCGTGAGCGGGCGCTGGCATCAGTCAGCTTTACGCCAATGGTCGCGCGATTCGCCTGACTACCGGCGCCAATCGTGATAAAAGAAACTTCTCGTTCCGGAATCGCTAGTACAGCTTCTTCAATGGGCTTAACGAGTTCATTCATTTTTACCAAAGAAGTACCTGCCGGCGCCGTCATAACAACATTAAATTCACCAGAATCATAGGTAGGCTGAAACTCTGTACCGATGAAGGGTAACAGCATGCCGCTTGCCACAAGCGATACTACGGCGATAGCAACAACCTTTTTCGGCTGATCCAAGGCCCATGCTAAAACCTGGCGATATGACTGTTGCAACGCTAAAAATCCTTGCTCCCACCAGTCAAGTCCCCGCTGCACCAACCGTCTCACACCCTGCAAAGAAGCTCTATCATTTGACTCTATTTTCAGCCAATAAGCTGAAAGCGTCGGCGTCAAAGTAAAAGCCACAAACAGTGAAAAAGCCACAGCAAAGGCTACAGTAAGGCCAAATTGTTTAAAATATTGCCCAACAATTTCTCCCATAGAACCAACCGGCACAAAAACAGCTAAAATCGAAAAAGTCGTAGCCATAACCGCTAAGGCAATTTCACCGGTTCCTTCTCTCGCTGCATCCAGCGGCGATTTGCCTTGCTCGCGATGACGATATATATTTTCAATAACAACAATCGCATCATCAATCAAAATCCCTACAGCAAGGCTTAGCCCCATAAGAGACATGTTATTCAAAGTAAAATGCATCAAGCGCATTAAGAAAAAGGTAGATATAACAGAAGTAGGGATGGCAATAGCAGCAATTAGCGTGGCCCGGCTATTTTGTAAAAATAAATAGGTAATGAAAATAGCCAACAGTCCGCCAAAAACAATGGAAACCATAACATCATCCACACTATTGCGAATATAGGTAGAGCTGTCCCTGGTTGCCGTTATGGTCACATCACTAGGCAAAAGCGGTTTAAGGGTTTCCACAGCGGCCTTCACCCGATCCGCTACATCTACTGTATTCGTTCCTGATTGCTTCTGCACAGAAATCATCACGCTTGGTTTACCATTCGTACGGGCCATAACCGTTTCTTCCTGCCAACTGTCGCTCACTGACGCCACATCGCTTAGGCGGACCGGATGACCGTCCGAATTTGCTACAATTACATTTTGAATATCGGCCACACTCTTATATTTGCCTACCGTCCGGACAGTAAGTTGTGTCCCTTTATCAACAACATGACCGCCAGGAGCGTTTAGATTTTGATTATCAATGGCCGTAATGATCTGATTCAGCGAAATTCCATAGCTAGCCAACCGTTTACTATCAACTTGTACCGAAATTTCTCGATCGGAGGCCCCCGAAACAGTTACATCGCCAACGCCATCTTGCCGGGCCAAAGCATCTTTGACTACATCAACAGCAAGTTTCCGGATCTCACCAGGACTGCGGCTGTCAGAAGATAAACTAAAGTACAGTATCGGCGCCGCATTCATATCAAATCGCTGTACAACAGGCTCGTCAGCATCACTAGGCAAACGTTTACGCACCGCTGCAACTTTTTCGCGAATTTCATTGGCCGCCAGTTTCGCATCGGTTCCAAAGACAAACTCAATGGTTGTTTGTGATTGGCCTTCTTTGGTCACTGAAGATAGGTTTTTAATCCCAGCCACAGAGCTTACGGCATCTTCAATTGGTTTTGTAACTAGACTTTCCATTTCTTCCGGCGATGCGCCGCTATAGCTTACATTCACACTCACCAGAGGAAAGTCCACATCAGGGTTTAAATCAATGCCTAGTTTCGGATAAGCTTGCACCCCAAAGACAACAAGCAAAGCGACTAGCATTACCGTGAAAACTGGTCGCTTAATAAAAACGGCAATCCCTTTCACTGACCAGCCGCCTCCTTGGATGGAGTAACTAGCGCACCATCCTTAATTTTATTCTGGCCCCCATTTACGACTTGATCACCTTCAGCAAGACCGGAAAGCACTTCCGCCCAACCATCGCCAACATATCCTACAGTAATCGTCTTTTGGCGCGCACGATTTTCACCATCAATTACAAAAACTGTTTTTTGATCTTCTTTCATAACGAGAGCACTTTCTGGTACAACAAGCGCCGCCTGATGAATCTTAGTAGGAAGCGTAGCCTTAGCAAACATGCCGGCTTTTAATGCTCCCGCTGGATTCGGTATCGTAACTTCAGCGGAAAAAGTACGGGACGGGAGCTGAGCTACAGGGGAAACTCGAGTGATTGCGCCCATAAATTCTTGTCCGCCCAAAGCATCCACTTTGACTTTCACTTGCGTTCCTACCATAATTCCGTCAATTTGCCCCTCACCGATCGTCGTTTTAGCTACAAGGCTTGATACATCGGCAATAGCCACAATGGGCGTACCAGAGCGAACAAAAGTCCCTGCCTGTAAATACCGTTTCGTAATCACGCCCTGACTAGGCGCGAGAATCGATGCTTCCTTTACTTTCTCCTGCAGCAACGCCAAAGCTCCCTGCGCCGCTTGTACCTGCCCCAAAGAAGCATTTTTCTTCGTTCTTACACTATCCATAGTCTGAGCTGAAATAGCGCCTTGAGCCGCTAACGTGCTGTAGCGATTATAATCAGCATCAGCTTGATCTAACGCCGCTTCCGCCGCTGCCAGATTCCCTTGGGCCTGAAATATCTGCGCGGAAAGCTCACTTGTTTCCAAAGACCCCAATAAGTCACCAGCAGCAACGATATCCCCTTCATTGACCTTCAAGTTATCTAACCGGCCATCCACTTTGGCGGCAATATCAGCTAACCAGACTGGCTCTAGCGAAGCGGAAAATTCCACTTGCGGCGCCATATCGCGCCGCGATACATCTGCCACCACAACGGTAACAGCTTTAGATGCATTATTCATCGTTTCTTTACTCTTACTTGCCGCCACATTCGCATAAACACGGTAGCTAGCAAGCACTATACACACGAATGCAATAACGAGTACGATGTACATACTCTTTTTATTTTTTCCTGGCATCACAGCGCACCCTCCTTAAATTGACTATACAGTCAGCTTGTATTATATCAATTTAATTGAAAAAGTTATATACTTTTTCATCTTTTTTTATATCAGTATGTTTTGGCAACTTTTCCTGTGATTTCTTTTTCAGGATAATATCTTCTTTTTATGACAAGAACGTTCGTGCAGCAGGATAATAGAAAAAACTTTCGTATATAATGAAGAGGAAGAAAATATTTAGTAAAGGGGATTTATAAATGGCTGTAAAAAATGCAATGACTGCTGATTTTCTCCACTCTGCTTATGGCGGCGAAAGTATGGCCCATATGAGGTATCTCATTTGGGGCGAGATTGCTAAAAAAGAAAAGCTTCCCCACATTGCCCGCTTATTCGAAGGCATTGCCTATGCGGAACAAGTACATGCCAGCAATCATTTTCATGAAATGGGTAACTTAACAGGCGATGCCGCAGTAACAGCAGGTGCAGCTTTCGGCGTAGGCAAAACAAGCGAAAATCTCAAAGGCGCAATTGCCGGCGAACTCCATGAAGTCGAACAAATGTATCCGGTTTACTTAGAAGCAGCTCACTTTCAAAGCGAAAGCGGCGCTGAAAAATCCTTTCATTATGCCCTAGAAGCAGAAAAAATTCATGCTAAATTATTCCAAGATGCTCAAACACTGGCTGAAAAAGGCAAAGATATGAAATTTGACGCTGTCTATGTTTGTCCGATCTGCGGCCACACCATCCTAGATGAAGTTCCTGATCACTGTCCCGTGTGCGGCGCTGCTAAAAAAGTTTATAAGAGTTTCTAGCAGCGAATAAATAGAAAAAAACAGGCCGCCTCGTTCTAATTGAATGAGACGACCTGTTTGGCTTTGAACCTTATATAAAATGAGAAAAGGAAAAAGCAGAGACTTTCGTCTCTGCTCTTTCTTTAATAAGAACCCGTAATACCGTCCTTCCATATGTTCAAAGCCCGCTCTTCGCAGGTGGGCATCCTGACTAAAGTGTTTGTTGTCCCTTCCACGAGGGCTTAACATTTTCTTTAACACCGGAATCCCGAACATATTGCATAGGTTGAACATATAGGAAGTTAACGCACATCACAGGAGATCTATTGATGATATAGTATCATGATCAGAAAAGAATTGCAATAGGTATATAAACCCATAAACAGAATTTTTCTGCATTTTAAACAAAATAAGAAAATCGAATAGATTAAGGCCACATAATCATTACAACTTGGTAAATCAAGGCACTCGTTACAGCACTCAACGGAATCGTAAGAACCCAAGCTGTAAGCATTTGTCTGGCAACGCCCCAACGAACAGCGCTCACTCGTTTCGCGCTGCCAACCCCCATAATTGAACCAGCTACTACATGGGTCGTACTTACAGGCAAATGAAGCAATGTAGCAGAGAAGATTACAATAGCCGAGTTCAAATCAGCAGCAAAACCGTTAATCGGTTCCAGTTTGAAAATACGCCCGCCCATGGTTTTAATAATTTTCCAGCCGCCAACCGCTGTTCCCATCCCCATGGCTGCGGCACAAGAAAACTTAACCCATGTCGGTACATCCAGGGTTGGAATATATCCGGCACTAAGTAAGGCTAGTGTAATAATCCCCATGGATTTTTGCGCATCATTGGAACCATGAGAAAAAGCCATTAAAGCAGCCGATAGTAACTGCATCTTTTTAAAGCGATGATTCAGTTCTGATGGAGCAAAGCGGCCAAAAAGCCACAACAGGATAATCATAATAAAATAACCAAAAATAAGAGCTATCACTGGCGATAAAATTAAAGATAAAACAATTTTGAAAATCCCTACAGCATTCAAAGCATCCCAACCGCTATTTAAAGCGACAGTGCCAATGACACCGCCAATTAAAGCATGAGAAGAGCTGCTAGGTATACCGTACCACCATGTAATTAAATTCCAGCCAATGGCGCCAATTAGGGCCGCCACAATCATAGGTTGATTGATTAGGTCAGCTGAACGAACAAGGTCGCCGCCAATAGTCTTGGCTACGCCAGTACTAAACAGCGCTCCGGAAAAATTTAAAATCGTTGCCATAATAATGGCATGATTGGGTTTCAAGGCTCGCGTCGAAACGGACGTCGCGATCGCATTCGCCGTATCATGAAACCCATTAATATAATCAAAGGCTAATGCGAAAAAGACAACTACATAAACAATCGATAAATCAGGCATATTTCAACAAAACTCCCTTAAGTAAGGCGGCTACATCTTCACAATCATCAAGAGCGTCTTCCATAAGCATGAGTATCTCTTTCCACTTGATGATTTCGATAGGGTCCTTACATTCGCGGAATAGTTTGGCCATTTCCTGTCGATATAATCGATCGCCTTCGGATTCATGTTCAATAATGCGACCGCAGCGCGCTTCAATTTTTAGCCGCTTTTCCTTTAGATCCGGCAGATAAGAGCAGGCCCGCTCCATTTGCTTCGCGCTTTTCGCTACGAGAGCCGCTAAAAGCAACGCACCTTCGGAAGCACTGTTTACATTATAAAGAGTCATTCGTTCGGCAATTCCTTGGACACCATCAATGACATCGTCGATTTTTTGCGCCAAGGCATAAATATCTTCTCGGTCAAGCGGTGTAATAAACGTATCATTTAGACGTCCGACAATTTTATCCGTCACTTTATCGGCCTGTTTTTCCAAATCATCCACTTTACTGAATAAATCAGCTAATTGTTCCGGATGACTCATTGCCTCAAGCAACATATCGGCGCTTTGCCGCACAAGCACAGTTAACTCGGCAATATATTCATAAAAATTCCCGTCTCTCGGCTTCAGTCGAAATCCCATACTTGTCCCTCCTAATCGTACAACCTCTTTGATTATAGCTTAGCTTTTTCCTCTTGTCGAATAGGTTTTTTACCTTATCAACGCTCTTTTTTAAAGAAAAATTATTCTGTAAATTTTAAAAATAGCTTATTTTGTTTTCCCATGTCATAATTTGTTTTCAATTGTCTCTAAAACAGTTTTTAAGACTTTAATCCTAGCATAAGGCTTTGATTCGGCTTCAACAATGGTCCAGGGAGCATAGGAAGTGCTTGTACGGAAAAACATTTCATCAACTGCCGTTTCATACTGTTCCCACTTTTCACGATTACGCCAATCCTCACCAGTAATCTTCCATTCCTTCTCTGGCGTCGACTGCCGTTCTTCAAAGCGGCGCTTTTGTTCTTCCTTACTGATATGAAGCCAAAATTTAATGATGGGAGCGCCAAAATGAGCCCATTGCTCTTCCATTTCATTGATTTCCCGATAGGCCCGGCGCCACTCTTCCTCACGGCAAAACCCTTCCACACGTTCAACCATGACCCGACCGTACCAGCTACGATCAAAAATGGCAATATGCCCCTGCTTGGGCATGCTTCGCCAAAATCGCCACAAATAATGATGGCTTTTTTCTTCATCATTTGGGGCGGCAATCGGCACAACCGTATAGCCCCGCGGGTCCATATGTTGCGTCAAGCGGCGAATCGCCCCGCCTTTACCGGCGGCATCCCAGCCTTCAAAAACAATAAGTACCGGCATTTTTTTCGTATAGATAGTATATTCAATTTCACGAATTCTTTCCTGATACTTCTTAAGTTTTTCCTGATACGTCGCCTCATCGATCGTTAAAGACAGATCCACTTCGTTCAACATAGAGCTTTTCAACAGTTTTTGATCAAACTGTGCTGCCGTAAATAAGGGATCAACAGTAGGTAGAGTATCCGACAAAACACTCGCTTTCTGTTCCTGCTCGCGTCGAATCAAGTCAATTTTTTCTTCCAACGCTTGCGCAAAAGCTGTCAAAATTTTCACAGTAGCAAACCGCTTGTCAGTTGCCTCGACAATCAGCCAAGGCGCCGCATCTGTATCCGTTTTTTCCAGCATGACTTCCACAGCTTGCAAGTAGTTTTCATAAGCATTATGATGCTCCCAATCTTCTGCGGTAACCCGCCAGGCTGAAGCAGGATCGCTCGCTAGCTTTTCGAGCCTTTCTTTTTGCTCTTTACGACTTATATGCAAAAAAAGTTTGATCATAACAGCGCCCTCAGCTACAAGCTGCCGTTCAAAAGAAGGTATCTCTTGATAGGCATTCGCTACTTGCTCTGCTGTTGCTGTTTGCGTAACTTTTTCTACTAAAACACGGCGGTACCAACTGCGGTCAAAGATCGCAATGCGTCCTTTCGGCGGAATTTTCGTCCAAAACCGCCAGAAATAAGATCGCGCCGCCTCTTCGGCGCTTGGCTCATGAATTGCAAAAACTTGAAAGCCCCGGGGATCAAGCGCTTGCAGCAATTCGTTAACTAAGGTTCCTTTGCCTGCGGCTTTCCAGCCCTCAAAAACGAGAATAACCGGAATCTGTAAATCTCGAGCCTGCCGTTGCAGCAGACCGACTTTTTTTCTTAGTTCAGAAACAACCTTACGATACGTATCTTTGTCTAGCTTTTTTTTCAAGTCTACTTTTTCCAGCACGAAGTTACACCGCCTTATTTCTGTTTTGGGTCTAGTCCGCAAATTAACAAAAATTTAATCATTTGGCAACATCATAATGCTTATTTTCGCATATACTACAAATGTAAGTGCTATTGAATTTTAAACAAAGCTGACTTGACTTTATGCAGGTACAGCGATCTAACCGCTCAATGAGCGGTTATTTTCTTGCTCTGCCAAAGTCCACTACTTATACTGTAACATTCTAGCGAATATTGGTAAAGAAAAAAGAACAAGCTAAAAAGAATCCTTCTTTTTGCTTGTTCTTTCATTTTGTCTGTTAAAAAATTTATTTTACCGTTGCAGCAGCTGTCTGCTGCACAGAAGGAGCCTCTAAATCAAGTGTTGCAAAATAATCATCAAGTGTTTCTGCTCGGCGAATCATTTTGACTGCGCCATTTGGCTGTAACAAAAGCTCAGCGGAACGAAGTTTTCCATTATAATTGAAGCCCATAGCATGGCCATGTGCACCAGCATCATGAAGAACGAGTAAATCGCCAATATCAATTTTGGGTAAAGCTCGGTCAATAGCAAATTTATCATTATTCTCACATAATGAGCCTGTTACGTCATAGATGTGGTCAAGCGGAGCTGTTTCTTTGCCAACGACAGTAATATGATGGTAAGAACCGTACAGAGCCGGACGCATCAAGTTGGCCATGCAAGCATCTAAGCCAATATAATTTTTGTAAATTTCCTTTTTATGAATCGCTGTTGTCACTAAGTAGCCATAAGGACCTGTGATCATACGACCGCACTCCATAGCAATCTTTAATGGTGCTAAGCCGTTCGCTACGATTTTAGCTTCATAAGCCTTTTTCACTTCCTGGCCTAAATATTCTAAATCGATCGCCTGCTGTTCCGGTTTATAAGGAATCCCGACACCGCCGCCTAAATTAACAAACTCAAGGGAAATGCCCAATTTTTCTTTTAGTTCGACAGCTAAGTCAAACATCATATTCGCTGTACCAATCAAGCCAGACGGATCTAATTCATTTGAGCAAACCATCGTATGAAGGCCAAACCGTTTTACGCCTTTTTCCTGCATGCGTTTATAGGCTGTAAACAGCTGTTCTTTCGTCAAGCCATATTTCGCTTCTTCGGGATAACCGATAATGGTATTACCGCCGCTTTCCATAAGCGGTCCCGGATTGTAACGAAAACAAATGATTTCAGGAATTGATGCTACTTTTTCTAAAAAGTCAATATGAGTAATATCATCAAGATTAATAATAGCGCCAAGTTCACGAGCTTTGCGAAATTCCGCCGGCGGCGTATCATTAGAGGTGAAAATAATGTCTTCGCCTGATAAACCAACGCGTTCTGATAAAACAAGCTCAGCCATAGAGCTGCAGTCGGCGCCAACGCCTTCTTCTTTTAAAAGAGCCATAATATGGGGATTCGGCGCCGCTTTGACGGCAAAGTATTCTTTAAAAGCTGGGGCCCAGGAAAAGGCCTGTAAAAATCGACGTACATTGGCGCGAATCGCCGCTTCATCATAAATGTGAAAAGGCGTAGGATACTGATTTACAATCGCTTCTAGTTGTTCGCGAGAAAAGGGCAGTGTTTTTTCTGACATGAATGATCCTCCTAGCGGGATATACCCAAAATAATATAGCGGTCGCTGAGAACTCCCCGCAACCGCCTAGTATAAACTTAAGCTTTGCAAGATAGCACTCCATCCGGTCTTGGATGACAGTTTGACTCCTCTTCAAAGCCAAACCAGCAAAAACCCCAGCCAGGGATTTTCACTTCGGCGGAAATGCCTTTCTGCTCCGTCATCGCCGGCCCGCTCAAAAGCATACTCTTCATTTTCCGCTCCTCTATCATAGCATCATTATTGAATTGTTTTGGCCCTAGTATAAGTTCTTTTACCTCATACTGTCAACTCTTTTTCCGTATTTTTTCATCGAAAGGTTACATTTATTTGCTATCCGAGCCTTTTTTGTCTTCCCAATAGTCAATGGATGTCTTTTCGCCATCACTAATAAAATGATGCTCTACCATAAAATTTAGTAAACCAGCCATGGTTTCGCGGCTTAAAACATGCTCTAGACGACAGGCGTCTTCTTCGGCAACAGCGGGAGCCACGCCCAGCGTATCTTTTAAAAAGCTGGTAAGAATCTTATGGCGATTGGCAATACATAATGCCAGCTCGGCGCCACGTTCGGTAAGACGAATCGGCTTATAAGGCAAATAGAAAATCAAGCCGTGCTTGGCTAAATTTTGCAACGCACCTGTTACGCTGGCCATTCGAACTTTCATCTTTACAGCAATATCTTTAACACGAACCTCTTGGCCATCTAGGCCTAGCCCGTAAATGGTTTCCAAATAATTCTCCATACTAGGAGTCAGTGCCAATTTCACAGAGCTCTCTCCCATCTTTATATAGCTGATAATCATTCTCTCTTTAAACATATTTCTTTATTATAGGCAGAAATAGTACCACTGTCAAAGGAAAAGGTAAAATCAAATGAAGTTGATAGCTTGCAAAAAAACAAGAAAAAAGAAAATATTTTCGTATATTTCCCATTAATAATCCGAGAAAAACAAATTTGACCTTTTGGCTAATTAGACTTTTACTGACCTTTAGTTTATACTAAAGCCATAAAGAAAAAGCAATCAATTAAGGAGGTTGATCTTATGTTTGACATGGTTCCTTTCAAAAAAACAGCAATGCCAACAAAACGCGGCGACTATTTCAGCAATTTCCTTGACAACTTCTTTGATGAAGATTTCTTTGCTCCCTTCAATCAATTTGGCACTTCCTTCCGAGTTGACTTAAAGGAAACGCCAGAAGCTTATCAGATCGAAGCCGATCTTCCCGGTATCGACAAAGAAGCAATCCAGCTTGAATACAAAGATCATTATCTGACAATCGCTGCCAACCGGGCTGAAAAAGTCGAAGAAAACCACGATGGCTATGTCCGTCGCGAAAGAAAGTTTGGTCAATTTCAACGAAGTTTCTATATTGATAATGTGGTAGAGAATGAGATTAGCGCCGAATTTAAAAATGGCGTTCTCTTCGTAATTTTACCGAAAAAAGAAAAAGTTACAGCTCCGTCTCATCAAATTCCCATTAAATAAAGCGGTCCCTCTCAAACCAATCGAGTCCCAACAATTCATAAAAGCGGGCTGGAGAAAACTTGACTTTAAGTTTTCTCCAGCCCTTTATTTTCTTACGGCATATCAAAGGTTATGATTTTTCCAGTCAACTCATTCCCGGCAATCTCAACAACGGCAATAGAAGCTTTCTCGCCGCGATGAGGATAGCCGACACTACCTGGATTCAAATAGAGACGTCCGGCATTTTTTTCCATAAAAGCGCTATGAGTATGCCCAAATAAAATAAGATCCGCCTCATAATGTGTGCCCCAGTAAAAAAGTTCTGTTAAATCCTGCTTCACATGATAGCGGTGACCATGGGTTAACCAAATCTGCTTGCCCATGACTTCGAGAAACTCATCATATTTCGCTTGCGTCCAACCATCGGTATTGCCTGCTACGGCTACAGTCGGCACAGAAGTCCACTGCAACAAGAAATCTATATCCTGACTGTAATCGCCGCAATGAAGCCACATATCAACAGGGCCGCTATACTGCAGCGCTTTTTCTATAGCCAGACGATTGCCGTGGCTATCACTCATGACTCCTATTTTCACGGAAACATCGCCGCCAATTTATGCGCCATTTCTTTAAGAGCCAGACCGCGATGGCTTAACTGATTTTTTTCTTCGATGGACACTTCACTAAGCGTCTTTCCCAGCTCTGGTACAAAGAAGAGAGGGTCGTAGCCAAAACCGCCACTCCCTTGCGGCGCCTGCAAAATAAGACCTTCACAAACGCCGTCTGCTGTCAACAGAACCTCTCCGTCAGGACCTGCCAGTACCAAGCTGCAGCGAAACCGTCCCGTTCTCGCCTCCTCTGGCACACCTTTCAAAGCATGAAGTAGCTTTTCATTGTTTTGTGCGTCCGTGGCCTGCTCGCCGGCATAGCGAGCGGAATAAACTCCCGGCGCTAATTGCAGCGCATCCACTTCTAAGCCGGAGTCATCAGCCAAACAGAATTTCTTCGTCTGTTTGGCATATTCGACGGCTTTCTTAGTGGCATTGGCTAAAAAAGTTGCGCCATCTTCTGCTACTTCGCCAAAATCACCGCACTGATCTAGTGCGAGGACTGTTACGGGAAGATGCGAAAAATATTCGGCAATTTCCTTGATCTTTCCCTTATTTTTACTTGCTACTACAATTTCTTGTTTTGCCACACTAACCGCCCTCGCTTTGTATCTATTGTCTCATCCATCTTTAATTCTATAATTCTTCTAATATATCATCGCGCTTATCCTGAATAAAATAATGCTCATAGCGCTCTTCCTGCTTGGCCTTGTAAACGGCTTCACGGGCTTCTTGTCGGCAAGCCGGACAAGCGTCTTCCTCAACTACAGCAACAAAAGCGCTCTGGCTGTCATAATAACTCGTCTCAGCTTCTGTAGCAATTGTCATAAACGAGCGGCAATGACGGCAAAGCCGTACCTTTTCTAGTTGTTGCTCGCGAATGCCGCTGTCATCATAATAAATATTTTTACGCCGTGAAAAAAAATCGCCCCATTTATTCATTTCAGCCGTTCTTAATTCGTCTCTGGCTCGCCAAATCGCCGTCTGATCAGCTACTAACTTCTTGAGGTAAGCCATATCCGAGCGCCCTCGTTTGGCAGCAATATCTGGTTCGATGACCCGGCTATAGTCAAGACCGGCCATAGCCAAAATGATCCCAACATTCACATAGGGAAGGGCATCTTCAATGGAATACCCGCCTTCTAGTACCGCAATATGAGCATTTAACTTTTCAGCCAGTCGCGCATAACCTTGGGCGGTAATCGCCATATTTGCCAAAGGATCGCTATAATGATTATCCTGCCCGGCGGAATTGATAATCAGCTCCGGCTGAAAATCCTCCAGCATTGGCAAAACAAGCTGATCAATCACATAATGCAGCCCCACATCATCCGTTCCCGGCGGCAAAGGTAAATTAATGGTCGTGCCAAAAGCCCTCGGACTACCTAGTTCATTTGCGAAGCCTGTTCCTGGATAGAGAGTGCGACCGTCTTGATGAAATGAAATAAAAAGCGTATCAGGATCATGATAAAAAATATCTTGCGTTCCGTCGCCATGGTGTACATCCGTATCGACAATCGCCACACGTTTAATGCCAAAATGCCGCCGCATATGGGCAATCATAATTGCCTCCATATTAACAGTACAAAACCCTCGCGTACCATGAACCACTTTCATAGCATGATGTCCTGGCGGTCGTACCAAAGCAAAGGAGCGATCCACTTTTCCCTGATAAACGGCTTTTGCTGCTGTAATTGCGCCGCCTGCCGCTACCAGATGAGCTTCTTTAATATGAGCGGCTACAGAAGGAACACCAATATGAACGCGCTCTAAATCGCGCAGCGTAGCAAGCTCCGGCCGATATTCGATAATATTGGGCAGATCAAGCAGCCCTTCTTCCTCAATTTGATCACGCGTATATAACAGACGCTCTTCCCGTTCGGGATGAGTCGGCGTAATGGCCCAATCAAAAGCTGGGAAAAAAACAAGTCCTAGTTTATTCATGACTGCCAGCCTCCTTGTGACGTTGCAAAGAAAGCAAAACGCCCGGTTTGATCTGTTCTCGGCAGGAAATCATTTTTCCCACAGTCTGAAAGCCTCGAATCATATTGAATTCTTCTTGATACACTTCCTCTATGTTGGATGCGTCCATACCTGCCGCTGCAGCTTGGCGCGCTAATTCTTCTCTCGCTATTTTTTGCGCATCGGCAAGAGAAAAATTCTTTTTGTCAATTTTTTCTTTCCGCATAAGTTCAGGAATCGTATAATAGGAAGCCGCAGTATCGGCGCGAAGCGTTAACGCCATTGTCGGCCGAGAAACAGCGGCTCCAACGGCATTGGCAATTTCAGCATATTCCGGCACAAGGTAAGGTAAATCAAACTGTTGCGCCACTGTAGGAATCAGACCAGCCGCCGCCCCGCCAACGCCCAAAATTGTCTTCGGTGTAAACGGATCAGGATGAATCAAGTCATTGACTGTATAAACAGGCTGCAGTTCTTCTTCGGCAATCGTTGCCGCGATAGCTTCCTGAATCGTCGCAGCGGCAACAGTCATAATCTCAGCAGCCACTTCCGAAAGACTCTGACCGGGAATGGCCAGATTCATAATCGCCTGACAAGCAGCCGCTTCATTCCCAAAAACCATCTGTTGCGCTGCAATCATGGCATCAGATAAGGTTGGCTCATGCCCCCCTACGGCAATAGGCGGTCCCTTACGCACAGGGCCGACTTTCATTTCACCAGCTTCACGGCGCACGTAACTATCGCCGCCGATGCCGACTGAACGGAGCCGGAAAGCGCGCACTGACGTAGCATAACCTGCTATCTTGGCCCCACGCTGGGCAAAAAGCGCCTGCCCCTTGCGCCATAAAGCAATATCCGTTGTGGTTCCGCCAATATCTAACGAAATAGCGTCTTCGCCTTCTGGCGCCAAAGCCATAATACCAAGTACGCTGGCAGAGGGACCTGTAAACACAGCCTCGACTGGCGACTTTCTAGCAACAGCCAGCGGCAGCGTTCCACCGTCGGCCTTTAAAATATGAACAGGCGCCGCAATCGAACGCTTGCCAAGGGCTGCTTCCACCGAATCGGCAAAAGCATTAAACAGATCATAGCAGGCGGCATTATAGTAAGCCGCATTGGCACGACGGACAAAATTTAAAGAACCGCTGACCGTAGAGGCGGCGGTAACATGTTTGGCCTGTTTTTCTCGCAGCCACTGGACGACACATTCCTCATTCATTGGATTACGCACGGCAAATTTACCGGCTACGGCAAATGATTTACCGGTGATCGGACCAAGATCAGCGAGCAAGGCCGTTTGCTCCGGCTTCATAGCTACGCGTCCGCGATGGTCCACATAGCCAGCAGCTACATATGGCTTTACCGGAAACAGTCCTTCTGTATTCATGCCCGGACCAGGCATCAAGACAAGTTGTACCGGATCAAGCCGATTTTCAACAATTGCATTGGTGACAACCGTTGTTGAGAGGGCGACACGGGAAATTTCCTCTGGAGCGATATGGGCAATAGCTGCATCTAGAGCCGTTAACACCCCTTGTAATAAGTCTTGATGCGTCGTCGCTGCCTTACTCTTTGCAACAATTTTTCGGTCTGAAACTAAAACTGCATCTGTAAAGGTTCCGCCAACATCAATGCCTAACCACACGGTTATTCCCTTCCTTCTTTACTGCTCTCGGCCATACACGCAGCAGCCAATAGCACCGTTTAACTGCGGCTCAGCCGGAATCACAACAGAAACGTCCAAATCCTTTTCTAACATACGAGCAAGAGCTTTACCCCAAGCGACTCCCCCAGTAAAAACTAAAACGGGGCTTTTTAAAGTGATAAGCAACGGGCGAATTCGTTTTACAATGGAAGCATTCACCCCTGCCGCCAAAGAAGCCGTGCTGTGACCTTCGACTATGCGGCCAATGAGTTCCGATTCCCCAAAGATAGCGCAAGTTGAACTAAGCTCTACAGGGTTCTCATCATAATCCCCCAGTTCTTCCAAGGAAATTTGTAAAACCGTCGCCATATTTTCCAAATAACGCCCCGTACTAGCAGCGCATTTATCATTTGTCTCAAAATCAAGCATTTTTCCCTTACGGACCTTAATCACCTTACTGTCTTGACCGCCAAGATCGAGTAACGTAAAATCTTGGAGTCCCGTTTGTTCAATAGCGCCAAGCATATGGGCCTTCAATTCGGGAATCACCGTAGCTTTGGCAATCGCTAACGTATTTCGACCGTAACCTGTGGCTACAACCTTGGTTACATCGGCAAATCCTAGCGCAGCAAAATCAACAACAAGCTCACCATCTACTTGCTTGCCGTATTGACGATAGAAAGCAACTGTTTCATAAAGGGCTTTATGAACAATTTGTTTTTGATCCATAATCACAACTTTGACAGAACGACTGCCTAAATCAATTCCACAAATCATTTTTTCACCTCACTTCAGCATCTCTAAAAAACTATCTAGGCGTAATTTAGTCCGCGCATCCAGCTTTCCCGGCCGATCTCCCTCAATGGTCAGCATGGGAATCTCCAATTTTTTTCGAAAAATAATATCTTCAATCTGCCGAAAACAAAAGCTCTGCACATAATGAATCAAACCATCGAGATGCCTTAGCTCAATCTGCTCTTCGATATCGGCTAAGCGGGGAAAAACACCATAGGGATAGGTATAACGACGATACTGTTCGACAAGATCATTTTCTTGATTCGGCATAGAAAATTGCCGCTGCACTTCATTAAATACAACACGGGCGCCTTGCGTTTCGACATAATCATAAATTTCGGGCATAATCGGCGGCACGCCAATAAAACCTAAGCGAAGCTTTTGTTCATAAGGATTTTTGCTCCTCGCTTCCGCTAAAAAGGTATCAAGCTCTGCCTCAAACGCCCCTACATCGCCGTTAAAATCACTGCTGGAAACAAGATAGAGATGATTATAAAAACCATTTACTTGATTCGTTTCCCAGGTAAGACGATCTAGTTCAACGAGTTTTTCCCGTACTGACTTTAGGCGTTCTTTCACTTCATACGTTGCATCCCAAGTCGTGCCTAAGGCGCTGATTAGCTTTTCCATTTGCAGTTTCAGCATATCATAATCACGATCTTCAGGATAGGCAAAAGGAATTGTCTTAATTCCCTCTAGCTGATATGTCTCCATGAGCGCCTGCGTATTGCTGCAATCTCCTTGAGTAACGGCTATCACTTCTTGAATCGCGTCCTGCTCTAAAGCAACCGAATAAAGGCCCTTAATCCAGCCACAGCAATTGCGGGGAAACCCAGCTTCTTCCGCAGTCTCCAAATAAGAATTGGGATTATCATGGGTAATAAAAATATTATTTAAATCAACTGGCTTCCGACCGGAAGCTAGGATAATTTCCACAGGCACTGTTGTGGTCATACCGATTGGTGACATAACGACCTCCTACATCTTACTTTATCTTTTTAGTATAACCTAAAATGACAAAAAGAGGATAGCCTAAGCCTCCCCTTTTGCACTACCTAATTTGTCTCTCAAACAAATCTACTTGCTACTCAAATTTTGTCGGCAGCTTGCGCGTAATTTTTTATAATTACAATCGGCGTCTTCTGGCTGGCATTGCCAAAAGGATTATCAATTAAAATTTTTGCCAGCTTGTCAGCTGTCAGTCCTTGGCTTGTGCCTACAATCAGCGATCGTTTCAAATCATTGACATCGGCTACGGCAGCGCCATAACAGCCAAGTCGGTCTTTAATCTTTTGAGCCACCTGATCTGCATCAGCCGGACCATAAACAATACTCTTGTCAAAAGGCGGCATCGTCCCTGTTACATCATCAACCAAAGCAGCCTGACGTCCTGCCATATTATAAAAGACACCGCTCTTGCCAATCATTTTGCCTAAAATTCCTATAATCATCGCAAACAATACGCGATACTTGCCTTCTACATCCATAACTGCCTGCATGCCATATACACTGGACATACTGCCTTCTTGCGGAATAAACCGACATAACACACGAGCTAAAAAACAAGGTTTTAGCTCTTCCGGCCGCGTCATACGCCCTTGTGTAATTGCTACAACACTTTCCGCCACCGTAATTACATCATTAGGACCAATTTGCTCTTTCGCGTAACGTTCCATCACATCAACAATATCATCGCTATCGGTTAAGATTCTCGTCCGAACTGGTATTAATTCTAACTCTTCCATGATTCTTCTCCCCTTTCGGCCTTACTCGCCTTGCACTGCAGCAAGTTTATTTTTCAGCGCCTCGCGGGCTTCTTCCGCTACAAACAATAGCCGGTTCTTGGTAATATACCAATCACTGCGGGCTACAATTTGATATACAATTTCTACAGGCATATTCACCATATCGGTCATAGCCGTCTGAATCGTTCCTTCTTTCGCCGTAAGCTTCACAGTAACAATGGCCCGACCGCCCTCATTGGGCGTAACAATGACCGACTCCCAATAGCCGTCAGTTCGGAACATGGCTTCATTCGTAAGTTGAGACTGCACAGTAACAGCATCATATTGTTCACAAGGCAGCAAATGGCGCGTATAAGCATCCATAATTGTACCACCCTGCCGCCCTTTATTGATAAAGGGAACTTTGGCCGTAAAGGTAACAGATCTATCATCAAGTTCTTCTACGATCCAAGGAGTATGTTCTTCCACTAAAAAAACAAATTCGGCATCTCCCTGTCGGGCGATATAGAGCCAAACTGCCGCAATAAATAGAATAATAAGCAGCAAAATGATCATCAAAGCATCCACAATAAAGCCTCCATTTTACTATTGTTTTCGGTAAATTAGCTTTTCTTATTCATTTTTTTCTAAACGGCTTGCTACTAAGCGCTCATAATAAAGGACTGGCAGTCGAATAATTTTTCCCGCTTCGTTCGTAAACACATTCTCCGTTTCCCCAGTGGCAAGTAAAATGTGGCCTGCTTCCTTAATAATTTCGTAAGTAAAAATCATCTTTACTTTCGAAACTTCCTTCAATGTAGTTTGAATCAAAACTACATCATCAAACCGAGCGGAAGCACGATACTTACAAGACACATTCGTAATCGGAAACACGATCCCCTGCGCGAGAAGATCATTGAGCAAAATTCCAGCTTGCCGCAAATATTCGACTCGTCCCATCTCAAACCAGTTAAAGTAATAGGAATGATGAACAACACCCATAAGATCCGTCTCAACAAAACGCACTTTATTCTCAAGTGATACCATGAACAAGCTCCTTTACTGGCAAAGCGCCACAATTCGATTCGCAGCCTCTTTAATCCAATAGGTCATCGGCCGCGTTTCTAAACCAGCAATTTCAAAATGATTTTGATTAACCGGAACAAGAATTTTTCTGGCATCAACTGCAGCAACAGCCGCAGCAATCCGCGGTGTAATTTCACCCATAAGGGCATCAGCGATGACGATGCCAATCGGCCCAGCTACAATATCAGCTCTTTTGACTGATACAGCTATAGCATTTTCTCCAGTTGCGCCGCGATGAGCCCCAGCCTTCACCATATTATTAGTAGCTAAAGCATTTGTTCCTAGGGCAATGATTTCTACATCAGAAAGTTTATGATTTTTCAATTGTGTCACAAGCTGCACTCCCAAGCCGCCGCCCATGCCGTCAATAATTGCAATAACCATTAGAAGCCCCCTTTACAATAAATCCCAAACGACAGGACTATAAAAAAAGCACGCTCATAGCATGCCTGATAAGAAATATCATACTTTATTTATTTTACTTTTATTCCCCTCATTTGTCAAAAAAACTTGCTTATTCCGCTCCTTCGTACGCTGCGGTAAGAAATAGCGTCGGTAGCTAGCAGCAAACAAAACGAGGATCATTGTTCCTACCAAAATAGGGAATATTAAAAAAGACCAATCGAGCGGACCTTGCTCCAAGATCAATACAGGATCAGCCGCTGCTGGCGGATGCAATGTACGCGTAAGCTGCATCACCAACATAGCAAGCCCCACTGCTAAACCGTAGCACCACCAAGCCCCTCCCCCCAGAGAAAACACCATAAGCCCTACTAAACTCGCTAAAAAATGGCCGCCCACAATACTGCGTGCTTTGGCATAGGCGCTATCAGGAATTACCAGAGCAATCACACAGGAAGCGCCAAAAGGAGGGATTAAAAAGGACTGATCATGTGACAAAAAGGCGAGCAAGGCAATCGCCAAAGCTCCACCTAGGCTGGTAGCAATAATTTTTTCATACTTTAATTTTCGCAGCAAATAGTGACGTTTAGCCGCTTGTTTTTCCATACTCATCATGACTATATTCTTTCGCTAAAAATAAAACAAACCCTCTAAAGTAGGGAGTTCCTTCTCTACTGACAGAAAGCGACCTTCTTATTATTAATATGACAAAATAAAGAGGGAAATCACAAAAAAGGTCGAATCTTTTTGTAACAAATATCTTTTGAGGGGGATGCCTAGGATGACCAAAGACCACACTCCGGAGACGAACGAGGAAATTTTAGCTGCCTTTAAATTAGTTCTTCCTTATCTAAACCAGATTGTTCGGGAAGATATGGCAACAGGCCTAACAGACTTAACCGAATATATTAGCTATCACCGTGCCAAACAGTTTGAACTTGATCTGCCGAACGGCAAAACGATTGCTGACATTCCGACGATTGTCGAATGTATCAAAACAGGAAAAACTACTTTTGCCGATATTCCACCGGAAGTATATGGTCGAACCATCAAAACGATTTTTACGCCCATCTATGGTGTCAATAAAGAAATTATCGGAACCCTCAGTTCAGGCATTGACTTAAATGACAGCGTTGTTTTAGTCCAAAGTGTATCAGAGCTCGCCGAATCAACAGCGCAAGCGACGCAAAGTGTAACGCAAGTAGCACAAAGCGCTACCGAACTGGCCGCGGCTGGACAACAAGCCATTAAGCTGGCCCAAACACTGCTAGAAAAAAATCGCGACACAGCTAACATTCTCGAATTCATTAAAAATATTGCGGCGCAAACGAATTTACTTGGTCTAAATGCGGCGATCGAAGCAGCCCGCGCTGGCGAGCAAGGCCGCGGCTTTGCCGTAGTAGCCGAAGAAGTCCGTAAGCTAGCCGATCAATCACAAGAAGCTGTAAAAAAGATTCAAGTAACCTTGAAAGAAATTCAAGAAGCGGTAGCGCAAATTAATAAATCGATTGAAGTAACTGGCAGTATTAGTGAGGAACAGGCTGCTACCACCGAAGAAATCGCCTCGACCTTAGAACAAATCAACACGAATGCAAAGCACTTAGAAGATTATGTGGCTCGTTATAACTAACTGAAAAATGAATGAGATTCATATAAAAAAAGTAGGAGCCTGGTATGGCGCCTACTTTTTTTGTTTACTTGCAAAGAGAGAGCTTACTGATCTTGCTAATTCCACGGAAGCTTCGATTTCAACCTTGCGTGTCGAAACACTTTCAATACTACAGCCTAGGGGAATATTTTTCGCTAGAGCAAATTCATAGAGCTCTGCAAAAATCTTTTTAGACAGTTCCACGGACTTGTCCAAAATATCTTCAGAATGCATTAAATCATTTTCTAACCATTTAGGAATATTAATGCCTAACCACTTCATAAATTCCAATGTTTTTATGGAACCGCAAGGAGTCAGATTCATCAATATAGGCGCCATCACCCGTTCTTCCTGTTGACAGAAATAGTAGTATTCGGAAAGAAAATTTTTCGCCGCTTCAATATTATAAACAGCTTGAGAAACAAAAAACTGACACCCCTGTTCGCTTTTATGCAAAATCCGCTTGTGTTCATCGCCGTACTTACTATGACGCTCCGGAATCACGACACCGCCAAGCATCACTTTAGAAGCTACGTCTTGACGGAGATGATAGGCCTCTGGTAAAGTCAGTGAAACTTTTTGTTCGCGTGACGAGGCTCCGACAAACACGGAAAAACGATCTTCACCATTATCTTCTTTCAGCCAATTCGCCAATTCCACTTTGCCATATTTTCCTACACAACGATAAATAATCTTAGGAATATCGAGTTCTTGCAAATACTCACTAGCATATACATCAGGATCAACGGTTTTCATAAAAGGAAAGGGACGATCTGCGGCAACTCTATCGGCTTCATCTTGAATATCATATAAAATCAGCCCATCCAACGGCAACTTCTTAATTCTTTCTAGTTGCTTTTGCGCGATTTCAGCGATCTTTTCCTGACTATTGTTGTATTTAGGCGGCGTAAGGCCGTAAGTTAAAATACCAGCTTCACAATTTATAATTTTTTCTCGCAGCATAGACTCTCCTCTTTCATAAAAGTAGTAACTTTGTAAAACCTTTCTTTGCTAGTCTACTATATTTTCTTACTTAAAGCTACTGCTTCTGCAAAAAGGAATCTTTAATATGAATTGCCAGAGCGGAACAATCATCTTCGATAACGCCAGAGGAAATTTTTTCGAGTAATGTTGTCGTTGCCGCAAAATCAGCGGCGCCTTCAATTACCTCAGACGGTAAATGCTCATAAATGCCATCAGTCATGAAATAAAAGCTATCACCAGAGGCAAAATTCATACTGTGAAGTTCAAACTCTGCCTTATCAGTTAAACCAAAATAAATACCAGGAACTTTCTTTAACTCTGCTTGACCACGCTGCGACAAGAGCAAGTAATTAATACCGCCAGAAATGTAAGACAGCTTGCGCTTTGTAAAATCAAAAGTAAAGACCATTAAAGCCGCAAAATTTCCATCACGAAAATAAGTACTTAATTGATTGTTTAATCGATGCATAGATGCTTTCGTCCAAGCTTCTTCCTGATCCATAATTTCATTAAGTAAACTATTAATAGCAGAAGTGTGCAACGCTGCAGCAATGCCATGGCCCGTTACATCCATTAAATAGCCATGTAAAATTTGCTGATTATGAAACCAACGATAGCCATAAAAGTCGCCACTTACGAGTGAAAGAGGCTGAAAAATAGTACGAATCGCAACCCTTCTATCTTGAAATGGCGGCGGCAATAATGACGTTTGTACCAGTCGAGCCAAATAAACCTGTTCTTGTAATTCTGTCTGCAATCTTTGCCGTTCCGTTAAATCACGAAAAGAAAACAAAACAAATTCTTTCCCTAAATAAGTAATCAAAGAGCTGCGCATTTCACCATAAAAGAGCTGTCCGTCCCGTCGATAATACCGTCGATTTTGTCTTGACCAAACCCCTTGTAACCGAAGGCTTACATCCATTTTTTTCGCTTCTTTTTCCGAAAGAATCCCCAGCGAAAACAGTGTTTCTTGCAACGCTTCCTCGTTCGTATAACCAAAGAGTCGGGAAAAAGCGTAATTTACTTCGGTAACAGCCTTTGTAGCAAAATCACTGACAACAATAGCCTCAGCCGACTGCTTAAGCAGAACGCGATAACGCTCCTTCTCTTCTTCTAGCGCTGCCTCGGCCAGTTTTTGCTCCGTAATATCCATGACAAATAAAAGCTGCATCAAGTCCCTACCAGGCCACTCAATCTGCCTCGACTCCGCTTTATAATACACGCCTGTTGTTTTATCAAAGTATTCTTTTGATCCATTTTCCAATAGAGGACAATAATGACAAGGGGCAGATTTTCCAAAAAAGCTAAAACAGCTTTGTCCAATCACGCGTTTGCCATAAAGTTGTTCCATCGAAACACTTATATATAGCAGCTGCCACGTTGCAGCATCAATCACATAAGCCAAGCCAGGCAATACTTGCACAATATTATTTAAGATTTGCTGTCGTTCCTGATTTTCTAGCAACGCCTTTTCGATTATATTGCGGCTTAAGACTTCTGCTACTAAGGGAACCATTCCCTCAATCAAAGCGACAATATCCGCTTGAATCTGATTGGGTCGCATATCAGCAAGATGAATCAGCCCCATTATTTCTCCTTGATAAACAATCGGAATCATGGCCGCACTTTGAAATCCTGTAGCAACGCAAATTCCCCGATAATTGCCAAGATCCGCTTCACTAAGTAGACCATCTAATTGAGAAAAAGCAGGTAAAATATACGAGCCTTGTTCATTTATCAAATGCAAATCGCACGGCAACAGCTTTCCGGCGGCTAGACGCGTGCAAATACAATCCCCGTTGGAAATTTGCACAAAATTTTCTTGTTCCCAAAACTCTTGACTAAAGCCAGTATAAGCTTGATAAGGAATCCCCCCCTGCTCATCAAGAACGCGGATTCCTACACATTGACATTGAAACTCCTTTTGCATGAACTGAACAAGCGATGTAAGAAATTCTTCCTTTGATGCAACAGCGCTACAGCTATAAATCAATTGTTTAATCGCCTCAAGGCGATCTGTATTGGCGGTAGAGTCGCCAATTGCAGTAATTTTCCTCACTTTTTTCTGTTTCATTTACGCTCCCCCTCTACCGACGCTGTTATTTCATAATAACATTTTGACAAAACCACGCCAAACCCTGCCGTAAGCTCCAAAAAGAAAAGAGCCATTAGGCTCTTTTCATGGCAGAAATTGAATTGTAATTTCGCTCAAATAAGGCACTACCGCGGAAAACGGCTCCTCTAGATAATTTTTATCATCAGCCAAAACCTTTTCTAAAACGGTACGTTCTAACGTCACAAAAGGTTTTATTTTTCCTAAAAAGGGATGCTGGAACTGAGGATCAAGCGTGTTTGATTCGACCGTCTCAATTTTAAGGCCTTTCAGTAAAAATGTATACTCACCAACTATCTTGCCTTGCTCTTGAATACGGATCGCCGCCCGATTTTCTTGGTTCGCCATCACAGAATTGACCATCCCCATAATATGAGGATGTTTTGCACCAAGCGCTTCAACATTGCGCAAATGAAAGGGAACAATTTGGTCGCGAATCAATTGATCTAATTCATCACCCATGGTACAACCTCCTAGTATCATAATATACTAGAGTACCCTGTTTTTTGTTAACAATACCCTTATAGCTTGAATTTGCGAATCGCTGATTGAAGTACTTCCGCCATGCGCGCCAGTTCCTGACTTGAGGCAGCAATCTCTTCCATCGAAGCCGATTGTTCTTCTGTAGCAGCTGAAACAGTCTGAGTTCTACCAGCTGTTTCGCGACTTACCTGATCAATTTGCTGTACAGAGGCAGCAACAGTTTTGCCATTGCCTGCCATTAAATCAATTGCCTGGGAAATACCTTGCACTTTTTCTGTCACATCACTAACCAGTTCCTTGATTTCCCCAAAAACACCACCTGCTTCTTCGACAACAGCAGTACCGGTTTTCACTTCCTTTGTGCCTGTTTCCATTGCAGCTACAGCGGCATCCGTATCGACTTGAATGTCACGAATCAAAACTTCGATCTGTTTAGCCGCATCTTGGGACTGTTCCGCTAATTTTCGCACTTCTTCCGCTACGACAGCAAAACCTTTGCCTTGTTCTCCTGCGCGAGCCGCTTCAATAGCAGCATTGAGGGCTAGCAAGTTAGTTTGCCCGGAAATGCCGGAAATAGTTTCTACAATTTGCCCGATTTCTTTGGATCTTGCCCCTAAATTAGCAACTACTTGGGCCGATTCCACGACAGTTTTTTCAATATGAGCCATCTGCTCATTTGCTTTTTGCACACGGGCCGTACCAGAAAAAGAAGCTTTCGCCGCGGCTTCCGCCACCTGGCTAACAGCCAGTGCGTTAGCCGATATCTTACCCATTCCCTGGGACATTTCTTCTACCGTTGCGGCAGCTGCATCAACGGCTTTCGCCTGCGCTAAAGCGCCCTCGGCAATCTCCGTAACCACAGTTGCAACCTGCGTTGAGGCCCGCGCTGACTGATCAGCACTTGCCGTTAACTCTTCTGATGACGCCGCCACTTGCTCTGACTGTTTGGCTACCGAACCAATGAGTTCACGCATACTCTCCCTGAGATGCGCCAGTGACATCGCAACTTGACCAAATTCATCGCCGCGATTGACAAAGGCAGGCGGCAATTGCACCGAATAATCACCACTAGCCATTTGATCAAGCGCTTGTGTCATTACCTGCAAAGGCTTCACAACCATCCGAGTTAACACAAAACTAAGCAAAACACTGACAGCAAGAATCAGTACCATAACAGCCAGAGAAAAGAACTGAACGCGGGCCGCATTTTGAGCAGAGTCTGCTACGATATCAGTTACCACTTTTGCTTCATTGGCTTCAATCGCTGCCAACGCGGCCTGTAATTGCTGCGCAAAGGGCGTTAATTCTTTGGTTACTGCCGCCGCTTCGGCTTCAGCTTTAGCCTGGAGGGCGCCGTTTCCCGCTTTTTTGGCTTGCTGCGCCTCCACTAAGCGAGGAATCAATCGCTCTTTAACCCCAGAATAGTAGGTGTTCGTATTGTTAACTAGCTTTTCAACCTCTGCTTTATCAGACGAACTCGCTTTCGCTAATAGTTGTTGTTCTAATTCAACCACTGTATCCATTTTCCCAATAAACCCCTGACGGTATTTATCATCACCGTCAGCAATAAATCGGCGAATTTCCAAAACAGCACCTGTATAAACATTCTCGGCCTTAGCAGCTGTTAAAGCTCTTGTATTAGAGCTGCCAATAGTACTAATCGCGCTAGCATTCTTACCTGATTCATGATAAAAACCAATTCCCAAAACCAGAATCAATACGATCATAACCAAAAAACCAATTCCAATTTTCATGCCAATATTCTGCTTTCCCGCTTGTATCACTGCCAAAAAATTCATCCCCCTCTATATTATAAAATGTAAAAAAACAATAAAAAACGTCAGACTGCCTGCTGCGAATCTGACGATGGAGATACAAAATAACCAACTAGCAACCTGGCGATCATGGACCTTCGTCTTTAGACCCAGTGGCTTTGCGTCCTTGTTTTTCAACAAGTTTGCCCAATGGTGAATCAATATCTTTTCCTATAATAGTTAAAAGATTACAGTATATTTGGAAATTTGTCAATAAATGAAAAAGAGCATTATCGAAGCAGAAAAACTTGCTTCAATAATGCAAAGAGGGCCTCGTTAATAGCTGGTTTTTTCTACTAAAGTATCGCCTTTTCTGCGTTTGGCATAATTACTCCACCAAGCAGTAATGATCGGCACTAAAACAGATGTTACAATAACAGATGTGGCGACAAGCGCCGTTGCTGCCTGGGCAACAGGTTCAAACGCCGGATTCATGCCAGCAATAATAATAGGATTCGTTACAGCGGCGCCAGCCGTACTAGAAGCAGCAATCCCTGCCGTTCCATTGCCGCCGCCAATAAATTTATCAGCAAGCATAAGCGGAATTCCTGTAATAATAATAACACCAACACCAAGTAAAATACCCAGTAAACCTGTTTTTAGAATCACACTTAAATCAATTGTATTTCCTAGCGCAAAGGCAAAAAAGGGAATCATTGTATGTGTCGCCTTGCCAAAAAATTCACGCAGTTCATGGTCGAGATTCCCTAAAACAAAACCAACGAGGAAGGGTAAAACCGCACCGACAAACAAGTGTGGTTCAAAGGAGGCAATACCGGCTCCACCTAAGATCAACATGGTAACGAGCGGACCTGATTCAATGGACATCAATACAAAAGCTCCCGCTTCTTCCTGAGTACCATATTGCTGCATAATCGAAGCGTAAAGACCGCCATTCGTCATATCCATAGCTGCAATAATAGCTATCGTAGAAAGTCCGGCAAAAAAACCATTTTGAATCCCATTACCAGGAAGAATACTCGCCGCTACTAAAGCGACAACCCAAGCAACAGCAATTTTTGTTATCACTAAAGTACCTGATTTTTTCAGTACAATTCCAGTAGCGCGAACATCAATCGCTGCCCCCATACAGAAAAACCAAACAGCTAAAATTGGTACAGTTCCTGTAATCAAGCCATTGGTAAACGATCCGAAATACTTGCCTGACCAAGGAGCAAAAGTGTGACACAGAGCTCCTAAAAACAATGGAACTAACATGAGACCGCCAGGAATTTTATCAATTTTCTGTTTAATTTGCATATTCTAGCCTTCCCTTCTGTCATTAAATTGCGTATTAATTCATGAATCTATTAATAATATAAAAATTCATCGCCAAAATCTCTTTCTCGCTATTTAATAACTTAAAATTCATTAGTGTACCGGTTTACATTACACAAAAAGACTGTTTTTGCAGCAATCCCACATTTATTTTGCTGAAACTTCTTATTCGTCTATTACAACCCCCTTTTTAAAATTCCATATTATAAAACTTTATTTCACGAATTTTATAATTTTATTATATATTTCATTTTTTGTTTTTACAAGAATATTTCCACAGTTCTAACAATAAATTTCACAATGTGGAATACTAATTCATTTTCATTTATTAAAAAGGGATCTAAGCTGCTGATTTGCAGCTAGATCCCTTATACTTTATAAAGCAGCCAGCAAGATTTTTCTAACTTCCGCTGGTGTAATATCAGCATTTTCCCCTAATTTTACCATGCCGTGTTTTTCTAAACTCTTAACCACTTCTTCAACAGCATCAGCGCCTAAGTGATATTCAGAAAGATGTGTTGGCACGCCCATCGCAACAAAGAATTCACGCGTTTTTGCAATCGCTTGCTCAATCCGTTCCTCTTCCGGCAAATTCCCTAATGACCAAATTCGGTCTGCATATTGAAGCAGCTTATCACGCTTCTGCTCTTTTCGGACAGTCAGCAGCGCTGGTAATACGATCGCCAACGTTTGGGCATGATCCAATCCGTAAAGCGCTGTAATTTCGTGGCCGATCATGTGGGTGGCCCAATCCTGCGGAACGCCTTGACCGATCAATCCATTTAGCGCCAAGGTAGCACTAAACATCCAGTTTGCTCGTACATCATAATCGTCCGTCTTCGCAATAGCTTTTGGCCCTTCTTCGATTAGGGTAAGCAGCAAACCTTCCGAAAAACGATCCTGCACCTTGGCTTGTACAGGATAGGTCATATATTGTTCCATCACATGAATGAAGGCATCAACAACACCGTTGCCAACCTGTTTCATTGGCAGTGTATAAGTGTACTCGGGATCAAGAATTGAAAATTTCGGAAACAACAGTGGATTAGAAAACGCCAGTTTATCTTTCCATTCTTTTCGACTGATAACACCTGTCGGATTCATTTCTGATCCTGTAGCAGGCAAGGTAACAATCGTTCCAAACGGAACAGCCTCGTGAATGGCCAACCCTTTCGCTACAATATTCCACGGATCCTCTTGTGTAAAAGGAACAGCTGCTGCAATAAATTTCGTACCGTCCATAACCGAACCGCCGCCAATTGCCAGTAAAAAATCATACTTTTCTTTTCTAATCTTTTCTACTGCCTGAATCAGTGTTTCATAGGCCGGATTCGGTTCAATACCGCCAAATTCACCAGTCTCGAACTCTTTCAATGCAGATTTTACCGCATCAAGAACCCCCGTCTTTTTTACACTGCCGCCGCCATAAATTAAAAGGACTTTTGATCCTGCCGGTATTTCTTTCGGCAGACGTTTCACCTGATTTTTGCCAAAAAGAATCTTAGTTGGGTTTTGAAACTGAAAATTATTCATCTAACCAGCTCCTTATCCATTCTATTTTCTAAATTTTCCACAAAAATCAAAAATTACCTGCTTAATTTAATGACTTTTTCAAAGAAAAAACCGCCAAAATCATATTTCGGCGGCTAAAACGATCACTATTTATTTTGCCAAAAGACTAGCAACTAGATGATAATCGATGGACTTCATGTCACCAGGCACTTTGTCAACACCGACTAAAAAAGCTACTTTAAAACGAGCGCAAATATTAAAATCCTTCGTATTTACAGCGCACGTTTGGCAGTTGCTTTTAAATGGGCACATGCTAAAAATCCCCCTGTCACTTCACAAAATTTACCATATCTAAAATATTTGGTTGTAGTATAACACACTCCCTTATTAAATAGCAATGCCTCTCCCGGCTTTAATTGTCGCTATTTTTCGGCAAATCATTACCTTTACTAAGCAAAATTTGTAGAAACCGTGTCGCTGCCGTCGATAATCGTCTATGCCTAAGCCAAACAACGGCTTTTTTAATTTCTAATGGAGAATTTTCTAGCTCACGATAAAGCAAATGTTGACTAGGAATCAGTCCAAGCACCGAACGCGGCACAACGGCTAAACCAATCCCCTCATTTGCTAATACGAGAAGTGTCCGTATATCGTCGCCACTACAGCAAATAAAAGGATCAAACCCAACCATTTTGCAACATTTTTTAATCATCATTTCATTGCTTTTATGTAATAAAAGCGGCTTATTTTTCAAATCCGCTAATGCGATCGACCCCCTCCCCCTCTCTCCTTGCCACCTTTCGCTCATGGCAACAAGCATTGGTTCAGAGGGCAGATCGAGAAAATGATAAAAAGCCGGATCAAAGCCAGAGCGCACAATCCCGATTTCAATCCGTTTATTTTGTAAGAGTTCTAAAATTTCCTGCGTATCGCCCTCGCGTAATTGAAATTGGATTTCCGGATATTGTTCATGGAAATCGCGGATTATGCCTGGCAACAACGTTACACCAGAAGAAGCGATGGTACCAATCGCTAACGTACCGCGCTGGCCCGCCTGAGCTTCCTGCACTTCTTGAACTGTGGTTTGAATTAAATCAAGAATCATACCTGTTCTTTCATAAAGAATCCGACCAGCTTCAGTCAATCGAATTCGTCGATTTCCCCGCTCAATCAAATGAACGCCAAGCTCGCTTTCTAACAGCTTTAGCTGCTGACTGAGAGAAGGCTGAGCCATAAATAACCGCTTCGCAGCTCCAGTTACATTACCTTCTTCCACAATAGTCCGAAAGTATGTTAATTGTTTTATATCCACTTCGTTAGCCTCTTTTATTGTTTTTTCCTATAGAACAAACAGTTTTTACCTATTATTCATAAAATATCATCTTTGTTATAATAATACATAATTTAGCCAACAAGAACAACGAATAGTCTTGTTTCGCTCGCAGGAGGAAATTTCATGGCCTTTTTTCAAGCAATTACTAGTTTAATGACCATAGTAATTATGGTCTCACTTGGGTATTTTCTGACAAAAGGCGGCTGGTTTAGAGGGGAAAGCGTCCCCCTAGTTCCCCGCCTAGTTAATTATGTTGCCTTGCCGACATACATGCTGTGGAACCTGCTCAGTACCTTTGATAAAGATCATTTTATTCCGCTCTTTTCGGGAATTATCGTACCGATTCTATCAATGTTGCTAGGATTTTTGATCAGTATTCTCATTTCTAAAATCATCAAAGTACCAAAAAACCACCAAGGTACATTTCGTTCCGCTTTCTTTTGTTCTAGCTCTGTATTCGTCGGCGTACCAGTCAATTTAGCGCTCTTTGGAGAAAAAAGCCTGCCTTATGTTCTTGTTTATTTTCTGGCCAATGCTTTTCTTTTTTGGACCATTGGCAACTACTCGATTAGCTTAGATGGCAAACAAGCTCCAGCAAAACTCATTAGCCTTGCTAGCTTAAAGCGAGTTTGTTCTCCACCGTTTATGGGATTTTCCCTAGCGGTACTACTAATTCTCTTAGATGTTCACCTGCCTGATTTTCTAATGAATACCTGCAAATATCTTGGTGGTATGACAACCCCTTTATCTATGTTATTTATTGGGATCTCTATGTATGGCGTAAAGCGAAGTCAACTGAAGCTGAGCAAAGATATTTTCTTTGTATTAACTGGGCGTTTTCTAATTTCACCATTTCTTGTTTTATTTGTAGCTTCATTCTTCCCGATTCCTGAACTCATGAAAAAGGTATTTGTCATTCAATCGGCCTTACCTGCTATGACCCAAACCGCAGTTCTTGCCAAGGTCTATGAAGCCGATAGTGAGTATGCGTCTATTCTTATTACATTAACTACGCTGTTAGCCGTCTTTGCCATTCCCGTTTATATGACGATTCTACAATAAAGAAGCGCTTTGCCAAAACCTGTACTTTGATTTTCAGGTTTGACAAAGCGCTTCTTTTATTTTTTTATTATTATTTTCGTTTCCTTATTTTCTCTGAATCGGCGCCTGATGAATCATCACACCGCCAATGCCATGAGCGCATTCCATGATCGCCTCAGCTAACCCAGGGTGTGGGTGAATCGTTTGTGCAACAGCTTGCACAGTTAAGCCATTTTGCATAGCTAGAACGCCTTCCATAATGAGGTCACTCGCATGAGGACCTAAGATGTGCATGCCAAGTAGCTTATCAGTTTTCTTGTCCGATAGCATCTTGACAAAACCATCTGTTTCACCCATAGAAACCGCTTTCCCATTGGCAGCAAAATTGAATTTACCTACATTATATTCTTTGCCGCCTGCTTTTAGCGTCTCTTCAGTAATACCAACCATCGCCGCTTCCGGCGTGGTATAAATACAGCTAGGTACAGCCGCATAGTCTACAGTATGATTTTGTCCGCAGGCGTTTTCGGCAGCGATCATTCCTGCCGCGGAAGCCGCATGAGCCCACATATACTTTCCGGTAACATCACCAATAGCGTAAATCCCCGCTATATTCGTCTCAAGTTTCTCATTAACTACAATCCCCTTAGTTGAATAAGCAACGCCGGCAGTCTCTAAGGCCAAATCATGAGCAAGAGGCTTACGACCAATAGAAACGAGAACTTTATCCACCGTAATGGTTTCCATTAGATCGCCGTTAGCCAGGGTAACTACTAGCTCTGAAGTATTACCATTAGTGGGTGTCCCTGCCGCAACATTCGTGACTGTCCGCTTTGTCAACAGCTTAATTCCCTGTTTTCGCAGCATCACAGCCATGCGCTTTACGATGTCGCTATCTACGTCTGGCAAAATCGTCGGCGCCATTTCAATCAGTGTCACTTCACAGCCAAAGGTCTGTAAAATGGCAGCGAATTCTACGCCCACAGCACCTGCTCCGACAATGGCAAGCCGCTTTGGCAGTTCTGGCAAGTTTAGCAAGGCGTCGCTATCAATCACGCCAGGCAAGTCACCGCCAGCCACCGGCAGTTTTACCGTTTCAGAGCCTGTAGCTATAATAATTTTTTCCGCAGTATACAGTTCATCGCCTTGTTCTGTTTGAAGCTTAATTTGCTGTATACCGCACAAACTGGCTATACCTCGTTTCACGGTAATGTGATTACTCCCCATGAGCTGTTCTATGCCTTGACGCATCGTCGCAGTGACTTTCAGCATACGTTCGCGCGCACTGCTGTACTGAAACGAAGCTCCATCAACCTGTATGCCAAATTCATTCAAATGACTTAGATCGCGCCATTTTTCAGCGCTTTTTAGCAGCGTTTTAGTGGGAATACAGCCGCGGTTTAAGCAAACGCCGCCAAGTGCTGCTCTTTCCAGGAGCAGAACCTTCGCTCCCAGTTGTGCCGCACGAATCGCCGCTACATAACCTCCGGGGCCGCCGCCAATAACGGCCATATCATAATCCATCGTATTCTCTCCTTATTAGCGCCGCAAATTCCACGCCGCCTGACTATACTTCTCTTGAACCAAGTGCTTACTTGCTGTAGTTTCTTCAGTTGTCAAAGCTCCTGGCACTAACTGAAAATCTAAAGCCTGTGAAAATCCGCCGCACAGAGCTTCACATACTTCTTCATAAGTTGTTTGCCTTCGTTGCAGTTTATGCAACGCTGTAACCGAGTCACCTAGAAGCTTGGTAAGACGCTGCCGCATTTCTTCGGAATCAACGCGTAACAGAGCCCCCAGGTCTTCTGGCGAAAAATCAAGCAAAATAGAGCCGTGCTGTAAAATAACACCGTGTTTTCGCACTTGTGCGCTGCCTACAAGCTTCGCGCCAGCAACCGTAATCTCGTACTGAGCCGGTGCGTCAAAACAAGCAGCTGACGAATGTTCTTTTCGCCGTTGACTGTAGGCAGCTCTTGGCATGGTTAGCTGCGCATCAATGCCTAAATTTTTTAATCCCCTAAGCAGTCCCTGACTAAAATAATGATAGGAGGCCGTAATCGTCCGGGGAATATTCGGTTCCGTTTCGCCGACAATCATACTATAGGTCACTTCTTGGTCATGCAGCACCGCTCTGCCGCCAGTCATGCGACGCACCACAGCAATCCCCTTCTCCTGACAGCGCGCAAGATCAATCTCTGCTGCAGCCTTTTGAAAATAACCCAGTGTTAAAGTAGCTGGCTTCCAGCCATAAAACCGCAACGTTGGCGGCGCTTTTCCCGCTTTCACAGCAGCCATAATGGCCTCGTCGATCGCCATATTTACCGCGCCTGAGTTTTCGCCTGTATCAACAGCACGCCAAAACATCTTGCCCTTCACCGCCTATACCGCTCTCGCGAATCGCCTGCAAAATTTCTCCGTCACTCAGCGGACGGGGATAATTATAAATCGTACCGCCTGGCCGTTCATTATAATAAGGCCGATTACAATCCTTGCAACCTGACGTCTCAAAGGCTTTTCCGCTAGCAAAAACTGATAAAATATCCACTTGATTAAAACCTCTGATTCGATCGCCATCAAATAAAATTGTTTCATAACCAAAGCCTTGCTGCAGCAAATAATAAGCCATTTGAATCCGGCGATACACGCCAATCTCCGGCGGCTTTCGATTGGCCAGCGGTGTTCCCGCTACAGGCGTAAAGGCGAAGAGCCCTACGGTAATCGCTTCCTTTAAGCAATCAGCTAGAAAACGTACCGCCTCTTTTTCAGTTTCGCCCAGGCCGATAATAAGATGCGTGGCCATCCGACCAGGAAAAGCGGCAGCGCAATCTGAGAGAAGGTTACGGCGCAGTGAAAAATCACCGCCTTTCATTGTTGCAAAAACCGCAGGCGATGCGGCGTCTAGAGCTAAGCAAACCTTTTCAGCACCAGCAGCCAGTAGTTCCCCTGCCTGATCGCAATTCACAATATAATTAGATGCGCAAATAGGCGCCATCAGCTTACCCTTGCCCTCAGCAGTCAAAACTGAAAGAGCTTGCAGCGTCGCGGCCATACTGCCCTGACTATTCACAACTTGAAGACAAATGCGTTTAAAGGGGCCACCTGCACAAGCGGCAGCAATGCCTGACGCAGCCTCTGTTTCGGCTATTTTCGGCCAGGTAATCCGCGATAAATAATTTTTATTGCCGCTACTCTGTCGCGACTGCGCGCAAAACGAACAGTTTCCCTGACAATCTTCGCCAAGCATGACATAGGCCGTAGTCGGCATAGCATCACTTTTTAAGCGTTTTTTCCCCATCACGGCAGCTGTCCCTGCTGATACTTTCCACATTGTCATAGCACACAGCACTCCTCTCGCCGCTCAGGCTGTAACCCAAGTTCCTCAGCTAGTTTGACAGCATCTTTAGCTGGATTTACGATTCCATTTAATCCCATTTGAATCGCCATACAATCAAGTTCCCGCCGATAAGCGCCGCCAGGACGCATACAGCCAAGCTGCAGCGGTATATGAGGAAATAAGCGTCTTGCCTCAGCAAAAATTTTTTCTACTTCTGTCAAAGCCGGTGGATTTTTATCGGCGAAAGAGGTTCCCTTCGTCGGCGTAAACACTATAAAAGTAATTTTGTCAGCTCCTAGTCGCTGTAATTCTTCTAAGGCTCGGTACTCACCGCGAATTTCGCCGCCATAGAGACCAATACAAATATGAGGAATAACGCTGCAGTGCTGTTTAAGGCTCTCGTAGCAAGCGGCATAATCGGCCACCGTGCGGTTGAGATGTAAAACCTCCTGAATCGTCTGATCATCCCCCACAAAATCAAAGGAAACCGTATCAGCTAGAGCAGCTACTTTCTCAATCTCATCGTCGGCGATCAGTCCTACATGGAGGTTATAGCGGACGTCCTGCTTTAACTCTGCCAAAAGCTCTAGCGAATCACCAAAAGGAACCCGACCGTCAGCGAGGCAGCCGCCACTCACTAAAAAACTGCGGGCGCCGCGCTGTTTCTCTGCCGCAATCGCGGTGACTGGTTTCATGCCTTGGAGATAATGCCCGCCGCAATGAGAACATTTTAAGTCACAGCGACTGCCTGTCAAAGTAATCGCTTTTGTCTGATTCGGATACGCAAAAATGACTTTTCTATTTAACTCTGCCATCGTACCACCGGTTTTCGCGCCGCTGTTGTTTCGTCGAGACGGCCAACTATCGTATCATGCGGCGCCCCTATAACTTTTTCGGGACACTCCTGAGCTTCTGCCGCAATGGCCTGCATAGCAGCAATAAAACCATCTAACGTCTCTTTGCTTTCTGTTTCTGTCGGCTCAATCATAAGCGCCTCTTCCACAATGAGCGGAAAATAGATGGTTGGCGGATGATAGCCGTAATCAAGGAGTCGTTTGGCAATATCGAGAGTTTTCACGCCAAATTCACGTTGTTTTTTAGAAGTAAGAACACATTCATGCATGCAATGACGGTCAAAGGGAGAATCATAATCGCTCTTTAGCTGACTCAGACAGTAATTGGCGTTTAATACAGCATCCTCGCTGACCTGCCGAAGTCCTTGCGCACCAAGAGTGCGCATATAAGCATAAGCCCTGACAATAATGCCAAAATTCCCGTAAAAAGAATGCATTTTGCCGATCGATAACGGTCGATCAAAATCAAAATTATACTGACCACCTGTAAGCGTAATCACCGGGACAGGTAAAAACGGTACAAGTTCTTTTTTAACGCCTACAGGACCGGAACCAGGACCACCGCCGCCGTGCGGTGTGGAAAAAGTTTTATGCAGATTAAAATGGACTACATCAAAACCCATATCACCAGGACGGGCAATTCCCATAATGGCGTTCATATTTGCTCCGTCATAATACAAGAGTCCCCCAGCAGCATGAACAATCGCGGCAATTTCCTCAATCTGGCGTTCAAACAGACCTAATGTACTAGGATTTGTCAACATCAAAGCTGCTGTATCAGGCCCAACTGCTTCGCGCAAAGCTGCCAGATTGACCGAGCCGTCGGGATTTGATTTAATTTCAATAATAGTTAGGGCGCAGACGGCAGCAGTAGCGGGATTCGTCCCATGGGCCGAATCAGGTACAATCACTTTTGTGCGCACTTCACCGCGCGACCGATGATAGGCGCGAATCAGTTTTAGCCCAGTCAGTTCGCCGTGAGCCCCAGCCACAGGCTGCATGGTAACGGCTTCCATGCCAGCAATCGCCGCTAGATATCGCTCTGTTTCATACAAAAGCGCTAAAGCGCCTTGCACGGAAGCACTGTCCTCAAGTGGGTGGATCGCAGCAAAGCCGTCATAACGGCAGACATCTTCGTTAATTTTCGGATTGTATTTCATCGTACAAGATCCCAGCGGATAAAAACCAGAATCAACACCAAAATTCCGATTGGAAAGTCCCGTGTAATGTCGAATCAAATCAGGCTGACTCACTTCCGGCAATGCCGCCGGTTCCTGCCGCAGCAAATCTGGGGGAATAAAAGCAGTCACTGCTTGGCTTGGTACATCCAGTTTTGGTAAATCTACGGCACAGCGACCACGCTTCGTCATTTCAAAAATGAGTTTTTGGCTCTCTTTCACAATAACGCCCCCATTTCCTGAACAAGAGAATCAATTTCTGCCTTCGTTCGCTTTTCGGTTACGGCAAGCAATAGACACCCCGTAAGTTCTGGATAATATTTTCCCAGATCGAGACCGCCTAGAATCTTTTTCTCTCGCAGTTTTTGATTTAACAGAGCTGGCGGTGTTTTTACCTTGATCACAAATTCCGCAAAGAAGGGTTGCGAAAAAACTGGTTCACAGCCATCTAACTTTAGCAGTTCCGTGTAGGCATAGTGAGATTTTTGCAAACACAAATCGGCTGTCTGCTGCAATCCTGCTCTGCCGAGAGCGCTTAAATAAACAGCCGCCCCTAGAGCGCAAAGCGCCTCATTCGAGCAAATATTCGACGTAGCCTTTTCTCTTCTAATATGCTGTTCTCTCGCCTGCAGCGTCAACACAAAACCGCGATTTCCCCGGGTATCTGTCGTCTGTCCGACAATGCGACCAGGCATTTTGCGCATTAACTTCTCCGTTGTGGCAAAAAAACCAAGATAGGGTCCGCCAAAGGAAAGCGGCAATCCCAATCCCTGTCCTTCGCCGACAACAATATCAGCACCTAGATGACCTGGCGCTTCCAGTATTCCGAGCGCAATCGGGTCTGCTGCTACAATCAAATAGGCGCCGTATCTATGAGCTAAATCCCCTAATGTTTTTATATCTTCAATCGACCCCAGAAAGTTAGGATATTGAACAATGAGCGCCGCCGTGTCCTGATCGAAAAGTTCTTCTAGCTTGACTAAGTCAGTCACTCCGTCAGCATAAGGCGCTGCTACTGTCACCAGTTCCTTATCACGGCCATACGTAGCGAAAACTTCCCGATAATGAGGGTGAACCGTCTGCGCTAAGAGAATTTTAGTTCTTCCCTTAGCAGAGGCCGCCATCATGGCCGCTTCCGCTAACGCCGTGCCGCCGTCATACATAGATGCATTGGCCACAGCCATGCCCGTAAGCTCGCAGATCATGGATTGATACTCCCAGAGAGCCTGCAAATACCCTTGCGAAATTTCTGGCTGGTACTGCGTATAAGCCGTATAAAATTCCGATCGCCCCAGTACATGAGCTACCACGCTGGGAATATAGCGATCATAGGCGCCTGCGCCTAAAAAGCAAGTAAAATCCTGTAGATTATCATTTTTTTGCGCAAGCTGCCGTAAATGACTGGCAAGCTCGTGCTCCGACAAGGGCGCTGGCAGGGGCAAATCACCTTGCAACCTAACACGCTCTGGCACATCTTCAAACAAATCAGCGATCTTAGAAGCGCCAATCGCCTGAAGCATCGCCTGACGGTCTTCTTCCGTATGAGGCAAATAGCTCCAGGCCATATTAGTGGCCCCCTTCGGCCGCAAGTTCTTCGTAGGCTGTACTGTCTAACAGAGCGTCAAGTTCAGCCAAGTTGGAAATTTCTACAGCAACAATCCAGCCTTCACCGTAAGGATCTTGATTGATCAATTCTGGCGCATCTTCTAGCCCCATATTGACCTTTACGATTTTCCCGCTAACTGGCGCATAAATATCCGAAACAGCCTTTACTGATTCAATGACAGAGAAACTGTCACCAGCTGTTAGTTCGCGACCTTCTTCTGGCAGCTCGACAAACACAACATCACCTAACTGTGCTTGTGCGAAATCGGTTACACCAATATAAGCCATATCGCCTTCAACCCGAACCCACTCATGATCTTTCGAATACTTTAATTCTGCTAGAATGTTCATCATTATTTCTCCTCCCGTTTATAAAATGGTTTTGAAATCACTTGGGCAGCAATTTTTTTACCACGAATCTCCACAAAAAGCTCCTGACCGATTTGGGCATACTCACTGTTGATTAAAGCCAGTCCGAGATTTTTATCTAGGGACGGTCCATAAGAGCCTGTTGTAATCTGGCCAATTCTTTCTTCGCCGCAAAAGACGGGATATTCCGCTCTAGCCACACCGCGGCCGACCATTTCAATCCCCACCAGTTTGCGCTGCGGCCCCGTTTGTTTTTGCTTTGCCAACACTTCTTTCCCATTAAAATTTTCTTTATCAACTTTTACAAAAAAGCCAATTCCCGCCTCGATCGGCGTAATTTCTGCGGTCAATTCATGACCATATAAAGGAAAGCAGACTTCAAAGCGCAGTGTATCGCGACAACCAAGACCTGCTGGCAAAAGCCCCATAGGCTTACCAACTTCCATGATCGCTTCCCATAGATCGGCAGCATCCTCAGGTGCGCAGTATAATTCAAATCCATCTTCGCCGGTATAACCAGTGCGAGACAATAGTACCTTCTTGCCTGCAACAATCACTTCCGGCCAAAACCAGTAATAGGTGAGATCCGCTAAGGGAGCATCCGTCAGGTTGGCAAGAATCTTTTTAGCCACAGGCCCTTGCAGCGCCAGTTGGGCTGTCTGATCTGACAGGTTTTCTAGCGTAACAGCAAAACCAGCCTTATTTTCTTCCATCCAGGCCCAATCCTTGTCAATATTCGCCGCGTTCACTACCGCCAGATACTGCTCAGCCGAATATTTATAAATAAGCAAATCATCAACAGTGCCGCCGTCGTTATAACACATGGGTGAATAAAGAATCTGGTTCTCTTGTAATCTCGCTACGTCATTTGTCACTACTTTTTGCAAAAAATCTAGAGCATCTTTCCCTGTGACCAGAAATTCTCCCATATGGGACACATCAAACAGTCCCGCCTTCGTCCGCACTGCCAGATGCTCTTCTTTAATCCCGCTGTACTGAACTGGCAGCGACCAGCCGCCAAATTCCACGATTCGACCACCATAACGCAAATGGGTTTCGTAGAGAGGGGTTCGTTTTGCCGTCACTTACATCACTCCTATCATTTTAATGAAGAAAATACCATTGATTTTAGAGCACACAAAAAGGACAGAGAACAACAGTGTAGTTTCACTCTTGTTCTCTGTCCTTTTACCTGAGAGATTTACTCCTGACGGAGTCCCCATCGGTGACACATCGTTGTGTGCTCTCCAGAGTCTGGTCCGGCTGCAGTTTGTTTACCTGAGAGTTTGAACAAAGCTTTGCTCCTTCGGTGCGCCTCGAAGGCGTCTCTCCCGCAGTCATCATTCCTAGTTATAAAGTTTTAAAATAGTAAAGCTGTAAAACCGTCTTTTTTTAAGTATATGAGAGGAAATATTTTCTGTCAATTCACTTCGTTAAAAGATTTCTTATCAAATTGAGAATATTCTAGCCTTCCAGCCGTTCATAAACTACCTCGCCATCAATCATGGTAAGGTCCACTTGAATATCCATCAACTGTTCCTCGGGATAAGCTAGAATGTCTTCGGAGAGAACAACAAGATCAGCCAGTTTTCCCACTTCAATACTTCCCTTGATGTTTTCTTCAAAGCTCGCATAGGCGCCGTTAATCGTGTACAGCCGCAACGCTTCTGCCACAGTAATCTTTTGGTTAGCGCCAATCACTTCCCCGGTTCGTCGATCCCGGCGATTGACAGAGCCGTCAATGCCGCGCATCACACTCTCTTCGCAAGTTGGCGCATCACTACCGATTACCGGTCGCAGCCCCGCGTCAATATAGCTTCTCGCCGCAAACATATAATCGGCTCTATCGCCATAGTAACGGCGATAGTCACTACCGTTAATCGTCATAAATGCCGGATTTGAGACAGGAATAATTGCAAGGGAAGCCATACGAGCAATCAGCGCTTCATCAGTTAAAGCGCAATGCTCAATACGGTGGCGACAATCCTCACGGGGATACTTCGCCGCTGCCTGCTCATAGCCTGTAAGCATCATTTCTACTGCCAAATCGCCTACAGCATGGGCTGTCATTTGACAATTCGCCGTATGTACCGTCGCAATCATAGCGTTAACCTCATCCTGGGTCCAGGTCAAAATTCCTGGCAGCTTCTCATTATGACTGTAAGGCTGGCGGGTCGCACAGGACGGGCCGCTAGTACCGCCGTCAATCATAATTTTCAACGTACCTAGTTTAAATCTTTCGTCGCCAATCCCGCTTTGCAGTCCCAGCGCCAAAAAATCATCGCAGAGTTTTTTAGAAAAAGGCTTACCAAAAACACTGTGCAGCATCGCATAGACCCTAGGCTTGAACTCCCCATTATAGCAAGCTTGCTGCATCAACTGAAATGATTGTGCGCCAAATTCACCGGGATCATGAATCGATGTAATGCCTGTTTTCAAGAGTAAATCATTGGATTTTTTTAGAGCCGCCCGCATTTCTGCATCACTATAGACAACCTTAGACCAAAGATAAAAATTTGTCGTTTCTTTCGTCATGCCTGTAAGGCGACCATTTTCAACAACAACTTCATTTTTCGCAAACTTAGCCGCATCGGCCGGGCTATGAATTCCGCCAGCTGCTAGTGCCAACGTATTATACACGCCCATATGACCGCAGACTCGCATACACTGCACGGGATTTTCTGGCGCCGCCGCATCAAGATCCTCAATAGTCACATGACGCTGCTCTTGCAATTTATTTTGATCATAGCCCCACAGCTTGATCCATTCACCAGGGCGCCGCTTCGTTGCCTCCTGCACAATAATGGCCTGAATCGCCGCAATCGATTTCGCTTTTTCATAGGTTATATCAATAATCGCTCCATCAAAAAAGCCATATAAAATCGGATGAAAATGACAGTCAATAAACCCCGGCGTCACCACTCGCCCCTTAAGATCGATAACAGTTGTCTTTGTTCCTATATACTCCTTTGCTCCCAAGCGACTGCCGACGTAAATAATCCGATTTCCCCGTACAGCAACAGCCTCGCAAATTTCATTTTGATTATTTATCGTAATTACTTTTCCGCCTAAAAAAACAGTGTCTGCAAAAAATTGATTCAAAGCCATAGAATCAACTCCTCTTTTCAGTCTATGTTTTTTCCGCTGTAAAATGCTTCTCTACTAATCATAATTCCTGAGTCATTCCAGCAAATCCTGCGACATCCTTCTACCTTTTAAACAGATGAGTCTAAAAAACAAAAACGCAAGACAGCAATATATCCTGTCTTGCGCCATCGCAATCATTTTTCAGTTTTAAATCATTACCATACATGTAACTTTGTCTTACTATATCAATCTTTGCATTAAAAATCTATAGTTATAATGAACAAAGATTTTGCTCCTTTTTAGCTAAAAGCAACAAAAAGACAAAAAGATTTAATGTACAAAGGTTCCAATTTATAAAATCTATGTATTGTTATAATGAACAAAATACCGTAAAATTTATATCAAAATAATCATGATGGGTAGGATGATTCCATGCGGCTTTTTCATAAAATTACCCTTTTATTGAGCTTGTCAATCATCTTAACAAGTTTCATGCAATTTATCGTTTTTGATAAAGTATTTATTTCTGACACAGATTCACTCCTCTTAGATATTAATGAGCAAGCCGCCAATAATATGAGCAGCCAGCTTTCCGATTATTTCGCTAAAGTGGAGAAAAACCTGCGAATTATTGCCGAAGATGAGAGCATCCGAGGAAACCAAGATTTGCTTGATAAAGCAAATGCCTTAATGCCGGAAGTAGATATGATTATTATTACCGATCAAAAGGGCGATATGGTACGCCTATCAGGCAATGAATATCGTCCCGTCTTTTTCAATGTATCGGACAGATATTATTTTAAACAAGTCATTACTGGGCGGACCTATATCAGTGATGTCTTAAAATCAGTCATGAATTTTAAAGTGATTACAATTGCTGTCCCCATCATGAACAACGGCCAGGTTACAGGAGCCGTAATTGGCTCGATAAAACTAGACAGAAGTACCTTTGCTTCTCTATTTGATAATAAACGCTTTGGCCGTAACGGTTATATTGCCCTGTTGGATCGGCAAGGCACGATCGTCTACCACCCCAATAAAGAACGAATTGGTCAAAACACAGCGTATTTTGATCAACTAGACCACGAAGAAGGCGCTAAAATGTTAACAGCGCCTTCGGAAACGATGCAATATGTGGGCTACAGCAAAGTACCCGATCTCGGCTGGATTGTAACTGTCAGCACCCCAACAGAAGATATTGTACGTAGCCGCAATATGCTTGTTTACGAAAATCTCTTCTTATCGCTTCTTGGTATTATCGCAATCATTGTTATTGGACTTTACATCGCTAAAGGTTATACCGCAGCACTAGAACAACTCATTCAATCTTTCAGTAGTCTAAAAAAAGGCAACTATAAAAAACTAAATCCCCTTGATTATGCCAAAGAGTTTCGCCAAATGGCGCTTGTCTACAATAACACGATTGAAACGTTAGCAGAAATCCATACAAATTTGGAAGAAGCCGCCGATAAGGATTCTTTAACAGGCGCTTACAACCGCCGTGCTTTTGACCAAGAATTAAGCCGCTGCCAAACAAATCTCTGGGCTGAATCGATCGGACTGCTGCTCTTAGATATTGATTATTTTAAACGTCTCAATGATACTGACGGACACTTAGTTGGGGACGATATTCTAAAAAAATTCACGAAAATCATGCAAGACATTGCCGGAAACCAAGCCGTATTTCGCTTTGGCGGTGATGAGTTTGCCATTATTTTACGCAACTTTTCCAAAGAGGAGTTATTTTCCTTAGCGGAAACCATTCGTTTAAGCAGCCAAACATCACTAAACGGCTGTACCGTAAGTATTGGCCTAGCAAAATTTCCTGATGACATAACTTCGCTTGACGAGTTAGTCGCCTGTGCTGATAAAGCACTCTACCTTAGCAAACGAAGCAAAAACAAAGTGACACTATATTCGCCTTAATGAGTTCCTCATAACAGGCCACTCAGATGCTGCACAAATAAAGAAGCAAAAGCGACTGCCGCCCAGCATACTGAACCTAATAGAATGGGCCGTACGCCATTTTTCACAAGTTCAACCAATCGAGTATTGAGGCCAATGGCGCTCATGGCCATCACAATTGCAAATTTGCCGCAAGATCCTAATAATCCAGCAAGACTTTCCGGCAAAACTCCCGCTGTATGAATCAGCGAGGCAACAACAAACCATAAAATAAACCAAGGAAATATTCTCTGAAACGAAAAAGAGTTTTTCTGTTTATTGCGATAAGCCATGACACCAGCCAATAAGAGGCAGATGGGAACAATCATCAAGGCCCGCGTCAATTTGACTATCGTAGCATAACTGCCTGCCGCATCACTGTAAGAGTAAGCCGCAGCAACAACCGAAGAAGTATCATTGATAGCCGTACCAGCCCACATACCAAAACCAGTATCAGATAACTGCCAAAAGTGTCCTAAAAAGGGAAACAAAAATACAGCAGCTACATTGAATAAGAAAATAGTAGAAATAGAAAAAGCAATTTCTTTATCTTTTGCTGCAATCACCGGAGCTACAGCAGCAATAGCTGATCCGCCGCAAATTGCGGTACCAGCGCCAATCAGCAGCGTTGTCTTACGATCAAGCTTTAATAGTTTCCCCACTAAGTAAGCTACGCCAAAAGCGGTAAGCAAAGTAAAAATCATTACAGAAAAAGATTTCGCGCCTATAGCTGCTACTTCAAAGAGATTCATCTCAAATCCTAAAAGAATAACTGCATACTGCAAAATCTTCTTGCCAGTAAACGAAATGCCAGCTTCTAAAATTTGCGGGCGTTTCACGCTTGCAAAAATCATCCCCAACACAATACCAAAAACAGGTCCGCCAATAATCGGATAATATAGTCCTAAAGTATAAGCAACCGCCGCAAATAAAAAAGAAAGTCCTATCCCATACAGCTTTTCTTGTTTCATCGATAAATCCCCTTTCCTGTCTTGGTTTGTAGTCTATCACTTGCGGTAAAATAAGTAAAATAGTATAATTTGATAAAAACAATAGGTAAAACTATATAAGGGGATTTTTATGACATTACGCCATCTGCGAATTTTCCTTGCCGTATGCGATGAGAATAATATGACCCGAGCGGCCCGAAGCCTGCATATGACACAACCTTCCGTCAGTTTAGCGGTACAAGAACTGGAAGAACATTATGAAGCGCTTTTGTTTGAACGATTGGGACGCAAACTTTTTCTAACTGAAGCTGGCCGTCGCCTTCTTGTATATGCCCGTCACATCATTCATTTAAATAAACAAGCCGAAGACGAAATGCACTCTTTCGGGAAAACGAGTCGGCTGCGCCTTGGATCTAGTGTAACAATTGGTGAAGCTCTGCTTATAGATCTTCTAATTTATAACCAGCAGACAAATCCCCAGCAGGAAATTTTCTCAGAAATTCACAACACAGCCGAACTAGAAGCGATGCTTTTAAAAGATGAACTCGACCTGGCCTTAGTAGAAGGCGAAATTCACTCGGAATATTTACACAGTCAGCCTTTTCTCCAGGATGAATTGATTTGTATTGTTTCGCCCCAAAATAGTCTAGCAACGAAAAATCACTTAAAAGCAAAAGAGATTGCCTCACTCGGTTTTTTCGTACGTGAAAGCGGCAGCGGAACAAGGGAACTCTTTGAAAAAGCTATGAAAGAACAAGGCTATACCTATACAGTGATTGGCGTCTATAATAACGCAGAAACCATAAAAAAAGCCGTTATGGCCAATTTAGGTATTAGTGTCATTTCACGTCAAGCTGTCCGCCACGAATTAGCTGATGGCACTTTAATCGCTTTGACGATAAAAGAACTCTCCTTGCAACGAAATTTTTCGCTTGTCTATCATAAAAATAAATATCTTTCACCGTCGTTACAACAATTTATCAACTACTGTCTAACACTTGAAACAAAATCGAAGTAGGCCATATCTAATAAGAACTTTACGCTGACTAATAAGATAAATAGAAGATCTTAGTAAGGAGGCTTTTGTCATGACACAACAAAAATCCAAAATGCCTGTCCTCTTTATCGGACACGGTTCTCCCATGAATGCCATAGATAATAACAAATACGCAAAAACTTGGAGCGAAATCGGTCAAAGCTTACCGCGGCCAGAAGCGATTCTGGCAATTTCCGCCCATTGGTATACGGCAGGTACTAGAATCACCGACGCCAAAGAACCTAAAACAGTTTATGACATGTATGGTTTTCCCAAAGAATTGTATCAAGTCCAGTATCCTGCACCAGGTTCACCCCATTTCGCCCAGATTACAAAAAATTTAATTAGCAGTCCTGTAGCTATTGATAATAGCTGGGGACTCGATCACGGATCTTGGTCCGTTCTACATCGCCTCTATCCGCAAGCTGATATTCCGGTATATCAGCTAAGCGTTGACAGAAATGCCTCTGCCGCCAAACATTTTCAAATTGGTCAGGAAATCCGCCAATTAAGAGAACAAGGGGTTCTTATTTTCGCTAGCGGCAATGTAGTCCATAACCTTTCCCGTATCGCCTGGGACTTAGAAACAGGCTATGATTGGGCCGAATCCTTCGATCACTATATTAAAACAAGCATCATCGCTAAAAATTATCAGGCAGTTATTGATTATTCTCAAGCTGGCCCAGCGGCAAACCTTGCCTTCCCTGAGCCGGATCACTTTTATCCCCTGCTTTACGCCCTTGGTGCGGCAGGTTCTAACGACCAACTTTCCATTTTTAATGATTCTTGTACACTAGGTTCTTTATCAATGACAAGCTATCGCTTTGATGAGGTTTAATCCTAAAGGTATCAAAAAAAATAAAAATGCGGCTGTTCTGACAAAATCTTGTCAAAACAGCCGCATTTTACTTACGCTAATCTTCTTCGCAATAGCTGATATTCTTTCACTTTTTCATCTAAAATTTTATTTAACTTAATTGCTTCAGTGGATAAAGAACCTTTGTGCGCAAGAACATCAATTAAAGCTAAACGATGCTTCTCGATTTCTTCTTGCAATTCTTTTAACATATCATAAATAATTACAATCTCCTCCTGCCACTAAAAATAAAGAAACCAGCCGAATGACTGGTTTAAATACAATTATATCAATCGGCAACCTGGCAATCATCGACATTCTGTCTTTAGACCCATGGCTTTGCGTCCCTACCTTTCGATAGGTTTGCCCATATTCATGTTGTCTTGTGATACGAAAAATTGCTAACACAACTTGTTGGTATAATATTACATCTCAGCAGCAAGGAAGTCAAGGTCTTTTGTCCCGGCAAATATGAAAAAAGTCCTAACTTATTGTAAATTTTTTGTTACTGATCGAAGGTGACACTTTAAAACACCAAATAGATGCTGCAAGGCTAGTAAGGGATCTTTATAAATCATTTTAGGTCCAGCATAACGCATGACTGAAATAATCTGCTGCCGTTTCTCTGGTTGATAGCAATGAATCAAGCACTTCTCACAGACAGGCTTTTTCGCCTGAAACGGGCATTTCTCCAATCTTAGCCGGGCATAATGCAATAGTTCGCTGCATTCCTGACAAAGCTCCGAACGCTGTTGATGAACGCCTTGACAGTAGATAGAAATCAGTTTTTCTACACTTTTTTTCTCGCGATCCATTCTGTCCATTTACCAAAATCGCCCCCAGCCATTTAACGATTCCATCCGTACCGTTCCTGAGCCAGCCTTTTACCTGTAGCTGTTCTGAAGTTTTTTTCAATAATTCCTGGCATCTTTTCACTGTGTCGATAAATTTCTTCCTCTTCAATATTTACGATCAAATCAGCTTCCCAAATAATCTGAAAATCAAGTCCGTCATTTTTATCAGCCGTATGATGATGACCAACAATATAAGCCACGCGCTCAATCAGATCTTTTGGTTTACCAAGCTGCTCCATAAGCTGACGCACGACAGGCGGTCCTTCTAGCTCCTGATAAGGTCCCGCGGCAGAATGATATTTTTGCTCTGCCAATTTAATTCCGACGTCATGAAAAACCGCTGCTGGAATGACAGTTTGAAGAATTTGTTCTGATACCTGTTCGCCAGCCATAATCGCTTCCGCTGCGCCCAGTACTTTCAGTGCGTGATTAATTCGCCTGCTGTCAGCGGCAAAATACTCTTTTAACACTACAATGTACTCTCCTGCACTTGTTCTATCCACTTGATCACCCCGCAAAATATATTAGTTTCATTATAAAAACTTTATGGGCTTATTGCTGTTACTTTTATCACACCTACAAAAAAAGACGCCTTGCGGCATCTTCTTTCTCAGCACTATTTATGATACTGTCAGACTTTCTTTATTTAGTGTTGAAATATGCTGCAAAATACCGTCCTTTTGCAGCTCATAAATCTCCACCCAACCGTCATAATCAGATTTTACATATTCTGCAAGCAGTTCACGAGCTGTTGCTTCAGCAGATTCCTGCGTAGCAAAACCATCAGCACGATAAAAATCGTCCATAGCTCCAGCCTCATCACGGTGAAAAGAGTATATTACAAAAGGATTCTCCATAAATTGACCACCTCATTAAAATAAACTTCATGATTTTATACTGTAATAAACTCTTATTCACCAGCTTATTGTTTTTTTCCTTCAATAGTAAGAAGCTAATTCATGAGCAAATTCATGAAATCCTGCCACAAGACTATCAACAAGTTCATCTACTTGATCTTTCGTAATAATTAGCGGCGGCGCCAATAAAAACTGATCGCCGTTTATTCCATCAGCATTGCCGTTCCCGGGATAAACAATAACGCCATGCTTAAGTAGCGTCATTGTCAGTTTGTCAGCAATCGCCAGGTTAGCCGGGTAAGGTTCTTTTGTTATTTTATCTTTGACAAGTTCCACGCCAAGTAGCAACCCTTTGCCTCTGACATCACCAACGAAAGAAAAGGGAAGCAGCTTTTCTTTAAGTAAATTAAGCAGATACGCTCCTACGGTCTGGACATTTTCTACAATGTTTTCTTCAAGCAATGTTTTGATAACAGCTACAGAAACCGCCGCTGACAAGGGATTACCGCCATAAGTATGACCATGGACAAATACACCTGACCCCGCTTTAAAAGTATCATAAATTTTTTTTTGGGCAATTACAGCCCCTAACGGCGAATATCCAGCGCTCATGCCTTTCGCGGCGCAAATCATATCAGGTTCTACGCCCCAGTCAGCAATACTAAATATCGATCCAGTACGGCCAAAGCCAGCCATCACTTCATCAGCAATAAATAAAATATCATAATGGTCGCAAATCTCGCGAATAATTTTAAAATAATCCTTATGGGGAACGATTGCCCCACAAGCAGCGCCGCCAACAGTTTCCGCAATAAATGCCGCTACATATTCAGCGCCTTCCATTTTTATGGCGCGCTCTAAATCTAAGGCACAGTCAACTTCGCAAGTTGCTTCACTTTTGCCAAAAGGGCAACGATAACAGTATGCGGGAACAATATGAGGTAAATTCAACAGCAACGGTGTATAGATTTTACGCCGTTTATCGCCAGTCATCGATAATGCGCCGATCGTATTACCATGAAAGCTTTTCCAACGAGAAATCACACGATATTTTGAACTTTGTCCATCTCTTTCCACATAATACTGTCGCGCCATTTTCAGCGCCGCCTCAGTGGCTTCCGAACCACCGGAAACCAAATATAATTTATTTAAGGATCCAGGCGCCAAATCAGCCACTAAATCAGCCAATTCCTGAATCGGCTCTGACGTCCAGCGCGACAAATGGCTAAAAGCGACCTTGCCCGCCTGTTTGAGCATAGCCGCCAATATTTTAGGATGGCCATGACCTAAATTGGCTACTGCTGCTCCCGAACAAGCATCAATATATTTATTCCCAGCCTTGTCATATAAATAAATGCCTTCGCCATAGTCCACTTCCAGATAGTGTTTATTTAAGCTGCGGTAAAATACATTACTCATCACATTTCACTCTCCCAAACTATAGACTTTTTTTCTGTCCCAGTATATCATGCAAATATCAACAGAAAAAATAAGTGTTTTATATCATTTCTATCACTTAAACTGATAGATTGAGAGGAGATTTCCATGGAATTTCGCCAATTACAAATATTTTGCACCGCCGCGCAAACGCTAAATTTTACTAAAGCGGGAGAAAAGTTAGGTTATGCTCAATCTAATATTACTGGCCAAATCCACCAGCTTGAAACAGAACTTCAAGTCAAGTTATTCGAACGTTTGGGACGAAATATTCAACTTACTAGCGAAGGAAAAGCCTTTTTGCAAAATGCCCAAACTATTTTAGCGCTTTGCGCCAAAGCGAAAGCTGAGTTTTCACCGCAAGTTTACCGCGGCAGTCTCACGATTGGTGCAGCCGAAACGCTATGTGTATATCGTCTTCCCGCAATTCTTCAGGAATATCGTAGTAAGTATCCCCAAGTAGAACTTCGCGTACGAACAGAACCCTGCGAAAAGATGCCCCCACTTTTAAAAAGCAATGATATTGACATCGCGCTTGTGCTGACAGATAAAATCACCATCCCTAATATTGCGGCAAATCTTCTGCAACAAGAATCCATGCTCCTTGTTGCAAGTCCCCAGCATCACTTGGCAGCAAAACAAAGTATTACCCCCGCCGACTTCACAACAGAATGTCTCATTTTAACCATGGCTGGCTGCGGTTATCGCCCGCTCATTCTGGCTATGCTGCAAGAGCAGCAAGTGAAGCCCAGTTCTCTTATGGAGCTTTCTAGCATGGGCGCCATTAAAGAATGTACTATCTGCGGTTTAGGCATCGCCTTTCTACCTGAAGTTTCGGTCAAACAAGAAATCGTCGACAAAAAATTAGTCGCACTGCCTTGGAACGGTCCTGCTTTTAACGTAAACACGATCTTACTATATCATCAGGAAAAATGGCTAACGCCTGCGCTCAGAGCTTTTTTAGCTCTATGTCAATCCTGTGCAAAGTAAGAATCATCACGATGAAATCCAAATTAAATTTCTTTGACAAGTTGACTTTAAATATCTATATATCGTATTATATAAATATAATGATTTAAAAGGATGGATAAACCCATGGAAAAAGACTATGCAAAATTTACCCAGTATGCCGAGCTATTAAAAGTAATGGCCCATCCTGTCAGGTTATGTATCGTCAGGGGATTGATCAGTAAGGGTTCCTGCAATGTCTCTCATATGCAATCTTGTTTAGATTTGCCGCAATCCACAGTATCGCAGCATCTACAAAAACTACGGTCTGCCGGAATTATTACGGGAAGCAGAAATGGTCTGGAAGTAAACTATCAGGTTTGCAACGAAACAGTGATTCAGCTTATCAAAGTATTATTCCCTGATTAAACCACATCCATTAAGGAGGTTGCTTATGAGTAAAAAAGTATTGATTATCGGTGGAGTAGCCGGCGGCGCATCGGCAGCGGCACGATTGAGACGGCTTGATGAAACAGCTGAAATTATTATGTTTGAACGCGATGAATATATTTCTTTCGCCAATTGCGGCTTGCCCTATTATATTGGCGAAACCATTATGGAGCGCGGCAATTTATTAGTGCAAACCCCAGAAAGCTTCAATTCTCGGTTTAATATTGATGTCAGAGTCAATAGTGAAGTAACTGCAATCAACCCAGAGAAAAAAACAGTCACGGTCAATAGTAAGGAAAAGGGCATGTATGAAGAAAGTTATGACTCTCTCATCTTGTCACCGGGAGCAAAGGCAATTCGTCCGCCGATTCCCGGTATCGATAGTAGCCGGATTTTCACTTTAAGAAATATTCCTGACACAGACTCCATTAAAGAATTTGTTGATCGTCAGGACATCCAAAGCGCCATTATTATTGGCGGCGGTTTTATCGGCGTAGAAATGGCAGAAAACCTTAAAGATCGTAATCTCGCTGTTACTCTTGTGGAAGCGGCGCCACATATTCTGGCTCCCTTTGATACGGAGATGGCTCTCCTTGTGGAAAAAGAATTAGACGATCAGGGTATTCAGCTTAAATTAAATGATGGTGTCAAAGCTTTTACGGACCATAATGAATCAATCGAAGTCCTTCTAAGCAGCGGGGAACGTCTTACAGCAGATGTTGTGATTCTGGCAATCGGCGTAGCGCCTGATACCAGTTTTCTTAAAGCAAGCGGTATTAAACTGGGAGCCAAAGGTCACATCATCGTAAATGACAAATTAGAAACTTCTTTGCCTGGCGTATATGCCGTCGGTGATGCCATCGAAACAAGCGACTTTGTCAATAAACAAGCCACAGCAGTCCCGCTAGCCGGCCCTGCCAATAAACAAGGCAGAATCGCCGCTGACAATATTGCCGGTCTAAGCAGCACCTACAAAGGAACCTTGGGAACATCCATTCTTAAAACATTTGGGCTGACCGCCGCTGCTACTGGCAATAATGAAAGAACTTTACAACGACTCGGCATTTCCTATAAAGCCATTTACATTCATCCAGTGTCGCATGCCTCTTACTATCCCGGCGCCACTCCTTTAACCTTAAAACTTCTATTTACTATGGAAGGCCGCATCTTAGGCGCTCAAGGAGTAGGATTTGATGGCGTAGATAAGCGAATTGACGTCATTGCTACAGTCATTCGTTTAAATGGAACTGTGACCGATTTGACAGAATTAGAACTTTCTTACGCACCGCCTTTTTCCTCAGCAAAAGACCCTGTCAACATGCTTGGCTATGTTGCTGAAAATATCATAACAGGCCGAATGGATACCTTTACAGCACAAGATCTTGCGGACTATGATCTAGAAAACGTCACTGTCCTTGATGTTCGGACTGAACTCGAATTTGAAAACGGCCATTTGCCTGGCTCCATCAATATCCCCGTAGACAGCCTAAGAACTAGAATGAATGAATTAGACAAAAACAAGTTAATTCTTGAATACTGTCAAGTCGGTCTTAGAGGCTATATCGCCTCAAGAATTTTATCGCAAAATGGCTTTCAAGTTAAAAACATGACAGGCGGCTATAAATCCTCATCAGCCCTCGACTTTAAGCCTAGCATGACCGCTCAAAACAACAATAATTTATCCTTACAAAAAGCCACACAACATTCGTTAGAAGAAAATACCCCAGATATCTCTTTTGACAAATTAGTCGATGCTTCCGGTCTATCCTGCCCTGGCCCCTTAATGCGAGTTAAAGCTTCTATCGACGAACTACAAGAAGGCCAAACACTCAAAGTACTTTCATCGGATCCCGGCTTTTTAGAAGACATTAAAGCTTGGTGCAAAAATACGCAGAATGAACTCTTACAGCTTGACAAAACCCAAGGCCAAATTACAGCCTTTATTAAAAAAAAAAATAATTCTGCCTTAACGCTTCCGCCTACGCATCAGGGAAAAGACAATAAAACCATTGTCGTTTTTAGTGGCGACTTAGATAAAGCCATTGCCGCCTTTATCATTGCCAATGGCGCCGCAGCTATGGGAAAAAAGGTAACAATGTTCTTCACCTTCTGGGGACTGAACATTCTCCGCAAGCCAGAACATATTCCCGTCAAAAAAGGCTTTCTTGATAAGATGTTTGGAATGATGATGCCTCAAGGCAGTCAAAATTTAACCTTATCAAAAATGAATATGCTAGGCATTGGAACAAAATTAATGCGCCTAGTCATGAAAAATAAAAATGTTACGTCCCTAGAAGAGCTAATTCAGGCTGCTCTGGACTCAGGCATTGAAATTGTCGCCTGTCAAATGTCGCTTGACGTAATGGGCCTTAAACCAGAGGAATTGCTCGACGGCGTAAAGTTCGGCGGTGTCGGGTATTATCTTGGTGAAACAGACAATGCTAACACCAATTTATTTATTTAAAATAACAGGAGCTATGTTGAAAGATCCATTTCAACATAGCTCCTGTTTTATTATAACGCTTTGTCTAACCGCAAGTATCTCTAGCGTTTATACCCGGAATCTGTGTACAGCGTTTTGCAATTCTTCCGCCATTCCAGTTAAAGCGTGACTAGCCAGCGCGATTTCTTTCATGGAAGCAGACTGCTCTTCGGTAGCGGCTGATACTGTTTGGGTTTGTGTCTCATTCTTTCTTGCCACATTGTTTAACTTTTCCGTATAAGCTACTACTTTTTGACTTCCTTGATTCATTTTTTGCATCAGTTCAGCAATAATAACCCCGTCTTCCGATACCAAGTCTACCAAACTTACAATTTTGATAAATGATTGATTGGCATGACTTACAATTTCGGTGCCACTTCGCACTTCACTCACACCATTTTTCATTGCAATTACAGCTTGATCTGTATCGCCTTGTATTTCCCCAATGAGCTTGGCAATCTGTTGTGCCGCTTGCTGTGATTGTTCTGCTAGCTTCCTAACTTCTTCCGCAACTACGGCAAACCCTCTGCCTTGCTCCCCAGCTCGAGCTGCTTCAATTGCCGCATTCAGCGCTAATAAATTAGTCTGAGATGAAATGCTAGAAATAGTATCAATAATCTGCCCGATTTCTTTAGAGCGATCTCCTAACTTGGTAACAATCCCTGCCGATTCTTCAACTACCGTCTGAATATGCTGCATTTGCTGCATAGCACTTTCCATTCCTTGATTACCAATTCCCGCTTCTCTCGAAGCATTTTGGGATCGAGTAGATATTTGTTCCGTATTTTTCACTGCCTCTTCAATGTTTTCCGCCATTGTATCAATCGCTTGGGCAGTCAAATCAACAATAGAATTCTGGGCTACTGATCCTTCAGCGACTTCCATGATTGACTTAGCAACCTGTTCAGACGCTTTCGCCGATTGCTCCGCGCTAGCACTGAGCTCTTCTGATGAAGCAGCTACCTGATCTGTTGTCTGGGCTATGGCTACAACCAAGCGCCGCAAATTATCAGTCATTGCATTATAGGCTGAAGCTAACTGCCCCATTTCATCTTTTGATGTAAAGACCAATGGTTCTACTGCCAAATTACCGCCAGTGATCTCCTTGGCATATTGCAATAAATACTTGATTGGTTCCGTTAAATGTTTCGCAACAATCCAAATCGCAGCAATCGCAATTAATATAACCAACAACATAATGGCGGCTATTTTTTTACTCAAATCACTGACAGGAGCAAAAAACTCCCGTTCATCAACCACCGTTGCCACTGACCATCCTGTAAGTGGCACAGACTCAAAAAATGCAATCTTTTTCTTGCCGTTATATTCGTAACGATAAAGTCCGCTCTCACCAGCGACCATTTTTTCTCCTAATTTCTTTACCGATACATCCTCCATATCGGTAATTTTTTTCTTCATAACTAAATTACTATCAGGATGATGAATGATTGTCCCATCAGCAGCAATAACGAGTCCATAGCCGGTCTTTCCCCACTTTAACTGTTCGGCCATATTTTGAATCGCTTCCAGTTTCAAGCCAATCCCGACCATTCCCAGGATGGAATTCTGTTCATTTTTGATTGGCGCTACTAAAAATACGCCTAACGTTCCACTCGTAGAGAGCAAAGGAGTTGAAATGGTAATTTTTCCGCTATTTAATACATCTTTATAATATTGACGCGATGTTATATCATTAACAGCAGTAACATAGTCATTGCCTTTTTTATTGATAGCTGTAGATTTCCCATTTCTCTCGGCAATAAATAGACTAAAATATTTATCTGGATGGTTTCCGATAATTTCCTTGCTTAAATTAAGTTGGAGCTTATCAATCATTGGCCCTCTTTCCGCGACCTGTTCTTTCGCTTCCGGCGTAGACGCAATTAATTCTGGTTCGATTAATTGTCCATCGACCCAAGTATTAATTTCACTGGCCGTATGTTTAGTGACAGATAACATACTTTTACTTAACTCTTCTTCCACAAGGCTATTAATCCCCCAATAAGAAATAGCGCCAACAATCCCTAAACCGATTACAATGACCGGTATGATCATAATTAAAAGTTGATTCCGATAAGACATATTTTTAAACATCATATCCCTCCTTCAAATTGACGTTACATAGAAATTTTAATGTAATAATAATTCTCTGAGCCCCCCAAAAAACCTTCATTTCTTATTTTAAAAAAAGACAATAATTGATAAAAAATGATATTTTTTCTAAGTGTATTATTTTTAACGTGATTAATTTGAAGTTAAAAAACAGCATTTATCGACAATTCATCTATCAATTTACTCAGCAAAAAAACAGGAACTATATTGAAATAACAATTTCAATATAGTTCCTGTTACATTTTAATAGCTATAATGACTTTTCTGTTCTCATTTAAGCAAGACTGACAAACGCGCCAGTCTTGCCCTTGCTGTTTATTGAAAAACTTGTCTAAAATGACTGCGAATCAATAGAATCGATAGAATAAAGGTTATAAGCTCGGCAATCGGCACAGTGAGCCAAATTCCTTGTATGCCTAGCAGCTTCGGCAATATAACAATACCGATTCCAACCCAAACCAGCCCCTTACTTAAAGCGATGAATGCCGCATTTTTAGGATAACAAATAGCCGTGAAATAACCTGACACGATAACATTGAGACCATTTATCAAAAAGGCAAAAGCATACACTTCGGCCCCTTGCACAGCAAACTGAATCACAAGCTCATTGGCGCCATCAAGAAAAAGAAGAATAATATTTCTGGCAAAGTTGAAAATCACAGCAAAGAGTCCTAGCCCAATAAATAGCGCCGCCATAGCGGCTAGCTTAAGGGTCTTTTTTACTCGAGCCATACTCCCTTTGCCATAATTATAACTAATAATCGAACCAACCCCATCGGCTATTCCTAACAAAATATTATTGCCTACAAAGGAAAAATAACCAATTGCCGTAAATGCTGCTACGCCAACTTCGCCGACATAACGCATCAATGTAATATTAAATAAAAAGGTCGTAACGCCTGTACAGATTTCGGTAATTCCCTCTGAAGTTCCATTGCAAATAATTTGGTAAGCAAAACGTTTATCAAAATTCCCCTGAAGCAATTTCAAAGTCGTTTGTCCCGTGATAAAAGGCAGTACGGCCATAATAAAAGCAATACTATAACTGATCCCTGTGGCAATAGCCGCTCCTTTTACGCCTAAATCGCCCTGGACGATCAGACAGTAATTCAGTATCATATGACTGATAACAGCAACAATCAGAATTTGCATGGAATATATAGGTTTTCCCATAATTTTTAGTACATAATCCAGTACAAACATAATTCCTAAGAGTGGTAAAAATATTCCTTCATATTTCAGATAAATCATGACAAGATCGATCAGTTGTTCATTCGCACCTAAAAAAACAGCAATTTCTTTAGTAAATATAGTAGAAAATAAAGCAAGCAAAAAAGATATACCGCTGATCAAATACAGCGCTGTCTTAAAAGCATCATCGGCTTTGCTCTTTTCACCGGCCCCGAGCAAGCGGCCGACAAGGCTTTGCATACCAATTCCAACTACAACGCCAATGGCAATCATCAAACTAAAAAACGGCATTGCTATATTTACACTGGCTAAAGCATTCAGACCAATATATTGACCCACAAAAAAACCATCCACCACTGTATTAACGCCTAAAAACACCATGCCCATAATCGAAGGAATTGCATACTTAAAAAACAAGGCAGTCACATTTTCCCTGCCTAATATATTTTCAGACACGTTTATCACCTCATGTTGATGATAAACCTTGGAGCAACTCAAAGGTCAAGTTTTTTGGGTTTCTATCCAAATTTCATAATAATCAAGACTGTTTTTATGCTCGCTTGCTATGTATCGTCCAATCAGCGGTCCGACGATATTTCTCCCTGTTGCATTGATATACTGCAAGGCTCGATCAAGCATGCTATTTTTCGGTTCTATGTAGGTTGTTCCGATGACGGTATAAAGATATTCCGTTCCCGCAAACGAAGAAAGTTCTTGTCGCTCTGATTGATTTATCAAACCAGCGTGCTCCTCTTCCGCACTCAAGCCAATTTGAGCCGCAATAAAACTTGGATTAGTTACAAGCGTCTCACGAAGAACCATTAGAGTATATTGAATGCGCTCACTCAGCCAATCTTCTTTTTTATACTTACGAATCATTGCAACCAAATCTTCCGACTGATTGCTAACAAGCTTATATTTAAATTCTGGCGCAGAAACATATTGAAACTTTCCGATAAGCTTCTTGCATAACTGATATTGGCAAGCCGCTTGTTCAATTTGCTGTTTCAAATGAGTCAGCTCTCTGATTCTCTTTTCCACTCTAGTTTGACTTTGGTAGAGAATACTTGTAATGTCACTAATATCTAATTCTGTGAGAATACGTTTAACTTCTTTCACGGGCAATTCCAGATTTCTAAAAAACAAAATATCCATTAATACAATAATTTCATCATAAGAATAATAACGATAGCCGTTTGCCTCATTTTTCTGTGAGGAAAACAAGCCCATCTTCTCATAATGGCGAAGTGTGTCTGTTGATACCTCAAACAAATTTGCCACTTCACCAATCGTCCATTTCTCTTTCATATTCTCCATCCTAATATAATTGTTATTTCCTTCTATTTTACCATTACCATGATTCCTGCTGTAAGCTTTCCTATCTAAAACAAAATATTCTTACCGAAACTTCGCTTTCATAAAGTCGATGAGTTTTTTCACATCAGAATATATCTGGCGACCTTGTTTCGTAACAATGCCAGCCCGAATCCTTAAGGGAGTTGCAAAGGGAATGGCCACAATATTTCGATCATCTAGAACAGCTTCACGCATCAGAAAAGTCGAAGCCAAATTTTTATTCACCAAATTCTTCACCGTATGTAATTGCGCCGACCGCAAAATAATATTAGGCTTTATCTCGGCATCGGCAAAAACTTGAGATACCAGTCTATTAACGAAAAAACCGCCTTGTAACATAACCAATTTTTCGTCGACTAAATCTCGTACTTGAATATGCTTTTTGGCTGCTAGCAAATGCTTCTCATTGGTGCAAAAACAACACTCACTGTCAAACAACTTCGTATAGTGCAAACCGCTACAATAATCTATTTCGTAGATTGTAATAGCAAGATCCAGCTCTTCCGTACCGACCAGCCGCAATGAATCCATGCCGCCAAGTTCAACGATCTCTAGATTCATTTCCGGATAGCGCTGCTTAAATTCTCCAAGAATAACAGGTATTAAATAGGATCCAACTTGCAGCGGTATCGCTACTCTAATATGATTTTTAGTATTTACGAAGTCGAGGATATCGCTTTCTAATTGTTCCATACCGCTTATAATTCCTTGAATCTTCCCTAAAAGAAACTCCCCTTCTTTCGTAATAAGGATCCGCTTTCCTTCCCGCTTAAATAAATTCAAACCGGTTTCGACTTCTAAATCTTTCATCGAAACAGTGATTGTAGGCTGCGATACATGCAGATGTTGCGAGGCCTTCGTAATGTTTTTCCACTTACATACTTCCATAAAATATTTCATTTGAATCAGCGTCACTAACAGCGCCTCCTTTTATAAAAACAGATCAAACGCTTTAGCTTATATAGTAAAAACTTATTTACAAATAAGAAAAGGATATTTTATTATTTGACATTCAACCGTGATAATAACAATAGATCCAATCTAGAGGAGGAGTTTCCATGTTAGCAGAAAAATACTTCCCGGGTTTCACAAATCGGTTTATTGAAGTTGAAGAAAACATTAAAATTAATACTTTTATCGGCGGCCACGGCAATGAAGCTATTTTATTACTCCATGGTCATCCCGAAAACTATTTAATCTGGCGATTTATCGCCCCAAAACTCGCGGAAAAATATACTGTAATATTGACAGACCTGCGCGGTTATGGCTTCAGTAGCAAACCGCAAGGACTGCCTGACCATTCTAATTACTCCAAACGAGTCATGGCCAATGACCAAGTACAAGTCATGGAGCAGCTAGGTTTCAAAAAATTTCATTTAGTCGGCCACGACCGGGGAGCCCGCGTTTGCCACCGTTTAATCCTAGATCATCCAGAAAAAGTAACAACTTGCACTTTAATGGATATTTTGCCCACTTATGATATGTACCGAGACACAAATCAAGAGTTCGCCACGAAATATTGGCATTGGTTTTTCTATATTCAAACAAATGGTCTTCCGGAAAAATTGTTAAGCGCTGATCCGGATTTCTTTATTCATTTTAACTTACAACTCAAAATTGGTCCAAAAGCCAGAGAAAAATTCCCCGAAGAAGTCTTACAAGAATACACACAGTGTTTTTCCGATCCGGCAACAATCCATGGCATTAGTGAAGATTATCGGGCTTCTGCTACCATTGATATGGAGTATGACTTAGCCGACCGAGATAAAACCATTAAAACCCCTTTATTGGTTCTCTGGGGCGCCAATGGCGTAGTCGGAGGGCTCTGGGATGTATTGGCTGGTTGGAAGGAACGAGCAGAAACGGTAAGCGGTTTTGGCGTTCCTGAATGCGGCCATTTTGTGCCAGAAGAACAACCGGAAATTGTTTTAAAAGCTATGGAAAATTTCTTAGCTAAGTACTAAGTGTAATCATATATTAACTAAATGGGGCTGCCGCACTAAGCGAAAATTCCAACATATATTGTGATTTCTTTACTCAAAACCCACAACATATGTTAGAAACATTTCCTTAATGTGACAGCCCCATTTCAAGTATTATTTTATATTTTTCCTAGTTGCTTTTGAATCAGCGGCTTAATTCCCCCGCTTAACAAGATATGCATTACATATTCCGACATGGGCTGCGCCTGCAAGGTTTTCCCTGTTGATTGATTGACGATCTCACCTGACTCAATATTTACAGCCAGCTCATCGCCGTTTTTGACTAGTTGGCCAATTTCAGGACAAATCAGCGCAGGAACGCCTAAGTTAATCGCGTTGCGATAAAAAATCCGGCCAAAAGATTCTGCAATGATCGCTCCCACACCTATTGCTTTAAGCGTAATCGCCGCATGTTCCCGACTCGAACCGCAGCCAAAATTCGTACCAGCTACAATAAAATCGCCAACGGAAAATTCATGGACTAAATTGGGATCAGCCCCTTCCATAGCGTGTTTCGCGACGTCCTCTACATCAGTCAATTCAACAAACCGGCCTGGATAGATCTGATCTGTATCAATATTTTTACCAAATACAAACGCTTTACCATTCAATTCTCTTTTCATTGTTTTCACCCCTACGCAAGATATGGAACTGGATCAGCAATTTTCCCTTCTAAGGCAGCAGCAGCAACAGCCGCGGGAGATCCTAAATAAATCGAGGCTTTAGTATGACCCATTCGGCCGGGAAAGTTCCGATTGGTTGAAGTAATGCAAGTTTCGCTAGCTGTAAGCATTCCTTCATGCGTTCCCAAGCAAGCAGCACAACCAGGAGTCACAAACGTTGCGCCTGCTTCAATCAGAGTCTGCACATAGCCTTTTTCCATTGCTTCCAAAAGAACAGCTTTCGAAGCTGGAACAACAACAAAACGTGTTTGCAGATGGATATGCTTGCCCTTAAGAATCTTGGCGGCTACAGCTAAATCTTCCACCCGTCCGCCTGTGCACGATCCCAGATAAGCCTGGTCAACCGGCGTTCCAATAAACTTCTTCAAATCATCTACATTATCAACACTTGCTGGCGCTGCCAATTTGGGACCAATGGCAGAAACATCAAATTCAAGTTCTTCGGCATACTGATAATCTGGATCTGTATAATAAATCTCATAAGGTCTAGTAACCTTTTCCTCCAAGAATGCCTTAGTAACTGCATCAGGCTGGATGTAGCATGCTTTTGCTCCCATTTCTGTAGTCATATTACATAAGGCCATCCGCTCTGAAATACTAAGTTTTGCGATGACAGGCCCAGTAAATTCAACGGCTTTGTAAACACCATAATCTGCTCCCAACGAACCGATAACATGAAGAATAATGTCTTTTGCATACACGCCACTAGCAATCTCACCAGTTAGGTGAATGCGAATAATTTCCGGTACGCGAAACCACAGTTTCCCTGTAACTAAAATGGTTGCCAAATCAGTAGCGCCAACTCCAGTACCAAAGGCGCCAAAAGCTCCGTGCGTAGTCGTATGGGAATCTGTTACAACTACGATTTCGCCGGGATGAGATAAACCCTTATCAGCTAAAACCTGATGACAGACGCCTTCATTAATGTCCATTAGCATTTCAATGCCCTGTTTACGGCAAAACTCGCGGAACTGCTTTTGATTATCAGCCTGAATAATTGTGGACGGCGGTGCATAATGATCCAGGAACATAACGACATTTTCCGGCGCCTTGACTTGTTCGCCGCCCATTTCATAAAAAGATCTTACTGTCTGCAAATATAAATCATTAATTCCAGCAATATCAACCGTACAATTTACGATCTCTCCAGTAACGACCGAATCCTTTCCTGCTTTTTTCGCCAATAGTTTTTCAATTGCGTGCATAATAATCCTCCTTAAAATAAATATAACCAGATCTTACCAGAGCCCCAAAACTTTCCACCACATCCCGCCGACGCCAAGCCATAACACCAGATTGACAACCGAAACCATAAAACCAAGCTTCCACCAAGTACCTTGATCTACATAGCCTGAGCCAAAGTAAATCGGTGCAGGTCCTGCGGCATAATGAGTTAAAGACATACACAAATTAGACATGAAAGCCAGCGCTAAAGCCACGAGATAAACTGGCGCACCGGCAGCAACAGCAACTGATGCAAAAGCTGCGTACATCGCCGTTATATGAGCAACCAAGCTGGCAAACCCATAATGAGCATAGGTGTAGGCAACCAGCAGCACTACCAATGCCAATTCCCAGGAAACGCCATTTAAACTGGCACTGACTGCTTTGGCAAACCAAGGAATAAATCCGAGTTTTGTTAAGGCGTCCGCCAGCCCAATGAGCGCCCCCATCCAAACTAAGGTGTCCCAAGCGCCTTTTTCTTCTAACACGTCTTTCCACTCAAGCACTTTTGTCACAAGCATAATAGATACGGCCAGCATCGCCACTATCGTTGCATCGATATGATTATATTGCGATGTACTCCATAGCACCAAAGAAAGCAAAAAGACAGCGGCGACAATTTTTTCGCCAAGCGACATAGGACCCATATTCATTAATTCTTGTTTAGCGATTTCTTTTGCTTCTGGCGTTTTCGTTATTTCTGGCGGGAAAACTTTATAAAGAAAATAAGGCACAATGAGCAATGACAGCAGCCCAGGAACAATAGCAGCCAAAGCCCACATACTCCAACTTAGATTAATTTGCAACGTTTTTACCGCCAACAAGGCAATCAAGGGATTCCCGGCCATCGCTGTCATAAACATAGCGGAAGTAATCGTATTGGCTTGATAGGCCGTTTGCATCAGATAAGCACCGACACGCCGCGATGACTCGCCTGGTTCTGATCCAAAGGCGCTTGACAGACTTTTTACAATTGGAAATAAGATTCCGCCTGTCCGTGCTGTATTGGAAGGCGTCGCCGGACTCATAATAAAATCGCTCAAAGCAATTGTGTAGCCAAGTTTCAGCGTACTATCCCCCAGCCAGCGAATCAGTACATAAGCAATTCGCTTACCAAGCCCTGTCTTAATAATCCCTTTTGCAAACAAAAAGGCCGATACAATCAGCCAAATCGTACCATTACCAAATCCGGACAACGCTTCCGCTGGCTTTAAAATTCCCGATAAGGCTGAAATAGTAATACTCAAAAAAGCAATAGACCCAATGGGCAAAGGCTGAGCAATAAAACCGAGAATTGTCGTTACAAAAATAGCGAACAAATGCCAAGCTTCCGCTTTTAAACCTGCCGGAACAGGTAAAAACCAGATCATTGCGCCAATTAGTAATACAAGTAGTCCGCGACCTGCTTTGGTCTTCATTTTACTCCTCCTAACATGTAAAGCCCGTTCCTTATCTCGTAGATAGACTTTTGTCATCCCTCCTTTTTTTCTCTATATCCTATCTTTTCTAAGGCAACATTATTTATATAAAGCACAAAGTATGCCAAAACAAAAAGCCTGATAAAATCAGGCTCTATCGAATCGTTCCATTGATTACAGCATTTATTTGTTTTATAATTAAAACAAAATGTTCTATTTTGTCTTACGGAGGATTTGAATGAAACAAATCGCCTTTTTAGCCCTTGATCAAACAATGTTTCACACAGCATTGCAGATTCGTGATGAACAAAACTTTGATATGGAAGTTGCGGAAGGCTTACTGAGTAAAGGCGTCAAAACAACATCTGAACTGATTGAAAACGGCTGTGAGATCCTCATTACCCGCGGCGGTACCGCGGCCGCTATCATGGAGGCCAAACTGCCTGTTACACTTGTTGAAATTCCCATTACCGCTTTTGATCTTGTTCGCGCCTTGGAAAAAGCTAAAAACTATGGCAAAGAAATTGCTATAGTTTCTTTTCCTTCACTGCTCCATGGAGCTAACCTCTTAGGGGATAGTTTAGGAATCGATCTGCGCTGCTACCAACTCAACAATGAAACAGAAGCAGACGATCGCGTCAGGCAGGCTTTTGCCGTTGGTGCCAAGGTAGTGATCGGCGGTTTCATTACGATTCTGGCAGCAAAAAAGCAGCAGAAACCGGCCATTCTGATTGAAAGCGGCAGAGAAAGTATCATTCAGTCATGCTTAGAAGCCAAACGCATTGCTGCAGCCAAAAATTCAGAAAAAGAAAAATCAAACATATTACGAGCTCTGCTAACTTACGCTTATGAAGGCATTCTTGCCGTAGATGCTGCAGAAACAATTACCTTCTTTAATCCTTTTGCCGAGCAGCTAACAGGCGTCAAAGCTGCAAATGCGCTTGGTAAAAAAATTAATGACCTATGGCCAAGTTTAAATCTAGGCAAAATGATTCGTCAAAAAAATGACGATCTAAGCCACATTACTACAATAAACGGGCGCGATGTCTTATGCAATAAAGTATCAATTTTAGTAAATCACAAAGCTGTCGGCGCTGTCGTTACCTTTCAGGATGTAACACAAATTCAACAAATGGAAGCCAAAGTCAGAAAACGACTCTATGTAGAAACTCACGAGGCCACATCTCATTTTGAAACGATTATTGGCCGTAGTCCATCTATTCAGCAGGCGATTCTTACGGCTAAAGACTTTGCCATCACCGATTTTTCTATTCTTATTTTAGGCGAAACAGGTACAGGTAAAGAGGTATTTGCTCAAAGCATCCATAATTATAGCTACCGCCGCAGCGAACCGTTTATCGCTATTAATTGCGCCGCGCTGCCAAGCCAAATTCTCGAAAGCGAATTATTCGGCTATGTAGGCGGCGCCTTTACCGGCGCAAACGCGCAAGGAAAACCGGGACTATTTGAAGTGGCTCACAAAGGAACTATTTTTTTAGATGAAATCAGTGAGATGGATTATATTACCCAGGGAAAACTCCTGCGGGTATTGCAGGAAAAAAAGATACGACGCGTCGGCAGCAGCAATGTAATTCCTATCGATGTTCGAATTATTGCAGCCTCTAATAAAAACCTTTGGGATCTTGTCGAACAAAAACAATTTCGCGCCGATTTATATTACCGCTTGAATGTTTTACAACTTTATTTACCGCCGCTAAGACAGCGAGAAAAAGACATTGCACTCCTAGCTGAATTTTTTCTTACGAATCAGCCCAATCAGTTGTACAAGCATCGCCTTAAATTGCTGCCATCGGCACTGCAGGCGTTAGCCACTTATAGCTGGCCCGGCAATATTCGGGAATTGCAAAATGTTATGCAACGCATTATTGCCGTCCATAAACAGGAAACCATCGATGCCGCTACAATTCATCGTTTTCTTGACCATGAGGAAGCGGCAAAAACTGAAAGTCTTATCAAATCCAACGAAGTCGAACAAATCCGCCAAGCCTTACTCTTAAGCAAGGGAAAACAAGGCGCGGCTGCTAAACTTCTCGGAATTAGCCGCTCCACCTTATGGCGTAAAATTAAACAACTACAAATCGATTAACCTAAAAAAACGCTTTCTTTATCCCTAAGATAAAGAAAGCGTTTTGCGCAAGCATATTATGATAGAGCTTTATCCTGTATAAAAGCTCTTATTGCTATAAGTCTTATTGGTGTACAGGAAGCTGACATGGCTCGTGCTCTCAGACTCCCAAGAAACATTTAAACAATGTCTCCCCCTTCCTGCAGACCAAAATAATTACTACCATTATATCCATTGTATCAAAAAAAATGAATCAATGCTAGAAGTTGCACCAATATACCAAAAACCGTACATAACATTCCTGATTTTACTGACAAGATTCATTATTTGCCTACCATAACCTAACTTAATTGCTTTATCGAAGACTTTTCCAGCTTGAAAAATCCCCCTTATCAAATTTGCCATTTAACACTTCGCTGCTTACCAAAGTCCAAGTAGTTTCCACCATAAAGATCCGATTCCTACCCAGATAATAATGTTAATCAAAGAAACAATAAACCCTAATTTCCACCATTCTCCCTGACTTACATAGTTTGCACCAAAGTAGATCGGCGCCGGAGCGGCCGCATAGTGAGTTAACGACATGCAAAGATTAGACATAAACGCCAAGGCAAGGGCGGCTAAATATACGGGAGCGCCAGCAGCAACAACTACAGTTACAAAAGCCGAATACATTGCAGTAATATGAGCCGTAAGACTGGCAAAACCATAATGAGCGTACAAATACACGATTAATAACACAAGAAAAGCCTGAAGCCAGGGAATTCCCATGATACTTGCGCTGATTATTTTAGAAAACCAAGGAATAAATCCGAGTTTTGCCAGATAATCTGCTAGTCCAACTAATACTCCCATCCAAATTAACGTATCCCAAGCTCCCTTTTCTTCTAAAACGTCCTTCCACTCTAAAACTTTGGTTGCCAACATCACCGAAACTGCGAGCATAGCGACAACTGTTGCATCAAGATTTGTATATTGAGAAGTACTCCATAAAATTAAAGCTCCCGCAAAAATTCCAGCAACAATTTTTTCTCCCATTGACATAGAGCCCATGACCGTTAGCTCTTTGGCCGCAAACTCTTTCGCCTCCGGTGTCTCTTTTAACTCGGGAGGATAAATTTTATATAAAACATAAGGAATGACCAGCAGTGACAGCAGACCAGGAACAATTGCCGCTATAGCCCATTGCCCCCAAGTAATCTGAATATGAAGCGCCTGGGCGGCTAATAGAGCAATTAACGGATTTCCTGCCATTGCCGTCATAAACATTGCCGAGGTAACAGTATTGCCTTGATATCCTGTTTGCATAAGAAAAGCACCAACGCGCCGCGCTGATGATCCCGGCTCTGATTGAAAAGCCGATGCTAGACTACGTACAATTGGAAAAATAATTCCCCCGGCTCGCGCCGCATTCGATGGCGTAGCCGGACTTATGATGAGATCGCTAAGAACAATTGTATAGCCGAGTTTCAGCGTGCTGTCACCCATTTTTTTGATAAGAATATAGGCAATTCGCTTGCCAAGCCCTGTTTTTATAAATCCTTTGGCAAAAAGAAAAGCCGACACGATAAGCCAAATTGTAGTATTGCCAAAACCAGATAAGGCTTCTGCCGGCTTTAATATGCCTGCAAGTGACGTAAACGTTACACTCATGAAAGCAAGCGAACCAATTGGCAGAGGCTGAATAATAAATCCCAAAATCGTCGCTACGAAAATGGCAAATAACTTCCAGGCCGCCGGATTGAGACCGAAAGGAACGGGAAGACACCAAATTACAACTCCCGCAGCTACGATTCCCATTCCTTTTAGTAAACTTTTATTCATATTTAGCACTCCTTTTCATAACCTGGCAAAGAAAAAGTGCAGAACTGCTGCAACAAAAAGCGGTCCTGCACTTTTACGCCATGTTAGCGCTTGTATTTGGGCACTTCTTGTTTTTGCAGTACATTGCCCTCGGTATCAATTCCTACAATCACTCGATAACGATCAAAATATAATTTTTTGATTGATTCCGTTCCCAACTCTTCATAGGCAACAATTTCGGCCGATTTAATACGATCTGCATTGATTGCTGAAGCTCCACCAATTCCTAAGAAGGTTACGCCCCCATACTGCTTACACAGATCAGCAACATAATCGGCTCGATCTCCTTTTCCCAGCATAGCGACCACGCCTTGCTGAAACATCATTTCAACAAAGGGGTCCATACGGGCTGCCGTTGTCGGCCCATTAGAGCCAAAGACCTTACCTGGTTTGGCCGGACAAGGCCCGGCATAATACACTAATTGATTCTGCCAATCTACCGGAGATTTCTCACCTCTGGCAAGAGCTTCCTGAATTTTTTTGTGCGCGGCGTCACGACAGGTGTAAACACATCCTGTTAAATAGGCTACATCGCCGGCTTTCAGCGTTTTTACTCGTTCCTTCGTTAATGGTAATTTTAATTCCATAAAGCTCCACCCCTTATCTGTTTTCGTTTTAAATTGTTTCTGTCGCCTGACGAACTGCGTTACATTGGAAATTTACAGCAACAGGCAATGCCGTAATGTGACAGGGATAATAATCAATATGGACATCAAGAGCCGTAACTCGTCCTCCCATTCCCAAAGGCCCAATGCCTGTTTCGTTTACAGCAGCTAGAATATTTTTTTCCAATTCTGCATATAAGGGCTTTTCATGGCGCTTACCAATCGGACGAAGCAAAGCTTTTTTAGCCATTAAAGCGCATTTGTCCATAGTTCCGCCAACACCAACACCAATAGTATAGGGAGGACAGGGATTGCCGCCAGCCCGCTTGACGACTTCTAAAACAAAATTTTTTACACCTTCTACGCCTTCACCGGGTAAGAGAGTTTTAAAAGCGCCCATATTTTCACTGCCACCGCCTTTTGGCATGACCGTAATCGTAACAGCGTCGCCTGCAACGATTTCTGTATGAAGAATGGCCGGAGTATTATCATTTGTATTCACGCGCTCTAATGGATCAGCTACCATGGATTTACGCAAATACCCTTTTTCATAACCTTGACGGACCCCTTCGTTGACTTGATCTTTAAGCGGGTTTCCCTCCCAAGCGACATTTTGGCCGATTTCCATAACAACAACAGCAGCGCCCGTGTCATGGCAACAAGCCATTTGTTCCTTTTTGGCATATTCACCATTTTCAATTAAGATCTGAATCGTTTCTTTTCCTAGAGCAGATTCCTCTTGTTCATAAGCGCTACGAAATGCCTCCATGACATTATCACTTAATTCATAACAAGCCTTTTTTACAAGTCTTTCAATAACTGGTACAACGACGTCCGTGTTTAACACTCTACTCATCATCGAACCTCCTTAAATTTTATACATAATAGAATATTTGCAATTTACATGCCAATTTCCTAAAATCATAAAACGCCTTGTCTTTTCGGACTTTTTTCTGTTTTCCTAATTGGAAGAACAACAAAAAAGTGTTGCAAGAAACATTTTTATCGTCTCTTGCAACACTTTTTTTATTTATTTGCTTTCATTTAAAAAGCGCCATAAGGTACTGCGATGAACACCAAGAAGTTTAGCTGCTTTGCTTTTATTCCCTTGAACTAAAGCAAGGATTTGCTCGACCTTAGCCTGGTCCAAACTTGACTGATTCCTGCTTTCTTCTTGCAGCCCTTCCATTTCGAGAAAGTATTCCTGTAAATCTCGTTCAGTCACTTTTCCTGATAAAGCTATAATACTTAGTCTTTCCATGAGATTTTCCAGTTCTCTTACATTGCCTGGCCATGAGTACTGTTTTAGTAATACTTCTGCCGCCGCCGGAAGTATTAAGGGATCACCTAAGACATATTTTTTTAAAAAGACCTTGGCCAAAAGAACAATATCGTTTTTTCGCTCCCGCAGCGGCGGAATCGTAAGTCGCAAAACATTTAACCGGAAAAATAAATCTTTTCGAAAACGCCCTTCCTTTACCTCCTGAACTAAGTCTTTATTGGTAGCAGCAATGATTCTTACATCAACGGGAATCATTTTATCATCACCCAAACGCATTACCGATCGTTCCTGCAAAACGCGCAACAGTTTTTCCTGTAAAGAAACCGAAATTTCACCGACCTCGTCTAAAAAAATCGTGCCGCCATGGGCCAGCTCAAAAACACCGGCTTTGCCGCCTTTTCTAGCACCACTGAAAGCGCCTTCCACGTAACCGAACAATTCGCTTTCTAAAATAGTTGGCGCAAGAGCGGCGCAGTTTATAGCTACAAAAGGCCCATGCTTCCTCGTACTGGCATTATGAATCGATTGGGTAAACATTTCTTTGCCGGTTCCTGACTCGCTCGTAATAAGAACTGTAGAATGTACTTTCGCATAATTTTGCGCAATCCGCTTTACGGCTTCCAGCGAACTGCTTTTCCCTTGGATATCTTGAAAATGATATCGCGCATATAATCCACTGGTATGCTGGTTTAAACGAATTTTCCCTTCTTCTTCCGACAGCTTTTGGGCGTCTTTTAGAGTTGCCATAGCGCCAATGATCTCACCGCGATCATAAAGCGAAATCTTATTATATAGAAAAACCTTTTTGCCAATTGCAATAATTTCATCTTTAGCACTGTTTTCTCGATTTAACGATTCGCTCAAATTCGCAATAAAGGGTAACGCTTCAGCTAGCCTTTGACCAATTAAGGATTTATTTTTGCAATCGAGCATTCGTAAGGCGGACTGATTGATTAAGGTGATTTTACCGTGCTTATCAATGGCGACAAAGCCTTCTCCCGTATTATCTAACAGCGTTTTCAACTCTTCTGTTTTACGCTCTTCCATGGATAGAATATCTAGCATCGCCTTAGCTTCATTATAAGCATTATAAATAGATTGCACGCCCGAATGTAAAAATACAGAAGGCATCTGCAATTTTTTGGCGGCCTCACATTGCACAGCTCCGCCGATAATGGCATGCACCTCATCTTCTTTTGCCTGTGCAATCACAGCTTCGGCCTCAGCATAGTTTTGAATTATAACTTGCGCAATATCTATTCCCATAAGCGGACCTAATGAATCTAATTCCTGCAAGTGATTTGAGAATCCAACAAATAAAAACCGGTTACCATATTTTTGCGCTTCTTGCAGAGCCAAGGCCGCATCGCCCAAAGTCATCTTGATTTCCACGACAGGAATGTCGGCATGTTTCTTTAAGCATAAAGCAGTTCCACCGCGAGAAATAATAATTTTAGTTCCCTTATGTTTTAAAGTAAGCGCCTTTTGAACGGCTGCCTCCATTAATTCAACGCAAATATCAATATCCCAGTGATATCGCTCTTTTGCTTGGACAGCAAACTCCGCTATTTCTTGATTTGGTGCAATTAAACTAATTTTAGCCATTTTCTCTCTCCTTGTACGGATGTATCAAAATAAGCTACTGCCATCTTAGCACATCTGAACACGGCTGCATAGAATGCCCACTGTTAATGGGGCACCGTATTAAAATCTTGATTCATGAATTCTAGTATCCGATTTACTGCTTCTTTTCCATACCTTTTGGCGAACAGATCTAGTGACTCCTGCATTATCGGAATACCCCTATAGCCAAATCTGGCAACAATGACCTCCCATAAGGCTTTAAATAAGTGAGCGCAGTGATAATTCCAGGGCATCTTAGCTTTATTGCCTAAAAGCTGCACTCGTTCAGCAAATTGCTCTTCCTCCATACTCGATACGTTGGCCTGCAACAGCCGCATATCACAGGCCTTATCACCCAAGCCACGACATTCTACAATATCAAAAACCAGCGCTGAATTATAGCCTGCCGCAATGGCTACATCTACATACTTACAATATAAATAGCCGTATGCTTCTAGCCAGCCTTCTTCTTGCCATAGATCGTGCCAAGGACATTTCTTAATAAAAAACTGAATATCGGGGTCCTTAGTTGGAACAGAAAAGTCCATCTCTCCTTCTCTAGCGCTCCATTCCCCATAGGCAATATAGTTTAAAGCGGTAAGTTCAACACCATCGGCCTGGGCTCGTAAAGCCATCCGTTTGCCTCGCTGTCTGCCATAATGAACAACGCCATTGCCGACTGCTTCAATTCCCGCCTCACCAAACGTGTCAATCACATTCTTGGCAATAGCGCCAAATAAATAGGCATGACTGCGCGCATCTAACTTCTGCTCTTCAATCATTGTTTCACTCCCTTACGATATCATGATCGCCTCAGATAGAATAATATTTATATTTTAACTCGTTACATTTTAAAAGCGCTGACCGCCTCGGTTAAATCCATTGCCATATCAGCAAGCTTCTGACTGGACGCGGCAATTTCTTCATTCGTTGCAGAATGTTCCTCTGTAGCAGCAGATACAGTTTGAGCCTGGCTTGCCGCTTCTTTGCTGATCCCATTAATTGCGTCCACTGACGCCACGACTTGCTGACTTCCTTTTGCCGTCTGCTCAATAGCTGCTGTAATTTCACGCATTCGCGAAGCCGCATCATTAACAGTCCTATGAATATCTGCAAATGACTGCCCCGCAGCATCTACTGCTTCAACCCCAGCAAGAACTTCTTTTGAACCTTCAACGATTGCCGTCATTGCAGCGCCTGTATCATACTGCACTTCTGAAATCAGACCCGTAATTCTCTTAGCCGACTCTTGCGCTTGTTCCGCTAATTTACGCACTTCCTCGGCAACTACAGCAAAACCACGTCCATGCTCACCAGATCGAGCCGCCTCAATCGCCGCATTCAATGCTAATAAGTTTGTCTGACTGGCAATACCGGATATGTCGCCAACAATATAGCCAATCGCCTTTGATCGTTCCTCCAAGGTTGTCATCACCTGTGCCGATCGCGCTACGGCACTTTGAGCACTTTCCATTTGCGCAATTGCTTTCGCTATGGCTTGGCTTCCTTTTTGGGCCGTCGCCGACGATTGATCTGAAGCATCTGAAGCATCTTTAGCGTTAGTTGCAATATTTTGTATTCCCGCTGACATCTGAGTAATAACAGCAACTGTATTTTCAATGGCTATCATTTGTTTTTCCGTACCGCCAGCCATACCAGCAACAGTTTGCGCCACTTGATTCGCTGCTTGCGCGGACTGTGCTGCGCCAGCAGTAAGCTCTTCCGAAGAAGCAGAAAGATCACTCGCAAAGCTTGTTACCTGCTGAATAAATTCTTTCACTTGATAAACAAGTGTATTAATAGAATCTGCAATTGTTCCGAACTCATCTTTCGAATATAGCGGAATTTCTTGAATAGTAATATACCCGTCCTTATCTTTTTGAATTCCCTTTGTAATCATATTAAGAGAAGTAATGATTTTTTTAGCAACAAAAGCACACACTAGTATACTGACTATACCGCTAACCAAACTTATAACAAAAATCAGCTTAATTAAAGAATCTACTTTTCCTAAATCAAAAGCAATATCATTTTCGCTGGCCTTTTTTATTTCTTCCGTAAAATCAGCAAGCTTGTCCGCCTTGTCATCAAAGTCCGTCATTAATTTATTGCCGCCAGTAGGTCCATAAATTACATATTGTTCGGCCATTTTTTTGCCCAATTGATAGTATTCATCAAAAGCTCGCTCATACTCACGAAGTTCCTGTTCCTTCTCCGGTTTAAGTAGTTTATACTTCGTTAAAGCTTCTTTGAACTTTACAGCGCTCTCTTCAGCATTTTTAAAACCGTCATCTTTGCCATCTTGCGCCCGCGTTGCACTTATGTCACTTAAATATTGCTGAACTTGAACAATAGATAGTTCCATCTGATTCGCCAACGATGTTACAGGATATGTAACATTATTTACGCGTGAATTAAACTGAACAGCTTGAAAAATAATAAGTAAATTAATAATTACCGTAATACCTATTATCATGCCTAATAAAACTATTTTGCCGCGAGAAGAATATAAATAGTTCATGCTTACCGCTCTCCCTTTACAATTAAATGGGCATTTTTACATTTAATTCCAATTTTCGTAAATGTTTATATTTTACTATCATCTTATAAAATTGGTGATTCTGCGTCAAGATAAAAGATCTGAGGCATTAAAATAGAAATAACGTAAATAAGAACAAGCCAATTAAGGCTCATTCTATAACCTTAATTGGCTTGTTCTTATTTACGTTTTAGAGGCTTTAGGATCTTACAGCAATCGTAAGCTTAGCATAGTTCCCATCCCTAGCACCAAGGTGGCAACAATATTACGACTTTTATAGGCAACTGCGGCAGCTACAATTCCTGCTAATAAATAATGATTTTGCAATGAAATATCGATCTCGCCTTTTGGCAAAATTAAAGCTGGAACAATCAAAGCAGTAAGAATAGCAGTAGGAATATGTTTTAGCCAGCGTTCTAGCCAAGTCGGCATTCCGGTTTGACGAAATAGAGCCGCACAACTAAACCGCGTGGCAAATGTTACGGCCATCATACAGAAAATAATAAAAAGAATTTCACTGCGCACGTTTCTTCGCCCCTTCCAATAAACCACCAATAAGTACTGCGCCAAAGCAAGCGGCAATCATATACCACTTTCCTGGAAGATAGACAGCGCCAAGCACGGCAATTATAGCTGATACAACACATACAATAATGCTGATTCGATCTGTTAGCCGCGGGAAAAGCAATACCAAAAAAGTAGCTGGCATGGCAAAATCAAGACCCCACACTAGCGGATCAGGAATATATCCTCCGACTAAGACCCCAGTCAAGGTAGACAAGCCCCAAGTCACATACATACTAAGGCTGGCGCCCAGATGATACGCCGAGCTATAGCCGCTTTGATAGATACGGCTGATCGTTACTGCATAGGCTTCATCGGTCAGCAAAAAAGATAATATAAGCTGCCGTGAAAGCGGCTGTTTCACCAGATATTTTGCCAAAGAAGCTCCCATTAACATATGGCGCAAATTGACTAGTAGTGTTGTTAAAGTAATCACGCTCCAACTGGATAATCCAGCTCCTAGCATGGTGATTGCAATAAACTGACTAGCTCCGGCAAATACCAAGAGCGACATCAGAACCGTTTCTAGTGGCGTAAGCCCTGCTGTGAGTCCCATAATTCCGCAGGTAATACCAAAAGGAATTACGCCAAGTAAAATAGGGCCACTAGCAATAACGCCGCGACGAAAATCAGGATCAAGGATTAGATAGTTAGATGGCAATACGGCATTTTTACTATTCATTCGTTCACCCTCGCTTTTTGCTTTCTTTTACAGCATTGTAACATTGTAAGACAATACATACAATGTTATAATTGTATGCAAAACAATTTAAAAGCGAGTGAATAATATGCCAGTGAATTCTTTTGATAATTATCCCATGAGCTGGAAGCCGGAATTCAATGAAAAAATAGGCCCACTCTATAAAGCAATTGCCGAAAAATTAGAAACTGATATTAGAAGCGGGTTATTGACGCCGGGAACAAAATTGCCGCCGCAACGTGAACTAGCTGATTTTCTCGATATTAATGTAAGCACCATTTCGCGCGCCTTCAAACTTTGCGAACAAAAGGGAATCATTTGTTCTACTATTGGTAACGGAACCTTTGTTTCTTCTGATGCTGCGGCGAATCCTTTTTTGCTACACGACGAGGACTCTTTAGAGGTTATTGAAATGGGTCCTGTCTTCCCTGCGAAAAGTGCCAACCGAACGATTGTAACCCAGCTGAAAAAAATGATTACAGAACCGGATTTTGGCGAACTGTTTCAATATGGTAAATCAGGCGGAACACTCTGGCAAAAAGAAACAGCAGCCAAACTGATAGGAAAAGCAGGCTATAAGGTACCTTCTGAACAACTACTATTATCGAATGGCGGGCAAAATGCAATCACTGCCGTATTAGCAGGTCTCTTTCAACCAGGAGATCGCATTGGCACAAATGAATTTACCTATCCCGGCATTAAAACAGCTGCCAATATGCTGGGGATCCGCTTAATCCCCATTCAACAAAACAATAATGAAATGACAGCTGACGGAATTTTATATGCTTGCAAAAATGAAAATATTAAAGGTCTCTATATCATACCTGATTTTCATAACCCAACAACTCATACCTTGTCAGACACAGATCGAAAAACTATTGCCGCCCTCGCCAAACAAGAGGACCTCATTATCATTGAAGATGCCATTCATAGTCTCCTAACAGAAAAGCCTTGTCCCCCCATTGCCGCTTATGCTCCTGAACACGTCATTTATATTTCCAGTCTTGCCAAAGTCGTTTCACCAGGACTCAGAATCGCGTTTCTTGCTGTACCAGAAGTGTATAAGCAAAAACTAACCGAAGCGCTCTATAATATGAATATCTCTGTAGCTCCCATGATGGCCGAACTCGTATGTCGCATGATCATTTCCGGCGATTTAGAAAAAATCATCGAAAAACATCGCTTAGTAAATAAGCAAAGAAATGAAATTGTTGATACCTATTTAAAAAATCATAAAGTTTGGGGAAGTCCCGAGGGCATTATGCGCTGGCTTCTTTTGCCGAAAAAGATGACTGGCGAAGAATTTGCTGCCAATGCCTATCAGTTAGGAGTCCGAGTCTACGGCGCTGAGCGCTTTGCCGTAGGAAATCCAAAAGCCGTAAATGCGGTGAGACTTGCCATTGCCGCGCCAGAAAATGATGCTCAACTAGAAAAGGCCATAAAAATCATTAAAAGTTTATTAGAACAAAAAAGCAGTCACTAATCTATATTCAAAGTCTGAATAACAAATCAGCAGCTGCTATTTTACGATAAGATTACTACGATGCGGTTACGATACAATCAAGCTTATCCATTAAAAAGTAAATGTTTTAGGCGGCTCTCCTGAAAAATCAGCAAGAATGGCTGTTCCATGTTCGACATAAAATACTTCAAAAATGGGATTATCGGCACTTTGATAAATTGATTTTACCAAGCCACTAGTAGATAATACTTTCTCTTTATCAGACAAGCTGCTGCTAAATTTAACTTGACCAGCCAAACGAACCCAAGCAAATTTCGGCGAGGTACTAGAGAACTCTATATATGGATTTGCTTGTAATTGCTTGTACACGTCTTTAGTATTATTGGTGCAAAAGAAAAACTTGCCATCTGCTTCATACATAAATTGAAAAGGTCTAGCCTTTGGCTTTCCTTCTGCTACAGTGGCTAATACCCCTGTAACATTCTCTTGTAAAAATTCAATAACCTCTTTCATTTTTCATGATCCCTCCAGATTTTATTTATAGTGCTTCAGCACACTACATGCAATGACTAGGCCCTATGCAAATACAATTATATTGGTTTTAGCGCTTCAATATAATTCTACCCCAAGAACCCCATTGAAATTAGACATCTAACTATTATTTTTTAAAAATTTTTAACTTCCAATCGACCACAACATGTTTATGGCGTATAATCTCTAAGATTGCCAATCACTTTGGCTAATAGCCTTTCAACATTCTCAGCTTCCTCTTCCGCCAGATCTTTATAAACAATTGAATTAACGTAAGCTGAAATTTCAGCTAAACTCGGCTTTAAGTCTTCGCCTTTCTGGGTAAGTCGAATCCAAGTAACCCGACTATCTTTACTGCATTTTTCTTTTGTCACATAACCCAAGCTAATCAGCTTATCTACCAAGACCGTTACGGTTGGTTTCGTACGATGAATTCTTTCGGCTAATTCCTTCATTGTAAATGTATTTCCATGACAAAGCTGCATGAGAATCCCGCCATGCGACGGAACAATTCCCTCGATTCCACGCGCTCTTAATTCACTAACAATTAATTTGTGGGCTTCTTCTGCTAATCTGCTTGATAAGGCAATCATATTATTTCTTCTCATGGTTTTTATTATAGTTAGATATCTAACTTTCGTCAATAGTAAATTTTCTCTCACATACAAATCTTACACCAAAAAGCCATCGCACTAATTTCTTGATGCGATGGCCTTCTCTAGTAATATTTACTTAGCTCATTTCCGGCAGATAATTGTACCATTATTTTCAGTGACTGCCTGGTAGGCATTCTCTAACGATGTGATAATAGCTTCCCTGCCTGATCCAGATTTAACAAATTTAATAGCCGCCTCAACTTTAGGCAACATAGACCCAGGAGCAAAGTGTCCTTCTCCCATATATTTTTCGGCTTCTTCCACAGTAATACGTTCTAGCCACTTTTGATCAGGCTTGCCAAAGTTAACAGCAACACGGGGCACTGCCGTTAGAATAATGAGTGTATCGGCATAAATAACATCTGCCAACTTTGCTGCCGCTTTATCTTTGTCAATCACTGCATCAACACTATGAAGCAGGCCATTTTCCCGATATACAGGGATACCGCCGCCACCACAGGCAATCACAACATCGCCATTTTCCATGAGACAACGAATCGTTCCCTTTTCTTTAATATCAACAGGATCAGGTGAAGGAACAACGCGCCGAAAACCTCTGCCTGAATCTTCAACAAAGGTGTAACCACGTTCTTCGCCGATCTCTTTTGCTGCCTCTTCTGAGTAAAACAGTCCAACGGGCTTAGTTGGGCACTGAAACGCTGAATCTTTGGGATCGACAATAACCTGGGTAATCGCTGTAGATACGTGTGTTGCCATGCCCTGCTGCACAAAGGTATTCTGCAAAGCATTTTGCAAATGAAATCCAATATATCCCTGACTCATAGCATTACATTCAGCAAAAGGCATGGCGGAAACATTGGAATTTTGCGTATAGGCCAGTTCAAAAGCCAAATTAATCATACCGACTTGCGGCCCATTCCCATGAACAATAACGATTTTATAGCCATCCTTGACGAGGTTCACAATGTGACTGGCGGCAACCAGAACGGCTTGTTTCTGTTCTTCAGGAGTATTGCCTAGAGCATTCCCGCCTAAAGCGATAACTAATTGTTTGTCCATTTTTATTCTCCTCTTTACAGTATCACATCACGATTGCAATCTTTGGAATAAACATAGGCAAAGTTCTCGTCGCGCCCCACAGCATAGCAGGCTTGCAAACAATAGGCGCCCATAAAAATATAATCTCCTTTTTGAACAGGAATCCAGTCATTATTCAGATTATACATTCCCTGTCCGCTCAAACAATAGGCACCATGTTCCTGCACATGTGTTTCCACATAGCCATGGGAAGCGCCAGGTTTGAAACTAAGAATATGGAAATTACAATCAAAGGCCAAATCTTTTGGCAAGAAGTCTTTCACTAAAACATCTTCCATGCCTTCATAATTAACCCATTCCATAGATTCCGTATTGCCTGTAACGATATAAGGCTCATAACCATCTAGTGGCGTATAAACACGTTTATACATGAATGCTTTTACTACTTCACCGCTTTTGTTCTGAAAATAGAGTTTCGTTCCGGGAGGACAATAAACAAATCCACCCTTTGTTAAAGAATAAGCTTCTTCTCCAGCTTTAACAGCTAGGCTGCCTTCTAACACATAAAATAAAGTTTCAATTCCCGCTTCGCCAAAACCGAGTTCATTTTTGCCATCAGCGCAAATCGTAACAAGATAGTCAACAAAACTAGCACCTAGCTTGGGAGAGCTAAGAATCGTGATATCGCAATTTTCAAAACCTGGAAGAGTATTTTTAACTAAACCATCCGGTTCAATCAGTGCATAGTTGTCTTTCTTGATCACTGATCGATTTATTAAAAGGTCTTTTCTGTATCCTGTAACATTATTAAGATAGCTCATAACGAATCTCCTTATCTATTTTTTTACTTTTTACACGGTAGTACTGGCAACTGATGAATTAAAAATTTCAGTCCTACGAAGAAGCCAAACAATGTATCATTGCCTGAAGTATGACCAAATGACTGTACTGCTTTGACTGCTTTTTCTATCTCAGCAGACGCTGCATCATCAAGCATTTCTACCAGTTTTATAAAGTACTCGCTTACATACCCTTGCAGTAACGCGTTAAGATAAGCCACGCTGACCAGCGTTGTTCTTTCCTTAGTAACCTCTGCTGCAAGAACTTGTTGCCATTCCTGGTAATGATCAAAGTTTAGAAGCGCCAATGTAAAACCGAGAAGGATATCATCACCGCTTGGCGTCAATCCTTTCCCCCTGCCAACAAAAAATTTTATAATTGTAGAATTTAATTTCATATCAGTTTTATCGGAATATAACAACAATTCTACTTGCTTGCGAGTTCTTTCATCTAAATAGAGCCCTATATTTTTCTCTAAATCCATATTTGTCAAATACTTATACAGCTTAGTATCAACAAGTTCTTTTATCGTACATTTTACTTTTGGAAGCCTTAGATCTATTTCTTCTAGATCTTTATAATCAATCACGATTACGCCATCAACGCTATAAAAAAGTAATCGATTCCCTTTGTTTACGACCATATCATCACTTTTTACAGAGTTGAGTATATTTTTAAGCTGCCCCTCATCTACATTCAGCCCAAGAACAGATAGAGGGGTGCCAGTGCAGCCAACATATAGTAAAAAGTCATCAAATTGTACGTTGAGACCCTGATTAAATTTGCTATGCACCTTACCCACTCTATGTGTTTTCAGATAGAGTGGCAAAAGATTGCTCCTCGCCGCTCTATCTTTTTTACATTGTTCTTTACTCAATTTCTATCCCTAGTTTTTTCGCATAAGCAACGATCGCTTTTTCAAAGCAGGCCAGCGGCGCACGCACTGTTCCAGCTCCAATCTGACCGACTCCTGCGTTTTTATGAGCGATGCCCGTATTGATTAGCGGCGTAATATTGGTTTCCACTACTTTTCTAGCATCAATTCCCAGACACGCCCCCTTGAAATCCCAAGTAGGAATACTCCAGTTGGAGTTATGGGAAATGCAGATTTTTTCCATTTCATTGGAAACTTTAAGTGCATCATGGAAACCGCCTGCTCCGACAAATCTAGTAACGCCAGGAGCAGCAATCATAGCCATGCCGCCAACCCCCACTGTTTCAGTGATGGCACTGTCGCCAATATCGGGATTTGCGTCAGCTTCTGAATAGCCGGTAAAGTACAGCCCATTTGGTGTATTTACTGGTGCAGTAAACCATTCGTCACCCATACCACTTATTTTTACGCCGAAATCCTGACCGTTTCTAGCCATTGTGGTAACGACTGTTCCACTCGTAGTTTTTCTAGCACAATCTACAATGGATTTACTTGCTGCCATCATGATGTTTAAGAAAAACTGATCCGTATCTGCTAAAAACTTAATTACGGTATATTTTTCTTTTTGGTCAATGTCAAGCTCCGTAATCAGCGGTGCTAGTTCTTTTTGGAAGATCAGAGAAGCCGCAATATTTCTTTGGTGGAACTCATCTCCCATAGTAATAGCCTTCGCAATAAGTACATTTAGGTTTAAGCCTTCTTCTTTTTGCCGCAAAGCTTTCGATAATACAGGTCCTAAAGAATCACGCATCCATCTTAATCTTGTTAAAACTTCTTCGGAATAAGCGCCAAAACGAAGTACTTTTCCGATGCCTTCATTCATAATGCAGTAACCAATCGATCCATCCAGTTTATTTTTGACGACCAATACAGGCATGTTGCCTGATGTAATTCCGCCCATAGGACCGACTGCATTTACATGATGACAAGGTGTGAATTTCACGCCACCCTGTTCTAGTAGCTCTCTGGCGCTCGTTTCGTCAGCTGCCCAGCCTTCGAATAATACCGCCCCAATACAAGACCCCTGCATTGGACCTGTCATGTTTTTATATTCAATCGGCGGCCCTGCATGCAGTAATACTTTATCGTTTAAGATTTCAATCACTGATTTTGCTGGCACTACATCTACCAAAAAGGGCTGTGAGTTTTTCATCTTGCCAATGACTTCCTGATTGGCTGTTTCAATTTCCTCAATTTTGGCAAGCTGATTTAATATTTTGATCAACTTTTTATTACCGCCTGCCGCCGGTCTCCAATCATACTGCACGGAACTGCCGCCATAGGCCATAATTGATTCGGTAAAGCTGGCAAGGCCGATATTGATAATCCGCGGTTTAGAATTTAAAAGATCGATAATACTATCGCTGATTTCAGGTAGTGCTTTTTTGGCAACGGTACTTGCTACTACGTGCTTATCCGCTTCTTTCAAATCAATTCCTTTTAATTTAAGCGCAAGTCTTATGGCCTTGGCATTGCTCTCTTCTACTAGTACACCGCAGCCCTTCAAAGTATCGATAGCGTCCTGATAGCTTTGAGGATCCTGCTGTGTGCCGCAGACAGAACCGACGAAGTAGAGCTCCCGACCATCTGCTTTTGCTGTTGCAATGGCTGCTTTGATCGCCTCTGATAACGCTCCAGCCATATCAGGATGTGAACCATACCCTAACACGCAGTCAAGCAGTATAATCCCAGTATTTTTACCGGCTGCATATTCTCTGATTTTATTAATTCTAACCTCTGGGTCGATCATCGGATGCGGTTTCCCTTGTGTGTAGATATCATCGCCCAAATCCATCACTTCGTAGCCATTAGCATTAAGGATATATCCCTCTTTTTTGATCAATTTACCAAGTCCTAAAGCCTCAGTAATCAGCATTGCTGCTTCAGCCGCCAGTGTGCCGCCGGAATATAAACCTTTTACTGTCTTATCATTTGCCAGCGGCGTTTTCACTTCATATTTTATGTCTTCCATATAATTCGGCTTCACCGGTCTGTTCTTAGCAAGATCTACAGCAATCATCGCCGTTTCTTCCAGCGTATGAGCCAAATATACATTGCCCTCATAGTGGTCTGGTTTTTCGCCTAAGAAAATAGCGACTACAGGTTTTGTAAGACTATGTAGCAATTCTACAATCTCATCTCTAACTTTCGGCGCTGGCGGTTTGGAAATAACCACAATAACATCGGTAGGATCATGAAGTTCCAGTCCAAGTATTGCATCGCGAACAGTTACCGCATTAACCTCTTCACTCAAATCTCGTCCACCTGTGCCAATAGCATGTACGACACCACCGCCAAGACGGTCAATAATAGTCGTCACTTCCTGTATCCCCGTTCCAGAAGCTCCTACTATACCAATATTTCCAGGTCTTACCACATTCGTAAAAGCGATAGGAATACTAGAAATAATTCCGGTACCGCAGTCAGGCCCCATCAATAAAAGGCCTTTTTCATGAGCTTTATTTTTAAGTCGCACTTCATCTTCTAATGAAATATTATCAGTGAACGAAAAAACATTCAGCCCCTTATCAAGTGCTTTTTCGATTTCATCAGCCGCATATTCCCCTGGAATAGAAAAGAGAGCTAAGTTTGCGTCAGGCATTTCTTCTAGTGCTGCATCAATGCTTGTTACGCTTACAGCCGTATTGGCTTTGCGTTTAACAGCAAGATCATTTAAAAATTTATCGGTTTCACTCAGAACACGATCAACAATCGTTTCGTCTTCTGTCTCGACGGCAATAATCATATCACTGGGAGCTGCACTTTCCGCTTCAACGGTAAGAAGTCCACTATTTCTAAGGATATCTTTATTGGCATCAGTCCCCATCATAATTGAGCATTTTGTGATACCATCAAGAGTATTTATCGAATTCGTGAGTAACATAAGATTGATAGAATCTTGATAACTATTTTTCTTAATTACTGTATATAGCATTTCCAATTCTCCTTTACTGTGTTAATATTGTGTTAATATTTTGTCAAATGAATTACCGTTATTATATCATTATTTTTTTGGATTATCATTGGTATAAAATCGTAAAAATCACGTTTTTTTTATACTTGGAGGATAAAGGAGTAGCAAATTGAATATCAAAGACATATTAAGAGTAAAATCGCTTTGTGGCGCACAATTAATAGCTGGCAAAAACGGAATTTCCAACGAAATAAATGGCGTCAATATCTTAGAGGCAACCGACATCGCCAATTGGGGACGTGCCGGTGAGGTAATTCTTACTAGTTTTTTTGCCCTGCAAAATTTGAACGATAGTGAATTAGACGTATTCTTTGAAAAACTCCATAATATCGGCATCAGCGCAATCATCATGAAAATTGATCGACTCGTTCCGCAAATCCCCAATAAAATCATTGAACTTTGCGACAAACATTTAATCCCCTTAATCCAAATTGGCAAAAATGTGAAGTATGACACTATCATCCTTGAGATATTAGGTCCCATTGTAAACAAGAACTTAAATTTGTTAAATAAGTATTATGAGGTACATAGCGAGCTCACTAGTCTTGCGCTGAAAATGCCTTCCATGGATAAGATTCTCTGTGAATTTAAAAAAATGATCTTACGCGATGTGAGTCTCATTGATTCTACCAAGGGAACTGAAATCAGTACAAATCCCAAACTTTGCAATGTAACAGTTATTGGCACAAGTGAGGTTTCCACAGAAAAATACGTCCATTTTAAATATGAGCGCAAAGAAGTAGTCTATAATAACTTGGAGCCTAAGTTAGTAGGTAAACAAATTCGTGTCCGTATACCCTATCTCGGCTATGATGACTACGAACTAGTGATTCACGAGCTACTCGATCAAATCAGTTCAGAAGATTTTATGATCATCGAAAATGGCGTAAAGTTTCTACAAATGGAATTACTAAAGAATTATGTAATCTCACAAAATCTCTTTCAGCAAAAAAACAATATCCTAAGCGACTTACTCAATGATAGACTCTATGAAGAAAAAGCAATTGATGAGGTATTAGAGTCCCTTAATATACATAAACACCCATACTATCAAGTAATTCTCATAAAACTCTATCAGCAAGATGAAACCAAAAATATAAACAAGCCGCTCATGGCGCAAACCTTACGAAAGATCCGCCTCAAATTCAAAGCCAGTTTTAAAGATATTGTTTTTCTAGAAAAGCAAGATCGAGTCGTTTTTATTCTCAATTTTAGTAGTTCGCATTCTGGTCTTACTGCGGCTGTCATCGAAAAGATTATGGATTCTTTCGTTGAAAATAATCTATTTAAAGAATTTCATTACTACGCAAGTATCAGCTCTAAAGTAGAAAAATCCGGAATTCCCAAGGCCAATAGAGAGGTTGTCGATACCCAAAAGGTGCTGCGCCTATTCCATAATTCCAATAAAATACTCCCCTATGAAGAACTGGGAATTTACAAGTTATTTTTGGACTCTAATAATTTAGGCGATCTGAAAAAGTTTATTTCTCCTCGAATCGCTAATTTCAGATCTGAATCCCCCCTGCTGTTCGAGACTTTAAAGACCTTTCTGGACACTAACCAAAGCTATAACCTCACTGCTGAAAAGCTGTTTCTTCATCCCAAAACAGTGCGGTATCGAATTGACAAAATAAAAAATGTGTTGGGAATCGACTTTGCAAATCCAGAGGAACTACTGCAAATTCAAATCGCTTCAAGATTATTTAAACTGATTGATGGGAGAAAAACGGATGAGTAAACCAGAAATATTTAACTTTACAACCAAGCAAAATATTAAATTAGCGATAAATCTCTATCGAGCCAAAAACGATAGAAAAAACATAACCATATTATATTTTCATGGTGGCGGCCTGCTTTACGGTGTAAGAGATGATCTACCGCAAATATATATCGATAAATTTCTAAATTCAGGCTATGATTTGTTAACCTTTGATTATCCCTTAGCCCCAGAATCAAAATTAGATATCATTTTAAATTCCACTTTCGAACTGCTCTACTTTTATCTAAATAACCGTGATGAAGTATTCGATTTGAAAAATAATCAATACGTGCTATTTGGTCGATCTGCCGGAGCATATCTCGCTTTTATGATGTGTGATCGTTTAATAAAAACTAACGTCTTACGTCCCTGCGCTCTTATCAGCCTATACGGTTATGCCCGCCTTGACGAAGCCGCTTTCGCCACCCCCAGCAAATATTACAATAAACTGGCAGCCATCTCAGACGAAAGCATCGAAAAAATCATTTCGGACACCCCGGTGGTCTATGGACCTATGAATGTAAGATTTTCTCTTTATATAAAAGCAAGACAAGATGGAACGTGGATAAAATCTCTTTGCGGCGAAGAAAATCCAGCTGCCTATTCTTTAACTGAAGAAATTCTGCAAGAATTCCCACCGACAATCTTGGCGGCAGCAACCCTAGACCCTGACGTTCCCTATCGAATGACAAAGACATTAAGCAGGCAAATTCCCCAGTCCCAGCTCATAACCGTCTACCAAGAAGCTCACGATTTCGATCGAGATATAAGTGACCCATCAGGAAAAACAACTTATGACTCAATCCTTGAATGGTTACATAATCAAATCGGATAACCCAAAAGGGTCTGTCACACTACATAGCGCGGCAGACCCTTCATTCCTGTTTAGTCTAACGTGTCAGAAGCAAAAGCGCTTTTTCCTTCATAACGGTTGTAATGAATATCATCACTGACAAGATAATCGTAAATTTCCTTTACTATAGGAATTCCATTGCGTTCATAGTTCTGGGCCTTCTTTTCTGAAGACTCGCCAGGAACCAGCACTTGATCAAAACCAGCAGCTGGACGAAGCACATGAAGCTCATCTACCATTTTACTTACATTATTTTTAAAGGTATCAATGGACGAAAAGTAGTCCGGATTGATTACCAAATGGATTTGTCCCAATTCCCGACCGGCAGAAAGATCAGCATACATAGAGCTTACATGCTGTCCGAAGGGAACGCCCAGTAAGGAACCGCACAAAATATCAACCATCATCATCAAGCCATAGCCTTTAGAACCAGCAATAGCTAAAAGACCGCCAACAGCAAAAGGATCTGTCGTAGGATGTCCTTTCGTATCTACCGCCCACGTATTAGGGATCGGATTGTTTTTGGCCCTAGCATCTAATATTTTGCCCCAAGCGCCTACAGTAGTAGCCATATCAAATACAATCGGAGGACGGCCCGCACAAGGAGCGGCAAAGCCAATAGGGTTTGTCCCAAAGTATGGATCGGCCGAGCCATAGGGCACTACCATCGGGTCGGACTGACACATCGATAGGGCAATCATATTTTCATCAGTTGCCATTCTCAGAAAATAAGAAAGAGTACCACAATGTCCGAGTTCACGCATGCCGACAAAACCAATACCATTTTCTTTAGCCATTTTTATGGCTTCAAGCATACCATTTCTGGCCACAACCATTCCTATGGCATTATCCCCTTCATAGATCCCAGTGCAAGGACCGGTTTTTCGGAAGGAAAATTTAGGATTTGTATTGCTACCGCCTTTGGCGATTCGCTCTGAATAGTATTCAACGCGCACAGCGCCATGAGAATGTACCCCGCGGCTATCGGCATAGGTCAAATGATTCGCTAACTCCTGAGCATGGTCTTCAGGCAAACCAGCTTTCATCACTTTATTCTTGATCAACTGGTGCAATTCCGTTTTACTTACTAATACCATTTCTTGATCACTCACAATAAAACACTCCTTTTAGTCTGATTACGTCAGAATTTTCAGGATCCTTTACATTCATTGTACTTTTCTTTCTTTCCTTTTTCATCATCCATACAGGATAAATTGTCCAGTAAATTTTATCATTTTTTAGCAAATAAGTAGTAAACATCATACAATACTCCCCTAAAAGGGCCAAACAAAAACAGAAGTAACTGTAAACTGAATCAGTTAACTTCTGTTTTTTGCTGTTTTATTGAAACCTAATAATTATTTTTCAAAGATTGTACCATGTTTGAATTTCGAATCTTTAAAGGCAGTCTTCATTAGAATGTAATAAGAAATGCCTGCCACAACAAAACCAATGATCCAGGCTAGCTCCACTTTCATGAAAGCAGCACCGGCGCCAATAAGCATGGCAATGATCGCACAAGGATTATAGCCGGCAAAAGAGCCTTCTTCCTTATACAAATCGATAATGTCGATTTTTTGCTTTCTCAAAATATAGTATTCAACTAATAAAATAGACACAATCGGCCCTAAAAAAGCTGAATAGATAAGGATAAACATGCCAAGCCCTTCTGCCGAAGAATCCTTTACAAGAATCCACGGGCATGTAGCTAAAGCAAGTAGTCCCGTTATGGTAACTGCAGCTTTATATTTTAATTTTGTAATCAATGTAATGACATAGGTTGGCGGAATAATATTAGCAACCATATTTACAGCAACAGCGCCCATAACTATAAAGGACGATACAAAGAATGTAATATACGAGTTATTTATCACGATGGCAAAGGCTTTTACAGGATTAGAAATTCCTGTTGTTGCAGCAAGCATTGCACCAATGCACAGTACAAAGCCGTAGGCTAATACAATTGGTAAGAAGTACAAAAAGCCACGTTTGGTACTTGAAATTCCGGTCTTTAGTTCTCTTGAGTAATCTGCAGCGCTTAAAAAAATAGCTGCATAATTTCCCATAAACATCATAATAAAAGCAAAGAACGGTAAGCCCCACGTGCCACTTGCATGAACCCACTTTTCTGCAATCACATCACTATGAGAGGTAATCAAGATGCTAAATACATAGAGCAGCGCCAGCATAATAACGGTAGATATAATAGACTCTACCCATTTAATCGCATGGAAGCCATACATAGAAAGCACGATCTGCACCAATTGCAGCACGATAAAACAAATCGCTATATTGTCAAAGCTACCGCCTGTAACAATTTTGGCAATTTCATTTAAGGCCGTACCACCAATCCAGCTCTGAAATCCATACCAAATAATAGCAGGAATACCACGTAAAAGTGATGATACAATGCAGCCTTTAATCCCAAAAGACATTCTAAGCTGTACAACATAAGGTATGCCGGTTTTGTAACCCAGCCGATCGTTTAAGGTAAACACCGTAGAAATAATGCCAATTGCTATAATGGCTGCCGCAAAGGTTTGAAAAATATTTAATGTTGCTACGCCTGCTACAACCAAACTAGATCCAAGCGTCATATTGCCTAAATTGACGCCGTCACCAAGCCACATAAACATATAGTCTATGGGACCTACTGTCCTATTTGCATCCGCTTTCGGATTTAGTGACTCATCCACGCCCATATTGGCTTGAACCGGCGTCGTTTCCGTGCCACTTTTTTCTAATATAGTAGACATACGCACCCCAACTCCTTTTTAATGTTTGCCCTATTTCTAATAATATATTGGGTTATAAGTTAGGTCTTAAATGTTTACCCATCGGTTTTGCTACAATTTTTCCATCTTTAAAGATTGTTGTCCCTCTAAGAATGGTTTGTGTCACTGTAGCCAAGAAGGTATCGCCAACATACGGACTTACCTTGTGTTTATAGAAAAGATCCTCTGCCTTTAATGTCACTTGTTTATTCAAGTCTACTAAGGCAAAATCTGCATCGTAGCCGACTGCAATTTTGCCTTTCCCGGAAATTTTAAAGATCTCATTGACATTTTGCGAAGTCAATTTGGCAATAGCGTCAAGCGAAACTTTTCTACCATAATAAGCATGCGTAAGCATTGCGGAAAGAGTCGTCTGACAAGCTGAGATGCCGCCCCAAACTTTTAAAAATTCTCCATCCTTTAACTTAGGATCACAGGGAGAATGGTCAGAAGAGACAAAATCAATTTCGCTATTTAACAGTTTTGCCCACATTTTCGCTTGATTTTTAGCATCACGAATCGGCGGCGAACATTTTGCCACGGTTCCCATCCGTTCTACATCATCATCGGTAAGAATTAAATAATGGCCAATTGTTTCGCAGTATACGTCAACCCCTCTATTTCTTGCCTGAGTAACAAGCTCAACAGCTTTTGCTGTGCTAATATGGGCAATAATGAGTTTACAACCGGTCTCTTCGGCAAAAGAAATCATACGCGAAACATTTTCAATTTCCGTAATTGGCGGACGAGCGGCAAAATAATCTCTCACGGTCGTCTGATCATTTGCAAGCGCCAGGGCTGTTAAATCTCTCGTAATTTCAGCATTCTCACAATGCACCATCAGCGGTAGCCCTAGCTTCGCTAATTTTTCCATGCCGACAAGGGCCGTATAATCATCGGCTCTCTCAAATTCATCAATACCGCTAAAGCAAGAGAATGCTTTAAATCCAATTACGCCGCACTCGGCAAGCTCTTCAAATTTATTTAAATTTTTAGGAGTAAAGCCACCCCAAAAACCATAGTCAACTAACGAGTCTCTTTGCGCCACAGCAAGCTTTGCATTAAAGTTTTTCGCGTCAAGTGTACAGGGACTACAATTAAGCGGCATATCAAAATAGGCAACACCGCCGCCTGCTGCAAGAGCACTACTGCCTGTTGCGATTGTTTCCCACTCTGTTCTGCCGGGATCATTAAAATGTACATGTCCATCAGTCGTTCCAGGGAATACATATTTTCCGGCTGCATCAATAATTTCTGTTGCATCGCCAGCGATCTCTTCGGCAATTTCTACAATCTTCTCATCACAAACAGCAATATCGGCTTTTTTTACCTGATCAGGACAAACAATATTTCCATTTCGAATGATTACATCATAACGCTTACTCAAGAGAATCCTCTCCTCATCTACTAATATTTGCATTCTTAATCATAAACTTATCACTTATGATAAATAAGCTGCTTCTTAGCTAGAACGCGTACTTTTCTGTAATTTTTTCACGAAACTTCCAAAGCCTTTCTGACCAACGACTTTGCCATTTTCGGCCACAACCTGTCCTCTAACCAACGTGCATACAGGAAGTCCGACCCCTTTCAAGCCGACAAATGCAGAAATTTGATTCACATAATAAAGTGATTCGGGTGTAATTTCCCATTCCTTTTTCGGGTCGAGAATTACTAAATCCGCATCAAAGCCAACTTCAATTGCGCCCTTCTTACCATATATTCCGAATGCCTTTGCCGGTCCTTCACTTAGCGCTCTGGCAAGTATGGTCGGACTATAGCCGCGCTTGGCGACACCTTCACTAAATACGACCTGCATGGTATTTTGAATGCCGCTAATTCCGCCCCAGGCACCAAATACACCATGCTTTTCTTCGCTTTTTTCACTGAGTTCGCAAGGCGAATGATCCGAACCAATACAACTCAATGTGCCATTATCTACATATTCCCACATTTTTTCTATCGCTGCAGTTTCTCTCAGTGGCGGTGCGCATTTAAATAAGCTGCCATTTTTAATCACATCGTCTTCCGAAAAAGTAAGATAATGACCACAAGTTTCACCAGTAACGTCAACACCGTCAAGTTGGGCATCTCTGATAATCTTCGCCACTTGCGGATGACTTACATGACAAATATGAACCTTAGCGCCAATTTCCTTAGCAAGACTGATAATATTTTGAGTTGCAATGAGCTCCGCTATAACGGGTCTTGAATTCAAAAAATCTCTCCAGTCATTTTTCGCCTTCCGCTTTGCTCTTTCCTCTTCCCATTTAATAATTGAGTAATCTTCACAATGAAAACCAGCACGAGCATCAACGCTTTTTAAAATCTCCAAAGCTTCTTTTGCTTGTCCAATAGAAAGAGATACATAATCAGGCGAAACTGGACCAATGAATGACTTGAAAGCAACACAGCCTTTAGCATCAAGTTCTTTTAAGCTTGCAAAATTATAATCTACAAGTCCGCCCCAAAAGCAATAGTCCACATAAGCATTGGAAGAAACATGGGCAAGCTTCTTTGCTAGAATCTTTTCATCAGTAAGTGCAGGTTCATTCTGCAGCGGCATATCTACAATGGTAGTAAACCCGCCCACTCCCGCAGCGGCTGTACCATGGGCATAATCTTCCCGCCAGTTGTACCCTGGATCGTTCAGATGTGCATGACTGTCGATGGCGCCAGGGAATACATAATTCCCCTTAGCGTCAATTACCTCAGTTGCTTCGACAGCAACACTTGGTTCAACGATTGCGGCTATTTTGCCGTCATTAATACATATACTTGCCGCAAAAATTCGCTCTGATGTTACCACCTTGCCGTTTTTAATAACTAGATTAAACATTATAAGCCCCCCTCTTATTAACATGCTCAATCTTAAACCGTTTTGATCACTGCGCTTTCTCTAGTAAAGCACTTTGATTCCCCTTACTCCTTTCTACATGTTTATCGGATTTTCCTTATGCCGATTTTTCCGCATCTATATTTGTTACCTTTACATGTTAATTATACTGATTTTTTCGATTTTTCCACCAGTGCATAATTTGCAAATAAACACAAAACAACTATGCGTATTGCACACTCTGACGACCATTTATTGCACAATTGCGAATTACTATTTTCGTCGGAATCGCAATTGTGCACACTAAAACTACACGGTATGTAAAAGGTACACAAAAAAGGAACTGCAGATCAGTTTCCCTTTCTGGCAGTTCCTCTCATAGAACTCTTTATTTAATTATTACATAAGCCACCTATTACTTTAATGCTCGTTTTATCAATGGCCCCGCCATACCTAAAAGCAATACGAGGATTCCAGCTATAGAACACAAACTATTACTAGACTGACCACCGTAATACAACATAGGAAAGGCTATAACAAGAAGGATCGGTAAATACACTACCAACTGCTGCACTGCTATCACCACCCCAATTGATAAGATACAAAAATAATCACGCCAAAGATCCCACATAACAACATGGCTCTTAGTAAAAACGCATTAATAACATCGCCCTCTTTACCAAGAATACCAGCTGCCGTTGTACCAAGCAGGACCTTACTCGGAGCAATAATGCTACCAATCGAACCACCAACCGTTTGCACTGCCAACAGTTGGGCCTTATCTACATGTAACATTCTTCCCACTTGCTCCTGAAAACTACCGAAAAGAATATTCGATGACAAATTACTACTGGTCATAAAGGTACCAAGCAATCCAATAAACGGCGAAAGAATTGGATATGCTCCGCCAGTTACGGCAGCAACCCCTTGCGCCAATACGGTTGTCTGTCCTGTCTCATCCATGACTTTCGACATAGCAATCAGACCAATGACGGCAATGGCAGAAGGTATCGTTTTCTTTAAAGCATTCGTCGTAATCCGTTGTAATCCGCCACTTTTTATATATCCGACACTTTGATAGGTGCCGTAGCCAACGACAGCAGCTAGTAATAAAAAGAATCCCGAATTCAACAAGGGCACCAGTGGTGCATAGGCTGCATAATCATGCGTTGCAAAGCCAAGCATCGTTGTTTTGCCAACGAAAGGCAACGATAGCTGCCACTGTCCAAACAAACTCTTAATCGAACTATTTAGTAGTACCACAACAGCTATAACTACTAAAAAAACATACGGAATAAAAGCTTGTTTAATGCTCATAGCATGAGTAGACAAACTATCTTCGCGCCGTTGCTCAATCGGATCATGAAGTTCTACAGCCTGACGATAATAAGGGATTTTTCCAATGAAAAAAATTAACCCTAACGAAACAGATGCTACAACAAAATTAGAAAGCATTGGATTTAAGAGAGCCAACCACATTTGCCCGCCACTTTGGAAAAGTGCTAAGAGAATTACCATGACAGCATTTCGTTTAACGCCTTTATATCCACCTGCTAAACCAGCAATAACCAGCCCTGATATAACGTTAACAACGCCAAGCATCCCTGTAGTCCAGAGAATAGTATGTTTCAGAGTCACTGGGTCGCTTAAATCCACTTGACTGACAAGACCATCCCAAGCAATTCCCAGTGTACCAAAGGTATTCCCCCAAGCCTGTCCTAGTAGGGTAATGAGTACTGCGGTGATCGGCCTTACACCCATACCAATCAGCAGCGGAGCACACACTACAACAGGAACACCAAAACCTGTAATACCTTGCAAAAACCCAACAAAAATCCAGCCTACAGCGAGAACTTGCAAAACTTTGTCGGGCGTAAAAGTTTGCATTCCTTCCCGAATAACAATAAAAGCTCCCGACTCGCGAGAAACCTCATAAATAAGCAATGCGGGAAATACCACCATAATGATCGCAATGGAATACCACATTCCCTTGGCAACAGCCAGGGCAAGCATATCCATTCCACCACCAAATACAAAAAAACCAATCAGTATGGAAATAATTAATCCACCTGATGCTGCCTCATCGCCACCCCATTTACATTTCAATAACAGAAATAGCAAAAATGCAATCGGCAAAGCAGCGGCAAACCATTGTATCGCACTATTTGACATCATACATGACCTACTCTACTTAGTTTTTAGCAAACGCTATGAACACTTGATTCAATTCCAAAATGAAGAACAACATTTCATGTTCACATATATATTATATCGTATAATATATCACCTGCCTTAGTTCAATTATATAGAATTTTCGAACTTCACGTATAGTGCATCGGTACCAAATAAATAAACCGCTCCTATGCACTATGCATAATAAGTGCCACCATCTCGATATTGGAGCGGTGGCATTTATTATGTATGATTCACTTTCATAACTTATGAATTTGAACCTTATTTCTTATAAGCTAACTCATACAAAGCTCCCACTAACGCCTTAACGCCTTCTCCCAAATCTCGCGGATCAGTATATTCTAATGGAGAATGACTAATCCCTTTATGGCTTGGCACAAACAACATTGCCGTAGGTACAAAAGTTGCGATAATCTGTGAATCATGCCCTGCCCCGCTATGCATCATTTTATAGTTAAGCCCCGCATTTTCACAGTGTTCTTTTAAGACTTTTACGATTTTTACATCCATAGGAACAGGAGCAGCATCCATCCACATATCAATATGGATACCAACGCCCGTTTTTTGAGCAATTTCTTTTATCTTAGTAGTTATTTCTTCCGTAAAAGCAACTAGTACGTCTTTATGGGTATGACGAGTATCTAATGTAAATAAAGCTTTACCTGGCACAACGTTTACAATATTAGGGGTTATTTCTACTTTCCCAACAGTAGCTACTAAAGGATCTCCATATTGATTGGCCGTATCAATAATCGAACAAATCATGCTACTTGCTGCATACCCAGCATCGCGTCGATAGCCCATTGGCGTTGTTCCGGCATGATTTGCTTCACCGGTAACTTCAATGGTAAAACGGCGTTGCCCAACAATATGCTCGACAATACCTACGGATTTTTGTTCGCGCTCCAGTACGCCGCCTTGTTCCACATGGACTTCTAAAAAGGCCTTTAAATCATTACGAACTGGCGTAGTTGCTTCTCTAAAAGCAAAACCGGCTTTTCTCATAGCCTCAGTAAAAGGAATCCCTTCAAAATCCACCATAGCTTCTACATCTTCTCGTTTACCAAGACCAAATATGTTTTTCACTCCCCAAAACACATAAGGAAAGCGACTACCTTCTTCTTCAGCCATTGATACCACTTCGATATTACGCAAGGGAGCGCCATAAGTTTCCTTTAAATATTTAAGAGCAATGATGCCAGCGATGATGCCGAATTGCCCGTCATAGAGACCGCCATTTTTTACAGTGTCAACATGGGAACCGGTTAAAATCGTTTCATCTTTATATAAAGTACCTTCCAATCTGCCAAATAAATTACCTACCTCATCATATTTGGCAATCAAACCTTCCTCGTTCATAAGCTTTGCCAATGCATTCTGTGCATCTACCCACTCGGGTTTATAAAGGAAACGAGACACTCCGCCATTTGGGTCTTTGCCGAATTCTCCTAGCCATTGCAATAGTTTCTCTGTTTCTTTACCAAAATCAAACCCCTTCATGTTTTACCTCCCTCAATACACTCTATTTTTCTTCATTTTACTGAATAGCTTGGCTATATACGTCTCAAAATTGACCATCTTTCACTTCTATTAGAATGTTCTATTTAAAACATTTACAAGAACATCTAATTTTTTTCAGAAGACAGCTTCAAGTTCACATGGTACTATCAAGTATTTTTTACTCATTTTCATCTAAATACTACGTCCCAATTATACTGAATATTTGATCTTTCATCCAGTGCAGCAATCGTAAAGAAGCAACGGATAAATGTGCAATATGCACATTTATCTATTACTTCAGAAATAAAACTACAATTAACAAGGAAGTTATAACTGTTTAGCGAATTTACTCTTCAATAATAGTTAAATCATGAAATTTATGCAAATTTGAGGAGAATGACTATGCACCTCACAATTAAAGATATTTTTCAATTTTTCCCAGATAAAACCTTATCTTTGGTGACTGGTTCTGCCGGCCTAGACAATATTATTCTATCTGTAAATATAATGGATGCTCCTGATATCTGGAATTGGGTAAAACCAAGTGATTTAATACTAACCACTGCCTACACCATCAAAGACGATCTAGTTTTACAGGAACGTCTCATCAAAGAACTTTCTGCCTCTGGCTGTGCTGGTCTCGGAATCAAAACAAAGCGATTTCTGCCCGAAATTCCCCCTTTAATGATCGAATTAGCAAAAAAGCTGAATTTCCCCATTATTGAACTTCCCCTGCAGCTATCACTCGCAGAAATTAGCAATCCGATTATTAATAGCATCGCAGCACGACAATCCTATTTATTACATCGTTCCAATGAAATTCATAAGACATTAACAACGGTGGCTATTAAAGGTGGCGGCTTACATTCTATCATTACCTGTTTAGGTGAGCTTACCAACTGCCCAGTTGGCTGCTATAGTAATAACGGCTTGCTTCTTAGTTATTGGTTTCCAGAAACAATGCCCGGAGTAAGCGCCAAAGCGAACCTTCAACTAAACCTTCTTATCACCAAAAAGACGATTTTAAATGACTACTCGCAAGAAATTTTAGCACAACCTAAAGTTCCCCACACTAAATGGTTACTTATTGAAGATCATAAATTTCTCGTAATTTCTCTGGCCATCATGTCTAACAATGAGTACTTTGGTCATATCTCTATATTCCAATCTACTACAACCTTCCTAGACATAAATCAGATGGCCTTAGAACATACCTGTACAGTAGCAACACTCGATTTCTTGAAACAAAAAGCAATCGCTGAAAGTCACCGACTTTATTCGCGAGATATGCTAGAACATATTCTCTTTGGCGACCTAAGCAACCAAAACACAACTGAAATCATCTCTAAATTTGAACTAATGCAGGGAAATTTCTTTGAGTGCTCAATTATCGAATTGGATGAAAACGATCAAGAAACAAATATTGCTGCTATCTCGGCTCGCCTCTATAAAACAACCCAACAAGTTGTTACAGAAAAATATCCCTTATCACTCATCTCGGAACAAGCGGGCAAAGTAATAGCCCTTGTCGCATCGACCAGACCATTAAGTACACAGGAATCAGATCTATATAACAAACTACAAACGGCTTTTACCTACATGTTCCCAACCTTAAAAATTTCCATTGGCATTGGCACACTCGCTTCGGATATCAATTCCGTTCGTCAGAGCTATTATAATGCCCTATCGTGTCTACAATTCGGCCGGACTTTAAAAGGAAATGGCCATGTTACTTCTCCCCACGAAGTGGCCAGCTATGCCTTGTTAGCGAATTCTGACACTTCTTCCATGCTTACTTATGTTTGTAATTCCATACTTTCCAAATTAGAAAATGCTGATACTCATCATAAAACGGAACTATTAACAACCTTAGAAAAATATCTTGAATGTGATAAAGTCCTAACCGATACAGCAAAGGAATTATACATTCACAGAAACACGCTGACCAATCGCCTCGAAAAAATCACTGACATCACCGGCTTAGATTTCGGTAACAAGGAGCTACTATTCAATTTACGCCTATCTTTCCGCCAGAAAAAAATCTTGAATGCCAAAAATAATTTCTTTAAAGCCTCCGAATAAAAATCTATCATTAAATAATGCAAAAATCAAAGGGTACACAAAAATAACGATTATTTTTGTGTACCCTTGTTTACTGTAACACTATACATATTTTATTGCTCTAGCAGCTATACATAGACCGAACTTACTTTCCAGCCTGTTTATACACTTTCAAAGCAGCTTGGACGGCACTGCCTACCTGAATCTTGGCTCCATGCCAAATTAAAGTGGCTTCTAAAGCCCCCAGAACATGTAAAATATTTTTCTTACGACAACTATATCCCATCGTTCCAATGCGCCAGATCTTTCCTTTTAACGGACCAAAGGAGCTAGCAATTTCTATTTGGAACTCTTCTAAAAGCATGGACCGAACGACTTCCCCATCAATTCCCGCAGGAATCGAAACAGAAGTAACAACTGGTACTTTACAGCTTGGATCGCCATATAACTGAAGTCCCATAGCACTAAGCCCTTCTGTTAAAGCTGCTTCATGCAGTTTATGCCGTGCAAAGCGAGCTTCAAGCCCTTCTTCTAAAACAATCCGTAAGCCTTCCCGCAATGCATAGACCATGGTAGTTGCTTCCGTATGATGATTCAATCGTGCCGGACCCCAATAATCCATTAACTGGCTCAAATCGAAATAATTACTGCGAATCATACGTGACTGATTGGCTTTGTACATACTGGAATCAGCCAGCCCACGTTCAATCCTCTTGCGTTCTAGCAATACCGCTTCAACACGAGAGTTGAAAGTAATAGGCGCCATTCCCGATGGAACTGACAAACATTTTTGCGTACCGCCAATCGCTGCATCAATTTTCCACTCATCAACTTTTACATCGACACCGCCAATTGTTGCTACAACATCCACAACAAACAGTATATCAAGCTCACGACAAGCTTCGCCAATTTCTTTCAACGGTTGCATACAACCAGTGGAAGTTTCGCCGTGAACCATCGCTACAATCTTAGGCTTCACTCGGCGAATTTCTGCAATCACTGTTTCAGGGTCAAAAACAGTACCCCACTCAGTTTCTAAATTGACAACTTCAGCACCATAGCGCTCGGCGATTTCTGTTAACAAGTGACCAAATCTACCATAGATGGGAATTAGGACAGAGTCACCTGTTTCAATTAGACTGCTTAGTACTGCTTCAATCCCGGCTCGTGAAGTTCCGTCTATTGGAAATGCCCATTTGTTTTTTGTTTGAAAAAGTTCTCTTAGCATTTCCATAGTCTCATTCATGATCTGAGTGAATTCCGGATCAAATTGTCCCAGTATGGGCGTTCCCATTGCTCTGAGCACTCTAGGCTCTGCTTCAACTGGTCCTGGCGTCATAATTGTACGCAATGAAGTATTCAGTTCTTTGTACATAGTATCAGTTTCTCCTTTACGAATCCGTCAAATTGAATTTATAATCTTCTATTTATTCCTCCATAAAAGAACTTGCTGTTATCATTATAATAAATTTTCCCAATAGAATCATTGGTTATTTTGAACATTTTAACTGCCGTTTTCTGTGCAAAATGAACTTCCTGACTTATATATTCCTTTTATAAAAGCAAAATCCTACCTTTTCTCAATGATTAATAAATTGTAGACTGATGTAAATACAGTTGTTAGAGTTTATCCTCTTATTATAACTTCACGCAAAATGCACCATGCACTCGATTGGCATTGCGATACTGATTCGGCGTCATTTCAACCGTCTGCTTAAAGATCCGAATAAAATAACTCGCATCTTTGTAGCCAATAGCTGTAGCAATTCGCACAGTCGTATCATTAGAATTTCGCAACATCTTCTTAGCTGTTTCGATTCTTACTTTTGTCAAAAAATCAACAAAATTATAGCCTCGTTCTTGTTTAAATAAGCGGCAAAAATAAGAAGGACTTAAATGAACTACTTGTGATACTTCTTCCAGTGAAATATTTTTAGAATAATTCTTAATGATATATTGGCAAGCCTGCTCAATGGCATACCGATTCATCGTCCCTTTATACTCTTTCATACGACTCATAATCCGATAAAAAACACGGCTTATCCAGGATATAATCATTTTTTCATCATAACAGGCCTGCAGATCTTCCAAACAGGCACAATCAAGAAGAGTGATCTGTTCAAACTCTGCTCCCCCTTCAATAGCCGCGCGCGATGCAACAATAACTAGCTCAAGCAGACACATTTTTATAAGCTCTAAATGGATAGGTTGAGAAAGGATTTCTTTCAGTAATATCGCGAGGATTTCCTGCCCTTTTTCCCATTCACCGCAACGAATGTGTTCCAAAAGCATACTTTCATAGCGAAAAGGATACTGAATTGCATTTTCTGAAAGTGACAAAGTTTTTGTTGTTTTAATAGATGCTACTTGTCTGGTTAAACTAGCATGAAGCCATTCATACCCATAAATTCGTTTTTTTCTTTGCTTTACTTGTTCGCGAGCCTCTTTAATCAGTGGAAGAACATCGGCAGCACATCCTGGTTTTGGCACATGCCTTAGAAAATTTCTTTTCCTGACTAGACTTTTAGTAAAAAAAGTATCGCAGGCCGCAAAAATAACGAACCAGAGCTCCGGACAAAGCGAAATGATCTTTTTCACAGTCTGATTCGCTTCTAAAGTTAAGGTTTGTATGTCAAGCAGAACAATATCAGGTCTGTACTTTAAAACAAGCTCACAGGCTAAAACTTCATCACCAACTTCCGCTATAACTTCTATATGGGGATTATACATTTCAATCATTTGTTTCATAAATTCTTTTTCGATTTTTTCATCAGCAATAAGCAGCAAGGTTTCCATTGTATACTCTCCTAAGCTTATCATGTAAGTACTCAACGATCTGAAAAAAGCCCAACGTAGCATTATTACTATACGTTGGGCTTAGAATAAAAAGCGATTTCCAATTATCTGAATAACCCCGTTGTTCAAAGAGGGGACTTTTTACTTTTTACAGCCTCCAATGCTATTTTTACAGCTGATAGTTCACCTAAAACGGCAATCAAGGTAATATGCTGCGGACAAGATCCTGCAATCTCTGAAACAATCACATTAGCAGCTTTTTCGGCAATATCAGCAGCTGCAATAATTGGTGCAACAGGGCCTTGAATAAGGCCAACTGCCTCTGCCGGTTTGTCGGCCAGTAAATTAGCAGCTATCTTATCGCAGGCTTTTCGCTGTAAAATAGCGAGAGCGCTCTTTGAAGGACGACTGATTAGCTCATAGGTTAACAGAAGCGTTCACTCCCTGTGGGTTTCATCCGCCAATTTGACAATTCAATCCCGAATATTTGGCAACCTCCAACAGTTCCTCCATCATGACTGGTTGCAGGGGCTCTATACCAGAAAAGGCATAGTTTTTTCCTAGACCATTATATTTGCTTTCCCCTAAACGATGATACGGAAGCAGATGTAACTGCTTAACCCCTGGAATCGTGGCAGCATACAAAGCGATTCTTGAAATTTCATCTTTTGTACTGTTAAAGCCCGGCACAACGGGAACACGAATCACGATACTCGTTCCAGAAAGACCAATCTTACGAAGATTTTCCAGTATCATATCATTAGGCCGCCCGGTATATTGGAGATGTTTTAAGCCATCAACATGCTTCAAATCACACATAGCCAAGTCAATCCATGGCAGCAACTCGCGAATCACCTCAAATGAGGCAAATGCAGTTGTTTCTATCGCCGTGTGGATACTTTCGGCTTTACAGGCCTGCAAAAATTGCTTAGCAAACTGTGGCTGAAACAAAACTTCGCCACCAGAAAGTGTCACACCACCGCCGGAACGGCGATAATAAATCATATCCTTGCGAATCACTTGCATGAGCTCTTCCACCGTATATTCTCGGCCAATTACTTTCTCCACACCCTGAACCATCATAGTCTGAGGCTCTCGTTGAATATTTTCGGGGTTACAACACCATTGGCAGGAAAGAGGACATCCTTTGAAAAATACCAGTGTTCTGATTCCTGGACCATCATGGACAGAAAATCTCTGAATATCAGAAATAATTCCTTTTCCACTATATATTGTCTCCATAAAAGCCTCCGCTCAATTGCCTTTAACAGAAAAATTACAGCTATTAAAACATCTGCTCGGTACGACTGATAATATCATCTTGCAGACTTTTATCAAGTGACACAAAGTGTGCGCTATAGCCAGCAACGCGTACTACGAGATTCTTATACTGATCCGGGTTCTTTTGGGCATCAAGCAAAGTTTCCCGACCAACAACATTGTATTGAACATGCATTCCTTTTTGGTCAAAATAGCCTCGAACAAGAGCGGCGAGTTTTTCTAAACCTTCTCGTCCACTAAGAGCTGATGGATGGAATTTTTGGTTAAACAACGTACCATTTGAGGCAATAGCGTGATCAAGAGCCGCAACCGAGTTTGCCGCAGCAGTCGGACCATTCGTATCACGGCCAGACACAGGGGAAACACCATCGGCTAGAGCTTCCCCTTTTTTTCTGCCATCAGGCGTAGCGCCTGTCTGTGATCCCATCGGAACATTGGCCGATACAGGATACAGCCCCGGTTGGAAAAGACCGCCACGAGGATTTTTATATTTTTCGACTTCACGGCAATATACGCTGGCGGCATACCGCGCCATTTCATCGGCTTCTGCTATATCATTACCGAATTTAGGAACCGATTCAATAGCCTGTAATAAACTGTCATAGCCGCCAACAGCAGTACTAGTTGCTATTACGCCATTTTTCATTAAAGCCTGCAGCTTATTAAGTTGTTCGACTGTAATGGTTTTGCCTTCAGTCAACATCCGCCGTACCACTTCTTCAATAACCTCATTGGGAATTGCAGTAGTAACACTTCCGCCAAAATTATGTTCAACTGCTTCTTTGATTTGAGCCAAAGTAAAGGTTTTACGATCAAATACCAATTCTTCAATTGTTTTGAGTGAATCACCCACATTTGCTACACCAACACCTTGCGGGCCAGTAAAGTTATAATGAGCTCCTCCCTCCTGAATGGATTTACCGCGTTGAATGCAGTCATCGACCATAGATGAAACAAAAGGTAATGGTGCTCTTTCCGCATGAGCAATATCAACAGAGTTATCGGCATTTATTAAAAGACTAACGCAATAGGCCATTTGCTTGCTATAAGCAGTTTTCAATTCTTCAAAAGAAGCAAAGGACGTAAACTCACCCGTTTTCGGTCCAACTTGAACACCGTCAAGCATACCATTATAAATAACCAATTCCAAAACTTTGGCAATGTTGAAAAATGCTGCATCATGCCAGCCTTCTGTCTTACCGCCTTTTTGCGGCTCAACACAACCGATAATCCCATAATCACGAGCATCTTCCAGCGTTAAGCCACGATTTACTAATGCAGGAATAATTACTTCATCATTATAGTAAGCAGGCATACCTAAGCCAAGACGCGATACTTCTGCTGCTTTAATTAAAAATTCATTAGGTGATTTATTCCAGACGCGAATCGAAATAGAAGGCTGCGGCAATTTCGTATGAGCGCTAGCTTCTAGGCAAGCAATCGTAAGTTCATTCGTAACATCGATTCCTTCGGAATTTTGTCCGCCTACAATCAAATTCTGGAACATGGGGTACCCGCCGAAAGCCTTGGTCGAATCAGCATCTCTGACTTTATTTACATCATTAAATTTAACCCACAGGCAATCAAGTATTTCCTGGGCGCTTTCGCGTGTCAAACGTCCACTTAAAATATCGGTTTGATAATAAGGATACATATATTGGTCAAAACGCATCGGCGAAATCGAATGGCCATTGGATTCAATTTGAATAATAGCCTGCACAAACCAAAACGCTTGTACCGCTTCATAAAAATTACTAGCGGGATTAGCTGGGACTTTGCGACAATTCGCTGCAATGGCGCGTAATTCCAATTCTCGTTTACTATTTTTCGGTTCATTGGCAGCAAGTTGTTCCGCCAATTGAGCAAAACGATTAGCAAAACGAATCGTTGCCTTTGATGTAATCATTACGCTTTCTAAAAACTGTCTTTTCTTAATAAAATCAGGGCAAGTCTGATCCGCACTGGCTAGAGCCGCTTCTGCTTCCTGCAGAATTCCATTAAAGCCTTTTTCCAATACTTTTTTGTAATCAACACTAATATGACCTACGCCATTAAAATAGTAGTTACCAACAGTAAAAACGCCGCGCCCCATAGCTTCCTTTGTTTCCGGATACATATATTCAGTAGCTAATTCGTTAACCGTTTTTCCATCCCAATAAGGAAGCACTTGTGAGAGCTTTTGTTTCACCTCATCACTAATTGTAAAAACATCGCCAGTCCGTTTCGCCAAAGTTTCAAACTCGCCCATGATCCATTTATAGGAAAACTCTGGAAAGATCTGCGTGGAACGTGGCGCCGTCGTCAAATTGCCTACGACGAGTTCATCATTACGGATCACAATTGTCATGTTATCTAAAATATGTTCTACGGCTTTAGCGCGACGTAATACAATCGGTAAAGCCTTAGTTTTTTCATAAGACTCGGTAATAAGACTGGCCCGCTCTGCCTCTACGGCCGGCGGATTGGCATACAATGCGTCAATAAGCTTTTGAATCCTGGGGCTTGTTGGTACCGTAGAAATATCGAATACTTTACTCATGCTAAAAACCTCCTATTATTTTAGTGGTTGCCATATACACGATAAAACAACTGTTCCAAATCACCGATTGTCGGCTGAACTGGATTCGTTGCTGTACATTTATCAGCAAGTGCAGTTTGACACAACACTGCCATTTTTTCCTTAAATGCACCATGATCTACTTTCAGCTCGCTTAACGTACCTGGAATACCCGTGTTTTTAAGAAGGGTATGAACTGCTAACAGTAAAATCTGTACGCCTTCCTCTACAGTGGCCGGAGAAAATCCAATCAGGCGGGCCAAACGGCTGTATCGCTTAGCCGTTTCCTGATCTGAGGAATTATACTCGAGAATCAAAGGCAATAACATTGCATTAGCTCGTCCATGGGGAATATGGAAAGCTCCGCCCAAGGTATGCGCCATAGAATGGTTAATTCCTAAAGAAGCATTAGTAAAGGCAATACCAGCTATACAGGAGGCATCATGCATACTCATCCTTGCTTCTTTATCTTTTCCGTCCTTTACCGCACGAGGCAGATAGGAGAAAACCAAAGAAACTGCTTTTTCAGCTAGGGCATCGGAATAATTTGACGCCCTTGTTGATACATAGGCTTCAATGGCATGAGTCAAAACATCAACACCGGTATCAGCGGTAACTATCGACGGAACCGATTCGGTAAAAGCAGCGTCAATAATAGCAATATCGGGTAATAGCGTGTCATCTACAATGGGAATCTTTTTCCCATCCATAGTAATAACCGAGAAATTTGTCACTTCCGAACCAGTCCCACTTGTTGTCGGAATCGCAATAAAGGTCATTTTTTTCTGTTCATGCTTCATCGATCCTGTGCAATATAAAATACTTTTAGCAGCATCAATCGTTGATCCGCCCCCAAAGGCAATAACCAAATCAGGCATCCATGACAAAAAAGCTTTTACGCCTGCTGAAACCAAGGCGGTATCGGGATCGGGATAAATATCAGAAAAGATATGATAGGATTCTTGGTCTCGCAATTGCCCGAGAAGCTGCTGTAGCATAGCACTTGATTTCATGAAAGGATCTGTAATAATCAGAGCCCGCTCGTAGGAAATCGTGCTAATCACATTCGCAGCATTGATCCCATAATGAATAGCTGGTTTTAACTGAAAAGTACTCTGCTTCATAAAATTCGCACCTCATTCGAACTCAATGCGGTCAACAATGCCAACAATAGACATGTCGCCTACCATACGGCAATCATTATCAACACTTCCGCCCCAGTCCACCAGAACACAATCCCCTACACCAGCGCCTACACTATCTACCGCAACGTATAATGGTTCATTGTCAACAGTATTCTGGTCTGTATCTATGGCTCTAATAACCAATAATTTGCCGCCTACTAATTTATCAATCTTTTGTGTCGCAACAACCTTCGCAATCACTTTAGCTAAATGCACACCTTACACATCCTTTATCGCGTGCCATTTAAAATATTTCTTACAATTGCTTCAATATCAAAAGGATCCGCTATAGGTTCTTGTGGAGCGGGTACATCTGTTGTCAGATCAGCCAGTTCGCAACTTCCATAAGCCACTCGGCGAATATTGATGAGATTCATCGGATTGACATTATCAGAGGTTGAACTTCCGCCTACAGCGCCACACCCTAAGGTTAAGGCTGGCGACAACTGCGTCGTTGCACCGATACCGCCCAAGGCGGCAGCAGTATTCACAAGTAAACGAGATACATTTTTCTTAAGAGCAAACTCACGAATAATTGCTTCGTTTTGTGAATGAATTGTCATCGTATGCCCTTTGCCTTCATTATTCAAAATTTCAAGACAACGCAAGCAAGCTTGTTCCCAATCAGCCTCTGTATAAAAAGCCAGTACAGTTGTCAATTTTTCACGGCTATAAGGGTTATTATGGGAAACCGTATTTTGATAAGAAACTAAAACTTTCGCATCAGCAGGAACTGAAATACCCGCAAGAATTGCCAACTCCTGGGCGTTTTTCCCAACGATTACCGGATTCATCGTCTTATTCGGTCGCAATAATAGCCTTCCTAATTTTTCTGAATCAGCTTCATTCAGAAAATAGAATCCTTGGCGCTGCATTTCAGCCACAACAGTCTCTTTCATACACTCTTCAACTACAACAGACTGCTCCGACGCACAAATAACGCCATTATCAAACGTTTTACTTTCCAGAATCTGTCTAACAGCTTTTGGTACATCAGCAGAACGTTCGATAAATGCCGGGCCATTACCAGGTCCAACGCCAATCGCTGGTGTTCCTGAGCTATAGGCTGCACGTACCATCGCTTCGCCGCCTGTAGCTAAGATAAGATCCACGTCCTTGTGGGTCATTAATTCGTGCGTCCCTTCCATCGTAGGAACATCAAGACAATTTATAAGCCCATCAGGCGCACCAGTTCGCATCGCCGCCGCCTGTAAAATCCGGACAGTTTCACGAATACACGCTACTGCGCTAGGATGAGGTGAAAAAATAATAGAGTTTCCTGCTTTAATAGCGATTAAAGCTTTGAAAATAACAGTAGACGTAGGATTCGTCGATGGAATTAATCCCGCAATAACTCCAACAGGAACTCCGACTTCCATAATCTTTCTGATCGGGTCATCGCAAAGAATACCAACGGTTTTCATGTTTTTAATGGATTCATAAACCGTTTTTGCGGCAAAAGTATTCTTAATGACTTTATCCTGCCACTTACCAAAACCAGTTTCTTCTTTTGCCATTTTAGCCAATGGAACAGCATTCTCCAAAGCTGTCTGACACATAGCGGCAACGACTGCATCGATCCGCTCCTGGGAAAATTCCCGGAATTGTTCCTGCGCTCGTTTTGCTAGACTTACCTTATTTCTCACTTCTTGTATACTCTGAAGATCTTTATCAAACTGATTCATTGTCCTGACCTCACTATCTGGATTTTACTACCGCTACTCATAGCGTAGTATCATATGCTGCTTAGTAATATACTCCTGAGCCAAAGGTGTAATCACAACTCTGCCGCTGATCGTAATACCTGTACCTTTCGGAAGATGCTGCAATTCCCGACAGGTAATCACTGTACCATTGCCGAAATATACGTCTCCAGTCTGACAACTTTCTGCTTTTGAAAGTAAAGAATCTCCAAATACACCGGGATATAAAGTCCGTTTCATTGTATCCGAAAACTCTGCGCTATCAACAAGTATTGCGCCTAATTCAATTAAGTTCTGTTCATACTGCAACAGCATTTTATTATAGCGACTGTTGGCGGCATATCCCTTGTTTCGTGTATGTTCACTATCGGGATGATAGTTTTCCCGCACTCCAACAATGGGAATACAGCGCATAAGCGCCATGGCAATTCCATTTGTCACAAGACTATCTTGAATACCTAAAGAAGCTTTGATCATTGTATTTCGTGTCAAAACAGGTACTACCACGAGATCCGCATTGGTTAAAAAAGCTCGCATAGCCTCGTCATGAAACAAAGTTCGAGCTTGAATTTTCTGCAGAAACTCATCATTGGCGATTCTTTGAAAAGCAGTTGAAAAAGCAATTTTTGCTTCAGTGGCCAATACTTGATCAACCAGCTTCAATAAAGCTTCCCCATCTGCTGCTCCGCCTGTAAATAAAATCAGTGTTTTCTTATTGAGAACAGGCAAAAGGCTTTGCATAATTTGTCTTACTAATTCGCCATCCATTACTTTGTCATCCAAGATTTCACATCCTCCGTAACCAAGATCGGCGTAGCTGATACTCTCGGTTCAGATAAAACCACAAATCGCTTTCCCCTGTTTATAAAATCTGTACCTTCATTCCATTTTTCAGGTCGGCAGCATTCGCTTCATCGGTATCTATATGCATTTCTAATACAGCAGTCGGGCTTACTCGTACCGCTACATTGTGAAAAGAACATTGTTGTTCTCCGCTGCTAATTACAGAAACGCACTGACCATCCGATAAATTAAGGCGCTTGGCATCACTTGGCGACATATGAATATGACGTTTAGCAATAATCACATTTTCTTTTAAAATGAGCGTTCCCACTGGTCCAATCACACAGATTGACGCAGCTCCCTTTAAAGCGCCTGAAATTCGAACAGGCGCTTTTATGCCTAAAGTAAACGCATCAGTGCGACTAATCTCTACTTGGCTTTCAGTCCGTACCGGTCCGAGAATACGCACATTAGTCAAGCACCCCTTAGGCCCGGCAATGCAAACCGTTTCCTTAGCGGCAAACTGCCCTGTTTGACTTAACGGTTTGAGCAGTGACAAAGCATAGTTACTGCCAAAGAGAACAGCAAGGTCCTGAGCACTTAAATGAATATGCCGATTCGAAACACCGATAGGAACCCCCTTATCCTGTTCAACATTTGTCAGACAGAATAAAATATCTGAAATCATTTGCTCGTTATGAAAGCTCATGACGAACCTCACTTTCTGTTCCTATGGATGCAAAAATCAAGCGCCTGTCGCTTTTGTATTTTTTCTTCTGCTAGAATTTTTTTTTGATACTTCTGGTTCCGTCACTGAAATAGGCTGTTCAGCAGTTTCCCGTTCCGCTGTTTCCGCTCTTTGGGAAAATACCTCTGGAGAAATCTCAGAAACAGTCTCTGTAACTGTCTCTATAGCAGTTTCCGGAGCAGCCTCTGGAATCATCGCTATTGCCGACTCACTCCCTGTTTCAATAACCGTTTCATTGCCTAGTGCGATTATGGGCTTCTCTGTGATTTGCTCCGATTCTCCCACCGCACCTTCCGATGAAGAATCAGTTCCCTTGACGCCGCAGCTCAACATAGGAGCGATGCCCAAAGCAGGTCGCGGCAAAACAAGAGTTGCAACAATCGTGCCTCCGATTTGAATAACCCGTGCCTTTGCAGCTTCTATGGCCGCTTTGACGGCGCCGACATCACCACAAAACTTTACGGTGATGAGGGCGCCAGTCGCATTTTCACTTCCAAGCAATTGAACATTTGCCGCTTTCATACCGGCATCAGCCGCTTCAATTGAAGCGACTCTGCCTACTACTTCCAGTAAACCAATTGCATTTCCATCCATAATCCATTACCCTCTTCCTGTACAATCGAATTACAGCACAGGTTTTGATAGCGATACAGGATTTTGTCCCATCCCGCGCAAAACACCAAGACCTACATCACGGGCGGCAAGAACGGACTGACGAACAGCTCCTGAATCACCGCTGAAAGTTACAATAATTTCATTGGAATAACAGGTCCCCACTGAAGGACTAGCGTAAGTCACCACATCGACATTTGCTGTTTTTAAAGCAATATCAGCCATAAGCAATCCAACAGCAGCTGGCGCTCCAACAGTAATTCCAAACGCTTTACCTACAGGCGCAGAAAAGGCTTTTGCCAAAGCATGGCTCGCTCTGGCGGTATAATGCAACTCAATATGACCTGCATCACAGCCATAGACATCGCCAAAGCCTCTTTCCAAACCGGCAAGTAGGATTTCTACCGCTCTTCTGGCATCAGAAACATCTTCAGCCGCAAAAATAATCGTACTGCCGTGGCCTGCGCCGCCTTTCGTATCACGACAAAATTCTACTGACACAACCTCAGTGTTCGTCGCTTTCACTGCTTCATCAGCTGCCATTACATGAGGAGCCCCACCCGTACGGGAACTTACAATTCCAATGGAACGATATTTGGGATCAAGCTTTATGCTCGCAAGAAGATGGCTATCTAAATTAGCAATAACCAGACCAACTGTATCTCCCATTCCAGTCCCAACAAACTCTGTAATATTAATGCTTTCAAGATTTACAGAACACTTTTTTTCTGTGGGATTCGCACTTTTAGTACTGTCCGAACTCCCCATTTTCTCCATAATCTGTTTTAAAAGTTCCGTATCCATTATTGGGTCCTCCTTTTATTATGCATTAACAAATTTAGGCAGCATTTTTTCCACATCGGTGTGAGGACGAGGAATCACGTGGATCGAAACAACCTCTCCTACTCGTTTTGCCGCCGACGCACCGGCATCAGTTGCAGCCTTAACAGCACCAACATCGCCACGCACCATAACCGTTACCAACCCGGATCCGATTTTCTCATAGCCGATTAAAGAAACATTCGCAGCCTTTACCATTGCGTCAGCTGCTTCAATAGCGCCCACCAATCCTTTTGTTTCAATCATTCCCAACGCTTCTTGTCCCATGTTCTTACCTCCAGGTGTTTTTTTATTTCAATATACAGAACAATCTGCATATATCCATCGGCTTAAGTAGATTAAGTTATTTAAATTATACGAAAAATCAGTCTTGATGCATGGGATTTAGAAAACCAATAAAAGTAAATTTCCCACATAGAAAATAGTAGTTTGGTAAGATTGCGAAAGCGAAAATTCACCATAATACATTGGCAATTTACTTTAAAGCGCAAAAAAGCAGCTGCCAATTTGGCAACTGCTTTAAATATAAAAGAATCTCACTTATGTAGTTTGTGTTTTTGACGGAACTGACTAGGAGTGATCTTTTCATGTTTCTGAAAAACCTTAATAAAATATGAGGAATCTGAAAAATTCAAAGCAATCGCGATTTTATAAATCGGTACAGTTGTATAAAGCAAAAGGCTTTTTGCCCGGTTGATACGCTGCAGGTTTAAATAGTCTGTAAACGAATAACCTGTCTGCATTTTAAAATAGCGACTAAAGTATTTCTCACTTAAGCCAACTCTTTCCGCCACATCTGATAATTGCATGGTATCAAGATAATGTTCGTCAATATAACTCAATGCTTCCTTAATTCGCGACTTCTCTTCTAAGCTCTGTTCCTCAAAAGAACGTTTGCCTGAAGTAGTTTCAAGAAGTACTTTATCAATACAGGAATACAACATAGCTGGGGAAAAAGGTTTTAATAAATAATCATAGATTTTATATTTTATTGCTTCATGGGCATAGGAAAAGTTATCATGGGCCGTAATAATAATCGTTTTAATCTGAGGATGAAATTTCAATATTTCTTTTTGAGCTAATAAACCACTCATTTCCGGCATTTTTATGTCCATTAAAATAAGCGTGGGCATATAGAGTTTTGCTTTACGAATCGCTTCCGTTCCGGTTTTTGCTTCCTCCAAAACCTGCATAGTAGGATAATTCCGCTCTAACATCTTGCGAAGAGCAAGTCTTTCCAATTCTTCATCTTCACAGATTAGTACGGTATGCATCACAATCTCCTCCTTACTGCTTAGGAATTTTAATACTTACACAAGAATAGCAGTTTGGTTCACTTTCAATAAACAATCCATAATGATTGCCATATAAACGTCGAATCTGATCATGCGTATTCATCAATCCTAACCCAAGACGCGATGAGCTCATAACCCCCTGTTCTTTAAATAAAGCTAAAATTTCTCTTGGAAATCCAACCCCATTATCGGTAACAGTAAGCAGCATCTCTTGACCATCAGAAATTTTCATACCACGAATTTCAACAACTCCACCTTTTTCACGATCTTCAATCCCATGAATAATCGCATTTTCCACAATCGGCTGTAATGTCATTGATGGAATATGCCAGTCAAGTAAATCTGGTTCTATATCAATTAAAAAATCCATCCGGTCACCATAGCGTGTTTTCTGGATTGATAAATAATGGTGAAGATTTTCCAACTCCAAACACAACTTGGGATTTTGATCATTATGCTTAATACTATATCGCAAATACTTCGATAAATCATAAATCAAATGTTCTGTACGAGCAGCCTCTTCCTGAATGGCAATACGAGCAATCGAATTTAACGCATTAAACAGAAAATGAGGATTCATCTGTGCTTTCATTCGCTGCAATTCCTGTTCTTTAGCAATTCTTTGCAAATGCAATCTTTCTTTTGTTTCATTCGCCAATTTTTCCTGGATGATTTTTTTTATACCTGTTTCCGCAAAATAATTAGCCATAAAACTATAAAATTGCAAGCAACGATGCAAATATTCCTCTGTTTCAACTTTAACTTCGAGTAAAGTTTGTGACAATTCCTGTTGGGAAAGCTGAAATTTTTCTGATAACTCCGCTACATTCACTTTGAGTCGATCTTCTTCTTTAATGAGTACTTGACCGCCCAATACGCTCCCTACATGAACACCATTTACAATAATTGGAGCGGTGCAGTCCTTGAGGCCGCAATGGCATGTATACAGTAAAGGTCGTCCGACCTTAAGCGATTGAATACTGGCTTTTCTGTCACATTCTATACACCCCTGATAGCCTTTGGGTGATGAACGTATGAGTTCGCAAAATGATGTAAAATTGCTTAAACCGCCTAATGGAACACCATGGATATCAACAGTTACAACAGAAAAGTCCACGAGTTTCGCCAATTCATTGTGAATCGTATTAAATTCATTAATATCAATTACATTCTCTAATGTTACATCCATTAAATGATCCATCCGTTACAGCCCTCCTCAAACGACATTCTTATAATCGTCGCAATAAAATCGTCAATGTATTGCATAAGCTAACAGTTCTTTCTAGGATTACAAAAACATTATACTATATTTTCAGAATATAAATTATTTTTAATTCATAAACAAAATCAATCAAATTGTGCTAAAAAATTTCATATTATAACCGCAGAGTTGCCTTTTAATCAAAATAAAAAGAAGTCCGGAAGATATTAAAAATATCTCCCAGACTCAATCTTTACACTTTCTCTTTATAAATTATCTATTATGCAACTGCTTATAATTTTCTAATCTTTCCTTAGCATCTTTTTCCGTCTTGGCAAATAGAGCCTCGGCCGCTTCCGGGAATTGTTTTTGCAGCGCTGAATAACGAACTTCTCCCAGTAAAAACCCTCTAAAATCTGCTGTCGGTTCTTTCGAATCAAGTACAAACGGATTTTCGCCCGCTTCCTGCTTCTGCGGATTAAAGCGATATAAAGACCAATAGCCGCTGGCAACAGCTTGTTTCGCTTCTTCCTGGCTGCAACCCATGCCTGCTTTGAGACCATGATTAATACAAGGAGCATAAGCAATAATGAGCGACGGTCCCGGATAGGCTTCCGCTTCGGCAATTGCTTTTAGCGTCTGATTTTTATCAGCGCCCATGGCAATTTGCGCTACATAAATATAACCATAGCTCATAGCAATCATGCCGAGATCTTTCTTTTTCGTCCGTTTGCCAGCGGCGGCAAATTTGGCAATAGCCGCTGTCGGCGTCGCTTTTGAAGACTGACCACCCGTATTAGAATACACTTCCGTATCAAAGACTAGTACGTTCACGTCTTGTCCTGAGGCCAGCACATGATCAAGACCGCCAAAACCAATGTCATAGGCCCAGCCATCACCACCAAATAGCCATTGAGAGCGTTTTACAAGAAAATCTCTATTTTCATAAATCGAGGCAAGGAGTGAATCTTTGTCGTTTTCCTTTTCCAAAGCAGTAATGACTCTGTCAGCTCGTTCACGTGTTCCTTCACTGATGTCCTTTTCCTCTAGCCACTTTTGCAAAGCGCCTTTCAGTTCAGAGCTCAGCGATCCTTGCAGCGCTTGCGCCACGTCAGCGGCGACTTTATTGCGAAGCTGCTTCGCTCCCAGGAACATACCAAGACCAAATTCGGCATTATCTTCAAAAAGCGAATTGCCCCAAGCCGGGCCATGCCCGCGGTGATTCGTAGTATAAGGAACCGCTGGCGTACTGCCTGCCCATACGGAGGAGCAGCCCGTCGCATTCGCTACCATCATCCGATCGCCATAGAGCTGTGTAACTAGTTTAGCATAAGGACTTTCGCCACAGCCAGCACATGCGCCGGAAAATTCCAGCAACGGTTGTTCAAATTGACTACCTTTAACCGTTTCCTTCTTCATCGGATTGGCTTTCGGCGTTAACCCCATAGCATAATCCCATAAAGGTTCCTGCTGTGTCTGTGTAGCAAGTGGCTGCATGATTAAAGCTTTTTCTTTTGCCGGGCATACTTGCGCACAGTTGCCGCAACCCGTACAATCAAGCGGTGACAAAGCCATTCGGAAGAATAGCTCTTTTGCCCCGGTCGCCGGTTTCACGCCAAAGCCCTCCGGCGCCGCTTTGGCTTCTGCTTCACTGACAAGCACCGGACGAATGGCTCCATGCGGACAAACATAAGAACACTGGTTGCACTGAATACAAGAATCAGCCTGCCATTGCGGCACATTAATGGCAATCCCGCGCTTTTCATATGCTGAAGTACCAACAGGATAAGTTCCATCTTCTACAGCAAGGAAAGCACTGACAGGTACCTTATCGCCATCTTGACGATTTACTGGAATAAGAATATTTTTAATAAAATCGGGAACGTCTTGCTTGGCTGCATCTTGCGCTGTTGATTGACTCCAAGCAGCCGGAACTGTGACTTTGACACAAGAATCTACACCGCGATCAATCGCCGCCTGATTCATAGCCACAATCTTTTCGCCTTTTTTCCCATAGGATTTCACTACAGCTTCTTTAAGATAGGCGGCAGCGGCATCGACTGGTATTACATCAGCAATTTTAAAGAAAGCGGCCTGCATGATCATATTAATCCGACCGCCAAGACCAATTTCTTGCGCGATTTTGACAGCATCAATCGTATAGAATTCAATATTTTTTTCAGCAATATACCGTTTCATCGCCGCCGGAAGATACGCCTCAAGCTCCGCTTCATTCCAAGCACAGTTCAATAAGAAACTGCCGCCTCGTTTCAAGCCTTCCAACACATTGTATTTATCTACATAAGATTGATTATGACAGGCAATAAAATCAGCCTTATTAATCAGGTACGGCGCTTTAATCGGCTGCTTGCCAAAACGCAGATGCGAAATGGTAACACCGCCTGACTTTTTCGAATCATAGGCAAAATAAGCCTGCGCGTACAAGTCAGTATGATCCCCAATAATCTTAATAGCGCTTTTATTGGCGCCGACCGTTCCGTCAGAACCAAGCCCCCAGAATTTGCAGGCTTTCGTTCCGGCTGGCGTCGTATCAATATCTTTGCCAATAGGAAGCGAGGTGTGATTTACATCATCAATAATCCCTACAGTAAATCCGTCTTGCGGCGAATCAGCCTTCAAGTTTTCAAAGACACCTTCAATATGGCTAGGAATAACATCTTTGCCGCCTACGCCGCAGCGACCGCCGACAATGACGGGATGCCAGTCGCTGTTATAAAAGGCCGATTTTACATCAAGATAAAGCGGTTCCGCTAAAGAACCCATTTCCTTGGTTCGATCCAGTACGGCAATCTTCTGGACTGTTTTCGGAATATATTTAAAGAAATGTTTAATGGAGAAAGGCCGATATAAATGCACTGCCAACAGGCCCACTTTTTCGCCTTGGCTGTTTAAATAATCGACTACTTCTTCAATAGCTTCGCACATAGAACCCATGGCAATAATCAAACGCTCTGCATCAGGTGCGCCATGATAGTTGAACAGGTGATATTCACGGCCTGTCAGTTTGGTAATTTCCTGCATATATTCTTCCACGATATCAGGCAAAGCTTCATAGTAGCGGTTTGTCACTTCGCGCTGCTGGAAGTGAATATCAGAGTTTTGCACCGTACCACGCAGTACTGGATGGTCAGGATTTAGGCCGCGACGACGAAAGGCCTGAATCGCATCCTGGTCGAGGAGCTCGGCCAGTTCTTCATATTCAAGCACTTCGATTTTCTGGATTTCATGAGATGTCCGAAACCCATCAAAGAAATTGAGAAATGGTACACGCCCTTTAATGGCTGATAAATGAGCTACGGCCGCCAAATCCATAACCTGCTGCACGCTGCTTTCCGCTAGCAGGGCAAAACCAGTTTGCCTTGTAGCCATAACGTCAGAATGATCGCCAAAAATACTGATCGCATTAGCGCCAATTACGCGAGCGCTCACATGAAAAACGCCTGGTAACAGTTCACCAGCAATTTTATACATATTCGGGATCATCAACAACAAGCCTTGTGAGGCTGTATAAGTTGTCGTCAAAGCCCCAGATTGCAGCGAGCCGTGCACCGCACCAGCAGCACCGCCTTCTGACTGCATTTCCACAACTTCAACCGTTTGGCCGAACAAGTTAGTTTTCCCTTGCGCCGCCCATTCGTCAACACTTTCCGCCATATTCGATGACGGCGTAATCGGAAAAATTGCCGCTACGTCGGTAAAGGCATAGGAAATATAAGCTGCTGCTGTATTGCCGTCCATGGTTTTCATTTTTCGCGTCATAGTTTTCGCCTCCCCATTTTCACTCTAAGGATCATACGATTTTTGCATAGTACTGATGTTGTTCCATCAGTTGTTCAATAAACTGAATTTGCTCGTGATCCGCTGTTTCTAATTCTAAGTCCACATTCGCGTGACCTAACGGCACGTGGCGATTTTCTCTTTGATGGGTCACATTTAAAACATTAGCGCCTGTTTCGGCAATCAATTTTAACAACTGCCACAATTCCCCGGGTTTATCAGGAATAATAATATTAAAGACAACCTTACGACCTGATTTTGCCATTCCTTTATTAATGATGCGTGACATCATCGTTACATCAATATTGCCGCCGCTCACAATCGCAGCAATTTTACGATCTTTATAGTGGCTCAATCGATGAATTACAGCAGTGGCAGCAGCAGCTCCCGCTCCCTCCGTAATCGTTTTAACACGTTCTAACAGCAACAAGATCGTGCTGGCAATTTCTTCTTCATCCACTGTCACAAGTTCATCTACATACTGCTGGATAAGCGAAAAAGTTACATCACCAGGCGTTTTTACAGCAATCCCATCAGCAATCGTCGGCTTCCCATTATAAGTAATAATTTTCTTTTGAGCGATTGATTCTACCATAGAAGGCATATTTTGAGTCTGCACGCCAATAATTTTGATCTTCGGATTCACTTGTTTTACGGCTGAAGCAACCCCGGCAATTAAGCCGCCGCCCCCCACAGGAACAACGATCGCTTCTACGTCAGGCATATCTTCTAAGATTTCCAAACCAATCGTTCCCTGACCGGCAATTACTTGTGGATCATTAAAAGGATGAATAAAGGTCAACTGATTCTCCGCTTGAATACGCTGCGCTGCCGCAAAAGCTTCATCATAAACAGTTCCTTCCAGTACCACTTTGGCTCCATATCCCCGTGTAGCATTCACCTTAGATAAAGGAGCTGTTTTCGGCATAACTACCGTTGAAGGAATCCCTAAAAGAGTGCCGGCCAAGGCGGTTCCTTGCGCATGATTTCCTGCCGAAGAGGCAATAATGCCATGGCTGCGTTCTTCCGCGCTCAAATTTGCAATTTTATTATAAGCGCCTCTCAGTTTAAAGGAACCTGTGCGCTGTTGGTTTTCCATTTTTAAATAAACACGATTGCCTATCAAATCACTTAGTGTATTCGTATAAGCTAACTCAGTCCGTACGGCAATTCCCTGCAGCGTTTCCTTAGCCCTTTGAATCGCTTCTAATGAAACAGTCATTGTACCCTCTCCCTATTTTTTATGACTTCCGGCTATTAATTCTATTTCAACCAAGACGCCTTTAGGTAAAGTAGCGACACCAACACAAGAACGAGCTGGCAATTTTGCGTTAAAATAGCGGCCATACACAGCATTCACAGCAGCAAAATCGCTCATATTCGTAAGAAAAACAGTCGTTTTCAACACATCATCAAAGTTCATTTCAGCGGCTGCCAGTACCTGTTTTAGATTTTCTAGCACCTGAACTGCTTGCGCCTCAACATCGCCACTAACAACCTCACCTGTTTCAGGCTGAATCGCAATCTGTCCTGAAGTAAACAAAAAATCGCCAAACCGTCTAGCTTGTGAGTAAGGGCCAATCGCCTGTGGTGCTTTTTCTGTTGCAATAATTTCTTCCATTTTATCCTCCCTATAATCATAAGTAATTTTATTTTATAAGATGAAAGCATCTTATAACTTCTATCCAATAAAAAATTATTATAATAAAAAATTTTTACTACTATTTTATAAAAAAAATACGCTACGCCGGAACCAAAGCACTTCTAGCATGATTTGACTTCTAACACTATTTTGCTGCCAAATACCGATAAATCGTGCTTTCCGACACTTGCAGCCTGCCAGCCACTTTACTAATAGCACCTTTTATTTTAAAAATACCATTCATATTCAATTTTTGCACAATAGTAACTTTTTCTTCTATAGACATCCGATCCATAGGAATATCATAAGTATTAATAATTTTATCGACAGCAGATTCTACTACATTTTCTATAGAAGAATGCAGCGACTCTACAATTTTTTCATTTTCGTGAACAAAGTTGTGCTCTTGTACCATCGTCTCACTGCCTTGATTTCCCAGTAGCGTTTTAATCACACGATCTGTCATATCTTTTACACTGGGTTGATCGGAAGAAATTAAAATATTGACACATAACATACCAATCAATGCGCCATTGATATCTTTTAAAAAATAGGTAGACGAGCGTAGCTTTTCGCCACTATCAGTACAACTCAGATAATTCACAACAGCATTTTGCTTCAGATACGCCTTGCTTTCCAGCATTTCCAGACCAAAATCTGTCAGTGGACACCCCAAATAACGACCACTTATATATCCATTGCGAACGGCAACTACTGAATTTTGTACGTCTCCCGTATCGTGAAGCAACACTTCACAGTGAGGACCGATAATATCAGCTATAAAATTCACCAATGGAATATACATATCAATTTGTTTATTTGATTGCATCATATTCGCTCCAATTTAACCACATTTTAGAATTTCATTTCATAGAATTCTATTCTAAGAGAACATTATTCTATTCTAAGATGAAATAACCCTCCTTGCAACGAAAATGTGTTGTGCAAAAAAACAAATATTTTCACAAATGCTTATAATAGAAGAAAGCAGAGTTGCAGCCTAACTGCAAAATCAAGTCACGAGCCCCGTTTTACTAAAATCAAAGCTGCAACTCTGCCAAAATCAAGAAATCGCTGTATATTGCTACTTATTTTTCAACAGTTTGTACTTTGATTTCGCCTCGTTCAGGAACTTGGCGCTTGCCAATTCCCAGGCCAAAATAGAAAGCAGTCATGATTGTACAGAACACCAGACCAGCAATTAAGCCGCCTCGCGTATCATTATTGATCCACATGCCCACAAGAACTAAGCATAAGAAGGCAATAGTCACATAATTACTGATAGGAAATAATGGCGATTTAAAAGGATGCGACCCCATTTCTTTCGCCCATTTTTTTCTAAACTTCAACTGACTGATACAAAGAACAATCCATGGAGCCATACCTGGCAGAATACTGGCACTGTAAATATAGACAAACAATTTAGAGTTAGGATAAACATAGTTAAACAATACACCAAGTAATAAACAAGCAATCGTAATTTTGATACTATTAGCAGGTACACCGCTTGGCGACACCTTTTTCAAAAATTGTGGCGCTTGGCCATTTTCCGCCAAGACATATAACATACGGCTCGCACTGTAAATACCACTATTACAGCCAGATGCAGCAGCTGTGAGTACAACAAAATTAATAAGACCGGCGGCAGCTGTAATACCAATTTTAGCAAAGGTAACAACAAAGGGACTACCGATTGTTCCAATCTGATTCCAAGGATAGATGCAGACAATAACAAAAATTGCACCTACGTAGAAAATTAAAATTCGCCAAATAATATTTTTTATGGCACTTCGTAACGTTTTTTGCGGATTTTCGGCTTCGCCAGCCGTAATGCCAACAAGTTCTACACCCTGATAAGCTGCAGTTACTAAACATAAAGCAAATAAAAATCCTTCCAAACCACCTGGGAAGAATCCACCATTATCAAATAAATTACTAATCCCAATTGCTTGCCCGGCATTGCCAAAGCCAAAGAAGATCATACCAAAACCAATGACTAACATAACAACAATCGTTACTACTTTGATAATAGCAAACCAAAATTCAAACTCACCATAAAACTTAACAGCCGCCAGATTTGCTCCAGCTACAATAGCGACACCGACTAAAGCAGGTATCCACTGTGGCAAGTCAGGAAACCAATAATTCATATAAATACCAAAAGCTGTTACCTCAGACATCCCGACTGTAACCCAGAGAAACCAGTAACACCAAGCCGTAATATAGCCAGCCCAGGGACCAATATACTTATGACCATACGTCGCAAAGGATCCGGTAACAGGTTCTAAGTACAGCATTTCTCCCATGATCCGCATAACCACAAACATAGCAAGACCAGCTAATGCATAGGCCAATAGTACTGATGGACCGGCCCATTTAATCGTGCTAGCAGACCCCATGAACAAACCGACTCCGATTGTTCCCCCTAGTGCGATTAATTCAATGTGGCGCGCCTTTAGCCCCCTGGTTAGCTCTTTTTCTTCCATTGCTTTTCCTCCCATACAATTAGTTAACCTAAAATTCCCTTTAGGCTTTTATATTTGCGATATGGTAGTATCGCGAAATATCGCTTAAAAACAGCTTTTTTATGTGTTACTCTGTAAACTATTTTCAGAATATCTTTTATATTTAAAATTATTCTATTAGTATGATAAAATACCTCTTCCTATAATAAAAATTTTTTATTATCTTTAATTACAATAGAAGATAAGAAAAATCCTCTCAAAATTGCTGAGAGGATTTATTTTACTAAACGCACCATGTTTACAAGGTTTTGTTAAACTAATCCCAACCAATGCCAATAAGTAAAGATAACCAAAACAAGCACGCCTAACGAGATAATAGTAAGGGGAATCTCCACTTTTCCTAATAATCCAGTTCCTTGTCAACTCTCTATGTAGGAAAAAATTAAAAATGCTAGTCCTTAATGCAGGATAATTTTCCGATCCTATTGAACTAGCAAACTAATAAATCTTTTCCGTGTTAGTTTGAATTTCCAATACTACACTTCTCCGTAAAACAAACAACTCTTTTAAATTTATTGTTGTTTGTTTAAAATTTTATTTTTGCAGAGGATGATACATCATGAAAAGGTCAAATGAAGCAACCTATAAAGTCATTGCTCTGGATATTGCTAAAAAGATCATGACCGGCGAATATCCTATCGGAACTAAAATCTCTGGGCGTTCTATCCTGTCTAGCCAATATAACGTTTCACCTGAAACAATTCGCCGGGCAATTATTCTATTAAAAACAGAAAAAATCGTAGATGTGTCGCGTGGTAAAGAAATTATTGTTATCTCATCAGATAATTGTTCTTCCTTCATTGAGCAACATCACACCCAAACGTCCACGGTTTCGTTGTATCAAAAACTTGATACAACTTTCAAGAAAAAACAACTGATTGATCAGGAATTAAAAGATACCTTAGATCAAATAGCAACGTACTTGAAGTACATGAAATACTCAGATCTGTTAAATCCAGTTGAAGTCACGATTCCGTTTCGCTCCCCTGTCATTGGCAAGACAATTCAAGATTTAAATTTTTGGAAACACACCAAAGGAACTATTGTAGCTATTGTACAAAACAATATCGCCACGACTTCGCCTGATCCTGATTTGATCTTAAATGCAGGCGATAGCATCGTCGCTATTGGCCCCGGAAATTTAAAAGAAGTGATTTCTGCTTTTATTTCCCCACCGCCTAAGCCGAAACAAACTTACTTGAAAAAAGCATTTTCTGTTCTTAGCACAGCTTTATTAGTAACCGAAGAGTCCGCTCTCCTCGGAATAGATTTTGGCGAATTTGGTAGTTTATCTTATCGGTTCATCAATGGCTTTATCTCTTAAAGCCTTGGCTATACAGACAAAAAGTTAGGCCTCACCGCAAATTGCTGTGAGGCCTAATTTTACTAAAAAATCTATTCAATAAGCGCGTATTGTATGGATAAGTTCGATCTCCCTATCAGCCTTGCTTCCCTTAAGATTTTTGTGAAACAAAACGGATGTCCAGCGGATTTCGATCTACGAGTCGAGCATAGCGATATTTAGGATATCCGACCATAATGGCCCCAGTGAATGTTTTACTTTCGGGCAAATTTAGCAACCTTAACAAGGCAGGATAGCCTGATAGTGCACATAGTTCAACTAATCCGGCATAACAGCTTCCCAACCCAAGAGTGGGTGCATATAATTCCGTATAAGCAAAGGAGAAGTGCGTATTGTCTCGTCCATTTGCGAAACCCTGATCAGCGACTGCAATGATAAGACAGGGCGCTTCTCGCAAGATAACATCTATCCCGGTATCACGGTAGCTCCTCACATAACCCTGGAAACGTTTCGCTCCTTCATAGTCCTGCTGAATCCGTTCTTCCATCCAGTCAATGGTAAGAGCACTAATTTGTTGCAGTGTTTCCTTATCTTCAATGACAATATAAGAAACCCCTTGAGAATTACTTGCTGTTGGTGCAAACCTGGCAATATCCATAAGGTTTAGTAAGAGATCTCTGGGTATCGGTTCTTGTTTATAACTGCGGATGGAACGTCTTGACCTAAGAAATTGATAGGCCGTTTCCCTATTAATTACCGGAAGCTCCTGTAACGAAATCTGGCCGGATAGCGGCTTCGTGGCATGTTCAAGTGCTACCGTGGGGCAAATAGCGACACACTGACCACAGTTCATACAGTATTCAGGGTGAACTGCTTCAGGCCATTGTGGATTCATTTCGATGACACGCCGCGGACAGATCTCCCTGCACATGCCACATCTCACGCATTTTTCCAGATCAACTTTGATTAGTTCCAAGCTTATCATCCCCTTCTTTCGCCTTAAATCGTTCTTCCTCTATCATCGCTATAAATAGTTTGACTAACTTTAGATCGAATTGAGTACCAGCGCAACGCTCCAATTCTTTTATTGCATATTCAATGGAATGCGCTTCTTTATAATTGCGTTTATGAATAATAACATCAAACGAATCAACTATGCTAATGATTCGTGATAAAATAGGAATCTCTTCTCCCTTAACGCCTTGGGGATAGCCCGTTCCATCGAATCTTTCATGATGACATAGTATTTCTTTAGCAACATGGGACAAACCAGGCGTGGCCATAGCAATCCGATAACCGATTTCAGTGTGCTGTTTCATAATTTTCCATTCGTCCTCGGTCAACGGTCCTGGTTTTAACAAAATATTCTCTGGGATTCCTATTTTCCCAATATCATGAAGTAAGCTCAGTAATTCCAACTCATTTAATTGATTCTGCGATAAATTTAATTTTTTCCCTAATTGAGTTGCTAATTCTTTAATTCTCCGTGTATGAGCTTCCGTTTCTGCATTTTTCTCATAGAGAGTTTGTTCTAGCGATACAATCGTCGCATTACGCACACTTTTTTCTTCCAGTAATTTATTACGATACATTCTTTCTTCTGCTAAATTCATGACAGCTTCTACATCATCTAGCTCTTGACTGGATGCATAGCCTAAAGCCATCGTAATTTTAAAACCGAAATTTCTTATTAATGAGCATTCCGCTTGAAATTTAGCAATGATCGCATCTACATAAAAATCATCTTTATTGCAAATCAAGATAATAAATTCGTCGCCACCCCATCTAGCTATACTATCATCATGATTACATACACTTACTAAAAGCGCTGCAATCTGTTGAATCAATTGATCTCCTGCTTGATGACCAAAGGTATCATTGACAAGCTTCAAGCCATTTACGTCACCCATAATAATATGATATTTTAACCTATTATTAGTTTTAATCGCATCAAACTTTTCCTCGATATAAGCTCGATTACGAAGATTTGTCAATTTATCATAGTAACTTAAATGAAGTATCTTTTCTTCGTATTCCATTCTTTTTGTCACATCAAAAAACATACTGACAATTCGAATAGCCTGTCCATTTCGGTCTCGCTCTATTACCCGACTTTTATGAAGTACCCAAAACTCCCTTTTTTCAGCATTAATAAGTTTATATAAAGCCTCAGCATAGTTTTGCTTTCTACGAATTAATTTTACAAATAACCGCTTCACAGTTTGCTTAAAAGCAGGATGAACCGACTTCATGTATTGCCCAAGGGGATCTCCCATATTGTGTTCATTTGCACAAATAAAGTGACTCCATTTCGGACTTATATAGTACTCTTTAGTCTGCAAATTATATTCAAAATATCCTTCATTTGTTGCCTCAAAAATTGATCGAATCCTTTCATTTATTTTATTTTTCATCGCATTTGCCACTGCAATTTCAGCCAACATATGATTGATCGCCCAAGCAATTTTAGCAATTTCATCTTTTCCAGAAATAGCTAAGCGCGACTTATATTCTTGTTTCTTTGTCACCCCATCAATAAATTGGTGAATTTGATTTAATCTTTTCAAAAAATACTTATGTATCACCAAAATCAAAACTAAAAAGACCAAACTTACCAATGCAAATACAATAGCGGTGAAGATTAATATGTAATGCTTTCCTAAATGATAGTCATACCGCGGCATAATGACTTTTACTAAAATATCCGGCTTTCCTAAAAGATCTGTTATCTGCCGATAAGCAGTAATAAAATCCTCATCTCGATCAATGTGGTCTTTCTCTTTATATTTTCCCGTATAATCATACATTTCTATTTTCGCTTGACTAACTGAATTAATATAATAAAAAAGTGCATTGTCGAGCACTCGCCCGACAATTAACATTCCATTACTTAAGCTTTTCTCATCTGTTGTAGTAATTGGCGAAAAGGAAACTAGAAAAATTTGTCCGCCTGCGCTCAAGATGCCTGAACGCACATCAGAATTATTTACAGGAATAAACAAAACATTTCTCTGAAAAAGAATTTTACTTATGATTAAATCTTCTAATTCAGCTGTCATGTTTCTATTAAGATTCTTTCTAATTTTCCCCTGTGCATCAATGAAAATCATAAAATTCAAATGTAAGTGCTGCATTGTCTCTGCCTGTAAATTCGCTTTTTCATACTCTGCTACGCCTTTACCGTCTAGATAAGCATAGGTATCATCCCATTGAGCCCAGTCTAAATTGGTTCGCTTTAGATCTGATTCCTCATGATTCAAAATTAATTCAAGATTCTTATAAGTAACATCTATGTGCTGCGACTCCATATCTTTCACATAATCCTGCACAATAAAGCGCATTATCCCTGCAGTCAAAATACTAACAAGTAAGCAGCCAATAATTGAAATAGCAAGCATTTTATGATTAATACTGATAAATTTCATGGACTCTTTCCCCCAGCAGATTATTACTTACTAAATGGCGCTTAAAGTAAGAATAAAGTCGTTACTGAATAGAACCAGCCCATAAACAAGATTTTCAATAAAAATCACAGATCGCAAACTTTTTTTGTTTTGGTCGATTCTAAAATAAAGTTAAATACAAAAAAATTCGTAGTGACTTTTCTGTATATGCAAAATGGATTTTCCAAAAACCATAAGCAAAGCTACGCGAATCACTAAGAACTGCCATCATTATATCAAAATAGATTCTGAACGTAAATGTATCCAACCTTTAGAAGTGATGCTATAAATTGGCAATTTTCTAATACACAAACAATAATCCCAGTTCTAAAGAAACTTAAAACTGGGATTATTCCTATTTATTATTTAAATACTCTCGACACACCAAGCTCACAAATCAATAGTCCATCCTGAACGCCCCGACTGAACCTTGCACCATATCTCATATCGAGTTATGGAATAGAGAACAAAATTGTCGCTGCTACGCCCGATGCAAATGCTCCACCGCCAGTATTAATCTGTACTGAAATTAGATTACCCTGGTTGACAACGAGACTTGAAGCTACCGATGCGGAAAAATTAGGGGGGTTAGGCCCAGTTATTGTAGCCACAATACTAGTTGCCGAAAAAGTAGCGCCGCCATCTGAACTAAGAAATATAGTAGCTGTCGCTGAAACACCTGCAGCTAAAGCATTATTGCGAATATTAAAAGTTAACCCCGCCAGCGTTGTAGTCTGCGGTATAACCAGACTATTTCTGACAAAGCTTGACGATGAAGTACCTAATCCCAAAAAATCATTATTACTAAGTGATTGATCAGTACCTAAATAAATTGTGCTTCCGCCCGGCCCGGTGACACCAGTTGCTCCTGTTGCACCTGTTGGCCCTGTGGCACCAGTTGGACCCGTGGCTCCGGTGGAACCTGTTGCTCCGGTGGAACCTGTTGCTCCGGTAGGTCCGGTTGGACCTGTTGGCCCTGTTGCTCCCGTTGCTCCTGTGGCTCCCGTTGAACCCGTGGCTCCTGTTGAACCAGTTGGGCCGGTAGCACCGGTGTCTCCTATATCTCCCGTTGGACCGGTCGCTCCCGTTGGGCCTGTCGCACCTGTTGCTCCAGTGGCTCCGGTGGAACCTGTTGCTCCGGTAGCTCCTGTATCGCCTGTATCTCCCGTTGGTCCTGTGGCTCCCGTTGGCCCAGTGGCTCCTGTCGGTCCTGCGGCCCCTGTCGGACCCGTTGGGCCTGTGGCTCCCGTGTCTCCCGTATCTCCTGTTGGTCCAGTAGCTCCTGTAGGTCCAATGGCTCCAGTGGGTCCGGTTGCTCCGGTGGAACCTGTTGGGCCCGTCGCTCCTGTTGCTCCTGTTTGCCCAGTTGCACCGGTAGGGCCGGTGGCTCCTGTCGAACCGGTTGGGCCTGTTCCGCCTGTATCTCCTGTATCTCCTGTTGGGCCAGTGGCACCAGTTGGGCCTGTTGCTCCTGTCGGACCTGTGGCCCCAGTCGAACCTGTGGGGCCTGTAGCTCCTGTGTCACCTGTATCTCCGGTTGGTCCTGTTGCGCCAGTTGGCCCAGTCGCTCCTGTCGGACCTGTTGACCCAGTCGAACCCGTTGGGCCAGTAGCTCCAGTATCCCCTGTATCTCCGGTTGGTCCGGTCGCACCAGTTGGGCCTGTGGCTCCTGTCGGACCTGTTGACCCAGTCGAACCGGTTGGACCTGTCGCTCCCGTATCTCCTGTATCTCCGGTTGGGCCTGTCGCTCCTGTTGGCCCCGTGGCTCCTGTCGGACCTGTTGACCCAGTCGAACCGGTTGGACCTGTCGCTCCCGTATCTCCGGTATCTCCGGTTGGGCCTGTCGCTCCTGTTGGCCCCGTGGCTCCTGTCGGACCTGTTGACCCAGTCGAACCGGTTGGACCTGTCGCTCCCGTATCTCCTGTATCTCCGGTTGGGCCTGTCGCTCCCGTTGGTCCCGTGGCTCCTGTTGGACCTGTTGCTCCGGTCGAACCTGTGGGGCCAGTAGCTCCAGTATCCCCTGTATCGCCTGTCGGTCCTGTGGCCCCCGTTGGTCCCGTGGCTCCTGTCGGTCCCGTTGCCCCAGTCGAACCCGTTGGGCCAGTTGCTCCAGTATCCCCTGTATCTCCTGTTGGTCCTGTTGCACCTGTTGGGCCTGTTGCACCTGTCGGACCTGTGGCCCCAGTCGAACCGGTTGGACCTGTTCCTCCTGTGTCCCCTGTATCTCCGGTTGGTCCGGTCGCTCCCGTGGGGCCAGTTGCACCGGTAGGGCCGGTGGCTCCTGTGGAACCGGTTGGACCTGTGGCTCCTGTGTCTCCTGTATCGCCGGTTGGTCCGGTCGCTCCCGTGGGGCCAGTTGCTCCTGTCGGTCCGGTGGCTCCTGTCGAACCTGTTGGGCCTGTGGCTCCCGTATCTCCTGTATCCCCTGTTGGTCCTGTGGCACCAGTTGGGCCTGTGGCACCGGTCGGTCCGGTCGCTCCGGTCGAACCTGTTGGGCCCGTATCCCCTGTATCTCCCGTTGGTCCTGTGGCACCAGTTGGCCCCGTTGCACCAGTCGGTCCGGTGGCTCCTGTCGAACCGGTTGGACCTGTCGCTCCTGTGTCACCTGTATCGCCGGTTGGTCCGGTCGCACCAGTTGGGCCTGTGGCACCAGTCGGACCTGTTGACCCAGTCGAACCGGTTGGACCTGTCGCTCCCGTATCTCCGGTATCGCCTGTTGGTCCGGTCGCTCCTGTTGGACCCGTGGCTCCTGTTGGACCTGTTGACCCAGTCGAACCGGTTGGACCCGTGGCTCCCGGATCTCCCGTTGGCCCAGTTGCTCCTGTGGGGCCTGTTGCTCCTGTGGGGCCTGTTGGACCTGTTGGACCTGGCAGACCACCGCCGGGACCAGTAGCTCCGGTATTTCCAGTAGCTCCAGTAGCTCCGGTAGTTCCAGTAGCTCCGGTAGTTCCAGTGGCTCCAGTAGCTCCAGTGGCTCCAGTAGCTCCAGTAGCTCCAGTAGCTCCAGTAGCTCCGGTAACTCCAACACAGCATGCGGATGGACATATATGGCACGACAACTGATTATGCAAATTACAGCAGTCACACGAATCAGCGGAATCACACCATGAATCATGATGTTTATTATGCATGATATTTATCAACTGCCTTTCAAAAAATACTTGCACCATATAATATGTAAACAACAAGCCAACGGTGTTTTGTATAATCACTTTTGCCAAATATGTACCACCTTATGTGAGAAAAGAGCAACTATTAAGGGGAGCTCCCCATAATAGTTGCTCTTTTTGTTATTGATATTAGGCTATAGCACCATTTCATTCCAGGCATTACCCGCTTCGGCCAGTCCATAAACACTCGCTTTATTATGATGTGTTCATTACACTAAGATTTCACAAAAACCATATTAACTACTCACTGAAAAACATACCCGAAGTTAATCGAAATAAAGATTTACTCCATTTAGTTTCAGCCTTTATTTGCTGTGTGAAAACAAGTGCAAATCTGATGTCTTAATAATGGATAGATATACTCATAAATTCCTTTTTGCATCAAGTATGAGAATATAGCATAACGAAAACACTCTTCTTTTTTTACACATTCGTGATTATCACAAATAATAGCACATGAGGTATTTATAGATTCAAGAGAAAGTGCAGCTTTCTCAATCATTTTTTCTATTTTATCTAAATGAATATTCACTCGCTCATCCGGTTCCAATAACTCTTCAAAAGCCAAGTCAACATAAGAACTATTAGGATCCTCCTTAAAATCATCGCACGTGGATTCAAACTTTTTCTTTGCTATTTGCCCAAAGTCTACAAATGTGTTTTCTCTCATATACCTTCCTTTAACCAAAAACCATGATGGCAGTTACAATAAATTATCATTGCAAGAGCCATCATGGTTAATTTATTTCGTTTAAATTTATTTAGCTTATCACTTAAAGATATCTTAAAACCAATACTATAAAATGTCAATAAAATCAAAACAATTCGTCATTAGTAAAAACATCCAGTCTTTCTATACGCTTTTCTGCAAACCTTCCTTTAAGGGCAATTTAATGATAAAGGTTGTTCCTACGCCTTCCTGACTTTCCACATTCAGCGTTCCTTCATGTTTATTCACAATAATATCATAGGAAATACTAAGACCTAAACCCGTTCCCTTACCGAGTGGTTTCGTCGTGAAAAAAGCGTTAAAAATTTTCTCTTTCACGTCTTTACTCATACCAATTCCACTATCTTTAATAATACAATAAGCGAAGCTTTCGTCATGATGTGTCGCGATTTTGATTTTTCCCATCCCCTCGTTCTGCTTTGCTGCAATGGCATGAGCGGCATTTACAATAATATTCAGTAAAACTTGATTGATTTGCCCTGAGGATGCAGAAAATGCAGGAATTTCTCGTAAATCAGTCTCTACTTCAGCAACATATTTCACTTCATTCTTCGCGATGATCAGAGTATTTTTGATGCCTTCGTTTAAATCATAAGCGTCAAATTCATTCTGCCTGTCACTGCGTACAAACAACTTCAACGCCTTAGCAATGTCTTGAATTCTCTGCAGTCCTTCTTCACACTCTTTAAATAGAGTCGGAATATCTTCCAAGACAAAGTCTACTTTCTTTCGCTTTTCCAACTGATTTATTTGGGTGATAAAGTCGGATACCCCGGGGTAATTTTCCATCCCCTGCATTAATTTTAATTCTTTATACTTATACATAACTTCTGTAATCCCAGAAAAATACTTCTGCAATGTATCAAAATTGCTAGAAACAAACCCAACGGGATTATTAATTTCATGACCAACGCCAGCAGCCAACTGGCCAATACTTGCTAACTTTTCCTGTTGAACCATTTGCAGATGTGTACTTTCTAACGCTTTGTAAGCCGCCGCTAATTCTTCATTATGTCTATATAAGGAATCTTCCATAACTTTATATTCCGTTAAATCAAGCTCCATACTTAAATAGTAACCAATTTCACCATCAGCGTTTTTCACCGGTGATATGGATACTAAGACCCAATATAAATCTCCGTTTTTTCTTTTATTGCAGATTTCTCCTTGCCACTGATGCCCGTTAGTTACAGTTTCTTTAATTTCTTCATAGAAACTTTCAGGGTGCGCTTCTGATCTAAAAAAACTAATATTTTGTCCTACAATTTCCGCTTTAGAGTAACCAGATATTCTGCTGTACTCTGCATTTACATAAATAATCGTTTCTGCTTTATCGATAATAATAATGGACCCAGGACTTTCTTCTACGGCCTGTGACAATTTAAGAATTTCTTCTTGAGCTAACTTCTGTTCCGTAATATCACGAATCATAATAAGCGCCTGTTCTCCGGAAATAACCACCGCACGTGCATCGCGATATTTGATACCATCTTCATATTTAATTTGATATTCAAAAGGCCGGACTTTCTTTTGCTGAAAGGAAAGTTCAACATTTTCTTTAAAAACACTGGCTACTGGCGCCGGCAAAACATCTCCTATCCGCTTGCCAAGAATGGTTTTATCGCCAATATGGCTAAACTCTGAAGCTTGTTTAAACTCAACTATAGTGAGTTCAGGCGTTACTACCAACATAATGTCTGGTATCGTTTGAACAAGCACTTTATTTTTTTCTTCGCTAATTTTTAAAGCTTCTTCTGCTTCTTTTTTCTCAGTCACATCAATCACAGCGCCAACTAATCCCTGCACTACACCAAACATATCTCGATATAGCATTTTATGAAACACAACATGCCGAACCTTTCCAGCAACAATGAAAGAATTCTCATAGACTTGCACTTCTTCTTTTTCAAAGAGTTCTTCGTCTTTAAATTGATATAAATCAGCATATTCCTTGGGAACTAGATCGTAGGCCGATTTTCCAATAATAGCTTCTTTACTTAAACCCATAAATTTTTCATATGCTTTATTACAGCCCAGATAAGTTCCACTATAATCTTTTACAAAAATCGGTATAGGAACTAAATCAAACATGATCCAAAAATCTAAATCTTTACAAGCAATCAATTCATTGATTTTTATGGACCTCAGATCTAATTCCACTGCCGCTCACTCCTCATGATTTGAATTCATTGTATAAATTCTACTCTTGCTTATCTAAGTCCTATAAAACATAAAAAAAAAGAACCATGTATCACTCATGGTTCTCCACTTTTTGGGAATTTATCTTATGGTAGAAAATAAAAGTTTCATTACATGGACTGACTTTTTCCCGCCAAGATTGATTCCATTGGCGCAAGCTACGCAGTAACAGGCCACCTTCTCTGTCGTAATAGCGTTAAAGTGGCTTTTCATACTCGCAATCTTTGCTTCATCAGTGTACGGTTGAAAGAGTTTTGGGGGAAGATTCTCACCAAACCGCTTAGGAGCAAACTCGTTATAGTAAGTAGGCGGTATCTGCAAAATACTAGTGCCACAAAAACGAGTTTCATCATAGTTTTCTGGAAGTTCCACGATCTGAATATTCATTTTACCCATAAGCTCACGAACAGCCTCTTGCTCGGACCGTTTGTCATAAGCACGCCAACAATCTTGTAGCGTTATCGCTTCGCCATGATAGTTAGGAAAAGAGAATTGTGCATCTTGTGCAATCAGTTCCCAAATTGAAACCACTTTACGTGCTTTGGAAGATTCATCACAAAAGGCAGAACAAGTATTACATATACATACTGCAGTATCTTCTTTTGTTAATAATTGCAGATTGCCTCGACAGCACCCAGTTATGGCCATATCATAGCGATTACGAATATATTCCGCTACCTGTTTTGCAGTTTCCGGATATCCGGCAGTAAATTTACAGCTAGGAAAATAGACTAGAGCCATATATCGCATCTCCTTAAAGTGTACATGAATCACCTGAATGTAATTGTTTAGCGATTACCGCCACATACTGCTCTCGCCACCATGCACCAATTTCTTTCCCTTGTAAAGTCGCAGGAGCAACTACACCTTTAGGTAAGACCATTACAGATTTTAGTGGTTCTAATTGAGGAATCTGTAACTTTGCTGATCTAGTAATAAGATCAAACTCTTCGATGGTAAGAGAACCACGCCTTAATTTATTAATGGTATCTACGATCTTCTCTGGCGTGGGATGTTTTAAAATGCCAATCATCTGGCTGACCGTAACGGCCGCCTCCAGCCAGCCGCCAGGCAGTGTCATTCTATCATTCCATACTTCTAAACGCTCTTTATCTAGCACTAAGCCTAGCGTTGCAAACCTCACCTTTGAATTTTGTGTAGCTTTTGCTACAGAATCTAGCATAGCCATTATTTTTTCAAATTCGCCAGAAGACAAAGCTGCGACCTCATTAAATATGCTCTGCAATAAATCAGTTTTTGCCAGAACCCGAAAAAATTGACCTGGCTCCGGCGCTTCCGCCAAAACGACTTTCAATTCATGAACCACCCGCTCTACAGGCTCATGAGCAAGCTCTGCTTGCGCCGCTCTGGCAAACAAAAGTGTATCACCGTCGATGGCGAAACCCAAACGGGCAGATTGTGCGGCCAATCGCAAAGCGCGCATTGGATCATCAGAAAAATGCTGTCCTGTCGCTCTAAGAACCTTGGCGTCTATGTCCTTTCTCCCCTGGAAAGGATCGATAATTTCTCCTGTTAAAATATCCAAGGCCATAGAATTTACCGTAGTATCACGTCTAAAGAGATCTTCTTCAATCGTAATCTTGGGCTTCGCTGATATTTTAAAACCTTTGTAGCCGCTGCCTACTTTCTGCTCGGTGCGTGCAAAAGCAACTTCACGTTTTACACCGCCGATCACTAAGTGAAACACGGGAAAAGCCTTGCCAATATCTTCCGCTTCGGGAAACAACATTTGAAAGTTCTTCCTCACCATGCCAACAACACTATAGTCAATATCCTTCGACGGCCTTCCCATAAACTGATCGCGAACTGAACCACCCACTCTAAAAACACGTCCACCATTTTTTGCAACAATCTCGGCAAACTCTCTTTCTGTTAACCCATTGGCGCTCATACTTTACGTTTCCTCTCTACATTTCATCTCTTCCGACTTTACACACTCTTTTTAAAAACCATTACCACTTTGAAAATCCAACTTCCTTGATCTTATGTAACTTGCCTTTTATCTTGGTTACCAAAAGCGCCTTCAAGACAAGCTCCCCCTTATCCCCAAGAATCTCTACATAAGAACAAGTATCTTGAATATCGATAATACCAATATCGCTTCCGCTAATACCATCAATGGCGGTAATGGCTCCCAATATATCGCCTGGCCTTAGCTTCGTCTTCTTGCCTGCATTGATGCGAATTCTAGTAATGTGTCGATTTAGTTTTTCGCTCTTATCAATTTTTAGTACAGGTTCCCTTTTCTCACACTTATGAAAAATCACTTTTCCCTCTGCTACTTTCTCGGCTGTCGGGATTTCTTGCTGCGGAATCTTATAATGAATATACTCCTCTAGTTCGTGTAAAAGCTTATATTCATTATTAGTTACAAAAGTAATAGCCGCCCCTGTCTTGCCCGCTCGTCCTGTCCTGCCAATTCGATGAACATAGCTTTCCGTATCGAAGGGCATATCATAATTGATTACTAGCGATATATCGTCGACATGAATTCCCCTTGCTGCCACATCTGTCGCAACAAGAAATTGGAATTCTCCCCGTTTAAAATTCTGAATAGCTTTGAGCCGATCCTTTTGTTCCATTCCTCCGTGCAAGCTTTGACAAGAGTACCCCGCCTGCTTCATATGCTGAATAACAGCTTCTACTTTGTCTCTGGTATTACAGAAAAGGATGCAACTAGCAGGTCTTTCCATGTAGGTGATTTCAGAAATCAACTGTAACTTGTCCGCTTCTTCTACTTCATAATAAACTTGCCGAATATTTTCCACACTCGGACTTGTTGAAGCAACTTCTATTGTGATCGGATCTTTCATATATTGCTGGCAAATTTCCTGAATCCGATCTGACATTGTAGCAGAAAACACCAGCGTGAGCCTATTGGCAGGTAATACTTTGATAATCGCTTCCACCTGTTCGATAAACCCCATATCGAGCATTTTATCTGCTTCATCAATAATTAGATACCGTACTTCTGCCAAATTCATATGCTTTCTTTCAATATGATCTAAGGTTCTCCCTGGCGTACCGACAATAACATGGACTCTTTGCCTTAATTCTCGTCTTTGCATTTCCATAGCTTGTCTGCCAAAAACGGCAGCACATCTCACGCCTCTAAATCTCCCGATATTGGAAATCTCCTGCTTTAATTGTACCGCCAATTCTCTAGTCGGCGTAAGAACTAGTACTTGGGGATTTTTCTGCTCTATTTCAAGTTTTTCACAAACCGGAATGGCAAAAGCCGCTGTCTTACCACTCCCCGTTTGGGATCTCACGATGATATCTTGTTGCGCTAAAACTAAAGGTATTACCTTTTCCTGAACCATAGTAAGGGTCTGATACCCCAACATATTTAAAGCCTTTGCTATTTCTTTACTAAAAACACAACTTGCCATATATTGATCATCCATTACACGATAAACCTCATTTTCCGAATTATCCCTTCGCCTTAAATATAATTTGAACTTTGGTGCCTTGCGATAAAACACTGTCGATGGTAAGCTGTCCGCCTACCTCTTCCGCCCGTTCCTTCATAATATGCAAGCCCCGATGAACAATCGAACAGTTCGCCACAGGTTCAAACCCACAGCCATTATCACTAATAATTACGACAAAATTCCCCGCCTCAATCTGCATACATATTTGTACCTGACTCGCTTTGGCGTGTTTTCGGATATTAGTCAAAGCCTCTTGAATAATCCGCATCAACTGGACTTCTACATTCTTACTAATAAAATTAGACAGCGGCTTGTCCGGTAAATTGAGAACAAGGGTAATACCATAGGCCTGTTCGTACCAATGAAAATACTTTTGCAGCGTTGCCATAAAATCATTGTTCTCTGCTTTACCACTGTTTAGACTGACTATAGATTCCCGTACATCATCATGCGCAACATGGAGTGTTTCTTTAAGCTTCTCAACTAGTTTTTTCGCATTTTCAATCTGCCTATTTTCCATGAATAAACTAAGAGATTCCAGCTCAAGTAACAAATAACTCCATATCTGCCCTGATCCATCGTGAAATTCCCGTCCGAGTCGATTGCGTTCCGCCACAATAGCGAATGCTTTTTGCTGCTCAATCAGTTGAGCCTGATCCTGTTTCTGTCTGGTAATATCCTTCACTAAAATAATACGGCCAAAGGACTTCTTCCCCAAAGTTTGTAAAGGAATTTTCGTTAATTGATAAAAGGAACACTTCTGCGACTGCTGTCGTTGCGCTTCCAACATGTATATACCGGCTTTGCTGTCAACCTCGGCCAAAGGCGGCCAAGTAACGGCAAGTTCTTTAAAATCCGTACCGATCGTTATTTGAAGATCACGCAGCATCTGCTTGGCACTCGCATTAATATCGACAATATAATCCTCTTTATCAACAAAGAAAATTCCCTCCACAACATGTTCCATCGCAACAGCTTGCGCCATAGGCAAACTATTATACAAGTGTAGGCGATAATAAATCCAAGTTACTACAGCACCATTAAGTAAAAAACCAAGAGGCAGAATAATATCTGCTTTCACCTCAAGGCGCCATAAAATAAAGCTGCACCAAGAAAATACTACCGCAAGAGAATACCATAAAGCCTGCCGTCGCCGTAAGCCAACGGAAGTAGCTATCCAACGCACCGAAAGGATCGTGGCAAAAATCCCCAGCATGAAAGCATATCCCATCAAAACCATATGTCCTACGCCCCAACCAAGTACAACTGCCTGCCCTTCCAGCCAAGCTTTTTGCCAAATCAGCTCCTGCCAATTTGATAGTAGCAACAGCACAATGCAAAGAAAACTGCCGCCACAAAACTTGGTAACAGTATCTACCTCTTTCTTCTGATTACTGATCTGCCAGACAAAGATAGGCCAACAACAAGCTAACAAAACACCTGCCAGTTTCAAAGTAATAACCCAAAACAGCTTATCTTCAAGATTCGCACTAGTACTATAAAATATGATTCCCAAGAGCCAAACAACTTTGCATCCCTGTGAAATAGACGCCATCATGGCCCCCGGAAGTTTGCGAAATTGCCAAGTATACACTGCCATAGCTTCTAGTAGCACAATAACGAGTAAATAGAATTTTATATTTTCAATAGGATAATAGGTTTGAATTAACACAACAAGACTTTTCCTTCCTCCACCTAAATAAAAGCACGCAATACTTCGGCTGAGTGGTAAATTCATCTAGCTGTTCTACTTATTTCTAAGAAATAAGAAAAAAACCTGCTTAAGTAATACAAGGCCGTCATATTTTCGGTAAGTAGAGACATATTAATCGTATCATATTCGCTGATAATCTGGGATCCTCTGAAACACCTTAATACGCTTCTATAATGAGCAAATAAATTGCGCCCAAAAGCACCATGCGGCTTCGCATGGTGCTTAACTTTTCATGTTTTATATAGCATGATTTTGTGATAAACTCCTGATATTTAGTACCCGAATGGCATTAAGAATGGCAATAACCGAAACTCCCACATCGGCAAAAACGGCAGTCCACATACTGGCTAAGCCTATGGCTCCCAGTACTAGAACAATCCCTTTCACACTAAGGGCGAAAACAATATTTTGCTTCACGATAGACAGAGTTTTCTTTGATACTTTTATGGCTGTGGCAATTTTTGAAGGTTCATCGGTCATAATGACTACATCAGCAGCCTCAATCGCTGCATCAGACCCCACTCCCCCCATGGCAATACCAATATCGGCTCTGGCTAGAACCGGAGCATCATTTACCCCATCCCCCACAAAAACCAACTTTCCCTTTTCTGATTTCTGTGCAAATACTTCCTCTAATTTTGTTACCTTATCAACTGGTAACAGTTCTGTGTAGACCTTATCAAGTCCTAGTTTTTTCGCAACATGCTCGCCAATTGATTTTGAGTCGCCTGTCAACATCACGGTTTGCTTAACCTTGGCAGCTTTTAAAGCTTGAATCGCTTCTGCTGCATCATTTTTAATTTCATCGGCAATTACGATATAACCCATATATTTCCCATCAACGGCAACGTGAACGACTGTGCCGATCATTTCTCCTTGGAAATAGTTAATCTGCATTTTTTTCATCAGCTTATCATTACCAGCTAAAACTTCTTGGCCTCGTACGCGGGCTTGAACTCCCTGGCCTGGAATCTCTTTGACATCAGCGATTACAGAATGATCAATTGCTTTACCATAAGCTCGCTTCAGCGAAAGAGAGATCGGATGGTTAGAGTAATTTTCCGCATAGGCGGTTACTTCCAACAGCTCTTCTCGACTCATTACTTTCGATTGAACTTCCTGAACATTAAAGACACCTTTTGTTAAGGTTCCTGTTTTATCAAAAACAACAATCTCTGTCTGCGCCAAAGCTTCTAGATAATTGCTTCCTTTTACCAGAATACCTAGCTTAGATGCTCCGCCAATCCCCCCAAAGAAACTAAGTGGAATAGAAATGACTAAAGCGCAGGGGCAAGAAATAACTAGAAAAGTAAGCGCTCGGACAAACCATTTTGTAAACGCCTCATCACTGTAAAGCAACGGAGGAATAAGAGCCAACAAAATTGCTAAAACAACTACGCTAGGCGTATAATACCTTGCAAATTTTGTAATAAAATTCTCTGAATTTGATTTCTTACTGCTAGCATTTTCCACCAAATCGAGAATCTTGTTAACGGTAGAATCACCAAATTCTTTCGTAACCCGTGCCGTAAGCACCCCATTAACATTAATACAGCCACTCAGCAGCTCAGAGCCCACAGTAACTTCTCTGGGAATCGATTCGCCGGTTAGGGAAGACGTATCAACCATTGAGTTTCCTTCAACTACTATCGAATCCAGCGGTATTTTCTCGCCTGGCTTGATTATGATGGCATCACCAACTAGCACTTCATCAGGATCAACTCTGACAATTTCCTCGCCACGACGCAGGTTTGCATAGTCTGGACGAATATCCATCAGGCCAGCTATCGACTTTCTTGATTGATTGACTGCATAGCTCTGGAACAACTCGCCCACCTGATAAAACAGCATAACTCCTACAGCTTCCTCAAAATCGCCGATGGCAAAAGCGCCTACAGTGGCAATAAACATTAAAAAGTTTTCATCAAAAATATCCCCGCGCTTTATATTTTTTAAGGCCTTTAAAACTACATCGCCGCCAATAATGAGATATGCCAGCAGAAACATAGCAAGATTAAGTGCTATATTGTCCCACTCACCAAAGAAAGAAACAGCATAGACCACGGCACCGCCAAGCACTCTAACAAGCCGCTTTTTGTTGTTCATCGCCTTCACCTCACTAAGCCTTTTCGACTTTAACATCTGGTTCAATATTATGAATAACTCTTTTTGCTGCTTCAACTACATAGTCCATATTTTCCCGTTCAGATTCTATATTCATTTTCATTGTCATAAAGTTTACTGAAACAGATGTTACATCTGATAAATTACTAATAGCATTTTCAATTTTGGCAGCGCAATTGGCACAATCAAGACCGATTAGTTTAAATGTTTTTTTCATGATTAAATCCCCCTATTCAGTTGAATGTTCGTTCAACCTTTTATTTTTTATAACAGTTGAATAAACATTCAACTGTTATTCTTAGTATAGTTGAACAAATACTCAACCGTCAAGTATTTCTTGTATTTTGACAAAACTTTTTTAGACAACTATAATACAAATAAAATAATGCCTAAAAGAAGGTGATGTTATATGGAACACAAAGATACCGACTGTGAAATTATCCATGTTGAAGTGGTTGATCGGGTCCGCGCCAAAATGCCTAATGAGCCAATATTAAACGAAGTATCTACCTTATTTAAAATTATGGGTGACAAAACAAGAAGCCATATCCTTTGGGCATTAGATCAAAATGAAATGTGTGTTTGCGATTTAGCAGCATTACTCAACATGACAAAATCAGCAATTTCTCATCAACTCAGACTCCTCCGCGAAGCAAAATTAGTTCGCTCTCACCGTGAAGGGAAAAACGTATTTTATATGCTAGATGATAATCACGTCAGAGATATTTTTGAAAAAGCATTTGAACATATTATTGAGAAGAACAATAATCATACGTGTTAGGCTTATCGTATTTAAACCGCACTTACTCTCCGCAGAAATGAAACTCAACCAATAAAAGCTGCACCAACTCACGTTGATGCAGCTTTCAGACTGTAGACCAAAAGACTAATCACTTCTCAGCTATGATAAAATTATGAGGAAGTACATGCCTTATCTTTATGTTGCAAACTTATATCGCCTGTTTTCTGTCTAACTCTTGATACCTTGCAAATACAGAGGCCAAAGCGTATTCATCAGCTGTTTCGAATGGTATATGCTGCAAATAATAAACTCGCATATTATCTGCTCACACTTTATGCTTTTGACAATACCCCACTACGCACTAGATCAACGCGCTCAGAATCAAACACCGTTTCCACGTAACGACACATCATCAGCACCCGATTGGCATCCTGTTCTTCTGGAATCCCGATATGAAAATTTTCCAATGAACAAATTCCATAAAGCAAATCTAGTGATCGTATTTCTTTTTCCATTTCTGGCGATATTGTCACCACTGTCTCGACCGCATCCATAAGGCACTCAAAATTGTGATTACCTGGGGCGACACCATATAGTTCGCATAAAGCAATCAGATAGTTTTCGAGCGCCATCGAAGCAATATTGAAGACCACACTGGCTGAACTTTTTTTCTCCAAAAACTGGTTTGCCCGATAATGATACATTTTCGCACTATGATACTTATCCTCAAAGGATTCCATGTCAATAATCATTATATTCCTCCTCATTTTGAACACGTTTTCGTCAGTTCTAATAAACGAACGAAAACGTGTTCTCTTAATCATGAAGCTACGCCAAACTTAAATTAAGCAATTGACCAATACGGTACCATTCATTTAAGAGTCTATCCATAAAACACATAGGGGTATCAATGAACCGTAGACGGGTTCATTGATACCCCTATGTATCTAGTAATAAAATGTTATAATGTTATCAATAACTTTACACCAAACCCAAACAACTGTCAATAGAGTCTAGTAAAATGTAACAAAATGCAAAAATTAAGCTAAATATACTGCAATCAATTTTACCGATCGGGGATGCATATTGTGAATGAAATGTACAAGGATCAACTCGCTAAAGCTTTAGTCAAATATGCTGCTGTTCCTGAAGATGAGCTATTAAAATTTGGGGCCATTGCCCAGCCAGTTGCGCTAAAAAAGAACCAATATTTTATTCGGGCGGGGGAAAAAACGCCTTGGCTTGGTTTTGTTCTTTCTGGAGTCTTTCGTTGCTATCATATTGGTCAAAACGGCGCTGAGTACACGAAACATTTTTTTATGGAAAATGATTTTATGACGGCAAATAGTCGCTCGTTGATTGATAATGAATTTGTTCAAAAAGAATCGGATTACTATTTTGAGGCTTTAGAGGATGCAAATGTCTTATCTATTGAACAGCACGAAAAGCAGCGACTAACACATGCTTGCTGGCAAACCGTGTTTAGCAAAGAAATTGAGCGAGTGCATTCCATTGAAGAACGCCGGATTCGGCAACTCATGCTAGATGATGCCGAGGCGCGCTATTATGATTTTTTACGGGACTTTCCCTGCCTTGATAAACGGATTAAACAAACATATATTGCATCCTATGTAGGAATTTCACCAGTTTCACTTAGCAGAATTAAGAATCGTTAACCTATGTTAATGCAAGTAACAGCACTTTTTTGTATAGTGTAAATAAAATTATACAAAAGAGGTGCTGGAAATGAATCCACGTTATGAGCAGGGTTTGAAAAAGTTTAAAAGTATTTTTGGTGAAGATCAGGCCAATGCATCACTTAAAGAAATTGAGGCTATTGCGCCCGATTTTGGTAGACACATTGTAGAATTTGCCTTTGGAGATATTTTTCAAAGAGGAGTTCTCAGCTTAAAACAAAGAGAAATGATATTAATTACGGCTTTGACAACACTTGGTACTGAAGATTGGCTCGGGGCTCATATCAGAGCAGGGCTAGATGCCGGAATTACGCCAGCAGAGATAGTAGAAACGATTGTTCATACCTCTTTGCCAGCAGGCCTGCCGCGTGTATTAAACGCCCTGAAGGTTGCCAAACTAGCATTTGCTGAGCGAGGGATTCAGTAGTATTTTATTTACAGCCAAATATTTTTAAGTCATTCCATAGTAAAACTGCTGAATTAGACGGTGTTCCTTCAAAATCGTCTATAAAATCTTTGTAATGCTTTGCTCCTAAATGAGTATATATCCCTTCAGCCCGGTCATTTCCTTTTACAATGCAAATAGACATTTTTTCATATCCGCTATTATAGGCATATTCACCAGTTGCAAAAATCATTTTTTTCCCGATTCCATGACCTTGTACTGTTTGTAAAATATGTAATGAATCAAGTAGTAAACATTTATTTATATCGTCATATGGCTTATATGCTGAAAAACCAATAATCTTATTATTTTCTTCTATTGCCACAAAAACGCCTTGGTGCTCTGCATGAATATACGAAGACCACTTTTCTTCTGAATGCTCATAAGTCAGGCTTTCCAAAAAAGCCTCTGGTAAAATTCCTTGATATGTAGTCTTCCAATTATCTGTATATATTTTAGCAATTTCTTGTATATCCTGATCCCTTATCGGTCTAATAAACATATTCATTCCTCCCATATTGAACATTATATCACAAGCTATAGTCTGAATCCGTAAACCTTCCCCTCTCGCATCGGATCTTCGTCTAATATAAACGTTATCAACTTTTATAAAAAGTACAATAGAAATGCAGTAAATTTACCGATTATACAAAAAAGGGAAGCAGGCATAAATATAGGGCTTAGCGACTTGGCTAAGCCCTATATTCTGCTGCAAAAAATAATCAGTGATATAAAAAAGTGCTGCACTTTGCGATTTTAGAAAATACGGCCTCGTCCGCTTTGTCCTGTCTGTCCTCTAAAATAAAATCTATATCTAAGCCTTGATATACCTAGTTGTTTTTAAAAATACAGAGGACAGAGGACGAAAAACCAACTATTTTAGCATTAATTTTATTTTACTAATTTATTTATAGTGTGCCGTTTTTTGCTTCACATGTTTATTTAAAATGATGCATTTTCCAACTAACTAATCGCTTTATTAAAAGTTTAACCCATTCTACTTCTAATAAATATCAAAATAAGTATTGCTACATTAAAAGTAGCATGCTACAATATCAGTAGCAGAAATGCTAAAATATACATTTTAAAAAGAGGTGCTATTATGCCAGTAATTACGATGAAAATGAAAAAAACTCAACCAGAAAAGAAAAAAGCGTTGATTGAAAAATTAACTGCTGCAGCAGTTGAAGTTACCAATTCCCCTGCAAGCGCTTTCACTGTCTTTATTGAAGAGTATGAGCCAGATAGTATCGGTATCGGCGGACAAACCTTGCTTGAAAAAGCATCAAAAAATAATATGTAAAATGCCCAAGCCCCTCACGCATTCGACAAGAGAGAGGGGCTTTTCACAATATTGACAACTTATTTTAAGAGACATTCATAGAAGGAGGCATTAACATGTCAGTTCCACATCCTGGTAAACCAGTTAGAGGTTCTAAATCAGGGGTGCCTATCATGGCTCTTTTCGATCTTTTAGGTAGAAATTGGGCAATGGGGATCATCTGGAATCTACAGGATGGATCTTCTACATTCAGAGAACTTCAGGAACGGTGCGAATCGATTTCTCCTACAATACTAAACAACCGTATTAAGGAACTTAGAGAAGTCGATATTATAGAACGCAACACTGATGGATACCAATTGACCCCAAGAGGAAAAGAGCTCATGGAATTGTTGCGCCCATTTGGCGCGTGGTCACGGGCTTGGTCAAAAGAAGTTTTCCAGTTTACCAAAGAACGTGATGACTCATAAAATAGTAAATTACTATTGTAAAGCTACTAATTCGAAAAAAATAGAAATGGAGTTTTATTATGAGTTTACTTACTGTAGATCGGGAAAAATGTATTAACTGCGGGGCTTGTGCCAATGTTTGCCCCAAAAATTATTGAAATGACTAGCGAAGGAATTCCCTCTGCCAGCGGAATGACCTGCATTGCCTGCGGTCATTGTGTCGCAATCTGCCCACAAGCGGCATTAGATCATACATATGCGCCACTCAATCGTCAGTCGCCATTAGATAAGACTCCTGTTTTGAACGCTGAAATAGCAGAAAAATTTCTTCGCGCCAGACGTTCTATCTGAGTATATAAAGAGGAACCTGTCCCTAAAAATAAAATTCTAAAGCTACTAGACATTGCCAGACTAGCTCCAACTGGAAATAATACTCAAAATGTTGAATATTTAGTTGTAGATAATAAAGACACTCTACAGCATATTACCAAAGCCACACTAGCCTGGATGAACGAAGCTATCATTCATAATGAATCATCTGCAGTTTATTTTACCGACTTAGTAGAACACCACCGTAAAACCGGAGAAGATGTTATCTTACGAAATGCTCCTTGCTTTATCATAGCAATGGCAAAAAAAGTTTTATGCGTGGATGTGATAATACTCATTTTTCTCTTTCATACGCTGAGTTATTTGCAACAAGTCTTTCATTGGGAACTTGTTGGGAAGGTCTCTTTGAGGCATGTGCCAGATCTGGCTATCCAGCTCTGCTTAAAATATTGAACCTTCATGAAGATTTTATAGTCACTGGTGCAATTATGGTTGGCTATCCCAAATACAATTATAAACGACTGGTAGATCGCTCTCCATTACGAGTAACTTGGCATTCTCGTCAGATTTTATAGCAAACTGATTTCAGTTTCACTTATCTACAAACCAATTTGCACATTAATCTTGATGGTATCTGAAAAATCCCGAATCAAGGCATTATCAACCATATTTCTACACAAAGTAAGCTGCCACAAAAAAAGAGAGAGTCGGGTTTAATGACTCGCTCTTTTTTTGTGTGCTAATAGTTATTTCTTATTGCGCTCTGTCTACTCCAGCCAAGTTAATTATTATAGGTTAATAAATGCTATGTTTTTTTAGCCTTTATCACTCACTAATAGTTAACGCCTTTTCTAAAATTTCCTTAGCATTCGTTGTCATACGGACAAGATTATAGTTATTTAATACCGTTCTAAATAGCTTCTCCTTATCATGTTTTAGCTCGGATTGATTAGCTATCATCAATCTGATTAGCTCAGAAATTTCAGCTGGAGGAATTTCTTCCAAAGTTCGATCACCTCTGGTACGAACTATAACAGCTGGGCAGCTAGGAACGCGTAAAATTTTATGAATTTGATCCTGCAAATCATATTCGTTAGATTCTAATATGCGTTTTTCCCTCACGGCTTTACTAACAATTTTATTGAGTAAGGAACGAAGTTGTCTACCAGTCCGATGTATACCACACGCATTTAAATATATTTTATATAATCTATGACCGATTATCGGTCCTTCCGCTTGAATAATTTCAACTAGTATGTTTATTATTTCATCAATCTGTGCCGTTTTAGGGTCAGGAACGCTATGAGAAATCCAATTTCTGTAGGGTATTCCAAAGGTAGATGCCCCTGAAGCATTGTCCTGTAATAAATATTTATCATGAGTAATTGGCTCGCATATTAATTCTTCCGACTCTTCGCAAAGTATATTTGTGACTTTAACTGTTGACTGGTCAACTGTCCCCATGACCTCTGGTTCTTCTTCTTTCACTAGATTATCATCAAATTTACCTATTTCAATATATTGATTTGAAGTTGTTGATATATGAATATCCGCCGAACACGATTTAATTGTCGCGCAAGCTTCAGTCTCTACATTAGCGTACAAATCATCGCACAAACTATATTCTTCCTTATCCATGATTTCGAAGCAATTATTACCACCTTTTTCGATATTATCGGTATTACATTGTCCAACCGGATAAATATCTAGACTATCTAAAGTATCCCATAGTGATTTCATAGCTGCTTTAGGATTACGATAATAAGTACTTTCTCGAATACGCCAGAAAACATATCCACTTCGTTCAAGCTGGCGCTGTCTGGCCATATCTTGTTCATATTGCTCAGGGCCATGCCAATAGTCACCGTCACACTCAACTGCTAATCTTCCTCTCATTCCCTCGACTATCAAATCAATACGGTAGCCTGCAACTTCATGTTGAGGAATAACGCGATAGCTCCTTGATACTATCTCCAAAAAGACATCTAATTCAAACCAACTGTCAAAAGGAGATGGTGGGCTTACCTGACTGCGCTTTACTGAATCTGCCAACCTTCTAAGACTATTGATATCATAACCTTCAACACCAACTGGATCAATTTTAGGATTCAGACAATACTTCAGTAGCCTGCTTCGTAGGCATTGCGGACTAAGATCATCAAGAGTAGCTGAGTGAAATAGTATCATCTGTTCTTTAGCCCGACTTGCTGCAACATTAAACCTTTTTTCATCATCGGATTTAGTTAGAGTTCCTATTCGATGATCTTCCCCTGGTGCAGAAACCATACTTAGTATAATTATATCCCGTTCATCACCTTGAAAAGTATAAGCGTCACCACAAACGAGCTGCCTTTTTTCCATTTCTGCGGGGCCGATTGACTGAATTAACAAAGAATAAATGAGTTTTGCTTGTTCCTCTCCAAGTAAGCTAATTACCCCAAAAGTTTTGCCAGCATACTCTTGCTTAGAACAACACTCAACCAAAAATTCTGCTATTGCCTGAGCTTCAGGAGGATTAGTGATTTTAGGCGATCGCCCCTTCTGATAGCCTTCCGAAACATAACGCGTACCAACTGTTGGGGAAAGCCTATTTCCTCCGAATTGCTTTAAGGGAATTAACGGTGTAGAACTATAGCTTAAATTATTCGAAAATTGAATGATTTCAGGCATACAACGGAAATGTTCCCTAAGACAAATTTGTCCTTTATAGCGTATAAAAGCCTGATCAAAGAAGCTATGTTCTATGCCTAAAGCATCACTAAAAGGGATATCTGTAATGAGTCTTTGGCGCAATAGAGCAACATCTTCTTTATTCAATCCAACAAATTGCGGACTAATCTGCTTGTTGTCGCCCACCACAACGATTTTTCTTGCAATATACTGCAAGAAAATAGCTTCTGATCCAGATTGACTGGCTTCGTCGACTATTACAACGTCAAAAATATTAGGCTTCATTGCAATAGTTTCTGCTACACGGTAAATCGGCATAATCCAGGCCGGAATAGCCGAACGACATTCTTCCATGTGCTTTCTGGCTTCACGTCTATATTCATTAGCTCGCACGCTTTTGCCCTTTCCTAACCGACTCATGGCGAGCTGCCACGCCCTTAGGTGACCGTTTTCGTAATCAGTCAACTTGTTTAGGCAACTGTGCCAAGCCTTAGCTGCCGCAAGCTCGGCAATAATATTCTGATATTTTTTCCGCAACTGGCTAACTTGAAGTTCTAGCTGTTCGTGCTGCGTAGGATCTGAAACTCGTTTTAACCACCTATCCGCTCTGACCCAGTTCCAGGCATTCGTAAAATTTATCAATTTGGTATCCCATTCGCTATTGAAAGGTTCATTCTGTAACGCCTCAGCAAAATGAGAAGCTTTTTCCTGTAAACGTGAAAGTAGCTGACGATAACGACTTACGCTATTTTTTAATGATGATACCTCTTGATATTGGTAAAAAAGCAAGCCATATGCCTCACTATCACGTTCTTTCACGGTATCACGCAACTTAGCAAACATTGGGTGAATATCGGCATTATTATCAATTTGTTTTTGGAAAGCTTGCAGTATTTCCTCTATCTTTTTGCCTTTTTCATATAGCTCATCATAAGCATCAGCTGCTTCCAATATATTGGCTAACCTTTCAACCTGACTACGACTATGCCACACTGGTTGAGCCAATCCAGGAATAGATAGCACAGCTTCTCTTGAGGCTAATAATTCTTTCTCTAGGCTCAAATATCTTTCAAGTGAAGATAGTTTACTTTCGAAATCAGCCTTTCGTACTGAAAGAATTCCACTTCTAATACTATTATCGCATTTACCTTCCCAAGCCTGTTCAAGGGCAGCAAAATGATCATCCATTATCAACCAATCAATAAGCTTCTTTAGAGCACTTGGCGTAGAACAAGGCTGTCCGTCAACACGAATACCTTCAATTATATACATAGCATCCGAAACTACCTGAGGTCGAAATTTCCAAAATCCTAACTTTCCGCCATTTTCAATATGCTTTAATAACGCCATTGAATGTGCTTTCACGATATTTTTGTCGTGGCCATCAATACCACTTATGGTAAGAGAACCGACTTGACAGATAACCTCATCTATCCCTTTTAAGTGAATTGCGCTTATACGCTGCAATTCTTGAGACGGCAAAGCGCAGCTGGCTAAAACCTGTTGGACCACCTCTTTAGCCCATGGATATATCTCTTCCGACAAAGCTGCAATTTTACAACTCAGTGCCAACACTACTTTTTGAAGCTGAGCCCTCTTATCATTATCAGCTTTAGAAATTTGTTCGTACTCAACTGAATGTGTTACATCATGAAAGCTCAAAAATCGCTTCTTGCCCAGCTCCTCATTATCAAATAGCACATTAACTTCCTGTTCGGACGGCAGCATCGATATCTCAGGTATATATTGGTCTGCCTCAGTCGCCTGTTCAGTAGTAATACTTCTAACAAGTCCAAGAAGCTCGCTCATTTCTGTATCACTGAGGGGTGGTTCGCTATCAGTCTCTACTAAATCCGCTAGCCAGGAATATAAGTTATCTGTCGCTCTAATTTGTTGCGCTATTTCCTTTAGGCTGCCATTATAACAACCGAATTTTGATATATGTTTTAGAGTCTCAGATTCCCTAATCGTGCGGAGTTCAGCTAATGCTTTAGTCTCATCAAGGCGGCAAGCGTCAAGTTCCTGATACAAACGTTCAATCCTTTTTTGATTTAACGAGGGATTCCAGTTATTATGTTTTTCAGTTATTCCATTTACTGATGCTTCTAAAGCCTTAGATGATTTTATATCATCACTTAAAGCAACAACACAAAGTGGAGCAATCTCCCCTGGAATTTTATCGCGCAAAACTTTTAGCGCTCGGGATGTCTGACTAGTAATAAGTACTCTTTGCCCGCTCGCGAGTAAGTGGCATATCAAATTCGCAATAGTATGAGACTTACCCGTTCCTGGCGGTCCTTGAACTAGTACACCATGTCGATACTTCAGTTGCTTTGCAATTTCTATTTGCTCATCGTTAGCAGGCAAGGGAAAATAAACTTCATTATCGATCTTCTTGCCTATGCTCATGTCCTGTTTTAATGTATCATATTCGTCTTCGTTGCTTTTCACTTGCTCTTTATCTGGATCGTCAATGAGATTATGTATCCCGTTTGGAATATTATTGGTTGATTTAATCTGTTCAGTGATTTCTTTAAAAGCTCTTACTAAGCTGCGTTCCGTTCTGCGCCGCAAAATTATTGCTGGCGAAAAAGTTACTTTAGCAGTATCTTCTATATTTTTACTGACTAAAATATCATCGCTATACCCTAAACTATTGGGAATGGTATTAATCCATGATCTTAATATATTATCAATTGCCGACTTATTAGTAATATCATCATTAAGATCATCAATAAGCTTTTCAATAACTTGAATTTCGTTTGAATCAGGCCTTTCATCTGGTTCAAGCATATCTTGTTCTAGTGCCGTCTTAGCACCTTCAGCGCTTGCACCAATTGAAATTCGCCCTCTCTCCGGATCAAAACTGATCATAGACTGTGATGTCAAGATATGACGACGGATAATTTGTCCGTTATGAGTTTTCCACGTCAAATATCCCAAACATAAGACTACCTCGTAGCTTTCACCCATTCTTTGTTGATACTGATACATAGCATAGAGTTCACTATAGACCTTCTGAACTTGCCTTAGGACTCTGTCCTCTCTTGCCCACGGTAACCATTGATCTTTTAGATATATCTCCCATTCCTTCTGAACCTCGGGATTTTCCTCTAATAAAAGCACTACTGATTCCTTATCGGGATCTTCTTCCTTTGTCGCTTGCTCTTCTTTCTCCACTTCAACAATTCTAGTTGTTGCTAAAGCTGGACAATCCAGTGAAGAATCCAAAAGCTGTTTATTGATAACCCATGGCTGAACTTGGCGAGGAACAGGTGGAATAGGCTGCATATTAGGTTTATCGATTTCAATCCACGCCTCTTTATTTGATTCTATTTCACTTGTCCAAGCATAAAAGAAGCACCCTTTGACCTTGGGAATCTCTGAAAGCCACATCACTTGATCATAGCTATCCAATGTACGCACTGTCCTTGTACGTAATTCAGACAATTGCTGCAGAAAAGTAAATAGCCTAATTGCTCGGTCTCTTGCTAATTCTTCATTCATAAGCCCCTCCGAGTAAAACTGCATATCTTTATTAAGGTTCATTAGTTTACTGTCTTTTCCCTTCCTATGTTTATTAATAATCTGTACCATTATTAAACATAATTAGGTTCACACTATTTTTGGCACTGCGCATAATTTAATTTAAAAAGTATCCACTACGATCTACTATTTCAGGTAAATCATCTCAGTGTTTTTTCTCGTCTTTTTCTTCCCAAAATTCCAACCTCGCCACCCAAAAGCAACGCTTTTTTTGTGTATTGCCCCCCTTTCCCAGTTATTTCAAAATAGGCAAAATAAAAGAACCATGCGAAACCGCATGGTTCTTGACTTTTTAGTTGGTGCGCCCGGCAGGAATCGAACCTGCGCACCCGGCTCCGGAGGCCGGTGCTCTATCCCCTGAGCTACGGGCGCACTTTGTGGCACGAATAATATTATAACAGAGATTTAAAAAGCTGTCAAACTTCCCGTATCAACCAGCACAACCAGCCTATTCACTTTCAGTTTGAAGTTGAAACCTACCTTACTCTAACTACATAGGCTGAATTGGTTTGTGGCAGTAAGGGCAGTTTTTCCAGTAACGATCGACTTCCCTACCGCAATGTTCACACGTAGGCCGTAAAGTATGTCCACAATTCGGGCATTTAGTCCCACTCGTTTTCACGTCTTTGCCGCACATATTGCAATGAAAGTCTTCTTCCACTACAGTCGCATCCACATCAATCACATCATCAGCTGCCTTGACCGGAGCTTTTTTCTTTTTACGGCCAAAGAGAAAATACATGGGAACAAACAAATACCATGCAAAAAAAGTTCCTAATGTCCATACTAGGGAATTTCCAAAATCACTGCCGCGCGAACGCGAGTCAGACCAAATCCAATAAGCGCAAAGCAAGCCAATTAAAAAACCGATAGAAACCACGTTTTTCCCTCCCTAAAACAAAACATTATACACGGCTTTATTATACATGACAGGAAGAAACGAGGCAAATAAAAGGCTTACGCTTTCGTATCGGCAAGTTGTTCACTAAGCTGTTCCTGCTTGGTTTCCTTGCCTAAGGCTAATACAATCAGACCTGTCACAGCAAGCACAGCCATAAACATGGTAAAGATAGATCCGATGCCAAACAGCGGTAGCATTGATCCCACAATGGCCGGAGCAACCATGCCGCCAATTCGCCCAATGCCTGCGGCCCAGCCAACACCAAGAGCCCGAACACTCGTAGGATAGAGTTCCGGCGTATACGTATAGACAACGCCCCAAGCGCCTAAATTGAAGAACGACATGGTGCAACCCCAAGCGACCACCCAAAAGACCTCAGTGCTATGACCAAAACCATAGGCTGCAATTCCGCTCATAAGTAAAAAAGCGGCCAGTGTATTTTTCCGTCCCCACCGATCGACTAACAAAGCTGCCGCAAAATAACCAGGAAGCTGTGCCAAGGTCATCAAGAGAACATACTCAAAGGTCTTCACAATGGCAAGCCCCTGTGCAGCTAAGAGAGAAGGCAGCCATGTGAAAATTCCATAATAAGAGTAAACAATCCCAAACCATAGCAGCCATAGCAGTAAGGTACGACGACGTAGCCGACTGTCCCACAAGGCCGCAAAGCGCAGACCGCCACCGGAAAAATCTCTGGCAACCTGATTTTGACTAATTAGTTTCGCTTGCGAAAGAATCGGCGGCGTAATTCCTGCTTGTCGTTCCAGCTTACTGACAATCGCGTGAGCCGCTTGATAGTTTCCTTGCTGCAGTAAAAATCGAACCGATTCTGGTACAGAGCGCCAAATACAGAAAATATAGAGAGCTGGCAAAGCCCCGACAAAAAAAGCTGCCTGCCAACCAAATTTAGGAATTAAAATATAGGCAATCAGCGCCGCTACCAGCCAGCCTGCCCCCCAAAAACTTTCTAGCAAAACAATAAACCGCCCCCGCTCTTTCGCTGGCGAATATTCGCTCATTAATGTAACAGCGACAGGCAACTGTCCGCCCAAGCCAAAACCGACAAAGAAACGAAAAATTAATAGGGAAGTAAAATTCCAAGCAAAACCGCAAAGCCCTGTAGCAATACCGTATAAAAGCAAAGTAGCAGCAAAGGTACGTCGCCGCCCCCAACGTTCCGCAATACTTCCCGCAATTACAGCCCCAAGAGCCATGCCAATAAGCCCCACGCTGCCAATATAACCAATCTCTTGCGCTGTTAGCCCCCATTCTTTGGCCAAAGCTGGTAGTACAAAAGATACGAGTCCGGTGTCAGCGGCGTCAAACATCCACCCCAGTCCAATAACAACAAGCAAGCGATAATGAAACGAGTGAACTGGAATCGCTTCTAACCGTTCTAGAATTGTCATATTTTCCACCTCTTCCTGAGTGTCTTTACACTATTCATTACACAAGCATTTACATTATACAGCAAAAAGGATTGGATGACAATCCTTCCCAACTTGTTGTATGATAAAGGTAATTCTGTATCAAGCGGAGGTCTTTTTATGACTACAAAAAAATTTTCCTTACAGCTTCCCTTGCTTCTCCTCGCTTTAGGCCATCTAACAACCGATCTTAGCCAAGGAGCACTCCCTGTTCTCCTGCCATTTTTAAAAGATGCATTCTCTCTGACTTATGCCCAAGTAGGTTACATCGTATTGACGCAAAATATAACCTCCTCCGTCATTCAGCCAATTTTCGGCTACCTTACCGATAAAATTTCAATGCCGTGGCTAATCCCCTGTGGCGTATTACTTTCAGGGATTGGCATGTCGCTTACCGGTTATACCCCCTCTTATACTATCTTGCTTCTTGTCGTCACAATTACCGGACTTGGCGTCGCTAGTTTTCATCCTCAGGCCTCTAAAACGGTTCATTTTATCAGTTCACCCGCAACGAAAGGCCGTAACCAAGGAATTTTCTCGGTTGGCGGTAACTTTGGCATGGCCTTAGGTTCACTGTTTATGACATTTCTACTGGCAACGCAAGGCTCTTTACAAAATACAGCCTATTTCCTCATACCAGCAGGATTACTGTTTCCTTTCTTTCTCTATATGATGCCGCGACTATCAGCAGCGCTTCCTAAAGTTACTGCCGGAAGCAAAGCCGATAAAATTGAAAAACAGCCCTTAAACTATGGGCTGCTTACGATTCTTCTCATATTCATTTTTATCCGTTCTAGCATTCATACCGGTCTCACCACCTATATTCCGCTCTACTATGTAAATTACTTAGCTGGTGATCCCATCTACGCCAGTTATCTTGTCTCTATTTTTCTCATGGCAGGCGTAGCCGGTACGTACTTCGGCGGTCTGATGAGCGACAAATATGGTCGCAAAAAAATCATTCTCTTTTCGATGATTGCCTCACTGCCGCTCATTGCAGCGATTCCTTATACTTCAGGAATTATAACCATTCTACTCGTAGGTGTCGCTGGCGCCGTCCTGATTTCTTCTTTTGCTACAACCATCGTCCTCGCTCAAGAAATGATGCCAGGTCGAGCTGGTATGGCAGCAGGTCTAACGATTGGTTTCAGCATTGGTCTTGGCGGCTTCGGTACAACGATCATGGGCTATGTGGCTGACCATTTCGGCGTGCCCAGTGTATTTACGGTTTTATCGGTTTTGCCCCTTGCTGGTTTTCTCTTTGCCAGCTTTCTGCCGGGAACAAAACGATCTCAGGCAAAATCACCGGCGTAACGATTTCCTAAATTCGATTCTTAAATGCTATTCGACAAGCAAGCTGCTCTCGCGCAGCTTGTTTTTTATTCTCTCTAACTGCTCATCAGAACTAACGATCAGCGTATGTAAATGAACTCCGCCAGTTACGCTGGCCAAGGGCTCGGCTTTTGTTTGGGCTAGTTTTTCCGTCAGTTTACGAACGTCATAAAGATTATTTACCATAAGATTGGCCTTGATCTCTCCGTATACAGGATGCTCTACAATAACATCCAAAACTTGTGCGCCTTCTTCGACCATCGCTACAAGTTCCTGTTCTAGCTCAGCAGCGCCGTGACGACAAGCGATTGTCACTTTGCGGTTTTGCAGGGTTTCCGTTGGCATTAAGTATCCTTGCGGCGTAGCATAAATATTGCTGCCTTGCGCCCTAAGCAATGCAATATCATTGACAATGACCTGACGACTTACAGCAAACTCTTCTGCTAGTAGGGCTCCTCTTACAGGAACACTGCTTGTACGGAGTCTTTCTAAAATACATTCTCGTCTTTGCAAACCATCCATTTGATTCTCTCCTTACTCGCCTCGAGCCAATGCACCCATTTCCTGCAGCGCATCACGCTCGCCAATTACAATCAAAATATCTTCCGCCTGCAGTACTTCCGCTGCTCCTGGCGTAGTAATCAAGCCGCCTTTACGTTTAATCGCTACAATTAAAGCATGAAAGCGGTTTTTTATGGCATTTTCAATCAAATTTTTCCCTACAAACGATGAATCATCTTGAATCGTCATTTGCGTAATATCCATATGCAGTTCTTCATTATAAAACATATTTTCCATCAGGTGCAAAATATCAGGTTTTAACATGGCGGTAACCATCTGTCGCCCTCCCATAACGGAAGGAAAAATAACAGTATCAGCGCCGGCCCGCCTTAGTTTTTCTTCAGCCTCCTGCCGATCGGCCCGGGCTACGACAATAATTGAAGGATTTAAACTCTTCGCTGTTAAGGTCACATACACATTCTCTGCATCGTTTGGTAAAGCCGTAATGACGCCGCTAGCTGTCAACAACCCGGCATTTAGCAAAACTTCATCTAACGTAGCATCACCGTGAACGGCCAGTTTTTTTCCTTCTAACATTTTTTCATAGGTCTCATAGTCAGAATCAATGATAACAAAAGCCTTTCCTTCCCGTTCCAGCTGCTCTATGGCATTAATTCCCACTTTCCCGGTGCCGCAAACAATAACATGATCTTTCAATGCAGCTATCTTTCGATTCATGCCTTTCCTCCCCAACAAATTCTTCAATTGACCTTCGACTGACATGCCAATAATCAGCGAAAACGTATAATAGGCCACGCCAACTCCAGTAATAATCAAGCCAATATCAAAAATCTTTCCTGCCGTAGTCTTGGGCGTAATATCGCCGTAGCCCACTGTCGTCATCGTCGTTACGGTCATATACACAGCATCTAAGAAAGACAGCTGTTCTAAGGCCATAAAACCAATAATGCCCATAATTTGAATAGAAAAAAAGAGTGCTAAAGATATTTTTAAACGGCTCAAGATAAATATCCCCCAACAGCCAAAGCTAAAATATAGAATGCCCAATTTTCTTTTATTCCCGCTTTTCGATACTTTTCCTGCTCCCATAAAGAGGAATATACTACTCAATAAAGAAATGAAAGAAAAACAAGTATTTTAAGGAGGCTTTCGTAAGATGACTGACGCAAATCGTCAATGGCACAATGAAACAATCGGCAAAAAAACCGTAGAAGCTTTGAGAAAAAATCGTTTTAGCGCTGAGTATTTTGCTTCGGCTGAAGAAGCCAAACAGCATATTTTCACATTAATTGCTCCAGAAGAATCGGTAGGCATCGGCGGTTCCGCTACTGTTAAAGAAATCGGACTGTTAGAAGATCTAGCCAAACGAGGCAATCTGCTCTTAGACCATGGTAAAGCCGGTTTGAGCCCGGAAGAATCTTTAGAGATCCGTCGCAAACAGCTTACATCAGATGTATTTCTTACTAGCACCAACGCCGTAACTCTTGACGGACAGCTTGTGAACGTCGATGGCTCTGGCAATCGTGTCGCCGCCATGATTTTTGGACCTAAAAAAGTGGTTGTCGTCGTTGGCCTCAATAAAATCGTTGGTGATATTCATGAAGGCTTTCGCCGGATTCAACACGAAGCAGCGCCAATCAATAATAAACGGCTCAATCGTCCCAATCCCTGTACGGTGGGCGGCGTCTGTATGAACTGTCAAGGCCCTACGAGAATCTGCAATGTAACAACGATTATCGAAAAAGCCTTGCCAGCCACGCCTTGCCATGTAATCATCATTGGTGAAACCTTAGGTTATTAATGAAAAAAGCAACCGAAATTTCGGTTGCTTTTTTCATTATGCGATATATTGTTAGCCAGTATGTTTCATTACTGACTGGTAATGTAAAATAAAAAACCTGCAGTAATATACTGCAGGTTTTTTCCTGGTGGGCGATGACGGGATCGAACCGCCGACATCCTGCTTGTAAGGCAGGCGCTCTCCCAGCTGAGCTAATCACCCATGGTGACCCGTAGGGGATTCGAACCCCTGAAGCCGCCGTGAAAGGGCGGTGTCTTAACCGCTTGACCAACGGGCCTTTTTTTGGCTCCTCGAGTAGGACTCGAACCTACGACCGATCGGTTAACAGCCGATTGCTCTACCAACTGAGCTATCGAGGAACAACAATCTTATTATACTTCATTTCTTTACTTTTTGCAAGTACTTTTTTTATTTCTTTTTTCGTAATTCATTGCTGCGAAGAAAGAAGTTCTAAAAACAACCTGCTTAGATATAATAACAAATTTATTATTATTTGTAAAGAGAAAAAACAGGATTTTTTTTATTTTAAGGGAACTTTTTTAAAAGATCGTTTTTTGGGTCATACTTTACAACAACTGCTTATCTATAGGAGGGATTATCTTGGATACACGCATTGAAACCCTAGCTCATAATTTAATTCATTACTCAACGAATTTGCAGCAAGGGGAAAAAATTCTCATTGAAGCTTTTGATGATTCGTTGCCACTCGCCCAAGCGCTTATAGCCGAAGCCTATGCCGTAGGCGCCCTACCCTTTGTCGCATTGTACAACAGCCGTATTCAGCGGTCACTACTGCTTAAGGCAAGCAAAGAACAAATGGAAAACAACGCTCGCTGGGAAGCGGCGCGTATGAAAGAAATGCAGGCTTATATTGGCATTCGCGCCAGCTTTAATGTAAGTGAACTATCTGATGTAGCCGCCGAAAATTTGCAAAACTATCAGCAATACTGGTCTAAACCAGTTCATTCTGACATTCGCGTGCCGCACACGAAATGGTGCGTTCTGCGTTATCCCAATGGCTCAATGGCGCAGCTTGCCAATATGAGCAGCGAGGCTTTTGAAGATTTCTACTTTAAGGTCTGCAATTTGGACTATGCTAAAATGGCGAAAGCCATGACGCCGCTAATCGAGCGAATGGAAAAAACGGATAAGGTACACATTGTTGGCCCCGGAACGGATTTACATTTTTCCATTCAAGGAATTCCTGCAGTAAAATGCTCCGGCCTCCGCAATATTCCTGACGGTGAAGTGTATACAGCTCCTGTTAAAACCAGCGTGAACGGCACGCTAACCTATAATACGCCAGCTGTTTACCAAGGCTTCACCTATGAAAATATTAGTCTGACCTTCCGCGACGGCAAAATTATCGAAGCTACTGCCAATAATACCGAAAAAATCAATCACGTTTTCGACACCGATGAAGGCGCTCGTTATATCGGCGAATTCGCCCTTGGCGTAAATCCTTATATTAATACGCCTATGAAAGATACGCTTTTTGATGAAAAAATTAACGGCAGCTTCCACTTTACCCCAGGCAATGCCTATGATGTCGCGTTTAACGGCAATCGTTCCGCTATTCATTGGGATCTCGTCTGCATTCAACGTAGCGATTATGGCGGCGGCGAAATATACTTTGATGGTGAGCTGATCCGCAAAGACGGCCTGTTCGTCACGAAAGACTTAGCATCACTGAATCCTGATCAGTTAAAATAACGAAACGAATAAGAGCTAGAAAGAAAAAGCTGAAGTCTCGTCTATAACAGACGGCTTCAGCTTTTTCTCTACTCTTAACCTGTTGTAAAACTATTCTAGACTACCTTTCTACGCCGCTAAAATAGTTCAACAGTTCTTCTGAACTATTTTAACAGTTCTCTAATAAAGTTTGGCAAGACAAAAGCACTCTGCTGAATTTCTTTATTGTAGTAACGATATGGCAGATCAGGAATCTTGGCAAAGTCAACGGCTGTAGACGCATAACGCTTTGACCCGATTGTAAAGGAATGCATGCCGCCGGGATAAAGAGGAATTTGCGCCAAATACATTTCCGTAATGGGAAAAAGCGAACGGATATCTTGGGTTAGCCGCCGAATCAAAGCCTGATGATAAAAAGGCGATTCAGTTTGCTGCACAAACAAACCGTCTTCTTTCAATGCCTGATAAACATCTTGATAAAATTCGTGCGTAAACAAGCCTTCCCCTGGTCCAATAGGATCAGAACAATCGACAATGATCACATCATACTCATTTTGGGCATGCTTCATATGTTCGATTCCGTCACCAATGGTCAAATCTAATTTCGGATGGTTCTCGATCATAGCCGAACTGATTTCTGGCAAGTATTTTTTCGCTACTTCGACTACCAAACCATCAATTTCCACCATTTTGACTTGTTTTACCTGCGGCTGTTTTACAACTTCCCGCACGCATCCGCCATCGCCGCCACCAATAACGAGGACCTTCTCTGGATTCGGATGAAGGGCTAGCGGCACATGGGCTATCATTTCATGATAAATATATTCATCAAATATGCTTGTTTGGAAAACTCCGTCAAGTACAAGCATACGGCCAAACTCAAAAGAATCCAGCACTAAAACTTCCTGAAACTGTGATTTTCCCGTAAAAAGAGTCTCGCGAATCCTGGCATTCAGGCGCAAATTATCAGTCTGTTGTTCTGTACACCATAGCTCCATCTAAATCGCCTCCTGCTATTATTATAATACGAAAAGCCAATAAAATCTCATAAATATGCACTTTAAAATAAATAATTTTTATTTCTTAATACAACATATTTAAATTTCAAACCATGTTATAATAATATAGAGATATTTTACGAGAAAGAAAGCGAGCGATGTATATGAATTATTATCTAGTAAAAACGGAACCAACCGTTTTCTCCTATGATGATTTAGAACGTCTCGGCCAAGATCGTTGGGATGGCGTAAGAAATTTTACGGCGCTTAAATATATGAAGCTAATGAAACCTGGCGATAAAGCCTTTTTATATCATACCGGAAAAGAAAAGGCAATTATCGGCGTAATTGAAATCACCTCTGAGCCTTATGCCGATCCGAACGAAGAAGATCCTCGCTGGATTGTTGTCGACACCAGACCTTGCTATAAGCTGGCAGAGCCTGTTTCGTTAAAAGCAATTAAAGCATCCCCGATATTTTCTGATTGGCTGCTTGTAACAAGCTCCCGTTTATCGGTTATGCCTGTCAAAGAAGAGTATTGGCGCGTCGTGCATCAAATGGCTCAAACGCCGCCAGAAAAGCAATAAAGCTAGTAAAAAAAGCAGAGCTTTCGCTCTGCTTTTTTTGTTAAACAACACCATGCAATGTTTTATTGTAACTTACCTTGTGTTTCGAAATATTTAAGCGCAACTTCGGGGAATAAAGCGTAAGAAAGCACGTCTTCAACCGAAGGATTCGCAAAACCTTTACTAATCAGATCTGCTGTCAGGCTTTCCATTTGCGGCGCAATATCATCAGCTGGACGATGCGTAATCAAAGGTTCACCGCCAGTTAATACTGGGAGCAATTCTTCCGATACAGGCGCTGGCGTACGGCCATATTTGCCGCGGGCTAAATCGCGCACTTCTTTCGGAACCATTTTATAACGTCCTAACAGAACATTGAAAGCCGACATGGAGCCAACAATCTGACTCGTAGGCGTAACGAGCGGCGGATACCCCAGCTCAGCACGAACACGCGGCATTTCTTCGATCAAATCAGGGAACTTATCAGCCATCCCCTGTTCTTTCAACTGATTCAGCAGATTGGAAAGCATACCGCCAGGAATCTGGAAGGAGAGAACTTTGGTGTCCACTTCAATATTCGGATTCAGGTGGAATTCTTCTTTAATCTCTGTTTTTACTTTTCTGAAGTAGTCAGCAATCGGATATAAAGTTTCTTTCTTAATACCCGTATCGCGCGCCTGACCTTCTAAGGTAGCCACAATGGCTTCTGTAGCTGGCTGTGAAGAAGCCATGGAGAAAGGCGATAGCGCACAGTCTACTACATCAACGCCAGCTTCAATCGCTTTCAAGTAAGTCATAGAAGCCAAGCCGCTAGTATAGTGAGTATGCAGTGACAAAGGAATCGCAACAACTTCTTTAATTTTCTTCACAAGAACTTCCGCGTCATAAGGTTTCAACAAACCAGCCATATCTTTCAGGCAAATGGAATCAGCACCCATACTCGCTAAGTCTTGCGCCAATTTCACGAAGCTGTCTACATTATGATAAGGGCTTGTCGTATATACGAGCGCACCTTGTACATGAGCGCCAGCTTTTTTCGCAGCATCTACCGCAACTTCCACATTTGCCAAGTCATTGAGTGCATCAAATACACGGATAATGCCAACGCCATTATCGACCGAACGGTTGACAAATTCTCTTACCACATCGTCAGCGTAATGATTGTAGCCAAGAATATTCTGGCCGCGCAGCAGCATCTGGATGGGAGTTTTCTTTAAATGCTGTTTTAAGATTCTCAGTCTTTCCCAAGGATCTTCATCAAGGTAACGTAAGCAGCTATCAAAAGTAGCGCCGCCCCAAGCTTCTAACGAGAAGTATCCTACTTCATCAAGCTGTTCTAACATCGGTATCATTTGCTCAATCCGCATACGAGTGGCAAGCAGCGACTGGTGACCGTCACGCAAGACTGTTTCGGTAATTTTTAAAGGTTTTGTATTCATGGTTATGTCCTCCTAACCTAATTATAGGATGTACGAATCAAAAGTTTCAATTTCATTGCTAATGATAAACACAATATCTTATATACTTGTATACAATATACTAAATTTACACAAAAAAAACAACTTTATTTTATGTACAAAAGTACAAATTTTTATCAAAAGGCTTAGGCCAATTTTTTATATATTCAAAGAGCCCGCACAGAGCTTTTTTACTAGCCAAAAACAGTAAAACAATATCTTTTTAGCTGCAAAAAAAACTGCACGGGCCTTATCGGAAACGAGTAAAAGATCTAGTGAAAAACTATTCTTGCGCGTAGTAGTTCATCAGGCAGCCTGTAAGGATGATCTTGCGGTCATCTTGTGACAGGTTTTCCAATTTAAGCGTAATAGCAATTTTTTCATCGCCGCGTAAAATCGTCGCAGCTACCGAATCAGCGCCGCTAGCAATGGCTTCTTTCATATTAGGAATAAAGATATAGTCATCAATCGCAAACTTGCCTTCATCGGCTTTATCGACCGTAAAGGGAACCATACCCCAGTTGATCAGGTTGCTGCGATAGCGTTTCGTAGCGTATTCAATGGCAATATTGGCGCTGGCGCCAAGGACGCGCTGCGACGAAGCAGCTTGTTCTCTGGCAGAACCATCGCCAGGTTTTACGGCAAAAATAACACTGCCGATTGTCGTTTTAGCCGCCCAATCTTTAAGAGCCTGCTCTTCAGGCTGAGCGCCTGTTACTTTAGCCATGAGAGCTTTTAATTCTTCGCTAGCGCTTTCGCCTGCTTGCATGGCCTCACGATTTGCTTCCAGCCCCTGCACCGCTTTCGCTCTACCTACATACTGAGGATCTTTGCGAGAAAGCGTAAATTCAGCTAAACGCAACGGATTGGAACGGAATGAAGAGGTTTCGCCGGAAGGAATCAATTCATCGGTTGTCGTAACCGGGTCATGAATGACAGCAGCCATTTTTAAGATCATTTGATCAGCCAACGGTAGAATGGTCGGCCAAGGTTTGATGTTTGGTCCAAATACCAGTTCTTCCTGCGGTTCGGCCTTACCAAAACCTTGATATACACGGTTTTCATAGACTTTACCATTGAAATGGTACGTTGCATTCGGTTCAGTATATTCCACATCCGTTGCGGCAGTCAGGAACCCGCCATTTGCTGCCGTAGCGGCAATCGAACGTGCGTCCATGAGCGCCACTGAAGCGATTTGCCCTTCCGCCGGTTTCGATCCTTCCCGATTCGGGAAATTCCGCGTGGTATGACGAATGCTAAGTCCGTTATTGACAGGAACATCACCGGCACCAAAACAAGGACCGCAGAAAGCGCTGCGAATGCTGGCGCCCGCAATGGAAATCGCTTCAATATCACGACGCTGCATCAATTCTAAGAATACGGGCTGGCTCGAAGGATATACGCTAAGCGAGAAGTCGCCAACGGCTTTATCTTGCAGAATCGCCGCTACATTAGCCACATTTTCAAAAGTACCGCCAGCGCAACCGGCAACAACCCCTTGATCAACTTTCAAGCGGCCATTTACTAGCTTATCCGTCAACTTGAAATTCAAGTTCGGATTTTCAAAGATTTCTTTAGCGTCTTGTTCTACTTTACGCAAAATATCGACCGCGTTGGCATTGAATTCAGCAATCGTATAGGTATTGCTTGGATGGAACGGCACCGCAATCATTGGTTCCACTTTGCTCAGATCCACGATAACCGCACCATCGTAGTAGCTTACTTCACCTGGCTCAACTTTTACATAATCAGACGGACGGCCATGAGTCGTGTAGAAATCTTTAACCTTGTCATCGGTTTTCCAGATGGTCGTCAAACAAGTTGTTTCTGTCGTCATAACGTCAATGCCATTTCTAAAATCAATGCTCAATTGTTCAATGCCAGGTCCGACAAATTCCATGACTTTATTTTTCACAAAAGCATTTTTAAAGACAGCGCCGATAATCGCCAAAGCTACGTCCTGCGGTCCTACGCCGCGTTTTGGCGTACCTTCTAGGTAGATAGCAATCACACCAGGATATGCTACATCATAAGTTCGTTTTAACAGTTGTTTCACAAGTTCTGGGCCGCCTTCGCCAATTGCCATCGTTCCCAGCGCGCCATAGCGGGTATGACTGTCAGAACCAAGAATCATCTTACCGCCGCCTGTGAGCATTTCGCGGGCATATTGATGAATGACTGCCTGATGCGCCGGAACATAAATCCCGCCGAATTTGCGAGCTGCTGAATAACCATAAGCATGGTCATCTTCATTAATGGTACCGCCGACAGCGCTCAAGCTGTTGTGGCAATTTGTCAGAGCATAAGGAACAGGAAACTCCTGCAAGCCGCTAGCAACTGCTGTTTGAATAATACCAACATAAGTAATATCATGCGAAGTTAAGGCATCAAAGCGGACTTTCAAATTATCCATAGTACCGCTAGTATTATGCTTGCTCAAGATCTGATAAGCCATAGTCTGCTGACGAGCTGTTTCCTTCGCAAACGCTTCTTTCGGCAAATGACCGCAACCTGATGCTGCCAGCTCCGGACTATCTTGCAAAACCTTTCCAGCAGCTACATATACGCCGTTTTCAATAAGTTTAACCATAACCATAACCATCCTCTACTGTAAAATCAAAAGTATTATTTATATAAAAGTAAAACTAAACAAGTAATGCAAGCTATAATCATACCTGGTGCGTTTCGCTTGGCTACTTCCATTGGTGATACGCCTGCTAAAGTAGCACAGATGATCAGTCCGCCGGCAATCGGCGACATAGTCCGCCCCAAGGCGCCGCCAATCGCTGCCATACTGCCCATATCGAGCGGTGACAGACCAAACTGAGCGGCGTGAACAGTAACTGCTTTATTGAAGGCAACGGCTGATGCATCGCCAGAACCACACATAATACCAAGCAAGAAGGGTCCTAACGCGGAGCAAATTTTGGCAATGGCTGGATTAGAAATCATTGCATTTGTTAAAGCCTTAATCAGCCCAATTGCCTGCATCCCGCCAACAAACACGAGCGAGCAGATAATAATGCCAAATACATGACCAAAGGAATCGCCCACACCGTGCCAAAATTCTTTCGAAATTTTTGCCGGACTAACGCGTGTTACGAAGAAAGCGCAAAATACGCCGATAATCATCGCATGGGAAATACCTAGTGGTTTAAAGGCTGCTACAATTCCCATATTTCCTAATAATAGAATTGCTAAGGGAACGACAGGAACGATCGCTCTTAAAAAGCTCACTTTAAAATCTGCATTAGCCGTCATCGCAGCTACAGCTGCTTCATTTTCATGGCCTTTCGCTTCCTTAAATAATAAAGCGTAGGCAAGTAAACTAAAGGCGCCAATCACACCGCAGATGAGCAATGGCATAAAATGATTTGCTACCACTTCCATATTCGTAGCTTTCGCCACATCAGCCACAATCGCGACCTGAGCATAACCTGGATTAAAAATTGCGCCATAAGTTCCCGCGTAAATCGCCGCCCCAGCAATCGCTGGATGAATTCCTGCGGCAATCATCAGCGGGATTAAAATCGAGCCAACGGCAGCCGAGCAGCCCGCGGAACTGGTAATCGAAATATTAATAAAGAAAGTTACAAGTGTTGCACCCGGAATTAAAAAGGGGCCAACTCGCTTTAAGCCTTTAGCTAATAAATAAATCAGATGTTTATCACACCCTGTTACTTTCATGACCATGGCAAAGCCCATGACCGCAATAATAGATTCAAACAACTTATTTTCCTTCATTGCATGGGAAAAAGCTTCAAATGCGGCAAAGGGAGTCCCCGCAATAATCGCCATAAGAAGACCAGCACAAAACAAAACCATTCTCGTTTCTACTTGTTTAATTAACAAATAAATCGTAACAATAACAATAATAGCCCCAATCGCTACTAACACAAAATTTCCTCCTTCTACTTGTAAACTCATTTTTTCACTGGCTTAACCTGGTCTTTGTTTGGTAACTATTTTCAGCCCCCTCTATTAAGGTATACGGTATACCATAAAAAATCAATCTTTTTTTATATAAACTAGCAAAAAAATTCTGCCTTTATTCTCTTGGCAGAGATTTTTGCATTTTACCGTACGTATGAATTAATTGACGGCAAGCTCGCTCAATATGGGCTTTAACCAGTTGTTCCGTCTTCTCGATGTCGCGATTTTTTACGGCTTCCAGGATTTCCTTGTGCTCCTCAATCGCCTCTTTACGCCGACTTTCGTCCACAAGATTCATTTTACGAAAACGCCGAATTGATTCCTGCAGTGTTACGATAAACCCCTGGAGTCTAGGCATTTTGCCTGCCTTCATCATGATCTCATCAAACTTCTCCAAGGATTTTATGACCGAAGCAACATCATCAGCTAAAGAACTTTCCTCGGTTTCTTTCACTATTTTTTGCAAATTCGAAAGATCCTCTTCAGAAAGATTGGGAATCGCTGTTTTAAAGGCAAGGGTTTCTAAGGCTTGGCGAATTGAGTAAATTTCTACAATATCTTTTAAATCAATTCCCTTAATTACAACACCTTTACGGGGAATATATTCCAACAAATTTTCCATTTCCAGTTTTCGAATTGCCTCACGAACCGGCGTCCGACTTGCGCCGAATTGCTCCGCAAAGGTCCTCTCGACAATGCGTTCTCCTGGTAAAAGGTCGCCATCAAGAATGGCATTGCGCAAATATTCGTAAACAATATCGCGGATTGGTCGAACATTGGCTATTTCATGGGAAATACCTTGATTGTCTAGTGGTTTCAACTTGTAGTCTCCTTATAGTGCAAACAGTAAGAGTAACTCGCTTCACTCCTACTTGTATTTTCGCTTTATTCAGAAAAAACATCTTATGGTATTCTGTATTCCAGTAATTATATATTATCCGCATTTATGAAAAATCCTGCTTGAAAGAATAGAAATTTTCAACTATATATTTCATTCTAAAGAATTATCTTTATTCAGTGTTCACAGTATTTTCAGTTTTTTGTAATGAAAAGAAGGAGCTATTGCTTAATGCAATAGCTTCTCCTATTTCAACCATTTCGTACAAAAACTTATTTTTCTACAGGACGACGGATGACATCGATAATCGTACCATCGCGATATTCTACCACACCGACAACATCATCAGTGACTTCAATTTCTTCCGGTTTGCCTGCCAATTCATAAGCTTTCGCCTGCAATTCCTCAATGGAAACAATCGGCAGCGGCGCATGTTTCAGCTGATCCACTAGATCTGGGCGTTTCGGATTTACAGCAATCCCTCGTTCCGTGACGATTACGTCTACCGTTTCCCCGGGCGTTACGACGGTCTGCACGGATTCTTTAACCATCGGCAGACGGCCACGCAACAGCGGTGCTACAACGATTGACATTTTAGCGCCAGCCGCTGTATCGCTATGACCGCCTGAGGCGCCCATAATAACACCATTCGAGTCAGTAATTACATTGACGTTAAAGTCCACGTCTACTTCCGTGGCGCTTAAAATGACTACATCAAGATTATTCACAATCGGGCCGCCATTATGCGGATTCGCATAGTACGACGCCGACATTTCTACATGGTTCAGGTTTTTCTTAATCGATTCGATAGCCGGAATATCAAAGCTCTGCACATCGAACATCATTTTAAAGAGGCCTTCTTCCATCATTTCCGCAAATACGCCAGTCATACCGCCAACGCCAAAGCTGCCGACAATCCCTTGCTCTTGCATTTTGCTCTTGATGAAGCGGCCTACAGCCATGGACGCACCGCCACTGCCCAGCTGTACGGAAAAATCATTTTTCAGATAGCCGGAGTGTTCAATAATGCCTGCTGCATACTGCGCAATCAACAGTTCTTTCGGATCTTTCGTATAACGAAGCGCGCCGGAAGCGATTCCCGCAGCATCACCGATGCTGTCTACTTCTACGATGTAATCAATCTGCGTTTGGGGAATGCTGATCGGGAACAATGGATGATCCACTAGATGATCTGTAATCGCTACAACTTGATCGGCAAAAGCAGCATCTTGAATGGCATAGCCTAAAGAACCGCAGGCTGACTGGCCCTGTGTACCGTTAATGTTGCCAAAACGGTCACAGGCTGGTGCGCCAAGGAACGCTACATCAATATGAATATCGCCGCTTTCAATCGCTCTGGCGCGACCGCCATGAGAACGAATATGGAGCGGTTTTTTCAGGTTTTTGTGGCCTGCTGTTAAGAATCTTCCCAGCTTGCCGCGGGCGCCGCTTGTTTCAATGGCCGTAATAACACCTTGTTCAATGAATGGAATAATGGCGTCATTGACCGTACTCAAAGAGCTGGGCGACAAAGTAATATCTTTGATGCCTTTTTTAGCAATGGCTTCCACTACGCGATTTAAAATCTTATCGCCGTTACGGAAATGATGATGGAAAGAAATCGTCATACCGTCTTTTAAGCCTACTGCATCAATCGCGGCTTCAATGGACGCTAAAATTTTATTACTGCGCGGCGTCACGCTTCTCAGCTTCGGACCGCGTACAGAACCGGAAAGTTGTCTGGCAAACGGTCCTGCATAAAGTTCAAATGTATCAAATCCAGCAATTACACTGGGAATTTCTCTGCCTATTGCATTTTTCATTACGCTTTGCCTCCTTGTCCGGCCGCAGCCTGGGCATAAGCGAGCGTCCGCTCGGCTCTGGCTACAATCGGTAAGTCAATCATTTTACCATTGAGCGAAATTACGCCGGAATTCTTGGCGAGCGCTTCTTCATAAGCGGCAAGAACCCGCTCTGCATAATCAATTTCTTTTTCTGTCGGCGTAAAGAATTGATGCACAATCGGAACTTGACGCGGATTGATGACCGATTTGCCGTCAAAACCCAATTCTTTAATGAGCTGCAGCTCATTTTTAAAGCCTTCTTCATTATTCACATCAGAGTACACGGTATCAATGCACTGAATCCCAGCTTCACGCGCGGCAAGAATCAGTTGGCCGCGAGCCACTACCAGTTCTCGACCGGAAGCGCTGCGGGATGTTTTTAAATTGGCAATAAAGTCTTCCGCGCCAATGGCAATGGCCACCATACGCGGGCTAGCCGAAGCAATATCATAGGCATTGCGCAAACCGCGCGGCGTTTCAATCGCTGCCATCATCCGAATTGAGCCAGGTTTAAAGCCATGTTTTTCTTCGGCTTTCGTAATAAATGCATCAATTTGCTTAATTTCGTCAGCGTCTTGCGCCATAGGCAGACGAATCAAATCAGGTTTTGCTCCCAAAATCAGTTCCAGGTCATCCCAGCCGTAAGGCGTCGAAATATGATTAATACGGACAGCGACTTCCGTTTGATAATTCATTTCTTTAATGGCATGGTACACTAAATTACGTGCCGAATCTTTTTCCGCAATGGAGACTGCGTCTTCACAATCAAGAATAATCGTATCGGCGCCATAAATATCAGCATTTTGCAGCATTCCTGGATTATTGCCAGGGACAAACATCATTGTTCTTCTCAGTTTTTCCACTATTCGCACCTCACTTCATTGCTCTATTAAGAGCTGTTTTCAGTCGTGCCCGTATTGTGCAATCCAAAGCGCCTTTATCACTGGCTTTAATGATTGCTTCTGTAACACCATTTTCGGCAAGTACGGCTTCAATAACCGCTTTGATCTGTTTACCATACTGTTTCAATACCGGACTGGTCAGTTCAATTGCGAGACCTGCTCCTGCCGTCGCCGGAGCTACCGTGATATAAATATCATTGGACTCCATTGTGCCGGCAACTGCCATTTGTACAATTTGACTCACTTCGATCCCTCCACATATTTCTTTTGCTTAACTTGGTAACTTATTTTTAGCCTGACAAAAACATTCCCTAAAAACTTCGAAAACTTTGTTGTTCTAGTCAGCTAAACAGCAAAATAAATTCACATCAGTATACAGTATACCAAATTCTCAATTAAATTTTTACTATTTTTCGTAGATTTTACATAATATTTATGATTTTTTTTGAAATAACTGATATAAAAACCAGGTTACAGCCAGTAAATCAGCGGCTCCGCCTGGGCTAATATTTTTATTCACAAACAGATCTTCCATTGCTTGGTATTGCACTTTTCCCGCTTCGGTTGCCAGACCGCCCGCTGTAAAAATCGGTTCAACCTGCTCTTTCACCCAACAGCGCATAACCTCCGGTGAATGACGGTTCATCACCGTCGTGTCATCGACACAAGTCATCAAGCAAAGCAACGTTTCGCCTAGGGCGTCATTGAGCGATAACCCCTTGTCCAAAGACTGCTCTAGTTGCGGCATCGCATGATACTTGATCGCCGGTAATCCGGCCTCCATTTCACCGCGAATTCCCGCCACCTGATACTCTTTATAGAGCCGTTCGCCAGCTGTAAGCTGTTCATCAGGCCGCGTAGTTCTTCCAGCCAGTTCCTTCGCCACGAGCCCTTGGGTCATAGCGGCAACAGCGTCATAAAGGAACTCCTTACAGTTTTTGCCTTGTCGCTGCAGATAACCGGCGGCGGCGGCAACAATCCCCAATGAAAAAATCAAACCTTTTTGCGTATTTACACCCTGAGTAGCTTGAAACATGGCTTGTTCCGCCTCAATACCAATAATACGCAATACCGGTAACAACTGCGAAAGTTCACCGGGGAATTGCCAGCCGGCTTCGGCGAAACGAGTCATATGCGGAGCTAAGGCCGCACTACTGGCCATAAAGGTATAAAAATCCATATCTTGGTGTGCACCGCTATGATAACGATTCACCAAACCTGGCGATGGAGTGCATGATACCTCATACAACATTGCTTCTACTGCTAAGGCGCCAATTCCAGCAGTTTGAGCGCGATATTGCTTCGAACGCTCCGCTAGAAAAGCATAGAGAAGTTTTTCCACACCTTGTTGAATTTCAGCTTGACTATGCCTGGCCTCGCGCATACAGAAAAGAGCCGGTTCGTCGCAAACAAAGCAGCGTCTAAGACCACGTTGTTCCCGCGCTGACAGCAATTCTCCCTCGGCTGTAAAAACGTCAATATCGAGCAACCGTCCAAAAGAACTCGCCCCTTCAATGGCAGTGCAAATTTCTTTCACGCTAGCCCCTGGCGCATCAACAGAGAGTAAGGCTTCAGGTCCTGTTGTTAAATAGACCGTCTCAGCCGCAAGTACTGGCGCTTGTTCGGTGACCTTCGCTACAGCAAAGTCCAGAAGCTCTTTACTATACCAGCTATCTTTTATTGAACCAGGCATATTGATCGTAATGCTCACAAGTGTTTTCTGCCAACGATCAATCCAGAAAAGCTGGCGATTATAACGATTTTCTTTGGCCAGAAGCATGGCCTCTAGATTAGTTGTTGTTCCTGTACTCAATGTCATCGAATCTGATAGCGATGAATCGGACGACCTAATGGCAAATAGTCCAATATCATGCTAACCCTTCCTTCCTGCACAAAATATTCAAGATAGCGCCGTGCTGTAACACGGGAAATCCCTACTTTTTCAGCCACATCTTCGGCTGATTGGGGTTCATGCTGACTGATCAAAAATTCTTCAATAGATTTTAATGTCTGTTGCTGCAAATTTTTCGGCAGCAACACATCTTTCCCGATCACTTTCGGCACTAAAAATTTGTCCAGTTCTTTTTGACTAAAAGCCTGTTTGCCCTGTACAGATATCTGAAAATCGCGATAAGATTCCAAGGCCGTTCGAAAGCGTTCAAATTTGAAAGGTTTGATTAAATAATCGACAACACCAGAGCGAATAATTTTGCTAATGGTATCACCATCACTAGCAGCGGTAATTAAGATTACATCAACAGGAACCTCCTGTTTGCGAATCAAGGTCAATACTTCTATGCCATCAATATGAGGCATATATACATCAAGCAGAATCAAATCCGGTTTTTCTGCGGCAATCATGTCTAAAGCCTGCTTCCCGTCGCTGGCAATCCCGACAATGGCAAACCCCTCTACCGCTTCGGTAAAACGTCGATTAATATCGGCAACAAGCGGATCATCTTCTACTATAAGAACTTTTAATGCATTCATCATTTCACCCTATCCCGCCGGAATATTCAAAGCAAATAATACCCCACCTTGCGGGAGATTGCAATAAGAAATTCGGCCGCCATGAATCAAGACCTTTTCCTGTACTAAGGCTAGACCTAAGCCGCGACCTTTCCCTTTTGTCGAAATACCTCGCGCAAAAATACTGTCGCCTAATTCTGCGGCTATGGCCGGACCACTATTTTCCACTTCAATAATAAGTCCTGCTGGTACTTCAAAAATCTTCACGCGTACCCTTTTTTCTATTGTTTCACTGACAGCTTCAAAGGCATTTTCAATGAGATTGCCTAGAATAATAACAAGATCGCCACTGGTCAAATTACCGGGCAGATTGCCTAATAACGTTGCGTCATCAATAACTAGCGAAATTCCTAGTTCTTGTGCTCTGCTGCACTTACCTAAAAGCAAACCAAAAGTTACAGAGTCTTTGATTTGACCACGTAGTTTTTCAAAATCGCCCTCTTGATTGGACGTATTTTCTACGATAAAGTCAACGGCTTGATCGTAGAAACCAAGTTGAACTAAGCCAGCTACAGTATGCATTTTATTTTTAAACTCATGGTTTTGCGCTCTCAGTACGTCAACAAGACGATGAATCCCAGTCATCTCTTCGGCTAAGCGCGACATTTCGGTACGATCGCGAAAGGTAAATACAGCGCCGACAACTTGTCCTTCTACCCAAATCGGCACACTATTGCCGACAATGATGCTATCATTAACGCGATACTCTTCATTGTACATAGCCTGACCGGTTTGGATCACGTCTTGTAAATGATGGCGCGATAGGAGTCTATCGAAAGCCATTCCCTGGCTTTGTTCGCGTGAAACAGCAAAGGTCACAGCTGCTTCTTCATTCATAAGTGTAATTTCCAAATGACGATTTACCGATATAAGCCCTTCATGAACAGCCGACAATGTGGCTTCGCGTTCTTGCATAAGCCCGGCAATCTGATAAGGCTCTAAGCCATAAATCGTCTGTTTGATCTTTTTGGAAAGCCAGATGGATCCAATCACACTTAAAAGCAAAGCGGCAATAATGCCTGGCAACAGTTTATCAATATCTTGGGCGATTTCTTCATGAATATCCGATAAGGCAAACCCGATAGAAATAAAACCGATTTGTCGTCCCTGTTGATTAAAAATTGGCACATTGGCCCGCAGAGATGATTCGAGTGTGCCTTTTCCCAAATACACATAATCCTCGCCATGAAGAACCGGTTCACGATATAAATCAGTGAGCGGCGTTCCAACTAGCTCAGGAATCGGATGAGTAATACGAATCTGATCCATATTGCCAATTACAATAAAAGCTGCGCCGGTAGTCGTGCGCCACCGCTCGACAAAAGGCTGTAAATACGCCGATGGATTCTCTGATTCCATCCCTTGAATCACCCTGCTATCCTGCGCCAATAAATGGCCTAGGTCCAGGGCTTGCTCTACTCTTTCTTGCTGCACCTGCTGCTGAATACTGGAGACCGTAAAATATCCAGCCATTAATAGCACCAAGCAGACAAGCGAAATGGTGAGTAGCATAATATGGTATTGAATCGGCAAGCGATGTAAAAAACGCAAAATAACATTCCACTTCCTCGCTATCATTTCCCTACCTATTGTTCGCTACTCACCATGAAAAATCCTATTTTACCAGAAACCAAGAACCTTCCACCAAATACCGCCAACGCCAAGCCAAACAACAATATGGACAACAGACATTATAAAGCCCATTTTCCACCATTCTTTTTGATCAACATAGCCAGCACCAAAGTAAATCGGCGCCGGACCTGTACCAAAATGGGTCAGACAACCGCAGACATTGGCCATGAACGCAATTGCCAATACAGTAACCATAACGGGAGCGCCTGCCGCCACAGCTACAGCAACAAGAGCCGCATACATAGCTGTTACGTGCGCCGTCATACTTGCAAAGGCATAATGAGAATAGAGATAAGTCAAGGCAGCTACCACAAGGGCAACGATCCAGTTCGTTCCGGCTAAGCCGTGGGCTACACCTTTAGCAAACCAAGCAATAAATCCGCCTGAATTCAAGAAGCCAGCCAAACCAACAACAGCGCCAACCCAAACGAGCGAATCCCAAGCTTTACTTTCTTCAATAACCTGTTTCCATTTCAATACTTCGGTAGCAAGCAAAATACAAATTCCTAAGAGCGCAACTGTCGTGGCTTCCATGTGCGTAAAGCTGGAAGTTGCCCACAATACCAGCGCCATAATGAATACGCCAAGCATAATTTTTTCCTGAATCGTCATAGGACCCATGTTAATCAGTTCCTGACGAGCAAACTCTTTTGCTTCCGGCGTCTTTTTCAGTTCAGGCGGACACATTTTATAAATGACTAACGGTACTACAATAAGACCGACAACGCCAGGAACAACAGCAGCCAAGAACCAGGTTCCCCAGGTTACGTTGACGCCGACTGTCTTTTTGGCCAGTTCCATCGCCAAGGGATTTGCAGCCATTGCCGTAAGGAACATGGCTGATACAACAATATCAACATGGAACATAGCCAGCATCAAAAAGTTACCAAGCCGTTTTGACGTTGGTCCCGGCTGCGAGTTAAAGGATGCACAGAGACTTGATACAATTGGAAATAGCACGCCGCCGGCGCGGGCCGTATTGGATGGCGTAGCTGGTCCAATAATTACATCACTTAACGTCAACGAATAGGCTAATTTCAAGGTACTGTCACCAAAAGAACGAGTAATGACAAAAGCAATTCTTTGGCCAAGACCTGTTAAAATAAAGCCGCGAGCAAATAAGAAAGCTGATACAATGAGCCATACAGTACTATTAGAGAAAACGGATAATGCCTGATTTAAAGTTAATACTCCTGAAAGTACGGCAACCATCAAACTGATCAAAGCAATTGCGCCATTGGCAATTGGCTGCAGGATAAAACCAACTACAGTGGACATAAAGATAGCAAATAAATGCCAGGCTTGCGGCTTCAATCCTTCTGGCGTCGGGGTGAGCCAGATCAGAACAAGGGGAAGCAACGTAATAATTGAATTTCTAATTTTTTTGTTCATAAGAACCTCCTTTTACTTAACTAAGTATTCTGCCTATTTCGCCTATTAGAAAAATATCATTTTTTCTGAGATTCGAAAAGGTTTTGGTCATATTGTTCATAAAAAAACAGTCCCAATATACAGGACTGGTCCAAAGCTTAAATAAAACTTGTCTAGTCACATTTGCGTAGCAATTGCCTTTAGCGCAACAATAGAGAGCCTAGATCGCCTACAGATGTTGCCAGTGTTTTGGCTCCTGCCGCTTCTAACTCAGCTCTGTCGCCAAAACCATAGAGCACACCGATCGCAGCAATCCCCATTTTCTGCGCACCAGCAATGTCATAGCGACGGTCGCCCACCATCACGGCCTGTGCTTTCGCTTCAGGCGGTAACGTTTCCAAAACAGCGGCAATTACATCGGCCTTATGGATCCGACTGCCGTCAAGCTCACTGCCGACAACGGCAGTAAAATAGGAAGTTAAAGAAAAATAGTCAATAATCTGCTTGGCAAAGTACGTTGGCTTGGATGTAGCTACATATAGTTTTTTCCCCTTAGCTTGCAATGCTTCTAATAAGGCCGGAATGCCGGGATAAACAGCATTTTCATACATTCCTTGCTGAGAAAAATACTCGCGGTAGTAGGCGACAGCTTGCTCAGCTTTCGCCTCGCTAAACTGATAGTAAGTACAAAAAGACTCTACTAGCGGCGGCCCCACAAAGGGAATTAAATCATCTAGGTCGGCTACAGAAATTTGAAATTTTTCTAAAGCATAAGCCACCGACTTCGTTATGCCTTCTTTGGAGTCGGTCAATGTTCCATCTAAATCAAAGAAAATATAATCATACATAAAAAGCACCCTTTCTTTAATACCAGCGCACCGCTAATAGGCCCAAGTATTCTTTTAAAGCTAACGATAAGTTACTGAGTGCATCGGCGTCAGGCCATAGACTACGAAAGTCGAAATGAAGCTGGCGGTTTGTCAGGTAATCCGTCGGAAAAGGCGTTACCGTAATCCCCTGCTTCGTAAACTGGCTGACAGACCGTGGCATATGAAAGGCCGAAGTAACAAGAATCGGCGCCGAAAAACCTCTTGACGCTAATACGTCTTTCGTAAATAAAGCATTTTCTGTTGTATTGATACTGGCATTTTCTAAAATAATCTGATTCTGAGGCACACCAAGCCGTAGCAAAATATCACGAGCTATTTCCGCTTCGCGCCCAGTCGTAGCAAATACGCGCCCGCCTGACACAATAATCGGTACATGAAGCTGTTCATAAAGCTGAACTGCCGTGAGCAGACGATTGGCTGCATACCCGGATAAGTGACCTTGTGTGGTAAAATTAGGCGTATCAAAGGTAGCCCCGCCGCCCAGTATAATAATTACATCGCCGCGGGGATTATCAGGCGGTATATACTGCGATTCTAGCCCCCTGATAACAGAACCGGAAACTAACGGAGTCGTAGCAAAATAAAAACAGCAGGTTAAGATAGCAATATAATGGCGATAAGGAGCTTGCCGCCGATAAAGCCGCAGTGTCAGAAACAGTAGCGCCAAAACAAAAATCCCCGGCGGTAGCAGTACTGTAGTATAGAAAAATTTGATAAAATAGAACATAGCTTCACCTGCTTTATGAACGTCTCTTGTCATCTATCATATCATTAATTGGCGCTATTTACTAAACTTTGTGCAATAAGAAGGGATTCTATGCTTACGTCTTATCAAACAATTTTAACAGTCTGCGAAGCGCAGTATGAAATTCAAAAATCATTGTTCATTGCCCATGCCGCCCCGGCTCCTAGCGAGGCGGCAGCTCAAGAATACATTCACAGTCTGAAAAAACGCTATTATGACGCTACTCATAACTGCTCGGCCTATTCCATCGGACTTGATGACGAACAGCAAAAAGCAGATGATGACGGTGAACCGTCAGGCACAGCGGGACGACCGATTCTCGAGGTAATTAAGAAAAATAACATGAAAAATATTGTTGTTGTCGTAACCCGCTATTTCGGCGGCATTAAACTTGGCGCCGGTGGCTTGGTCCGGGCTTACAGCAAAAGTGCCGCTCTTGCCCTGCAGTCAGCCCCAATCACGACCTATATTTTAAGTGAAACCTATAAAATTTACGTAGATTACCTGTATCAAGGCCCGTTGGAAAATCAGTTGTTTCATGCCGCGTTTCCCATTACCGATAAAACCTTTCAAGAACAAGCCTGCTTTTTCGTAAATATTTTGCCGGAACAAAAAGATCGACTGCTGCAGCTTGTCAATGAAAGCACACGCGGTACAGCCGTTTTGGAAGCTTGCGGCAGCGGTTATGTGGAAAAAAGCTGTTAAACTAGTTGTTAAACCGGCTGAAAAGCTAATAAAAATTAAAAGCTGTTTTGCTAAGAAATTTCTTAACAAAACAGCTTTTTCTGTATACACCGATCTTTTACAGTTAGTCATGATTTTTCAAAAAACCAGCTCGGCGTAATATGCCAGCAAGAGATCGGCCACATAGAGGAATTCGTTGAATTTCCGTTTCTTCCACACAGCGAAACCAAATAATAAACAGACCATAGACGAGGGCTCCCACTGCCGAAGACAGCAGCGTAGCGATAACATTATTACCTAACTCATGCCACAAAAAGCCGTAAGATAAGTAAATCATGCCTCCCATAAAGAGAGCGGATAGCGTGATCCGTTTCGTATCTTTTAAATTCAAACTACAGCCTGTATAGTGCTGCACATAGGCTAAATTTAGGGAAGCAGCAATCCCCACATCAGCCACTGTAGCCCAAGATGCGCCTAAAATTCCTAAAGAAGGAATAGCCGTCAGCACCCAGTTTAATAAAACTTTAATGGCTGCGGCAATAATCATGTTGATTACGGGAATATAAGTGTGACCAAGTCCTTGCAATACCCCAGTGGTCACTTGATGAATTCCTAACAGGAACACAGAAACAGCCAAAACTTCTAAGGGACCGCCCACTTTTTCCGTACCATAAAGCATCGTCGATAAGGGATAAGCCAACAGGGCTAATCCAATAAAGCCAGGAATCGTAATTAAGTTGGACAGTCGCATGGCTGAGCGAATTCGTTGTTGAATCTTGGCTGTATCTTTTAGGGTATACGCTTCAGAAATAGCTGGTACAAGGCTAATGGCTAGCGAAGCCGTCAAGATCGTCAATAAATTAATCAGGGGAACCGCCATACCTGTTAAGTACCCGAACAATTCGGTTGCCTGCTCTACCGTATAGCCAGCAACCTCTAGCCGCATTGGCACAATCATCAAATCAAGATTGGAAACAATCGGCAGCATGATACTGGCAAAAGACACAGGCAATGCCAAAGTGATAAGCCGTTTCATAATTTGCATACTTGACTGAACCGGTACATCGGCTTGCCGTTCCTGGCCTTGTTGCTGTGACGTTTTTCGATTCATGCGCCAAGAATAGACTAATAAAACAATCAAAGCGGAAAAAGCAGCAGGCGCCGCCCCAAAACTAGCGCCAGCCGCGCCAAATTCAATGCCCCGTGGCAACAGCAAAGAGGCGAAAATGATCATGGTCGCTACCCGGACAAGTTGCTCGATGATCTGGGAAACGGCCGGTGGCGTCATTTGCTGCAACCCTTGAAAATGACCGCGGTAACTAGCCAAAATCGTAACAAAAAAAACGGCCGGCGCCAAGGCCAAAATTGCATAGTAAGCTCTCGCATCACGGACTATATGAAAATCAATAAGCCAACGAGCGCCAAAATATAACAGGAGACTAAAACAGACGCCTGTCACCACCATGAGTTTTAAGGATGTGTGAAAGACTTTTTTAGCACCTCGATAATCATACAAGGCGAGCCTTTCGGCTGTCATAATGGAAATCGCTGTTGGTACGCCAGCTGACGAAACACTGAGCGCCAATAAATACAGAGGAAATGCCATCATATAAAGTCCAATGCCTTCGCCGCCAATAACCCGTGATAAAATAAACCAGTTAATGGATCCAATAATCTTAACGACGATCCCGGCAATGGTTAAAATTAAGGCCCCTTGCAAAAAAGTATCTTTTTTAGCGGCCGGTTTTTCATGCTGATTTGTTGTCATTATCTTCCCTATCCCATGGTACATTTTCTTAATAAGACTCGATTGTATTCGCCCTTTGCCGTAGGCAATCCTGCTTCTTAGCAAATCATGCCGACAAAAAAGCAGTAATCTCTGCCTCTTGAATTATAATATTTCCCTTTGGTAAAGTTCCTAATCGAAAATATGGCAAAAGTTTCACAGCACTGATCGGCTCTGCCCGTTCGCGCCAGCCTGCCAAATAGGCTAAATAGCCAATAATTGCTTCGCTTGTGACGCCGCGCTGCTTCAGTTCAGCCAACGATAAATCGTTGTGCCGTTTTGATAAACGCGCGCCGTCATCGCCGCAAAGCAGCGGTACATGAATAAATTCTGGCGTCTTAAACCCGAGCAAACGATACAAATAAATTTGCCTTGCTGTAGAATCAAGTAAATCAGCGCCTCTAACGATATGACTGATCCCCATAAGTGCATCGTCAATAACGACAGCAAGCTGATAGGCAAACACACCATCAGAGCGACGTAAAATAAAATCCCCCACAGAAAGCGCTACATTTTCGGCGATAGCGCCGTAAAGGCCATCAGTAAAACGAATGGTCTCATCAGACACTTGCAGTCGCAGCGCCGGTCTCCGACCACTAGCTAACCGCGCCTGCCGCTCTTGTTCACTCAATTGGCGGCAGGTGCCGCGGTAAATACTATAGGCTTCGCCAACATGGGGCGCCCCTGCCAAAGAATGGAGTTCCTGGCGCGAACAAAAGCAGGGGTAAAGCAGCCCTCGTTCCTGTAATTTTTGCAAATAAAACTGATAAATCGCCTGACGTTCACTTTGTCTGTAAGTATGCTGAGGTTTTTCTTTTCCCGGGCCTTCGTCGTAATCAAGACCAAGCCAAGCCAAATCAGCGATCAGCTGTTTCGTATACTCTTCCTTGGAACGGTCAGGATCTAAATCCTCGATCCGCAAAATCATCCGGCCTGACTGGCTGCGAATATATAGCCAGGAAAGCAGCGCTGTCCACACATTGCCGAGATGCATCGATCCTGTCGGGCTGGGAGCAAAACGACCGCAAGGTGTTATTTTCCGTTCCATGGAGTAGTTGCCGCTGCCTCAATTAAGGCCTTGACATAGTCGGCCGCTAAAAATAACTCTGTGGTTTCAATAAATTCTTCGGTCGTGTGAACCTTAGACATGCCCACACCGAGAACAACACAAGGTACGCCATAAACATTAAAATAATTGGCATCACTGCCGCCGCCTGTCGCGCCTAGTTTCGGCTCTAAGGCAAGCGCTTTTGCCGCGGTCACGGCAATTGCCACTACGGGAGCATCGTCAGCCAACACGAAAGCGTCATAAGCGCGTTCCACTTTGACCTCAGCCCGACCGCCGCCGGCTTGTGCTACAGTTATAAAAGTTTCTTTCATATGAGCTACTTGTTTAGCCAATTTTTCGCTGTTGCGGCTGCGGGCCTCACATTTGATTTCCACTTGATCAGGAACAATATTTGTTGCTACGCCACCGCTGATTTTACCAATATTGGCGGTTGTCTCCGCGTCAATCCGGCCTTGTTCGATGGCGGCAAGAGCTTTTCCTGCCAAAACAATGGCATTAAGACCGGATTCTGGCGCCAAACCAGCATGGGCCGTCTTACCATAGATAGTAACATCAATCTGATCCTGCCCTGGAGCTGCCGTAATAATTTCGCCTACAGGGCCGCCGCCATCTAGAGCATAGCCAAAATCAGCTTTCGCTAACAGCGTTTTGTCAATATGGCGCGCGCCTTTCAGTCCGCCTTCTTCGGCGACAGTGAAAACAATCAAAACATCGCCATGGTCAAGCTTTGCTTCTTGTAACGAACGTAGCCCCTCTAAGATCGCCGCTACGCCAGCTTTATCATCAGAACCTAAAATGGTATTGCCTGCCGAACGAATTACGCCGTCAGCTAAGACTGGTTCAATGCCGCTACAAGGCTCTACACAATCAAGGTGAGCAGTGAGCATCACTGTTGGAGCACCTTGTTTCGTACCGGGAAGCAAAGCAATCACATTGCCTGTATTGCCGCCAAACTGTTCGCCTGCTTGATCTTCCGTCACCGTACAGCCTAAAGCTTTTAACTTTTCTGTTACAAAGTCAGCCGCCTGACGTTCCTTCCCTGTCGAACAGGGGAGTTTGACTAAATCAAAAAACTCCTGCAACATTCTGTCTTTATTCATAAAATCGTCTCCTTTGTCCTAGCCAAACCCCAATTAATTATTTAGATTTTTCGCCAAAGCATCTAATTCCTTCGACATGGCGCTCGCTTGTTCAATCGCCGTGGCTGTATTCGTAATTGCTTCAGCGACCTGGCTAATCACTTGTTCAATATTGTGAATCTGACCTTGCATCTGCGCGCTATCATTTTGAATGGCTGCAATAATTTCATTAATTTTTTTCGTGGAATCGGCGCTTCCTTGCGCCAATTTGCGAATTTCTTCTGCCACAACGCCAAAACCGCGGCCTTGCTCGCCGACTCGCGCGGCTTCTATGGCAGCGTTCAATCCCAGCAAATTTGTCTGGCCCGCTAAATTACGAATTACGCTGATAACATGGTCCGTTTCCTTAACCCTCGCGGCAGAAGACTCCGAAGCACTGACTAAATTATGACTTACAGCCGCAATTTCTTCCGATTGCGCTGAAATTTCCTGCGTCGTACTTGCTAATTTTAACATGCTAGCATTTAAAGAGTCAGCTATTTTCTGCAAACTTTCCTGCTTATCAACGCAATGCTGCGTACTTACTGCACCGATGAGTTGCTGCGCTTCATTATAAAGAGGAATCGCCACAGCAATATAAGGTACGCCAAAAAGTTCTGGTCCAAAGCGTCTGACGATCTGTTTTCTTTCTTTCATAGCCACATCAACACAGCTTCCCGGACGCACTGCATCACCTGGTTTCACGCCATGATTCAAAGCCTTGCCCGCTTTATAAAAAACATATTTTTCTTTGTCTGTAAGACTTACACTCACGTCATCTAAGGATAAATCGCTAAAGAGGTTAAGCACATATCGAAAATGTTCAAAAATATCTTCGTTGCTTGCCATAAAATACCGTCCTCCTTTTCTCTTGACTTAAAAGTTTTCGACTTCACGTAAAGATTTCCCTTCTCTAAAGCCCATAAAGCCGAAAGAGTTTCCGACAAAATCGGCCTTATTACATTGTATTCTTCTTTTATCTTTGCTATAGTGTTAACCAATACGACTTTTCTTCTGAAATAAAATGCAAGGATAGTGAATCACAGTGAAAATCAGGTTACAAACGATTGCTTTTTGCTTGGCTAGCTTGGCCTTCCTGAGTGCTTGGCTGCCGTCGGCTGAAGCTGCGGAATCAACTACTTCATCAAGTTCGACAACAGCACCAACTTATATCGTCAATGGCGAAAAGGCTGACGCCGATCCCCAGCTTCCCTACGAAGATCTAAAAAAGATTGAATCCTACAGTCCTTGGTACAATCGCTATACCGATTATACTGGCGGCTACATAATCTGTTTTCCCCGCGACATGCAAATTGATGCCAGTCTATCTGCGGTGCGAACCACCTTTTCCAATGCGACGACGCAAATTGAAGTTTACGCCGATAAATTAGACGGAGATCCGCAATCTGGCGCCGCCTACTTGACCGACAGCAATAAATTTGCGGAAAATCAAAATGATCATGGTATTTTAGCTGACAGCCGCTTTGCTTTAAACGGTTTTCAAGTCCGCTTGCTAAAATGGACGCGCCACCGCTTAAAAACCGTCACGGAAGATAAAAACAACTATGTAAGCATCGAGCTCGTCAAAAACAACCGCGACGCCTTTACCGTACTTATAAAATCAAGCGAGCCTATTGTAAATGAAATGCAGATTTTAAATAGCTTTCAAACCGTTGCTAAAAAGGGAATCGCCGGAGTATATCAACACTATAAACCGACACCAAAAACACCAGTTAATGAAGAAACAAAGCAATTTGCCAAAAAGTATCTGGCCGATAGCAGCCCGCAGCGTTGGGGCATGTATGAGGCCAATGCGCCCGAAGAATTTGGCTATTTAACAGGCTTAGAGGAAGAACTGCGCTACTCCTTTCCAGTATTAATCCGCTATCAAACTTTCGATGAAACCTTTCCCGTAAAATCTCTGCAAAACGCCTATGATCACAAAAAGATCATTGAGCTATCATTGCAGACCTTTCATTATAACGATGACAACTCAAGCGTGCTCTATGAAATTTTAGACGGCCGCTATGATGATTATTTTAATACTTACGCCCAATCTGTAAAAAAATTCGGCCATCCGATCCTGTTACGCCTCGACAATGAAATGAATGGCCGTTGGTGCCCTTACTCAAGCTTTTTCTTCAGTAAGGATCCTGAGTTATTTAAACTCGTCTGGCGTCATATTCACGATATTTTTACCAAAAATGGCGTAAATAATGTCTTGTGGGTCTGGAATCCTAATGACGAATCCTTCCCCAAAGCAAACTGGAACAACTATTTAAATTATTATCCCGGCGACGCTTATGTCGACGTGGTAGGTTTAACAGGCTACAATACAGGAACGTCCCTGCCTGGCGAAAAATGGCGCGAGTTTAATACAATTTATCGTCCCTTGTATGGCGAATACAGTCGACTCTTTGATCAGCCTTTGATCATCGGCGAATTTGCTTCAGCCTCGGCTGGCGGCAACAAAGTTGCCTGGATTCAAAAAATGTTTGATCAAATCGGTCAGTATGATCGAATCAAATTAGCTATTTGGTGGAATTACAATGACTATAACAGTTCTGGCGCTATTTTGCGCAATTATCGTATGGATGATTCCTTAGCTTTGAAAGAAACCTTCCGCCAAGGTCTGGAACTCTTTAAAAGCAATCAAAATTAAAAAAGCTGTCTTGCTATCCCTTCTTGATATTAGAAGGGAAGCAAGGCAGCTTTTTCGTTAATTCACTACTTTTGTGATAAAATCTCATAAAGTTTGCCACTGATGGCTTGGGCAATCAATCGTTTCCCTTCACTATCGGGATGAAGTCCATCAGCTGACAAGCGATCAGGCAGGATATCATTACGGTCGCGTAACAACGCTGCCGCATCGACAGCATCATTTTGACTTAGAACCCAGCGATTTACCGTGCGACGCACCGACTGCCAATCAGGCGGCAGTGGTCGGCCAATCTGCACAGCTACCTTCGCTGGATTGACTGGGCAAATTGTCACAAATACAGGCCGCATATGATGTTCAAGGGCCTTTTTCTTTAATTGTTTCAAATTAGCAATAATATCGGCGGCGCTAGCGCCATCACGAATATCGTTAATTCCAGCAAAAATAACGAGTACCTTGGGAGAAAAAGGCAGTACATCCTGGTCAAATCGCTCTAACAACGCCTCAGTCGTATCGCCGCTTTTACCAAGGTTTTTTATCGGATAAGAGACCGACTGCGTCCAGTCGTAAATGGCGATACCTGGCGGCGATGAGAGAGCGCCGCCGCCATGAGTAATGCTATCACCTAAAGCAGCCACAGTATATCCCGTCTGTCTCACCGTAAACGTACTAGGCTTAGACCAATCACTAACAGGCCGGCCTGTTTTATCAAGAGCCTGTACCTGCCAATAATAGGTACCTGCGCAATTATAACTATGCCAATCATAACAATCAAAAGAATTACCGCCATCAATTTGATAAGACACGACTAGTGGATTATTGCCACTATCAGGCTGTCCAGCATAAACAGAAACACGATAACTGTCAGCCCCTAAAACAGGCACCCAATAATAGGCAGGATATAACAGCGTCGATTGCGGATCGGAAAAATCTGTTAAAGGTAACGGCGCTGTCGGATTTTTTTCTCCCCTTGCCAAAGATTTCATTTCACTATACTCGCCTAATGGCTCCTTAGCGCCATTCAACGGCCGTACGCGCCAAGAGAGTTTGGGTGATTTAGGTAAAGCCGTGAGATCTATTTCCTTGCCGGGCACACTTGTCGTAATAGTAGTAACGACCGAAGCCCCGTCACGAATTTCCACTTCATACATAGCGGCATCAGCCATACTATCCCATAAAACACGAACACTTTCCGCTGCCGCCATGCTTGGTGTAATCAAACCAAAACAAAAAAACAAACCGATTGCCATACTCCAAATAGTTTTTACCAATTTTCTTGTCATTCTTTCTCCTTCTTCCGAAAAATTTGCCAAGCTAGATTCCCTTTGCTATAGTAAAATAGTTATCAACTTGTTCGTTCATTATAAATTTATGAAATTGATTCAAGAACAAAGGACTGATGTGTATGAAAAAATTGCTTCTGTTAAGTTTGCTGCTGTTCCATTTTACCTCTTTTTCTATGGCCTTGGCTAGTCCAAAGACAGCGCCTGCGTCAAATGCAGCTCCGCCCGCGCCAATAAAGTATACAGTCTATCAGGATCAGGCCAACGGTTATAGTCTCTCCTATCCTGACACCATGACTGTTGATGATCATGAATCGGCGCTAAGAACGATCATTAGTGACCAAACGACCAAAATTGAAATCTACCGTGATGATTTCACGGGCACAGTGACAAATTCTGATGTATATATTACCTATGGTAATAGCTTTACGAAAAACACCAAGGATCACGTCATTCAGGAAGAAACGAATCAAACGATCCATCGACTTCCCGTCCATGGCTTAAAATGGATGCGAGCTAAACTCATTCATGCTGACGATGACAAGAATTATTACGCGTCCTATGAGATTGTTAAAAATAAGAATGAGGTTTACACGCTCTTTTTCAAATCGAGCGAACCGATTACGATTGATAAAGAAGTTGTCCAAAGTTTTAAAGTGACCGCACGCTCTGGTGCAGCCAATCTCATTCGTCCGGCTGTTGCGATTACGCCCAATTGGAATGACGAAACGAAAGCTCTCTATCAGCATTATTTTGCCGCTACAGCCCCGCTGCGTTGGGGTATCTTTGAAAAAACCTCGCCAAAAAACTTTACCTACTTAAAATCCCTGGAACAAAAATTAGATTATCAGTTTCCAGTTGTTACCCGCTATCAATCACTCACCGGCCAGTACTTTCCGATGGAAGATTTAAAAAACGCTTACGCGAATGGACGTCTCGTCGAACTGACGATGCAAACCTTTCTCTGGGGCGCCAAAGATGAGGTAAACCGTAGTATTATGTATGATGTCCTCGACGGACGCTATGATGCCTATCTCAATTCCTATGCGAAAAAGCTCAAAGAATTCGGGCACCCCGTTCTGTTTCGTCTCAATAATGAAATGAACGGCGACTGGTGCTGGTATTCTGCCTTTAACACTAGCAAAGACACTGATATTTATACAGGCGTGTGGCGTTATATTTATCAAATTTTCCAAGCCAACGGTGTCAACAATGTGTTGTGGGTCTGGAATCCCCATAGCCCATCAAAACCAACTTTCGCCTGGAACCATTATATGATGTATTATCCCGGCGATGAATATGTCGATATTATCGGTTTAACTGGTTACAATAACGGCACGTATTACCCTGGCGAAACCTGGCGGTCTTTTGATCAGATTTATGGCAATCTCTATAAAGAATATGCCGCCCTCTTTGTACAACCCTTTATGATTGCTGAGTTTGGTTCTAATTCCGTCGGCGGTGATAAAGCGGCCTGGGTAAGAGATATGTTCGCTTCTCTGCCTCGCTATGACCGCATTAAACTGGCCGTATGGTGGAGTTCCACTGATTATGATGCCAAAGGTCAGCCTGCTCGTATTTACAATCTTGATGAAAATGCAGCCGTCATTGAAGCCTTTCGTGAGGGGTTAACGAAAGGGGCCTCTTTACAGGACGGCTCTAACCCGGTAAAATAAACCTGTGTAACATTGTATGCACCACTGTAGGATTGTAGGATTTGGTAGGATGAAGCAAGTAAAAACTAAACTGTTTCTTTGTAGAAAGGTAGGATGGTATTTATGTCAATTCCCTTGATTATTGTCTCACTTTATGTCGTGCTGCTCTTTGCGATCAGCCTCTATGCTCGTCATGTGGCTTCCAAAAATAGTGCTGGTTTTTTACTAGCAGGACGCCAGCTCAACACAGCCATGGTGGCTGTCAATATTTCCGGTGTGGCCGTCGGCGCCGCCTCCACGATCGGCGTAGCCGAAAATGCCTTTCAGGTTGGTATTTCCGCCGGATGGTATACAGCAGCTTGGGCCGCAGGCGCTATTGCCATGGGCGTAATCGGCGCAAAACGCTATCGTGCCGTGGAGTGCACTACGTTACCGCAATTCTTTGAACATTACTATGATACGAAAGGTCGGACTGCCTGCGTATTTGGTCTAATTATTATTCAGCTTGTTATTACCTCCCTGCAATACTTGGCAGGCGGCGCCATCTTATCATCACTGCTGCCGGAAGTATTTACAATGGAGACAGGTATGTATACAAGCGCTGTCGTCTTTATCGGCGTTACGCTCATCGGCGGTCTTTGGTCTTCCGGCCTTGCGAATATTATAAGCATTACACTCATCTATTTCGGTATTTTCATCAGCACTTTTGAAGCAGTCACCAACCAAGGCGGTCTAGCCACGCTCGCTGCTAAACTGCCGCCTACGACAGATTGGTTTGGTCCTGTCGGCGGTTTAGGCCTTGCAACAATTACTGGCTGGTTTGTTGTTATGATTACTCAAACGCTGTCAGCACAAGGTCCGGTCCAGGTTGCCTGTGCGGCTAAAAATACCACAACAGCTCGCCGCGGTTTTCTCTGGGGGGCGCTCCTGATTCTACCAATTGGTTTTCTCTGCGCAATCTTAGGACTTGCCGCTAAAGTAAATTATCCCGGCATTCAGTCTACTATGGCTCTGCCGCAAATCATTATGAGTTTGAACCCTGTTTTGTCAGGCATTACCTTATCAGCCCTCTGGGCTGTTGACGTCTCAACGGCCTGCCATTTGCTCCTTGGTGCTGGCGCGCTCTTTTGCCAAGATATTTACAAACGCTTTATACACCCCACAGTGAACGAAAAAACCTATCTCTTGGTAAATCGCCTCTCCGTGCTAGTGTTAGGTCTGATGACTCTCTACTTTGCTTTCCATGCCGTCGGCATTTTAAAAACATTATTAATTGGCCTAAGTCTGACAACAGCTTTTACACTTGTCTTTTTGGCCACGCTCTTTTTCCCAGGACTTTGCCGCCGCAGCTCGGCTTTTTATACGACTATTGCCGGGATCTTAGCGCTAGCCGCGTGGCAATTCATTCCAGCCGTCCGTATTTTCTCTCACCCAATTTATCTAGAATGGGCTGTCTGCCTTGCCGCCTTTACTCTCACAGCAATTGTCGATAAACGTTCGATTCTCAGTGATTCCCCGCAAAAAAACGTTTTGATTGGAGATATGATTAAATCATGACAGAATCAAGCACTCATGTTGCTAGAGCAGCGCTGCGTCTGGCGCTTAGTCAGAGCCGCGAAGAAGAACAGCAGCTTCGCGCGATGTACGGCAAAGAACAGATCCTTGTCACTGCAGTCGATTTTGGCGGCGATTTTGTTCCCCTCATGAAAAAAATTATTGAGCGAGCTGCCGTAGCCGCTCAGCGTCAAGGGCTTGTACCGGCTAACCACGTCGGGGAAGGCGCTGTCGCTGGTGCTACTAAAGCCGCGTTGGAACAAGTTTCAGCAAAAGCTTTAGGCATGAGTGTCGGCGGTAAAATTGGTCTGGCCCGCTACGGCGAGCATTTGTGTGTGGCCCTCTTTCTCGCTGTCGGTGTATTAAATTTGAATGAGGTCGCTGTAGGGTTGGCGCATCGGTCCTTAGCGGACATTTCATAGCACACTTACGCGTAAGTAATATTGCCAAATTTTTGCCAAAACCGCAGATATTTTATATCTGCGGTTTTATTCTTACTAGAAAACGCCAAACTTTTTTCCTATTTCGCTATTTTTTACTAGTCAAAGACTCTTATTGTGACATACAATTGATAGAGATACTCTTATTTTTATACTAGACTTTTATTTTGAGGAAGTGAGTCTTTGCGACGAATTGATATCCAAGAGGCAAAACCAGGGATGGTTTTAGCCCGTGATATTATGACTTATACAGGGATGATTCTATTATCACGCAACGTGGTGCTAACTCAAAGCTATATTGCCAAGCTTGAGGCCATGCAGGTAAGCACTTTATGTGTCATTGACCCCCTTTATGAGGGGATTGAAGAAACAGAATATATAAGCATTGAAATGCAACAACAGGCGCTGTCTATCCTTCATCAAACCATGTCTGACTTAAAAAACAAGGGGACTTTTTCGGTAAAACTGTTATCCAATATGGCCTCCGACTTAGTCGAAGAACTTCTTAGTCAGGCAGACATTTCCATTTGTCTGACAGGAATTTTCTCCCATGACGATACGACCTTTTCCCATTCTCTCAATTGTGCAATTTACGCGATCTTACTAGGAAGATTCAGCGATTTGACCGTACCGCAACTCAAAGAACTTGCCTGCGGCGCCTTACTTCACGACGTGGGGAAAAACGAAATCAGCCTAGATTTATTGAATAAACCAGAGAAGCTAACTGAAGAAGAATTTGAGCTATTAAAAAATCATGCCCAGTGGGGATTTAATTCCTTAAGAAAAATGCGGTGGGAGCTCTCTAGTTTATCGGCCCATATGGCCTGGCAACACCACGAACGAATTGATGGAACAGGCTATCCTCGCGGCCTCAAAGGCGACGAAATTTTGCAATATGCTCGTATTTTAGCTATTGCTGATGTTTATGACGCCATTACGGCGAATCGCCCTTATCGCCGGGCAATGCCGCCCAAACAGGCTTATGATATTATTTATAAAGGTCTCGGAGTGCATTTTGACCAAGCTTTAGGACAACGTTTTCTATCTCGCGTGGCTCTCTATGCGCCGGGAACCATGGTTGTATTAAATACAGGCCAGTCCGCCCTCGTTGTATCGGTTCCCTTTGACGCTCCGTCTAAGCCGGTGATTCGCATTATAACCGATCAAGAAGGCAAGGTTTGTTCGCCCCATGAGATCTCATTAAAAGATACTCCCCTGCTAAAAATCATGTATTGCAAGACCTAAACAGGATTTTGAAGAAATTTGCAGGAAAAAAATGCGTAAAAGCTTTGATTGTTGTATAATTTAAGTATTGTTTACAGTTTGAAAGGAGTTTATTACATGGCTACTATTAATGAAAATTATTTGAAGCTACCAGGCAGCTATTTGTTTGCTGAAATTGCCCGCAGAGTGGCGCACTTTAAAGATGAACATCCCGATGCGGACATTATTCGTTTAGGGATTGGCGATGTAACACGCCCCTTGCCGCCTGCAGTAATCGACAGCTTACATGCAGCAGTTGATGAAATGGCTGATGAAAAAACCTTCCGCGGCTACGGTCCAGAACAAGGCTATGCCTTTTTAATTCAAAAAATTATTGATACTGATTATGTTCCACGCGGTATTGATTTAGCGGTTGATGAAATCTTTGTCAGTGATGGTTCGAAAAGTGATGTAGGTAATATTCAGGAAATCTTCGGTTTGGAAAATACCGTTGCCATTACGGATCCTGTATATCCGGTTTATCTTGACACCAATGTCATGGCTGGTCGTACTGGCGAACTCGTAAATGGAAAATTTGGCAAAGTTCTCTACCTTACTTGCAATCAGGCCAATAACTTTGTGCCAGAACTTCCCCAGGAAAAAGCAGATTTAATTTATTTGTGCATGCCTAATAATCCCACAGGAACTACGCTGACGAGAGAGCAGCTAAAAGTTTGGGTCGATTACGCCAAAGCGAATGGCTCGATCCTCCTTTATGACTCCGCTTATGAAGCCTATATCCAGGAAGATAATATTCCTCACAGCATTTATGAAATTGAAGGCGCGAAAGATGTAGCTATTGAATTTAGATCCTTCTCCAAAACAGCAGGATTTACTGGTACTCGTTGCGCTTATACAGTAGTACCGAAAACAGTTATGGCTGCTGCTGCTGACGGAACGATGCATCCCTTAAACAGCCTCTGGAATCGTCGTCAGACAACGAAATTTAATGGTGTTCCTTATATTATTCAAAAAGGCGCTGAAGCTGTTTACTCCGAAGCAGGCCAAAAACAGGTAAAAGCCCTTGTCGCTTATTACATGGCCAATGCCAAAATCATTCGTGACGGTCTCGCTAGCCTTGGCCTCACTGTATTCGGCGGCGTGAACGCCCCTTATATCTGGCTGAAAGTTCCCGAAGGCCTCGACTCCTGGCAATTCTTTGATAAACTTTTATCGGAAGCGAACATTGTCGGTACGCCTGGCAGCGGCTTTGGCCCAGCCGGCGAAGGCTATTTCCGTTTAACCGCTTTCGGCAATCAGGAAAGTACCAAAGAAGCAGTAGAACGCATCAAAACAAGATTAAAGCTGTAAAAAGCATCTTTTATCCGGACTAAGATACGAAAGGCCCTATCACAGTTACGTGATAGGGCCTTTCGTTCAAAAATTACAAGTCGCATTGCTGCAAAAAATGATTTGTACACGGATCGGGCTAGCAGCTATTTTATACCTAGTTTTGAGCACGTTTTGCCATATAAGCATGCATGGCTTCACGAATCGCTTTTAGTTCGGGCGTACCAGGTAAATAGGCAAGAATATGATCGACATAGTTTTTCTCCCTAACTTTCTGCACCGTCCAGTCAAAATTTAAATCATACACCCAAGAGAGACGGACAAGTTTTCGATCATCAGGCGTTTTCATATTTTCAAAAAAAGTTTGTTTGCCAACAGCTAAATCCTGCAGAATCTGAGGACTGCAGCCTTGTTCCGTTGGTGGCGCCAGAAACGGTTCCAGAACGCGAAAAATATCAAGTTTATCACCATCGCGAATAATTTTCGCAAAAAGCAAGTGCCGCTCTGTCGGCGCTGCTGGTATTTTGACAGCATTATGGGCCCCGATCGCAAACCGCACAATATCAGCATCGACTTCACTAATCAGCGCCAACCAGCCCAGCCGTTCCAGTTCGACTAGACCTAATTCAGCGTGATTAACGGAAAGTTTATCATTAAAAGTCTTATAACGACTATATTGGGAAAAGCGCCCCACATCATGCCACAATCCAATGAGCTCGCTTAAAGCTTGATCCGCCGCGCCAAGCTGCAAGACTTGAGCTAACGACCGACAGTGAGCTGCTACTTTATCAGTATGAAATTCCTTCATATCCATATGCTGCTGAATATCAACATCATCAGAACGAAACTCAGCCACATAGTCATGAAAAGCCTTTGTTCTTTCTGCTAAAAAAGCTTGATCCATGCAAACGCCTCCCTACGGTAAAAAACTTTACGAAGCCCTCAATCTTTGCTAAGATTACATTAGGAAACAAAAGGAGTGAGGCCAGTTGAAAACAATAGCACTAATTGCCCATGACAAGAAGAAACAAGAAATGCTCGCCTTTGTAAAAGAACATAAAAACATTCTTTCGCATTATCATCTGATTGCCACGGCTACCACCGGTCGCCTAATCTCCGAAGAAACATCGCTCCCTGTTCTCACCTTTTTATCAGGCCCTTTAGGCGGTGATCAGCAAATTGGCGCTCGTATTGCTGACGGCGAAGTAGCTCTCGTTATTTTCCTCCGCGATCCGCTTACAGCGCAGCCCCATGAACCTGACATTACAGCGCTGCTTCGCGTTTGCGATGTTCATAATATTCCCCTTGCAACAAACCAGACTAGTGCTCATCTATTACTGACGGCTTTTGATGAAGCTCATTAATTTATGACTTTTGACAAAATAAGCGAATCTATCACGTTTGATAGATTCGCTTATTTTTATTTAACGGCCAATACTGGTACAGGCAAATACGTTACGAGTTTATGAGCCACACTGCCCACAAGCAGTCCTTCAAAACCACCAAGACCACGGGTGCCGCAAATGACCATATCGGCCTTTACGTCTGTTACATAATGCTGTATCTCGTCAACAACATTGCCAAACAGAGTTGCCGTGTGAACAACTACATTCTGCGCTTCGCAAAAAGATTTTGCCGCCTCCAGCTGTTCCTCAATCTCTTTTTCGGCCATTTCTTTTAACTCTTCCGAAAAGCAAACGCCGGCATAATCTACACCGACAAGTAAAGATGATGGTACTAGCACCATGACAACATCAATCACCGCTTTAGAAGCGCCAGCAAATTTCACAGCCCAATCCAAAGCCCGTTTACTATGCTCTGATCCATCATAGGCCACTACAATTTTTTTGAGTTCAATCATGGGATTTCCCTCCTTTAAACGATCTTTTCGCCGTGATAGCGTTCGCCATCGGCATCAGGCAACAGTCCATACCGTTCGGTCCATAAGGTTTTATATTTGAGCGCTTGAGCATGAATACTCGGCCAATCGGCTTCCGTCGATTTTATAACCTTACCAGGCAGACCCATTACTAGAGAATGCGGCGGAATAACCTGCTTTTCCTTAACAAGAGCGCCAGCAGCAATAATACTGCCCGTTCCAATGACCGCGCCACTTAAAACAATAGCCCCCATGCCAATAAGACAATGATCTTCAATGATGCAGCCATGCAAAATAGCATTATGACCGACAGTCACAAAGTCGCCGATGAGAGTGGGAAAATTATCAGTTACATGGACAACACTATTATCCTGCACGTTGCTATAGCGGCCAATTTCAATACGATTGACATCACCGCGTACAACGGTATTGAACCATACACTGCTAAATTCTTTCATGGTTACAGCTCCGATAATCTGGGCTCCATCAGCAATGAATGATTTCTTATCTAGAGCCGGACTGTGTCCTTCAAAATCTTTTACCATAGGCTCGCCCTTCTTTCCTTACGCTATTTTTCTTTCATTAGTTTATAATGGTTCTTATCTTTTGTATTCTGGAAAAATTCACAACTTCCTGCTGCTTCTAAAAATGAGCTCCCCCGCCACAGGTAGAAAATTGTCCTTGATTCGTTACTTCGTCAATCGCGGCAGCTACCTGCGACAACATATGGCGAATCTCTGTCACCGTACTGACAAGCGGCGGCATAAAGACGATCACATCGCCAACAGGACGGATAAAAATTCCATGTTCTCTTGCTTTCATGCATACTTTGGCCCCCATCGTCTGATCCCAGGCATAAGGAGTCTTTGTTGCTGAATCAGCCATAAGCTCAATGCCCGCAATCATACCGCATTGTCTAGCATCACCGACATGCTCAAGAGCTGCAATCTTAGTTAATTCTTCAGCAATAGCCGCAAGCTTCGGCGTCAAATTTTCAATCACTTGATCCTTTTTAAAGATTCTAAGACTCGCTAATGCAGCGGCGCAAGCTAGTTGATTTGCTGTATAGGAATGACCATGATAAAAAGTTTTCTTTGCCGCCATATCACCCAAAAAAGCATCAAAAACAGCCTGAGTCGTAACAGTTGCCGCTAGCGGCATATAGCCGCCCGTAATCCCTTTTGATAAAGCCATGAAATCAGGTGTTACCCCTTCCTGCTCACAAGCAAACAGCGTTCCGGTGCGTCCAAAGCCTGTAGCTACTTCATCAGCAATTAACAAAACTTCATAGCGCTTTGTCACCTCTCGTACTTTCGCCAAATAGCCAGGGCGCGCCATAAGCATGCCAGCTGCCGCTTGAACAAGCGGTTCCATAACCAGAGCGGCAATTTCTTCATGATGCTCCGACAACAGCTTTTCCAAGGCTTTCACACACTCCCACTGACATGTTTCCGGCGATTTAGCCAACTTACAGTGATAGCACGATGGCGAAGGAATCGAAAAGGGTTTAAATAAAAGCGGCTGAAACACCCGGTGAAATAAATCAATGCCCCCTACACTGACTGTTCCCACTGTGTCACCATGGTATGCTTGTTCCAAAGAAATAAAGCGCTTCTTATTAGGTCGCCCTTGATGCTGCCAATACTGAAAAGCCATCTTAATGGCCACTTCAATGGCTGTTGACCCATCGTCAGAATAAAAGACTTTACAAAGCCCCTTAGGCGCTATAGCGATGAGTTCAGCGGCAAATTGCGACGCTGGAATATTTGCCAAGCCTAGTGCCGTACTATGAGCTACCTTGCTAAGCTGAGCTTGAATGGCTTCATCAATTTCCGCACGACCATGACCATGAATATTAACCCATAAAGAGGACACGGCATCATAGTAGCTTCGCCCCTCTGTATCTGTCAACATAATCCCTTTCGCCGAAGCAATGACGGTCTGCGGTTCTTCTAGCCAGCCTTTCATTTGCGTAAAAGGATGCCATAAATACTCTTTATCTTGCTGTTCAATCTGATTCATTTCAATCCCCGCTTTCGTTAACCTTATTTGAATTTTAAGTTTACCAAATAAACAAAAGAAATGTTAACCGGCCAAAAAGCCAATGTTAACATTTCTACTATACACTCATTTATAATACTTGTAAACCCTAACTCACAACAGGCAGCGGCAGTACATAGAAGAAAACAGCGATAAAATGCGCTGCACTGCCAGCCAGAACAAACAAATGCCATACGGCATGATTATAAGGCATGCGGCGCCATAAGTAAAAAATCGCTCCCACAGAGTAGAGAATTCCGCCTATCATCAGCCACAATAGGCCTTCATGGGGCAAGGTTTCCATAAGCGGCTTGATCACGACTACGGCAAACCACCCCATCAGCAGATAGCAACAAGTAGAAAAGATCTTAAAGCGTCTGACGAAAAAGATTTGAAAAACAATCCCGACAAGCGCCACAGACCAAATCACTGCAAAAACGGTCCAACCCAAAGTCCCATGCAACGGCACTAGTACAAAGGGCGTATAGGTTCCCGCAATCAATAAATAAATCGCCGAATGATCAATAATTTGGAAAATCGCCTTAATTCGTTCATTGGAAAAACTATGATACAACGTGGAAGCTAAGTATAGTAGCACCATAGAAATCCCATAGATGAAAGAACTGACAATATGCCAAGTACTGCCGCTCGTATAAGCGGCAAAAACGAGAACAGCTAAAGCAACAAGAGCAAAAGCCGTTCCGACACCGTGAGTAATCGCGTTTAATTTTTCCTCCATGCAAACCTCCTTATCGCCTAATAAAAATTCATTTATTTAACCGCTTTCGCCTCATAAATAAAAGTTTCTCCCGCAGCCTTAGGAATCCACAGCGGAATTTCCCGATTTTCAACACAAAATGGCGTCGGTGGTTCCCATACAGGACCAAAAGCATGCATCGCTACGACCAGCTTCGTATCCGTATCGCGGCAAAAAGTCTCAACGCCAAGCGTGCGATATTCTTCCAAGCGGCTGTCCACCGGGAAAAAGGCAACATCAAAAGACTCGCCCTTTAATTTTTCCATTTCTCTCGCAAAATCAGCAGCGGCTTGCTTAATATTTTCGGGCGTATCACCATTCCAATGCCACCAGTTCAAATCACCAGCATGAAAAATCTTATGTCCTTCTACTTCAACCAAAAAAGAAATTCCCGCATCAGTCGAACCAAAGCTCTTTACTGTCACTGTAGCTTGGCGGCAAGTTTCATAAGGCGCCATTACACTAACTTTATCAGACATAAAAGCTGCAGTACCACTTTCTGCTGCAATATCATGTGATAGGAAGTAATAAGAATCATTCTGCCACTGGGCAATTGCCGGATTAAAATGATCACCATGGTTATGGGAAGAAAAAACAAACCATTTTTTCCCATTCCCCCGCTTAGCGGCTACTTTACCCGCCGGATCACGATAGTAATCAAAAATCAATATATGGTGATCGGTTTCCACCATAAACCCACTATGTTCTAAAAAGGTTAGCTCCACGCTAATCCCTCCATTTCAGCTCCTTCAATAAAAAGGAAAGTAATTTTTACTTTATTATACTATAAATTATCATTTAACATCATATCTTAATGAAAAGTTTTTTTAGTTCCAAGTAGGAATCATCGCTTCCATGCAGAAAATAATAAACCAGAAACGAAAAGAAAGGACTGAGTACCATGGAATATAATTTATCGCTAGGTTTAAGCAACGAAAAACAAGAAAAGGTTACGACTGATAACACAGCCATCCGTTATGGCAGCGGCGGAGCAGCAGTCTATGCTACGCCAGCCATGATTGGTCTTATGGAAGCAACGGCTCTATCTATTGTCGACCCACGACTACCGGCAGGTCTCGCTACGGTAGGAATTCAGCTAAATGTTCGCCATCTAGCTGCGACGCCAATCGGTATGACAGTCCGCTGCACGGCAAAGCTTACTGAAATAAAAGGAAAACGTTTGATTTTCTCCGTAGAAGCCTTTGATGAAAAAGAAAAAGTTGGCGAAGGCACCCACGAACGCTACATTATTGAATTAGAAAGCTTTTTAAAAAAATCTCAGTCAAAATTAAATTGAGTCATTAAACAAAGCATCTTCCTTTTTCCGGCGCTCGATCTGTTTTTTATAAATAAATTGAATCAGCTTTTGCCGCTCAACTTCTTCAATCTTAGTAAAGCGTAAACCGCAAAAAACTTTTTCATTTTCCGTAATGACAGTTCGCAAAATTTCACCTTCCACTTCTAACGAGAAAAAAGGCGATAAAGGCAAAACAATATTCCAACAAGACCCTATAGCTAGTTTGCTATCCTCTGGGCAAAGAATACACATGCCATTGCCGCTAATATCACGCGTAAGAGTTTTGATGACCACTGGCAAAGCAGGTGTCTCCCCATCTTTTGCCGCCACTTCCTTTGCTGTCAAAACAACATCAAGATTAATGTTAAATCGGACAAAATCGCGCAATTGGTCTCGTCTGGCTGTTGTCGGATAAGTAATGGTCCACAAAGCAAAAGGTTCTCTTGTGTAGCGCAGTAATGAAGCTTGAAACACATAGGCGCAGTCATCAGCCACAATTCTTACCGTATAAGGTTCTTGGTAGCGTCGCGGTAAAAGCTGCCCCTTGCCATAAGGTTCTGATACTAGCAGCGTTTTTTCTTTGTCACCAATTTCCTCAATACGGCTGTGATACATATGAACCGACTGATTCAAGGGGTCAAATTCAACAAACTCTAACTTTCTTAAGGGTGTAATAAATTTTTTTATATCCATAGCTTTTCCCCCTTCAAACAGGAATAAACAAAGCGTTTTTCTAGGTAATCTGTTGCTATTTTTCTTTTTTTCTTTGACAAAGTCCTGCTAAAAAAAATGGAATGGTATATTTTTCTTTTCCATATTGACGGCAAAAACAAGGTGCTGTAAAATGAAGTTGTGACAATTTTGTGAAAAAAATAACACTTTTGATGAGGTGACTTAAATGAGTAGATTTACAATTCCAAGAGATGTTTATTTTGGCCGCGGTTGCATGGCGGAAGTACTAGAAAACTTAACAGGCAAACGCGCTGTTATTGTAACAGGCGGCAGCTCGATGCAAAAATTTGGTTTTCTCGATAAAGTGACTGACGCTTTGAAAAAAGCTGGTTTGGAAGTAAAACTCATTGAAGGCGTTGAACCAGATCCCTCTGTCGAAACAGTCTTTAAAGGCGCCGCTTTAATGCGTGAATTTGAGCCTGACTGGATCGTAGCCCTCGGCGGCGGTAGCCCTATTGATGCGGCTAAAGCGATGTGGATTTTCTATGAACATCCAGAAACGACCTTCGACGATGTCAAAGACCCCTTTACAGTCCCTCTTCTGCGCAATAAAGCAAAATTTATCGCGATTGCCTCTACTAGCGGTACGGCAACAGAAGTAACGGCCTTCTCAGTAATTACGGATTATTCCACCAAAATTAAATATCCTTTAGCCGACTATAATTTAACGCCTGATATTGCGATTGTCGATCCAGAACTTGCTGAAACAATGCCACCGAAACTTGTCGCTCATACCGGCATGGACGCCTTAACTCACGCCTTGGAAGCTTACGTGGCTAGCGCTCGCTCTCCTTATACAGATCCGTTAGCATTGCAATCCATTATTATGGTTAAAGAATATATTTTGAAATCTTACGAGGGCGATCACGAAGCCCGCGAACAAATGCATAATGCCCAGTGCCTGGCTGGTATGGCCTTTACGAATGCGTTGTTAGGCATTACTCACAGTATTGCCCATAAAATTGGCGCTCTTTTCCATATTCCTCATGGTTGCGCCAATGCAATTTTACTGCCCTTCGTTATTGAGTTTAATCAAAAAACCGTTGGCAAGGATTATGCGAAAGTGGCAAAACAGCTTGATCTCCCTGGCGCTTCTACGGAAGAGCTTACAGCAAGTCTCGTACAGTTTATCCGTAATCTCAATAAAAAACTAGAAATCCCCGCTACGTTAAAAGAAGCTGGCGTAACCCAAGAACTCTTTGACACAAGTGTCGACGGGATTGCCACACACGCGCTAGAAGATCCTTGCACAGGCTCAAATCCTAGATCCATTTCGGTAGAAGAAATGAAAGAACTTCTGACTTGCGCCTATACGGGAAAAGAAGTAACTTTCTAAGCAAAATAAATTTTCAGTTCTCATAAAAAGCAGAAATCTCGTACTGACTGGTACGAGATTTCTGCTTTTATCTGCTTCTTTGAAAAAGGTTGTATTCTGCTACTTTACAGTTAATTCATCAAGTAAAATTTTGACAACCACTTTCTTTACTTTTTCCGGCATGTTTACAAAACAGTTTGGCCGATGGACATCCCAGGGAAAATAAATGGCAAACATCCCCGCCGTAAGCGTATGATACACTTCATTGTCTAGTGTCTTATAAAAAATCGCATCACGCTGCGCCAAAAGGTCTTCTGTTACTTCACCAGCTGCAGTAAGCGGCGCCGTACCAATTACCTCCTGCCCAGTAAAAATATACTGAATGTCAATATATTTTTGATGAGCTTCTGGTCTTCTAACCGTTTTTGCTTCTGTTTCGTATTCCGAGACCATGGCATAGATTTTGTCACCGTCAATTTCCTGACGACCTAAAATAACTTGGGAAAAATCGGTATCCAATAAGTACTGCAACCCTTTTTGCAAAGCTTTCGGATAAAATTGAATTTCCTGCGCTACATTCGCTAAAACACCAGTAATCATAGTCCCCACTCCTTGTTTATTCAATTCATAAAGGTGCCGCCATTAATATTAATTGTTTCCCCAGTAATGAAATCCGACATGGACGATGCTAAAAAGAGTACTGTATCGGCCACATTTTGCGGCGTTCCCAATTTTCCTAGCGGAATTCTGGCAAGCACCTGACCGCGATATTCCTCCGTCCATTGCTGACTCATATCAGTTTCAATCGGCCCAGGGCAAACTCCATTAACATAAATATTATGCTTAGCCATCTCTAAGGCTAAATGCTGTGTCAAATAATTTACACCAGCTTTAGAAGCACCGTAAGAAGGCGACGCATTGCGATGCGGCGTTTTCGCCGTTGTTGATGATATATTGATAATTTTACCGCTTTGCTGCGCAATCATAGCTGGCAGGACCGTTTTACAGCAATATAAAGTCCCGTTTAAATTCACATCCATGACTTGCTGCCATTCAGCAATATCCATTTCGAGTGTAGGAACCCGCCGATTAATCCCGGCATTATTCACTAAAATATCGATGCGTCCAAACTGTATTTGCGCTATGCTGGCAATTCGTTCTGCTACAACATATTCGGACACATCGCCTACGACAACGATACACTTTTGCCCCTGTCTTTCGATTTCCTGTGCCAGCTCCTGCAGCATAGCCGTCTGATTGCCATTGATAACGAGTGAAGCGCCTTCCCTTGCTAAAGTAAGGGCGATCGCTCGACCAATTCCCCGTGTAGCTCCTGTTACAATAGCCGCTTTTCCTTGTAAAAGCATAATTTACCTACCGCCTTTTCTAAAGCTATCCAGAAAGGAAGAAACTAGGAGATTTTACTAACCTACCTAGTTTCTTTTTCCAGCTTTTTATTCTTTGACCCATGCTTCCGTGACAGAAACATATTTAATGGCTTGACGGAAATAGGTAAAAGTCACGTGAATTCTTTGATCCGGTGTCTGTTTTATAGAGGGATAAGAATACTCGCGATTCAGCTTTTCCCGTGAATTATTCGTCATGCAATAGCCATCGCCCACTTCAATATTTTTCTGATAAGGCCAGGTTTTGCCATGATCTTCTGAGATAGCAATTGTCATAGGCGCGCGCGGCGTTCCCCAAAACGCTTTCTTTTCATTGGGGTTTTCTACCGGAGCAGCTGCCGCTGCCGGTTCTGTTGCTACGGCTTCCTCGTCATCTTCAATCTCATCATATAAAGAAGCGCGTCTTTCCGTCGAAGCCTCGGCACTGATATGATTATATACGAGAGCAAGATGACCGTTCGCCAAAACAGTAAACTGAATCGAAGAATTATTATTGGGCAATTCTGTAGCGACTGGTTCACTCCAGGTTCGGCCATGATCAGTCGAACGACTGGCATAAATGAAGTCAGCCCAGCGGCTTCTAAATAAAGCAAGCAGCGTACCGTCCTGAAGTTTCTCCACATTCATGTGGACACAGCCAGTGCTGCTTGGAACCTCATACTCGGTCCAGGTTTTCCCTTGATCCGCCGAGATTTTCACCGCACTCGTATCGTAATCGCCAACCCATTTTACCCCAGGTTGTACGTGGCAGTAGAAAACGGGAATGAGCCATTCGCCATTTTCCAATACTACGATGGGCTGGCGGATAAAGGTCCCCGGCGTACCAAATAAGGTTTCAATGGGTCCCCAAGTATAGCCGTGATCTTGCGAGATACGGCAGCGAACAATCGCCGTATCTTGGTTACCTGACTTCTGCGCCGTATATAACAGCCACAAGTCACCATTAGGAGCCGTAAACAAAACAGGGTTCTGTTCTGACCGCCCAGCATCGTCAGAAAGTTTTACAGGCTCCGTCCATACTGACTCGCCTTGATTCAGTCGCGACATATAAATTGAAATATCGGCAATGCCTTCCTGCGTTCCGCCAAACCAGACGCAAAGTAAGTCGCCATTTGGCAAAGGCATAATATTTGACGCATGATTTTGCGGACAATTCGATGGTATATAAGCGTCAATCCGATCACTTGTTTGATCGGGATAAAGTTTCCCGTCTTTATCTTCTACTGTATTCAAAGAAATCACTCCTAACTTCTAAATTATGCTTGAACTTCCTTGGATTCATTCTTGCCGCCGCCAAACAGCTTATCAAGCACCATAACAATGGCTGGCGTAATCAAAGCGATGTACATATTATCAACCCCATAAGGATCGCCCATCATGTACCAGCCACTTGTAGCGACTGCTGCGATTCCCATCCCCAGGTTAGCGCCGCGCGTGCTATTAAAGAAGGGCAGATAGAAGGCGAGCATAGCCACTACGGAAATGGAAAGACGAATTGCTCTGGTAAAGAAGGACAGTTTTAAAATTTCGGGCACAAAGAATACGAAAATGAGCGGAATAAAACCGATAATAACAGAGATAATTTTGGTAACTTTAAATTCTTTTTCCGGACTTGGTTTGTAAATGGGTACATAAAAGTCTTTTACGGCCAAAGAGGCAATCGCCAAAGCAACTGTACTTACGGAAACGAAAACAGACGCCACCAGCGAAGTTGCTACAAGACCGGCTAGATAAGGACTCATATACTGCATGAAAATAGGCAGAGCATAGAGAGCTTTCATATCAGGGAATAAAAACTTAGCAGAAACACCAATCAAAGCCAGTAAAATACCGAGGGGCAAAGAGAAAGCAGCCGCATAGAGAGCTGATTTTCTCGCTTCATTGGCATTTTTACTTGATGAAGTAGCTTGAATAACAAATTGTGTGGAAAAAATCGCGCCCACAGTACCAATAATCCAGGCAAATATAGTTGTGGCGCCGATTTTCCCATCCCAGGTGAAGTAATAACTCGGCATTTTCTCCATCATCGGGCTAATCCCGCCAGTCATAGTTAAAGCCACACCAAGAATAATGATAATACCGACATATTTAAGGAAGCTGTGTAGAATCGTAACCCAGGCAACGCCTTTCATCCCGCCAAAGACAAAGTAGAACGTACTCACTACTGCAATAATCAGCATAGCTGTCGGCAAGTGAACCTTCAGCACCGTCGATAAAGCTGCAGCGCCACTGATATAGTTCCCAACATTCACAAGGAGCAAAGCGTACATCATGATTAAGGAAACCATATATTTCGTAGATTTCCCGTACTTTTGCGCAATAGCGCCGGAAATAGTAATTTCTCCCGAGCCGTAGAGCCGCTTTGCCATAAAGAAAGCATAGAGGAAATAACCAATGGCCGCGCCAATAACCGACCAAGAAGCAGCCATACCATATTTGAAAGCCGACTCCGCCGTTCCTACCGTAGATTTGGCGCCAATAAATTCGGACATGAGCAAAATACCTACAACAATTGCCGGCATAGACCGAGCTGCCGTCATAAACTGGTCACTGTCTTTACTACGAAGTTTCACTGTCAACCATGATGTAAACAAGATATAGGCAATAATCATGGCTACGATAATCGCTGTATCGGCATAACTAAATTCTTTCATGAACACCACTCATTTCTCTATAAATTTTTACTACTTAATTTTCTTTGAGCTATCAATTATTTCGTTCATTTTGGAATAGTCAGTTTTTTCACTTCATAGGGTCAGACAAACCATGCGGCGTTTGTCTGATCCTTCACTAAAAGAGTTTTTGATAGATTTCCTTGATCGCTTCTTTACCAAGAACTTTAGGATGATTGTTGAGAAGACGGGTCACTTTGAGCGCGGCTTCAGCCATAAAATCAATATCCTTAGCCGTAATGCCTTTTTCGTCCCAGTTCACCGAAAGCTCTAGATCATGATTTAGTGAGTACAAGTTCTCAATCATTTTTTCCGCGGCTTCCCGACTGGACAGACCGGCTACAGGAAGTTCCATGGCCTGTGCAATATCTTTGAACTTTTCTTCCGCTGCATCAATTGTCACGTTCATTACATGCGGCAACAATACCGCGTTAGAAAGACCATGGGGAATCCGATATTTTCCGCCTAAAGGATAAGCCAAAGCATGAACAGCCGTTGTGCTCGATGTAGCAATACAAATTCCGGCAAGCATAGCTCCTAGCAGCATATCATGACGGGCTGATACATTGTCGCCATCGCGATAAGCGGTGCGCAGACTCCGTGAAATCAACTGAATCGCTTTTAGGGCATAGGTATCACTGAAGGGATTCGCTTTCTTAGAAATATAACATTCCATAGCATGAGCTAGTGCGTCCATTCCCGTTGCCGCGGTGATCGCTTTTGGCAATTTCAGCGTCAAAGTCGGATCAAGAATCACATAAGCCGCCATCATTTTAGGACTGACAATGCCTACTTTCAGCTCTTCTTCCGGTACAAGCACAATGGCATTATACGTCACTTCTGATCCAGTTCCAGCGGTGGTAGGAATCATCACTGTAGGGATTCCTTGTTTCGTAATAACAGCGCCTCTTACTAATTCCGGCAAAGTCACGTCATTGGTTAACAGTACAGCCACTAGTTTTGCCACATCCATGGAACTACCGCCGCCAATACCAACAATCATTTCACAATCAGACGCCTTGGCTTCAGCAACAATTTCCTCAACCTGCTGCACCGTTGGCTCTGGCGGTGTCGTATTAATCATGGCTACTACAGCGCCAGCCGCTTCCATCACTGCTTTCGGTTTATCAATTAAGCCAGCATGAAACACGCCCTGATCCGTAATGATCAATACTTTTTTTACAGTTTCTTCTTTGATGATTTCAGCCAGACTTTCCACACTATTGAGTCCTGCTGTAATTTTCCCGGCATTAAATAGCGTATATTGCCCTTCAAAATCCATTTTTCTACCTCCCCTGTTTATTTATATAGTTCAAAAACTTTGCGTAGTTCAGCATCAATTTCCGGATTGCAGCAATTCGACGGTTCCCGCGCCGGTCCTACCGGATAACCAAGCAGATTTACTGCCCGTTTTACTACTGAATTGGGATTCCCCAACTGCATAACATTGCGGAAAGGTCTGATTTTCTTTTGCGCTTCATTGGCTTCGGCAATTTTTCCTTCAGCCCATAATTTATAGATGCTTACCATCAATTCGGGAAATACATTAGAGCATCCCGAAATAGCGCCTGTACCACCAGCCATTAAAGTCCATAAAATGAGCGAATCGCTTCCGGCTAAAACACTCAGGCGTGGATCCGTGTTCTCAATATACTTTAAGGTGTTGTCAAAATTACCGCTGCTATCTTTAATTCCAATAATATTTTGATACTGGGCCAAACGTTTTACTGTGGCGGGAGCAATGCTATTGCCCGTACGAGCCGGGATATTATAGAGCAAAATCGGTAAATCTACCGCCTCAGCAACCGTACTAAAGTGACGATATAGATCCTCTTGCGACGCTGCTGTAAAGTAAGGTGAAATAATCGAAAGAACATCAACACCTAAATCTTTAGCAATCTTAGAGAGCTCCACACTTTCTTTCGTCGTAATGCAGCCTGTTCCCGCATAAACCGGAACACGGCCATTGACTTCTTCTACAGTTACTTTAATAATCTCGATTTTTTCTTCTTGCGATAAAGCATAGAATTCACCATTTGTTCCCAAAGCAAAAATCCCACTGACGCCAGCATCAATTAAACGATTGATCTGATTTTTTAATTCCTTAGGATTAAATTTTTCATCTTCCGTTAAGGGTGTAAGAATCGGCGTAATAATTCCTTGCGGTTTCAACATATATTTCATCCTTCTTTCTTATTTATCCAAGTTTATGGGCAAACTTTACTTTCGCCATTTGAGCTCCTAACACGAGTGCTTCGGTCATACTGCGGCTGTCAGCTACCCCCTGACCGGCAATGGCAAAAGCCGTTCCATGATCCACTGAAGTTCTAATACAAGGCAATCCTACCGTAACATTCACGCCTGTTTCAAAGCCAAGTACTTTAATGGGTATATGACCTTGATCATGATACATAACCACCACAATATCGAAGTCTTTTTTGATAGCAGCCTGATAGAACACAGTATCTGGCGGCACAGGTCCCGTAACGTCCATCCCCTGACTTTTCGCCGCTTCAATCGCTGGCGTGATCTCTAAGATTTCTTCACGACCAAATAGACCATTTTCGCCAGAATGAGGATTAAGCCCAGCAACTGCAATCCGCGGTTTTTCAATTCCAAGCATTTTTACAGCTTCATCAGCAAGCTGAATGACGCGTAAGACTCGTCCTTTTTTCACAAGTTCAGGAACCTTAGAAAAGGCTACGTGAGTTGTTACATGAATTACTTTTAAGGGACCACCCACAAGCATCATGGAATAATTTTTCGTATGAGACAAAGCGCCTAAAATTTCAGTATGGCCAGGATAATGATACCCGCCGAGATTTAAGGCTTCTTTATTTAAAGGGGCTGTAACAATAGCCTGAATTTCCTCCTGCATAGCAGCAGCAACAGCTTTCTCGATATATTCATAGGCAGCCTTTCCTGCTCGACCATCTACCTGAGCAAAAGGCAAATCCGCCGGTAAATTATCAAGATCTACGATGTCAATCACGCCAAAATTCTGGCCGCCTTCTGTGGCCGCCGTAATGCTGCGACATTTTACATCAGAACCAATAATCTTTACAGCTCGCTCCATTATTTTTTTATCGCCAAAAACAACGGGTCTGGCCATGTCATAAAGACTTTTCTCTGCCAAGGCTTTTACAATAATCTCAGGACCGATTCCGGCCGCATCCCCCATGGTAATTCCAAGTATTGGTTTCATTGCATTTCCTCCCTGTACACGTTGTCGTAAAATTGCTTTTTTCGCTGCAACAAGCGAGTCTTGTTTACCAAAGGCTCCCGCTTTCGTTACTACAGGCAGTCCGCTGCAAGGACCGCCGACCAGTCTTCCTAAAGGAATTCCTACGGCAACTTCCTGTAGTATCTCAATCGCTTCGGCCTGTAGGGCCCGACATACATGAATCGCCGTATCGCCCCCAGTAAGCACCATACCCGATAGCGGCGCCTGCGCTAAAGTGGCAGCAATTTCACCTAAAGCTGCGGCAATCTCTTCACTCACTTGACAACCTGTCATTGCACGTTCTTGCCCAGCTTCAACAGCAGCTTTTACGTCTTCATCAGTAATGGCGCTAGCCAAAACGACGTCTTTATTCTCAGCTAAATACTGTTTGACTTTTTTAGCGCAGTCGGCAATTTCTGCTTTTCTAGAGCGCAAAAGATTTATCACATTTATTTGTATCAAATGAGTATTCTGTGAATTCAATAGACTTTGAATCTGCGTCTGAGTCACTTTACTTACACTACCAGCAATCGTCAAAACTGGACCGGATCGCTCTGAAAGTGCTATAATGCTACTTTTATGCCATTCATAAAAACTAGGCAATTGTTCCGCAAGTCCTGCAGATCCGACCCATAAAACCTGCTGGTATTTTCTCGCTACACTGGCAATGGACCGCAAATGCTGATCTTGGACAGCATCAAAAACAATCCATTTTTGTCCGGCCGCGAGACAAGTTTCTATGGCTTCACCAATTGCACTAGCACCTTTAATGACGTCAGACAAAGCAACAAAGCCAATGGACCTTTCCGCCTGCAATCGTAAGAGCTCAACAATTCGCGATTCTTTCACCGGACTTTTAGGCGCATGAGCAATTTCCGTTAATTCAATTGGCAGTTGATTCAATAAGTGATAACCGCCTACTGTAATACGATGATTTGCGGGAAAAGCGGGAGCAATCACCACAAGTTCCGGCTGAAGGACATCATCGGCTGCCATAATTTCCGCGCCAAGGTTGCCTCGCAAAGTAGAGTCCACTTTTTTATAGATCGTTTGCGCCTGGGCTTGCTGCAAAACGCGACAAGCTGTTTCCACTCTATTGTAGGCTTCCTGTGGCGTAATATCACGGCTGTCAGTATCAATAACGACTACATCGGCATTTTCGTTAAGTTCATTTTGACAGAGATTAATTTTGACAAAACTGCTCATTCCTTGCTTAACAAATTGTACTGCCGTATCGTTTGCTCCGGTTATGTCATCGGCAATTACGCCTATCTTAATCAAAATATCACCTGCTTTCTCCGCACTCATTAACATCTTTTGCAAGAATTATGCCAAAATTCAATATTGATTTTCCGCCATGTCTAACAACAAAGAAAGACGTTCAGGTTGCATTTCGCAACTAGAACGTCTTTCTTTGCAACTTAATTATTTTCAAAAGCCTTTAGCTTACGCCAAAGTGTTGACCGATGAATTCCTAACCTGGCAGCTGTCCGTTTCACATTATAGTTTTCTTCCATTAGCACACGCAGCAACGTATCTTCTTCTAAAACAGCTAAATTATCGCCAGTTATTCCTGAACTCTCACGCTGTTTTCCCGCAAGATCATCCCGTTCATCTTTATAGGCTTCTGCTACATCAGTTTGCAAAATAATCGAACCTTCTGCTAAGAGCATAGCCCGCTCCATTGTATTAGCTAGCTGACGAATATTGCCACGCCACTCACATGACACCAAATAAGCCAATGCTGCTTCTTCGATATCATGAATCGTAGGATTCACTGATTTGAGTTTTTGCAGCATTTGTTTGGCAAGGAGCGGAATATCAGCCGTTCGTTCCCGCAATGCTGGCATACGCAGCCGCAAAATATTCAAACGGTAGTAAAGATCTTCCCGAAATTCTTTTTTCTCAATCAAATTCGGTATGTGACGATTCGTCGCGGCAATGATCCGTACATCAATAGGACAAACGCTTTCACCGCCCAAGCGCATAACCGCTTTTTCTTGCAGTACTCGGAGCAATCTTGATTGCAATGACAAGGGCATTTCACCGATTTCATCCAAAAAGAGCGTCCCGCCATGAGCTAATTCAAACAAACCTTGGCGCCCACCGCGTTTCGCCCCAGTAAAAGCCCCTTCTTCATAGCCAAACAATTCACTTTCCAACAATGTTTCCGGCAAAGCGGCACAATTAACTGCAACAAACGGCCCCTCTTTGCGGCTACTGATATTGTGAATTCCTTGGGCCATCATCTCTTTACCTGTGCCAGATTCACCAGTAATCAGCAAAGTGGACTGAGTCAAAGCATACTTATAAGCCTTGCGCTTTAATTCAGAAAAGACACTAGAGCCGCCAATCATGTCCTCCATCTGAATATAGGCCACTAGGCCTTTTTTATGGAGACGCTTGCGAAGATTCTGCTCAATCTGTTGCAACTGCGTCACATTTTGAAAACTATAAATAGCGCCGATCTTTTCATCTTCCACCGTAATAGCATGATATTTAACCATAAAAGTTTTATCACCAATATGCTGTAAATCGCCATTCTTCTGATCTTTTTTTACGGATGCAAACTGAGGAATCACGTTTTTCAAGGGAAAACCAGTAAGCGCCTGTGAGGAAACTTGCAATAATTTTTCTGCTGTCGGATTTAAAATCGTAATCTCATCGTTTGTGTTTGTCGCAATAATTCCTTCGGCGGAAGTCGCTACGACAATCCGCAGAAGTTCAGCCTTCTCTCGTTCCTCCCGGCGGACTTTCGCCATAATCCTAGCTTCATTCAACGCTTTAAAAATTGCTTCTTTACCTGATTGAATTAAAATTCCTTGCAGCCCTTCGCGACTAGCAACCTTGGTAGAAATCGCATCACCAATAATCAGCTTGACCCCTTGCTCTTTAGCACGAATAATTTTCTCTTTGGCTTCTTCCTGACTATGCACAGGAAATTCCACAAAGGTACTTCCTAGCAAATCAGCCAAATCCTCCCAGCCATAAATTACATTTTCAAAGCCGGCAATGCCGATTTTCTCCGGATAAGAGCCTGCGCGCTTTAAAGCGCGCAATACATCGGTAATCGTAACTTGGATATACACAGTTGGTATATCCAGCTGACTTTCGATCAACTTGGCTGTACCGCCTCGGCTTACAACCACTTCAACCCCTTCAGCAACGGCCTCCTTTACCTGAGAAATGGATTCGTGCAAGTCGCCGGTAATAATGCGGATTAAATGAACGGAATCGGCAAATTGTTCCATGACTACAGCTTGCGCTAGTTCAGCCAAATCTTCAAATGGAGCTACCAGTAAAATTTTTTCTTTCATTTTCGCTTCCTCTTCATCTTAAAAATCGCACTTGATTCTTCTTGATTTTGATCATAGCACACTACGCTAAAAATCTCTATTTTTATTCTGTCGAGCGAAAGAGGAGAAAGAACATGGCAGCCAGAAGAAGGTAGAAAAATACCAAGGAGGATGATCTATGAAAACAGCCCAGCGCCTTACACAGCTAGGAACCGAAAATGCCTTTGAAGTTCTAAGTGAAGTGCAGCGACTGCAAGCCTCCGGCCAGACCATTCTCAGCTTTGCCATTGGAGAACCTGATTTCGATACACCTGATAATGTAAAACACGCCTGTATTCGCGCGATTTTGGAAAACCATACTCATTACAGTCCGTCGGCGGGACTGCCTGTCTTCCGCGAAGTAATTGCCGCTCATATTGCTAAGAGCCGAAAAATCACCGTAGATAAAGAAGAAGTCCTTGTAACCCCTGGCGGCAAACCCATTATTTATCATACTCTCCATGCCTTGATCAATCCCGGCGATGAAGTTTTGTATCCCAATCCCGGTTTTCCCATTTACGAATCAGTCATTCGCTTTCTTGGCGGCGTCCCGATTCCCATTCCACTATTAGAAGAAAAAAACTTTGCCCCTGACTTAGCAAAGCTTACGCAACTCATTACGCCTCGCACTAAAATGATCATTCTTAACAGCCCCCATAATCCTACTGGCGGTGTTCTCACCAAAGAAGATTTAACCGCAATTGCCGATCTGGCTCTCCGCCATAAACTTTGGATCTTATCTGATGAAATCTACAGCCGTATCATCTATGAAGGAAGCTTTCATAGTATCATTTCACTTCCTGGCCTAAAAGAACAAACGATTCTTTTAGATGGCTTTTCCAAGACCTATGCCATGACTGGCTGGCGTCTCGGCTATGGCATCATGCCGCGTCACTTAGTCAATGCGGTAGCCCAACTAATTACGAACTGCGAATCTTGTACCAATACCTTTATTCAACATGCCGGTATGGAAGCGTTAACCGGGTCACAGGATTTTGTCAAAAAAATGGTTGCTGAATTTAAAGTCCGCCGTGATCTAATCGTAAACGGACTCAACCAACTTCCCGGCGTTTCCTGTCAAGTTCCGTCTGGCGCCTTCTACGCCTTCCCCAATGTGACGAAAGCTTGTGAAAATCTAGGATTTTTCGATGCAAAAGAGTTGCAGCAATACCTCTTGCATAAAGCAGGCGTAGCTACTTTGCCACGAAGCGCTTTTGGACAAAAGAATTCAAACGAAACAGAGGAATATCTCCGGTTTTCCTATGCCACCTCCCAAACAACCATTCGCAAAGGACTTGAAAAACTGTCTAAAGCTTTACACGAAAGAGTTTAAAAATAAAACAAGCGGGCGTTTAACGCGCCGCTTGTTTTATTTTGCCAATTTGGCTTGTATCGGAATCGAGCGAAACAGCAATTTCAAACAGCCGATTCCAAGGAAAAGATACTTGCACCCGCTGCGGGTTTACCCAAGCAAAATGTTCTTTGGCAAAATCTTGTTCCTGCTGTGCTGCTTCCTTCGTTACAGACAAAAGATGGCGATCTAAAAACTGAATCGCCCGTTCATCATGAGCAAAGAAATAATCCATAAGCTCATCGCGAAGATTGGCCTGATAGGCCCATTCATCGAGATAGCGCACAGCTAGCAAATCTCGCCGCGCCGCTGACGTCATTGACGGAGCCATCATTCCCTGCCCTATAGCATAACCAACAGTATTGCTCGCCGTATTCCAACCTGCATAAGCAGTTAAAGCAGGTAGCAACTGATTCTTCTCCAAAGAAAGCATCAGAGCATTATCAGAACCATTGGCAAAGGCAATATCGGCTAAAGCTACCGGTTCCTTTTGTGCAACTCGCTGCTTCACTTCGTCAACAAATGCGCCCTTTTCTTCCGATAAAGCCAGACCGTTTTCCCCATCAGAAGCCTCTCTTGTATGTCCGTCTTCCGGCGTGTTTACTAAGAGTGCTAAGTCAGGATTTTGCGGCTGCGGCAGCACAATCCCGCCAGCAGCAACAACATGTCCGTCAATCGTAGCTCTGGCTGGCTGATCTTCATAAGCCGGAATCGTATTTCCGCCTACGCCTGGCGTATAAATCGTTTGTACAATAGGCAGCTTTCCTTCGCGATCATTGTAAGAACGCGCTACCAGCACCATAGCCAATTGATCGGCTCCTGGAAAAGATTGAAACTGACTGATCGAAAGATCTGTCGTTTTTTGTTTTAATAAACGCCATTCCCGATGCGATTGCGAAAAAGTGGCGCTGTCATCACGACCAACGATTAAGTAATCGATCGTGCCATCTCGCAATAAATCAACTAAATCTTCATTGACCATCATATTTTTTGTACGGCGATCTAGCCAGTCTCTCAGATATTCTGCCGGAACTGACCGAACAAGTTCTTGCAGGGTTTGTCGCTCTGGCCCTGATAGACCTCTGACAACTTCTTTATCTGATAAAGCAGTCAGCTTAAAAATTTGTCTCCCATACGTTTCGTAATAAGAGGGTTCGACACCGCCAAGGCTCACTTTTGGCGAACGCATTATCGTACTAAATACGTACACTCGTATGGCAGGATTCTGCTCTTTCAGTTTTGCGAAACGCTCGACCCTGCTGGCCAGCAGCGAGTAATCTAAATGGTGTACTCTCGAATCAACTAAGCCGCCATAAATCAATGAATCAGCGGCAATGACGGCATAATCAGCCTGCGACCAATTCTCTTCTAACCACTGCCATAATTTATCGGCTTGACCAAGCCTTCCTCTACTAGCTAACCATTCAGCTGGCGGGGTTAACACGGTAAAACCAGCCTTCTCGGCAGTATCAATTACATAATCGCGACAAACAGGACGATCATCAAGTGGAATAAACAGTAAAGCTGCCGCATGCGCAGCAGCCGGAGGGATAACCCATAAGAACATAAATAAGATCGAGATAAAAATCGCCGAATTTTTCATTACTTACTCTCCTTATTACAGTAAAGCCTGGACGATTCTCATAAAGAACCTCCAGGCCGCTCATCAAACAGGTTTTGCCTTTTCTTGTATATACGCTGTAGCTTCACTCAGTTGCGCTTCACTATGCGTAGCAATCGCTACAGAAGCAACGCCTGGAAGCGTTCGGGAAAAATCGATAGCAGTCTGTAGCGAGCTGTTTCCTTCATGGGGTAACGCAAGCAAATAAACGCCTTTACCAGCGCTATTCACATAGCCAAGCATCTCTGCCATGGCCGAATCTTCTCGCTGACTTCCAGCTACATCAATCAGCGGAATGATAAGATCAACTTCCGCAAATTCAGCCGCCTCACGTAAGACTGACAAACTATTGGAGCAAAGCCCAACCGCCTCAATCAAGCCCTTCGCCTTAGCATCACACAAGTAATCCAGCGCACCGCGCCGTTCTTGTAAAGCGGCTAGATTGTCCTCAGTAATTGCAAGCGAAAAAACTTCTATGCAGTCGCGATGTAAGGTTTGACGCGCCTTTTCCACAGCAAGTTTCATCTCTGTATAAGTCTTTACTGCCGCTTTCCCAGCAAGAATCGTCGGGTGAGGATAACCCTGCAAGGCCTCGGAAATCAAATAATAGCTTGTTTCCGCCATATCGATAAAATTCATCCCCTGAGCCAAACCATGACGAATCAACGCAACAGAAAAATCGCCTTCTTCTACCTGACCTGATTCCAGACTATAGCTCAATTCAGAAACAAATAAGCCAGTTCTGCCTAATGGATAGTATCTCACCAGATTCCCCCCCTAAACTAACAAGCTCAGCAAAGCGCAAACAGCCGAATTTAAGCTAGCAGTAAAGTGACAAAGAAATCGCTTAAATACTCAGATTCATTATAGCATACTTTACACAAGATGGCACCTTAGCTATTTTTCTCAGAAACAGTTTTTTTATAACGTAGAAAAAAATAGTAAGCCAGACAAGAAATAACAACAAGCACAAGCAAGCGAAAACTATGTTCTCGATAAGCCATAAGATCATGACCTAGTGTAACTTCAATCCAAGCCGATGGCAGTTTGCCAATCAGCGTAGCAGCGGCGTAATCCCAAAAAGTAATGCTGCTGACAGCGCCAAGAGCTGTAATCAGCCCTGAGGGAATGTAGGGAATACTCCGCGCAATGAGCATAATACGAAAGCCCTTTTTCCCGCTAAATTCATCCACTTTTTTCAAGGCATTGCTGCGTACGATGAGGTTATGGGCATAATCATGAAATAGATAGCGCATCACAGCGAAGCTAATAATAACCCCCACTGATTCGGCCAGCCAAGATAAAATCGTGCCTTCTACCACGCCAAACAGAATACCATTTGCTGCTAAAATAAAAATATTGGGCAATACAGCAACTATGTTAATAAATACAACAAGGAAAAAACTAATCACCATGGCATAGGGGCCGTAAGAGCGGATAAAATCAATCAACCCTACAATATCGCCGCTGACAAGCAAATTTCCAGCCGTAGTAAAAAAATCAGGGTTAAGCTGATAACTCATAACTCCCAGCAGAATAACCACTAACACAACTATAAAACGCAGTGCTGTCTGATTGATCGTTTTCATAGAATATTCTTCTTTCTCCTTCGTTTGATCGAAATGGCCCGCTAACAGGGTTGTTCTTATTATACTTCATATCAATTCGCTTGCCTATCGCATCTGTAAAAGGATTTCATAGTTTCGCGAAATCTGTCTTACATAATTTTGCGTCTCAGGAAAAGGCGGAATCGCCCCATATCTTCGTACCGTCGTCGGACCAGCATTGTAAGCCGCTAAAGCGAACGAAACTGGCTGGTTGGTCCAAGCAAATTGTTGCAGCATTTGCGAAAAATACCGGGCAGATCCCTCGACATTCTCCGCTATATCAAAAGGATCTGCGACCCCAACTGAGGCAGCTGTTGCTGGCATAAGCTGCCCTAGCCCCATAGCCCCGGATCGGGATACCGCATCAGGTCGAAAGGAAGATTCTTTGGCAATCAAAGACGTTAACAGGAGTGGATCCACTTGATGATTTCTTGCAGAGCGGACGATGCAGCGGGCAATATAATCGGCCGCTCCATCACTCGTTCTATTCACTATGCCGATATAACGAGTAATCGATTTCACATAATCCGAATCACTTTGGTTCGGCGCCGCTTCTACGGCCCCAGAAAAAATTAGTAAGCAACAAAGGATAAACGTAAATTTACGAAAAATAATAAAAACCACAGCCTTTCCCGATAAGTTACCACAAAAGTCCTCAAATCAAGTAAAATTGCGTACAAGGATTTGCACTCTCGCATTGACTCTTCCCTAATTCTTTGTAATAATGTAAAAAAGATAGGGATACGTATTCTAAATACAAACAGCCCCTAGCAGCAGGAGGATATTCCATGACAGAAAAAAAAGTTGCTTTTGGTTTTGGCGACAGCACGATCTCACTTTCACTGCCGCAAGAAAAAATCATTTATGAAATTGAAGGAGCTCCGGCGTCAGCTATTACTGATATTCCCGCCGCCGTTTTAGAAGCCCTTCGCAATCCAGTCGGCACAGCTCCCTTAAAAGAAATTGTAACGGAAACTGATTCGGTCGTTATCATTGTCAGCGATATTACACGCGGCTGGATTAAATCTTATGAATTTTTGCCAACACTTCTCAATGAACTGAATGGCGCCGGTGTCCCTGACAGCCAAATTTCTATTGTCATTGCCCAAGGAACCCATCGTCCTCATACGCCAGAGGAAGATCTGGCCGTCTGCGGCCAAGAAGTATGCAACCGTATCAAAATTTATCAGCATGACTGCCGCAACGAGGCAGAACTCGTTTACAAAGGAACTACCAAACGGGGCACTCCCGTTTACTTCAATAAACGCGTTGCCGAAGCTGATAAGGTCATTCTTACAGGCGGTATTGTCTTCCATCTAATGGGCGGATTCGGCGGTGGCCGCAAGAGCGTTATGCCTGGCATCAGCGGTGATAAAACGATTCAAGCTAACCACTGCCTCGCCTTGCATCCCGAAATCGGCTTCGGCTCCAACCCAGAATGTCTCTCAGGCAAGCTCGTTGAAAATCCCGTACATGAAGACATGGCTGAGGTTACTTCTATGTTAAATCCGGCGTTTCTACTCAATGCCGTATTTACACCAGAAGGCAAATTTGCTCGCTTTTTAGCAGGTCACTGGCTAAAAGCCTGGCAAGAAGGTTGCCAAACAGTAAACCAAATTTACGGCATCCCCATCGAAGAGCAGGCCGATCTAGTCATTGCTTCAGCTGGCGGCTTCCCCAAAGATATTAATCTTTATCAAGGATCTAAAACCATTGATAACGCCTTTATGGCCACAAAACCAGGCGGTGTAATCATTTGCTTCTTAGAATGCCGTGATATTTATGAGCCGGAAGAGTTCAGCGGCTGGTTCCGCTTTGATGATACGCTGACTTTCGAAAAAGCTGTGCGCGATCATTTCACCATTCCTGGCTTTATCGCCTTTAAGCTTGCCGATATTGCCAAAAAGAATACCGTGATTCTCGTAACCAAACCAGAAAATGAAGCCTTTATTAAGAAAACAGGCATGATCTTTGCAGCTACAGGCGATGAAGCACTCCGCCTTGCCAAAGAGAAACTAGGTCGCGACGACTATACGATTACCTGCATGACCCACGGCGCGAATACAGCACCGATGCTCACGAGTAAAAACAACTAAAAATTCGGCAATAATAATGCGAATAAAAGCAGAGAGAGCGAAAGCTCTCTCTTATTTATTGCCTCGCTACTTAGACAGTTTCAGCTTGGCTAAGGCATCAGCCAAAGCGGTATTCACCGGTGCTTCTTGTTTATCTTGCGCCTTTAAAAATTGATGCACTGCCTTTTTATCGACTTTACCGCCAGTTTCTTCCCGCCGTTTTTTAAAGGCTGACAATTTTTCGCGATAACCGCAAGAGCAAACAAATAGCTGCCCCTCCCCTTCGCCGCGAAGCTCTAGTTTTTTATGACAGGTAGGACAACGAGCATTCGTCACTTTGGCAAGCCCTTTGCGATAGCCGCATTCTCGATCCTGACAGACCAGCATCTTGCCTTTTTTCCCTTTTACTTCCAGCAAATACTTGCCGCATTCAGGACATTTTGTCCGCGTCATATTATCATGATGAAACCGAGACTGGCTGTTTTTTATTTCCGTAACCACTTCCATGGCATATTGGCGCATCTCAGCAACAAATTGCCGCTCTGAAAGAGCGCCTTTAGCAATAGCGGCAAGCCGCAATTCCCACTCGGCCGTAAGGGCTGGCGAACGTAATTTTTCTGGCACAAGCGACAGTAGCTGACGTCCCTTTTCCGTCAACAAAATCTCTTTACCTTTTTGCTCAAGCAGGAAACTATTAAACAATTTTTCAATAATATCAGCTCGTGTCGCCACGGTTCCCAAGCCGCCCGTTGCACCAATTGTTTGTTTCAACGCTTCGGCCTCGCCTTCCATGAAGCGAACAGGATTTTCCATGGCGGAAAGCAGCGCAGCCTCAGTAAATCGAGCTGGCGGTTTCGTCTTGCCTGTCGTAACCGCCAAATGATCTACAGAAAACGAAGCGCCTTCTGTCACACTAGGAAGTTCTTGATCGCTACGTTCATCATCACTTTCCTCCATCTGCTCATGCACTAAGCTAGAACCGTAAATTTCCTTCCAGCCCAAATCTGTCACACGTTTCCCCTTAGCGCTAAAAGCTTCCTGCCCAATCTGTCCATTTAGCGTGGTCTGTTCGTAGCGGTAAGGCCGATAAAACACGGCAAAAAACCGTTTTACTACCAGATCATAAATTTTTCTTTCTTTATCTGACAAGTTGCTGAGATTTACATACTGTTCCGTAGGAATAATCGCATGATGATCAGATACTTTACTATCATCAACAACATTCTTATGGATCTTAAGTGGCTGTTTTAACAATTGAAACGCAAATTTCGTATAAGGCCCTACACCGGCAGCTTTCATGCGTTCTGGTAAAGTTTCCACGATATCCGCTGATAAATACCGCGAATCCGTACGGGGATAGGTTAATAGCTTATGACTTTCATAGAGACTCTGCATAAGACTGAGCGTCTCTTTAGCCGAAAAGTCAAACAGGCGATTCGCATCACGCTGCAGTTCTGTTAAGTCATACAACTGCGGCGCTGGCATTTGCTTTTCTTTCTTCTCGATTTTTAGAACTTTTAGAGTTTGGCCGCGCAATCCAGTAAAAATATTTTTACATTTTGCTTCATCAAAAATGCGACTGTTTTTCTGCGTTTTTTCGTGCCATTGCCACGAAATTTGGCCAGTTCTAGCCTGTATGCCATAATAAGTTTGCGGCTGAAATGCTGTAATTTCCGCTTCTCGCCGGGCAATCATTGCCAACGTAGGTGTTTGTACGCGCCCGCAAGAAAGCTGCGCATTGAACTTGCAAGTTAACGCCCGGGTCGCATTGATGCCCACAAGCCAATCGGCCTCCGACCGAGCTACGGCTGAAGCATAGAGATTTTCATAGTCTTTGCCAGGGCGGAGTTTCAAAAATCCCTCACGGATCGCCTTATCAGTTACCGAGGAAATCCATAACCGCTTTAGCGGTTTATGCACAGAAGCTTTGGCCAATATCCAGCGTGCTACCAGTTCCCCTTCCCTGCCAGCATCCGTAGCAATAATAACTTCTGTCACATCCTTGCGTAACAGTTGTTCCTTTACCGATTGAAACTGACGAGCGCTTTGGCGGATTACAGTGAGCTTCATTTGCGGCGGCAGCATGGGGAGATCTTCTAGTCGCCACGATTTATATTGATCATTATAGACTTCTGGATCAGCTAAAGTCACAAGATGGCCTAAAGCCCAAGTCACAATGTAACGGTCTCCCTCTAAGTAACCGTTGCCTTTTTTATGGCATTGCAATACTCTGGCTATATCACGACCTACTGAAGGTTTTTCAGCTAATACGACGATTTTACTCATATTCATTCCTCACGTTTACTTAAACTCTTAACTTTTTTATTATAGACTGTTCGCCTGCAAATGAAAATATGCAGCAGGGAATAAGTGCAGCAAAAAGCATAAAAAGGAAAGAGCGGCTTTTGCTTGTTAGGCAAAACCCGCTACTCCATTTTGAAGATACTCTCTATAGCAAAGCCTTGACAGCAGCCACTACTCGTTCGACTGTAAAACCATACTCTGCTAACACCGTCTCAGCCGGAGCCGAGGCGCCAAATGAATCAATCGCAATAATCGACCCTGCGTCGCCAGTATAGCGTTCCCATCCTAAGGAAGACCCCATTTCTACAGCAACACGGGCTTTTACATTAGGCGGTAAAACTTTTTCTTTATATTCCTTCGGCTGCTTGGCAAAAAGATGCCAGGAGGGAAAACTAATAACATTTACAGAGATATTCTCTGCTATCAGTGCGTCGCGCGCGGCCATAGCCAGTTCTACTTCAGAACCGGAAGCCAAAATCAACGCGGCCGGGTTGTCGCATCCCGCCAAAACGTAAGCGCCAGATCGTACGCCCGCTTCCTGCGCTGTCGAATCGGCAGGCTGAACTAAAAGATCCTGCCGCGATAACACTAGCGCTGTTGGCGTTTTCTCTGATTCTAGCGCAATCTGCCAAGCAATCCTTGTTTCATTCCCATCAGCCGGACGAATGACATTCAGATTGGGCATCGCCCGAAAAGCGGCAAGCTGTTCCACTGGCTCATGGGTGGGACCGTCTTCCCCGACAGCGATACTGTCATGAGTAAATACATAGGTAGTCGGCAACCCCATTAAAGCAGCGAGACGAACAGCGGGACGCAAATAATCGGAAAAGACAAAGAAGGTCGCTCCGTAGCTTTTTACGCCGCCATGAAGCATCAAACCATTGAGCGCCGCTCCCATGGCAAATTCTCTTACGCCAAACCAAATATTTTTCCCTTCATAAGAAAAAGGTTGGAAGTCGCCGCCGTTCTTAATCATAGTTTTATTGGAACTGGCCAAATCAGCTGACCCGCCGAATAAAGCCGGAATTTTTTTTGCTAAAGCCTGCATCACTTCCCCTGAAGCAGAACGTGTCGCAATCTTCTTGCCTGCTTCATAGTGAGGTAAGAGTTCATCATAGTCTTTCGGCAAGCGACCTTCAATGCGTTCAGAAAGTTCTTCGGCCAGTTCCGGGTAAGCTTCTTTATAGTCCTCAAATAAAGCTTGCCAAGCTTTTTCCTGGGCCGAACCCCGTAATAAAACCTTCTCGCCGAAATGTTCATAAACACTTTTAGGTACAGTAAAGGGCTCATCATAAGTCCAGCCATAGGCATTTTTAGTAAGCGTCGTTTCAGCTTGTCCCAGAGGAGAACCATGCACAGCCGAAGATCCGGCCTTATTCGGAGAGCCAAAACCAATGACTGTATTGATTTCAATTAAAGTTGGTCGAGTCAAATCTTTTTTCGCTGTAGCAATAGCCTGACCGATAGCTGCCAAATCATTGCCATCGCCAACTCGCAGTACCTGCCAACCGTAAGCATCAAACCGTTTTAGACTATCTTCAGAAAAGGACTTGTCTAGTTTCCCGTCAAGGGAAATCTGATTGGAATCATAAAGAACGATCAATCGCCCCAAGGCAAGATGGCCAGCCAAAGAGATCGCCTCAGCGGCTACGCCTTCCATCAGATCGCCGTCGCCGCACAGCGCATAAGTAAAATGATCAACAACAGGGTAATTCTCCCGATTATAAGTAGCAGCCAGATGACGTTCAGCCATTGCCATGCCTACAGCCATAGCAATTCCCTGTCCTAATGGCCCAGTGGTCGCTTCTACGCCTGGCGTATGACCATATTCCGGATGTCCTGGCGTTTTGCTGCCCCATTGACGAAATTTCTTTAATTCTTCCAGGGACAAATCATAACCTGATAAATGTAACAAACTATAAAGCAGCATCGAGCCATGCCCCGCCGACAAAATGAAACGATCCCGATTAAACCACTGCGGGTTTTTCGGGTTATGATTCAAGTGATCTGTCCAAAGCTTATAGGCAAAAGCCGCGGCGCCGAGTGGTAAACCAGGATGACCTGAGTTTGCCTGTTCAATGGCATCAATGGAAAGCGTCCGTATCGTTTGAATCGCCAATTCTTCTACAGAAAATTTACTTGTCATAAGTCTCTCCTCCTCCAATGTAAAACAGCTATCTATTATATCGCTAATACTCTATTGAAATTTGCAAGAAAGGATCAAAATCATCGTAAAGACGGATTGAAATCAGTTTATCGGCCGTACTAGACCGCTCATAGACGACAGCGCCGGCCTGAGGCAGACAATTTTTTTTGCCAAGTCTGTCAATGTAATACTCCAAAGCGCAATGAATTCCATCATCAACAGCTGAGCAATAATGAACAAAGGCGCCACCCTGAGCCAGCTGTAAAAAATCGCCATAAAAATGTTGCAGTGTTTCTCGGTCAGTCATTACATTTCCCGTGGCCTGTTGTAACGTAAAGGTCGTTTCATCAAAACAAGCAAAAAGCTTTTCCATACTCCCCGTACTAAGCGCCTCTGTATACTGCTGCAACACCCCTGTAAAAACAACTTCTTTCTGGGGCAAAAAAGGCTTACGCCAACAATGCTTTCCGATCATCGGCCAATGACTGTAATAAATGCGCAGACTCACATGGGGACCCGTCTCTGTTTGCGTCATTTCGCGAATTAATAAAACAGGAACAGGAACATCGCCACCGTGATCTAAGTAAAGAATAAATTCAGCTGACTCCATAACTGTACTATCAGCGGTCGTCTGCGCCCACTCTCGTTTCAGCTCGACAACAGCATTTTCGCCTAAAAGCCAAGCGCGGCAATGATCATAGTACTGGCTGATAGCCTCCGTGCCGCGAATTTCACCAAAATGAGGATCATAAATCACTGCATTCTCGCCGTCCTGCGCTTGTTGGAAAGCAGCCATAAATTCAGCTTTGCCGTCGAAAAGCATTTGTAAATAAATTTGTGCAACTTCTAAGCGGACGCGTTTACTAGAAGCCTCTGACATGATTACCCCTCCGGCAGCTTTTTAGCAACAAAATGTAATAGTAGTATTCGTCTTTTAAAGCAAAAAACCTTTCCTGGGCAAAAACAAAAAAAAGAAGAAGGCGCAAGTCCTTCTTCTTTTTCTATGCAAAGCAACCATCCTTATAGCTTCGTAAAACTTGTTTTTCTAACAAAATGGTAAAGCAGCCTCTTTTCAAAACCAAAAATTCATACGGGAGTTATATCAGATGGAGGATATTACGTTTGAAGCATTTGAAGCATTTGAAGCATTTGAAGCATTTGAAGCATTTGAAGCATTTGAAGCATTTGAAGCATTTGAAGCATTTGAAGCATTTGAAGCGGGTAAAACAAAAACACAACCCTTTTCGACCTAGCAAACCTCTTGCAAAACCAAGAATCGAAATTCCATGCACTTGCAAATCGGAGAATCTGTAGTCACTATAAGGATGGTGCTTGATTTAATTATAAAGCCTTTCCTATAAAAAAGCAAGAGCCTTAAGAAAAAATTTTTATCTTTTAAAAAACATTCAAAAACAGATTGAAACAATAAGAATTTTTCCTGTAAGCTAAGCAGGATTCGTTTGGAAAAAGAAAGAAATTCCTAATAAATAATCTTTAAGAATTATAAGGAGGCTTCTTTATGTATGACGTCTGTATCATCGGCGCGGGAGTGATTGGCGCGAATATTGCCCGACTATTATCCCAATATCAGCTTCGCATCTGCCTTATTGAAAAAGCCGCTGATGTAAGTTGTGGCTGTTCCAAAGCAAATAGTGGCATTGTTCACGGCGGTTATTCCGACAAACCGGGCACACTAGCTGCTGAGCTGTGCGTAAAAGGAAATCGTCTGTATGCCCAATTGGAAGCAGAACTGCATTTTGGTTATCGCGAAACAGGCTCCTATGTAATTGCTTTAGAAGAGGAAGACATTCCCCGCCTCAAAGCGCTAGAAGCGTCAGGACTGACCAACGGCGTCAATGGCCTTGCGCTACTTTCCGGCGAAGAGGTCTTACAAAGAGAACCCCATCTAAATCCAGCCATCAAAGGAGCGCTTTACTGCGCAGAGGCTGGTGTTACTTCTCCTTATGAATTCGTCATTGCCCTAGTCGAAAATGCCATCGCCAATGGCGTTGAGCTACGCTTAAGCTCCCTTGTTACCGCCTTAGCACGTCAGCAAGATGGCTTTGAAATAACGATTAATGAAACCGAAAAGCTTAGGGCTCGTTATGTGATAAACGCAGCAGGCGCTGGCAGCGACGCCATTTCAGCCCTGCTAGGCATCACTGGCTTTAAGATTCATCCCCGGCGCGGCCAATATGTTCTCTTAAACAAAAATCAAAATCATCTTGTCTCATCAGTGATTTTTCAAGTTCCCAGTAAATTAGGCAAAGGCATTCTCGTAACCCCCACTTACCATGGCAATATCATGGTCGGCCCTAACGCGGAAGAAATTGACGACAAAGATGATGTAAGCACTGATGAAGCTACCTTAGCTTTTATTGCAGCAACGGCGAGAAAATCCTTGCCCACACTAGACTTCAAACAATCACTTACTTCTTTCGCTGGTAATCGTCCTGTCTGTAATGACGGCGGCTGGACCATTGAAGCGACAGAAATCCCCGGCTATATTCATTTAATCGGCATCGATTCGCCGGGACTTACAGCTTCACCAGCGATTGCCCTGAAGGTACGCGGCATTTTAGCCTCTATTGGTCTTGTCCTCAAGGAAAATCCGGATTTTAATCCTTATCGCGAAGCAATTATTCATAAAAAACCAGCCGATTTTGCTGGTAAAATTGATGGCGACTCGCCAGAATTAAATATTATCTGCCGTTGCGAAACGATTACTGAGGCAGAAATTATTGACAGCCTCCACCGCGGGATTCCTGTCACAGCGGTCGATGCCGTAAAACGCCGGACCCGAGCTGGTATGGGGCAATGTCAAGGAGCGTTTTGCCGTCCTCGCGTGAAAGCCCTGCTTGCTAGAGAGCTAGGTATTCCGCTAGAAAACGTACCGGAAAATCTTTCTTCAACTCCGCCGGAAGTACGGGCCAAGCGTCTTGCTTTACTTAAATTATAAAAATTATCGACTTAAAAAATATGTACCGCTGCAAATAAGGGTAATGCCAATAAACCGATGTAACGTAAAAGGCTCCTGAAAAATCAAACAGCCTACAGCTAAAGCAAAAATATAATTTAAAGATGTAAGCGGCACCACGACACCGAGGTCGCCGCTTTTTAATATGTAAATCCACAACAACAAATCACAGGCACTAATAATCACACCGAACATAATTAAAGGGTTTTGAATTACTTGCAAAATCAAAAGCCATATTTCATAAGGCGAATGAGGATCGATCAGATTCTTCGATCCAAACTTAATAAGAATCTCGCCTGCCGTATTAACACCACACCATAGTAAAATAAGAGTTAGTAGTCGCTTCATAATGCTCACCGCTTTTCTTGATGTTTTTTTTGCCATTCTTCCAAAACTTTGCGATCTGATTCAAAAGAATCGGCCACAAACCCAAGCAGCTTACGCATCCACTTGTTTTTCGGATATACGGCATGCTTCGTAAAGGTAAACTCGGCGCCAAGTTCTGCTTTAATTTCAGGACTTGTCCAGCCAAAAACCACATATTTCTTACCTGTCTGCCTAGCATATTCAAGAAAATCGAACCAGCTAACAAAATAGAGATTGCAGTCACGATAAGCTGGATAAAGGGCGCCCATATATTTATCAACGAGACAATCGCCCTGCTCATAAGCAAGAAAATAGCCAACGAGTTGCTCCTTTTGCCAGTACGTAAAAACAACTCCACCTGACCGACTGTCCTGAAATGCCGCGGTAAAAAACTCGCGTGACAATAAATCAAAATGAATTTCACTAGCATCATAGACTGTTTTATAAAGAAGATATAAGAGGTCTAGATTTTGTTTATCTTGAAAAAATGAATCACCTGTCCGGAACAGCCGCAATGTAACTTCACTGCGACTTTTTAATTTTCGGCGAAAATTTTTGCGACGATTTTTCGAAAATCGCTCTAAAAACTCCGCTTCGGAAGCAAAATCTATGGGAACATAGGCAGCAGCCTGCCCTTCTAGCAAAACAAAACCAGCCTTTACCAAAGTATCACAGATGGCCTGTGCCGCTTTTCTTTCCGCGTCATTAAAAAAAGGGGCATCGGCAGCTAAATCTTTAGCAATTAAATAACTGGCGCCAGTCCGATCCATAGTTTGCTGCAAAACACCGGCAAGTTCCTCCAGCGCAAACCCCGCCGGAAACAGACAAAATTCCGAGACAGTTGTACCAATAAACAAAGTCTTTGGCTGCAACAGTGATTGACGCAGCCGCTGTGGCAAGAGAAAGCTTACAGCCTGAACTTTTTGCTGTAGGCTTTCATCAGCCGTAAGCAGTAAGTCAAATCGAGTTGTAAAAGCAGGCAGCTTCCGCTCCCCCAGAGAAATCGCTTCTGGAGTAAAGCCCTCTGGCGGATTATCTTGAAAAGCAGTAATTAGCGAGCTCGGTTCCATTTGAAATAAAAAATTTTTATCATCCATCCTACTATCTCCTCATTCATTCCCACCGGCTGTATCACCGTCGGCTCCTTTCGCTAACAGAGACAAAAGGATTGTATTGACCTTCTCCTGCTTTTGCCAACTAGCTGTCAAGGAAAGCTTGTCGCAGGGATTAGGATGATCCCAATCGGCCAACAAGTGTTTTAAAAAATATCCCTGATAATTGCAAGGAAAACTGGCCTCGCCGGTTATATCAGCTCCAATATAAGAAAAAGACGAACCGACTGCTTCGATAAGATAGACTACATCAGTCAGTGTCAAAATACCATTATCCCAATCTCCTGGCGACTCCTGCGCGTTTATGACATCCTTATCAAGACTGAGATATAAAGGCATTTCTTCCTTAAGGCTCGGCTCCAACAAGGTCATAATTTCCTGGCAATAATATTTTTTTCCCTTGCCGATCTCAGCTGGAATAAACAATAACTTACCAGATTGTTGTAAGCTATGCAAACTTAGCGCACGACGCAACCAACCATATGTTTCGGTCGCTCCTACGTGGACCACCTGCCGACATAAAGGCAGCTTCACGGCATGATACAGCCAATTACCGCAAGCATAACGCGGCAAAGCATAGGAACAGTCTGGATGATTGTCAAATACAAGTAAAGCAAAAGGATCTGTTAGTTTCTCCAGCGTAGCTAATGTTAAATGATGAAAATCACCAGACCCTAAAAAACGGCAGAATCCTGCCGGTGAAGCCTCTTGTAAAAGTTTAGCCTGAAAACGACGAATCGCTTCCTGGTCAGCCCAATACTGTAAGCTTGCCTGCAGGTCCCGCAAATAAATCCGTTTTATATCACGACGGAAAAAATCTAGGCTTCCGTCCGTGTCAAGAATAATCGGTTCAAGCACAAGGCGCCTCCTTCGCTACAGCTAAAAAGCAAAGTTTCCGGCTTTAAATACAGGAATCTCTGTCCCGTCGGCTTGAATTCCTGTAATCGTCAGATCAGCCGTACCAATCATAAAATCCTCATGAATCAAAGAATCATTTACCCCAGCAGCAGCAAGCTCTGCTCTGCTCTTCGTTTCGCCTTCAGACAGACAAACAGGATAGGCTTTGCCGATGGCCAAATGACAGGATGCATTTTCATCAAAGAGTGTATTATAAAATAAGAGATTCATATTAGAAATCGGCGAATCATAAGGTACCAAAGCAACTTCGCCTAAATAAGAAGCCCCGTCATCGGTAGCTATCAAATTTTGCAAAACTTTTTCACCGACGCGTGCTGCAGCTTCTACAATTTTACCGTTTTTAAAGACGAAATAAAAGTCCTCAATTAAATTTCCATTATAGTTAAGTGGGCGGGAACTGACAACTTTACCGTTCACACTGTCTCGCTTTGGCAAAGTAAAAACTTCTTCCGTCGGCATATTCGCCATAAATTCAAGCCCGGAAGGCGTCAGTTCGGAACCGCCAAGCCACAAATGATGTGCGGGAAGTTCAATCGTTACATCAGTTCCTAATGAATTTGTGTAGTGCAAAAACTGAAATTGGTGCTCATTTAAAAAGGAAAGACGTTTTTTCAGCTGTTTCTTATGGTGATCCCAGGCGGCTACAGGGTCAGCGCAATCAATTCGTACACTTTTGGCAATCGCTTGCCACAGCTTTTCTACCGCTGTCGCTTCCGTATCCTCTGGAAAAACCTTTCGAGCCCAACTAACCGTAGGCACTGATACGACAGTCCAGGTATTGCGATTATTCATCATATTTTCCCGATATTCTCTGAGCGCCTCACTGCTTGTTTTTTGGACCAAAGCGAGCCGCTTCGGCTCCACATCTTTTAATAAAGTTGGATCATTGGCGGCAATGCTGATAAAAGCGGCCCCCTGCTTCATATATGACAGATAAAAATCCTGCTGCCACTGGGGAAACTCAGAAAAAATGACTTCCGGCCCTTGTTCGTAACGGATTTTGGCAAACAATTCATCTTTCCAGTTCATTACCACATCTCTGGCCCCAATCGCAAAAGCTTCCTGAGCAATCAGCCTAGCAAAAGACGCACATTCAATGGGTGTGGTAATAACGACGGTTTGATTCTTTTGCAAATTCACTCCAGCTTGTACAATCAACTGGGCGTAGCGCTGTAAATAAATTTCGTTCATGTATACCCCTCCTTGTTCTACCGGTAAAAAAGTAAGACAGATTCCGGCGATCCAGAAACTGTCTTGTCAAATTTGAAGCAAGCGACTTTTTAATTCAATAGTTCAATTTCTACCCATTCTTGACCATATAAGCCGCTCTTCACTTCACTAATATGCACAATTCCGTCCGCTTTTAATAAAGTACTAATTAATCCCGGCTTGCCATCAATTGGCTCTGCCCAATAATCACCGCCGCGCCGCACAAGGCGAACACGAATAAAATCATCACGTCCCATGACCGAAGCAACACTGCGTGTCAGACGCGCTAAAATACGATGTACCGCTTCTGGTGGCTTTTGTCCGAGTAACAAAGCTGCGGCTGGCTTGACTAAAGCATTACAAACCGTCATAGCTGCTACAGGCTGACCCGGCAGAGCAAATACGGGAGTACGGCCAATCATGGCAAAAATAGTAAGCTTACCAGGATTTACGGCAATTTCCTTAAGCAAAACGCCCTGCGTATCAAAACGTTGCAAAACTTCTAGCGTCTTCTCCCGCGCGCCAGCAGAACTTCCACCGGAAATTAGAATCAGGTCACTACTTACAAGCGCTTTTTCCATAGCTCCATAGAGGGTTTCAGATTCATCTGGTACAATGCCGCACCGCTCAACCTGACAGCCGACCTGCTCCAACACAGCTCCTAATGCATAGGAATTGACATCGCGAATCTGTCCCTCACCGACAGTTCCACCCACATCGACGACTTCATCCCCTGTTGATAAAATAGCTGCCCGCGTTCTTTTATTGACCTTCACTGAACTATAGCCGCAAGCGGCCAAAGCGCCAATAAGCTGGGGTGATAGAACCTCGCCTCGCTTGGCCACAAGAACATCCTGCTTAAAATCCTCGCCGCGCAAAATCACATTTTCCTGCGCGGTTACCGGATATGGTACTAACAATCGATCCTCTACCACGCTACTGCTTGTAGGTAGCATCAGTACCGCATCAGCTCCTGGCGGCAACATGCCGCCAGTCGGAATAAGGGCTGCTTCGCCTGGCTGCAAAACAAAACCTGCTGCCTCTCCCATTCGAACCGCCCCGCTAATTCTTAAGGAAACAGGCTGTTCCAAAGATGCATCTTTTACATCAGAACTATGTATGGCAAAACCGTCAATGGCAGCACGGTCAAAGGGCGGCAAGTCTTCTTTAGCAACCATATCAACAGCGGCAATCCGTCCTAGTACTGTTGCTAAAGCCACTTCTTCTACTTCAGGCTCCAAATGGGCCAGTGATTGCAATATCACTTTGAGAGCTTCCTCTAAAGCCACTCCATGATCAGGCTTCATGCTACTCCTCCTTTACCGTCTTCTAGCTACTTGTCTTATAAAGATCAATTCAACATCAGTCAGTCTATTTCCTGCGAAAAAAAGAAGCCGCCGCGCTTTCTCCATAAAGCTCCGGCAGCATAACAAATCAGTTTTTTTCTTGTTCTGTAACTTGATCCAAGTCAATATGACAATAACCGCTAGGATTTTTCTTCAAATAGTCTTGATGATACTCTTCGGCTGGATAAAAAGAGCGTAGCGGCTTTACTTCGACCACGATGGGTCTTGCATACTCAATCTGCTTCTTCTGCAAGAACTGTTCAATCACAGCTTGTTCATCAGGATCATTATAATAAATCCCCGTCCGATACTGAGTTCCCACATCATTGCCTTGACGGTTTTTTACTGTCGGATCAATAATGCGAAAAAAAGCTTCCAGCAGTTGATCCAAAGGCAGCTTTTTTTCATCATAGACAACTTCGCAGATTTCAGCATGGCCTGTAGTTCCCGTACAAACAGCCTCATAGCTAGGATTTGGTATTCCCCCTTGACCATAGCCGACAGTAGTATCAACTACTTTGGCAAACTGTTGAAAATAGGCTTCCACGCCCCAAAAGCAACCACCAGCAAGCCAAATTTTCTTCATATGAGTTCCCTCCTCGCCTAAACTTACCAGCTAAACAAATTGCGTTTATAAATTAATATTAACTATCTACAAATACAAATTATCTTTTTCTGTAAATATAACACGAAATATTTCTGGCGTCAAACTGGAGGAACTATACAAGCTAAAATAATGAAACTTAAAACAACGTTAAGGACCCCAAACAAAGCGGAACAAGATACGGTGCTAAAAGCGTCGTAATTAATCCCATGAAAATCATGGTAAGACTAGCCATAGCGCCTTGTAGCGAACCGCCTTCATGGGCTTTTGAAGTACCTGTGCCGTGAGCAGCAGCGCCAAGCATCATCCCCTTCGTTACGGGATTTTCAATCCGGGCTAGCTTAAATAAGGGCGGTGCAAGAAGGATCCCAATAATCCCCGTAAGAATGACAAATACAGCTGTGATTGCCGGATTACCGCCAACAGCCTCGGAAACATTAATCGCCATGGGTGTTGTAATTGACCGCGGTGCCAGACTTTCTAAGAGTTGACTGCTTAGCCCAAAATGACCAGCGACCAAAATTGATGAGATAATCGCAGCAACAGCGCCGCCTGTTACGCCAAGCAAGAGTTCTTTTAAATAGGCTTTCACCACTCGTTTATACTTATACAACGGAACAGCTAGCGCAATCGTTGCTGGCTGCAGCATCAAGGTAAGCCACTGGCCGCCTTGGTTATAATTCTCATAAGGGATTTGAAATAGCAGTAACGCACTAATTAATAACAGCGGACATACAATTAGTGGTGACAAAAACGTAGTGCCTGTCACTTGATAGAGTCGTTTTGATAAGCCATAAATCAAAAGAGTCGCTAAAATACTAGATAGAACGTACATATTGCCTCCTTCTGCGCCGATACTTCAAGGCGCCTTCTGTCAGCAAACCGACAGAAAGTAAAACAATTGCTGTACTCGCAATAATTGCTATTAGTAAATAAGATGCTTGGTTAAGTAATAAAGTTTGGAACCGGACAACCCCGATGGCGGAAGGAATAAAAAATAGTAGTAGTTCAGAAATTAAGATGCCAGCGCCAAGCTCTACCCAATGAATCGGAATAATCTTGTATTCCAACAAGATATATAAAATTGCCAGACCCCAAATATTTCCTGGGATCGCCAGAGGAATAATCTGAGATAGTTCATTTCCCAGCCAGCTGAGTCCGCATAATAGGATAACCTGCAGCAACATTTTGGCAAAGTTCATGTGCCGTCACTCCTTTATTTTCGTTCTTTTGCTTTAACAGGTTGAACCTATTGTATACCTACTGGCAGGATAACAAAAATACATGTTGTATATAATAGCTATTACTTAAAGTTATCATATTTTTTTAAAAAACGTAGTCATAAGGAGTTTTTATGGACCTGATTCATTTGATTTACTTTGTCGAAGTAGCCAGAAAAAAAAGTTTTACCCAAGCAGCCAAATCACTGCACGTAAGTCAACCAGCCATCAGTAAAGTGATCAAAACTCTGGAAGGCGAACTTGATACCACTTTATTGGAACGAACGGGCCGTGAAATTTTATTGACAGATACAGGCGAAGCCATCTTCGAACGAGCACAATCCATTTTAGCCGAAATGACTAATTTGCGCTCAGAGCTTGCTGATATTACTGGCCTAAAACGAGGAAAACTCACCTTTGGACTCCCCCCTATGATCGGCGCTCGCTTTTTTCCGCAAATTATCAGCCGCTTTAAACAATCTTATAGCGAAATAGACATACAAATTATGGAGGCTGGTTCAAAAGAGGTAGAATCAGCGATTCAATCAGGCCTCGTAGAATTAGGTGTCGTAGCCCTACCGCTACAAGGACTTCATTTTGAAATTTTTTCGTTGCTTGATGAGCCGCTTCGCGTAGTCTTACCGCCTAGTCATGAATTAGCACAAAACAGCGAGATTCCCTTAGCTGCTTTGCATCAAGAATCATTTATTCTCTATCGTGATGATTTTTCCTTAAACGACTTAATTTTGCAAGAATGCCATAAAGCAGGCTTCGAACCAAAAATTGCCCTGCAAAGCTCGCAATGGGATTTTATTGCCGAAATGGTTTCGGCAAATCTAGGCATTGCGCTACTGCCCCACACTATTTGTCAGGAACTAGATCCGAAACGCTTTGCCATTGCCCGCCTAGGCCAGACAGTCATCCCCTGGCACCTTGCTATGATTTGGAAGCAAGGAAAATATCTATCCTTTGCCGCCAGACAATGGCTTACGGTAACTAAAAATTACTTTGCCAATGATCTAAAAAAACAGACACCCCTCCAGTACTAAGTTGGAAGCGATGTCTATGGAAAGCAATACTATAAAAGAGTATTAAGTACTATTGTAATTTAGGTCGAACAAACTGGGTAGGAATAGCCTGCAGCGGGTCTTCTGGCCAATAATGCTTCGGATAACGACCTTGCAGATCTTTTTTAACAGCAAAATAAGTATTCCGCCAAAAATTAGCCAAATCACTTGTAACTTGTACTGGCCGCTGCGCTGGCGACAATAGGTGGAATTTCAAGGGAACTTTGCCGCCCAGAAGACGTGGCGTATCCGTCAGGCCAAAGAGTTCCTGCAGCTTTACCGCTAATCTGGGACAAGCGGGATCATCATAATGAATAAACACTTTGCGGCCACTTGGTACAAGAAACTGTTCCGGCGCATAGGTCTCTAATAACTGTCGCTGCGGCCAAGATAGCAGGCCTTCTAGCAGCGGCAGCAGTTGAATCTGATCGAGATCTGCCTGTCCACGAATGGTTCCGCAATAAGGCAGTAGCCAAGTTTCAACGGTTGCCAGCAAAGCCTGTTCGGAATAATCGGGCCAATCTTGCGGGGAATAATAATGCATAAACTCCATTCTCTGACAAAAGCGCTGCGCTGCTTTTGTCCAAGGAAGTAAGAGCTCTCCTTGCTGCAACAATTCTACCAATAGCGGTAGTAACACTTCATTTGCAGGTAGCGGCGCTACCTGCTCCTGTAAAACTAGAGCCCCCAACCGCCGCTGCCGCCGTGCCTGAAGCACCTTGGCCGCTTTATTCCAAAGCACCTTTTCCGTTGTTTCAATAGCTTCACTACAGCATTGTTCTAATTCTGCCTCACTTAATGGTGCAGCCAGCAAAATCGAGCTATCGGCTCCCTGCAATTCAAGTTCAGCAATCGCCAAATAGGCAGAATCAGCAATCGCTCCAGTAGAAGCTCCGTGACGCCAAGTTGCGCCGCTTCCTTGTCGCAGCAAATAACGTCCATTACTGCGTTGCTGCGCAATCCGATCCGGATAGGCCCACGCTAAAAGCAGGCCTGCTGCCGCCACTAGCTTCTGAGGTCTCACGGGTCCAACAAGTTGAAATACTTTCTGCAAATACTCGGCTTCCCGCGCAAGCAGCCGCAGTTCCGCTTGTTGGTTTGCTTGAAATAATTCTTCTAAGAGAACACGTATATCGGCTTCCCGACTGGTTCTTTTTTGCTGCCTGGCTTGCAAAAATGCTGCTAAGTAACAAGCTTCCCGGCCAAGCTGCCAAGAAGCCGCTGCTAAAATCATATGAGATAAGCGCGGATGAATCCCAGCAGCGGCCATAGCGCGGCCATGCTCTGTCACTGTGCCCGTTTCATCCACAGCACCAAGCAATTGCAGTAAATCCCGTCCTTGCGCCAAAGCAGCGCTAGGCGGCGCATCTAGCCAGGCAAGCGAATACGCGTCTTTCGTGCCCCAAAGTGACAGCTCTAACACCAAGAAAGCAAGATCAGCTTCCAAAATTTCCGGTTTCCCCTGTAGAGCAAAGTGTTGCTCTTGTGTCTGCGTCCACAAACGATAGCAAATCCCCGGCTCAGTTCGGCCAGCTCGACCGCGGCGTTGGTCAGCTGACGCTAGCGAAACAGGAATTGTGTCTAAATAAGTTAAAGCTCGTCGCGGCGAAAACCGCGGTACGCGCATCAGCCCAGAGTCAATAACAATGCGGACCCCTTCCACAGTCAGACTTGTTTCGGCAATGGCTGTTGCTAAAATAATTCGCCGCTTGCTTTGCGGTCGCAGTATCGCTGCTTGCTCCGTCTGACTTAAGGAACCATGCAACTCCAAAACAACAAAAGTATCCTCGCTTGCCCGTATCAAAGCGGCCGCTTGACGTATTTCTTTGCGTCCTGGCAGAAACACGAGTAAATCACCGGTCTCTTCTGCCAAAGCTTGCCTCGTAACGACGCAAAGCGCCTGAAGCCAGTTTTCAGTTGGTCTATCTAAATATATTGTTGTAACCGGAAAAGAGCGGCCTTCACTAATCACGACTGGGCAGGAACCAAGCAAAGAAGCAACAGGCTGAGCTATTAAGGTTGCCGACATTACCAGAAGTTTTAAGTCAGGCCGTAGTATAGCCTGACTTTCTAAGCATAAAGCCAATCCTAAATCGGCCTGTAGGCTCCGTTCATGAAATTCATCAAAAATAACAATATCCCATTCGCTTAAAGCCGGATCAGCTTGCAACATGGGGATTAAGAGACCTTCCGTAATCACTAGAAGGCGCGTTTTAGTACTCGTCTTACTGGCTCGGCGCATGCGATAGCCCACGGTTTGCCCTACAGATTCGCCAAGCAAGCCAGCCATATATTCGGCCGTACTTTGCGCCGCAATACGCCGCGGTTCTAGCACTAAAATCCGCCTCTCTTTTGTAGCAGTTGCTAGAAGCGCTAAGGGAACTCGCGTTGTTTTACCAGCGCCAGGCGGAGCAATGAGTACGGCATTACTCTTCTGCAAAACTGCCGTTAATTCATCAAGCACCGCCTCAACTGGTAAGACAGTTTTCCCCTCACCTTGTTTCAATGTCTTTCACCCGCCGTAAAAAAGCTTCAATTTTCCCGGTCGACCCTTCTATTTCAAAATCATTGATCCATTGCCCGCCCTTTTCAAAACGAGTTTCCACCAAAGTCGCCTGAACACCACCAGCTTCGGCAAGACGAAGCACCTTCTCTTCTGCTAAAAAAGTCTTTAATGCAATGGAACTATGAATCTCTGCTTTATCCATAAACTACTCCTTTTATCCAAACCAATTAGATTAATTTGCTAAAAATCCCTATAGAAGCAAAGATAACCGTCTGTTATTCGCTACAGACGGTTATCTCACTTGTATCATCTTTCATCTTATACACGCTTTTAGCCAACTAGGACACAGTTAGGCTAAGATCGAAAAAGCATTTTGCTGTTGCTGCCACTGCTTCGGCAACATCATCATATTCACATACATTTTCAGATTGGACTGTTGAAACAAACTATAGGCGTTAGCTACATCAGAATCGCCCATCGAAGAAGCCGAGCTTTGCTGATTTGCCGCCATTTGCGCCGAATTATCAGCACTCCTATGTAAAGAATTAATCATAGTTCCAGCATAAGCGCGAGAAGAACTAAGCTGACTAAGCCCTTTATCCAATGCGGCAATGGCATCATTCGCGCCGCTTTGTGTCGATACATCTACGCTTTGAATCCCCAGTGCAGCCGTTGACGCATCGCTCAGCGAATAGGTCTGGTTTTGTCCGGCATTGGCGCCAGTTTGAGCAACTCTTTCACTCATACCATTGTTGGTATAAATCGTATTATACTGAGTTTGACCAGCATTCATATCCACTTGGGCACTTAACTGCCCCATTTCCTGCTGAATCATGGAACGATCTTCATCTGTTAAAGTGCCATTAGCAGCTTGCACAGACAATTGGCGCATTCTTTGCATTACGTCACTGGAATTGCCCATAGAGCCTTCTGCCGTATTCAGCAAATCAGCAGAACTTTGACTATTAGCAACTCCCTGTGAATACCCGCTGATTTGTCCTGCCATTTTTGATAAAATCGCAAGTACAGCTGGATTATCGGCTGCCTGATTCACCTTTTTACCTGTTGCAACCTGTTGCGCCGCTTTCTGGCTTGCTATCTGATACTGATTTGAATAAGAATAGGACGATATATTGGAAGGAATTCGCATGATACTCACCGCCTATTATATAATGTTACTTTAAGAATAAAGGTTCTTTGTTAACCTGAAAATAGTTCAAAAGTCCTATTTATACTCCACTTGCTGTAAAAGCCTGGCTGACAATTGCTTGCGCTTCAGCCTGAATCGCTTCTAAATGCTGTGGACCACAAAAGCTTTCGGCGTAAATCTTATAAATATCTTCCGTACCTGATGGTCTAGCGGCAAACCAGCCGTTCGCTGTGCAGACCTTCAAGCCGCCGATGGCCGCCTGATTGGCTGGCGCCTTCGTGAGTTTCGCTGTAATCACTTCGCCTGCCAAAGTATCTGCTGTAACTGCTGTTTCGGAAAGATTGGTCAGCACGTCTTTTTGCTTACTGTTAGCCGGAGCTTCCATACGAGCGTAACAAGGAGAGCCGAATTTTTCCGTCAGCGCTTCATAATGTTTCGCCGGATCACAGCCTGTTTTCGCAATCATTTCTGCTGCTAAGAGGCATAAGATAATTCCATCCTTATCAGTCGTCCATACGGTACCATCTTTACGTAAAAAAGATGCTCCGGCACTTTCTTCGCCGCCAAAACCAAAGCTGCCATCAAGCAAGCCTGGCACAAACCATTTAAAGCCTACCGGCACTTCCGCCAAGGGCCGTCCCAAGCTCGTAGCTACACGGTCAATCATCGACGAGCTTACAAGGGTTTTGCCGACAGCCGCCGTCTTCGACCAAAGCGGCCGATTCTGAAACAAATAAGAAATCGCCACTGCCAAATAGTGATTTGGATTTAAGAGTCCGGCACTTTTAGTCACAATGCCGTGTCGGTCAAAATCGGGATCGTTGCCAAAAGCAATATCGTACTGATCTTTTAATTCAATCAACCCAGCCATCGCATAGGGAGAAGAACAGTCCATCCTAACTTTACCATCAGAATCGATATTCATAAAGCTAAAAGTCGGATCAGCAAAACCGTTTCGCACCGTAATATCTAAGCCATAGCGGCTGGCAATTGGTTGCCAATAGCCCAGACCAGCGCCTCCCAAAGCATCGGCAGCAATTTTCAGTCCGGAGCCAGCAATCGCTTTCATATCAATGATCTGGTCAAGATCTTCGACATAAGGTGTAATAAAATCGTATTCTTCCATATGGTCGGCCTTACGAGCCATAGCATAGGGTAGCCGTTTTACTGCTGCATTTTTTTCTTTCAGCAAATCATTGGCATAAGCAGCAATCCACTTAGTAGCCGCCGTATCGGCAGGTCCGCCATGGGGCGGATTGTATTTAATGCCGCCATTATCTGGTGGATTGTGAGAAGGCGTAATAACAATCCCATCAGCTAAACCAGTTTTTCTTCCTTTATTATAGGTTAAAATGGCGTGCGAAATACTAGGAGTCGGTGTATAGTTCCCATCCTTCGAAAGACGCGTCGCCACACCATTCGCTGCTAATACTTCTATGGCGGAAATAAAGGCAGGCTCCGACAAAGCATGCGTATCAAAACCAATAAACAGCGGGCCGTCAATGCCCTGACTTTGGCGATAGCAGCAAATGGCCTGAGTAATAGCATGAATATGATCTTCATTAAAGGTGTAATTGAGGGAATTGCCACGGTGACCAGAAGTACCGAATACAACGCTTTGTTCTGGCTGAGAGCCGTCTACCTTGTTGACATAGTAAGCACTAATAAGCCGAGGGATATGAACAAGTTGTTCTGGTAAAACTTTTTTTCCTGCTAAGGGATGAATTGACATAGTAACAACACCTCCTAAAAACCTTTATTACAAAATTCGCTAAAGTTTCGCTTTTTCCCTGTCTTCTTAAGAATTTTTATAGCCCCGGGGCTTGCCATCAACATCATCATAAGCCTCGCGGCACTGGGGAAAGCGATTACAGCCCCAAAAAGGCCCATTTTTCCCTTGGCGAAGTTGCAAACTACCTTGTTTACAGCGAGGGCAAGGATAAAGAGGCTTTTGCGGCTGACCATCAGCATCATCATAAGTCGCCCGGCAAGCAGGATAACGCGAACAGCCCCAAAAGACGCCATTTTTCCCTTGTCGTTGTTGCAGCACCCCTTGACCACAAACTGGACAAGGATGAGCACCAGCAAGAGGGGGCGAAACTTTAACTGCTTTTTGACACAACAAAGTCATGAACTGTGACTGTTTTTGTAAAAAGTCGCCAAGGGTGCCTTCCCCTTGGGACATTTGCTGCAGTTTTTCCTCCCATAAAGCCGTTGAATCAGGGTAAGTTAGTTCATCAGGCAGCATATCGATCAATAGATAGGCTCGATCTGTCGGTATTAAATACTTCTTTTTCCCCTCTGGCTTTAAAAAACCGCGCTGACCTAATTCCTGAATGATCGTCGCTCGCGTCGCCTCTGTTCCAATCCCAGCCACTTCTTTGAGTTGTTTTTTTAGTTCAGCCTGTTTCACAAAGCGATGTATTTCCTTCATGGCGGCTAGCAAGGTAGCAGCCGTAAAACGGCTTGGCGGCTTCGTTTCTTTCTGCTCTAGCGATGCCGCTAAAAAATCAGCTGTATCGCCTTGCTTCATCGGCGGAAGTAAGTCAGAAGCTTTATCCGCCTCATCGCCGCCTGCTTGATTTTCTTCCTCGCCAGAATTCTTTTCATCAGCAGAGTATAGGGCTTTCCACCCCATGTCGATAATCGTGCGTCCGCTTGCCGTAAACAGTTCATCACAGTAAGAAACTTCTACTTTCGTCTGTTTATAGCGATGAATTGGATAAAATTGCGCCAGGTAAGCCTGGGCAATCAAGAAATAGAGATCTTGTTCAATTTTACTTAGCTTCACTAAATTTGCCTTTTCTTGTGTCGGAATGATCGCATGATGAGCCGTAATTTTCTTGTCGTTCCAAGCGCGGCTTTTGAGCGATGCATCAGCGTCTTGCGCCCATTGAGCCAAAAGGCTAGCTCCTGTTTCCTTGAGGTTTGCTAAAATCACCGGTACATCTTCTAATTGCGATTCAGGGAGAAAATCGCAATCAGAACGGGGATAGGATGTAAGCTTTTTTTCATAGAGCTTTTGCGCTCCGTCCAAAACGGCCTGAGGATCATAGCCGAATTTTTTCCCAGCTAAAACCTGCAATGCTGATAAAGATAGGGGCAGCCGCGGTGATTCTTTTTTTTCCGTAGTTTCATAGCGCGTAATCTCGGCTGTCTCGATAGTTTTATTCTGCACAAACTTCGCCAGAAGCTTTTCTGCTTCCCTTTTGTCAACGAGTCGATTTTCTGAATCAAGCCCTAACTGTTCGTCACTAGGACGAAACTGCGCAGTAAAGCCTCCCTTTAGATGGCCAAAATCTGCTTTGATATTATAATAATCAATTGGTTTAAAATCCTTAATCTCCCGTTCGCGTCGCACAACTAAAGCAAGAGTCGGCGTTTTTACCCGTCCTACTGGCAAGGTTAGCTTGTGGCCAGCCCATTGCGCTGCCAAAGTATAGGCACGCGACAAATTCATACCAATCAGCCAATCAGCCCGCGCTCTCGCTAAAGCAGACTGCTTTAGATTAAAAAAAGCCTGATTTTCTTTCAAGTTTCGCAAAGCCTTTTTTATGCTTTGCTCATCAAGGGCATTCAGCAAGACTCGCTTTACAGGTTTTTCATTATGGACATAATCTAAAATTTCGTCAATCAGCAGTTGCCCTTCCCGATCAGGGTCACCAGCATGAATAATTTCCGTAGCTTCGCCCAACAAACGGGCAATCACGCCAAACTGCTTTTCACAAGATTTCTCAATAAGAAGCTGCCACTCCTGCGGAATAATCGGCAAATCTTCCATACGCCATCGTTCATATTTCACATCATATTCGCCAGGCTCAGCCTGACGAAGAATATGGCCATAGGCCCAAGTTACCGTGCCATCGCCGGTAATGAAGTATCCATCAAGACGGCGCAGCGGCCCTGGTAAACATTTGGCTAACTCCAAGGCCATACTCGGCTTTTCTGCAATATACAGTTTCAATCCATTCTACCTCAACTTTTTTTCTACTTCGATCAGCCTGTTCATTTTATCTTGTATTGCCGCAGCTGTACAGTCTTGCGGTCAATAACCTGTTCTTCTTTACTTCTCACTTAGCGAAAGGATTCCTCTTTTAACAGGATTTTAACGCAGGAAAAGCGAATCATTATATAATGAAATCTGTAGTAAATCACTTTTTGACGCCAGCTACATAATCGCAGCTTCGCTATCCAAGTAAAAAAACACCTCTGCTGCTCTCGCAGTCAGAGGTGCTTCTATTCCCAGCAAACCCGTTTAGATAATCCCTTCGATTTTTAGCAAGGTTTGCGCAATGATCGTAGAAAACAGAAATGTCCCGGTATATACGGCCAAAGCTACTATAATAATCCGCCACGACATCTTTTTAAACATGGGCAGATCCTTGCCTACAGACAGACCGGCATAGGCCAGTATGGTTGTACAGAGGGCCAGAAAATCCACTTTTGCCGTATAGGTGGCAATCAATGGGGCAATGGGAGAAAAAGGCATAGAAACAAGAATGGCTACAATCGAAATCCAAAAGACTAGCGGCAATTTAACAGGCATAATATGGGTTACGCCAATTCCAACTAAGGTGACAGCCAACAGTAAGCCATAGCCAATCGCTGTATCTAGGAGCGAGACATGGTAGCCAATGGAGTTGCCTAGAATTGTAATAATACTTGTGATCAGAAAAATAATTAGCGGCTCTTTCCATTTCATAGGGCTCTCTCCTCCTTCGTCTGCTTTTTCCCTAGAATCGGCGATAAAATCTTATAAAGATAGTTTGTGACAGGCAAAGACACGAAGAGACAGAAATAAATTCCCACAATCGTTGTCAGCAAATTACTCGCGCCAGCATACATTAAAATCTCATTGGCATATTCGGGAAAAACAGCTTTAATCGCGCCAGAGGCGGCTGCCATCATACTGCCTGACCCAAGGCCTGCTCCCATGGCCAATGCATAAGGATGAAAAATCTGCAGTGCTGCCATATAACCGGCTAAAAGGCCAATCCATACCGCCCCAAAGACAGTACCGCAAATATAAACAGCCATAACCCCGCGGCCTTCCGGCGAATTCAAACCATATTTTTCGGCGATAATCGCAATATTGGGTTCTCGGTCAATCGAAAAGGTGGCTCCCACTGATTCGCGACCAAGGCCTAAGAGCAACGCTAGCGGCAAACCTAAAATGACCGTTCCAAAGAAATGGCCCAATTCTTGCAGTGACAGGGCGAGTCCTGAATGAGCCAATTTAGCTACAGACGGTCCAATAATTACGCCGAGTTTTGTAACTAGCAGCAAAGTAAGCAGCGTCATAACTTTTGATGCATAAGTCATTTCCTCTACTTTCATTACCTTAAGACGAGGCCAACTGATAATTCCGCCGAGAATCATGGCGTAAAGCATGGGCAACAGCATTAAAACACCAGGTCCTAAAGGGATTTTTTTGGTACCAATGCCTTCGCAAATTACTACTAAAATAAGAGCGCAAAGATGAACTTTCCAATTTTTAATCACTTCCACTCTGATTCCTCCTTATCAATTTTTATTTTACTGTCAAAAAAAGAGCACTTTGATTGTATAATTAGAAGAAACATTTGTCAATTGCAAACAAACATTTTCAGGAGATGATTTTCATGTCACAGGAAGAATTAAAGAAAAAAGTCTGTCAAAGTATTGACGAACATAAAGAAATAATCTATTCTCTGGCTGAATCAATTGCGACAGAGCCTGAAATGGGCTTTAAAGAAACCAAGACGTCTGGCAAGGTTGCCGAACTTTTTACGAAATTTTCAATTCCACATAAAACAGGTCTAGCGCTGACTGGCGTAAAGGGACTCCTTACAGGTAAAAGCTCCAAACGAAAGATAGCTGTTCTCGGCGAACTTGATGCCGTCACCTGTTTCGATCACCCCCTCTCAGATCCCCAGACAGGCGCGGCTCACGCCTGCGGCCATCATGCCCAAGTTGCCGCGATGGCTGCTGTGGCAATAGGTCTTAAGGCATCAGGTATTATGGCTGAGTTAGACGGCGATGTGGTTCCCTTTGCCGTTCCGGCGGAAGAATATGTAGAAATTGAATATCGCAACCGCTTGCGACGTGAAGGAAAAATCGGCTATTTAGGCGGCAAAGCCGAGCTCATCCGTCTTGGCGCTTTTGATGATATTGATATGGCTATGATGATGCATTTAACTACAACAAGTGATGAAGGTCGCAATATTTGCGTCGGCGGATCAAGCAATGGCTTTATTGGCAAAATGATTCGGTTTATTGGCCGCGAAGCCCATGCGGCCGGTGCGCCTGAAGAAGGTATTAACGCCTTAAATGCTGCTTTGATTGCACTAACAGCGGTTCATGCCCAAAGAGAAACGTTCCGTGATGAGGATCATGTACGGTTTCATCCTATCTTTACCAAGGGTGGCGATTTAGTAAACGTAATCCCTTCTGATGTGCGCTTAGAAAGCTATGTACGTGCCAAAACCCTACCTGCCATGCTTGACGCGAACAAAAAAGTCGACAGAGCGCTACAAGCAGGCGCTATGGCTGTGGGGGCTCAGGTAGAAATTACAGATCTTCCTGGCTTTCTGCCACTCATTAATGACCCTGATTTAACAAAACTATTTCAGACCAATGCCGCTTGCCTCATCGGCGCGGAGCACGTTCATTCGCTGACACATCATGCCGCAAGCACCGATATGGGTGATTTGTCACATCTCATACCAGTCATTCATCCTTGGGTCAGCGGCGTAAAAGGGCAAGCTCATGCTCGAGATTTTGCTGTAACCGATCGGGAGATGGCTTATCTTATGCCAGCGAAAGCCATGGCTATGACAATTATCGACCTTCTCTATAATCAAGGGGAAACTATCGAAAATTGTCTGGCTGCTTATAAACCGGCCATGACGAAAGAAAGCTATCTTACTTTTATGAATTCCATTGAAAAAAAGAACTCCGGTGACTAACAGAAAGGAATTTACAACAATTATGAAATCCAATATGTTTTTACTCCTAGCCGCCTTGATTTGGGGCTTTGCCTTCGTAGCCCAACGCGTCGGCATGGATCATGTCGGTCCTTACACCTTTAATGGTATTCGTTTTGCTCTGGGAGCGCTCTCGTTAATTCCACTCCTGTTGTTCCTACCCAAAAACGAGTCTGTGACAGCTGAAAAATCAGGCACAAAAATTACGAAACCAAGCGCTGTAAAAATTGGGCTCTTAGCTGGCTGTATTCTCTTTCCAGCCGCTTCGCTGCAACAGATCGGCCTGCTCTATACTACTGCAGGCAAGGCCGCCTTTGTTACCTGTCTCTATATTGTTCTTGTGCCTATTCTCGGCATCTTCCTGAAACAAGCAACGACAATCAATACATGGCTCGGTACCGCCCTGGCAGCCTTTGGCTTGTATTTTCTCTGCGTTAAAGAAACCTTGACTATTTCACCTGGCGATTTTCTCGTTCTAATCGGCGCCCTCTTCTGGTCCTGCCATATCCTGCTAATTGATCGTTATGCTGGTCATATTGACACAGTAAAACTGGCCTTTGTACAATTTTCCACCTGCTCACTGTTCAGTCTTCTTGCCGCCTTGTTCCTTGAGAATATTACTGTCTCTGGCATTCAAGGCGCAGCGGTCCCTCTTCTCTACGGTGGCGTCTGCTCAGTTGGCATTGCTTATACGCTGCAGATTGTCGGCCAAAAGGGAGCCTCTCCCAGTCATGCCGCAATTATTCTCAGCATGGAAACCGTATTTGCAACACTTGGCGGCTATCTGATTTTAGATGAAAAATTGGGCTTTACGGAATGGATTGGGTGCGCCCTTATGTTTGCTGGCATGCTCATTTCGCAGCTAAAGGTTTTTCACTTTAAAGAAAAATTAAACCATTCCCATAGTTCTTCCAAAGCATAAGTCTACTTACACCAAAAATGCCCCACTCGCACTGATTTGATATGAAGCAATGCTCTTTTGCCCAAGGAAAAATCCCAAGGCTCATCTTCTTGAACCCTCTCGATCATAAGACCACTTTGCTTAAGAGTCTGACGCCACTCCGGTTTCGATAAAAAGCAAACGCCGCAACCAGCTGTATTGGCACCAAATCGGCGTAACAACGGAGCCAGCTTTGTCTGAGAAGTGAGCGAAAAAATTAAGTGGCTGGGAAGGTTATGGAACAAAATCCCCTCATAGAGATTTTCAAAAATAGACATTCGCCCGTCTTTTGCCAGTAACCCTTTGCCTAAGCGAAGGGCTGCCACGATATTTTGGCGCGTAGCCTGATAAGAATCAGCTACTAAGTGATGAAGCAACCAGTTGCAAAAAACAATATCGACTGATTGTATATGGCGGGGAGCCTGTTCTATGGAGTCAAAAATCAGCCTTTTTCGCTCATGAGGCCGATTTTCTTTGATTAAGTAGGGCGAATTATCAATAAGAGTCCCGCTAGCTTGGGGAAAAGCCGCCAAAATACGATCCGTAAAAAGTCCATTGCCACCGCCTAAATCAGCAAAAGAGAATTCTTTATTTCCCCACTGCTGTTCAATAGCTGACACTACCATCTGCCAAGTCGCTTCTGTTACATAGTCTTGATTAAAGGTTTTGACACTTTCCTCGTTAAGCTTTTTTAACACAGCATTCCGCCCCTTTTAAAATTACATTTTTTTCCATATAAAGAATATCATACTATGCTTTATTTGTAAAATTTTTACTTATGCAATAACAAAACAAGCTGTCCCGTCTTCTTTTTAGCAACAAAAAGAAGTGACGAGACAGCTTGTTTATTTTCAAGACCGAAAATGTCTTCTATTCTTCCAAGGAATAGACAATTTTGCCGCCGAAAAAGGTCATTACAACTTTCACTTTATCAATTTCGGTCGGAGCCATTGTAAATAGATTGTGATCAAGTACAACCAAATCAGCCTGCTTACCTACTTCAATGGAACCAATTTTGTCTTCCAAAAAGAGCAGATAAGCACCGTTAATAGTAAAGCTGCGAATCATATTGCGCACCGAAGCTCTTTCCTGACGATTTAACAAATAGTCAGGTGCATCAGCGTCGCTAATATCGGCAACACCATGCAGTACGCCATTATCGATATTGCGCGTTACACCAATATCAATAGCCTGAAGCGGATTCGGTAACAGAGTCGCCGGATAATCCGAAGAAGAAGCCACTGTAACACCAGCAGCAAAAAAGCTCTGCAGCGGAAACTCCTGTTCCGCCCGACTTCCTAGCAGCTGATAATCGACTTTTTCCCACCAATTGGGTCCTTTAAAGTGCCAATAAGGTTGAACGCTGGCAATTACGTCAAGTTCCTTAAAGCGAGCGATATCGGCGGCTGCCACTAACTGCAAATGAGTAATTGTATTGCGGCAATCAGTTTTTCCTAATTCCTGCCGTACCTTCGCCAAGGCATCAAGAACAAACTGGGTGGATCGATCGCCTGTGGAATGAACGTGAATTTGCAGACCCCGCTGATTTGCCGCATAAAAGGCCTGAAACAAAGCCTCCTTATCCCATAAAAAGCGACCGTAATCAGGCTCCTCAGTATCATATTTCTGTTCATAAGGCGTTAAAAGACAACTCGTCCGACCTTCTACTACTCCATCAGTAAAAAACTTGGCGGTTGTCACTGCCAAATGCTCCGATCGAAACCGTTGCTGCCAGTCAGAAATAACGCCAAGCTGCAAGGCAAGATCTTCTTCCGCCCTAATTGTAGCAGCACCACGAACATGCAGCAGAAGCTCGCCATTGGCTTCCATATCTTGAAAAGCCGTAAAAATTGTTTCAAAAACTTGACTCGATAAGGCAAGAATACTCGTAATCCCCAAACGATGCATTTTTTGCTGAAAGGCTTTTAAGGCGATCTTATACTGATCCAAAGTATACTCAGGCAAGGCAACGAGTCTCATGGCACTTTCTTTCAGCGTTCCCCAAAGCTGGCCTGTTACAGGATCTCGTTCAATGAGACCGCCTTCCGGCGCTACCGTCGCCTCAGTAATGCCATAGACCTCAAAGGCCTTCGAGTTCAGCCATAAAGTATGTCCATCATGAGCTCTAAGAATAATCGGACGATCACGACTGACAGCATCAAGATATTCCTTGCGCGGCCCTTTTGCCAGTTCCTCCCCTGACAAATCTCCCCAAGACCAGCCGCGGCCATAAATTGCTTTCATCTTAGGCTGCTTATCCCGAAAAACAGTTACAGCTGCAATATATTCCTCTATACTATGGCAAGCGTGAAGCTGCACTTCATAAAGCTCAAGCAAGGACAATCCTGGCGGATGAAGATGCGTATCGCTCATGCCAGGAATCACAAATTTTCCTTGTAAGTCAATGACTTTTGTATCCGGCCCCTTGTAAGCAGTCGCAGCTTCATTTGTACCGACAAAAATCAAACGTTGTCCGGCTATAGCAACAGCTTCGCTCATCGAGTCTTTTCCATCAGCTGTATAGATCAAGCCGTTTAGGAGAAGTGTATCAGCCTGCAGAATTGTTGTCATACTTAACAGCCTCCTTTTCCTGCAAACGGCAAATTGTGTATGTCCTATTATAACAAAAAAAAGCTGTCTTCTTAAGAGAAATTTCAACTATATATTGTGACTTAGTAAAAGACCGCCACAACATACAGTGAATTTTCTTTCGAGAAAACAGCTTCGCCGCTAGACTTTTTAATGAGCAGCTGTCAGTCCTAAATGCTCCATGACTTGAAAAAATTTCTCAACGTCAATGGGTTTCCAGGCAAAGGCCGCACAGTCGGCTTCTTGCGCGCTCAAAATAGTTTTTCTGTCATTCAGCGCAGTTGTAATAATCACCTTCGTTTTATGAGGGGTAGTTAAAAACTCATTTTGCCGCTCAATTTCCCGAATCGCCCGAAGCGCTTTCAGGCCATCAAGCTTTGGCATCATAATATCAAGACAAAGCAAATCATAAGGCTTACGCTCCTTTAGCGCTAATAAGAAAGCGTCAAGTACTTCAAACCCGTCGACAACGGTATCACACTCACCGTATCGGGCTAATAGTTTACTCATAAAAATGCGACTGGCCAAATCGTCTTCTGCAATCAAAATCCGCAATTTTAACGCAACCTTTCTCCTCGGAAATTCAAGCTCACACACTTTAAGACGACCGTTTCGCCGCTGCATTCACCAGCAGTTGCGGAATCTGTCCCAGTGGTGCTTGTCGACTTACAGCACCAATGTCATAAGCTGCTTTTGGCATTCCATAGACAACAGATGTTCTCTCATCTTGCCCGATTGTCATCGCGCCAAACTGTTTCATTTCAAACAAGCCTTTAGCACCGTCATAGCCCATTCCAGTGAGAATCACACCAATAGCAGCGCTACCGACGGCTTCGGCAACAGACAAAAAAAGCATATCGACAGAAGGACAATGGCCATTTACCTTGGGCGTCCGTGAAAAAGCAATCCGATAGCTACCTTGCTGCCGAACGACCTGCATATGACGTTCACCGCCTGGCGCAATGAGAACTTGTCCTGGAACAATTTCATCCCCGGCCTCTGCTTCCTTCACATTTAAAGCACAAGCGCTATCAAGCCGTTTGGCGTACATAGCCGTAAATACAGGAGGCATATGCTGTACAATTACAATACCAGGCATCCGCTCAGGCAAGGCATGAATAATCTCATAGATAGCCTCTGTCCCGCCAGTCGAAGCGCCAATAGCAATTAGGCGACAGTCGCCGCTAGTCATAGCATTTACCGGCGTACTAAACAGGTCATGCCGCGGCCCTACTTTAGCCGTAGAAGCAATTTTAACTTTTAGAATCAGCTCACGAATAAACGCAGGCAGGCTCTGAGAACTTTTCCCGTCAGGTTTTGTCACAAAATCAACAGCTCCAGCGGCCAAGGCGTCAAAAACATGCTCACTCACCGAACTAACAACGACAACAGGCAAAGGATATTGCGGCATCAGACGCTTTAGAAATTCAATGCCATTCATCTTCGGCATCTCTACGTCCAGAGCTAATACATCAGGCTCCAAGGCCAAAATTTTGTCTCTGGCAATAAAAACATCGGCGGCCGTACCAACGACTTCAATACCAGCATCAGCGCCAATCCCCCTAGCGATCGTTTCGCGAAATACGAGAGAGTCATCAATAACTAAGACCTTTACCCGTTTCGCCACAGCCTTCGCCTCCTATTCCTTCCGGTAAACGGCAGGCATAATATATTTATAGTGCGTATCTTGGCGAGAAAGCGACTCAGAATGGCCAATAAACAAGTAACCGCCTGATTCTGTCGCCTCGTAAAATTTACGTACGAGCTCATTTTTGGTTGCTTGGTCAAAATAAATCATTACATTACGACAAAAAATAACATGAAATTTTTTACGGAAAGGAAAGGGATCCATCAAATTAAACAGACGAAATACAACTTCCCGCCGTAATTCTTTAACAATTTGAAAAGCGTCGCGATTGACTTTTTCAAAATAATTGAGCCGCCAACTAGCAGGAATTTGCTGCACCGCATCGATGTCGTAAAGACCTTGTTCGGCCTGTTCGAGAACTTGAACCGAAATATCCGTAGCCAACAATTGTCGATTCCATTGATACTTCTCTTCGGCAAAAAAGTCAGCTAAGAGCATAGCTAGAGTATAAGGTTCTTCGCCGCTGGAACAACCGGCGCTCCAAATACGCAAATCTTTATTTTTTACAACTGACGCCAGATAAGGCAGTACCTGCTTTTGAAAATATTCAAAATGGCTGATTTCCCGCATAAAAAAGGTATGGTTTGTCGTAACTCGATTGACAAGTTCCGTTAGCTCTCGTTTTGTCGGATCGCGAAACAGTGCTTCGAGATAGTCCCGAAAACTGGTAAAACCTTTTTCCAGCAGCATACTGCTTAAACGGCCTTCAATTAAGTTGCGTTTTTTCGTAAGATTAATCCCATACTCACTTTGAATATAATCTGTCAACGCCTTAAATTCCTTATCGCCGATGACTAACATGATCCCACCTAGTATTTCCCGAATTCATGGTCGCTCAAGGCAATGCGTGGCTTCTGTACCCCGCCGCCTTTCGCCGGTTTTACTGATTTCATTTCGTAAGAACTTATTTCGGGCGTCATCTTATGAAATGAGGCGCCATCATGACCTTTTAGGTGAAATTTAGCAATCATACCTTTTAACAATTCAGCCTGCCCTGATAATTCTTCGCTAGCGGCAGCGCTTTCTTCGGCTGTCGCAGAATTAGTCTGTACAACCTGTGATACTTGTTCAATTCCTTTGTTAATTTGGGCAATCGCCGTAGCCTGTTCGTTTGAGGCGGCAGCTATATCGCCTACAAGTCCGGCCACATTAGCTACGTCATCAATAATTTCTTCCAAAGCACGAGCCGTATCATTGGCTGTTTGCGTACCATCATCTACATTTTTCACAGATCCTTCAATAAGTTCCGTCGTTTCCTTCGCAGCATTGGCGCTTCTAGCCGCCAAGTTGCGTACTTCTTCTGCTACAACAGCAAATCCCTTGCCATGTTGTCCCGCTCTAGCCGCTTCGACTGCTGCATTTAGGGCCAGAATATTCGTCTGGAAAGCAATTTCATCAATTACTTTAATAATTTTAGAAATCTTGGCTGACGATTCATTAATTTCTTCCATAGACTTCAACATAAGCCGCATATGTTGATTGCCTTCATCAGCATGTTCTTTGGCTTTTAGGGATAATTCATTGGCTTTATTGGCATTAAGGGCATTGTCTTTCGTTTGACTAGCCACTTGTCCAATTGATACGGTCAGTTCTTCCACAGCGCTAGCCTGTTCAGTTGCTCCTTGTGATAAAGCCTGACTGCCGTCAGAAACTTGGCGTGACCCGGAAGCAACCTGATCAGAGGCGTGATTAATATCACTAAACACTTCATTAAAGGAATTGATAATTGAATTTAAAGCTGTTTTAATCTGTGCAAAATCCCCTTTATATTCGTTATAAATGACCACATCCAAATTGGAATTCGACATCTTACTTAATATGCGGGAAATTTCCTCGACATAACCAGAAATCGCATCAAGCGTCGTATTTAGGGCTGTTTTGATCTCGGCGTGATCTCCCTGATATTCCCCGGTCACCCGAATTGAAAGATTTCCTTCCGCCATTTCTTTCAAGACAGCTGCCGCTTCTTCGACTGGCGCTACAATAGCATCAATCGTCTGATTTACCCCATCAACAATACGCCGATACTCGCCCTGATGCTTCATACTGTCAGCTCGTGTCGACAAACGTCCAGCTAGAGCTGCTCCCACAAGAAAGTTCGCGTCAGTAGCTAAAGCGGCAATATTATCGGTACAATTTTTAAGACTTTTGCCTAACACGTCATCTGGCGAACGAACAACGACTTGCGCTGACAAATCACCAGCAGCAATCCGTTCCGCCGTAGCAGCAGCCTGCCTAACATGCTCTGCCAACGCATTTAGGGCCTTAGCTAAAATTCCCACTTCATCATTGTAATCATTTTGAATATGTACACCAATATTTCCCTGCGCTAACAGCTTGGCATTTTCCACAAGCTGATTAACAGGTCTACTAATGCTTCTAGATATAAACCAGCCAAATACAACAGCTAGAATTGCGATGGCAGCTACCAACGCTGTAACCATCGTAACAGCTTGGCGCGCCTCATAAGCGTTTAAGTCAGCATTTTTCTTAGCAGATGCCACCTTCATATCAGCTAATTTATCAAGTTCGTCTTGATATTGCTGTTGAACCTTAGCTCCCTCGCCATTCATAAAGGCTCTAGCTGCAGCAGAATTGCCGCTCATCACTAGATTTGTTATCTTTTCAACATAAAGAGCGTAATCTTTACGAGCCTGAAGGTACTTGTCATATTGCGCCCGAATCTCCGCTGAAACAATTGTAGCTCCTACTTCGTCAGCATATTTACTCATTTCCCCTTTTGCTGCGGCAATTCGTTTTAACAGTTCACTTCTCGCTTCCGGCGTCTCAACTAAAGTAAGTTCAAGCAAATCATTTCGTATCTGTTGAAAAACCCGGGTCATATCCTGCAGCGTAGCAATCGGTACCGTTTGCTTCTCATACATAAAGGTATTGCGGTTATCGAGTTCAGTAATCTTATAAATACTAAAAGAACCAACAACAACTGTTAGTAAGGCCACTGTAATAAAGGCAATGAGCAGTTTGGGCATAATTTTTAAATTATAAAACCATTGCATATAAAAGCCTCCCTCTTTTCTCTTAAACTGTAATGCTTTTACAATTCTTGCAGTGCGCTGATCTCGTCATTATTTAACAGTTTGTCGCAATCAAGCAAAAGCTTTACTCCATTGCCGCTTTTTCCAATCCCCTTAATATAGCGGTTATGAAATCCTGTTTTTGTCGTTGGTGGTGTCACAATTTGATCAGCGGCAATTTCCGCCACCTCGGAAACATGATCAACAATTAGTCCGATCGAAACTCCCTGGATATCGATAACGATGATACAGGTGCGGTCATGATAGGCACAAGGTTCCTTTTTGAACCGAAGTCTTACATCCATAACCGGAATAATCTTGCCGCGTAAATTAATAATTCCTTTTAAGTAATCAGGTAGTTCAGGTACCTCGGTAATCTCTTGAATTCCAATGATTTCTGTCACATATTTAATCTCAAAACCATACTCTTCCTTGCCAATTAAAAAAGTCAAATATTTGCCTTGTTGCGTATCTTCCCAAGTGAGCTCTTCGCTGTCGGTCATACATTTTTCACATCCTCTCCTTCAAGTTAGATATTCTGTCAAAATTTCATTGCTGTCTAAAATTAGGCTGATGCCGCCATCGCCAAGAATTGTACAGCCAGCAATCCCTCGTACCTTTTTTAAATAACGCGGCAATGCTTTCACAACAACCTGCTGCTCACCAATCAGTTTATCGGCAAATAGACAAGCTGCTTTCGTATCATTTTCAATCATAATCATAATTCCCTCAGTCAACTCCGTAAGCGCATCGTGCCGTTTAAACAGACTATGAAGCCTAAGTACCGGATAACATTGACCGCGAATCATAATGAGTTCATGGCCAGAAGCATCACAAATCACTGCTTCAGGATCAGGTCGAAACGATTCTTTAATCGCGGTCGTAGCAATTGTATAGCGAGCCTTGCCAACGCCAATCTCAATCCCGTTAATTATTGCTAGAGTCAACGGAATTTTTACTGTAATTTCACTTCCCCGACCAAACTCGCTTTCAATCGTTATGGAACCACCAATTTTTTCAATATTCTTGGTCACCACATCCATCCCGACGCCGCGACCCGAGAATTCAGTCACCTGTTCTTTGGTCGAAAAACCGGGCAACAGAATCAGGGAAAAAACCTCTTTATCACTCATCTCTTGATCAGGCCGATTTACTAAGCCCTGTTCCTTAGCCTTTTTCAATATTTTTTCCCGGCTCATCCCTTTACCATCGTCACGCACCATAATCCACACTTCGCCGCCGACATTTTTGGCTTCTAACGTCAAGCGGCCTTGCTCATTTTTACCTGCCGCCAAACGTTCTGCCGGATTTTCCAACCCGTGGTCCATGGCATTGCGAATCAAATGCATCAAGGGATCTGATAAGTGGTCAATAATATTTTTATCAACTTCTGTTGTCTCACCAAGAATCTCCAAGTCAACGTCTTTTCCCAAGCGCTTACTCATATCACGCACAATTCGGTTCATTTTATGAAACACAAGTGAAACAGGCACCATGCGAATCGACATGACTACATCTTGCAATTCATCCGTTAATTTACGCAATTGCCTGGCGGCTTTATTGAAATGGTCCAGTGACAATCCCGCTAAGTCAGGATTTTTGATGACCATTGCTTCAGAAATGACAATTTCGCCAACAATATCCATTAGCATATCAAGTTTATTTACAGCAACGCTGATCATATTCTGCTGTCTGGCTGTACCTTCTTTTTCACTGCGATCTTCCTGACTTACAGGAACGGTTTTCGCTGCTTTTTCCGGCTTTTCCGGTTCTTCCGATATTCTATCATCAAGCTGAATTACCGGTTTTGGCTCTATTAAAGCAGTAATTTCCGGTGGATAATGATCTACTAAATTCAGCTCAATTTTTCGCATAAAAGCGGTTTGACTTAAGAGACTTTCAATTTCTCCCTGCGGCGCTGTCGTAGAAAAACAAAGTAAAAAACCATTATCATGAATGATTTCGGCACTTTCCGGCTTATCGACAATTTCAGCCGGAATATGATACAGTTCAGAGACACACTCTTTGAGATTATGAACAATCATATAGGCTCGTACATTTTCCATCTGGCAATCTTCTTCAAAAAAAATACGGACAGTATACTTTTGGCTATCAGGCAGTCCCTTCGCTGGATAAGCGCTAATATAATACATGGGCTGTTTTTCTTCTTTTGGCGCAATCGGGGTTTCGTAACTATTACTGCCAGCTTTCATGGTTTCCAAAAAAGCCTTATTATTGGTAATCAATCCGTCTGCTACACCATCGGCTTTCTCGCCGCTGGCAATTTTTCCAGTTTCCTCTTTGATAAAGTCTAGGCCAGTAAGCACTAAATCTGATATAGCATCATAATTAATTTGAATATTAGGATTTTTACGAATAAAAAAGAACAGATCTTCCAAAGAATGCGCTAACCGCGAAACATCATTAAATAGCATCATCGCTGAAGATCCCTTAATGGTATGCATGATACGAAAAATTTCATTGATAGCTTCTTCTGTAAAATGAGCTTCCTTCTCACAACGGAGAATTATTTCTTCGAGCTGTTCCGTTAGTTGGCTTGATTCAAATAAATACATTTCAAGCATCGGCTCGCGGCCTATATCATCATCCGCCATTCTCATCGCCTCTTTTCTCAAGAAACCATCGTTTAATGAAACAAAACAGCTATACTTGCTCTAAGCCATTCTGCCAGATTAAAGCGACGTTCTTCCAAATTCCATCGCAACGTACCAGCATAAAGAGTCCCTAAAAACAAATCAGCAGCAGCCTGGGAAGTCATGGGAATTACCATTTCATTCCTGGCTGCTGCCTGCGTAACAAGATTCTGGAAGAGAACTTGACGTTTCGCTATCAGTTGATCGATGTTTTCTTTTAAATCGCTGTCATAGCGAAACAAGTCAAAAGAAAAAAGTATGGTACTTAGATAAGGCGTTTTTTCATAGGTCTGACCATACTGTTCCATGACATAAAAAATTCCCTTCTTACCTCGCAGTCCCTCTGCCTGTAGTGCTTCTTCGATTTGCTCATCAAAAGTCCGACAGCACTTCAACAGTTCAGCAATAATTGCTTTTTTGCCAGAAAAGTATTTGTAGATTACAGGTTCTGTCACAGCCTGCCTTCTAGCAATTTCTTTCGTAGTAAGTCCGTTGGTCCCCGCTTCCTCAAACAGCGCCACAGCCGCTTGTATGATTTTATCCCGGCGGCTTACTCTTTCCGTCACATCATTCATAGGCACCTCTAGAAGGTTAGTCCTAACTTACCTACTTTCAATAGTAGCGAATCTTGCAAAAAGTGTCAATACTTTTTATGATATTTTTCTATTATTTATTTCTTTTTTCGACAAAATTGCGCACCTTCATGAAATTGCGCAGATCTTCTTCCATCGTGCCAATTAACGGTGGAATATCGCTAAATAAGCCACGCCGAATTGCTAAGGCAATTTTAAAAGCAAGGCTGCGAACTGTTTCAAATCTGCCTTTGTCAGCACTGTGACGAATTTGGTCGGCGGCCGCTTCTAAACGATCTATATTTCCCGAGGCCAACAGCGACTGTAGTTGGTCAATTGCCTCAAACAAATCATACAAAATTTGCTGGACTTGTTCTTGCGATAACTTCACTTTCGGCTCGTGCTGTTCCCTAAGCCGTTTCTCGCGCCACAACAAAGCACTTGATTCCGCCAGATCTGATAAAATCATTTCCAGCCGCTCCATTGATACGGGTTTCGCCAAATACTCATCCATCCCTAGGGCAAGAAATCGTTCTTTATCGCCTTGCAGCGCATGAGCTGTTAAAGCAATAATGGGGACAGCCGGTATTTCTTGTTCCGTTTCATAGGCTCGAATCGCCAGAGTCGCCTCCATGCCATCCATTTCCGGCATTTGAATATCCATCAAAATAGCATCAAAATTTCCTTCTTTACGGCGCTGTAAAGCCTCCAAACCATTTCCTGCCACAATGACTTGATGTCCTAGCTCATTGAGAATCAGCTTTAAAACAATCTGATTCTGTAAATTATCTTCGGCTAACAGTATGGTTAAAGCTCGCTTCGTTTTAGACCGCTGCGGCTCCTCCACTACCACTGCCTGTTCGGAACGAATGCAGGGAATATGAAAAGAAAAGGTACTGCCTTGTCCTTTCGCACTTTCTACCGTAATGGTTCCCCCCATAAGCTCGACAAGCTGTTTCGATATAGCGAGTCCCAAACCGGTGCCGCCGTACTTACGCGTATGAGAGCCGTCAACCTGCGAAAAGCTTTGAAACAATAGCTTTTGTTCTTCCGCCGAAATACCGATCCCGCTATCAGTTACGGTAACAAGCAAATTGCACTGATCTATATCGAGGTTTTTACATTCCGCTGTTACAGTAATTTTCCCTTGTTCTGTAAACTTAATTGCATTCCCCAAAAGGTTATTGAGAACTTGTTGCAACCGATGGGGATCTCCCCTAAGGGTCTGCGGTAAATTTGCCGCAAACTGATAGTAAAGGGACAATCCCTTACTTTCGGCCCGGGCTCCATGGGCCTTAATCACACTTTCAAAGGTATCGCGAACCGAAAAGTTCACGTTTTCTAACGTAACTTTACCTGCTTCCATTTTAGAAAAATCAAGAACATCATCAATAATTTTGAGCAAAGAATTTGCACAAGTCTTCGCAATGGTCAAATTTTCTTTTTGGTCGGCACTGGGATTTCCTAATAGGGTCAGTTCAATCATCCCCAAAATTCCATTTAAGGGAGTGCGAATTTCATGACTCATATTAGCTAAAAATTCGCTTTTAGCCCGGTTGGCTGCCGTTTCGGCCGCAATCGCCTTCTGTTTCATCAGCTCAACCTTACGTCTTTCCGTAATATCACGAATAATGCTGACAATCATGCGGCGACCGCTAAGCTCCGTTCCCTGAGAACTGACTTCGATAGGAAACGATTCGCCATTTTTCTTATAATGTATCGCCTCAAATAGCAGCCCATGTTGATCTGACTCTTCAATTTCTTTAAGAATTTTTTCGTAATCTGCTGGTTTCGACTGACGTAAATCAAAAACAGTTTTGTCTAAAAGCTCTTCACGGCTGTAGCCGTACACTGATAAGGCTGCACTATTCGCATCAATAATCCGCCCTTGACTGTCAGTGAACAAAATGATGTCACTAGCCTTTTCCGCCAAAAGCTCATAGCGCTTTAAACCTTCTGTCGCATTTTTTCGTTCCGTAATATCATGAACTGAGCCAATATAACCAGCAAAAACCCCATCAAGACCGCGAAAGGGTTTCCCCATATCGAGAACCCAGCGATACTCCCCATCATAGCGCAAGCGGCGGTATTCGATTTCAAAATCCTGCCGCGCGGCAAAATTTCGCTGATAGGTCAGAATACAGCGGGCTCGATCAGCAGGATGTATGTCAGCGCTCCACCCATCGCCTCTTTCCTCCTCGAGATTCTTGCCAGTAAAAGCCAGCCAGCTCTTATTGAAATAATCACATCGTCCGTCTGGCCCAGAACGCCAGATTAGTGTCGGAAAATTCTCAAAAAACGTAAGATACAAATTCCAGTATTTCATCAAATCGGCTTCGATTTCCTTATGCTTCGTAATATTCTCAATCGAAACAAGAGCCTGCCGTTCATTCCATTTTAGTTCAGTAATATTGATTCTAAGCCAGGGCGAACTCTTACAGCCAGGCCGTTCAATCCGCAGCTTCAATTCAATATTATAGGATGGACGATTTTGGGTAAAAAGTTTCTGCACCAGTTCTGGCAGCAGTGACGCAACTGTCTGTTCGCGCTGTTCGCCCGTTTCCCCCACTTCGTCTTCTACTGCTTCAAACAGAGAGGAAAAAGGCCTGCCAATAATCTGCTCGTCCGCTTCAACTTGAAACAACGTTAAAAAATTATGATTCACAAAAACAAGTTCACCTTTATCATTCATTACAGCAAGCGCCGGAACAGCAGCGTCAAATAAGGCTTGAATGTGCTTCTTCTCAGCAAACAAAGTATCTGGAGCGACCCCTTCTTGATTATGCAGCATCTTTTCTTCCCTTTCCTCTCCGCAAAGTAATTCGCTAAGCGCCTGAATTTACCGCAACTTTTCGGCGAAAGTAACGCCAAGCTACAGCAAGGCCAATCGTAAATAATAAAGCGCCTGTAAATAAAAAGACCGGACGAATTCCTACCCAAGAACTTAAAAAACCGCCTACTAGCGGTCCCAGCATGGAACCCAGTTGATTGGCCGTAGTCGTTAGACCAAAAATTCGACCTTGAAATTCCTTCGGCGCTGAAGTAACGGCAATCGTATTAATCGCCGGAAATACACCGACAACAAACAAACCAAATAAAAATTGCAGACAAGCAAATTGATAAATGGTTGCCGCAAAAAACTGACTCGCATTAAATAGACCGGCGCCGCAAAAAGTAAGAAATAATACCCGCAAAAAGCCGCTTCTCTGACCGATTTTCCCCCAAGTCGGCGCGGCAATCGCGCCAGCAATACCTGCAAGGCTATAAACAATACCGGAAGTTAGCACAGCGCCTGATAAACTACCTTGCAGCTCAACCACATAGAGAGTCAACAGTGGCTGCAATACCATGGTCACCATCTGTACTAACAGCAGCAAAGCCAAAACCTTGAGCAACCGTCGATTACTTACAGCCGTTTTTAAATCATCAAGAATCGTACCGCCTGACGGAGCCTTGCTCATCGACGGCTCAGTTACTAAGAAAGCGACCGACAGTGTATCAAGAAAAATAATAACAGCGGCAATGACAAAGGACATGCGCATTCCAAAAAAATGCGATAAAAATCCGCCTAGTAAGGGGCCAATGATGCCGCCGCATAGCAGCGCTGTCTGCATCACTCCCATACTAGAGCCAAGCTTGTCGCGCGGCGTTGTCCCCGCTACAATCGCCATAGCCGCCGGTACAAATCCGTTCGCAAAGCCTTGCAAAATCCGGACAATCAGTAAATCAATCGGCCCTCGGACAAAGGCGCCCATAAAATAAACAATAGCCAGACAAAAACCAGCTCGCAATACCATGCGGCGTTTTCCTGTCTTATCAGCTCTTCTTCCCCAGTAAGGCGCCATAATCGCCGCTACTAAAAAAGTAACAGAAAATAATAGTCCTGACCACAAATTCACCTCAGCGCTGTCAACGCCGATATCTAATAAATATAGCGGCAAAAAGGGAATTAACATCGTATAGCTAGAGCCTGACAAAGCCACGCCTACAGCTAACGCCCACAAATTCTTACGCCATAGTACCATCCAAATCCCCCAAATCCGGCTAAACGGTTTTCGTCGTCTTCTATATTGTAACATATAAAAATCCGACAAGAAAATACAAGGAGCAAACTTTATAAAACAGTTTGCTCCTTGTAAATCCAGCTTGAAATTATAAAAAATAACTGTTAAGCAAAGTTCTGCTCCGTTCTAGCAATAATTTCATCTTGCAGCGCTTTATCTAGATTACGGAAGTGATCACTATAACCAGCTACACGCACAATCAATTCTTTATATTCTTCCGGTCGCTGCTGCGCTTGCAGCAACGTTTCCCTGTCAATGACATTAAATTGAATGTGATGACCATCTAAATTGAAGTAGGCTCGAACTAGCGAGGCCATACTATGAAGACCTGCATCGCCTTTTACTACAGCAGGGGTAAACTTCTGATTTAACAGAGTTCCGCCTGTCTTAATATGATCCATTTTTGCCGCCGATTTAATCACCGCCGTAGGCCCTTTGCGATCGGCGCCTTTCTCAGGCGAAATCCCTTCCGATACGGGTTTGTAAGCCTTACGTCCGTTAGGCATAGCGCCAAGAACCGAACCAAAGTAAACATGACAGGTTGTTGGCAGCATATCAATTCGGTATAAACCGCCTTTGCGGGTTTTCCGACCTGTCACGTCATCATGAAAGGCATTAAAGGTTTGCACCATAATTGAATCAGCATAGTCATCATCATTGCCGTATTTAGGCGAACGGTTCGCTATAAGATGGTAAATCCGATCATAACCAACAAAATCGCCAGCCATAGCTTCCAGCAGTTCCGTCATCGTAAAACTGTGCTTATCAAAAACGTGATGGGAAATAGCCGCCAAACTATCAGTAATTGTGCCAATGCCAACACCTTGAATATAATTTGTATTATAGCGGGCGCCACCTTCATTATAGTCTTTTCCTGCAGCGATACAGTCACTCGTAATAACTGATAAGAAGGGAACAGGCAAATATTTGGCATAAAGCGCTTCAATCACGTGATTTCCTTGCACCTTAATATCAACAAAATGATGCAGTTGCTTCGTAAACGCGGCAAAAAGCTCCTCATAAGAAGTAAATTCGCGGACGTCACCGGTCTTAAGGCCAATCTGTCGGTTTGCTATAGGGTCAAAGCCATTGTTCAATGTAACTTCAAGCACCTTCGGCAAATTGAAATATCCTGTCAAAATATAGGCCTCTTTACCAAACGCGCCGGTCTCTACACAGCCGCTGGCGCCGCCAGCTCTCGCATCGACAATCTCTTTACCAGCGCGCAGCAACTCAGCGATAATCGCCTCTGTATTGTAAAAGGCCGGTTGCCCCCAGCCCTTACGGGAAATGGCACAGGCTTTCTGTAAAAAATCTGCAGGCGTTTTCTTACTGATCTGAACATTAGAACTTGGCTGCAGCAGCTTCATTTCATCCATGGTTTCTAAAATAAGATAAGACACTTCATTGACGCCGTCGGCGCCATCTTCGCGCACGCCGCCTGTATTCAAATTGACAAAATCCGTATAAGTGCCGCTTTCTTTTAGCGTAATGCCAACCTTAGGCGGCGCTGGCTGATTATTAAATTTAACCCACAAGCACTCTAGCAGTTCTTTCGCCTGTTCACGTGTCATGGTTCCTGCGGCAAGTTCTTGTTGATAGAAAGGATATAAGTGTTGGTCAAGTCGCCCGGGGCTCAGTGCATCCCATGGGTTAATTTCTGTTGTAACACCGATGTGAACAAACCAGTACATTTGAATTGCCTGAGCAAAAGTCTCGGGCTTATGAGCTGGCACAACAGCACAATTGGCAGCAATCTGCAGAAAATCGGCTTTTTTAGCTGGATCACTTTCCTTGGCAGCTAATTCCTTGGCATAAGCTTCATAGCGTTTACCATAAAGAATAATAGCATCACAACAAATAGCCATAGCTTCCAGTTGCGCTTTTTTATGCAGCGCTTCGGGATCATTCAAAATATCGATTTTTTCCAGTTCAGCGGCAATATCTGCTTTAAAGTCGAGAAAGCCTTTGCGATAAATCTTACCATCCGCTACAGTATGTCCCGGACCGCGTTGTTCCATAAACTCGGTAAAGATGCCGCTTTCATAAGCGGCCAGCCACTGGGGCGTCATTTGTTCTAAAATCTTCTTACGCATCGACCGATTCTGCCAAAACGGAATCACCGTATCAGCCTGAATACGTTTCGCTTCATCACTTACCTTAAAAAAGATTTTTTCCCGTTCGTCCATCACGGAAAAGTCTTCCAGGGTATGACAGCAAAGTTCGGGAAAGGTAGGCGACGCCTGGGGCTGATCGCCTTTTTCCCCCACAATCAACTCCCCATCATTAATGCAGAGGGTTTTCTGGGCCATAAGTTCTTTAAAGACAAGCGCCCTAAGGACAGGAGTAGAAACTGCGCCTAAATACTTCTCATAGGCCTTTGTAACAATGGCCGCCCGCTCAATCGATAAAGTGGGTACTGTTGTTACGCTTTGTTTCCTCAATTTTCTTACTCGGTCATTCATCCCGCGTTCTTCCACCTGATTCATCCTCCAATCTGTACTGTCTGATGAGCCGCCTGAAACAAAGCGGCTAAGTTGCTTAAATGAGCCTCGCTTGGCGCCGTAAAATTCTCGCCTTCATAAACCTTACCTAATTTTTTATATTTAACTTTGCCTATGGCATGATAAGGCAAAAGAAAAACCTTCTCGATCGACAGAGGTTGAATAAAGCGAATGATTTCAAGCATCTGTTCTTCACTGTCATTTACACCGGCAATGAGGGGCAAACGTAACCATAAAGGCGCTCCTAATTGACTAAGCAGCTTGAGGTTTGCCAAAATTTGTTCATTGCCACTACCTGTATAGCGGCGATGCAAGCTAGAATCCAGACATTTTAGATCGTAAAGAAAAACAGCGGCTTTTGGTGCAATTTCAATCAAATGCTCTGACGGTACAAGACCGCACGTATCAATGGCTACAGAAATACCGCGCTGCTGGCAAGCGGTAATCAGCTCTCGGCAAAAAGCAAACTGCAGCAAAGCTTCGCCGCCCGAAAGAGTAACACCGCCGCCTGATTCTTCATAAAAGGCACGATCCTTTTCAATTTCACTAAGAATCTCTGTTAAGCTGTAGCTCTTCCCGGCAAAATCCCTCGCTTCATAGCAGCAACTATCAAGGCATGCTTCACAATCGGTGCAGCGACTTGGATCATAGCTAAAATGTCCGCTCGCTTGCTGCAATGCGCCGGTCGGACAAGCAGCAGTACAGGCGCCGCAACCACTGCACTTGTCTTGCTGCCATAAAATTTCCCGGGAATACGATTGACTCTCCGGATTGTGGCACCAGAGACACTTTAGCGGACACCCTTTAAAAAAGAGCGTTGTGCGAATCCCCGGTCCATCATGAGTACAAAATTTTTGTATGCTAAATAGCATCGCTTTTGGCACCATCATTGCCACCTTCTTTTATTCTGCAAACGGGTTTGGTGAGCTCACAACAAGCAATCGCACCATTTTGGTTGTATAATTTGCCCAATTATGAACTGTAGAAGAATTATAGTGGGCGCTATCGCCTGGAAACAATTCAATTTGCTCATCATTAATAAATAAAGTCAGCGTACCTTCTAGCACATAAATAAATTCTTCCCCTTCATGGGCGTATTGGCTGATATCTTCCTCGGAATTAATTGGCAAAAGTTCAATGAGGCGCGGCAGAATTTGACTGCCAGTTTGGCCATTGTGAAGATGATAATGAATAAATTTCGAATTAATCACTTGAAAAACTTCTTTTTCATAACTACGCATAACATAGCCGCGCGTCCTGTTTTGACTACTGAAAAAGTAGGAAAGTTCTACCTCAAAAGCTTCCGCTATTTTCTGCAACGAATCGGTAGCAATATTTGTTAAACCCCGTTCTAGCTGTGATAAAAAACCAATTGAAAGAGTCGTCTTTTCCCCGAGTTCTTTTAATGTTAACTTTTTTTGTAGACGCAGTTCTTTTACTTTTTTTCCAATATCTTTATTCATAGTATGACTCTCACTTTTTCTAAAATTATAAGTTCATTGCTGTACTCGTATGATACTTATTCTTGTTACATTATAACAACTTATCGGATTTTAATCTACCTGTTTTTTAGTACAATATAAATGTATTTCATTATAATGAAAACGCCACTTTTTTGCTCTCCCTAACGAAAAGAAAAACAAGATCTCGGGGTCCTGTCGCCAGTTCCCAAAGATCCTGCCTTATCAACGTATTATTTGTACTTTTTCCCTTAGCCGATTTTTGCTACATGCAGTACTTTATAACCTTTTGCTTCTAGTTTTGCTGTAAGCGTCGTCACATCATCTACATCAAAGCGGATAATATCCTGCGCATCGCCGCCATCGCTATTTAACAAAACAAGGCTGCTAATATTAATCCCTAACTCTTGAAAGACTCCCGTGATTTCATGAAGTACGCCGACTTTATTTGGTACACCAATAGTCAGGCGAGTTTTCCCTTCAGCTAAGCCCATTACATCAACAAAACATTTGAAGATATCGGTCTCCGTAATAATACCAACAACAGCTCCATTTACATCCACGACAATAAGGCCGCCGATTTTTTCCCGGTACATAATCAGAGCTGCCTCTTCAATGGTTGCATCAGCAGCAATTGTAAGCACATTTTTCTTCATAATGTCGGAAATTTTCATCTTCGCAAGCAGGTAGTTGAGTTCATGAACTGATAAAGTCGTAGCTGGCGATGCCGATACTTCCCTTAAGTCACGGTCTGTAACAATCCCCACGAGCTTTCCATCTCTTACAACAGGCAGACGGCGAAACTTATGAGTTTTCATGAGTTCTTTTGCTTCCAATACAGGTGTATCCGGTGTAACAGTAACTGGACTTTCCGTCATTCGAGTTGCTACAAACATGAATACCACTCCTTAAGATTGATAGCCAAATTAAATCTATACAAAAACAAATCCATGTGGTTCGTCTTTAGCCGCCGAGATAAGCCTTGCGGACTTCTTCACTAGCAGCTAGTTCCGCCGCCGGACCAGACAGTGTGATTCTGCCTGTTTCCAATACATAAGCATGATGCGCAATCGATAAAGCCATATGTGCATTCTGTTCTACAAGCAGAACCGTCGTTCCTGTCTTATTGATCTCTTGGATGATCGAAAATATTTCTTTTACTAATAGCGGCGCAAGTCCCATACTTGGTTCATCTAATAACAGCAGCCGCGGACGACTCATTAAAGCGCGCCCCATGGCCAGCATCTGCTGTTCGCCCCCTGATAACGTCCCTGCTAACTGGCTCTTTCTTTCATTGAGTCGTGGAAACCGCTCAAAGACCATTTTCATATCTTCGGCAATTTCCTTTTTGTCACTGCGAATATAAGCTCCCAGCTCAATATTCTCTAACACAGTCATATTCGCAAAAATTCGCCGACCTTCCGGCACCTGAGAAATCCCCAGCTTTACAATGCCCGGGGCCGCCATTCCCGCTATATTTTTTCCTTCAAAGTTGATCGATCCTTCTTTCGGCTTTAACAGACCCGAAATCGTCCGCAGCGTCGTACTCTTTCCCGCTCCGTTCGCTCCGATTAAGGT